>NZ_AXAY01000032.1 GCF_000473045.1 Bradyrhizobium sp. WSM3983 | reverse complement strand
CGCAAGCTGATCGTGATCCTCAACATCATGATAGCGCGCGGCGAAAAATGGGACGTCAGGCGGTACGAAGCGAGCGATCCCGCTCGGCTTCCGCCGAGCGCATGCCCGGCCTAAAGACCGGTGAGCGGACGACGTCAAGGCCGTAGCCGCCGGAGGCGGTGGCGCGCACGCGCCAGCCTTGAGGTCGACCGATCACTGGTCTACTTCACAGTTGCTCCCCGGGGAGCGATGCACTATTGCCCCCGTCGCCTTGTGGATGACTGATGAGAGGGCCCGGTTGGGCCGCACGCATTGTGGGGCGCGATCAGCGCCTCCGCCATTCGGAGGCCACGAAGCGGTCTCCCCACGGCCCGAAAATGCGTTACGATGTCCTCAGCGCGCGTCAGTCGCGCAGATCCAAGAGCGAGGAAACGGTATGAGGATGACGATCGGTAAGGCGATCGCCGGGGTGGCGGCGCTGGCGGTGGCGGGGACGGCATTGTCCGCGGGTTTTGAGCCGACTTGGGCCCATGGCCCGACCCGGCAGAAGGTGCGGGAGTCCATCGAGATCAATGCACCGGCGGCCAAGGTCTGGGCGGTGATCGGCAATTTCCAGGACATGAGCTGGCTCCCGCCGGTGACCAAGACCGAAGGTGAGAAGGGCAATGAGATCGGCGCGACGCGGCGGCTGACGCTGACCGGTGGCGGCATCGTCGACGAGGAGCTCTACAAGTTCGACGCCGCCGCGATGACCTATTCCTACCGGATCACGGCCGTCGACGTGAAGGTGCTGCCGGTCAACAACTACTCCTCGACGCTGACGGTGACGCCCAGCGCCGACGGCAAGGCCACGACGCTGGAATGGGCCGGCGCGTTCTATCGCGGCTTTCCCAACAACGATCCGCCGCCGGAACTGAGTGACGAGGCCTCGGTCAAGGCGGTGAAAGGGCTCTATCAGACGGGCCTCGAAGCGCTGAAGAAGAAGATCGAGAGCGGAAGCTGAGCGTGCGGGTCCTGGTCCTGTCGGCGCTCGCCGCCAGTCTCTCCTGTGTCAGTGGCGCGTCGGCCGAAGAGGCGTTCGTCACCAATCAGCTCAGCGATGATCTGATGATCGTTGACCTCGCCACAGCGCGCGCGGTGGCGACCATCCCGATCGGCGGCAAGCCGGCCGGCGTCGCCGTCACCGCGGACGGCCGCTTTGCCTATGTGACGAGCCCGGACGCCAAGGCGGTGACGGTGGTGGACGCCGCAACGCGGCAGGTCGCCGGCCGCATCGCGGTCGGCGGCGGGCCACTCGGCATTGCCGTCGCGCCCGACGGCAAGATCGTCTATTTCGCCGACTGGTATGCGGCTGCGGTGAGGGTGATCGATGCGGCGTCGCGCAGCGTGACCGCCAGCATTGCAGTCGGCGCCTCGCCGTCAGGGCTCGCGGTGACGCCCGATGGCAAGCTGCTGCTTTCGGCAGACCGCGACGACGACAGCGTCTCGCTGGTGGACACCGCGACGCGCGAGCGCAAGGCGGTCATCAAGGTCGGTACCCGCCCGTTCGGTGTCACCATCGATGCCGACGGCAAGCGCGCCTACACCGCCAATGTCGGCTCCAACGACGTCTCGGTGATCGATATCGCAGAAGCGCGCGAAGTCGGCCGCGTGCCGGTCGGGATGCGCCCCTATGCGGTGGCGCTGACGCTCGGCCGCGGCTTCGTCACCGACCAGTACGGCGGCACCGTCAGCGTGTTCGATATCGCGACGCTGACGCCGGTCAAGCGCATCAATGTCGGCGACTATCCCGAAGGCATCAATACCACCGCCGACGGCAAGCGCATCATTGTTGCCTGCTGGGAAAGCAACACGCTGGATATCATCGATGCCGCCGAGCTGAAGGTGATCGGCGAGGTCAAGACCGGCGACGGTCCCCGCGCATTCGGGGCGTTCTTGCGCAGGACGGAGTAGGAAGATGCGCAGTGCCGTAGGGTGGGCAACGGCGCAGCACCCGTGCCCCACCATCGTTCCGCTGCCTCGGCGCGCAGTGGTGGGCACGCTACGCTTTGCCCACCTACGGCACCTGCGACGCAGCGAAGTCCCGCAGCTTCACGAAAAAGTCCTTCAGGATCGCGTTGCGATCGACATAGGTCACGTAGCGGATCGGATGGCGCCGGCGGTCGATGCTCCAGGTCATTTGATCGGTGAGAACCGGGGCAGGGATGATCACGCTTGGTGCCCACACCGGATTGAGCAGCCAGCCAACCGGCGCCATGTCCCAGATCTCCTTGGCCCAGCCCATGTGATCGGACGCATACTCCTTGAACCGCATGGCAAGGAACGCGCCGATGCTGCCGTGCGGTTCGACGTAGCGCTCGATCTCCGGCACCGTGCTGTGCAGGCGCGAGGTGACGCCCTTGCACGGCACCAGGACGAGCGGCACGCCGCTGTCGAGCAGCATCTGCGCGCCGCCGACATCCTGCTTGAGATTGAACTCGACAGTATCGGGCCATTCCAGCGCATGACCGCCAAGCCAGACCACCACGATGCGGTCGATGATGTCGGGTGCCCCGAGCAGCGCAGAGGCGACGTTGCTGATGGCGCCGATGGCGATGACGTAGAGCGGATTGTCAGACGTGCCCGCGCGCGCCCGGGCCACGAGGTCGTCGACGGCGGCGGCTGACCTCGCCGTCTTTCCGGGGCCGACATAATCGGTGACGCCGCGGTGAACCAGGCCACTGGGCGCGATGTTCATGCGCGCCAGCAGGCGCAGGATCTCCTGATAGCTCAGTTCCATGCCGTGGCCGGGGCTGTCCGCGCGCGCATTGAAGAACGGCGCGGCGTAGATCGCCTCGACGTCAAGACGCTCCGGCGACAGCAGCATCTGCACCAGCGCGAACTGGTCATCGATCTCGTTATAGGTATCGGTGTCGAGCACGACGCGCACCTTGCCGACCGGTGGCTCCAGGAGCTTGAGGCGGGCTGCATCCGTGAGTGTCATTCACCGTCTCCTCGAACAGTTCGTAAGGCGGGTTAGCTGGCGGCTGTGCGAAGCACAGCCGGCCAGCGTAACCCACCTCTTTCTCTGCGGATACGAACAGTGGTGGATTACGCTTCGCTAATCCAGCCTACGTTTCCGCATAATGTATCCGCAATGTCGCGCATGCCGCCGAACATGTAATCCGGCGCAAGCGCCCGCAACGCGGCTGGTGCCGCATAACCCCAGCTGACCGCGCCGCAGGCAATCCCGACCGCCCGCGCCGCCTCGATGTCGCGGACCTCGTCGCCAATCGAAATCACCTCTGCTGGGGCGACGCCGGCGCGCCGGATCACGCGGCGAAATTTTGCTGGCTTGCCGAATACTGAAGCGGCGCAGTCGAAATGCGAGAACAGCGCGGCCGATACGCCAAGCTTCGCCCGCGCATTGGCCTCGCTGTCCGACGTCACCAGCGCGAGCTGCACGCCGTTTTCTGCGAGCGTCCGCAGCATCGCCTCGGCGCCCGCGAACAGCGAAATCTCCGCGGCCGCTTCCCCCTTCAGCCGCCGCGCATAGCGCGCGATCGCCGGCAGCTTCCGTAGCGGCACTTCGAGCCGGCTGAGAATCTCGCGCGTTGACGCATGCCGCAGACCCTCGACGTCCTCATCCCTGACGCGCTGAAAGCCGAAGCGGTCGGCCACGTCGTTGATGGTGCGCAGGAACCAGGGGAAGCTGTCGACGAGGGTGCCGTCGAGATCGAAGATGGCGAGGGAGTAGGGCATGGAGGTGTGGCGGGCACTGCGGGCAGTCGGAGATGCTATGTTGGGTAGGAAGAGGTGGCAGATGTCGAAGCTACTGGCAAGAGTGCTCGCCTATGCCGCCCGTCAGGTTGACCACCCGATCATCGAAATGGCTTGCTTTATCTAATCGATGCTCAGCTTCCACTTGCACTCGCGAATGCAAAGCGTCGAGCCGGATACGATGCGACCCATGTTGCCGCCAGTTCCCGGGCGCCATGCCGCAAATTGTTGAAGCCGCCGCGCGAGGAGAGGCGGTTATTGAATTCGTCGGCAGCTAGCAGGGGCTCACCGCAGTTTGCGCACGTGAACATTGATGTCGAGATCAATGGTGCTAACGCAAGTCTGAGTGGATCGATGCGAGCCGCCCTCGTGCCAGCGGCCACTGCGTGCCCGGGCGGCGCTGACATTGGCCAGCTTCAGGCATCGCCATTGCGGCAGAGGCCCGCTGCTTTCGCCGGCAAATTGCCAGGCCAGCACGGCTTCCTCACCTTTTTTGTTGGTGCCGATGATGTGCGGGCAGAGCTCGCGATGTCGGCCCTCGTAGACGCAGGTCACCTGCTGTCCGGCGAGAATAGCGTCGCGGAAGAGTGTGTAGGTTCGGCTGGGCATCGCTCCCTCGATGCCGGCGGCATGCATGCCAAGGGATTCAAGTTTTTTCGCGCAGACAACGGCGTGTGGCTGACCGACCATGTGCCACCGGGATTCCTGGCGTAGCTTACATCCGCGATTTCCAAACGGTCTCCTCGGTCCAGCCGAGATCGGCGAACTCGGCAGCCCGAAGCGGTGCTTCTCCTTCTGCGAAGAACTCATCGAGTTGTGGTGGGGCGACGGCTGTTTCGGACAGCATGGCGTGCGCCTGCCCGCGATGATGAATCTGATGCTGGAAGAGATGCATCAGGAGCCGATCGCGGCGCTCGGTTTGGACTCGTGTGTCACGGTTGATCCGGATCGAGCCGCAGAGAAGCTCAGGCGTCAGCGCATCGCAGACTGCGAGCAATCGCTTGTCTAGTGCTGCTTGGGCGGGCTTCAACTCGGAAAGTGAGGGGTATGGCACCTCGTTCTTCCAGGCTCGTGGTCCGAGCCAGCCACCCTCAAGGGCATCGATGTAAAAGAGGTCGATCACATAGACGTGGTTCAGCGTGCGCTGCAGGCTCGGGAAGAATCCGGTTCGCTGGGCTTCGAAATCCGCCTGGCTTAGACCGGCGCAGGCGGTGAGGAGGCGATGGTTTGCCCAAGCATTGTTGTGGGCGAAGGCCCGATAAGTCTGCACAAGTCCAGCGGACATGTTGGTTCTTCCCCAGGTCCTGCGCGGTTCGTAGCGCTAACGAAGCGTCCACCGGTATCGCCGGAGGAGCCGTGGCGGATTGCGCCTCGCTAATCCGCCCTGCGGCTTTGATCCAATCTTCTACTCTGCCGCCTCGCTCGTGCTCCGCCGCTTCGGTTTGCGCGCCTTCTTCAGCACCGGTTCCAAAAACTTGCCGGTGTAGCTCCGCTGCGCTTTCACGATGTCTTCCGGCGGGCCCCAGGCGACGATCTCGCCGCCGCCGTCGCCCCCTTCGGGGCCGAGGTCGATGACCCAGTCGGCGGTCTTGATGACTTCGAGATTGTGCTCGATGACGACGACCGTGTTTCCTTGCGCGACCAGCTCGTGCAGCACCTCCAGCAGCTTCTTGACGTCGTGGAAGTGCAGGCCGGTGGTCGGCTCATCCAGGATGTAGAGCGTGCGGCCGGTGGCGCGCTTGGATAGCTCTTTTGCCAGCTTGACGCGTTGCGCTTCGCCGCCCGAGAGCGTCGTCGCTTGTTGGCCGACATGGATGTAGTCGAGGCCGACCCGGTGCAGGGTCTGGAAGGTCTCGCGCACGCGCGGCACCGCCTTGAAGAACTCGGCAGCTTCCTCGACGGTCATGTCGAGCACGTCGGCGATGCTCTTGCCCTTGAACAGGACTTCGAGCGTCTCGCGGTTGTAGCGCTTGCCTTTGCAGACGTCGCAGGTGACGTAGACGTCGGGCAGGAAGTGCATCTCGATCTTGATGACACCGTCGCCCTGGCATGCCTCGCAGCGGCCACCCTTGACGTTGAAGGAGAAGCGGCCGGGCTCGTAGCCGCGCGCCTTCGCCTCGGGAAGCCCTGCGAACCATTCGCGGATCGGCGTGAAGGCGCCGGTGTAGGTCGCCGGGTTGGAGCGCGGCGTGCGGCCGATCGGCGACTGGTCGATGTCGATGATCTTGTCGATATGCTCGAGGCCCTCGATGCGGTCGTGCGGCGCTGCGCCTTCGCTGGCGTTGTTCAGCTTGCGCGCGATCGCCTTGTAGAGCGTGTCGATCAGCAGCGTCGACTTGCCGCCGCCGGAGACGCCGGTGACGGCGGTGAACAGGCCGAGCGGAATTTCGGCCGTGACGTTCTTGAGGTTATTGCCGCGGGCGTTCACCACCTTGATGGTGCGGCGATGGTTCGGCGGACGCCGCTCCGGCACCTCGACCTCGAGTTCGCCGGTGAGATATTTGCCGGTCAGCGATTTCGGGTTGCGCATGATCTCGGCGGGCGTGCCTTCGGCGATGATGTGGCCGCCATGCATGCCGGCCCCCGGACCGATATCGAGCACGTGGTCGGCCAGCAGAATCGCGTCCTCGTCATGCTCGACCACGATCACGGTGTTGCCGAGATCGCGAAGCCGCTTCAGCGTGTCGAGCAGGCGCGCGTTGTCGCGCTGGTGCAGGCCGATCGAAGGCTCGTCCAGCACGTAGAGCACGCCCGTCAGGCCCGAGCCGATCTGCGAGGCCAGGCGGATGCGCTGGCTCTCGCCGCCAGACAGTGTGCCGGAGGAGCGGGACAGCGTGAGATAGTTGAGGCCGACGTCGAGCAGGAAGGTGAGGCGCTCGCGGATCTCCTTGAGGATGCGGCCGGCGATCTCGTTCTGCTGCGCGTTCAGCGCCTCCGGCACGGTCTCGAACCACGCACCGGCGCCCTTGACGGACAGCTCCGAGATCTCGCCGATATGCTTGCCGCCGATCTTGACGCAAAGCGCCTCGGGCTTGAGCCGAAAGCCATTGCAGGCGCCGCAGGGCACGTCGTGAAAATATTTTGCCAGCTCCTCGCGCGCCCACTCGCTCTCGGTTTCCCGATAGCGACGGTTGATGTTGGTGATGACGCCTTCGAACGGCTTCTTGGTGTCGTAGGAACGGACGCCGTCCTCATAGGAGAACTTGATCTCATCCTCGCCGGAGCCATGAAGGATCGCGTTCTGCGTCTTCTTGGGCAGATCCTTCCATTTGGTGGTCAGCGTGAATTTGTAGTGCTTGCCGAGCGCCGTCAGCGTCTGCGTGTAATAGGGCGACGACGATTTGGCCCAGGGCGCGATCGCGCCCTTGCCAATCGCGAGCTCCTTGTCGGGGATGACGAGGTCTTCATCGACATGCTGCTCGACGCCGAGGCCGCCGCAGGCCGGACAGGCGCCATAGGGGTTGTTGAACGAGAACAGGCGCGGCTCGATCTCGGGGATGGTGAAGCCGGAGACGGGGCACGCGAATTTTTCCGAGAACAGGATGCGCTCGGGCCCACTCTTGTCGTGGATTTTTGCGGTCTTCTTTTTCTCTTTCTCTTCGGCAGGCGCAGCAGCAGCCGGTGCATCGGCATACTCGATCACTGCAAGGCCTTCGGCGAGCTTCAGCGCGGTCTCAAAACTTTCGGCGAGGCGTTGGCCGATGTCGGCGCGCACCACGATGCGGTCGACGACGACGTCGATGTCGTGCGGGAATTTCTTGTCGAGCGTCGGCGCTTCCGCGAGCTCGTAGAAGGTGCCGTCGATCTTGACGCGCTGAAAGCCCTTCTTGAGCCATTCGGCGAGTTCCTTGCGGTACTCGCCCTTGCGGCCGCGCACGACCGGCGCAAGCAGATAGAGGCGGGTGCCTTCCGGCAGCGCCAGCACGCGGTCGACCATCTGCGAGACGGTCTGGCTTTCGATCGGAAGTCCCGTCGCGGGCGAATAGGGCACGCCGACGCGCGCCCAGAGCAGGCGCATGTAATCGTAGATCTCGGTCACCGTGCCGACGGTCGAGCGCGGGTTCTTCGACGTCGTCTTCTGCTCGATCGAGATCGCAGGCGACAGGCCGTCGATCTGGTCGACGTCAGGCTTCTGCATCATCTCGAGGAACTGGCGGGCATAGGCCGACAGCGACTCGACATAGCGGCGCTGGCCTTCCGCATAGATGGTGTCGAAGGCGAGAGAGGATTTGCCGGAGCCTGAGAGGCCGGTGAACACCACGAGCTTATCGCGGGGAATCTCGACGTCGATGTTCTTGAGGTTGTGCTCGCGCGCGCCACGGATCGTAATTGCGCGCAGGCTCGAGCCCGCGTTCTGCTGTTGGCGCTTCGCCTTGATCACTTCATCCATCCGAGTTGCCCTCAAGGAATCCCAAAGGTGCGCGATCGCGCCGACGTAAAAGGCGCGCTTCGCCGGGAACCGGGATCGGCGCCGATGAGGTTGTCAGCGAACGTAGGAAGAACGAGGACGGATTTCCAGTGGGACTTGGGAATCGTCAACGGATTGTTGGCGTGCTGGCGGGACTTGGCAGCAGGTCTGGCAGCAGCTCCTCCGGAACAAGCGAAGGGCCAGCGCGAGGCCGGCCCTTCGTTCACGTGCGACTGCGGACCTTGCGCAATCTGCAGATGAGCGGGACCTTGGAGGAAGTCCCTTTGAAGTCCCTTTTTGAAGTCCCTTTGAAATTCATTGGGGGTTCGTGGCTCGCTTAGCATTTGGCGACGACGGGGCCGCCCCAGCGGTAATTGACGCGGATCAGCCCGGTGTTGATGTCCTGGCCGATCCGCGCTCGGTGCGTCCTGGCGGGACCAGGATGGCGCTGGCGAGATCGCCGCCGTGATGGCTGAGGAACAGATGGTCATACTCGCCGCCGACCGGCCAGTTTTCCGCAAAGGCGTATTCCACGCCGAAGCCCGCGCTGTAGCCCCAGCGGTAGTATCCCAGCAATTGTGGCTTGAGCCGCTACCGGCGTTAGCGCCGATGTAGAAGCCGGTCCAGTTGTAGACCGAAGCAACGGCCACCGGAGCGCCGGAAGGGCATCGGACGCGATGGTCCCACTGATATCGTCCTTAAACCAATGAAGCCGCAAGTTGTGTCTTCCAAAAGTCACAACGGGCGCAAATTGTAGCGCTCGCTGACCTATAGTTCTCATCGGGAAACCGCAACAAAAAGGCCGGCGCAAGGCCGGCCCTTCGATCTCCGAATGAAATCAGATGGATCAGTACTTCGCGATTACCGGGCCGCCCCAGCGGTAGTTCAGGCGGACGAGGCCCATGTCGACGTCTTGGCGGACGCGTTCGGTTTGGACGAAAGCACCGCCCAAGGTGAAATCGATGTTACGATTGCCAAGGAAGATGTGGTCGTACTCAACGCCAACCGACCAGTTCGGGGCGAAGCCAAATTCGAGACCTGCGCCAACTGTTCCGCCCCAGCGGGTTTGGCGGGCCGAACCGGTGATGGCGCCTGCACCCACGAATCCAGGTGCGACGGCGAGGTCGTACTTGTCGGCCACGACCGCGCCGCCGCCTTTCACGTAGACCAAGACGTTGTTCCATGCATAGCCGATCTGGCCGGTAATCAGGCCGAATGCATCGATCCTTGAACGGTTCTCCTGATCCAGGGCCGTCGGGCTGATGTTGCGTCCGCTGAAGTCAGCCCAGTTGCCTTGGCCTTCGAAGCCAAACACCCACTGGCTGGACTGCCAGCGATAGCCGACCTGACCACCCACCGTGCCGCCGGTGGCGTTATGGCAGCCGTCGGTGATCAGCGTGCCTGTCACCGGCGTCACGAAGTCCCAGCAATTGCGGCTCGATCCGCCGCCGCCGTTGATGCCGATGTAGAAGCCGCTCCAGTCGTAGATGGTGGCGATCATCGGCGCCGGCGCCTTGGTGTAAGGACGGGCCGCAAGATCCGCCGCGCTTGCGGGCGCGGACAGGCCAAACGCAACGATACCAATTGTGCTGAATAGAATTTTCTTCATTGCAGTCTCCCCAGTGTCGTCCGCTTCAGAAGTCCCCCGAAGCGGTCAATCAGGCGCGACGCCCATAAGAATTAAATTCCGAAGTCATCGTAGCCCCACTTGGACGTAAAGTCCGTCTCCGGAATGCAACACTCGCGGGCTAACTCGCATGCACTTAACTTCATGAATGTTAAGCGCTTTTCCTTGGATTAGACCGGCCCGTCGGGTTCCTATTCATCGCACCGTGAAGAGCGGCACGGGTTCCCGCTCGCAGCCGCCCGGCAGTTTGAATTTTGGTGGGAACAAATCTGGAACAAATGTTCGGCTGATGCTATATGTGGGGATAACCGAGGGTGTGGCAGGCTGATCAGTGCTCGCAAGCGTATAGGGTCGGCCCAACAGGCGGCAGCGCGGGCGCGCCTTTCAAAATTCGTGGCATTTGGAGTGGAGAGCGGCGATGGCGGGAAGCGTCAACAAGGTCATTCTGGTTGGAAATCTCGGCAAGGATCCGGAAATCCGCCGCACCCAGGACGGACGGCCAATCGCGAATCTGAGCATCGCGACCTCCGAGACCTGGCGCGACAAAAATAGCGGCGAGCGCAAGGAAAAGACCGAGTGGCATCGCGTCGTGATCTTCAATGAAGGCCTCTGCAAGGTCGCCGAGCAGTACCTCAAGAAGGGCGCCAAGGTTTACATCGAGGGCGCGCTCCAGACCCGCAAATGGACCGACCAAAGCGGCGTGGAGAAGTACTCCACCGAGGTCGTGCTGCAGGGCTTCAACTCGACCCTGACGATGCTCGACGGCCGCGGCGGTGGCGGGGGAGGCGGCAGCTTCGGCGACGAGCCGGGCGGCGATTTCGGCTCCTCCGGTCCCGTCAGCAGCGCGCCGCGCCGTGCCGTGGCCGCAGGCACCGGTGGTGGCCGCAACAACGACATGGACGACGACATCCCGTTCTGAGGCGAGGTCTTCTAAGGGCTGGGACGAGCCGGCGCGGGGCGGGACAGGAAACGGCCTGCGCGGGTTTCGAGCATCCGGACCAGGACCGGATCCATGAATTCGTAGTCGTCCGGAATGTCGAGGCAGATGACCCGCTTGCCGTTCAGGCTCGAGCGGAATTTCCGGTTCAGCTTGTTTCGGTGGGTCTTCTCCATGACGAAGATGATGTTGGCCCATTCGACCTGCTCGGTGGACAACGGTACGTCCGCGTCGTTCGAGATGCCGGCCGAGTCGGTCTCGATCCCCGGCCAGGTCGAAAACACTTGTTCGGCGGTCGGGCTGCGGAGGCGATTGGCACTGCAGACGAAGAGGACGTTGGTCACTTCACCGCTCCACGCGACGACCGGGGACAGCCCGATCGACCTGGCCCGCAAATCGGGCCGGATTCCAAAGTCCAGTTACATACACACCTTCTGCCAGCCGATGGAAATTTGCCAGCGGCGAAGCGCTTCGTGACCAGGGCTCCCGTTCGCGTGACGCAACAGGATTTCTTACCAATCGGCGAGGTAAGCTCGGTTTTCCGGGGCTGGCCTCATGTGCTGCCTCAAGGCTTTTGACGGGCCGCAATGTAAATGGTATTAACTTTATGTTAATCCTGTTCACATGGTCGCTCCCGGCCGGAGGATGCGCCGCATGAGCCTCGCGCCACTGCTTGACGCCGCTCCGGCGATCCCGCTGCACGCCTTCGCGGCGATGGCGGCCTTCGTGCTTGGCATCGTCCAGTTCGCCGCGCCCAAGGGCACGCTGCCGCATCGGACGGTCGGCTGGATCTGGGTGGCGCTGATGGCCGTGGTGGCCGCCTCGTCGTTCTGGATCCACCAGATCCGCATGGCCGGGCCGTTCAGCCCGATCCACCTCCTGTCGATCTTCACGCTGGTGATGCTGCCGCTGGCGGTGTGGCGGGCCCACACGCATCGCGTGACCGATCACCGCCGCATCATGATCCTGCTCTTCACCGGCGCGCTGGTGGTGGCGGGGCTGTTCACGCTGGTGCCCGGGCGCATCATGCACAGCGTGTTTTTCGGGGCGTAAGGGGCGGTTCCGGGCGGCTCGTTCGGGCCTCGCCCAAGGCGGTGGTGCGCAGGCCGTAAGTCTCTGGAAAAACAGTCGGAAAAAGCGCTTCCCGGAAGCCCCCAAGGGTGGTTATCAGGACCTCGATGCGCTATATGATTCCCAGATAAAATCTCACCGGATTCCCCCTTGGCTGACGACGACAACAAGCCCGGCGACCAGCCGGCGCAACCCTCAGACATTCGCCCCGTCTCCATCTTCGAGGAGATGAAGAAGTCGTATCTCGACTACGCCATGAGCGTGATCGTGGCGCGTGCGCTGCCCGATGCCCGCGACGGTCTGAAGCCGGTGCATCGCCGCATCCTGTACTCGATGAACGAGCAGGGGCACACGCCAGACAAGAAGTACGTCAAGTCCGCCCGCGTGGTCGGCGACGTCATCGGTAAGTATCACCCGCACGGCGACCAGTCGATTTACGACGCCATGGTCCGCATGGCGCAGGACTTCTCGATGCGCGTGCCGCTGATCGACGGTCAGGGCAATTTCGGCTCGGTCGACGGCGATCCCCCAGCCGCCTATCGTTACACCGAGGCGCGGCTGACGAAGGCGGCGCTGGCCCTGCTGGCCGACATCGACAAGGATACCGTCGACTTCCAGCCGAACTACGACAACAACGAGACCGAGCCGTCGGTTCTCCCCGCCAAGTTCCCGAACCTTCTCGTCAATGGCGCGGGCGGCATCGCGGTCGGCATGGCGACCAACATCCCGCCGCACAATCTCGGCGAGGTCATCGATGCCTGCGTTGCGCTGATCGATAACCCCGCGCTGACCATCGACGAACTCATCAACATCGTGCCGGGACCGGATTTCCCGACCGGCGGCGTCATTCTCGGACGTCAGGGCATCCGCTCCGCCTATCACCTGGGCCGCGGCTCGGTTGTCATGCGCGGCAAGGTCGCGATCGAGACCATCCGCAAGGAGCGCGAAGCGATCATCATCACCGAGATTCCCTACCAGGTGAACAAGGCGACGATGGTCGAGCGCATCGCCGAGCTGGTCAAGGAAAAGAAGATCGAGGGCATCGGCGACCTGCGCGATGAATCGGACCGCGACGGCTACCGCGTCGTGATCGAATTGAAACGCGACGCGGTGCCGGATGTGGTGCTGAACCAGCTCTACAGGTTCACGCCGCTTCAGACGAGTTTCGGCGTCAACATGGTGGCCCTCGACAGCGGCCGTCCGCGGATCATGCATCTGAAGGACCTGCTCGCCATCTTCGTCGACTTCCGTGAGCGGGTCGTCACGCGGCGCACCAAGTACCTGCTCGCCAAGGCGCGCGATCGCGCGCATATTTTGGTCGGCCTGGCGATCGCGGTTGCCAATATCGATGAGATGATCCGCGTCATCCGGACTTCGCCCGACCCGACCACCGCGCGCGACACCCTGATGTCGCGCGACTGGCCAGCTCGCGATGTCGAGGACATGCTGACGCTGATCGACGATCCACGCCACCGCATCAGCGAGGACGGCACGATCCGGCTGTCGATGGAACAGGCGAGGGCCATTCTCGACCTGCGCCTTCAGCGCCTCACCGCGCTCGGCCGTGACGAAATCCGCGAGGAACTCGACAAGCTCGCCGGCGAGATCGCCGATTATCTCGACATCCTCCGCTCGCGCGACCGTGTGCTGGGCATCATCAAGACCGAGCTTGCCGAGGTGAGGGCCGAATTCGCCACGCCGCGCCGCACCGTGATCATCGAGCAGGAAGGCGAGGTTGAGGACGAGGACCTGATCCAGCGCGAGGACATGGTCGTCACCGTTTCCCACGCTGGCTACGTCAAGCGCGTGCCGCTGTCGGCCTATCGCGCCCAGCGCCGCGGCGGCAAAGGCCGCGCCGGCATGCAGACCCGCGACGAGGATTTCGTCAGCCGGCTGTTCGTGGCCTCCACGCACACGCCGGTGCTGTTCTTCTCGTCGCGCGGCCAGGTCTACAAGGAAAAGGTCTGGCGCCTGCCGATGGCCGCGCCGAACGCGCGCGGCAAGGCGATGATCAATATCCTGCCGCTCGAGCAGGGCGAGCGCATCACCACCATCATGCCGCTACCGGAGGATGAATCGACCTGGGCCAACCTCGACGTGATGTTCGCGACCACCGGCGGCAACGTCCGGCGCAACAAGCTCTCCGACTTCGTCGACGTTCGCCGCTCCGGCATCATCGCCATGAAGCTCGACGACAGTGAAGCGATCGTCGACGTGCAGATCTGCACCGAGCGCGACGACGTGCTGCTGACCGGCGCCGGCGGCCAGTGCATCCGCTTCCCGGTCCCCGACGTGCGCGTGTTCACCGGGCGCACCTCGATGGGCGTACGTGGCATTGCACTTGGCGAGGGCGACAAGGTGATTTCGCTGGCGATCCTGCGCCATGTCGAGACCACCTCGGACGAGCGCTCGGCCTACCTGAAGATGCGCCGCGCTGTCGCCGGTGAGGCCGCGACGGAGGAACCCGCGGCGGATGCGGAGGCCGAGGAGACCACTGGCAGCTTCCAGCTTGCGCAGGAGCGCTATGTCGAGATGTCGGCGCAGGAGCAGGTCGTGCTGACCGTCTCCGTCAACGGCTATGGCAAGCGGACCTCGTCCTACGAGTACCGCACCACGGGCCGCGGCGGCAAAGGCATCGTCGCCATGAGCGTCAACAACCGCAACGGCAATCTGGTGGCGTCCTTCCCCGTCGAGGATGCTGATCAAATCATGCTGGTCACCGACAAGGGCCAGCTGATCCGCTGCCCGGTCGAGGGCATCCGCATCGCCGGCCGCTCGACCCAGGGCGTGATCGTGTTCGACACCGCCGAGGACGAGCACGTCGTCTCGGTCGAGCACATCACGGAAGAGGCCGAGAGCGGGAATGGTGCGAATGGGGAGACGAGCGGGGAGTGATGCTTCACCCCTCGTAGCCCGGATGGAGCGCAGCGAAATCCGGGTCTCCCTCACGCGTAGTTAGAAACCCGGATAGCGCTTCACTCCATCCGGGCTACCGCACTGACAAGCTAAATCTCCAGCTCCGTGCCGAACTCCACGACCTGCTTGGTCGGCACGCCGAAGAACGCCGCCGAGCGTTCGGCGTTGCGCTGGAGGAATGCGAACAGGCCTTCGCGCCAAACCCACATGCCCGGGATGTCCTCGCTCGGGATGATGGTCTCGCGGCCGACATAATAGGTGATGTCGGAGAGGTCGATGCCGGGCAGCTTGCCCTGGCGGCAGGCGAGCGTCAGTCCCTCATAGATCGTCGGGTTCTGCATGAAGCCGTAATGCAGGATCACGCGGGTGATGCCGGTGATGATCTCGATCACCTCGGCGCGATCCTGGTCGGGGACGTGCGGCAGTTCCTCGATCAGCACGGTGACGAGGATGATGCGCTCGTGCAGCACGTGGTTGTGCTTGACGAACTGCGTGAGCGCCAGCGGCACGCCGTTCGGCGCGGACGCCAGGAAAACGGCTGTGCCTGGCAGCCGGGCGCTGCACTTGTTGACCGCGGTCTCGATCAGATCCTCCTCCGGCTGGCGCAGCTTGCCGCGCGCGGCCTCGACCAGCTTCACACCGCTGCGCCATGTCAGCATCAGGAAGGCGACGAAGGCCGCAAGCAGCAGCGGAAACCATCCGCCCTCGAACAGCTTGATCGAGTTGGCCGAGAAGAAGATCACGTCGATCACGAAGAAGAAGCCGTTCACGGCCACCACCAGCCAAGTCGAATAGCCCCACTGGATCGCGACCAGGGCGGCGAGCAGCGTGGTGATCGCCATCAGCAGCGAGACGGCGATGCCATAGGCGCCGGCCAACGCGTCCGATGTGCCGAAGCTCAGCACCGCGCCGAGCGTTGCGGCGGCGAGCAGCCAGTTCACCAGCGGCACGTAGATCTGGCCGATCGCATCGCTGGTGGTGTGGCGGATCTGCATGCGCGGCAGGAAGCCGAGCTGGATCGACTGCTGGGTCAGCGAGAACACGCCGGAGATGATTGCCTGCGAGGCGATCACGGTCGCCACGGCTGAGAACGCGACCAGCGCGTAATGCAGGACGTCAGGGCAGAGCTGGAAGAACGGATTCTCGATCATGCCGGGATCCGTGATCAGCAGCGCGGCCTGGCCGAAATAGTTCAGCACCAGCGCCGGCAGGCAGATTGCGAACCAGGCAAGCCGGATCGGCAGGCGGCCGAAATGCCCCATGTCGGCATACATCGCCTCGCCGCCGGTCACGGCGAGGAAGGCGGCGCCGAGGATCGCGAAGGAGATATGGAAGTCCCGGTGGATCAGGAAGTCGAAGGCATAGAGCGGACTGAGCGCCGCCAGGACCGCCGGCGCCTTGACGATGCCGTGGATGCCGAGCGCGGCCAGCACGAAGAACCAGGCCAGCATCACCGGTCCGAAGATGCGGCCGATGAAACCGGTGCCCTGCTTCTGCATCATGAACAGGCCGACCAGGATGGCGATGGTGATGGGCACGACCGCAGGCGAGAGCGAGGGCGCGTCGACCTTGAGGCCTTCGATGGCAGAGAGCACCGAGATCGCCGGCGTGATTGCGCCGTCGCCGTAGAGCAGCGCCGCGCCGATCAGCCCAACCACCAGAAGATGTGCGCGCCAGGTGCCGGGCTGGGCGTGGCGGGCATGCAGCAGCGCCAGCAGTGCGACGATGCCGCCTTCGCCGCGGTTGTCCGCGCGCAGGATCAGCAGCGCATATTTCAGCGAGATGATCAGCAGCAGCGCCCAGAGGATCAGCGAGGCAACGCCCAGGACAGCCTCGGGAGTCACTGTGCCGCCATGCGCGGCCGCCTTGGCGGCTTCCTTCAGGGCGTAGAGGGGGCTGGTGCCGATATCGCCATAGACCACCCCGAGGGCGCCCAGGGTCATGGCAATCGGCAGAGGGTCAGGATGATGGCCGGAAGCGACTGCGGGCGTACTGGACAAATGCGACCCCTCAATGGGACCGCGCCCATCGGGTCAATCCGACGGGCGCGAGCGTCACACAGTCTGCGACGAGACGTCGCAAATATCCATGGTGTTTATCGCGAGGTTTATGACGCCAAGCTGACAGACCGCCTACGGCGCGCGGTCCGCCGTCACGAGGCGCGCGACGCGGACATCGGCCTTGGTGCCGGCGCGGCGCAGGCACGACGCCTCGAAGTTCGGCCAAGCCTGCTGCGAACAATCGCGGCCGATGGTCTTGATGTCGAGCCGGTCGCTCTTGGCAAGCGGCTGCGGCACGCTGGCTTCGACGGTGGGAGCAAAACCGGGCAGGAGGGTGAGGGCGGTAGCAAAACACGCAGCAATAGCGATCGCTGAAAGAGCCTTGATCATTTGACGGTCCCCTGTGATGCGGCCGCTACGCCCAGTGCGCGGCCCGTCATTCGTTGGCTGGATTAGTAACCATGGGCAGTTTCCGGACGTCTTCGCCGACGCCGGAAATGGTTTCGTTCGTGCGCCGTTTTGTTTCGTGGACACCCCGAGGACGAAACAATCCGGGCCCTTCCAACGGGGGACTGGCGGAAAAACCGGCAGGAAACGGACAAGGAACCTGCCCGGCTTGCCGGGCCGGGCCGGGCGCGGTAGGACGTGGCCATGCCGCGCATTGCCTTCTACCCCGGTTCCTTCGACCCCATCACCAACGGCCATCTGGACGTGGTCCGGAATAGTGTTCCCCTGTGCGACCGGCTGGTGGTCGCGATCGGGGTCCATCCCGGCAAGAAGCCGCTGTTCTCGACCGAGGAGCGGCTCAAGATGCTCCACGACGTCTGCGGGCCGGTGGCGGCCCAGGCCGGCTGCACGCTCGAGGCTGTGACCTACGACGATCTCGCGGTCAGCGCAGCCCGAAAGCACGGCGCCACCATCATGATTCGAGGTCTGCGCGACGGCACCGATCTCGACTACGAGATGCAGCTCGCCGGCATGAACGGCGCCATGGCGCCCGATGTGCAAACCGTCTTCCTGCCGGCCTCCCCAGTGGTCCGCCCGATTACCGGCACATTGGTGCGCCAGATCGCCGCCATGGGCGGAGATATCTCGGCCTTCGTCCCGCCGCTCGTTGCGTCCCAGCTCAAGGCAAAATTCGCCGGATAAACGGCGCGCTTTTTCATCTCACCTGATCCGGAGTTTCCATGATCCGTCGTCTCGCAATTCTTGCCACGATGTTCGTCGCGCTCATTGGCGCGGTCCCGGCGATGGCGCAGCAGCTGCCGGCCAATCTCGACAAGGCCAACGCGCTCGTCATCGACACCACCAAGGGCCGCATCGTCATCAAGCTCAGGACCGACCTTGCGCCGCAGCACGCCGAGCGGCTCAAGCAGCTCGCGCGCGAGGGCTTCTACAACAACGTGCCGTTCCACCGCGTGATGGACGGCTTCATGGCCCAGACCGGCGACGGTCAGAACGGCAACGGCACCGGCGGCTCGAAATATCCGAACCTGAAGCAGGAATTCTCCAAGGTGCACTTCGCCCGCGGCATCGTCGGCATGGCCCGACGCGGCGACAGCGTCGATACCGCCAACTCGCAGTTTTTCATCATGTTCGCCGACGGCGGCAGCCTCGATAACCAGTACACCGTGGTCGGCGAGGTCGTGCAGGGCATGGACGTAGTCGACAAGCTGAAGAAGGCCCCGCCCGGTTCGGCCGGCGGCACCGTCACCGATCCCGACAAGATGGTGAAGGTGCAGGTCGCCTCCGACATCAAGTAGCCGGGACGATGGCGCGCCGCGGCGACAGGCTCCTGTTCGCTGCCGCGGCGCTGCTGCTCGGCATCACCAGTGCGGCCGCAGAAGATGCGCCGGTCAACACCATCCAGGACATCTTCCAGCACTTGCGGACCTGCTGGAAGCCGCCGCCGCCGGCCAAGGCTCGCCCTATCGACATCACCGTCGTCGTGAGCTTTAACCGGGCCGGAAACATTCTGGGCCATCCGAGGATTACCTATGAATCCGCGGAGGCCTCCGACAATGACCGGCTGCAATACCGGATCGCGGTGATGGAGGCGTTGCAACGCTGCACGCCGATGCCATTTACCGACACAATGGCCGGCGCCGCCGCGGGACGTCCATTCGCGATCCAGTTCCGTAACCGCAAAACTTCACCTGACAAGACTTCACCCCCAACGCAAGAGAGACGAGCATGAGCGCCACCGAAAACACATTGATCCTCGAGACCACGCAGGGCCCCGTCACCATCGAGATGCGGCCCGACCTCGCGCCCGGCCATGTCGCGCGCATCAAGGAGCTGGTCCGCGAAGGCTTCTACGACGGCATCGTGTTCCATCGCGTGATCGACGGCTTCATGGCGCAGACCGGCTGCCCGCACGGCACCGGCACCGGCGGCTCGGGCCAGAAGCTGAAGGCCGAGTTCAACAAGGAGCCGCACGTGCGCGGCGTGACCTCGATGGCCCGTGCGGCGAGCCCCGACTCCGCCGACAGCCAGTTCTTCATCGTGTTCGACGACGCCCGCTTCCTCGACAACCAGTACACCGTGTGGGGCAAGGTCACCGAGGGCATGGAGAACGTCGACAAGATCAAGCGCGGCGAGCCAGTGCAGAACCCGGACAAGATCGTCAAGGCGCGGATGGCGGCGGACGCTGATTAAGCGCACGTCGTCATTCCGGAACGGCTCAGGAATCTCGTGCCAACCTCGGGACTCCGGATCGCCGCGCTAGTTGCGCGGCGTCTGGAATGGAAAGGCATCGCCGGCTCTGAAGTGAAACTTGGACCGACGTGAAGGTGGGGACCTTTGGGCCTGAAGGTGCTATTCTCGGTCGAGGGCTTGGAAGGACGATCGCGCGAG
This sequence comes from Bradyrhizobium sp. WSM3983, assembly GCF_000473045.1. GTDB lineage: Bacteria > Pseudomonadota > Alphaproteobacteria > Rhizobiales > Xanthobacteraceae > Bradyrhizobium. The sequence continues at coordinate 87,581 of NZ_AXAY01000032.1, read as the reverse complement.
GCGAAGATGGACGTACAGCAGGCGGTAAAGTTGGCGAAGGATTGGGTGCTCGACGTCATGAAGGACGAAGACCCCATTAATCTTGGGCTTGAGGAGGTAGAGTTCGACGATCCAAGCCAAGTGTGGAAGATCACTCTTGGTTTCTCTCGACCCTGGAATTCCACCAAAAGCGCTCTTTCAACCCTGACCGGGGATGCCGCGTTGAGGCGGGCATATCGTACAGTCCTCGTTGATGACAAGAATGGGCAAGTAAAGGGGATGGTGCGGAAAGCAAGCGTTGACGATTGATGGCACGTCAAACTCTGATCTTAGATGCTAATTTGATTGTCTTACTTGTTGTTGGATTGGCAGACGAGCACGCCGTTCCAAAACACAAGCGCACTCGTGCTTACACCACCAATGACTTCCGGTTGTTGCTTAATGTGATCTCCGAGTATCGAGAGCTTGCGGTGCTGCCGAACGCTCTCTCCGAAGCGTCTAATCTGTTAGAGTTTGAAGGGAATGGTCTTCCGGAGAAAATATTCCGTCGATTTCTGCAATTTGTTTCCACGACGAGAGAGATCTATATCCCGAGTTTGAGCGCCATTGAACGAGCAGAGTTTCAGCGCTTGGGATTAACGGATTCAGTCACTCTGGAGGCGGGCAAGGCGGGCATTCATATTCTCTCGGCAGATCTTGGTCTCTATCTGGCCGCAATCAGTGCAGGGTACAGCGCAGCGAATTTCATACATGCAATTGAAGCTGCGCGCGCCTGATCCTTCGGATTGAAATGGATGCGCACCGACCTCTTCGATTTCGATCTGCCGCCCGAGCGCATTGCGTTGCGCCCCGCGCATCCGCGCGACTCTGCTAAGATGCTGGTCGTGGAGAACGGCGCGCTGCGCGACCGGATCATCGCCGACCTGCCGCAATGGCTGAGGGGCGGCGACCAGCTCGTCGTCAACGACACCAAGGTGATTGCGGCGCAGCTCAAGGGCCGTCGCATCGGCCGCGAGACCGAGCCGAAGATCGAGGCGACCCTGATCAAGCGTCTTGATGCCTCGCGCTGGCAGGCACTGGTGAAGCCCGCGAAGAAGCTTGTCGCTGGCGACCGCATCCGCTTCGGCAATGAAGGCAAGGTCTGCCTGCTCGGCCATCTCGATGCCGAGGTCGAGGCCAAGGGTGCGGAAGGCGAGGTGACGCTGTCATTCTCGTTCCACGGCCCGACGCTTGATCAGGCGATCGCCGATCTCGGCAGCCCGCCGCTGCCGCCCTACATCGCTTCGAAACGCACGCCGGACGATCAGGATCTCGCCGACTACCAGACCATGTTCGCGGCCAATGAAGGTGCGGTCGCAGCGCCCACCGCGGGCCTGCATTTCACGCCGGCACTGGAGCAGGCGCTGCAAGCGCGCGGCGTCGGCGTCAACCGCATCACGCTGCATGTCGGAGCAGGGACCTTCCTGCCGGTGAAGGTCGACGATACCGACGGCCACAAGATGCATGCCGAGTGGGGCACGATCTCGGCCGCGACGGCGGAGCAGCTCAACACCGCGCGAGAAAACGGCGGCCGCATCATCGCCGTCGGCACCACGTCATTGCGGCTGCTCGAAAGCGCCGCCAGCGAGGACGGCACGATTCAGCCGTTCACCGCCGAGACCTCGATCTTCATCACGCCCGGCTATCGCTTCCGTGCCGTCGATGTCCTGATGACGAATTTTCATTTGCCGAAGTCGACATTGTTCATGCTGGTGTCGGCGTTCGCCGGCCTGGATACGATGAAGCAGGCCTATGCGCATGCGATTGCGAGCGGCTACCGGTTCTATTCGTACGGCGATGCCTGTCTGCTGTTTCGGGCAGTGCCGTAGGGTGGGCAAAGGCGCATAGCGCCGTGCCCACCATCAAGTGCACGGGACGTAAAGGTGGGCACGCTTCGCTTTGCCCACCCTACGGAACGTCGATACCGGCTACGCCATCACCCGCTGCGGCAACAGCTCGGCGATCTGCACCGCGTTCAGCGCGGCGCCCTTGAGCAACTGATCGGCCGCGACGAACATCGAGATCGAATGCCCGGAGGGATCGCTGAGGTCCTTGCGGATGCGGCCGACCAGGACGTCGTCCTGGCCCGAGGCGTCGATCGGCATCGGGAAGTAGTTCTTCACGCGGTCGTCGATGATCTTGACGCCCGGAGCCTGCGCCATGATGGCACGAACCTGGTCCTCGGTGATCTCCTTCTCGCACTCGAAAGTGATTGCCTCGCAATGCGCGCGCAGCACCGGCACGCGGACGCAGGTCACGCCAATGGCGATCTTGTCGTCCTCGAAAATCTTGCGGGTTTCCTTGATGACCTTGGTCTCTTCGTCGTTGTAGCCGGTCTCGGGGTCGATCGCCGTGTTGTGATTGAAGAGGTTGAAGGCGTAGGGGTGCGGCATCACCTTGGGCGTATAGACCTGCCCGTTGAGATTGGCGCGGGTGGACTCGACGAGCTCCTCCATCGCGGCGGCGCCGGCGCCGGAGGCGGCCTGGTAGGTCGAGATGATGAGGCGCTTGATGCGGTTCTTCTGATGGATCGGCCACAGCGGCACCAGCGCGGTGATCGCGGCGCAGTTCGGGTTGGCGATGATGCCCTTGTGGTCGCGGATGCGGTTGCCGTTGACCTCGGGGATCACCAGCGGAACGTTCGGGTCCATCCGGAAGGCGGAGGAGTTGTCGACGACGACGGCGCCGGCCTTGACCGCGATCGGCGCGAACTTCTTGGAGATGCCGCTGCCGGCGGAGAACAGCGCGATGTCGACGCCCTCGAAGGCGCGCTCGGTCAGCTCCTCGATGACGACGTCCTGACCGCGGAACGACACCGTCTTGCCGGCGGAGCGAGCGCTGGCGAGCGCCTTGAGCTGACTGATGCGAAAGCCGCGCTTGTCCATGGTGGCGATGAACTCGGCGCCCACCGCACCGGTGACGCCGACAATCGCGACGACGGGATCGTTACTCACTGTGTCCTCCATTGAATTGCGATTTAGACAACAAAAAAGCCCCGGACCTTCGAGGGCGGGGCTTCGGTCGAGCTGATGCGTTTTAGTCGACGACTATGCGCACACGCCTCCCCGGGCCCCGAAGGCCGTGGTGGTTTTGGTCGTGCGTTTGGTGGTCGTGAACATGGTGGCGACTTATGCGGGAGAGTCTGGCGCCCGTCAATGGCTTTGGGCGGGATTGTGGCCTGTGCTATTTTCCCCGAGCGCCCGGCGGTTCGAGGATGACCTCCTTGAGGTCGTCGCCACTGATGACGACGATCGCGAAATTGAGCCGGCCGCCTTCGCGCACCAGCCCGCCGCTGATGGCCTTGCCGGACGCCGCCCGCTCGGCGACGCGCACCGCGTCCGCGAGGCGGTGCCTGATGGTGCCGAGCGCTGCGAGGTTGCTGCGATCCTCGTGGTCCAACTCGGCCAGGGGGAGGGCCGCTTCGCCGCCTATGACCTCGCCGGTCGCGGCGTTGATGGTGTGGCGCCAGATCCGGTCGTTGTGCAGGGTCTTGACCCGGTAGACGGGCACGCCCGAGCCGCCGTCGAAGCTGATATCCGCGGTGGTCGCGCCGGCATGACGGGCTTCCGCAATCGCCATGGCCTGGCTGATCGAGATCGACGTGCTGCGGAAGCGCTCGATCTCGCGGCTGACGGCCTGGCGGTCCGCCGTGGCATCACCATCTGTCTCGCTGTGGAGGATGGTGGGTGTGCTGTCCGCTGAGACGATCGCGCGGGCCGGCGCTGCGACGAGCAGCCCCGACAGGGCAATCGCCAACCCGTACATCCCTGATCTCGATGCGCTCATGGTCCAAACCCTCGGCTGGCAAGTGTGCCGGATGTTCGTAAAGAAATCGCGGCCGACCGTGGGCAACGGCCGGCCGCGGAGCGCTGTGGCGGGCTGTACCCGTCGCGGCGATCTAAGCGGTCCGGTCCTCTTTTGGGGCTGGTGAAAAAAGTGGCCCGCACCGCTCAATAAACAAAACCATACCGTATCGTTTTATTTCGGTCAACGGAAAGACCCTCGTCCGCTGGGGACAGATCGCCAGTCTCACGGAAATGTCAGCGGGAGGGGCGGCGCCGTTGGGGGGCTTTGGCCGTGTCTTTTGACGTTGCCTGCACCCGGTCAGCCGGACCGATTGCGCCGGCCAGGAACAGCTTGATTGCCGCACGCATCCGCTTTTCGGCGGCTTTGAATTCCATTGGCGTGCCGAACGTCGCCATGCGGTGGGTGTGGCCGACGACGACGTCGAGGAACACTTCAGCCGCGATCGTGGTGTCGTCGACATCAAGCGCACCTTGCGCCGCCAGATGATCGAAGAAGCGCGTGGTGGTAGCGACGGCCTTGAGCCAGCCTTCTTCCTTGCCGAGTTTGGCGATGTCAGGGAAGTTGATGGCCTGTGACGTCATCATGCGGCTGAACGCCATGGCGTCGGGCCCGCAGGTGAAAGTAAGCATTTCGCGCCCGATTTCCACCAGCCGCTGCTCGACCGAAATGTCGGACGAGCTGCCGAGCTGCGTCTCGGCCGCAGCCGACAGCGGCGCCAGCCAGCGCGCGATCTCGCGCCTCAGTACAGCCGTGAACAGCCCGCGCTTGTCGCCGTAACGGGAATAGACGGTCGGCTTGCTGACGCGAGCCGCTTCCGCCACCGCGTCGAGCGAGGTCGCGTCAAATCCGCGGTCGAGGAACAGGCGGGTGGCGACCTCGATCAGCCGCTGATCGCGCTCGATCGCAGCACTCTTGGTCGGCCGGCCGCCGCGCGATTTCGAGGCCTCGCGCCGAGGTGCTGCCGTTCTTGCCTTGGCCGCAGCCAATCCCATGCCCAATGATATGCCCAATGATTCCTGCGCGGTCGTGCCAGTGCTCATTGCTGTATAACGCGCAGCAACCGGGGCGTCATCGCCAATCTGGCCGAATTGGCCGTATCGTCAACGGTCTCGCACCAACGGTGTTCCGCCGCGCGGACCTCACGGCATCCGCGAGGTCCAGGCCTGACCGGCTGCCGCTTTCTCGTATCCGTATTGGTAGAGCGCCCGCATATAGCCGGTGTCGAACCCTTCGGACGGCGGTGCCGGATAATCGCGCTCGATGTAGGAGAGATGGAAGCCGAGGTGGTTGCGCTGGGCGAAATCATAGGTCGAGAAGATGATCGAGCGCGTCTGCGATTGCGTGATCGAGGACAGGCTGCGTGAGGCGACATCGATCGTGCTGTTGGCGACGAGCTCGAAGTTGCGTTCGATCTTCTTGTTGACGAGGATGTAGATGTCCATCTTCGCGTTGCCCGGCAGGCGCCCCTGGAACAGCAAAGCTTCGGGCAGCGTCAGCACGGGCGCCGTCACGCCGCCGTCGACATGCATCTCCTGAAACTTGCGGCCCTGGCCCTCGGCCTCGATCAGGATTGGCGGAAACACCAGGGGAATGCTGGCGGAGGCCGCCATCACGTCGCGAAACAGTTTCAGCGCCTCGGGCGTGCCGACCGCGGCGATCTTGCCCATGTCCCAGATCGCGGTGCGCTGGGTGTCGAGATCGGTGGTGACCACCAGGAGACGCCGGCCCTTGGCGTTCTCGCGGGCGACCTGCGCCATGATCTCCGGCCCGACATAGCGCGCGACGAGCTCGCGCAGCCGCGTATTGCCGAACAGGCCGGAGCCGAACAGCACGCGCACGATGCTGGGATCGTTCAGCAGGCTTTCGGCGATGCCGCTGGTGTAGAGCTCCCGGAGCGTGTCGTCATATTGCGATCCGAGGAACGCAAAGGGCGCAATCAGGCCGCCGGTGCTCACGCCGGAGACGACGGAGAAGGTCGGGCGGTTACGCGCCACGGTCCAGCCGTTCAGCACGCCGACACCATAGGCGCCATCGGCACCGCCGCCGGAGAGTGCCAGATAGGTTCTGCTCCCGGTCGCCTTGTCCTGCTCGAAGCTGAACTTCGTGATGGGCTCGTCGGCGTAGCGTCGCAGGCCGTCGATATCGAGCACGCGGGAGGCACTCGCATCGGCCGCGGTATAGGGCGTGCGGGGGAGCGAGGTGCAGGCGGCGAGCACCAGGCTGCACGCGAGCGCCAGCGATCTGACCAGGCGGGCGCCGGTCCGCTTCGTCCGGCCATCGGGGAGGGCGGATATGTCAGTGGGGCAATTTGGGAGGGGCATCGGTCGGTGGCTGACGATCACGCATCTACGGCCACCGGCAATTTGCCGCGGCGTCCCGTCCAGTCCCCGCTACTAAACTATACTGTATCGTTTTATTCATCAAGCGTGACCGCTATCACGTCCGCGTCAGCGGTGTCCCAGTCTGGGGCATCGCGGTCCGGGCGGGTTGATCGACATGTCCCGACACGCAATAAGCACCGCCATGAGTCTTCCTGACACAGGCCTACCCAATCATTTCGAACTGCTCGCCACCGATGGCGCAGCGCGCGCCGGCCGCCTGACCACGCCGCATGGCGTGGTGCGGACCCCGGCCTTCATGCCGGTCGGCACCGCCGGCGCCATGAAGGGCATTCACTGGCGCGAGGTGCGCGATGCCGGCGCCGACATCGTGCTCGGCAACACCTATCATCTGATGCTGCGGCCCGGCGCGGAGCGCATCAACGCCCTCGGTGGCCTGCAGAAGTTCACCGGCTGGAACGGGCCGATGCTGACGGATTCCGGCGGCTTCCAGGTGATGTCGCTGTCGGACCTGCGCAAGATCAGCGAGCACGCTGTCACTTTCCGCTCGCATATCGACGGCGCCAAGATCGAGCTGTCGCCGGAACGTTCGATCGAGGTGCAGCGCTTGCTCGGTTCCGACATTGCGATGCAGATGGACGAATGCGTCCGGCTGCCGGCCGAGCGCGACGACATCGACCGCGCGATGCGGCTGTCGCTGCGCTGGGCCGAGCGAAGCAAGCGCGCCTTCGAGAGCGCGCCCGACGGCTATATGCTGTTCGGCATCGTGCAGGGCGGCGACATCCCTCAGCTCCGCCACGCCAGCGCGCAGGGCCTCGTCGAGATCGGCTTCCACGGCTATGCGATCGGCGGCCTTGCCGTCGGCGAGCCGCAGGCGGTGATGCTGGCGATGATCGACGAGACCGCGCCGGCACTTCCGACCGACCGACCGCGCTACCTCATGGGCGTCGGTACGCCCGACGACATTCTCGAGGCGGTGAAGCGCGGCATCGACATGTTTGATTGCGTGATGCCGACGCGCAATGGCCGCCACGGCGTGGCCTTCACGCGTTTCGGCCAGGTCAATTTGCGTAACGCGCGCCACGCCGACGATCCGCGCCCGCTCGACGACGACAGCTCATGGCCGTCGGCGCGCAATTACGCGCGCGCCTATCTGCACCATCTCGTCAAGGCCGGCGAGACGCTGGGGGCGATGCTGCTGTCCGAAATCAATATCGCTTACTACCAGTTCCTGATGCAGGGCATCAGGGACGCGATCGCACACGGAAGGTTCGACGAGTTCTATCAGCGTACGCGCGAGGACTGGGCGAGGGGCGATATCGCCCCACGGTAGATTAGAACACGATGAGGAAAAGTGTGAAGCGGTTTTCCGACAAGATCATGCCCAAACAACAACGCTAGTTGCAGACGATCCGCTGCTTGACGGCGTGCTTGGTGACGAAGCCGTAGCCGCACGTGTCGCAGGTCCAGAGATAGCTGATCACGTGGTCCGAGATGTAGGCGGAAGCTTCGGCGGCGACCATGGAGTCGGCGCAGACGGGGCAGGTGGGCAACTCGCTGCAACGCGGATCGCGCCTTGGTGCGACGGTCGACAACACTTCAGCAACTGCTGACATCGTGGTGACCTCCTGCTTCGAGACTAGGTCTAACATAAGCAGAATCAGTTGACGAGGTCGCAACACAAATGCGTTGGTTTTCTGATAACTAGAGCTCACGCGATTTTGCGATGCAGCGTATTTAACATGTGCTGCATTGTTGCTTGCGTGTCGTCACAAGCTGTTCGTAACTGCGCAAGTGCAGCGATAGAAGCGCAAATTGTCGCCAGAGGGAGTTCATCATGGACGCATCGTCCACCGCGGGTGCAGCGCACCAACCCGGCCGCGGCCGGGTCTATGACTCGATTGTCGAGGCTTTTGGCGACACGCCGGTCGTACGTTTGCGACGGTTGCCGGGTATGCACGGCGTGAACGCGACAATTTTGGCAAAGCTTGAATATTTCAATCCGGCGGCCAGCGTGAAGGATCGGATCGGCGCCGCCATGATCATCGCGATGGAGAAGGCGGGCATCGTCAAGCCGGACACCGTGCTGATTGAGCCGACCTCCGGCAATACCGGCATCGCGCTCGCCTTTGTCGCGGCGTCGCGCGGTTACCGGCTCAAGCTGGTGATGCCGGAATCCATGTCGATCGAGCGGCGCAAAATGCTGGCCTTCCTCGGCGCCGAGCTGGTGCTGACGCCGGCAGCCCAAGGCATGAAAGGCGCGATCGCCGCGGCCGAAGAACTCTTGAAGACGACGCCGAACTCGGTGATGCCGCAGCAGTTCAAGAACCTCGCCAATCCCGAGGTGCATCGGCGCACCACGGCGGAGGAGATCTGGAACGACACCGCCGGCAACATCGACTTCTTCGTCGCCGGCGTCGGCACCGGCGGCACCATCACCGGCGTCGGTCAGGTCCTGAAGCCGCGCAAGGCGTCCTTGCGTGTGGTCGCGGTCGAGCCCGAGGAGAGCCCGGTGCTGTCAGGCGGCCAGCACACGCCGCACAAGATCCAGGGCATCGGCGCGGGCTTCGTGCCTGATATTCTCGACCGCTCCGTGATCGACGAGATCGTGAAGATCAACTCGACCGCGGCGATCGAGATGTCGCGGGCGCTGGCGCGGCATGAGGGTATTCCGGGCGGAATCTCGTCCGGTGCTGCGATCGCCGCCGCGCTTCAGATCGGCAAGCGGCCGGAAGCTGCGGGAAAAACCATCCTGGCTATAGTGCCGTCCTTCGCCGAGCGGTATCTTTCGACGGCTCTGTTTGAAGGAATCTGAGAGATGGCGGATCAACCGAGACGGCCGCGCACGCTTGGCGATGCGCGGTCGGAGGCCGAGGCAGCGTTCAAGAAGGTGACCGCCAAGGTCGCCGTGGCGCCGCCGAAGCCGAACGTCGCGCCGGGGATCAAGGAGCAGGTCACGCTGCGGATCGACCAGGACGTGCTGGAGTTCTTCCAGGCGGGCGGTCCCGGCTGGCAGGACCGCATCAACGAGGCGCTGCGGAAGGCTGCGGGGAAGTAGCCAGCCTCTGACGGAGTATGCGGCGGCACCGCCGTACCAACGAAAAAGCCCGGCGCGAGCTGGGCTTTTGTGTTCTGAGAGTTCGGTCTCGTCTCAGCGGCGGAACATGCCGCCCATCATGCCGCCGACGACACCGCCCATGAAGGCCGCGCCGGCATCGCCGCCACCGCTATGGCGGGGCGCGGGTGCGCTCTGGGCCGGAGCGCTGGCGCGCCGGGCCGGCTTCGCGCTGTCATCGCTCGCGGTCGGCGTCGAGGCGACGATCTCGGAGAGCAGGGCCTTGTGCTGGAGCTTGTTGAGGAAGCCGGTCGAGGGATAGCCGCGGGCGGCCTGCCAGCGCCTGAGCACTGTCCGGGTCTCGTCGTTGAATGCGCCGGTGACCTTGGTGTCGAAGCCGAGCCCGTTGAGGCGGCGCTGCACGTCGCGGCGCTGACCCTTGTCGAGGCCGATCTGGTCCTCGGTGAGCTGGCTGGCGTCATCGGTGAAGGTCGCGGGATCGACGCCGGCATTGAGGTTGCGGGTCGTGGTCGACGGCCCGTTCTGGATCGCAGCGAGCCGCGCCAGCGCCAGCGCCTTGAACTGGCCGTTCGGATAGGCCGAGAGGTAGGCGTTGAGCTCTTCCGGCTTGTTGGTTTCCTTCACCGAGCGCCAGTATTCCAGCTCGACACCGTCGGAGCTGCTGCTGGCAACAGCCGCCGGCGTGCTGCTCGAGGCGGTCGGTGCCGCGTTGGCGACCTGCTGGGTCTGCTGCGCCGGGTTGAGATATACGGCGCCGATCAAATTGGTGTGGCCCCAGGGTAGCTGACCCTTGTGGGTTTCTTCGTTGACCTGGGCGCGCACCGAGGTCATCGCCTGCTGGATCTCGACGCCGGGCTTGGTGATGTTGTCGATCAGCGCACGGGTGAACGGGCTGTTGTTGCCCTCCTGGCCATCGAGCGCGGTCTGGCCGGGACCGGTCGCGAACGCGATCAGCGTGCCTTCACCCGACTTCATCTCGGCGAGGCCGCTTTGCACGTTGACGCTGCGGGTCGCCGAGTTCGATTTGATCTTGGCGGCAAAGGGATTGTCGCGGCAGGCGTCGAGGAACACCAGCTTCACCTTGGCGTCGCCCATGGTCTGGTCGAGCGTCAGGTCGATATTGATGGCGGCCCCCAGCTTCACATCCATCTCCGACTTGATGTCGGCATCGACAGGCAAGAGATAGTTGCTGCCGCCGACAGCGATGCCGTGACCGGCATAATAGAACACCGCGACATCGGAGCCCTGCGCCTTGCGGCCGAAGTCGAGCAGCTTCTCTGTCATCTGGTCGCGGGTGAGGTTGGACCCTTCGATTACCTCGAAACCGACATTGCGCAGCGTCGCCGCCATCGCCTTGGCGTCGATCGGCGGGTTTGGCAATTGTGCGACGTTTTTGTAGGCGCCGTTGCCGACGACGAAGGCGACGCGGCGGTCGGCCTTGGCGGCACTGACCGACAACGCCATGCACATCAGCGAAACGATGATGGTGAGAGTGCGCATCTGAAATCCCCAACAGAATCGAATGACTGGCAGCAACAAATTGGCGTCGAATTTACACTAAGGCGACCGGCTTCGCGCTAGCAAACCGACAGTTCACCCAACTCACCCAACCCGCTGCTCTGCGACCGAGTGTGCACGATGGCATGCCCCGCCAACGTGATCCAAATCACGCTCAACCACTCCGATTTGTCGCGTGAGACGGCGGCGTGGTTCACCGCGCGCGGGCGGCAACCGGGGCGGCCGGCTTCAAATTCAGGAGATTGCCGCACAGGATCAGCGCCGCGCCAAGCACGGTCCAGGCGTCGAGCCGCTCGGAATAGAGCAGCCAGCCGGCGGTCGCGGTCAGGGGAACCCGCAGGAAGTCCATGGGAACGACGATGGTGGCGTCGGCGTAGCGCATCGCGCTGGCGAGGCAGTAGTGCGAGAAAGTGCCGCAGACGGCAATGACGCCCATCCAGGCCCAGACATAGGCCGACGGCCAGGTCCAGACCAACAGCGTCGGCACGAAGCCTGCGACCGATTGCACGACGATCATCCAGAACAGAATCGAGAGCGCGCTTTCGGTGCGGCTCAGTGATTTGACCAGCGCCATCGAGACGCCAAAGCCCATGGCGGCGCCGAGCGCGATCAGCTGGCCCGGATTGATCTCGCCGGTGGCGGGCCGGACGATGACGATCACGCCGACGAGACCGAGCACGATGGCCGTGATCTTCCACGGGGTCATGCGCTCGGACAGGAAGCTCGCCGCGAGGATCGCCGTCCAGATCGGCATGGTGAATTCTATCGCTACCACCTGGCCGATCGGGATCAGTGTCAGCGCGAAGAACCAGCCGAGCTGGGCGACGTAGTGCACGAAGTTGCGCGCGATATGTTGCGGCAGGCGCTGCGTCCTCAGCACCCTGAAGCCGCCGGCGCGGTAGATGATCGGCAAGAGCAGCACGAAGCCTGCCAGCGAGCGCACCTCCATGATCTCAAAGACGTTCAGTTCGCGCGTGGCTTCGCGTCCGGCTACCGCCATGATCAGCATCAGCGACAGCCAGCCGGCCATCCAGAAGGCTGCCATGGATTTGGACGGTGTCGTGCTCATGCGGGAAGCAGGAATCCTGGGGGAGGGCCGGGTATCGGCAACATCGCCGCTGTTTGCAACAGCCAAATCTGCCGGTGCAGCGATGCACGGCGACGTGATAAGGTAACTACAGATCAACAAGAAAATCGGGAGATCTCCGCTCATGCGCATCTTGCAGCCAGCCCAATGGAAAAAACCGCGCGGTTTCTCACATGGCGTGGTGGCGGAGGGGCCGGGCCGATGGGTCGTGCTGGCCGGGCAGACCGGCGGCGACGAGGCCGGCCACTACGAGCCTGATATGGCGGCCCAGGTTGCGACCGCGCTGAAGCGGATCATCAAGCTTCTCGCGGAGGCTGAAGCCGGCCCCGAGCACATCGTGCGCCTGACCTGGTATCTGACCAGCCGCAGCGAATATGAGGCGGCAGGCGCCGGCATCGGTGCGGCCTGGAAGGAAACGCTCGGGCGTAATTTCCCGCCTTCGACGCTGCTTTACATCGGCGGCCTCGTGGATGACCGCGCAAAGGTCGAGATCGAGGTCACTGCGTTCGTGCCAGGCGCATAAAAAAATCGACCCGGCGAGGTCGCCGGATCGATTGTCGTGTCACCGTATTGTCTTATCTGACCATCGAGATGTTGGCGCCGCGGAACTGGCTGTCCGCGCGGATCGTCACCGTCTGCTTGTTGCCGCTCGTCCTCAGTGCGATGTTGGCGTTGAAGCTGGCGGCGGAGGCGACCACCTCGAAGTTGCCGCCACCGCCACGGCCCTGGAGCGAGCCGCTGATGTTGCGGCTGGCCTCGGACCAGCTGCCGGTGATGGCGTTGCCTTCCGAGCGGACGTTGGCACTCAGGTTGAATTTGTAGGCATCGCTGGCGCAGGTCAGCGACAGCTCCATGGTCGGCCCGATCGGCGCATATTTGGCGCGACAGCGGATCCGTTCGGTTGATCCGTCATCGAGAACGACCGTGCCGCCGCCGCTCCACGTGCCCGCCATGGGCGCGAACGGGCTGGCTTGGGCCTTGCTCTCCGAGCTGGCGGCAGCTGTCACCAACAAAACGGCGGCCGCCATCAGCAGCCGCCGGTTGAGGAGGTTCGTCCCGAATTGCTTATTGGCGCGATGCTTCCCACCGCCCGCTGCACGGTATGCCTGCAGATGCTCCATTCCACTTCCCCGATCCGGCGTTGCCGCTGAGTTGACCGTTGGCATATGCACCATTGATCGAAACTTTCACAAGACCCCCACTGCCGATGGTGCCGGAAACGTTAGCGCCGGGTGCGCTGATCTTGCCGTCGGCAACAGTCAGCATCGAGCTCGCGCTCGGCTCGCAGGAACCGGTCTTGGTCACGATGGTGACCTGCCAGTTGCCGTCATACGGGGTCTGGGCGAGCGCCGGAGCGGTGGTAATAACTGAAGCGGCACAGAACGCCGCGATGCGACCAAAACGCATGAATTCCGTCCTTGAATTTGTCTGATATGCTGACGCTTATTCGGGCGAAATGTGACGGAAATTTGTTGCGATGCCAAACCGAAAATTGTTCCTGTAGGAACAATGGTTTATTTGCGTTCTTGGCTCCAATTTTTGAAGCAAGATCAATGCGGCTTCACGTTAATCGTTAACGTCAGGAGGGACTCACGTCAGGAGAGGCTTGGCGCCGAGGTCGCGAACTGCTCGTCCTGGGCTTTCGACGGCAATGCCTTGTGGATCTTGGCGTAGTCGATCATGTCTGCCAGCAGCTTGAGCCCGAGCGGGGCCAGCGCACGCTCCCAGAGCTCGCGGGCGGTCTCGCCCTTCCTGACGAAGCACCAGTCCTGGGCGGCGATGGCGCCGGCGTCCATGCGGTCGGCCAGGTGATAGATCGTGCCGCCGGCGATCGGATCTCCTTCCTTGATGGTCCATTCCACCGCGGCCTTGCCGCGATGGCGCGGCAGCAGCGAGGGGTGATAGCCGATCCCGCCGAGCTTCGCCGCAGCCAGCGCGTCCTTGCCGATCCGGGCGTGGCTGTGGGCGGTGATGATCAGATCGGTATCGGGCGCGATCTCGGAGGCGACCACGAGCTTGGGATTGGCCTGCACCACCACCTCGATGCCGGCGGTCTTGGCGGTCGCGGCCAGGCGGTCATCGGCGTCGGCCACCACGACCCGCACGACCCCGACGCCGTGCTCGCGGAGCATGTTCAGGGTGGTCACGCCGAAATGGCGGGAGCCGACGAGGGTAATGCGCATGGGTGTCCGATCCGTCTCGCAGCTGCGTCATCCCCGATAACACGTCAGGCCGCCCTGTCACCCACCCGCGCGGCGTTTGCGCCGGTTATCAACAATGCGTCCGCTGCGGGGCTGCGACGAACTCCACGATTGCACAGCGGCCCGGCCCAGTGTTTCCATGGGGAGATCCCGAGGCTCGGAGCGAGCGAATGCGCAGCGCATGGTTTCTTCTCGCCGCACTGATCGCGGCAACTCCGGCCTACGCCGGCGGGCCATACCCGGCGGTGCCGCCCGAAATCGGCGTAGCGCCCTTCATCGGCCCGACCTGGGACGCTTATCGCTGCACTGAGGGGGTGCCCTACAATTTTTACCACGGCGCCTATTACGGCGAGGAGCCGCCGGCGATTTATCGCGGCTATGCCTACAGGCCGTACTACCGCTACAGCGCCTATCGCAGATGGCCGCGGACCTATTTCTGCGTCACCGACTAGCGTTGCCGTACGGCCACGGTGAGATCGCAAGTGGTGAATGCGCCGGTTCCTGTGTTTGAATTCCGACAGAACGACATCGCCCCGTGCGGTTAGAATGGCTCGTACCGGGGCTGGCGATATTTTCATTCCGGATCCATTTTCGAACCCGGCATCGGCCGCTGGCGCAAATGCCAGCGGCTTTTTCATGCCGCGCGTCGCGGAAATCATCAAACGGTAACGCGTTCTCAACCTCGCTGTCGTATCGACGAATCCGTCGCGGATTTGTATTGCGTACCGCGACACCAAAAATGTCCCGCCGGCGCAGGTGCGCTGCGCGGGCATTTTTGCCGGGACCGATGTCATGCCGAACGCAATTGAGCAGATCGTGGACGCCTATGTGCGGCTGAAGAACCGCCGTGGGCTCGACGAGCTGATGATGCACAGACAGCGGCTCGCGGTCGATCTGAAGAGCAGGTCAGGCGCTTACGATTTCAGTCTGCCGATCGGGAAGATTGACGAGGAGATCGCGATCATCGAAGCCGGACTGAGCAGACTCGCGGCGGATGCGCCCGGGCTTGGCGCGACGCAGTTCCGCTAACAGCGCTCAGTCGCGCCTTCCGCCGTCGATCACGGTGAACAGCGGCCGCGCCGGGGTCGGTTCGACCAGCAATTCCTCCACCAGCGCTGTCGCCGCGTCGACATATTTGCGCGTGGGCTTGTCGAGCTCGCGCTTCGCCTCGTCGTCGAGCGCGATTTTGGCGGCTTCGACCAGCTTGCGCATGCGTACGGCGTGATCGTCACCTGCCGTCAGCGTCGCGCGCGCCAGCGAGCGCAGCACGAACAGCTCGCCTTCGAGGCGGAGCAGACGGTCGTTGAGCCTGGTGAGGACGGCGTTGAGGTCGGCCATGGCTGCGGTTCATTGCAATGGATCCTGACCCGTCTAGCGGCGATCGGTGAACGGAGTGCAAATGCCGAAGGTGCAATTGGGCCGATCTGGCGCACCCATGGCCTGTCCGGTTCGCCGAGTTCAGGCCGCGGTTCGCGCCAGATAGTCGCGCGCGAAGCCGAGATACCAGTCGAGGCAGGCTGGATTGGCCATCGCTTCCTTGTTGATGACTTTCTCAACGGGCTGGCCGAGCAAGAGCTTCTTGATCGGCAGCTCCTGCTTCTTGCCCGACAGCGTGCGCGGGATCTCTGCGACGGCAAAGATCTCGTTCGGCAGGAAGCGGCGGGATAGACCGGCCTCGATCGCCTTGTTGATCTTGGCCTGCATCGCGCCATCGAACGCGACACCCTCACGCAGCACCACGAACAGCGGCATGTAGCTGTCGCGGCCGAGATATTCGAGGTCGACGACGAGGCTATCGAGCACCTCCGGCAGCGCCTCGATCGCGGAGTAGAGCTCGCTCGTGCCCATGCGCAGGCCGTGCCGGTTGATGGTCGCATCGCTGCGGCCGTAGATCACGCATGATCCATCCGGATTGATCTTGAGCCAGTCGCCATGCCGCCATACCGGTCCGCGCCCGCTGCCGTCGAAATTGTCCGGATAGGTCTCGAAATAGCTGGCGAGATAGCGCGCGTTGCCCTTGTCGTTCCAAAAATAGAGCGGCATCGACGGCATCGGCTCAGTGCAGACGAGCTCGCCGACCTCGTCGATCACGGCGCGGCCCTGTTCGTTGAAGGCTTCCACCGCTGCACCCAGCAGGCGGCATTGCATTGCGCCCGGTGTCTGCGGCAATTCGCGGTTGCCACCGATGAAGGCGCCAGCGAAATCGGTGCCGCCGGAGATGTTCGCCCACCAGATATTCGCCTGTGCCTCGCTGCCGTTGGTCTTCGACAGCGCTGCGAAGCGCGCGTTGAACCAGGCTTGCGTGTCGGCGCTGAGCGGCGAGCCGGTCGAGCCGAGACAGCGCAGCCGTGACAGATCGCCGGCGGCAGCAAGATCGATCTCCGCCTTGGCGCAATTCGCAAAGAACGCCGCGCCCGCGCCGAAGAAGGTCGCTTTCGATTGCGCCACGAAGCGCCACGACGTGGTCCAGTCCGGCTTGTCCTTGGTGCCGCCGGGGCTGCCGTCGAAGATGCAGCAGGTGGTGCCGCTGAGCAGGCCGCCGACCTGGCTGTTCCACATGATCCAGCCGGTCGACGAGTACCAGTGATAGCGCTCGCCGAAAGAGTTTTGGTGATAGGAGCAGCCGATGTCGTTGTGCAGGCCCAGCAGCGCCAGCACCACGATGACGATGCCGCCGTGGCCGTGCACGATCGGTTTCGGCAGGCCGGTGGTGCCGCTGGAATAGACGATCCAGAGCGGATGATCGAACGGCAGCCACATCGGCTCGAACGCGTCGATCCCAGCCCCCGTCCTTGCGGTGATATCGGAGAGCAGGGCGTCCGGCGCGGCGGGCGCCATGGCGTCGCTGTGCAAAATGACATGTGTGACGCTCGGCAGTGATCGCCGCAGCTCCGCGACGACATCTTTGCGATCATGCCGGCGCCCGGCATAGGTGACGGCATCGCAGGCGATCAGCACCTTTGGCTCGATCTGCTTGAAGCGGTCGATCACGGCGGGCGCGGCCATGTCGGGCGCGCAGACGCTCCAGACCGCACCGATGCTGGCGCTGGCGAGAAACGCGATGATGGTCTCGGGGATATTGGGCAGATAGGCCGCGATGCGGTCGCCGGGCTTGATCCCCTTATCTTTCAGATGCAGCGCGACCGCCGCCGCCTTGCGCCGCAGCTCCGGCCAGCTCGTCTCGTGGAGCTTGCCATCCTCGCCGCCGCTGACGATGGCCGGCAGACCGGCCGCGTGCGCCGCGTCGACATGCCGGAATACCTGCCGCGCATAGTTCATCTGCGCGCCGGGAAACCACACCGCGCCGGGCATCTTGCGCTCGGTGATGACGGCCGCAAACGGCGTCGGGGATTGCAGATCGTAATAATCCCAGATGCTGCGCCAGAAGCCGTCGAGATCGCGCACCGACCATTGCCGCATCTCCTCGTAATTCGAGAAGGTCAGGCCGCGCTGCTCGGCGAGCCAGTCGCGATAGAGGGCGATTTGCGGAACGAAGGGAGCGGTCATTGCGTATCGACTTCAGTTGCGGGGAGGGGAGTGTAGCCCGTGCCGCAGCGTCGTAGAAGCCATCGCTCACGCAGACCGCAATGACGGTTCGCCCGGATGGAGCGAAGCGTAATCCGAGAATCATGGAATGACGCAGTAGCTGCCCCGGATTTCGCTGTGCTCCATCTGGGTTGCGACATTGGCGCCGTCGTCTCAGCCTACCACCCAACCCCCGCCCATCGCCGGCCGAACACCGGCGGCTTGGTCTTCACCGCCGACCAGCCGAAGAAGTGATGCTTGCCGGACCAGCTGTGCACCACGCCGCTGCAGATGCTGCATTTGAAGTGGCCTGAATGCGGCTCGGCGTGCTCCTCCCTTGTCGCGGTGTAGTTCATGCTGCAACCGGGGCAGGTGAATTCTTCGATCGTCCAGATGCTGTTGGCCATTGCACCGCAAGTGTTTTGGGGACCTGGCGGAAGCGTAGGTGCGAGCCTTTGCATCGGCGTAAACCGGTCGGCGGAAATCCGGTTAATCGCCGTTAGGCAAACCCGTCTCTGCTCGCGATTATGCTGGGCTTTCCCGATACTCGCAGCGCCCGTCAGTCCAAACCGCGCCGCCGGTCGGTCCAAGCGCCTCCTTGCTCGGACAGCTAGATTTCACCCCATCGCCGCGGTCGGGACGGGCGAAAGTCATTGGGGGTGAGATCATGGGCAAGAAGCTGATTTTGACGGTCGCGTTGTTGCCACTGGCAACGCCGGCCTTTGCGGCTGACATCATCGAACCCGTGCCGGTGGTCAAGGCGCCGATCGCGCCGGCTCCGATCTTCACCTGGACCGGATTCTATGTCGGCGCCCATGGCGGCGGCGCCTGGAGCAAGTGGACCGGCATCGACCCGACCGATCCCGCGGCGACCTGGAGCTCGGTGACGGCCAGCGGCGGCGTGGTCGGCGGCCAGATCGGCGGCAACTACCAGATCGGCAATTTCGTCCTGGGCCTCGAGGGCACCGGCGCCTGGTCCAGCGTCACGCTCAATGCCGGCGGCCCGTTCGGGGGCGGCGCCGGCTTCAACCTGTCGCTGAAGAACGACTATATCGCGACGGTCGCCGCGCGCTTCGGCGTCGCCTTCGACCGCGTCCTGCTCTACGCCAAGGGCGGCGCGGCCTTCACCCGCGACAAATACAGCGCCAATAACGGTTTGGCGGGTGCGCTCGCGGGCTCAGCCTCGGGCAGCTTCAACCGCACCGGCTGGCTCGCCGGCGGCGGCGTCGAATGGATGTTCATGCCGAACTGGTCGGTGCGGGCCGAGTACAACTATCTGGGCTTCGGCGCCATCACCGAGCAGCCGGTGACGACGGGCAATCTGGTGGCCTCGCCCGCCAATGTGAAGCTGAACATCCAGACCGGCACGGTGGGCGTCAACTATCACTTCTGAGGGCGCGTTCGGGCGCCTTCGTCACAGCGGTTTCATCTTGAAGCACAACGCGGTCGGTCCCCGACGGGCCGGGCGCGCGCCCGCTCGTCTTGACGCCCGGCTCTTGGCTGGCAATAACCCTAGCCCGCGGAAGTGCCGGAACCCGCGTTGATGCCGCAAGGAAAGCCGTGCCTGTGAAAAGTCTGCGTCAGCTCCTGACGGGCGAGGACGTCATCCAGCTCGTGATCCGGCTCGGCCTGTTGGCGCTGCTGATCATCTGGACATTCCTGATCATCCGGCCGTTCGTGCCGATCCTGGCCTGGAGCGGCGTGCTCGCGGTGGCGTTCTATCCGGCGTTCAGCTGGGTCTCCAAAGTGCTCGGCGGGCGGCCCAAGACCGCGGCCGCGATCCTTACCTTGATCACGCTCGGCATCGTGCTCGGCCCCGCAACCTGGCTCGGCCTCAGTGCCGTGGAGGGGGCGAAGGAGCTCGCGCACGAGCTTGGCACCGGCGACCTCGCGCTCCAGTCGGCACCGGAGCAGATCAAGTCGTGGCCGCTGATCGGGCCGACGCTCTACGAGGTCTGGGACCAGGCCTACAACAACATCCGCGCCGTGCTGCGCGAGGTGGCGCCCTATCTCCAGCCGCTGGCGGGACCGCTTCTGGTGCTCGCAGGCGATGCCAGCCTCGGCACGCTCCAGTTCCTGGTCTCGGTGTTCGTGGCCGGTTTCCTGTTTCCGCACGGGCCGCGATTGGTTGCGGCCGGGCGCGGTTTCCTGTCGCGCATCGTGCCGGAGCAGAGTGAGCATTTTCTCGTGCTTGGCGGCGCCACCATCCGCGCGGTGGCGCAAGGCGTGATCGGCGTCGCCATCGTGCAGGCGCTGCTGGCCGGCGTCGGCTTCAAGCTTGCGGCCGTGCCGAGCGCGGGCCTGCTCGCCTTCATCGTGCTGCTGCTGTCGATCGTGCAGATCGGCGCCTTCCTCGTGCTGCTGCCGGTGATTATCTGGATCTGGACCGCCAAGGACGTCACCACGGCGCTCGTGCTCACCGTGTTCTTCGTCCTTGTCGGCTTCATCGACACCATGCTGAAGCCGCTCGTGATGGGACGCGGTCTCAACACGCCGACCATCGTGATCTTCGTCGGCGTGATCGGCGGCACGCTTGCCCACGGCATCGTCGGCCTGTTCATCGGGCCGATCATCCTGTCGGTGGCGTGGGAAATGGCGGCGGCGTGGATCGGGACGGCGGGGAAGCGGGCAGCCGAATTGCCCACATCCGACGAGACCTGATCGCGCGTCGCGCGCCGGAGACCATCTGAGAGATTGGCCGCGCCTCGCAGCATGTGGACAAGTGCAGGTGGCGGCGTCGACCGGAACGGCCATCGAACTTGTCTAATGAAATAGACAAGTTACGATGCAGCCAGATTCTTTTCTCGGTTTGCGACAGGTATGGCGAAGTCTTCCAAGCTGGTTGCCGCCAAGCGCGGCAAGGTTCTGTTGGTCAGGCGACGGTCGGACGGCCTGTGGATGTTCCCCGGGGGGCGCAAGCGCGCGCGCGAATCCGACAAGGACTGCCTGCGGCGCGAGATCAGGGAAGAACTGCCGAAGCTGAAGCTCGGCCGGATCAGCCTCTGGAAGGAAGTGACGGCCAAGAACAAGCGTTCGGGACGCAAGATGAGCGACGCGATCTTCATTGCCAAGAGCGCCAAGGGCCGGCTCGCCATCGGCGACAAGAAGGAGCTCGACCGCGCAGCCTGGCAGAAGCCGCGCGGGGTCCGCCTAACTGCAACCTCGCGCTACATCCGCGATCGCCTGTTTCCGAGGAAGCAGCGGCGGAGCTAGCGGGGTGTGACAAATAGTCCAATCACCCCCGCGCGGCATGTGTGAACCAGTTCACAAGCCGTCGCTGATCAAGCTGCTATAGAGGCGTCATTGCCTTACCAATTCATTTTCCTTGAAAACGCCCCAGTGCCCACACGCACTGGGGTTTTTCGCGATCGGCGAGAGGCGAACCGGATTGGTCAGCCCTGTCTGTCAACCTTGCCGCCGCAGGAATCCCGTGATCGTGACCTTCTCCCAAATGCCGGCCGCCGCGAACGGATCGGCGCGATTGAAGGCCTCGACCTCGGCGCGGCCGGGGGCCTCGATCAGGAACAGGCTGCCGATCATCGTGGCACCGTCGTCAGCGACCAGCGGTCCCGACATCACGATCTTGACGCCGAAGCGCGAAGTGTCGCTCAGGAACGTCTTGTGGGCATCGTAATTGGCTAGGCGCGTCGGCAATGCGCCAGTGCGGTCGATCGCATGGATGGCAAACAGCATGATGTCTCCGGGACGTCTTGGGGACGGCTGTCATCGCAACCGTCCCGGTGTTTGATCAGAACAGGCTGCGGTTACTTCGCGCCGAGCTTGCTGGCTTCCTCAAAGATCGGGCAGGTGCGCTGCTCGAGCGGCTGATCGAAGGGCTGGTAATTGTCCTTGGTGATGACGGTCGGCTTCAGCACGATCTCATTGATGATCGGCTGGTTGCGCAAGCTGCGGACCGCCATCATGGTGCCGAGGCAGCCTTGGAAAAAGCCGTTGTAGTCGCCGCTCGCTAGCAGCTTGCCGGACTTGATGGCATCGATCGCCTCCTTGGTGCCGTTGATGCCGATCACCTGGGCCTTGCGGTTGGCGCCGTCGAGCGCCTCGATCGCGCCGACCGCCATGGCGTCGTTGGCGGCGAGCACGCCGTCGATCTGCGAATTCGACTGCATCAAATTCTCCATCACCTGGAGCGCCTGGAGCCGCTGATAGTTGCCGGGCTGCGAGGCCAGCAGCTTGGCGCCCGGACTCTCCTTCAGCGCATCGTTGAAGCCACGGACGCGGTCGACATTGGTGAGCGAGCCCTTGACGCCCTCGATGATGACGATGTTGCCCTTGCCGCCCAAGGTCTTGAGCATGAAGCGCGCGGTCTCGAGCCCGAGGCTGTAATCGTCGGCGCCGACGAAGGAGAGGAATTTGCCGCCGGCGGAGCGGTCGGTGATGTTGACGACGGGAATCTTGGCGTCGTTGATCTTCTCGACGCCGGGAACCATCGCCTTGTAGTCGACCGGCGTGAAGACGATCGCGCTCGGCTTCTTCACCACGACGTCCTCGATTTGGCTGAGCTGCTCGGGGATCGAGTCCGGCTTGGTCGGGATGTACTGAAGCGTCTTGGCGTTCAGCGTCTTCGCCATGTTGTCGGCGCCGACCCGCACCGTCTGGAAAAACGGGTTGGTTTGGTTCTTGGTGAACACGGCGATGGTCTCGCCGTCGGCGCGCGCCTGCGTCGTGAACGCGGCGGCCATCACGAGCGGCAGTGCGAGATAGCCCAGTCTCTGTTTCATGTCGTCTCCATCCCCATTTTGATTTGTTGGATTACTTGAGAGCTTCATTGCGCGCGGCGGCGGGTCTTCATGTCGAGCCAGACCGCGAGAATGACGATGATGCCGGTGACCAGCGGCTGCCAATTGGCACTGACCGAGAGCAGGTTCATGCCATTCAGCACCAGCGTCAGGATCAGCGCGCCGACGAAGGTGCCAAACACGGTGCCGACGCCGCCGAACAGCGAGGTGCCGCCGATCAG
Organism: Bradyrhizobium sp. WSM3983; assembly: GCF_000473045.1. Classification (GTDB taxonomy): domain Bacteria; phylum Pseudomonadota; class Alphaproteobacteria; order Rhizobiales; family Xanthobacteraceae; genus Bradyrhizobium. The sequence continues at coordinate 65,032 of NZ_AXAY01000032.1, read as the reverse complement.
CACCGCCGCGATCGCCGGCAAGGTCAGGCTTTCGCCGATGTCGGCCTCGGCGGAATTCAACCGCGACAGGAAGATGATCGAGGCGAGCCCGGCCATCGTGCCGGACACCGCATAGACCAGCAGAAGCCGCCGCGTGACCGGAATGCCGGAGAGGCGGGCGGCGACCGGATTGGCGCCGATCGCATAGATTTCCTGGCCCCAGATCGTGCGCTGGGCAAACAGCGTTCCGATCCCGAGGAACACCAGCAGCAGATAGACCGGGATCGGCAGCCCGAACAGATAGCCGCTGCCGATCTGGCGGAAGCCCGCCGGGAAACCGTGCAGCGTCTCGCCCGCCATGTACCAATAGGTCAGGCCGTTTAGCACCCAGAGCATGCCGTAGGTGGCGATGAAGGAGGGGATGCGCAGCGCCGTCACCATGATGCCGTTGAGGAGTCCGACGATGCCACCACAGGCAAGTCCGGTCAGGATACCGAGCACGGGCGATCCCGTGGTGTGGATCACCGTCCCGGCGATGCAGGCGGACAAGGCGACATTGGCGCCGACCGAGAGATCGAGGCCGGCGGTGAGCACCACCAGCGTCAGGCCCGAGGCGATGAAGAAGGTGAGGCTCGCCTGGCGCAGGACGTTGAGGATGTTGCCGAGGCTGAGGAAGGAATCGTTCAGCACCGCCAGCACAGCGCAGATCAGGAAAACCGCGAGCAGGCGGTAGAACAGCTGGATCGCGTCCTGGGACAGGAACGAACGTGGCGGCGACAAGGCCTCCTTGGTGATGTCGGTCATGCGCGGCTCCTGAGGCCGTCGAGGAACAGCGCGACGATGACGAGGACGCCAACGCTTGCGACCTGCACCGAGGAGGGCAGCGAGATCAGGTTCAACCCGTTGCGCAGCACGCCGACGGCGATGACGCCAAGGAGCGTGCCGAGCAGCCAGCCATTGCCGCGTTCGAACGAGGTGCCGCCGACCGCGACAGCCGCGATCGCATCGAATTCGAGCCCGAGCCCCGCGGTCGGGTGCCCCGAATTCATCCGGGCGGTCATCAAGAGGCCTGCGACGCCGGCCATGGTGCCGCCGAGCGCGTAGACCGCGATCAGCAGCTTGTTGGGCGAGAGACCGGCATATCTGAGCGCCTCGCGATTGCCGCCGAGCGCGAACACGTAGCTGCCGAAGCGGGTGTGATAGAGCAGGCCGTGAAATGCTGCGTAAGTCGCGAGCGCCACCACGATCGGCAGGGGGATGCCAAGCAGCGTCGCCGAGTAGATGTCCCGGACGCTGTGGGGAATGCCGACCACGCTCTGGCCGTCGGAGACGATCAGCGACAGGCCCTGCGCCATGCCCAGCGTGCCGAGCGTCGCCACGAAGGGCGGGATGCCCAAAATCGCGACCAGCCAGCCATTGACGGTGCCGAAGGCCGCGCCGACCAAGACGCCGGCGCCGAGACCGAGCAGCATCGACTTGGTCGCGAGCGAGACGATGGCGACGCAGAGCGAGGTCAGCGTCAGCACCGCGCCCATCGAGAGGTCGAGCCCCTCGGTCATGATGATCAGCGTCATCGGCAGCGCCAGCATGGTCAGGATGGTCGACTGCACCAGCACGTTGGACAGGTTGGCCGGGGTCAGGAAACCGGGCGCGATCGCACCGAACAGAACGATCAGTGCGGCGAGCACGATGGCGACGCCGGGAATGCGCTGCAGCGGATTGGGTTGAGATACGACCGCGGTCTCACGCATGATGCATCCCCAATCGCACGATGTTCTCCTCGGTCAGCTCGTTGCGCGTCAGATGTCCGGCGACGCGGCCCTCGCGCATCACATAGGCGCGGTCGCAGACATGGCAGATCTCGACCTGCTCGGAGGAGATCATCAGAGCCGCCGCGCCTTCGGCGACCAGCCGGTCGATCAGCGCAAAGATCTCGGACTTGGCGCCGACGTCGATGCCGCGCGTCGGCTCGTCGAAGATGAAGAGCTTCGCACCGGCCGCCAGCCATTTGCCGATCACGACCTTCTGCTGGTTGCCGCCTGAGAGCAGGCCGACGGTCTGGCGTGCGCTCGGGGTGGCGATGCGGAGCTGCCGGATCAGTCCGTCGGCGGTGCGCTGGCCGCTGCGCGGATCGAACAGCCCGCTCGGGAACAGCTTTCGCAGCGCCGAGACCACGAGATTGTCGCCGACCGAACGCAGCAACGCGAGACCCTCGCTCTTGCGGCTCTCCGGGATCAGCGCGATGCCGCGGCGGGCGGCGATGTCGGGCTCGCCGGAGATCGGCTTGCCGTCGAACATGATCTCGCCCGCGGCGACCGGATCAGCGCCGAAGATCGCGCGCGCCACCTCGGTGCGGCCGGATCCGACCAGGCCGCAGAGGCCGACGATCTCGCCGCGGCGGACCTCGATGTTGATGTCGGAGATTCCGCTCGGCGAGGTCAGGCCCTTGACGTGAAGCAGCACTTCGCCGGGCTTGTCGGCAAAATTGCGCGGATAGGTCATGTCGACGGTGCGACCGACCATCATTCGGACGAGCTGGTCGGGCGTGACGTCGGCCGGGCGAACGCCGTCGATGCGGCGGCCGTCGCGCAGGACCGTGATGCGGTCGCCGAGCGCAAACACCTCGGCCATGCGGTGCGAGATGTAGACGATCGAGACGCCATCGGCCTTCAGCCGCGCGATCAGCGCGAACAAGAGCTCGGTCTCGCGATCGGACAGCGCGGCGGTCGGCTCGTCCATGACCAGGATGCGCGCGTTCTGGCTGATGGCTTTTGCGATCTCGACCATCTGCTGCTGGGCGACGCCGAGCGTGTTGACGACGACGGACGGATCGATGTCGAAGCCGATCGTGTCGAGCAGGCGCTTGGCGTCAGCCAGGATCTTGCGGCGGTCGATGGTGCCGGGGATGCGACCCTTCGGCTCGCGGCCCAGGAAGATGTTCTGGGCGATGTCGAGATAGGGGACGAGCGAGAATTCCTGGAAGATCACGGCAATGCCGAGCTTCTGCGCGTCCGCCGTCGAGGCGATCGTGACCTTCTCGCCTTTGTAAAAGAACTCGCCTGCGTCGGCGCTGTAGGCGCCGCACAGCACCTTCATCAGGCTCGACTTGCCCGCGCCGTTCTCGCCGAGCAGCATGTGGACTTCGCCGGCATAGAGCGCAAAGGACACGTCGTCGAGCGCCTTGACGCCCGGAAATGTCTTGCTGATGCCGCGCAGCTCGAGCAGCGGCGTCGCGGTGGTCTCGTCGGGGGTGTTCATGACCGCGCTCCCGCAAATATCTTGCCGGGGTTCATCAGGCCTTCCGGATCGAGCGCGGTCTTGATCGACCGCATGATGTCGACGGCTTCGCCGAGCTCATCGGTGAGATAATCGATCTTGCCGAGCCCGATGCCGTGCTCGCCGGTGCAGGTGCCGTCCATCGCGATGGCACGGGCGACCATGCGGGCCTGCAGCGCCTTGGCACCGTCGATCTCTTCCGGCTTGGCGGGATCGACCAGGATCAGCATGTGGAAATTGCCGTCGCCGACATGGCCGACGATGGGCGCGGTGAAGCCGTGCTCGTCGGCGTCGCGGCGCGTGTCGGTCAGGCATTCGGCGAGCCGCGAGATCGGCACGCAGACGTCGGTGATGACGGCCCGCGCGCCGGGCCGGAGGCCGAGGCCGGCATAGAGCGTGTTGTCGCGGGCGTGCCAGAGCCGGCTGCGGTCCTCCGGCGCCTTGGCCCATTCGAAACCGCGGCCGCCATGCTCGGCGGCGATTGCCTGGGCCAGCTCGGCTTGCTCGGCAACGGCGCTCTCCGATCCGTGGAATTCAAAGAACAGCGTCGGCGCCTCGCGATAGCCGAGCTTGGCGTAGGCGTTGATCCCGCGGATCATGACGTCGTCAAGCAGCTCGACGCGCGCCACCGGAATGGCCGCCTGGATGATGCCGATCGCGGTATCGACCGCGTTGTGCAGGGCGTCGAAGCTGCACACCGCGGCCGAAATCGCCTGCGGCAGCGGATGCAGTTTCAGCGTGATCTCGGTGATGATTCCGAGCGTGCCTTCGGCGCCGACGAACAGCCGTGTCAGATCGTAGCCTGCCGCGGATTTGCGGGCGCGCCGGGCAGTGCGGATCACGCGACCGTCGGCCAGCACGACTTCGAGCGCCATGACGTTGTCCTTCATGGTGCCGTACCGCACCGCCATGGTGCCGGAGGCGCGCGTCGACGTCATGCCGCCAATCGAGGCATCCGCGCCGGGATCGATCGGAAAGAAAAGTCCGGTGCCGCGCAGCTCTGCATTGAGCTGCTTGCGGGTGATGCCGGGCTGGACCACGACATTCATGTCGCTGTCGTGGACCGTCAGCACCTTGTTCATGCGCGCGAAGTCGATGCAGACGCCGCCTGCGATCGCGGACGCATTGCCTTCGAGCGAGGTGCCGGCGCCGAACGGCACGATCGGCATGTTTGCGCCGGCGCAGAGCTTGACGATTTCGGCGACTTCCGCAGTGGTCTCCGGAAACACGACGATGTCGGGGGGCAGGGCACGATAATAGGACTCGCTCTGGCCATGCTGATCGAGCACGCCGCGCGCGGTGGTCGCGCGCGGACCGATCACGCCTGTAAGGCGTTCAGCCAAAGCGGCACTGCTGACCCGCGGTCCCATCGTCTCTCCCTGTCGTCCATCCTTGTCGCGGACTATTGTCAGTCCGTCGATCCGACGTTCGGCTTACGCTGCCTGCGCGTTACTTGCGGCCTGCTTCAGGCCGAAATCATAATTGAGGTGATAGTAGGCGGCATCCACCATCCGGCCATCCGGCGCACGGCCGGCCGGGCAGTGCACGAAGTCGTGGACCAGGCTGTCCTTGACGCCGAACACCACGTCGCTGTCGAGATATTTGTCGCCGGCGACGAACACATGCGTCACGAGCTGCTCGAATCCCGGCGCCGAAATCATGAAATGCACATGCGCCGGACGCCAGGGATGACGGCCCTGCGCCTCCAGCATCTCGCCGACCGGGCCGTCATGCGGGATCGGATAGGCCGCGGGCTTGATCGACCAGAAATGAAAGCGGCCGTTGGCGTCGGTGTGGAAGCGGGCGCGCATCGCGAGATCGCCGATCTCGTCGAGCTGCTGCACGTCGTAATAGCCGTCATTGTCGGAGTGCCAGACATCGACCACGGCGCCCGCGAGCGGCTTGCCGTCGACCGTCGAGACCGAGCCGGTGACGATCATGGGATCGCCTTCCATGGGGCCTGAGATATCGTCGCCGTGCTGCTTCTCGGGCGCGGCCTGGACGAAGAACGGGCCGAGCACGGTGGTCTCGGTCGCGCCTTCGGGCACCGGATGGTTGATCGCGTCGACCAGCATGGAGACGCCGAGCGTGTCCGACAGCAGGATGAACTCCTGCCGCTTGTCGTCGCACATGTGGCCGGTGCGGGTCAGGAAGTCGATGCCGTATTCCCATTCCTTCTGGGTTGGCCGGATCTCGCGCACGAAGGCGTGGAGATGGCGCACCAGGGCTTCGCTGACCTGCTTGATCCGGGGATCGGCCGCGCCGGCGATGCGCTCGAGCACGGCGTCGGTGATGTTGGTCTCGCTGAAATTACGCAAATTCGCCTCCGTCGGTCAGAGTTTGGGCTCGCCAAGGCCGGACAGCCGTTCGAGATGCTTGACGGTCGCGATGAAGTCGGTCTCGCCGTCGCCTTGCGCGACCAGCGCGCCGTAGGTTTCGCGCACCTGGGCGGCGAGCTGGAGCGGCACGCCGACGGCATGGCCGGCGCCGAGGATGAGATCGAGGTCCTTGGCCATCTGCTTGCAGGAGAAGCTGGACTCGAAGTCGCGGGTGCGCAGCGGCGCGGTCTTGTACTTCACCATGGGGGAGGCGACCGCGCTCTCGTCCAGCACTTTCAAAATGTCCTGCCAGCCGATCCCGCCCTTGCGCGCCAGCGCCAGGCTCTCGGCCATCATCGCCGCCGAGACCGCGATCATGAGGTTGACCGCAAGCTTGGCGTAGCGGGCTTCCTCGCTCGCGCCGAGATAGGTCTGTGCGCGGGTAAAACTCGCAAACAGCGGTTTGGCGCTCTCGAAGGCGTCCTTGGGGCCGGACACGAAGCAGCTCAGCGCGCCGGTGTGGACGATGCTGGCATTGCCGGAGACCGGCGCCCGCAGATAGGCGATTCCACGGGCCTGTGCGGCGGCATCGACTTCGGTCGAGGCTTCGGCGCTGACCGTGCTGGTTTCGATCAGCACTGCCTGCGGCGCCATCGCGCCGATCAGCCCGCTCGGGCCGAGCATCACCGCGCGCAAGGCGGCGTCGTCGGGGAGCGACGTGATGACCACGGGCCGGCCGTTGACGGCCTCGGCCGCTGAGCTTGCGACAGCGATACCGTGCTTGCGTGCCTCGTTCAGCCGCGCCGCGCTCTGGTCGAATGCGGTGACGCTGAAGCCAGCCTTGGCGACGAGAATCGACATCGGCAGGCCCATCTTGCCGATGCCGATGAAGGCGACCTGTTTGCTTGTATCAGTCATTTCTTGTTGTCCGTTGGCCGCTACCTCGCGGCGTGCCCTTGTCGTTCGATGCCCCGCACCAGCCGCTGGCCGGATTGGGAGAGCAGTTCCTTCTTCCGGTCGAGCCCGTCCGTCAGCAATTGTCCGTTCCGCTTCTTCCAGCGGCCTCCGATCATCACCGACTCGATATTGGCGAGGCTCGTCTGCATCACCACGGTGGCGACGGGATCGTGGACCGGGAAGAGGTTGAGATCGTCGGCGTTGATGACGACGAGATCGGCGAGTTTGCCAGGCGTCAGCGAGCCGATCTGGCTCTCGCGGCCGAGCATGCGGGCGCCTTCGGTGGTGATCCAGGCCAGCGCCTCACGCGCGGGAATCGTGGTCGTCGCCGGGATCGTGCCCTGGCTCTTGCGCATCTCCGCATTGTCGAGCGCGCGCTGCATCGACAGCGCAACGCGCGCCGCGGAAAAGAGGTCGCCGGCCAGCACGGACTCCAGATCGATGCCGATGGTGGGGCGGACGCCGCGCTCGAGCAGCCGTCCGGTGATCGGAAAGCCGTGGCCCTGGATCATCTCGTTCTCGGGTGTCACCGAGAAGGTGACGCCGAGGTCGATTAGCTTCTGCAGGAGATCATCGGGCAGATCGTTGCCATGGACGATGTTGACGTGGGGGCCGACGAGGCCGGCCTCGATCAGCTTCTCCCAGCCGCCGGGAGTTTTCGCCGGCCCGCCACCCTGATGCATCGAGGCGATCAGGCCAAGCTGCCGCGCCAGACGAAAGTCATGCAAGCACACGTCGAGCGTCGAATAATGCGGACCGAGAATGGCAAGCCCGAGAGTGACCAGGCCGTCGCGGTCGGCGAGGGGGCCCGCCAGCAGCCGCTCGACCTCGCGGCGAGGATGCGGCACCTCCGAGAAGTGCGGCTCGCCCGGCTTCGGCTCGGGCTTTGGCGAGCCATGGAAGAAGGCGGCACGGATGCCGCTCTCGATCAGGCCGCGCACGGCGGCGTCGGTATGAGCAGGCGTCGGATTGTTGTGGCACCAGTCGACCAGCGTGGTGGCGCCGCAATTGATCTGGTTCAGCGCGCCGACGAGGGAGGCGATGTAGACGTCGTCGGGGGCGAACAGGGTCGCGAGCCCGGCATGCATGCGGCGGAAATATTCGAGCAGCGTCCAGTTCGCAGCATACCCGCGCAGCGCCGTCTGCCAGGTGTGCATATGCGCGTTGATCAGCCCTGGGATGACGATGCGTCCCCGACCGTCGACGGTCTCGGCATCAGCGGCTTCAATGCCGGGACGCACCTCGGCGATCCGCCCGTTCTCCACCAGCACATCGCCGACACGGAGATCGCCGATGCGGTCGTCCATGCTGATGATCGTCGCCGACTGGATGAGGGTGCGCTTCATCTCGGTCACGCCGCCGCTTGGGTTGCGACCGGTGGCTCGCCGGCCCAGGCGCGCGCGATCAGGTCGCGGATAGCGTTGCGCTCGAGCGGGCGCGGATTCCAGTAGGCGTTGGTGACCGCGAGATCAGCCGCCTTGTCGATGCCGCTCTCGGGCATGCCGATGTCGCGCAGCGCGACCTTGGCTCCTAATCGCTTGGCGAGATCGTAGAGACCCTGCGCCGTATCGGCTGCACCGATCGCGCGCGCGATCCGCGCCATCGCGTCGGGCACGGCCGGTGCGTTGTAGGCCAGCGCATGCGGCAGCACGATAGTATGCGTCTCGGCATGCGGGAGGTCAAAAGTGCCGCCGAGCGTATGGCAGAGCTTGTGATGCAGCGCCATGCCGACGGTGCCGAGGCACACACCGCATAGCCACGCGCCGTAGAGCGCATCGCTGCGGGCCGCACGATCGTCGGGCTTGGCGGCAATCGCGGGCAGGGCACGCGCCAGCGCGCGGATGCCTTCCTCCGCCATCAGCGACGTGACAGGGTTGGTGTCGCGCGCATAGAGCGCCTCCACCGCATGCGCGATGGCGTTGATGCCGGAGGTGGCTGTGAGGCCGACCGGGAGTGTCATCGTCAGGTCGACGTCGTAGATCACCGTCTCCGGCAGCACGGCCACATCGCGCACCGTGGTCTTCAGGCCGTTTTCGGTCTGACCGAGGATCGGGGTCATTTCCGACCCGGCATAGGTGGTGGGGATGCAGAGCTGGTTGACGCCGGTGCGCAGCGCGAGCGCTTTGCCCAATCCGGTCGTGGAGCCGCCGCCGAGCGCGACCACGCAATCGGCATTGCACGCCTTCATCGCCGCGATCGCGCGCTCGGTCACCTCGACCGGCGTGTGCATCGTGGCGCCGGCGAAGATACCGGCTGAGAGCGGGCCGAGCGCCGCACCGAGTGCTGCGCCTTGCGCTTCCTGCTGCGGCGTCGTCAGCACCAGCGCGCGCTTGCCGCCAAGGCGCTCGATCTCGGCCCTGGCCGCGCCCAGCGTCCCGCTGCCGAACACCACGCGGCAAGGCAGATTTTCAAAGGTGAACGAACCGATCATGCGCCGGTCTCTTTGACGGGATAATCGACCTGGAAGCGCCCGATCCGCAAGTCGCCGAGCTCCGCCCGCACCCGCAGATGTTCCGGATGGGTGGCGTAGGCCTTCAGGGCCGCGTGATCGGTAAACTCGGAGACGAGGACAACGTCGCAGGCATAATCGACATCGCTGACATCGACCCCGACCTCGATATGGGTGAGGCCATCGATCAGGCCGCGGAGGCCCTCGAACAGGGTCTTGACCTTGGACCTGGCCGCCGAGCGCTCTGCGGCCGTCTCGCCGCGCAGCCGCCACATCACGATGTGCTTGATCGGACCCGACATTTCCAAAATTTCCTCGCCTGCGATCTTGCTTGTTGGGGCCATTTTGCCTTGCGCAAAGCGGAAATAAAGGTCAAAAATCGTAAGTCTCTTTTCCATTATGAGGAAGAATGGACCGGCTTCTCCAGCTCGAGGTGTTCTCCAAGACGGCCGAGCTCGGCAGCCTGTCCAAGGCCGCCGACACGTTACGGATGTCGAATGCCGCGGCGAGCCGGCATCTCAGCGCGCTGGAGGAGCGGCTCGCGGTCCGGCTGATCGAGCGCAACACGCGCCGGCAGTGGCTGACCGAGGCCGGGCAGGAGCTGCTGCAGCGCTGCAGCACGCTCTTGAACGAGCTTGCGGAGGCCGAGGACGCCGTCAGCGATCGCGCGCTGTCGCCCAAGGGCATGCTGCGCGTCACGAGTTCGCTGTCCTTTGCGATGATCTACATGGCGCCGATGCTGCCGGCGTTTCGCAAGCTCTATCCGAAGCTCGACGTCCAGATCATCGCTGCCAACCGCTATCCTGATTTCATCGAGGCCGGCATCGACGTCGCGATCCGCACGCGGGAGCAGGAGCCGGATTCCAACATCATCATCCGCCGCATCGGACAGATGCGCCGCGTGCTGGCGGCAGCACCATCCTATCTCGCGACGCACGGTATCCCCGAGCATCCCGCCGATCTCGCGCGTCACGACATGCTGGTCTACAACCTCGCCAACGATCCCTATTCGCTGCGCCTGAGCAAGGGCAGCACGACGCAGACCGTCCGGATCGCGCCGACGCTTGACAGCAATGATGGCCAGATCATCTGCGGCGCCGCGCGCGCAGGGCTCGGCATCCTGATCCAGCCGCTTTACATCGTGCAGAGCGACATCGCGGCCGGCAAGCTCGTGCCGGTCCTGACGGATTGGGAATTGCCGCTGCTGACGATGAACGTGGCCTACCAGAACCGCGTCCGGCTGCCGGCGAAGATCAGGGTGTTTTCGGACTTTCTGGTCGACCACATCCGCGCGCATTCTGACGCCGGGATCTGGATCGAGGCGACGTAAACGGCCGACCGGGTCTACTCGGTCCGGCCCCGTACCGCGCCCGTTCGGCGGACGACGACCGCGACCGGGGCGCCACACGCGGTTCCTGCGCGGCGACGAGCCGGACCGCCTCGGCCTCGCGCAGCTCTTTGCGGACTTTCCGACCGTTTCGCATGGCGCGCTATTGTTTCGCGGCCATCGTGTCCAGGCAGTGATTGAGATAGACGGTTCGATCGCGCGGCAGCACCTTCTCCATATCCGCCTTCAGGGCGCATTCGCGCTGACGGATCTGCTCGGCGCGGCGCTTTTCGGCCGCTTCGCGGAATTCGGGAGCAACCTTGCTGGGATCGACCAGGCCCTGGGATCGGGTGGGCGCCGTGGCAAGCAGCGCGACGGCTGCGATGATAATGACCTGTTTCAAAATGAGCCTCCGTAAAAGGCTCATTCTAGCGCCCCGTTTCGGAAGGCTCAAACGGCAAATGTGGGGAGGGCGACCGATAGCGCAGTCTGTCCGGGCCGCGCGGGGGCCTTGCGGGGGTCGTTTCGGCGCCATGAATGAGGTCGAGCGAAGTCCGCTACTTCGGGACGTGGTCGATCTTGTGCGCCAAATGTCCGGTGTCGTGATCGCGGCGCAACTGGCTCAGCGACGTCTCGTTCAATTGAAGCAAGACCTCACTGAGCTGGGCTGTGTCCGGATAACCGGCCGCAAAACCCTTCCCGTAGATCTTGCGCAATGTACCGACCAGCGTGTTGCCGTGCTTCTTGCCGATCGCGCCATCCTTGTCCCGGTGGCGACCATCCAGGCCCGGTTCCTTCATGTGTTTCTCCCTGGGAGGCATCTGCGTGCCCAGCGGGAGCGTGCGCTCAAATGAGTTGATTGGCAACGGCGTGGCATGTGCGAGTCGGGATTTGGCATGCGGCACCGCAATAGCGTTGTTTGCGCGCTTCCATCTAGCTTGCGATGCCGATCTGTATTCGTGGCGCAACGATTGGCGCATCACAAAACATGGATGCGTCTGATCGGAGTTGATGCGATGGAAAGATCGGCGGGGCGGTTAGGCTGCCTGTTCCTCAAAGGAAGTGTAGACCCGGCCATTGGGATCGACGATCTGAACGTCCCGGCACCCGTCCTGGATCAGCTCCCTGGCCTTCTTGAGGGCGGCGGCGAATGACTCCCGCTTGAGGTTGACGACGCCTGCCGTGTCGAAACCGGTGATTTCAAACATGCCGCTCCTCCAGATTTTCGCGAATCCTACACCTTTCCGGCGCGTTGTCTTCTGGCTTTTTAGGGCAAGACTCATGGAACAGGGGACAGGATGATGACCCGTCCTGGCACCGATTAGTGCGATGCAGCATCCGGTTGCGGTAAACCAGTGAGGTTCAGCACCAGATGGATCGTCTCCGGATCCCGCTTTGGAGCGGTCACAAAGCCGAGCCGGTTGAACACGCGGCGCATCGCCGTGTTCTCGGGCAGGACCTCCGCGGTCAGCTCCGTCAGTCCGGCCTTGCGTGCGAGCACGATGAGGTGACGCGCGATCGTCGCGCCGATGCCGCGCCCCTGCCAGGCGTCGATCACCATGAAGGCCATCTCGGCGCGGCCGGGCTCTGCGACCACGTAGCGGCCGCCGCCAACGATGCTGCTGCGGCCCGCATCATCCACGCAGGCCACCAGCGCTGCATGATGCACGAAATCAATCTCCATGAAGAAGTCGCGCTCCCTGTCTGAAAAATGCTGCTTCGGTATGAAGAAGCGGCGCCGGCGCGACTGCGCGCTGGTCTGATCCAGCGCGGCGAGCATTCCGACTTCGTCGTCGGGACGGAGCGCCCGGATCTCGACGGGCGTGCCATCGCGTAATTGTTCATGGCGCATGTAGCTCGCGGCGTCAGTCATGCAGTGGTCTCGCTGCGCTGCCAAGCGGACGTGCCGACCGGCGTCCGCATCGACCGATCAGGGCGTTGGCCGCGATCAACGGCTTGATCTGGATCAAGCCTGCCGCGCGAACGGGCCCGCTACACTCGGCGAACTGCCTCTGCGACGCAAAGGCCCCAGATCGTGAAGACAATTCGCAGCATTTTACCCGCCGACGCCGTCGTCCAGCTCGTGATCCGGCTTGCATTGCTGGCGCTGCTGATCATCTGGACGTTCCTGATCATCAAGCCGTTCGTGCCGATCCTGACCTGGAGCGCGGTGCTCGCGGTGGCGTTCTATCCGGTCTTCGGCTGGCTCGCCAAATGTCTCGGCGGCAGCCCTCGCATTGCGGCGGCCATTCTCACTGTCGTCATGCTCGGCATTGTCATAGGCCCGGCGGCGTGGCTGGGCTTGAGTGCCGTCGACGGTATCAGGGATATCGCAAGCCAGATCAGCACCGGCGATCTTGCGCTTCGGGCAGCACCGGAGCAGATCAAGAGCTGGCCCTTGATCGGCCCGCAGCTCTACGATTTCTGGAATTTGGCCTACACCAACGTTCGCGCAGTGCTGCGCGAGGTGACGCCATATCTGAAGCCGCTCGCCGGGATCATGCTGTCCTTCGCCGGCAGCGCCGGCGTCGGCACGCTCCAGTTCCTGCTGTCGGTGCTGGTCGCTGGACTCCTGTTTCCGTACGGGCCGCAACTCGCCGGCGCGATCCGCGGATTCCTGTTCCGGATCGTGCCTGAACAGAGCGAGCATTTTCTCGAGCTCTCCGGCGCGACCATCCGTGCGGTGTCGCAGGGCATAATCGGGGTGGCGATCATTCAGGCGCTGCTTGCCGGCATCGGCTTCAAGCTCGCTGCCATTCCGAGCGCGGGGCTGCTCGCTATCATCGTTCTCCTGCTCTCGATCGTGCAAATCGGTGCCGTCATCGTCCTCATTCCCGTCGTCATCTGGATATGGATGGACAAGGACGTGACCACGGCGCTGCCTCTGACGATATTCTTCGTCATCGTCGGCGTCCTCGATAACATCTTGAAGCCGCTGGTGATGGGACGCGGGCTGACCACGCCGACGCTCGTGATTCTGGTCGGTGTGATCGGCGGAACACTGGCGCATGGGATCATCGGTCTGTTCATCGGGCCGATCATCCTCGCCGTCGCCTGGGAACTCGCGGCTGCCTGGATCCGCATCGAGCGCGCGGCGCCGGTGCCGGATATTGTTGCCGACCGTTGACCTAAATCAACGTCGGCGATTGCAGTGCACATTGAATGGCCATGGGCGACGGCGAGGTTGAACATGGCGACAGAGAATCTGAAGGCAACGGAGAATGTGAAACTGCCCGGCGGCCCGATGTCGGGCCTTGTCTCATCCGCGGTTGAATACATGGTCGATGCGGGACAGCGCAGTGTGCTGTTCCTGGACATCATGCGCCAGCGGGGGGACCAATATCGCGAGCACGTCGCTCAAACCGCGCCGCATGTGCTGCAATATGCTGCCGAATTAATCACAGACGGTCGTACGCTGGACGAACCGGTCAATTACGCGCTGGTGCGCATCATTCCGCCCCGCGATGTCGAGATCGATATGAGCCGGCGGCCGTTCGTCGTGATCGATCCGCGTGCTGGCCACGGCCCTGGCATCGGCGGGTTCAAGGCGGATAGCGAGATCGGTGTCGCGATGAAGGCGGGACATCCCTGCTATTTCATCGGGTTCCTGCCCGAGCCGGTGCCGGGCCAGACCATCGAGCGCATCGCGCGCGCGGAGGCGAAATTCCTCGAGACGGTGATCAGCCGTCACCCCGACGCCGACGGCAAGCCCTGCGTGATCGGCAATTGCCAGGCCGGCTGGGCCGTCATGATGCTGGCATCGCTGCGGCCGGAACTGTTCGGTCCCCTGATCATCGCCGGTGCGCCGCTCGCCTACTGGGCAGGCGTGCACGGCCAATATCCGATGCGCTATTCCGGCGGGCTGATGGGCGGAAGCTGGCTGACGGCGCTGACGAGCGACCTCGGCGCCGGCAAGTTCGACGGCGCCTGGCTGGTGCAGAACTTCGAGAACCAGAACCCGTCGAACACGCTCTGGACCAAGCAATACAACGTCTATTCCAAGGTCGACACCGAAGCCGCGCGCTATCTCGATTTCGAGCGCTGGTGGGGCGGGCACGTCAACCTCAATGCCGAGGAGATTCAGTTCATCGTCGACGAGCTGTTCATCGGCAACAATCTCGCCGCCGGCCGCATCGAGATGTCGGACGGACAGAAGGTCGATCTGCGCAACATCCGCTCGCCGATCGTGGTGTTCTGCTCCAAGGGCGACAACGTCACGCCGCCGCAGCAGGCACTGGACTGGATCCTGGATTCCTATTCCGACGTCGACGAGATCAGGGCCTATGGCCAGACCATCGTCTACACCGTTCACGACAGCATCGGCCATCTCGGAATCTTCGTCTCCGGCGGCGTGGCGAAGAAGGAACATGCGGAGTTCTCCAGCAACATCGATCTGATCGATGTGCTGCCGCCCGGGCTTTATGAAGCCACGTTCGAGGCGCGCGGCAACGAGACACTCAATGCCGATCTCGCTAGTGGCCAGTGGGTGATGCGCTGCGAGGCGCGGACGCTCGACGATATCCGCGCCATGGGCGGCAATTCGCCGGAGGACGAGCGGCGCTTCGCCGCCGCCAAACGTGTCTCCGAGCTCAATCTCGCGGCGTATCAGAAATTCTTGCGGCCGCTGGTGAAGGGCATGGTGACGCCGCAGTTGGCGCAATGGGCGCGCGACATGCACCCGATGCGGCTGCAATATGAGGCCTTCAGCAGCAAAAATCCCTGGATGTCCACCGTCAAGTCGGCGGCCGATCGTGTCGAAGGCAACCGCAGGCCGGTCTCGAAGGACAATCCGTTCCTGGCCTTCCAGGAGCAGATCTCGAAGCAGATCGTCCATGCGCTCGATAGCTGGCGTGACGCGCAGGAGGCGCTGAGCGAAACCATCTTCCTCAACATCTATGGTTCGCCTGTGCTTCAGGCTGCCCTCGGCATCGACCCGAATTCGGCTCCGTCGCGCCGGCGCGAGATGTCGGCCGAGCATCAGGCCATGCTCGAGAAGCGAATTGCCGAGCTGAAGTCGCACATCGAGGAGGGCGGTCTTCGTGAGGCGACGCTCCGCGCGCTGCTCTATGTCGGCTCCGCGCGCGGCATGGTCGACGAGCGCAGCGTCGAGGCGCTGCGCCAGGTCCGGCGTGACCATGCCGGCCCCCGGATGACGCTCGCCGAGTTCAAGATGCTGGTGCGCGAGCAGTTCTTCATGTTGCTGCTCGACCGCGAGGCGGCGCTCGCGGCGATCCCCAAATTGTTGCCTGACGACATGAACCAGCGGCGCATGGCCTTCGCCGCGATGCGCGAAGTGCTGTCGGCGAGCGAGGACATCACCGGCGAGCGCGCCAACCGTCTGAAGCGTGTTGCCGGGCTCTTTGGCCTGGACGGGGAGGGAGAGTGGACGTCGAACGTCGCCCCTTTCGACCCCAAGGCAAGAGCGTCGTAACGCGCATTGGCGGAAGCGGGAGTGACAGGATGGCGGCCGACACGATGCAAGCCCAGTCTGGCAGCAAATACGATCGGTTGATCGCGGCGGCGAGGGCCGCGCCGCCGACGCCGACCGTCGTCGTCCACCCCTGCGACGAAACCTCGTTGCGCGGCGCCATCGATAGCGCCAGTGCGGGCATCATCCGACCGATCCTGGTGGGGCCGGAGCGGAAGATCAAGGACACGGCCGCAAGGTTCAATCTCGACGTGTCCGGCTTCGAGATCGTCGATGCCGCGCATAGCGACGACGCTGCGGCCAAGGGCGTCGAGCTCATCCATGCTGCGCGGGGCGAACTGCTGATGAAGGGCAGCCTGCACACCGACGAACTGATGCGCGCCGTGACCGCCAAGACCAGCGGCCTGCGCACTGACCGGCGCATCAGCCATGTCTTCGTCATGGACGTGCCGGCCTATGCCGAAACCATCTTTGTCACGGATGCCGCCGTCAACATCTTCCCCGATCTCGACGCCAAGCGCGACATCATCCAGAACGCGATCGACCTCTACAACCAGGCCGGATTCGGCCAGACGCCGCGAGTGGCGATCCTGTCGGCCGTCGAGACGGTGACCTCGAAGATTCCGTCGACGATCGAGGCTGCTGCCCTGTGCAAGATGGCGGATCGAGGCCAGATCATCGGCGGATTGCTCGACGGTCCCCTGGCGTTCGACAATGCCATCGATCCAGAGGCCGCGCGGATCAAGGGCATCGCGTCCGAGGTCGCCGGCCGCGCGCAAATCCTGGTGGTTCCAGATCTGGAATCCGGCAACATGCTGGCCAAGAACCTCGCTTATTTCGCCAAGGCGGATGGTGCCGGCATCGTGCTCGGCGCGCGGGTGCCGGTGGTCCTGACCTCGCGCGCGGACTCGGCGCGAGCGCGGATGGCATCCTGCGCAGTCGCTGCGCTTTATGCTCGCGCGCGGCGCCAGAAGGCGCCGACGGTGGCGGCGTGATGCCATGGATACGATCCTCGTCGTCAACGCCGGCTCCTCCAGCGTCAAGTTTCAGGTCTATTCAGCGGAGGGCGACGGTGCGCTCCGCCGCCAGATCAAGGGACAGATGGATGGCATCGGCAGCCGTCCGCGCTTGCGGGCCAGCGGCGCGAGCGGTGATCCGCTGGCCGATCGCGCCTATCCGATCGAAGCCGTGCCGGACGTGCCAGCCGCCATGGCTGTAGCCGGCGACTGGCTGAGGGACGAACTTCGGGTCACGCCGATCGCGGTCGGCCACCGCGTCGTGCACGGCGGTCCGGACTATGTCCGGCCGATCCTGATCGACCACGGCGTCGTGTCCCGTCTCGAACGCTTTGTGACGCTCGCGCCGCTGCACCAGCCGCACAATCTCGCACCGATCCGCTCGCTGCTTGCGAATTTTCCGACACTCCCTCAAGTGGCGTGCTTCGACACGGCGTTCCACCGCACGCACGATTTGGTCGCCGACCACTACGCCATTCCTCACCAGCTTTACCTCGAGGGCGTGCGGCGCTACGGCTTTCACGGACTATCCTACGAATATGTCGCACGGACGCTCCCGAGCGTTGCGCCCGATATTGCCAAGGGGCGTGTGATCGTTGCCCATCTCGGCAGCGGCGCTTCGATGTGCGCGCTGAAGGACGGGCGCAGCATCGAGAGCACCATGGGTTTTACGGCGCTCGACGGGCTGCCCATGGGAACGCGGCCGGGGCAGATCGATCCCGGCGTGGTGCTCTATCTCCTCACCGAAAAGGGCATGTCGGCGGCCAGGGTGCAGGACTTCCTTTACCGCGAATGCGGCCTGAAGGGCCTCTCCGGGGTCAGCAACGACATGCGGGAGCTGGAGGCGAGCGCAGACCCGCACGCGCGGCTCGCGATCGATTATTTCGTCTATCGCATTGGCCTCAACGCCGGCATGCTGGCTGCGGCCTTGCAGGGCCTGGACGCCTTCGTCTTCACCGCGGGGATCGGCGAGAACTCGGCGTCGATCCGCGCGAGCATCGCCGAGCAGCTCGGATGGCTCGGTGTCGCGCTCGATGCCGGCGAGAACGCCCGCCATTCGCGGCTGATCTCGCGGAGCGGCAGCCGGATCCCCGTCTACGTCATTCCGACCGACGAGGAACTGATGATCGCGCAGCACACGTTGTCGCTGCTGATGAATGGTCAATCCCACAACACACGGCCTGAGAGGGTGTCATGATCCCTGTATTCCCGGACAGCAAGGTTGCCCTCAAGGGCAAGAAGGGCCTGATCGTCGGTATCGCCAACGACCAGTCGATCGCCTGGGGCTGCGCGCGGGCGTTTCGTGCGCTCGGCGCCGATCTCGCGGTGACCTATCTGAACGATCGCGCCAGGAAACACGTCGAGCCGCTGGCCCAGGCGCTGGAGGCGCCGATCTTCATGCCGCTCGATGTGATAGTCGAAGGCCAGACCGAGGAAGTGTTCGAACGCATCGCATCGGAGTGGGGGCAGCTCGATTTCCTGCTTCATTCCATTGCCTTCTCGCCCAAGGAGGCCTTGCACGGCCGCGTCGTCGACGTTGGCCGCGACGGCTTCCTCAAGACCATGGACGTCTCCTGCTGGTCGTTCATGCGCATGGCGCATCTGGCCGAGCCTTTGATGAAAAACGGCGGCACGCTGTTCACGATGACCTATTACGGCAGCCAGATGGTGGTGGAGAACTACAACGTGATGGGTGTCGCAAAGGCCGCGCTTGAAGCCTCCGTCCGCTATATCGCCGCCGAGCTCGGCCCGAAGGGCATTCGCGTCCACGCGATCTCGCCGGGGCCGCTGGCAACGCGTGCGGCGTCAGGCATTCCCGAGTTTGATGAGCTCATGGACAAGGCACAGTCGAAGGCGCCGTCGCGGAGCCTCGTCAGCATCGATGATGTCGGCAACGCCACCGCGTTCCTCGCGCTCGACGGCGCCAAGCTGATCACCGGCGGTGTGCTCTACATCGATGGCGGCTATCACATCATCGATTGAGCGAGATGCCGTCCGCTGTCGTGGCTGGCAGGCTCGGAGGGGCTGATCATGGCATCATGCCAGTGTTTTGCCCGACGGAGCAATCGCTTTTCTGACTGAAATTTCGTTGGTCGAAAAACCTAGCGACTCCAAGCCCCGGGCTACCGTGCATGGGGTTGTTTTCGACATGTCTCATCAGATCGACATTTCCGGCACCGCGTCGCGGACAATGAGATTGGCCTCCGTCACCGCGAGCACCTCGGCGATGCCGATTCCGGGCGCGGTTTCCAGCAACGTCGCTTTGCCGCCGGGAAAGCCGATCACGGCCAGGTCGGTGACGACGAGGTCCACAGGCCGCACCGATGTCAAGGGCAGGGTGCATTTGGTGACGATCTTCGACTTGCCCTTGGCAGCGTGCTGCATGGCGACGATGACCCGCTTGGCGCCGGTGACGAGATCCATCGCACCGCCCATGCCCGGGACCATCTTGCCGGGGATCATCCAGTTGGCGAGGAGCCCATGCGCATCGACCTGGAGGCCGCCGAGCACGGTGATGTCGACATGGCCGCCGCGGATCAGGCCGAACGACATCGCGCTGTCGAAGGTGGCCGCCCCCGGAAGCGCGCTGATCGGACGGCCGCCGGCGTCCGTCAGCGTTGGATGCGCCATGCCTTGCTCGGGAACAGGTCCGGTGCCGATCAGCCCGTTCTCTGACTGGAAGAAGACCTTGAGATCGGACGGAACGTAATTCGCGACCAGCGTCGGAATTCCGATGCCGAGATTGACGAGGTTACCGTTGCGGAGCTCGCGGGCAACGCGACGGGCGATGATGATCTGCGGGTCCATGGATTACCCGTTCGTGATGAGATAATCGACCAGTGGTGCCGGCGTCATGATGTGATCGGGCGCAATCACCCCGACGGGAACGATGTTCTCCGCCGTGACGATGACCGTGTCGGCAGCCATTGCCATGATCGGGTTGAAGTTGCGCGCGGTCAGCGCGTAAGCGAGGTTGCCGAGGTAGTCGGCAAGGAAGGCGTGCACCAGCGCGAATTGTGCCCGCAGCGCCGTCTCGAGCAGAAACGGCTTGCCGTCGACCTCGATCTGGCGCTTGCCTTCCGCGACCAGTGTGCCGACGCCGGTCGGCGTCAGCACACCGCCGAGGCCGCAGCCGCCCGCACGGATCCGTTCGACGAGTGTGCCCTGCGGGATCAGATCGACACCGATCTCGTTCGCCAGCATCTGTTGCTGCGCTCGCGGATTGAGCCCGATATGCGTCGCGGTCAGGCGAGAAACCAATGCCGCGTCGATCAGCTTTCCGACACCTTTTCCCGGCATGGATGCGTCGTTGCAGATCAGCGACAATCCCGACTTCTTCTGCCGTACGACTTCGTCGAGCAGACGTTCGGGCGTGCCGACGCCCATGAAGCCGCCGACCATGATGCTCGCGCCGGCAGGGATCATTGCGACGGCTTCCTCAACGGAGATGGCCTTCATGGTCAGGATCCTGCTCGGGCGGGCACTTGCATGTTGGAGAGCCGTCGCGTCGTACCCTTGATCTACGTCAAGGCTCTCGTCATCCGCGATAGCGAGACTGATACGTGCGGCTGCGCGCTCTGAGCCCTACCCCGTCACGTGCGATTGAGGTCTGGTTGGTCCTGATGCTGTTTCAGTTGCTCGCCGGCGCGCTGGTCAGCGTGATCAATATCGGCATCCACGCGCTGGTGACGGTCGTTGCGGTCTGGATCGCGCGCAGCGCCGGGCTGCGGAAGGTCGTGCGGCCGCGATTGCATTTGGTGGGTGTCATGATGGCAACGGCGGCGGTGTTGCAGGCCGCGCACGCGCTGGAAGTCCTGGTGTGGGCCTGGACGTATGCCATCGTTCAGGCCGCTCCGCCTGACAGCGATCTGCTCTATTTCGCCTTCGTCAATTATACGACGCTCGGCTATGGCGATATCACGCCGGTGCGCGAATGGCGGCTGATCGGCCCGTTGACCGCCATGAACGGTGTGCTGCTGTTCGGCTGGTCAGCAGCGATCCTGTTCGAGTTCTTGCGCAAGACACTCGACCACGTCGGGCTGATCAATGACGACGTCATTCCAAGAAGAGGATAACTCAGGGCTGCAGGTCGAGGCTTGCGAGCTGGTTCCGATCGAGCAGCACGATCTGGCGCTGGGTGTTGCCGATGAAGCCGAGAATGCCGAGCTCATGCAGCCGCGACAACGCGCGGGAGACAGTCTCCAGCGTGAGGCCGAGATAATCGGCGATATCGCGTCGGGACATCGGCAGCGCGATCACGCCGGCGGCTGTCAATCGCTTGTCCATCTCGAGCAAGAATGCCGCGACCCGCTCCAGCGAGGTCTTGCGACCGAGTAGCAGCATGTGGTCTTCCGCGTGCTGGAGATTGTTCGTGGTCATGCTGAGCAGGTTCTTGGCGACCATGGCATCGCTCTCGGCCACGATTTCGAGGCTTTGCCGCTTGACCAGGCGCACATGGGTGTCGACGATTGCTTCCGCCGTGAAGCGGTGCTCCCAGCCGTTCTCCAGGCCGAATATGTCGCCAGCCAGATGAAAGGCGCCGATCTGCCTGCGGCCGTCCGACAGCAGCTTGTAGCTTCGCACTGCACCGGCCCTGACCTGATAGACATACTCGGCGGGCTCTTTCTCGCCGTAGATCTCGGTGCCCTTTCTATAGGAAAATTCGCTTAAACTGACGAGCGCATTTGAGTCGCTGGTCATTCCGAGGTCACGGAGGGAATTGGGGCGCGGTGTGGAATCCGTCGTGATGCGAACGAACATGGCCAACTCCTCAAGGTTACCGCCGAATTGGTCTGTCAGACTGATACTCTTCGCGGGAAATGCGCCGCGCTATCCCACTCCCGCCATGGTTGATTTACGGCCAAGGCTGTCTTTCAATCCATTGTCCTAAGGTGCATAGTACCAAGGGACATCGGCGCTGTTCGTTGTGCAAAATGAGAAGGCGCCTGCCAAAGCGAGGAATGCATCCGGTTTCGAAACACATGCGACGATTTTCGAACGGTTTGACTAGACGCTCAGAACGTAGAGGACTTCATCCAGTCTTGGTGGATCTGGCGAGAGGTTAGGGGTGCCCAGTCTGGTTCATGTGGTTGATGACGACGCTTCGTTCCGGACAGCGATCGAGCGCCGGCTGAAGCTGGCGGGCTATGATGTCGCGACCTATGCGACCGCTGAAGATTTGCTCGACGCCGACCCCGACGACGCGCAGCCGGGATGCATTTTGCTCGACGTAAGGATTCCGGGATTGAGCGGACCCGACTTGCAGGGCCGCCTGATCGCGAAGGGCTCGACGCTGCCGGTGATCTTCCTGACCGGCCATGCCGACACGCCGACCACCGTGCGGGCGATCAAGGCTGGCGCGGAAGATTTTTTGACCAAGCCGGTCTCCTCGGAGCAGTTGCTCGACGCAATCGAGCGCGCGTTGGCGCGACAGAATGCTGCGCATGCGCAACGCGGCAAGCTCGAGACGTTCCGCACGCGCCTCGCGACGCTGACTCAGCGCGAGCGACAGGTGTTCGATATGATCGTGCGCGGCAAGATCAACAAACAAGTCGCGCACGAGCATGGCACGACCGAGCGCACCGTGAAAGCGCAGCGGCACCAGGTCATGGAGAAGATGCAGGTTCATTCGCTCGCAGAACTGGTTTCCGTTGCGGAGCGGCTCGGAATGCTTGACATTAGCACCCTATAGCCGTTGCGCGGTGCGGTCCGCGACCATGTGATCTCGCGCAGTTCTGCTCATTCATCGACATATTGCTCCAGCGTCTTGGCCGGTGCGCCCTTGTGGGCCGAGGCGAACTGGGCCAGCGGTATCGATGTCGTCAGCGCCAGCAGATTGGAGTCGACGGTCTCGAGTGTCAGCGTCTTTCCGGACTCCATCTGCTTGACCATCGCTGCGGGGGCGACGTCGGCGGCGATGCACGTGTTTGTCAGGCACCAGCTGTAGGGCACGCGGACGGGCGTGCCCTGGTCGACGGTCAGCTTCGCCGGCTGTTGCAGATACATCCCGACGGGCACGAAGAGTTGCAGCCGAGGTGTCGGAGCTCCTTCGCGCTCGATCAGGTCCACGCGCACCGCCATCTGACCTGTCGGGAATTTACCGGTGATCGAGGTCCGGCACAGCGTCGGCGCGCCGCCCGCCTTGAAGCAGAGCTTTTGCCAATCGCCATAGGTGATGTCCTTGGCCTCGCGCTGACCGCGTGTTGCGACTTCGGCAGGCTTATCGGCCTGTGCGGCGAGACAAGGCAATGCAGTGAACGCGGCGATGACGATGGCAGGAAGGACTGCGATATGATCACGGGCGCTGGGCATGGTCGCGTCTCCGGAGCCGGGCTCTATTTTTGCGTATCGAGAAACTTCGTTACCAGCGGCGACCAGATCGGGATCGCGTCCGGTGAGCCAATGAAGAAGTGGCCCTCGTTGCCGAATGGCGGCATCAGATGGTACTCGGCCTTGCCGCCGGCGGCCGTGAAGGCCGCCTGCATGCGCTTCGACAGATCGGGGCCGAAGAACGTGTCGTTCTCGACGTAGATCCACAGCATCGGCACCCGCGAGGAGCGGCCGAAATCCGCGGCCGATTCGACAAGCTTGTCCGGCGCGCAATTATTGTTGGGTTTGCCTCCGACCCGGCCGCCGCGGCCGGCGGCGAAAGTGATTATCGCCTTCACCGGCGGGTTCACGCTCGACAGGGCGATGGCCGCCCAGCCGCCAGCGGACTGGCCGACCACGATGACGTCCTTCGGGATGATGCGCTTTTCGGCGGCCATGTAGTCGATGATCCAGAGATCGACCTGTGCGACCGCGAGGCCCGCATCGTGGAAGTTCGGGTTGGTGCACTTGCCGATCTTGGAGAAGAACGGGCCATAGATGCCACGCTCGGGAATATCGATCGCCGATGCGCGATAGCCGGTGCCGACAGGCGCCACCACGAGACTCCCGCGCTTCGCGAACCATTTGGCGGCGTCGCGGAATTCGACCAGCGGAAAGAAGCTGCGGTCGGTCGGGTTGAGCGAGACGCCGTGGTTCATGATGACCAGCGGGAAGGGGCCGTCGCCGACCGGGCGGACCAGGTAAGCGAACATCGGTAGTGGCAGCGGTAGCGCCCAGATCTCCTCCTGGATGCGGACCTCGTCCTCTGCGCGGGCCGGCGCTGCCAGAGCCGCGATGAGGACCAGCGTCGTCGTGAGCGTTCGCAGGATTGCAGCCGATCGCCGGTGCATATCGAGGTCCCTCATCCGGCAAAGGTGGCGGCTACGATGATCGGGCCAAGCACCGTCAGGAGAACGTTGCCAACCGCGTAGGGCACGGCAACGCCGAGCACGGGCGTCTGGCTCTCCGCCATCTCGCAGGCCCCGGTCACAGCCGCATCGACCGTCATGGCGCCCGCCAGCGCGCCGCAGGTGATCACGGGATTCATGCGCAGGACATAGTAGGCAAACAGGGTTGCGACGATCAGCGGCACGAGGGTGATGACGAGGCCCATGCCGACCAGCAACAGCCCGTGCGCCTGGATCGCAGTCCAGGCCGCGGCGCCGTTGCCAAGGCCGATCGCCGCGATGAAGCCGCCCAGCCCGAGATCGCTCAGCGTCTGTTGTGCGGCGGGCGGCAGAGCACCCACGGTCGGCCGCCGCGAACGCAGCCAGCCGCAGACGAGGCCGGCAATCAGTGCGCCGCCGCCGCCGCCCAGCGTCAGCGCGACGCCACCGACCTTGAAGCTGACGAGTCCTGCGAGCAGGCCCACGGCGATACCGGCGGCAAGAAACGCAATATCAGCGCGATCGCCGGAGCGCAGGATCTGGCCGACGCTTGCCGAGGCCCGCTCGATGTTGCGGGTGCTGCCGACCAGGGTCATGACGTCGCCGACATAGACCCGGGTATCCGCGCTCAGAGGCACCTCGCGACCCATCCGGGTCAGCGCGCGCAGGAAGACCCCGCGGGCGCTGGCGCCGACGCGCTCCGCGACATCCCTGACCGACCGGCCGTGGAGCTTGCGGTTGTCGACGAGAACCTCGATCACGTTGCCCGGGATGGATTTCAGGATCTCGTCGGCATCGATCTCTGTGCCGATGATCGGCTTGGCGTTGACGATGACGGCTGTACGTCCCTCGATGACGATGTCATCGCCGGCTTCGAGAACGGTGTCCAGATGTGGTTCGACGTCCAGCCCCTGCCGGACGACGCGCACGACGACGGTGCGGCTGCCGATCTCCTCTTCGATCGCCTGGATGGTGCGGCCCGTGCCAGCCGAGACGCGATAGGCTCGCGCCTGGAATTTGCGGTAGGACAGGTTCTCGGTCTTTGGGGGATCGGCGCCCGCGAGCTCGGCTTCGAGCTTCTTTGCCTCCACCTTCAGGTCGATCTGCATCAGCTTTGGCGCCACGAACGGGACGAAGATGAGCGTCAGGATATAGCCGAGCACATAAGTCACGGCGTAGCCCGCGGCGATGTTCGCCTCCTGTTGCTCCAGGACGCTCTTGGCAAGCCCCAACTGCGCCAGCGCGCCCGAGGCCGTGCCGATGACGGAGGACTGGGTCAGCGCGCCGGCGGCAATACCGGAGGCTGTGCCGGGATCGAGCCGGAAGCTATGGGCGAATAGTAGTACGATGAGAAGTCCGGTTCCGCCGAGCACAAGCGCCATGGCAACCTGTGCCAGGGTACGCATGCTGAGCGATGCAAAGAACTCTGGTCCCGATCTGTAGCCGATGGTGAACACAAACAGGCTGAACAGGACCACCCGCAGCAGCGATGGGAATGCGAAAGTTCCGAGCTGTCCGATCAGCACAGCCACGATCAGGATGCACGCCGTAGTGCCAATCGCGAAGCCGCGGATCTTGATCCGGCCCAGAATGGTGCCGATCGCAATCGCCAGCAGCAGGAAGATCTCCGGTGCAGTGGTGATGATCCACCTGACGGTGTCCATGGTCGCATTCCCCGGCGCGTTGCGGGGGATTTGACCCGCGACGACCGGAGATTGCTTGATCCAGATCAAGTCCCGGCAGGGACGCGACGACGCCTATGGTGCAATGAAGAGTTTGCGGCAGCCGGCTTTGCCGACATGAGTACTCTGGACGTTGCTGCCAGCGCGATCCGCCGCCATGAAACGGTCGAGATCGTTCTGCTGCTGGCTTTCGTCGGCGGCTTTATCGACGCCTATACCTGGATCGTTCACGGCGTGCTGGCGAATGCCCAGACCGCCAATGTGATCTTTCTGTGGGTCTTCGCGATGGCCGGCGACTGGGCGAAGGCATTTCACTTCGCGCCGCCGATCCTGGCCTTCACCGTCGGTATCGTGATCGCCGCCTGGCTGCGTCGCGTTGCCGGCGAGCGGGCCGGCGCGCTCAGTGTCTTGCTCGAAATTCTGTTCTTGATCGCGATCGGCATTTTGCACAACCGACTGCCGGATCTGGCCGGCACACTGGGTATTTCCATGGTCGCGGCGATACAGACGGCGATGTTCATCAAGGTCGAGGGCACGGTTTGCAGTACGGTGATGATCACCGGCAACATGCGCCAGACCGTCGAGAACATCTTCGCGGCCGTCTATGGAGGGGCGCCGCTCGGGACGTTGCGCAAGTCGGTTATCCTCTTCGCGTTGTGTGCAGTGTTCGGCTGCGGCGCGGCCGCGGGCGCTTTTGCGACCAGGACCATTCCTAACCTCGCGCTCGGTATTCCCGTCGTCGCGTTGCTGATCGTCTTGCTGCGCTGCGAAACGACGCCACGCGAGGTGGTCGAATGAATTCGCCTTCCGAACCGAACTGGATGCGCTTCTTTCCACCGGCCGGCTGGCTCGCTGCCTATCGCCGCGAATGGCTCCCTTCCGACGCTGTTGCCGGCGTCACGCTCGCCGCTTACGCCATTCCCGTCTCGCTGGCCTATGCGGCGCTCGCTGGCCTGCAGCCGCAGATCGGCGTCTATGGCTACATGCTTGGCGGTATCGGCTATGCCTTGCTCGGGGCGTCGCGGCAGTTGGCGATCGGACCGACCTCGGCGATCTCCCTGATGATTGCCGCAACCGTCGGCGCGCTCGCCGGCGGCGATGCTGTGAAGTATGCGCAGATCGCAAGTCTCGCGGCTTTCGGCGTGGCCGTGCTGTGCTTCATCGCCTGGCTGTTCAAGCTCAGCGTCCTCGTCCGCCTCGTCAGCGACAGCATCCTGATCGGCTTCAAGGCCGGTGCCGGGCTCACCATCATCATGAGCCAGTTACCGAGCCTGTTCGGGGTAGCCGGCGGCGGTCACAATTTTTTTGAGCGCGCCATCAAGCTGATCAGGCAACTCGGCCATCTCGATCCGCTCGTGCTGGCGATCGGCGCGGTCGCGCTTTTGTTGCTTCTGCTTGGCGAACGGCTGCTGCCGGGCAAGCCGGTTGGCATCACCATCGTGGCGCTGGCGATTGCGGTGGCGACGCTCTTTGGCTTCCCGGCGCTGGGTGTGCCCGTTACCGGGAAGATACCGGAAGGGCTGCCGGCGCTGGGGATGCCGACCTTCGGCCTGCTGGAGTTCGACGATCTGTTTCCGTTTGCCGCGGGCTGCGTGCTGTTGGCTTACATCGAGGGCGTCTCGGCAGCCCGGAGCTTTGCCGCCAAGCACGGCTATCCCCTGGACGTTCGACAGGAGTTCTTGGGACTGGGCGCCGCGAACCTCGCCGCTGCCTTCGGCCATGGCTATCCCGTCGCCGGCGGGCTGTCGCAATCGGCGGTCAACGACAGTGCCGGAGCGCGGACACCTTTGGCTCTGGTCGTCTGCTCCGTGACGCTAGGGCTCTGCCTGCTGTTCTTCACGGGGCTTCTTACCAATCTGCCCAAGGCGGTGCTCGCTGCCATCGTCTTCGCCGCCGTTTACAAGCTGGTCGATATCCGCGCGCTGATACGAATGTGGCAGGTCAGCCGGATCGATTTTTTCGCCGGGTCGATTTCGCTCGTTGCGGTGTTGCTGCTTGGGATACTCCAGGGCGTCCTGCTGGCGTCGATTGCATCGATCTTCCTGCTGCTGGCGCGGGCGTCGCGGCCGAACGTCGCATTCCTCGGCCGACTGCCGGGCAGTGGCCGCTATTCGGACAGTGCGCGCCACGCGGATGTCGAGCCGCTGGCCGGAATCATCGCTTTCCGGCCCGAGGCCTCGCTGCTCTACATCAATGCCGAGACGATTTTGGACACGGTCCTGACCACGGTCAGGAGTTCACCGGGCATTCGTCTGGTCGCCTGCGACCTTTCGGCGTCGCCTTATATCGATCTGGCGGGCGCGCGCATGCTGCGCGATCTCCATGATGAGCTTGCCTCACGGCGAGTCACTCTCTGCATCGTCGGCGCGCATGCGCAGCTTCGCGACCTCCTGCGCGCCGAGGGGCTGGGGGAGAAGACCGACAGCAGTCAGTGGCTGCGCTCGCTCGACAGTGTTCTCGGTGACGATAAGGGCGATCCGACTCAACGAACGGCCTGACGATGCCTGTTGCGATGCGGATTGCGTCGCTTCGCCTTCCCAGGCGCGCGACCGTTGACTTGGATCAATGGAGCGACCAGGCGCCGAAAGTACGATCCCGCATCACCTTCGCCCCAGGGGATCGGGAGAGACATATGGCTAAGGACACCAAACCCGCGCAGAAGCGCATCGACCAGTTCTTTTCTGGTCCCGGAGCGCGAGCAGACGACTGGCGTGATCTGGTCGAGGCCGCAAAGGTATGGGCCCGCGGCGGCGATCGCGCGGACTATGACGCGGCGCTGGCCAGCCTATCGGTGACGGAAGAATTCCACGGCTATCCCGGTCTGCAATTGATGGCGGCCCTGCGCGAAGCATCATCGGCCGGCGATGCGGCTGCGTCGCGATCGCTTGCGACCCGGATCACCCAGGCTCTGGCAACGCGATCGTTCCGCCAGCATGCCGGCGACTGGAGTGCGAAGGACGATGGCAATGGCGATACGCCCGAGCTGGTGTCGCCCACCTTCGGTGGACATACGGCACGCCGGCCCTATTTCGAGACTCTGATTGTCACCGGCGTGTCATCCAGCCAATGGCCGGCGCTCGCGGCAGAATGGCGCAAGCTGCGCCGCCCGGAAGATGGCTTCATCTATGAACCCGTCATCGTCGGCAGTCTCGAGGACGCTTTCTGCGCGACCATGCTCAATCCCAACCTTGGGGCGGTGGTCGTCAACGAGGGTTTTGGCCTGCGTTCCCGGCACAATGCGCCGATACTGCGCTCCATCACGGCCTCCGCCGGCCTCAACGACGAATCCGATGCTTCCGCATTGCGGCTTGCTCAGATCATCAAGCGGGTTCGTCCCGAGCTCGACCTCTACATGATCTCGAACCGTGATGTCGAAGAGCTCGCCGGCAATCCCGAGGCCAATGTCGTCCGTCGCATCTTCTATTCCGTGGAAGAGGTGCTGGAGCTGCATTTGTCGATCCTCGAAGGCATTCAGGATCGTTACGACACGCCGTTCTTCGACAATCTCAAGAAATACGCGCAGCGTCCGATCGGGACGTTCCACGCGCTACCGATCGCCCGCGGCAAATCCATCTTCAAATCCGACTGGATCCGCGACATGGGCGAATTCTACGGCCCGAACCTGTTCCTGGCCGAGAGCAGCGCCACCACAGGCGGCCTCGACAGCATGCTGGAGCCGACCGGCAACATCAAGAAGGCGCAGGAGAAGGCGGCGAGGGCGCTCGGCGCTGACCGCGTCTTCTTCGTCACCAATGGCACCTCGACCTCGAACAAGATGGCAGTGCAGGCGCTGCTTGCGCCGGGTGACATCGCGATCGTCGATCGCAACTGCCACAAGTCGCATCACTATGGAATGGTCCTGGCTGGTGCGCAGCCGCTCTATGTCGAAGCCTTCCCGATGACGGAATATTCGATGTACGGCGCGGTACCGCTGAAGACGATCAAGCAGGCGCTGTTGAGTGCCAAGGCCGACGGCCGGCTCGACCGCGTCAAACTGCTCGACCTCACCAACTGCACTTTCGACGGTCACATCTACAACACCCGCCGGGTGATGGAGGAATGCCTCGCCATCAAGCCGGACCTGATCTTCCTGTGGGACGAGGCCTGGTTCGGCTTCGCGCGCTTCTCGCCGTTCCTGCGCCGCCGTACTGGACTGGGCGCCGCCAATGAGATCGAGGCGTGGATGCATGATCCGAAGTCGGTCACGGCCTATGAAAAGCAGCACGCCGAACTTGGCAAGAACCCGACGGACGAGATGCTGCTCAAGACCAGGCTCATTCCCGATCCGCGGCAGATCCGACTGCGCGTCTACCAGACCAACTCGACCCATAAGTCGATGTCGGCGATCCGGCAGGGCTCCATGCTCTCGGTCAAGGACGTCGAATTCCACACGGTCGAGCAGCAGTTCAAGGAGGCCGTGTTCACCCACGCCTCCACCAGCCCGAACCAGCAGCTCATCGCCAGCCTCGATATCTCACGGCGGCAGATGGAGCTGGAGGGCTATGGTCTCGTCGCCAATGCAATCGAGATCGCGTTCGCGATCCGCCAGGCGGTCAACAACAATCCGCTGCTCTCAAAATACTTCCATATCCTCGGCGCCGACGCCATGGTGCCGGCGCAGTACCGTCAGAGCGGCTTCACCGACTATCTCGCGGCCGGCGTGAACTGGGCCAATACGCTCAAGAGCCTGGACGACGACGAGTTCTGTCTCGACCCAACCCGCATGACCCTGGTGTGCGGCACGGCTGGCTTTGACGGCACACAGTTCAAGGGCATTTTGGCCAACGAGTACAACATCCAGGTCAACAAGACCTCGCGCAATTCGGTCCTGGTCCAGTCCAACATCAACAACACCCGCAGCGACGTCGCGCACCTCATCCGCGTCCTCGCCGAGATCGCGGGCGAGGTCGACCGCGGGCTCGCCCAAGGCGGCGCCAATGCGCGCCTGACCTTCGAGGCGCGGGTCAAGAGCCTGATGAAGGACGTGCCTGATCTTCCGAACTTCTCGCATTTCCACCCGAGCTTCCGTGGCGATGCCGGCACCAAGACCAACGAAGGCGACATCCGCACCGGCTTCTATGCCGCTTATGACGTCGCGGGCTGCGAGCACCTCCGCCTCAACGATCCCGAGATCGACCGGCGGCTGAAGGCCGGTCCCGAGCTCGTCTCCGCCAATTTCGTGATCCCGTATCCGCCGGGCTTCCCGATCATGGTGCCGGGCCAGGTCATCACCCAGGAAACCATCGACTTCATGCGCAAGCTCGATGTGAAGGAGATCCATGGTTACGACGCCAAGGAAGGGCTGAAGCTCGTGCGCACGGAGGCCCTGGCGAAGCTCGGCCGGCCGAAGCCCGGCGCGCAACCCAAGCTCAAGGCCGCGTCATAAGGGGGACATAATATGCAGGGGTTTTTCACGTTCTTGCAGCAGAATCCATTTCTGCTGCTGTTCTTTGTTGTCGGGCTCGCCGTCTGGATCGGGCGGGCCAGCATCAAGGGCTATGGCCTCGGCATGGTCGCCGGTGCCATCGTGGTTGGCGCGGGCCTGTCGGTCTGGGCCTCCACCTACGGCGTGAAGCTCGAGTTGAACGCTTTCGCCAAGAGCCTGTTCTATTATCTCTTCATGTACGGCGTCGGTTTGCGCGTTGGCCCGTCCTTCATCAACAGCCTGAAGGGCGACGGTCTCAAATTCTGCGTCCTGGCAGTGGTGTCGAGCGTGCTTGGCCTGGCGCTTGTCGTCATCTGCGCAAGACTTTTCTCACTGCCGCCCGGCGCCGCTGGCGGCATGCTCGCGGGCTCGCAGACCATGTCGGCCGCGATCGGCTCTGCTGAGCAGGCGGTCACATCCGGCGTCGTGAAGCTGCCCGACGGCATGAAGCCCGAGGATGCTTCGGGCATGATCGCGCTGTCCTACGGCATTACCTACATCTGGGGTACCGTCGGCATCATCCTGATCTGCAAGTACCTGCCGCGCTGGTGGGGTGTCGACGCCAAGGCGGCGGCGAAGCGGTATGAGCAGGAGTTCGGAGTCAAGGATCTCGAAGGCGGCGGCCTCACGGGCTATCGCCAGTTCGGTCTGCGCGCCTACCGGCTCGAGAATACCGCTCAGAACGGCAAGAGCATCGAAGGCTTCCGCAAGGAGAATCCCGAATATCGCATCGTCAACGTCTTGCGCGGCGGTGAGACGCTTGGGGCCGATCCTGATCTCGTGCTCCAGAAAGGCGACGTCGTCGCACTCGGCGGCTCGACCGAGAATCTCACCGACAAGATGGGTTTGATTGGTCCCGAGGTTGCCGACGCCAAGGCGCTCGGCGTTCCCTTGGATCAGGCCGAGATTCTCGTCACCAACAAGGAGATGGTCGGGCGGACCTTTGAATCGTTCCGGGAGCAGGCGATTGCCGGCCAGCTGCAGATCGGCAAGGTCGAGCGTGGCGGCGTTCAGATTCCAGCCGGTCTCAAGACCGAGTTGCAGCGGATGGACATCATCACGGTCGTCGGCTTGAAGTCTGCCGTCAACGAGCTCGGCGAGATGTGGGGCCGCATTGCGCGCACCAACACCTCGACCGACTTGCTGACACTAGCCGCGGGCATGATCCTCGGCTTCCTGATTGGCATGATCGAATTCCCGGCTTTCGGCGCCAAGATCGGCCTCGGCAATGCCGGCGGCCTGCTGCTGTCCGGCGTGATTGTGTCCTCGGCGGTGTCGCGGCTGCGGTTCTTCGGCAACACGCCAAACGCGGCGCGCAACGTGCTGGAGGATCTCGGCCTCGTCGTCTTCGTCGCCATCGTCGGCGTCAACGCCGGTGCCGGATTGCTCTCGCAGCTCACGGGTGCCATTGCCTTGAAGATCTTCATCGCCGGCTTCATCGCCTGCACAATCCCGCCGTTCATCGTCTGGGCGATCGGGTTTCATGTCTTCAAGATCAATCCGGCCGTGCTGATGGGCGGGGTCGCCGGGGCGCGGTCGCATTCCGGTCCGTGCCGTGAGGCCGCGGTCGAAATCCAGAGCTCCGTGCCCTGGATCGGATTCCCGGTCGGCTACGCCGTATCAGGCATCCTTCTCACCATCTTCGGCTACTTCGCGATGATCCTAGCGCAATAGGTCGACGTCAAACTCAAGGGGAAACGGTCATGAGAAGATTTGCCAAGTACGTCGCTCTCGCTGCCACTCTCGCGGTGGCGGCCGGCTTCAGCACGCCCTCGCGTGCCGACACCGGCCAAGTGGCCGTCGTCTTCACCAAAGGCGGCTTCATCGTCGGTGTCGGCGGCGGGGAGGGCGTACTGCTCTACCGGGGCCACAAATATCCCTTCACCGTCTCCGGGATGAGCGTCGGCTTCACGATCGGCGCCTCGACCACCAAGCTGGTCGGCCGCGCGCTCAATCTGAAGGGTCCGCAGTCCATTGAAGGCTCCTACGCAGCCGGTGGAGCGGGTGGTGCGGTTGCCGCTGGCGCCGGCGCCGTGCAATTGCAGAACGGCAATGGCGTGATCCTTCAGCTCAGTGGGCCGAAGGTCGGCGCGGAAGTGTCGGCCGCGGTCGGTGGTGTCACGATCAAGTTGAAATAGGTCGCTAAGGCAGACCGGGCCGCGTCACCGCAGCCCGGTTCGCAGTTCAATATCGTTCCTCAACGAATTTCTGTCCGCGCAGGCTGGCCTGGTCGTTGTAGCGTCCCTTGTGGGACCGCGGCGGAAGCTTGACCTTCTCGCGCTTGATCTTCTTGTAGGGGATCGTTTGCAGGATGTGCGAGATGACGTTGAGCCGGGCGCGCCGCTTGTCGTCGGAGCGGATCAGTCGCCACGGTGCATGGTTGGTGTCGGTGGCTTGGAACATCATATCGCGCGCGCGGGAGTAATCGTACCACCGCCCGAACGACTGGGTGTCCATCGGGCTCAGCTTCCATTGCCGCAACGGATCCTCGATTCGCGCCTTGAAGCGGAGTTCCTGCTCGTCCATCCCGACCTCGAGCCACAGCTTGATCAAGATGATGCCGGCGTCCACGGCGAATTTCTCGACCAGCGGACATAATTCCAGGAAGCGCTTGTGCTCGGCCGGCGAGCAGAAGCCCATGACATATTCGACGCCGGCGCGGTTGTACCAGCTGCGGTCGAAGATCACGATTTCGCCGCCGGCCGGGAATTGCTCGATATAGCGCTGCAGGAAGAGCTGGGATTTTTGCCGGTCGGAGGGCGCAGGCAGGGCGCAGACACGGAATACGCGCGGGCTGACTTTTTCCGTCAACGCCTTGATGGTCCCGCCCTTGCCGGCGGCGTCGCGTCCCTCGAAGATGATGATCACCTTCAATTTCTGGTCCCTGACCCATTCCTGGAGGTGACAGAGCTCGACCTGGAGCTTTTCGAGCTCCTTCTCGTAGGCCTTGCGCTTCATTTTCTCCGCAGGCTCGTCCCTGGCCATGCCTGTCCTTTCGCTGTTGCGCTCGTCAATGATCTCGAGATTCATCGTCGTCCCATGAAATGGTCACGCCGATATCGCCGGGCATGCCGCCCGGGAAATCGATGATCTGGTAGGCGATGCGATAGCCGCGCGGCTTCAGATAGTCGGTCCAGAGTTGGAAGATCTCCTTGGGGATTCCGGTCAGCGTATTCTCCCAGCCCTTTTCCATCTGGTTGATGGCGCGTCCCTTGTCGGTGCAGAGCGAATTGGGAAAGCGATAAACGAGCACCTCGGTCAGGCCGCTTCGCACGGCGCGCTGGATGATCGTGGCGGCGAGCTTGATCTTCTCTTCCTCGCTCTTGCCGGAGGGCTTGCTCAGGCGCTCGATCAGCCCGCGTTTCTCGGCCTCGGCGGCTGCGGCGAGCCGGACATATTCCTCGGCCTTCTCCGCCTCCTTGAGAGCGGCCTCTTTGCGGATCTGGGTGGCGTTGGGAATGAGATCGTCGAGGCCGGGCATGGCTGCGGCTCCCTTTGATTGTGCAATCATCATTGACGAAACGCTATGTCCGGCAGGGCGCTTTCCCTTGATTCAGATCAAGCAAACGGGGAGACTGCTTGAACACAGTGCCGCTCGAGCACGTTTGGCGGGGAGAGTCATTTGAACGATCAACTACATCCGATGGCGCCGCACCATCTGCCGTTCTACCTCGCGCCGGGGAGCGGGACTGACGTCCTGATGGTGGTGATGGGCATCTTCTTGATTGGAACAGTGCTCTGGGTGGGAACGCTATACTGGCGCCTGCACAGCCTGCCGGAGCGGATGGCGCACAAATCGCAGAAGCTGCAATTCGAATTTGTCGCGGTGCTCGGCCTGATCTCGCTGTTCACGCACATGCACGTTTTCTGGGTAGCGGGCCTGCTGCTCGCGCTAATCGATATCCCCGATTTCGGTACGCCGCTCCGCAGCATTGCCGATTCCGTGGAGAAGATCGCCGACGCAACGCCGGCGGAGGTGAGCGAGGCCGGGCAACCCGGCCCGGCGGCGCCACAACAAACCGGTCCAGCCAAGGAAAGGGAGCACAGTCATGTTTGAGCTCATGTTTTGCTCCCTGCTGACGATTGTGCCGGATTATCTCTATCGCCGCTATGCCCAGGGAAAGCGGTTCGGCAAGGAGATCACGTTCTTTTCGGTCTGGTACGAGCTGCGATGGGGCATCACGGGCTGCCTGATGCTCACGATTTCTCTGATCACCATGATCTTCTACTTTCATCCCACCGCAGAGTCGGCGGCGCTTTATTTCCGCACCGTACCGATCCTGCCTGAAGGCTCGGGACGCGTCGAGGAGGTCAAGGTCGGCTTCAGCGAGCAGGTGAAGCAGGGCGACGTGCTTTTTACACTGGACAGTTCCAAGCAGCAGGCCGCGCTCGAAACCGCCAAACGCAAGATTGCCGAGATTGATGCAGCGCTGGTGGCGGCGAAATCCGACGTGGTCAAGGCCGAAGCGCAGACCCAGGAAGCCAAGGCCAACCACCAGCAGGCCAAGGATGAACTTGACACAAAGTCCGAGCTGCAACGTCGCAATCCCGGCATCGTTGCGCAACGCGACATCGACAAGCTCCAGGTACTGGTCGATCAACGCCAGGCCGGCATCGACGCGGCTACTGCAGCGGGTCAGTCGGCGGCCCTGCAGGTCTCGACGCTTCTACCGGCGCAGAAGGCCAGCGCTGAAGCTGCCCTCGCGCAAGCCCAGGTTGATCTCGACAAGACCATCATTCGCGCCGGCGTCGATGGGCGCGTCGAGCAATTCGTGCTTCGCAGGGGAGACCTTGTCGCCCAAATCATGCGGCCGGCCGGCGTTCTGATCCCGGAGGGAGCCGGCAGGAAGAGTTTGCAGGCCGGTTTTGGCCAGATCGAGTCGAACGTGATCAAGGAAGGGATGGTGGCGGAAGCGAGCTGCATTTCCAAACCCTGGGTGATCATCCCGATGGTGGTCACGTCGGTTCAGGATTACATCGCCGCCGGACAGATCGCAGGGGGACAGCAACTGGTCGAAGCGCAGAATGCCGTGAGACCGGGCACGATTCTCGCGTTTCTTGAGCCGCTCTACAAGGGTGGGCTCGAAGGCGTTACGCCTGGCAGCAGCTGCATCGTCAACGCCTATACCAGCAATCACGAGGAGATCTCTGCCGCGGACACCTCGACCAGCCGGGCGATTGCGCTGCACGTCGTGGACGGCGTCGGCCTTGTGCACGCATTGCTGCTGCGTATCCAGGCCTTGCTGCTGCCGATCAAGACGCTCGTGCTGAGCGGTCACTGAGGAAGGGATGATGGCGATGGGTCGCCTGCCGAAACCGACCGCGTTCGCATTGTCGAGCGGCTTTTTTCTCGCATCGGTCGGCTGCGCGGCTGCGCTTGACCTCAACGGTGCATGGGTCACCGATGCCGACAATTGCCCAAAGGTGTTCGAACGCAAGGGCAGCCGGATCGCCTTCACCGACATGTCGGACGTCTTTGGCGGTGGTTTCATCGTCGACGGCGACCAGATCATCGGCAAGTTCGCGCGCTGTCGGATCAAGGGCCGGAAAGATAGCGGGCCGAACGTCAACCTGATTGCCGCCTGCGCGACCGACATGATGCTCTCCAACGTCCAGTTCAGCCTAAAGGAGCTGGATGCCAACAGCCTCATCCGCCTGTTCCCGGGAATGGAGGACATGGAGATCCGCTATCACCGCTGCCCGGCGACATAGCGGCAGGTCTAGGGGCTGTCTGCGCATTGCAATTTCCGCTAGAATGTCCGGAAAGCGGCCGTCGGAAGCCGCGGGACTGGAGCATGAGCGGGCGCATGTCGACTGACTCGGTCAGGTCGTGGCCGGCCGCGGCCGCGCTGTTGTGTCTTGGCCTGTTCGTCGCGGTGTGCATGTCGCCCGGACGGGCCAATGCCGTTGAACGGCAGTTGGGCGGTGAGCTCAAGCGTGTCCTGATCCTGCATTCTTTCGGCCGCGAGTTTCGTCCGTGGAGCGAGTATACTCGCAGCATCAAGGCCGAGCTCGAGCGGCAGTCGCCATGGCCACTCGACGTCCAGGAGCACGCGCTGCTCACGGCGCGCTTCAACAGTCCGGGCCCGGAGGCGCCCTTCGTTGACTACCTCGCCTCGCTGTATCAGGGCGCATTCCCCGATATCGTGCTGAGCATCGGTGCGCCCGCCGCGCGATTCGTGCAGAGATACCGCAGCAAACTCTTCCCGGACGCGCCGATGGTGCTGACCGTGGTCGAGCAACGGCTCATCAACCGCTCCGATCTCACCGACAACGACGTGGTCGTGTCGGTCCGCAATGACTTCGTGGCCGCGTTTCGCAACATTCTTCACGTTCTGCCGAAGACCAAAACGGTCGCTGTCGTCGTCGGGGCATCGCCGCTCGAGACGTTCTGGATGGATGAGGTGAAGCGGGAGCTGAAACCGTTGGAGGGTCGGCTCGACTTCATCTGGTATTCGGATCTGTCGTTCGAGGAGATCCTGAAGCGCGCAGCGGTGCTACCCCCGCACACGGCACTGTTTTGGGGTCTGATGTCAGTCGATGCCGCGGGAATCGTCCACGAGGGCGATATCGCGCTGCGCCGCCTGCATGCGGTCGCGAACGCACCGATCTTTTCCTACCAGGAGCCCTTTTTCGGCGGCAGCACCGTCGGCGGTCCGATGCATTCGATCAATGAAACGAGCGAAAAGACCGTGAATGCAGCCATTCGTGTTCTTGGCGGGGAGAAGCCGTCCAACATCAAATACGAGCCGATCGAGTTCGCTGCGCCAAGATACGACTGGCGCGAATTGCAGCGCTGGAGCATCAGCGAGAGCGATCTGCCGCCGGGCAGCGAAATCATGTTCCGCGAGCCGACCCTCTGGCAGAGCTATCGCTGGCAGGTGCTGTTGATCGCCGCCATCATCCTGGTGCAGGCCGGCCTGATCAGTGGATTGCTGCATGAGCGTCAACGTCGCCAGGTCGCCGAGGTCGAATCACGGCAGCGCTTTGCCGAGCTCGCGCACGCCAATCGCTATTCGGCCGTCGGAGAACTGACGACGTCGATTGCCCACGAACTGAACCAGCCGCTTGGCTCGATCCTGACCAACACCGAGACCGCGGAGCTCATGCTCAAGGCTGCCTCGCCCGATCTCGACGAAGTTAGGCAAATTCTCGCCGACATCAGACGCGACGACCAGCGTGCGAGCGAGGTGATCCGCCGCTTGCGCAGCGTTCTGAAGAAGACACCGTTCGAGATCAGGAACCTAGAGCTCAACGACACGGTGCGCGAGGCGATCGGGCTGGCGGCGGCCGTTGCTGATGGACGCCGCATTGCACTGAGCTATGTGCCTGCCGTCACCGAACTGCCGATCAAGGGCGATCCCGTCCAGGTCCAGCAGGTCATTCTCAATCTCATCATCAACGCGATGGACGCGATCTCCGATGCTGACATGAAGAAGCGAGAGGTGAGCGTGGCGACGCTCCGCGCCGGCAATCAGGCAGAGATCAGGATCGCCGATACCGGCCCTGGCATCGCGGCCGACGATCTCGCAAACGTCTTCAATCCCTTCTTTACGACCAAGCCGGAGGGCATGGGGATTGGGCTCGCGATCGCCAAAACCATCGTCGAGGCCCATTATGGCACGATGGCTGCCGAGAACCTGCCAGCGGGCGGGGCGCTGTTCACGGTCAGGCTGCCGATCGTCCGACAACGAACGGGTTCTTGATCTCGATCACAGCTCGGAAGTCTGCTGGTCGGTGTCCTGACCGGCAACGTGCCTGGGATCCCGGCGCACAGATGCGCGTCGATGCCTTTCAGCAGGGGCTCGCCGATCTCGGTTGGATCGCCAAACAAAGCTACCGTCTTGAGGTGCGCTGACCCGGCCCCAATCCGGCACGTCAGCAAATAGAAGCGCGCGAGCTCATGGCCACCAGGCCGGACGTACTGTTTGCGACGAGCACGGGGACGATCCGGGCGCTGCGCGACGCGACGCCGAGTGCCGGGCCGGCTTCTGATGGAGGCCGAGCTGATCGAGTGAGCTCTTGCGGTGCAGCGGCGCGGCCGGCGCGGTTTCGTTGATCTCGATCAACAAGCGCCCGTGCCCCGGTCTGATGGTCGCGGACGGTAAGCTTTGTGGAGGTTGCGATGTTTCGCTGCGGCAGGATCCTGATGGCGCTTGCGCTGGTGGTGGCGGTCCCCGCCGCTGCAATGGCTCAGGCCACCACGCCGGCCGCTCCGAGCCCGCAGCCGCAGCCCGCAGCGCCACCGGCGCCGACCGCCGAGCTCTTGAAGCCGGAGCAGCTCGAGGCCCTGGTCGCGCCGATAGCGCTCTATCCCGACGAACTCCTTGCCAATGTGCTGGCCGCCTCGACCTATCCGCTTGAGGTGGTGCAGGCCGACCGCTGGCTGAAAGAGCGCAAGACCTTGAAGGGCGACGCGCTGAAGACCGAGGTCGACAAGCAGGCCTGGGACGACAGCATCAAGGCGCTCGCCAGCACGGCCGATGTTCTGACCATGATGAGCGACAAGCTCGAATGGACCCAGAAGCTCGGTGATGCCTTTCTCGCCCAACAGCCTGATGTGATGGATGCGATCCAGCGCCTGCGCAGCAAGGCCTATGACAACAAGAAGCTCGTCACGACCAAGCAGCAGAAGGTCAGCGTCCAGACTCAGGAAGGCAAGCAGGCGATCGTGATCCAGCAGGCCGATCCTTCGACGATGTACGTTCCCTATTACGATCCGGCCACCGTCTACGGCACCTGGCCCTATGCGGATTATCCGCCGTATTATTGGGGCTATCCATCCTATATCGGCGCGGGTGTGGTCGCGGCCGGCCTCGCCTTCGGCACTGCCTGGGCGATCGGACGCTGGGGCAATTACTGGGGCGGCGGCTGCAACTGGGGCAACCGCAACGTCTACGTCAACCACCGCACCACCAACATCAACACCGGCTGGCAGCACAATCCGGCGCATCGCGGCGGTGTGCGCTACAACAACGCCAACGTCCAGCAGCGCTTCGGCAACAACAATATCAAGGCGGGCGCGTCGGATCGGATGGACTTCCGCGGCCGTGACGGCAACCAGGTGCTGCGTCCGAGCCAAGGTGGCGCGGGAGACCGTGCCGGCGATCGTGCCGGCGAACGTGCTGGTGATCGTGGCGGTCCGGGCGACCGAGCCGGAGATCGGGCAGGTGACCGCGCGGGCAACCGTGGCGATCGACCCGGCGGTGGCGACCGCGCGGCTGCTGCTGATCGTGCCAAAGGCGGCGGTGACCGCGCCAAGGCCGGCAACAAAGGCGGCGGCGATCGCGCGAAGGCTGCGAACCGCGCCGCCGGCAATGCAGGCAACCGTGGCGGTGGCGGCAATCGCGGCGGCGCAATGAACGTCTCGTCCGGCAGGTCGGCGGCTGCGGCATCTGCGCGCGGACGGTCGAGCATGGCGAGCATGCCGCGCGGCGGCGGCGGTGGCCCGAGCATGGCTGGCCGCGGCGGTGGCGGCGGAATGGCGGCGCGTCGAGGTGGAGGTGGCGGTGGCTTCGGAGGCGGCGGCGGTCGTGGAGGTGGCGGCGGTGGCCGGCGCTCCGATATCGCGCTGAAGCACGACATCGTCCTGCTCGGCCATCTCAGTAACGGCCTTGGCTATTACCGCTTCAGCTACAACGGCAGCGACAAGCCCTATGTCGGCGTGATGGCGCAGGAGGTCGAGCAGGTGATGCCTGACGCGGTGACCCGCGGCAGCGACGGATATCTGCGTGTCTATTACGAGAGGCTCGGGCTGACATTCCGCACCTACTGCGACTGGGTCGCCGGCGGCGCGAAGATCCCGGCGGAGGTGATGCCATGATCGGCCTGCAATTGCTTCGACGCGCGGCCCTGCTCAGCCTGGTGACGCTGGCGCTACCAAATGCGTCACTTGCGCAGGAATCCTACAAGTCGCCGGAGGACGCAGCCGCTGCGCTCGCCGCGGCAGTCAAGAGTGGCCCGAAAGACATCCTGAAAGTACTCGGCAGGGCCGCCGAGGACATCGTTTCGTCCGGGGACGAGGTCGCTGACAACGACATCCGCGCACGCTTCACGTCGATGTACGACGCCAAGCACGGCATCAAGGCAGAGGGCAACAAGACCGCGACCCTGATGCTGGGACCGGATGATTTCCCGTTCCCGATTCCGCTGCTCAACACCAAGACGGGATGGGCGTTCGACACCGACGAGGGACGGATCGAGGTGCTTCGCCGCCGCATCGGCCGCAACGAGCTCGACGCGATCCAGACCGCGCTCGCC
The DNA here is from genome assembly GCF_000473045.1 of Bradyrhizobium sp. WSM3983. Taxonomy (GTDB): domain Bacteria; phylum Pseudomonadota; class Alphaproteobacteria; order Rhizobiales; family Xanthobacteraceae; genus Bradyrhizobium. The sequence goes on along the minus strand of NZ_AXAY01000032.1, from coordinate 23,659 downwards.
TATGTCGACGCCCAGAACGAATATGCCGACAAGGACCGCGGCGAGGGCGCCGGTGTCTATGCCCAGCGCATCGTCTCGTCGCCGGGCAAGAAGGACGGCCTGTTCTGGCGCGACGACAGCGATCCGAGCCCGCTCGGCGCGCTGGCGGCGGAAGCGTCGAAGGAGGGCTACAGCGCCGGCGATGTCGGGCCCGCGCCCTATCACGGCTACTACTTCCACATCCTCAAAGGACAGGGCCGCGATGCGCCGGGCGGCGCGCTCAACTATGTCGTCAAGGGCAAGATGATCGGCGGCTTTGGCCTGATCGCCTGGCCTGCCGAATATGGCAATTCCGGCGTCATGACCTTCCTCGTCAATCATGCCGGCACCGTCTACCAGAAGGACCTCGGCAAGCGCACGGAGTTCATCGCTGGGCGCACGACGCTGTTCGATCCTGATGAGACCTGGAAGAAGGTCGATGCCGCAAAACCCTGAACGGCGCGTGCGCGTGTTCCGTCTGATTGCAATGCTCGTGCTGGCACTCGGGCTCGCCGCGCCGGCGACCCCATCTTTCGCACAGGCGGGCGGCCAGGTCCGGGTCAAGATCGTCAAGGCCGGCCTGCTGGTCGGCGGCGGTGTCGGCAGCGGAACGCTGGTCTATCGCGGCAAGACCTATCCGTTCAAAGTCAGCGGCCTGAGCTTTGGCATCACCGCCGGTGCCACGGTCGGCCGTCTCGACGGCTGGGCCTCGGATATTCGCGAGGTGGGTGAGTTCGCTGGTACCTACAGCTCCGTTGGCGGCAGCTTCGCGCTGGTCGGCGGCGTCAGCGGCGTCCACCTCCGCAACGAGAAGGGCGTCACGATCGTGCTCCAGGGCCCGAAGGCGGGGCTGGAGCTGGCGGCCAATCTCAGCGCGATTGTGATCTCGCTGAAGTGACATGCGGAGTTTTGATGCACCATCTCTGCTATTCGCACCGCCAATTCCATCGCATAGCCCCGTAATCGGCCGGGGTGGCTGGACAGGCCTGGCGGCCACGTCGCTAACGTGGAATTAATCCGAAAAGCCCACAATTCTAGGCAGTTGTAAGTGGGTGCTGCGTAAGGGAGGCGTCGCGAGGACGTTCCGGCGACGGCCTCCTTTTGCTCGCTCAAGAGGTCAATGCGCATGACCACGACATCCGAAACGCAGGGCTTTGCCGAACACCTCGACGCCGCAGCACTTGCAGCCGCAGCATTCGAACCCCAACCCGAACCTGAAGCTGCCAAAACGCCGGTACCGGGCAAGCGGTCCAGCCGGAAATCGGTCCTGGCACTGTCGGTATGTGCCTTGGCGATCAATGGCGCGGCGGCGATCTACACATTGCCGTTTGATCTTCCGTCGCCGAATATCAGCAGCTTGGCCGCACTGCTTCCGAGCCGGGAAGCCGCCGCGCCGGAACCGGATCCGATTGTCGCGGCTTTGAAGGACATCCAGTCAGCCCAGCAGCAGCAGGCCGCCGCGCTGCAGGAGATCAATTCCTCGTTGCAGCAGAACGTGGCTCTGCGGCAGCAGGATTCAACGACCCTCCTGTCGCTCCGACAGAGCATCACGGACGAACGGGGCGACGTGAAGAAGATATCGCCGCAGCTTTCAACGCTGATCGCGAAGATCGATGCGTTGCAAAGTACCATGACGTCGGACATAACCTCGTCCATCCCAAGAGGGCGCGCGCGTGATCGGCTGATGATGCGCAAGCGGATGGTTCGGCAGTCGAAATCTATCGGGCCTGTCTCGGTGGGGGGCGCTCCGCTGAGCGTGCCGGCGACGGTTGCAGCCCCGGAGAGCTGAAGGCACGGCAGGCAAAGTGCTTTGGACGAGCAAGGATGGTACCACGTTACTCGCTGCGATTGGCGAAGTAAGCCGCACCACTTCATCGAAGTACATTTGTCCATGTGAATAAAGTCGGGAAAATCAGGCAATATTCGGCGTGTTGCTACCCGGAAAAACATCGCCGAATGTGCTGAAACGAACAGAGCAGCGCTTCGATCCAGGTGTAAGCTTCCATTTGCTTGGGCCTTCCCCAAAAGACCTAGCATCTGCAGTGGCCCCGGCCCTACACCCCAAAAAAGCCCCCACGGCCGGGGCCGTCTTGCGGCTCTGTCGAGAGGCGATAGCGGTGCGAGCCTTCCCGGGTTGACTCTGCAGTTTCCCTGTCAAATTTTTCGGGAAAGAGCGGCAATTGGCGGGCGACGAGCCATGAAAGACTGCCAGGCTCAGCTAGAGAAGTTGCGCACAGACGCAGCCGAGTGCGCACTGATCCGCGATCTTGCGACCGACAAAGCCAAGCGCGAACTGTTTGATCGGCTGGCCAATCATCTGACCGTGCTCGCGGAACACGTCGAACTGGCGCTGCTGGAGCGGCACAAGAGCGCTGGACCGTAAGGCTCCGTCGATGGTGACCTCTGTGTGGGCAAGATGCTCTGCACGGATCCCCGCTCCATCGGATAAGCGGCAAGTGCTGCCGGCTTACAACCACGTCTACGAGGACGGCGGTTGCCGGGTGCCGGCGAGGGCCACGGTTACCGGGTCGGAGGCGCCTTCCATCCATAGGACTGACGCGCGATTTGGCCGGTGACGTCGAGGTCCTTCTCATCAGTGAGGCGCCAGGCCGCCACTCCGAAGCAGACGGTCAGAAAGACGGCAGTAACTAGCAGCAGCATCGATAGAAACTGGCTCACGCCTACACCCCCGAATGCGACGCACCAGTGGAGCGACCACAGAACCTCGATTCGAAAAATGCAGACGCGCTGACCCATCTCCAATTGTCCCCATCAAGTCACGTCGGGCCAAAAGCGCTCACGATTCCAATCGTAATCGGGACCAGCGCCACGAGGGTCCAAAGGGCGGGCGAGCTAGAGGAGAGGCCAACGACGAGTATCCAGGCACCGAAGCCCACAAGGAGCGCTGAGATGGCATAGGCAACGGCTTTTTCCATCGTTCGATCCACGAGCAACATAGGATCGATTGCGACTGTAAGAGTCCCCGCGCATGGAAACGTTCCTGTGCCTGCGGCGAGCGCGATGCAATTGCCGTGACGGTCCAGCACTCAATTGATGCTGTCCGCCAAGCGTGGACCGAAGCTCCGAAGCCAGCAGGCGGCGAACAAGGCTTAATCGGGTCGTGGCTGGTTTCGGAGTTAAGTGTACCCTCAACGAGGATTGACGACCTGGGTTATCTCGAAAAGGAGATGGTCGACGGTCTGGTCCGCGATCGTCTCAGGATTTGGCACCGGTCCCGCCTGTCGCACTGGATACCGCATGAAGTGGGTCCGGTGGAGCTCATTCAGAAAACCGACGTTCTCGGCAATGGTCGCGTCGTATTCCAGCCCGAATCTGACGGCGGCTTCATGCCAGCCGACGAGATCATGCTGTCTTGGCTCGTTCGCGATCGTCCTGCTCCTGGCCGAATGAAACACGAAGCCCTTTAGCGCCAACTCAATGGCGTGCGTGATCAGCGCATATTTCGGCCAGTTTTGGTCGCCGTTTCGCGAGTCGGGCAAGCGCACTGCTGCTTCGCGGAACTGCCGCGCGCGATGAAGGTATTGCTGCGAATCCGTGCCGCCTGAGTGTGGAGGAAAAATCGGCGGTCTCATGTGTGCCATCGCAATCGATTTGTAGATGCGGTGCAGACGTGCTGTTTTTTGGCGTCGGCGGAAGATCGATCTAAGTCATTGATTTATTTTGGTGAGCGCGCTGGGGCTCGAACCCAGGACCCCGTGATTAAAAGTCACGTGCTCTACCGGCTGAGCTACGCGCTCCCATGGCCGCTGATGGCTTTGAAATCGATCGCCATCGTCTCGGTCATCTGGAAAAGCATGTCTTGCCGCTACGCTCAACTTGCGTCACGGGGAAAACCGGATGTTTCCGGATCATGCTTTCGGCCCGCGCTGTGTAGGGGGATGGGGCGCGGAGGTCAATAGCGCGAATGGCTGCCGAAGATCGCGGCAGGACCGGCGATTCGTCCGAAGTTTCCACCGCTTAACCGGGGATTTTCACCTCGATTGGTGGCCCGTCGTCCACGTCGAGCTCAGTTCGCCTCCCGCCGCACCTCGCTCGGCACCGGCTGCGCGTTGCCGGGCGCCGGCAGGGCGACGGGGCGCAGCCCGATCAGCTCGGCGGTGCGGATCGCGCTGTCGCGCCAGAACTGGAACGAATTGATGCGGCTGAGCTCGAGGATCGCAATCGCAACCGCGGCCAGGAACGGCAGGCTTTGCAGCACCAGGACGCCGGCGAAGATGTAGATCTCGGTGATCTGCCTGAAACTGTTGGAGGCGATCAGCACGCCAGAGCCGATCAGGAGCAGGGCGCCGATCACGGCCTCCCAGAACGCCTGGAACTCGATCGACATCCTGGACAGGCCGCCCTTGGAGGTGCGCGCGAACGCGATGTGCTCGGTGATCAGTCCCTGCGCGACCGCGCGCGACACCGTCCATTGCACGCTCATCGCGGCGATCATGGCGCCCAGCATCTGGCCGGGTTTGATCGCGACGCGCGCGCGGTACATCGACAGGAAGTGCACGAGCGAGACGACGAAGGCGCCGACGATCGGCAGCGTCAAAATCTTGTCGGGGATGGCGATGTCGGCGAAGGCGACGATCGGCACCCAGACGAGGTTGAGCAGTGCCACGACCACGCCGAGGCTTTCGGCCCCGAGCCAGTTCAGCCAGCCGAGACCGTATTCGCGCTTCTGGTCGGGCGTCAGCCGGCTCTTGCCGGGCAGGAAGTAGCGCCAGTGCTTCTTCACGATCTGGAGGCCGCCATAGGCCCAGCGGTGACGCTGCTTCTTGAAGGCCTCGTAGGTGTCGGGGAGCAGCCCCTTGCCGTAGCGGTGGTTGGTGTAGTGGGTGGTCCAGCCGAGCTCCTGGATCGCAAGTCCGAGGTCCGAGTCCTCGCAGATCGTGTCGCTGGACCAGCCGCCGGCCATGTCCATCGCAGCGCGGCGGATCAGGCACATCGTGCCGTGCACGATGACGGCGTTGAGCTCGTTGCGCTGGACCATGCCGATGTCGAAGAAACCGGCATATTCGCCGTTCATGATGTAGTGCATGATCGACAGATCGCCGTCACGATGCTCCTGCGGCGCCTGCACCAGGCCGACGCGCGGGTCGGCGAAGGCCGGCACGAGATCCTTCAGCCAGTCGGGCTCGACCACATAGTCGGCATCGAGGATACCGATGATCTCGGCATCGACGGCGGTGCGGTCCATGGCGATGCGCAGCGCGCCGGCCTTGAAACCCTGCACCTTCTCGGCGTTGATGAACTTGAAGCGTTCACCGAGCGTGCGGCAATGGTCCTGGATCGGCTGCCAGAATGCGGGATCCGGCGTGTTGTTGATGATGACGACGCATTCGTAGTTGGGATAGTCGAGCCGCGACAGCGCATCGAGCGTCTGCTTCAGCATCTCGACCGGCTCGAAATACGCCGGAATGTGGATCGAGACCTTCGGATAGTAATTCTCCGGCACGTTCTCGACGGGCTTGCTCTTGGCGAGCAGCCGCTGCGGCGGCCGGCCGAACGCGACGGCCGCGATCTCGTCGATGCGCGCCATCGCGATCAGGACAAGAGGAACTAGGAGGATCATGCCGAGCGTCAGCGCGAAGGCCGAGCCGAAGATGAAATAGTGCCCGTTCCAGAATGCAAACACGGTCGCGGCCCAGGCGCCGACGCCGTTGGCGGTGGCCGACAACAGGAACGCCTGCCATGCGGTCGGCTGCTCCAGCCGCAGGATCGGCAGCGACAGCAGGATGCCGGCCAGGAGCGCGATCCCCATCAGCTTCCAATAGTCGGGGTTTTCGACCGGGCCGGTCCAGGCGAATTTCGGCTCGCGGCTGGCATTGAGGATGCCCCAGTACGGACCGACGCCGCCCTCAAAATACTTCCAGGGCTGATCGATGGCCTCGACGATGTTGTATTCCATGCCGAGAGCTTCGGCGCGGCTGACGAAGTTTCGCAAGGTCAGCGCCTGCTGGAACGGACCCGGGTCGGCGTTGCGCAAATTGTAGCCCGCGCTCGGCCAGCCGAACTCGGCGATCACGATGCGCTTGCCCGGGAACTGGTTGCGTAACAAATTGTAGCGGTCGACGGCCTGGTCGACCGCCTGGTCCGAGCGGAAGTTTTCCCAATAGGGCAGGACGTGAGCGGCGATGAAATCGACGTTGGAGCCGAGGTCGGGATTATCCCGCCAGATGTTCCAGATCTCGCCGGTGGTGACGGGAACGCGGACCGCGCTTTTCACCCGCTTGATCATCTCGATGAGGTCTTCGACCTTCTGCTCGCCGCGATAGATCACCTCGTTGCCGACGACCACGCCGTTCACATTGCTGTTCTTGCGGGCGAGCTCGATCGCGGCCTTGGTCTCGCGCTCGTTGCGGTCCGGATCCTTGTCGATCCAGGCGCCGACTGTGACCTTGAGGCCGAACTCGGCGGCGATCGGCGGCACCAACTCGTTGCCTTCCGTCGCGGAGTAAGATCGGATGGCGCGCGTGAGGGTCGAGAGCTTTTTCATATCGGCGCGAATCTTGTCGGGGTCGACGTTGTTGTCGACGACATGCCCCGGTTCGAACGGCGTATAAGAGAGGCTCGGCAATAGGCCCTTGAAGTCCGGCGCGGGCTCCTTGTCGCGCAGGACTCCCCAGAGGCCGGCGTGGAGCATGGACACGAGCAACAGAACGGCGGCGACAACGCGCATCGCGGCTAAACCAAAAGGGGCTGAGGGGGCAGGGAAGCGGATCCGACCCCGAGATCCGACCAAGTCCGCGGCAAATGGAGCATACCTCTGCCGCGCGGTTTCACAACTGTCATGGCCTCATGTCCGTATGAGGGCATGGTCTTTCGGAAGCGCGGCAGTGCCAACCGCAGATATCGCCGATCGTTCCTGAACGAAGGCTGAAACGATCGCGGTTATTTCTGGGGGGCCGGCGTCGGGCTTGCCGCAGGCGCGGGGCTCGCGGCCGGCTGGGGTGGCTGCGAATTGCCTGCCGTCGGTGCTGCAGGCTGGGACGCCGCGGCCGCCGCCTGCTGCGGTTGGGAGGCCGGATTGATCCAGCAGGCGTGCACGCGGCTGTCCAGGGTCTCGGCGACCTTGGGATCGATCTGGGCGCCGAAGCGGGTCAGGCAGCGGAACGCGGCCTGGATGTGGCCGCCCGGGCAGCCGAAGCGGTCATAGAGGTCGAGATGGCGGAACGCGGTATCGAGGTCATCCCGCCACATCAGCCGCACCACGCGCCGGCCGAGCCAGACGCATTCCGGATTGCCGGCCGGGCCGTTGATAGCCTGGGCGGCCTCGGCGAATTCATCGGTGCGGCGCTGGTTCTGGGCGGTGGCGTCCTTGGCGGCGTCGGCGGGCTGGGCGGCGGCTTTGCCCTGATCGGGGGCGGGCGAGCCGCTCTGGGCGGAGGCGCCACCTAGGCTGGCCAGGAGGACAAGGGAGGAGACGGCCAAAGTGGCGGCGAACTGCCGCAGGACCGCATTTCGTAACTCGAACACCCGTCGCCGCATGAATTCCCCAATATCTCAACCGTCCGCCCGCATGGCGGGACCTCGCGGGCGCCGACGTGATGGCGTCCAAATGGGTCTCCAATGCGGCGGAAAAGTCCCGCAAAATCCCATGACCTGAATTTGGATTTTTGTCCAGCAAAGTCACGATCCTAGGGCCCGGTCGAACGGCCGCAGCCCAATTCGCCGGGGAGAGCGAGCGCCTCGCCCGTGTCCCCCCTTGGCAGATGGCGTGCGAGCAGGTAATCGACGGGCCCTTCGCGGAGGACCGAACCGATTTCACTTCGTACGCCACTGGCGCTCCTGCTCGTCTCCCTGGGTGCGATTGCTGCCGTGTGGTGGTGGTTGGCCACGCCGATCACGCTCGCGCGCGCCCCCATCGATCCCAATGACAAGGTTCAGTGCGTGTCCTACGCGCCGTTCCGCGGCGAGCAGACGCCGCTGAACGAATGGACCCATATCGAGGCCGACCAGCTCGAGCAGGACCTGCGCCAACTCAAGCAGATCACCGACTGCGTCCGCACCTATTCGCTCGAGAACGGGCTCGACCAGGTGCCTTCGGTCGCGGCCAGGATCGGCGGCCTGAAGGTGATCCAGGGCATCTGGCTCAGCAGCAATCGCGCGAAGAATTTTGCGCAAGTAGCGACCGCGGTCCGCCTCACCAAGGAATTTCCCGACACCATCTCCACGCTCGTCGTCGGCAACGAGGTCTTGCTGCGCGGAGAGATGACGACGTCGGACCTCACTGCGATCATCCGTTCGGTGAAGGCGCAGGTCACCGTACCCGTGACCTATGCCGACGTCTGGGAGTATTGGCTGAAAAACCGCGATGTCTATGATGCCGTCGACTTCGTCACGATTCACATCTTGCCTTATTGGGAGGATATGCCGGTGAAGGCGAAGTTCGCGGCGAGCCATGTCGAGGCGATCCGCGAACGGATGGCGGTGGCTTTCCCCGGCAAGGAGATATTGATCGGCGAGACCGGTTGGCCGAGCGAAGGCCGCATGCGCGAGGGCGCGCTGCCGTCACGCACCAATCAGGCGCGCGTTGTCTCGGAAATCCTCGGGCTCGCGAAGGCGCAGAAATTTCGCGTCAACCTGATCGAGGCCTATGACCAGCCGTGGAAGCGGCGGCTCGAAGGCACTGTCGGCGGCTATTGGGGCCTGATCGATTCCGTGCGTCGCCAGCTGAAATATCCGCCGGGCGAGCCGATCAGCAATTTCCCGTTCTGGAAATGGTACATGGGCGCCGGCATGGGCCTCAGCGTGCTGGTGTTTGCGGTTGCCGGCATCACGCTGCGCCGCCGGCCCTGGACGCCGCGCTTCTCGACCTGGCTTGGCGTCGGTATCTCCGCGACATCGGCGGGCATCCTGCTCGGGATCGCTGCCGACAAGATGTATTACGAGAGCTACGGCTGGGGCGGCTGGTTGCAATGGGGGGCGCTGCTGCTGGCCGGCATCCTCTCGCCGATCTTCTGTGCGCAGGCGCTCGTCATTGGCCGCAACCTGCCGAGCTTCCTCGACCTGCTCGGTCCGCGCGAGGGGCGGAAATGGTCGAAGCTCTCCGCCGTGCTGGGGCTGACCCTGGCGGTCACGGCGGTGATCGCGGCCGAGACCGCGCTCGGCTTCGTGTTCGACCCGCGCTACCGCGACTTCCCCTATGCGTCGCTGACGATGGCGGTGGTGCCGTTCGCGTTGTTGATGCTGAACCGGCCGCAGATCGGCGCGCGCCCGATCGCGGAAGCGTTGTTCGCGGGGCTGCTGGCGCTGTCGGCGGTCTATGTGATCCTGAACGAAGGCCGCGACAACTGGCAGGCGATGTGGACCTGCGCGATCTATCTGTTGTTCGCGCTCACGCTGTGGCGGGCGCGGGCCGTGCAAAGCCAAGGATGAGCAGGCCGATCGCCAGGCCCGACAGCACGATGTTGTAGAGCACGATGCCGAGGCCGGCTGCGACCACGCCCAGCGTGAGCAGCACGATCGACGGCCGCATCAGGTTCAGCGTCGCGATCACCAGCGCGACAATGCCGAACACCGAATTCTTGAACAGCGACGTCGACACCGAGCGCGCCTTGCAGATCATGGTCTGCAAGCCGGCATCGCATGCGAGTGCTACTTGCGAGAACTCGATCGCGAGATAGCGCACATAGAGCGCCCAGCCGACGGTGACGAAACCGACGACGATGAGAAACTGGACCTGATAGGGCGTGAGGCGAAACGGCTTTTTTGTCATGCCGGCAATATGGTCGGGATGGCGGAATGGAGCAACAGGGGCGAGGGGATTTTTACACCGGGGCATCGCTCGGGCCTCCCCGAACGCATCGGAACCGTAGCCATACGGATTTGCGAGGGGTCCAACGTCGCCTAACATCCGACTTGAAGCGTGGACGTGATCGCTGATCCAATCAGGAGCAGATCGCGTCGTTCAAGAACGCGACTACGAGGATGCGAGCGAGGTTGGCAATGGTTGAGGCGTTGCAGGTCAATTTTGCGCTTTGGGGCATGATCATTTGCGCGGCAATCAAGATCAGCCAGTTGGTAGCCATTCTTTGAGTGGCGCAGTCTCAGGTGAGACGCCCTCGCGACTCAATCAAAAGCTCCGATAGTCCTACCGTCTGAAGAACGACGATATCGTCGAACTCGCCGACGCCGTCTCCGGCTTGGCCTGAGCGGCCGGCTGTGCCGCGGGTGCTGGCGCGGGCGCGGGCTCCTCGCGCTTTGATGAGCGCTTGGAAGTGTAGCTGCGGCGGTGCTTGTCTGGCTTGGCGACGGGCGCGGGCGCGGTTTCAGCCTGCGGCACCGCGTCCTGGCTCTTTTCCGAATTCCTGTCCTGGTCCTTGTCTGAACCCTTGTCCTGGCCTTTGTCCTGGTTCTTGTCTTGGGACTTGTCCGAGCCGCCGCGCATCGACAGGCGCTGGCCGTCGAACACTGTCGTCTCGCAATGGCGGTTGTTCTCGGCAAGGCCTGCGCAGAGCTTTGCGGCGGCGGCGGCATTGATCAGGGGGCCGGCACCCAGACGGAGCTGCATCCCGAGGCCGTTATTGCCTTCCTTGATCATGATGATCGGCCGCAGCGCCGCGACTTCTGGATTGGACTTGCTCAGGCCGCGCCAGAGTACGCGCAGGCCGTCGACCGAGTTCGCGCCGCCGAGATCGATCGCAAAGCGCGTCTGCTGGACCGCGATCGCGGGAGACTCGGCTTCGATTGCCTCGGGCGGCCTGGCTGGGGCCGCGGCGACTTCGGTGGGAGCGGGCACTGCCTCGGGCTTCTTCTCGGCGGCCTTCTCGGCCGTCTCGGGCTGAATCAGTTTCGACGCCGCCGGATCAGGCGGCGCCATGATCGACTTCGATGGCACCAGCGGAAGGATCGGCAGCGCCGACGTCGTCACCGGCGACTGCGGAACGAGCGAAGCGGCAGAGGCAGTCTGCGGCGGCGGGCTCGGCTGATCCTTCGCCGCCTCTTTCGAATTGTCTTTGGGCTCCTTGCCGGCGGTTACGCGCGGCTTGTCGACCAGCGACGCCGCGGTCGAGGCGACCGGCGCGACATCCGGGGCCGGGGTCGAGGGCTGCGCGGCGGCGACCGGCGTGTCCTGCGGCTTCGCGGCGGGCGTCTGCGGCGATGTCGCGCTCTGCCTGGCGATGGCGCCGGTGACGGAATCGAGCCCCTGCTCGAGCACGGTGACGCGCGCATAGAGCCGGTCGCGATCGGTGTTCAGCGTGTCGATGGCGGAGGTGAGGCGGCGCGCTTCGAGCTGACTCTCCTTGGTCAGCACCTGGAGCCGGTCGGACTGGCGGGCGAGATCAGCGGAGGCGACCTGGTCGCGTCGCCAGCCGAGCTGGGCCTGGTTGGCCATCACGGCGATCACGACGGCGCCGACGGCGGCCGCGCCCCACGAGCCCAGCCGCCATAGCATACGGCGATCGAACGTGCTTTCTTCAGCCAAGAGTCCGGAGAACAGCCCGCCGGTCTCCTTGTCGCCGAAGGCATCCGCCAGTGGGTCGGAATCCTTTGCCATGAACGTATAGTGCCCAGCCCTGTCTGGCGTCCCCGAATCAATCAAGGAACATTAACAGGAAAACCCACCCGCACTTGAATTCCGGGCGTTTGCGGGGGTAGCAAGGCGATAAGCTCAGGCGACATCGACTTGTCGCCCGCCGATGTGATGATCGATTCGGCCATATCTGACAGGATTGCAATGACCGCCCGCTCAAGCCTCACGATCGTGCTCGCCGCCGGCGAAGGCACGCGCATGCGATCCAGCCTGCCGAAAGTGCTGCATCCCTTAGCTTCCCAGACGCTGCTCGCCCATGTGCTCGGCGGCGCTCCGCGCGGAACCGGCACTGCGCTCGCAGTCGTGATCGGCCCCGATCATCAGGCCGTCGCCGACGAGGCGAAACGTATCCGCTCCGATGCGCTCATCTTCGTGCAGGCCGACCGGCTCGGCACCGCGCACGCGGTGCTGGGGGCGCGGGAGGCGATTGCGCGCGGCGTCGACGACGTCCTGATCGCTTTCGGCGATACGCCGCTGATCTCGGCCGAGACTTTTGCGCGGCTCCGAGCACCGCTCGCGAAAGGTGCTGCGATTGCCGCGCTCGGTTTTCGCGCGGCGGACCCGACCGGCTATGGCCGCTTCATCGTCGAGGGCGACCGCCTGGTCGCGATCCGCGAGCACGCCGACGCCAGCGCGGACGAGCGCAAGATCGATCTGTGCAATGCCGGCGTGATGGCGATCGATGGCCGCCGCGCGCTCACGATCCTGGACAAGATCGGTAATGCCAATTCCAAGGGCGAGTATTATCTGACCGATGCGGTCGGGATCGTCCGCGACAATGGATGGGAGTCCGTGGTGATCGAGACCAGTGAGGACGAGGTGCGCGGCATCAACACCAAGGCCCAGCTTGCGGAAGCGGAAGCCGTGATGCAGGCAAGGCTGCGCAAGGCTGCGATGGAGGGCGGCGTCACGCTGATCGCGCCGGAAACCGTCTATCTCGCCGCCGACACCGTGTTCGGCACGGACGTCACGATCGAGCCGTTCGTGGTGATCGGACCTGGCGTCTCGATCGCCGACGGCACCGTGATCCACTCCTTCTCGCATATCGTGCAGACCACGCTCGGCAAGAACGTCTCGATCGGCCCCTATGCGCGGCTGCGCCCCGGCACCTCGCTCGGCGACGGCGCGCGGATCGGCAATTTCGTGGAGACCAAGGCCGCGACGCTGGAGGCCGGCGTCAAGGTCAACCATCTCTCCTACATTGGAGATGCCACCGTCGGCGCCAATTCCAACATCGGCGCAGGCACCATCACCTGCAACTACGACGGCTTCAAGAAGCACAAGACGGTGATCGGGCAGGGCGCCTTCGTCGGCACCAACTCGTCGCTGGTTGCGCCGGTGAAGATCGGCAACGGCGCCTATATCGGCTCGGGCTCGGTGATCACGCGCGACGTGCCCGACGATGCGATGGCGCTGGAGCGCAACCAGCAGACCATCCGCGAAGGCGGCGCTGCGCGCTACCGCGAGATGAAGACGAGCGGCAAGAAAACTGAGAAGCCGCCTCAGAAGTGAGCGGCGTTATTCGTCGTCGGCGAATTCGGAGAAGATCGCGCGCGTCAGGCGCCAGCCGCGCGGCTTGGCGCGCTTTGCAGGCTCACCGGCTGCGTGCTTGATGAAGACGGGCTTGCTTTCCCTGCCGCGCTGGGGCGGCGGCCAATGCGCGAGATGCGTGCCGGAGGTCTCACTGGCACGCATGTACATCGAAGACAGACCTTTGCGGTCGGACGTGGCTTTCATGGTCTTGATCTCCCGGACTCGAATCGTTGGTCAAATTTGTTGACAACGAGTTAATCCGCGCGGTTAAAGGCCGGCCACATCGACGCAGGCGTGGGGTTGCCGTCATCGGACGCTGTCGCAATCCGTCATAATTATTGAGTATCTGGTTCCTTAGGAACTTCGCTAAAAACCGAGCGCGTCGTTTAGGCGATTTTTCGACGATTTGGGGGATATTGATCCGCATGTGCGGGATTGTCGGCATTCTCGGGCGCGAGCCGGTTGCAGAGCAATTGGTGGATTCGCTCAAACGTCTTGAATATCGCGGCTACGATTCCGCGGGCGTCGCCACGCTCGAAGGCAAGCATCTCGAGCGCCGACGCGCCGAGGGCAAGCTGAAGAATCTGGAGAGGCGGCTGGAAGCCGAGCCGCTGAAGGGCACGACCGGCATCGGTCACACCCGCTGGGCTACCCATGGCAGGCCGACCGTCAACAACGCCCATCCGCATGCGACCGAGCGCGTCGCTGTCGTCCATAACGGCATCATCGAGAATTTCCGCGAGCTGCGCGAGGAGCTCGAAAAGAAGGGCACGGTGTTCCACACCGAGACCGACACCGAGATCGTGTTGCACCTCGTCGACGATCTCTTGACGCGCGGCAACAAGCCGGTGGAAGCAGTCAAGCTGACGCTTTCTCGGCTGCGCGGCGCCTTCGCACTCGGCTTCATCTTCGCCGGCGACGACGACCTCATGATCGGCGCCCGCAACGGCCCGCCGCTGGCGATCGGCTATGGTGACGGCGAGATGTATCTCGGCTCGGACGCGATCGCGCTTGGCCCGTTCACCGACACGATCAGCTATCTCGAGGATGGCGACTGGGTCGTCCTGACCCACAAGAGCGCTGCGATTTTCGACAAGGACGGCCAGGCCGTCGAGCGCGGCAAGATCAAGCACGCCGCCTCGACCTCGTTGGTCGACAAGGCCAATTATCGCCACTTCATGGCGAAGGAGATCCACGAGCAGCCGGAAGTGGTCGGCCATACGCTGGCGCGGTATGTCGACATGGCGACCGAGCGCGTCTCGCTGCCGGTCAAGCTGCCGTTCGACTTCAAGGACATCCAGCGCATCAACATCACGGCCTGTGGCACCGCGAGCTACGCCGGCATCGTTGCAAAATACTGGTTTGAGCGTTTTGCACGCGTGCCGGTCGAGGTCGATGTCGCCTCCGAATTCCGCTACCGCGAAGCGCCGCTGCGCAAGGGCGATCTCGCGATCTTCATCTCGCAATCCGGCGAGACCGCCGACACGCTGGCTGCGCTGCGCTACGCCAAGGCCGAGGGCGCGCATACGATTGCCGTCGTCAACGTCCCGACCTCGACCATCGCGCGCGAGAGCGAGACCGTGCTGCAGACGCTGGCGGGCCCCGAGATCGGCGTTGCCTCGACCAAGGCGTTCACCTGCCAGCTCATGGTGCTGGCAAATCTTGCGATCGCGGCCGGCAAGGCCCGCGGCGAATTGTCCGCCGAGGACGAGACCAAGCTCGTCCACGGCCTCGTCGAGATCCCGCGCCTGATGTCGGATGCGCTCACCACCGAGCTCCAGATCGAAAAGCTCGCGCACAGGATCGCAAAATCACGCGACGTGCTCTATCTCGGCCGCGGCACCAGCTATCCGCTGGCGCTCGAAGGCGCGCTGAAGCTGAAGGAAATCTCCTACATCCACGCCGAGGGCTATGCCGCCGGCGAGCTCAAGCACGGCCCGATCGCGCTGATCGACGAGACCATGCCGGTCGTCGTGATCGCGCCCTACGACCGCGTGTTCGAGAAGACCGTCTCCAACATGCAGGAAGTCGCTGCCCGCGGCGGCAACATCATCCTGATGACCGATGCCAAGGGCGCGGCGGAGGCGACGGTGGATTCGCTGGTCACCATTGTCATGCCTGACATGGCCGCGGCCTTCACGCCGATGGTCTATGCCGTCCCCGTGCAGCTGCTGGCCTACCATACGGCCGTGGTCATGGGCACAGACGTCGACCAGCCGCGCAATCTCGCCAAGTCGGTGACGGTGGAATAGGCAGAAGGGATCGGGTCGCACTCTTCCAAAACCTGCTAGAAGTCCCTAGCTTGAGTGTAGCGACCGACCTGGAACCCGAATGACCCCCCGCGACGACGCGCCTGCGCCGCTTGATCCCGCGCCGGAACCGCATACCGGCCTGATGGGCCGCTTCCGCAACTATTTCCTCACGGGCCTCGTCGTCACGGGGCCGATTGCGATCACCCTGTATCTGGTCTGGTGGTTCGTCACCTGGGTCGATGGCGTGGTGCGGCCGTTCGTGCCACTGGCTTATCGGCCGGAAACCTATCTGCCGTATGTCATTCCCGGCTGGGGACTTGTTGTTGCATTCTTCACGCTCACTTTGGTCGGATTCCTCGCCGCGAACCTGATCGGCCGCACGCTGGTTGATGTCGGCGAGACCTTCCTGGGCCGGATCCCGGCTGTCCGCGCGATCTATCGCGGCCTCAAGCAGGTGTTCGAGACGCTGTTCTCGGGCAAGGGCTCGAGCTTCCGCAAGGTCGGCCTCGTCGAGTTTCCGTCGCCCGGCATGTGGTCGATCGTGCTGATCTCGCAATCGCCGAGCGAGGACATCGCGCGCAACCTGCCGGGGCAGGAGGAACATGTCTCGGTGTTTCTGCCGTGCTCGCCGAATCCGACCACCGGCTTCTTCTTCTACGTGCCCAAAAGCAAGATCATCGAGGTCGACCTCAGCGCCGAGGACGCCGCAACGCTGATCATGTCCGCCGGCGTGGTGCAGCCGGGCTCGGCGCCCGATCCGAAGAAGGCCGCCGCGCTCGCCGGCATGGCCAATGCCGCGCGCATTGCCAATGCATCCACGCTCCGGCCCGAGCCTGCGAAGGTGGAGTAGGGCTATTCTTGCGCGGGATGGCCGCAGGTCACGCAGCCGTCCGCGTCCTCTGCTAATGTTCCGGTTGAACTGAGCGCAACGCTTGGAATTCGAACTGGAGTGCCCCCAATGTCCACGTCGATGTCAAAGACCATTGCGATCCTCGCGCCCGGTGCGATGGGCAGCGCGGTGGCTCGCCGCCTGAGCGAGAACGGCGCGCGCGTACTGACGTCGTTGAAGGGGCGCAGCGAGGCGACGCTGAAGCGGGCGGCGGATGCCGGCATGGTCGGCGCCGAGGACGAGGCGATCGCGGACGCCGACATCATCCTCTCGATCGTGCCGCCAGGCGAGGCCGTGGCGCTGGCCGAGCGGCTCGCCGCTTTGATCGCCAGGCACAACAAGAAGCCGGTCGTGGTTGACTGCAACGCCGTCAATGTCGACACGGTGAAGCGGATCGAGGAGATCATCGGCTCGGCGCAGGCGCCCTTTGTCGATGGCGGCATCATCGGCTTCCCGCCGCAGCCGGGCGGCAAGAGCCCGGCATTCTACGTGTCAGGCGAGCATGCCAAGGATGTAGCGGTGCTCAGGGATTTCGGGCTCGACCTGCGTATCGTCGAAGGCCCGGTAGGGGCGGCCTCTGCGCTCAAGATGTCCTACGCCGGCATCGTCAAGGGTCTCGCCGGGATCGGCTCAGCCATGGTGGTCGCGGCAACGAAGGCGGGGGCTGCGGATGCGCTGCGCGACGAGCTCGCGCTCAGCCAGCCCGCGATCCTGGCGCGGCTCGAGGTCGCGCTGCCCGACATGATCCCGAAGGCCCACCGATGGGTCGCGGAGATGCAGGAGATTTCCGGCTTCCTCGGGCCGGATCATCCGGCAAGCCAGATCTACCAAGGTTTTGCCAGATGGTTCGAGCATCTGGCCGGCGACGCAAAGGGCGAGGCGCTCGATGCGTCGCTATTGAAGGCGTTTGCCGAAAGTATTGCGAGGAAGAAAGCCTGATCATGAGGGTGCCGGTCAACCCGCCCCGATCAGCGGGATCGCCTCATCCCGCTCGTAGAGATACAGCAGGCAGCGCAGCGCTTCGCCGCGCTCACCCTTGAGCTTCGGATCGTCCTTCATGATGCGCAGCGCCTCGTCACGGGCCTGCGTGATGAGCTGGCCGTGGACCTCCGGGCGCGCGATGCGGTAGCCGGGCAGGCCGCTCTGGCGGACGCCGAGCACATCGCCTTCGCCGCGCAATTTTAGATCCTCTTCGGCGATACGAAACCCGTCGGTGGTCTCGCGGATCACTTTCAGCCGTGCCTTCGACATTTCGCCGAGCGGTTCGCTGTAGAGCAGAATGCAGGTCGAGGCCTCCGAGCCGCGCCCGATGCGGCCACGAAGCTGGTGCAGTTGGGCGAGGCCGAAGCGTTCGGCATTCTCGATCACCATGATGGTGGCGGCCGGGACGTCGACACCGACCTCGACCACTGTGGTCGCGACCAGAAGCCCGATCTCGTGCGCGGCGAACTGGCCCATCACGCGATCCTTCTCGGTGCCTTTCATCTGCCCATGCACGAGGCCGACGCGGTCGCCGAAACGCTTCTGCAGGCTCTCGAAGCGCTTGGTCGCGTTGGTGAGATGCTCGGTGCCCTCGGCCTCGGATTCCTCGACCAGCGGGCAGATCCAGTAGACCAGCTTGCCCGATACGAGCGCACGGCCGACGCCGTCCATGACCTCACCGAGCCGGCTCATGGCGACGGCGCGGGTGTCGATTGGTTGCCGGCCAGCGGGTTTTTCGCGCAACTCGCTGATGTCCATGTCACCGAAATAGGTCAGCACCAGCGTGCGCGGGATCGGCGTCGCGCTCAACACCAGCACGTCGACGGCCTCGCCCTTCGAGGTCAGCGCCAGCCGCTCGCGCACGCCAAAACGGTGCTGCTCGTCGACGATCGCGAGCGCGAGGTCCTTGAAGAACACGTCGTCCTGGATCAGCGCATGGGTGCCGACGAGGAGATCGATCTCACCCTCGGCGAGCCCCGCGATGATCTCGCGGCGCTCCTTGCCCTTTTCGCGGCCGGTGAGGATCGCGACCCGCATGCCGGCGCGCTCGGCGAGCGGGGCGATGGTCTTGATGTGCTGACGCGCCAGGATTTCGGTCGGTGCCATCAGCGCGGCCTGCTTGCCGACTTCAGCCACGGCGGCAGCCGCCAGCAGCGCGACCACGGTCTTGCCGGAGCCGACGTCGCCCTGGAGCAGGCGGAGCATGCGCACGGGCTGCTGCAGGTCCTCGGCGATGGCAGCCGCGGCGCTGCGTTGGGAAGGCGTGAGCGCGTAAGGAAGCGCGTCGACGATCTTGTTGCGCAAATGGCCGTCGCCGGCATTGCGCACGCCGGCCGGACGGCGCAGCTGTGCGCGGATCAAGGCGAGCGCGAGCTGGCCGGCGAGCAGCTCGTCGAAGGCGAGGCGGGACCAGTAGTGCTGGTCCGGCAGGATATCCGTGAGCTCGACCGGCTGATGCACGCGGTTGAGCGCCTCGGCAACCGGCGGGAAATTGCAGCGGCGCAGCACGTCCGGGCCGATCCATTCCGGCAGGGTCGGCAGCTTCTGCAGCGCCTGCGCGATCGCGCGGCGGAGCGAGCCGAGCGCGAGGCCCTCGGTGAGCGGATAGACCGGATCGATGCCCGAGAGCTTTGAAATCGCCTCCTCGTCAAGCACGCGGTCGGGATGAACGATCTGCGGGATGCCGTCATACATCTGCAGCGTGCCGGAGACGTAGCGCTTCTCGCCCATCGGCAGCAGCTTTTCGACATAGCCGGGTTTGGCGCGGAAAAACGTCAGCACGACCTCGCCGGTGTCGTCGCTGGCATAGACCAGGTACGGCGCGCGGGAATTGCGCGGCGGGGGCGGGCGGTGACGGTCGACGGTGACCTCCAGCGTCACCATGGTTCCCTGCACGGCGTCGCGGATTTTGGGCCGGGCGCGGCGGTCAATCACCTGGCTCGGCAGATGCAGCAGCAGGTCCACCAGCCGCGGCGTCTCGCTGCGGCTGAGCAGATACTGCAGCAGCTTGTCCTGCTTCGGACCGACGCCGGGCAGGCTGGTCACGGGAGCAAACAGCGGATTGAGCAGGCTGGGGCGCATGAGAGCGAATCCAGGATCGTTTCGGCTCGTCTTGCCCGGCTTTATGCCGGGCATCCACGTCTTTTTTCGCAGCCCTTCGCGCGGGTGGCGCCATGCCAAATCGAGGGCTGACAGAGCCAGTTCCAATGGCTATATCACCCCGGCCCGGCACGTCCGGGCTTTCGGCGTTTGACTGGATTCGAGACATGACGGGAACGACACGATCAAGCAACGGGCTGGACGACCGCCGCAAGCGGTTGCTGTTCCGCTGCTGGCACCGCGGCACGCGCGAGATGGATCTGATCCTCGGGCGCTTCGCGGATGCTGAGATCGGCCATCTCTCCGAGCCTGAATTGAGCGAGCTGGAGACCCTGCTCGAAGTCAACGATCCCGATCTCTACGCCGCCATCACCGGTGACAAGGTGCTGCCAGCTGATGTCACCGGCGCGTTGTTTGCCCGGATCAAGGCCTATCCGATCGCGGACCGCGACGTATGAAACCGGGAATGAAATCTCCGGCCGAGCTGCTCACGCCCGGCCGCGCGCTGACGCTTGCCAACGTCGCGGAAGGCGCCGAAGGCCTTGTGATCTCGGATTTGGCGCGCGCCATCGCGGCGCGGCCGAAGAAGCCGGCCGTCAGCCTTGCCGTGGTCTGCCGCGACGGGGCGCGGATGCAGCAGCTCGAACGCGCGCTGCAATTCTTCGCGCCCGATCTGCCGCTGCTGACCTTCCCGGCCTGGGACTGCCAGCCCTATGACCGCGTCTCGCCGCATGGCGGCATTTTGGCGCAACGCCTGACCACGCTGGCACGGCTGGCCTCGCTCACCGGCAGCGACAAGCCGCTGATCGTGCTGACGACGGTGAACGCCGTGGTGCAGCGCGTGCCCGCGCGCGAGCTCGTCGCGGCGCAGGCGCTGTCGGTCGCGCCCGGCAATGTCGTGCCGATGGACACCATCGTCGCCTGGCTGGAGCACAACGGCTATAACCGCTCCTCGACTGTGCGCGAGCCCGGCGAATATGCCGTGCGCGGCGGCATTCTGGACCTGTTTCCGGCGGGCCTCGAGCAGCCGGTCCGGTTCGACTTCTTCGGCGACAGCCTGGAATCGATCCGCACCTTCGATGCCGAGACGCAACGCACGCTGCTCGACATGCGCGCGCTCAATCTGGTGCCGATCTCGGAATTCCAGCTCGTCACCGACACCATCCGCCGTTTCCGCATGGGTTATGTCGCCGAGTTCGGCGCGCCCGAGCGCGATGATGCGCTGTACGAGGCCGTCAGCGAAGGCCGCCGTCATCCCGGCATGGAGCATTGGCTGCCGCTGTTCCAGGACCGGATGGACACGCTGTTCGACTATCTGCAAGGGGCCGCCGTCGCGATCGAGCCGCAGGCCGAGGACGCCGTCCGCGAGCGCTTCAAGCAGATCCAGGACTATTACGAGGCCCGCCGCGATGCCATGGAGCATCCGGGCGGCGGCGCCATCTACAAGCCGCTGCCGCCTGATAGGCTCTATCTGAGCGAGGACGAGTGGGGCAAGCTGATCCGGGACATCCCGCTGGCGCGGCTGACGCCATTCTCCGTGCCGACCGACGGCACGAGCGTTGTTGATGCCGGCGCCCGCAAGGGCCGCGACTTCGCGCCGGAGCGCAACGACACCACGGTCAACGTGTTCGAGACCGTCGTCAGCCACGTGATGGCGCTGCACGCGAGCCGCAAGAAGGTCGTGATCGCGCTGTGGAGCGAAGGCTCGCGCGATCGCATGACCTCGATGCTGCGCGACCACAAGCTGACCCACACCACCAGCGTCAACACCTGGCGAACGGTGCAGGCGACCCCGCGCAACGAGACCATGCTCGCCGTGCTCGGCCTCGAAAGCGGCTTCGAGACCGACGAGATCGCGCTGATCAGCGAGCAGGACATTCTGGGCGACCGCCTGGTGCGCCCGCGCAAGGCCAGCCGCAAGCTCGACAATTTCATCTCGGAGGTGACGAGCCTCACCGCGGGCGACATCGTCGTCCACGTCGACCACGGCATCGGCCGTTTCATCGGCCTGCAGACGCTGGACGTCGCCGGCGCGCCGCATGACTGCCTCGAGCTGCACTATGCCGCCGAGACAAAGCTGTTCCTGCCGGTTGAGAACATCGAGCTGTTGTCGCGCTACGGCTCCGACCAGACCACGGTCGAGCTCGATCGTCTCGGCGGCTCCGGCTGGCAGACCCGCAAGGCAAAACTCAAGAACCGCATCCGCGAGATCGCGGGCGAGCTGATCAAGATCGCCGCCGCGCGCCATCTGCACGAGGCACCAAAGCTGATGGTGCAGCCGGGTGTCTACGACGAATTTTGTGCGCGCTTCCCCTATGACGAGACCGAGGACCAGCTCGGCGCCATCGAATCCACCCTGAAGGATCTCGAGCTCGGCCGTCCGATGGATCGGCTGATCTGCGGTGACGTCGGCTTTGGCAAGACGGAAGTGGCGCTGCGCGCGGCCTTTGCCGTCGCGCTCGACGGCAGGCAGGTCGCGGTCGTGGTGCCGACGACGCTCTTGGCGCGCCAGCACTACAGGACGTTCACCGAGCGCTTCAAGGGCTTTCCGGTGAACGTGGCGCAGGCCTCGCGCCTGGTCCCGACCAAGCAGCTCAACGAGGTCAAGAAGGGATTGACCGATGGCTCTGTCGACATTGTTGTCGGCACCCACGCGCTGCTCGGCAAGGCGATCAAATTCCGCGACCTCGGCCTCGTCATCGTCGACGAGGAGCAGCATTTCGGCGTCACGCACAAGGAGCGACTGAAGGCGCTCCGCTCCGAGGTGCATGTGCTGACGCTGTCGGCGACGCCAATCCCGCGTACGCTGCAGCTGGCGCTGACCGGCGTCCGCGAGCTCTCGATCATTGCCTCGCCTCCGGTCGACCGGCTTGCGGTCCGCACCTTCGTCGCCCCGCACGATCCGCTGATGATCCGCGAGGCGCTGCTGCGCGAACGCTATCGCGGCGGCCAGGCGTTCTATGTGGTGCCGCGCATCGACGACCTCGCCGAGGTCAAGGACTTCCTCGACAAGAATGTGCCCGAGATGAAGGTTGCGGTCGCGCACGGCCAGATGCCGCCCGCCGTGATCGAAGACATCATGACCGCGTTCTACGACGGCAAGTTCGACATCCTGCTGTCAACCACCATCGTCGAGTCCGGCCTCGACATTCCCAACGCCAACACGCTGATCGTGCACCGCGCGGATATGTTCGGCCTCGCCCAGCTCTATCAGCTCCGCGGCCGCGTCGGCCGTTCCAAGCTGCGGGCCTATGCGCTGTTTACGCTGCCGCCGCAGCAGAAGATCACGGCACAGGCCGAGCGCCGGCTCACAGTGCTGCAATCGCTGGAGACGCTGGGCGCCGGCTTCCAGCTTGCCTCGCACGATCTCGACATTCGCGGCGCCGGCAATCTGCTCGGCGAGGAACAGTCCGGTCACATCAAGGAGGTCGGCTTCGAGCTCTACCAGTCGATGCTGGAGGAGGCGATCGTCAACCTCAAGGCCGGCGTGTCCGAGCCCGCCGCCGACCGCTGGTCGCCGACGATCACCATCGGCATGCCCGTGCTCATTCCCGAGGATTACGTCGGCGATCTCTCGGTGCGGCTGTCGCTGTACCGGCGGCTGGCCGATCTCGACAGCGAGGAGGAGATCGAGAATTTTGGCGCCGAGATGCGCGACCGGTTCGGCGTGCTGCCGGACGAGGTACGCTATCTCTTCAAGGTCGCCGCGATCAAGGCGTTCTGCCGCCAGGCCAATGTCGGGAAGATCGATGCCGGCCCGAAGGGCGCCGTCATCACCTTCCGCGACAATTCCTTCGCCCATCCAGACCGTCTGGTGACGTTCATCCGCAGCTACGGCCAGGCCGCCAAGGTCCGCCCCGACATGAAGGTGGTGTTCCTGCAGGATTGGGAGACGCCGGAAGAACGGCTCGCCGGCACCACGGAGATCATGCGCCAGCTTTCGCAGCTCGCGCAGAAAAAGAAGGCGGCGTAGGCGAGCTGCCGTAGGGTGGATTAGCCGAAGGCGTAATCCACCTCTTTTGTCTCTGCGGATGCGAACAGTGGTGGGTTACGCCTTCGGCTAATCTTACTGCGTCATGGGCGTCGTCGTCCATTGGATGCTGCGCCGATGCCACAGCATGGACATCGCGGCAAGGTTTTAATGAGCATGCGGATCAATCGGGCGCGCATGGTTGCGATCGAGTTCGGGACGTGGCGTTCAGGCCGCGTGGGCGGAGCCTCTCGGTCGATAATCGTCGGGTAAGCGAGGTACCGGGACTGACGGGGCGGAACGTGGTCCTGAGGGGGGAATCGTCGCCTGCTCGGCGATCAGAAAGCCATAGGCTGCGATGCACAGGGTTG
>NZ_AXAY01000031.1 GCF_000473045.1 Bradyrhizobium sp. WSM3983 | reverse complement strand
CCGTATTGCCGCATCAGCAACTGTTACCCTGATGGCACGGATGCGAGGTCGACTGATCGGCCGCGCCAGGTAGCTTTCCCGGCTTGCTCGACGAGAGGGGCTGTGGGCGGGTCGGGCCCTACATAGCCCGAGCCGTCCACAACCCCGGGCGATGGAGCGGCGGTCGGGGCATCCGCAAGCGGCCGCTCCGCGACCAACTGCTCGGCCGTCTTTTGTCTAAGCGCCCTTAGCAGGCGCTGCACGATCGAATGCTGTCTCGCCCCGAACTCCTCGGGGTGAGTCTCGCTCAGCCGACCGACGATTGCGAGCGCCGTCAGTTGCGGCTGCTCCGCGAGCCAGCCCTCGACAGCAGCAATATGCGGGTCGAGCTTGGACGGCATGCGAACCCTGGTTTTATAGGGCCGACGAGTCCGCCGGTGCGTGGCACGCGGCTCGCCGGCGGTCACCCTCTTGCCGAGCGTCTTCGCGAACGTCGCCGCGGTCACCGGCGCGTTGCTCGTGTGAACGGATTGCAGGCCACGCGCCTGTCCGGCACGACGATCGACGCGATTGCCGAGTTCGTCCTGGGTTGCGCGAATCTCGGCCAACAGCGCGACCGGATCGAGCGAGCGATACTGATCGCGCAGCCGTTTCTTCACGGCGGCGGTCACCTTGGGATGCGCTAATGCACGCTCGTAGGGCGTCGATGGGGGATGATAGCGCTTGATCACTTTAGCCCCTTCGCGACGCTTCTCCTTCAGCTTGAACGACGGCTGGAAAAAGTTGACGTAGAGCCGCGCGGCCGCATAGAGGCGGCCCATCACGCGCGCCGTCTCGACGCCATCGAAGCGGCCATAGCCCATGAGGCGGCGGACGACGGCACCATTCTTCTGCTCGACGAATGCTTGATCGTTCTTCTTGTACGCGCGCGAGCGCGTCACTTCGAGCTTCTGTTCGCGACACCATGGCACGACGACATCGTTCATGAAGGCGCTGTCGTTGTCGAAGTCAACGCCGCGCAACAACCAGGGGAACAGGCTCTGTGCGCGGTTGATCGCCTCGACGACCAGCGAACCCTCCCGCGTCAGCAACGGCAGGCACTCCGTCCAGCCAGTGGCGATATCGACCATCGTCAGGGTCTGGATGAACGAGCCGGCCACCGACGTGCCGCCATGGGCGACCATGTCGACCTCGCAGAAGCCGGGCACCGGGCTGTTCCAGTCATTGAACGTGCGGATCGGGACCTCGCGCCGGATTGCCGAATAGAATCCGGCACGGCGCCGCCTGCCGCCGCTCGCCGCAATCTTCACATCGACGAGCAGGCGATCAATGGTGGCGGCGCTGATGGCCAGAACACGATCACGGTCCGCCTGGCCAAGCCGCAATCGGCCATGTTGCTCGAGCGCCGGCAGCAAGGTCGGGACCATCACCTTGAGCCGCTTGCCGCACACCCGATCCGACGCCTCCCACAGCGCCGTCATCGCGTCCTTGATCGTCGTACCATATCTACGTTTACGCTCTTGCGGTTTCTCGGCCTCGCTGGGCCCAACCGTCGTGCGCCGCCGGAGTATGCGCACCGCATGCTTACGATGCCAGCCCGTCGTCGCGCACAGCGCGTCGAGGATCCGTCCCTTTTCCGCCCGCTTGGCCGACTGGTATTGCTCCGTCACCGCTGACACCACTTCGCGCCGCGCGCCCATGCTGATCTTTCCCGCCATAGTGGCCACCGAACCAATTCGGTGGCACCGACCCAATCATGGGCGAGAAGTTTTCCAGTAACATTTTGAATGAGGCAATGCGTGTCACTGCGGAGGATATCGGCACCGTGCTGCGGGCTGCGGGTTCGCGTCGCGTCGTGCTGTTCGGCGCCTCCGAATGCGGGCCGGCCTGCATCAAATTTGCGGTCGATGATCCCAGCCGCGTCGCCAGGCTCATTCTGTTCGGCGCATTGGCCAAGGGCTGCTGGTCAGAGGACTATCCACACGCGCTGCGCGCCAGCCAGTATGATGCCTGGAGCAAGCACCTCATCGCGCAATGGGGCGGCCCGGTCGGGATCGAAGCCTTTGCGCCGAGCCTTGCGGGCGATCAGCAGGCGCGCGCCTGGTGGGCGGGGCTGTTGCGCGCCGCGTCCAGTCCCGGCGGCATCTCGGCCGTGCTCGAAGCGTTTCGCGACGCCGATGTGCGGCATCTGCTGCCGCAAATTGCCGTGCCGACGCTGGTGCTGCACCGGCGGGACGACAAGGCCGTGCGGATTGCGGCCGGCCGCGATCTGGCAAGCCGGATCAGGGATGCGCAATTCGTCGAGCTCGACGGAAATGATCACTGGTTCTTTGCCGGCGATCAGCAGCCGGTGCTGGAGGTGATCAGGCGATTTACGGAAACTCTGAAGCCCTAAGCCTCTCATTTATTGGCACGTTTCGTGCCTCGCAAAGCGGCAGGTCCATCACAGTGCTGAGCCAAGGGAGACCCTGACATGAAACGCGAAGACCTCACCGAGAAGCTGCTCGACATCAAACGCGAGAAGGGCTGGAGCTGGAAATACATCTGCGAGAAGATCGGCGGCTATTCCGAGGTGCTGATAACAGGCGCGATTCTTGGCCAGATGAAGTTGACGAAGCCGCAAGCCGCGAACGCCGCTGAACTGTTCGGCCTGTCGAAAGCCGAAACCACAATGCTCAACGAAACGCCGATGCGTGGCATGCCGATGCCGCCGACCGATCCTCTGATCTATCGCTTCTATGAGCTGGTGATGGTCAACGGCCCAGCGTGGAAGGCGCTCATCGAGGAAGAGTATGGCGACGGCATCATGTCGGCGATCGACTTCGACATGGTCATGGAGCGCCTGCCGAACCCCAAGGGCGACCGCGTCAAGATCACCATGAGCGGCAAATTCCTGCCGTACAAATATTACGGCGCCAGCGGCAATGTACCGGAGTACGGCTTCAAGGAAGAATAAAAGGGCGAATCGCGAGGTGCGAATGGAATTTTCCACTCGCACCTCGCCACTCACTATTGGCTTACAGGATCGCGCCCGGCGTGTACTTGGCCGCTTCAGGCTTCGCCTTCGCCAGCGCGTCGACCTGCTCGGCAAAGTAGTCGACCTGGGCGCCGGCATCGCCGGAATTGGCGCGACCGTGATCGAGCACGCGCTGCAACTCGGCTTCGCTCAAGCCAAGACGTTGATCGGCAGCGAGACGCTGCAGCAGGTCGTTCTGCACGATCTTGCCGGTGCGCAGGTCGCGAATGGCCGCGACCGCATGCTCCTTGATCGCCTCATGCGCGCCTTCGCGGCCGGCACCCTTTTTGACCGCTTCCATCATCACCGTGGTGGTCAGCAGGAAGGGCAGATAGCGATTGAGCTCGGTCGCGACGACGGCGTCGAACACTTCCATCTGGTCGAGCACGGAGAGCAGGGTCTCGAGCAGGCCGTCCATGGCGAGGAAGGCATCCGGCAGCATGACCCGGCGGACGACCGAGCAGGACACGTCGCCTTCGTTCCACTGATCGCCGGCGAGGCCGGCGGCCATGGCGAGATAGCCCTTCAACACGACATGCAGGCCGTTGATGCGCTCGCAGGAGCGGCTGTTCATCTTGTGCGGCATCGCGGACGAGCCGACCTGGCCCTTGGCAAAACCTTCACTGGCGAGTTCGTGGCCCGCCATCAGGCGCAACGTCTTGGCGAAGTTGCCGGGGCCGCTGGCAAGCTCGGTGAGGACGCTGACCGCTCGGAAGTCGAGGCTGCGCGGATAGACCTGGCCAACCGCATCAAAACTCTTCGGCAGGCCGAGATGGACAAGAATGCGCTGCTCGAGCGCGCGCGCCTTGCCGGCATCGCCGTTGAACAGTGTGATCTGATCGAGCCGGGTGCCGACCGCGCCCTTCAGGCCGCGCGCGGGATAGGTGTCGAGCACGTTGACCAGGCTCTGATGCGAAACCAGCATCTCCTCGCCGAACATGGCGATGCGCTTGCCGAGCGTCGTGACCTGCGCGGCGACGTTGTGCGTGCGCGCCGTGAACGGCATGTCGCGCAATTGCTTGGCGTGCCTGGCAAAGCGAATGAGCGCGGCGATGCTCTTGGTCTCGACGAGCTGCAGCCCGCGATAGACCTGCAACTGCTCCACGTTCTCTGTGAGGTCGCGGCTGGTCATGCCCTTGTGCAGGTGCTCATGACCGGCGAGGTCGCAGAACTCCTCGATCCGCGCCTTGACGTCGTGGCGGGTGATGCGCTCGCGCCGCATGATGGAGGCCAGGTCGACCTGGTCCTTCACGCGTTCGTAGCTCTCGATCACGCCATCCGGCACAGGAATGCCGAGATCGCGCTGGCCTTTCAGCACGGCGATCCAGTAGTCGCGTTCGAGGCGGACCTTGCCTTCGCCACTCCAGATGGCGCGCATGGCGGGCGAGGCATAGCGTTGGGCGAGGACGTTGGAGATGTGATCTTGGGTGTGATCCTGGGACATGCCGCCCATTTGGCATTGCCAGGAGCCGGCTGCAAGCCCGGGAGGGCGGGCAGCGGGGTGGGACGTCCGTCCGCCATTCCGCCACCCGCTGGCAGCCTATTTCCCGGCCTTCACCTCGGCGGCCGCGACCGCAATCAGCTCGTTCATCTTGCTGCGAATCGCCTGTTCGGTAAGGGCGATGTTCTTGGCGGCGAAATCGGCCATAACCTTGCGCAGGACGTCGCCATCGCCAGCCTCCTCGAAATCGGCCGCGACGACTTCCTTGGCGTAGGCGGTGGCGGCTTCACCGGTGATTCCGAGCTTTTCGGCCGCCCACAGCCCCAGCAGCCGGTTGCGGCGGGCCTCCGCCCTGAATTTCTGCTCCTCGTCGAGGGCATACTTCTTCTCAAAGCCTTCCTCACGCTTGTTGAATTCGCTCATGCGTCTTCCAATTCCTTAAGGTCGCTGGACGTGGCGGCTCTCGTTGCGAGGGCCCCGGCGCATGCCTACATAGGGGGCATGAATCGGCGAAACAACGAGCCGTTAAGCCGCAGGCAAGGCGGTATAAGTCAGCGTCGGATGGGCCGGATCGATTGTGCTGGGAGAGCCAATCGGATAGGTTGCCTGAAGGCTTGGTTCCCGTTCTGTTTCCAAGGGTTCAGATGGGGTTCCTGGCCGTTCACGGCAGCTCCGCTGTGGGTCGTAACCTGGTAACCGGAGCACACCAAATACATGGATTTCAACAAAACACGGTACATCCCAATGAGCCGTCGGCGTCGCATTTATGAAGGCAAGGCAAAGGTTCTTTACGAAGGTCCGGAGCCCGGTACCCTGATCCAGCACTTCAAGGATGACGCCACCGCGTTCAATGCGAAGAAGCATCAGGTGATCGAGGGCAAGGGTGTCCTCAACAACCGGATCTCGGAGTACCTGTTTCAGCACCTCAACGACATCGGGGTGCCGACCCACTTCATCCGCCGTCTCAATATGCGCGAGCAGTTGATTCGCGAGGTCGAGATCGTGCCGCTCGAGGTGGTGGTGCGGAATGTCGCCGCGGGCTCGCTGTCGCAGCGCCTCGGCATCGAGGAGGGCACCCAGCTGCCCCGTTCGATCATCGAATTCTATTACAAGAACGACCAGCTCAACGACCCCATGGTGTCGGAAGAGCACATCACCGCCTTCGGCTGGGCCACGCCGCAGGAGATCGACGACATCATGGCGCTCGCCATCCGCGTCAACGACTTTCTCACCGGCCTCTTCCTCGGCATCGGCATCCGCCTCGTCGACTTCAAGATGGAGTGCGGGCGGCTGTTCGAGAACGAGATGATGCGCATCATCGTCGCCGACGAGATCTCGCCGGATAGCTGCCGTCTGTGGGACATCAAGTCGAACGAGAAGCTCGACAAGGATCGGTTCCGCAGGGATCTCGGTGGCCTGCTCGAGGCCTATACCGAAGTCGCCAAGCGCCTCGGCATCCTCATGGAGAACGAGCGTCCGCAGGGCACCGGTCCGGTGCTGGTGAAAAGCTAAGAGGATTTTGACGTGAAGGCACGTGTTACCGTTACCCTGAAGACGGGCATCCTTGATCCGCAAGGAAAGGCCATCGAAGGCGCGCTGAAGTCGCTCGGCGTCGACGGCGTCGCCAGCGTCCGCCAGGGCAAGGTGTTCGACATCGAACTCGCCGGCGCCGACAAGGCCAAGGTCGAAGCCGCGCTGAAGGACGCCGCGGACAAGCTACTGGCGAACACCGTGATCGAGAATTATCGGGTCGAAGTGCTGAGCTAGGGGTGATGTGGAACGCGCGTTCGTCTCGTGCTCACAGCCACCCCACGCGACGGAAGCGCCAGTACAGGCCGGCGCAGATAAATGCCATCAGTCCCATCACGATGAAGTAGCCGTATTCGAGCTGCAGCTCGGGGATGTACTTGAAGTTCATCCCGTAGATGCCGGCGACTGCGGTCGGGACGGCGATGATCGCAAGCCAGGATGCGAGCTTCTTGGAGACTGCGGTCTCCTGGGCTTGGCCGACCAGAAGGCTCGCCTCGAACGCGAAGGCGAGCACCTCGCGCATCGAATCGATGCGCTCCTGAATGTTGCGGACGTGATCGGTGACGTCGCGAAACAGCGGCCGCATGGTCGCCCGTACCATCGGCAGGTTGTCGTGCTCGAGCCGGCGGCAGACTTCCACCAGCGGGCCGATCGCGTTACGCAGCCGCAACAGGTCCCGGCGAAGCATATAGAGCCGTTCGACCTGGGTCCGCGTGATCGGATTGGCGAGCACGTCGTCCTCAATCTGTTCGACCTCCTCGTGGATCGTTTCCAGCACAGGGGAATAATTGTCCACGATGAAATCGAGGATGGCGTAGAGAATGTAGTCCTCGCCGCGCGCAAGCGCGCGGGGACAGCTCTCGCAGCGCTCGCGCACGGCGGTATACGACGTCGAGGCGCCGTGGCGCACGGAGACCAAATAGCCCTCGCCGACGAACAGATGGGTCTCGCCAAAGGCGATGCGACCTTCGATCAGTTGCGCCGTACGCGCCACGATGAACAGGCCGTCGCCATATTGTTCGATCTTGGGCCGCTGATGGGCGTTGTTGGCATCTTCGATGGCGAGGTCGTGCAGGTCGAACTGCTTCTGCACGCTGATGAGGAGCGTCAGGTCGGGCTCGTAGAGCCCGATCCAGACCACGTGGCCAGGCTTGGCGCGCCAGCTCGCGGCTTCCTCTATCGCGATATTGGCGACGCGCCGCCCGTCGACATAGGCGCTGGCGGCGATGACGCCCTCGGAGGACACAGGTTCGGCTGGAGACTTGGGGTGAGACGGGAAATTCATGGCGTTCATCCCGGCAAATCGATTGGCCAGATGGAGCGCCATGGCCTGTGCACAACGCTCCTTGGCAAGGCTAGCACTGGTAAAATCCGCGTCAAATGGTTATGTCTGCTGGCAAATTGGCCTCCGCGCCAGCCCGATTCCAATTCCCCGCCCCGGAACCCGACCATGAAAGCCGCCATCCTCGTTTTTCCCGGAATCAATCGCGAGCGCGACATGGCGCGGGCGTTGAAACTGATCTCGGGCCACGAGCCTGCGATGGTCTGGCACGCCGAGCCGTCGTTGCCTGCGGGTACCGACCTCGTGGTCGTGCCGGGCGGCTTCTCCTACGGCGATTACTTACGCTGTGGTGCGATTGCGGCGCGGGCGCCGGTGATGGATGCGGTGCGCGACTATGCGGCCAAGGGCGGCCTCGTGCTCGGCGTCTGCAACGGCTTCCAGATCCTGTGCGAAGCCGGACTGCTGCCGGGCGTGCTGATGCGCAACGCGCGGCTGAAATTCATCTGCAAGGACGTGCATCTGCGCGTCGAGCGCTCTGACACGCCGTTCACCCGCGGCTACAATGCCGGCCAGGTGATCCGCGTGCCGGTCGCCCATGGCGAGGGCAATTACGAGGCGGATGAAGAGACCATCAAGCGCATTGAAGGCGAGGGGCGCGTGCTCTATCGCTATTGCTCGGCCGACGGCGCGGTCGACGAGAGCCACAATATCAACGGCGCGGCGCATTCGATTGCCGGCCTCGTCAACGACAAGGGCAACGTGCTCGGCATGATGCCGCATCCCGAAAACCACGTCGAAGACATCATGGGCTGCACCGATGGCCGCGGCCTGTTCGCAGGCCTGGTCGCCCATCTCGACCGCGCAGCGTAGTTTTTTCAGAAACGAAGCGCGCCTCGGTCGCAACTCGACTTGTCGTTGCGCGTCAACGAGCACGCTTCACGCGCCGAACGACCCGCTTTTAGCATCAAATTAGCAACAGCGCCCGCAAAAGCATGCGAATCTGCGGACGCCGACTTTGGGCGCGCCCGCGATCGTGTATGGTTCGCAGCCAAACGATTTACATCATTTCTTCCAGCAACGTTTTTTTCGAGGGCATTATGCGATTTACAAAAGTTGCGACATTCATGGCCTTCGGCACCATCGCGACAGCCGCCGCCGGCCTTGCGAATGCCGCAGACCTCGCTGCGCGACCCTATACCAAGGCTCCTCCGGTGCCGATGGCCGTCTATAGCTGGACGGGATGCTATGTCGGCGGCAATGTCGGCGGCGGGAGCGACCGCCAGACTTACACCAACGTCAATCCGAACCGCCTGCCGAATTTCGATCTGGGCTCCGAACGCAACACCGGCGTGATCGGCGGCGGCCAGATCGGTTGCGATTACCAGGCCGGCAACTTCGTGTTCGGTGCTCAGGGCATGATCGACGCCACGGATCTGCGTGGCTCCAACCGGGTCGTGCCCGCTCCTGGTGACCCGCAGTTTCCCAACATCTTCGATCTCAGCGCGCGGACCTCATGGATTGCGACCGCGACCGCCCGCATCGGCTACACGGTCACGCCGCAGACTCTGCTCTATGTCAAGGGCGGCGGCGCGTGGTCGCGATCCAGCCTGGACTATACCATCACCGGAATGGGCGTCGCGACGTTTACGGGGTCCGAGACGCGCAGCGGGTGGATCGTCGGCGGCGGCGTCGAATATTTGCTCGCGCCGAACTGGTCGGTTTTCGCCGAATACAATCATATGGATTTCGGAACGAGCATCCTCGCGACGCAGGGCATCGGCGCCGATGCCGGCTTTAGTGAGCCGATCCGGATCGGCCATCGCATCGATGCCGGAATGGTGGGCGTGAATTATCGGTTTGGCGGCCCCGGTCCGGTCGTCGCCAAGTACTGACGAGGGTGTTGTCGCGAGCACGACAATATCAACGGCGCAACCATTCCAACGCCGGCCTTGTCGCCCGTCGCGACCACGCGGCGTGAACCACATCCGACGACATCGCGACTGACGGGAAGTTACTCGATCACGCGCCGGGCCCGCGCGGCTTCGGTCAGAGCAACTTTGGAAAGTTCTGTCACGTCGGCATGCTATCATGCGTGTCGGTGCAATTGAACGTACGTCGGATTTTCGCACGGCCGTTGCCCTGGTTATGCTGCTGCTCGATATCACGCGGATCTATCACGCGTTCGCTGAAAAACAGCTTTCGGCCTGAACCGCGCGCTCGGGCAGCTGTCGCGCTATGCGTTTGCCTGTACTGCCGGCTTCCGCTTCACCCGCTTGATCGTGCCGGAGAACGTGAACAGCGGCCGGCCGGCTGAGGTCAGCTTGCCGCGTAGGAAGATCAGCGAGCCGCCGGCGCGGGACACTTCGCCTGTGCATTCGACCAGCTCGCCTTCGCGCGCCGCATCGAGGAAATCGCAGGCGAAATTGGTGGTCACGGCCGGGCCGTCCAGCTCGTGGGTGGCGATTGCGAACAGGCAATAGTCGGCGAAGGCCATGAAGCAGCCGCCATGGACGTTCCCGGAGCCGTTGAGATGCTTTTTCTCGACCCGGAACGCCGAGCGGACACTCCCGTCGTCCTCGATCTTGTGCCAGAACGGCCCGATATGGCTCTCAAAACTGTCGCGAATCCAGGTCCGCCAGCCCTTGAACTCGCCCTCGGTGGCGACGTGCAGGTCGGGACGGCGGGTGGAGGGGACTTTGGTCAATTCGTGCAAGGAAACGGGCCTTCAATTACGGGTCTTTAGCCCTTAAATCCGATCCGTCAGCGCCTTGCAATTCCCGTTCCCGCCGACGCTCCTTGCAAAACGTGGGACAGCGGGAAAATGCGCCATAAAGGGCTTTTCGTGAGCCCCGGATGTTCCTAAGAACGGCAAAACGCCGCCGAAAGCCCCGACTCCATGAAGAACGAACCCAAGATCACCCCCGAACTGGTTGCCGCCCACGGGCTCAAGCCCGACGAGTATGAGCGCATCCTGAAGCTGATCGGGCGGGAGCCGACCTTTACCGAGCTCGGAATCTTCTCGGCGATGTGGAACGAGCACTGCTCGTACAAATCCTCGCGCATCCATCTGAAGGGGCTGCCGACTAAGGCGCCGTGGGTAATCCAGGGCCCCGGCGAGAATGCCGGCGTGATCGACATCGGCGACGGCCAGGCCGTGGTCTTCAAGATGGAGAGCCACAACCACCCGAGCTACATCGAGCCCTATCAAGGCGCGACCACCGGCGTCGGCGGCATCTTGCGCGACGTCTTCACCATGGGTGCACGCCCCATCGCCTGCCTCAATGCGCTGAGCTTCGGCGCGCCCGAGCACGCCAGGACCCGGCACCTCGTCTCCGGCGTGGTTGCGGGCGTCGGCGGCTACGGCAATTCCTTCGGCGTGCCGACGGTCGGCGGCCAGGTGCGCTTCCACACCCGCTATGACGGCAACATCCTCGTCAACGCGATGGCGGTCGGCCTCGCCGATGCCGACAAGATCTTCTATGCAGCCGCCTCCGGCGTGAACATGCCGATCGTCTATCTCGGCTCCAAAACCGGCCGCGACGGCATCCACGGTGCTTCGATGGCTTCGGCCGAGTTCGACGACAAGTCCGAGGAGAAGCGGCCGACCGTGCAGGTCGGCGATCCCTTCGCCGAGAAGCTTTTGCTCGAGGCCTGCCTCGAGATCATGGAGCAGGGCTGCGTCATCGCGATCCAGGACATGGGCGCTGCGGGGCTGACCTGCTCGGCGGTCGAGATGGGCGCCAAGGGCGACCTCGGTGTCGACCTCGATCTCGACGCGGTGCCGACCCGCGAGATCGGGATGAGCGCTTACGAGATGATGCTCTCGGAGAGCCAGGAGCGCATGCTCATGGTGCTCAAGCCAGAGAAAGAAAAGGAAGCCGAGGCGATCTTCAAGAAGTGGGGCCTCGACTTCGCCGTCGTCGGCTACACCACGCCGAGCAAACGTTTCGTGGTCAAGCATGGCGGCGACGTCATGGCCGATCTGCCGATCAAGGAGCTCGGTGACGAGGCGCCGCTCTATGACCGTCCGCATGTCCCCTCTGCCGCGCTGCCGATCGTGCATGCGCGCGAGGTGCCGGCGCCGATGGCGCTCGGTGGAGCGCTGGAGAAGCTGATCGGCGCGCCCGACATGTGCAGCAAGCGCTGGGTCTGGGAGCAGTATGACCACGTCATTCTCGGCAACACCATGCAGCGTCCCGGTGGCGATGCCGCGGTCGTGCGTGTGCAGGACGGGCCGAAGGGCCTGGCGCTGACCGTCGACGTCACGCCGCGCTATTGCGAGGCCGATCCCTATCAGGGCGGCATGCAGGCGGTGGCGGAGGCCTGGCGCAACATCACGGCCGTCGGCGGCAAGCCGCTGGCGATCACCGACAATCTCAATTTCGGCAATCCCGAGCGCCCCGAGATCATGGGCCAGTTCGTCGGCTGCCTGAAGGGCATCTCGGAAGCCTGCCGCACGCTCGACTTCCCGGTCGTCTCAGGCAACGTCTCGCTCTACAACGAGACCAACGGCCGCGCGATCCTGCCGACGCCCTCGATCGGCGGTGTCGGCCTGCTCGACGATTTCACCAAGTCAGCGTCGCTCGCCTTCAAGGCCGAGGGCGAGGCGATCCTGTTGATCGGCGACACCCATGGCTGGCTCGGCCAGTCCGTTTACCTGCGCGACATCTGCGGTCGCGAGGAGGGCGCACCGCCGCCGGTCGATCTCGCCGCCGAGAAGCGCAACGGCGACTGTGTGCGCGGCATGATCCATGCGGGCACCGCGACCGCCGTGCACGACCTCTCCGATGGTGGCCTGCTGATCGCGCTCGCCGAGATGGCGATGGCAAGCGGCATCGGCGCAAAGCTGCTGGCCGCGCCGGCTTCGCTTGTCTCGCAGGCCTATTGGTTTGGCGAGGACCAGGCGCGCTATCTCGTCACCGTGCCGGAAACGGAAGCCGGCCGCGTGCTCGCCAAGATGCGCGGCTGCGAGGTGCCCTGCGTGCGGATCGGCACAACCGGTGGCGAGGTGATCGCGATCGCGGGCGAGACGCCCGTGTCGATCGAGAGCCTGCGGACCTCGCACGAGCGCTGGCTGCCGGAATATATGAGCGGGAAGGCGGCGTAAGCCGCCTTCACAAACTCACAGCACCTTCGTTGCCCCGGGGATCTGGCGCAAGGCGCGCGTCAGCGCCCAACTGAACGCGACTGTCAGCACGAATCCAACCGTCGCCTTGACGATCGCTGGCAGGTCATAGTCGAACAGCAAGTATTGCAGCCAAAGCGCGATCGGGTAGTGCACCAAAAACATGCCATAGGCGTCCGCCTGCATCGGATCGAGTAGTCTGGCCGAACCCGATTGTTTGAACCTCTGGAAGAAGGCCAGGATCAGAAACATGATCGCCACGCTGAAGACAGCGAAGCAGATGGCATAGAGCCCCTCATACCAGTTCGGCAGCGGTGACGGATTTCCCAGTATTTCGCGCTTGATGAAGATCAGTACCCAGAGCAGGCAATACGGAACGGTCGCCAAGACCATCCAGTCCCAGCTGACCTTCGCCATCCGGCCGTCAGCCGCGAGCAGTCCGCGGTCCATATTCGCGACGCCGATGCCGGCACCGAAAAAGAAGTAGCTCGCATAGAGCATCACGCGCCCGTGCTGCACCGAGAACGGCCCGAACTCCAGCCAGCTGCTTGGCCCAAAATACATCAGCCCGGGAACATAGAACGCCGCGGTGACGGCAAGCATGACCGCGAAGAACACCGCGGGCCGGCGGCGGCCGTGCAGCGATAGGCGATTGATCGGATCGAGCAGGTTGGGTGACAGTCGATGCAGGATGCAGGCAACCACGTCGAAGCCAAGCAGAACCCAGAGGAACCAGATCGGCCCGCTCGGCCACGGGCCCTTCGTGACCATATTCCACCAGTATTCCGAGAGGCCGATCTCGGGATTTTGCCGGAGCGAGATGGCGTAATAGGCGAGCGGAATGATCGTGAATGCGCAGATCACGAAGGGCAGTCCAAGCCGCAGCAGGCGATCTGCCAAATAGCTCAACGCCCCCTTGCGGGCGATGCCTGACCACGCAAACAAGCCCGACAGGAAGAAGAACATCGCCATGAAGAAGCTGTCGGTGGCGAGCACGATCATGTCGAAGCCGAAGAAGAACTTCGGGTCGGTATGACCGAAATAGGTATAGGGGATGACGGCGTGGTGCAGCAGCACCACCAGCGTCAGGAAGCTGCGGGCGCGATCCAGCGACAGGTTGCGCGTCTTGCTTTTTGGCGAGGCATGCGCTTCGGCGCCAATCGTCGCTGACTGTGAGATCGTGCTCATGGTGGCCCCGGTTGTGTCTCTGTCCCTGCACGACTCTGCCGCCCGGAACCGGATTCAGCAAGGGGAGTTTGGGCCATTTCGTTGCTCCCGGCCGGCATCCGGAACCAGTTCCGTGTGGCGAAGTTAGCGTTCACGGAATGGTTGAAGGCCGCCCGCCAAAAGGCGGCACAGACGCGTCGGAGCTGGCGATGACAATCTTGAAATGGGCGCTGATCTTCCTGCTGATCTCGATCGTGGCAGGTGTGCTCGGCTTCACCGGCATCTCGGCTGCTTCCGCCGATATCGCGCGCTTCCTGTTCTACATCTTCGTCGTGATCTTCCTGGTGCTGCTGATACTCGGGCTCACGATCTTCAGGGCGTAGCGCGTCGCCGCGCCGGCTCTCAATTGCCAGCGAATGGTCTCACGTGGGCAACCAGCTCCGCCAAGAACTCATCGGGACGATCGAACGGAATGAAATGACCCCCGTGCACCCGAACGAATTCCTTATGCGGCGCCGTGATCTGGTTGAATAGCTGTTGGGCCGGCTCACCCGGCGTGTTGTAGTCCGCATCGCCCTCGATGAAGATCACCGGGATCGGAAACGCGAGTCCGAGCGAGGCGACGTCGCGCTTGAACATCGGGCCCTCTCGTCCGCGCAGATACTTTGCGGAGAAGGCCATGCCTTTGCGCCAGTAGTACCAGTCCGGCAGCGAGAAATCCGGCATGAACGGAGGCGGGATTGGACCCGCCAGCTGGAAGCTCTCGATGGATGGCAGGGCCAGCGCCTTGCTCCACCTGTCAGCAACCAGTCGATTCTGCGGATTCATCAGCGGTCGTGCGGCAATTGGCGCCAATTCCGCCAGGGCCTCGCTGTTGCCAGCTGACTGCGCCAACTCTTGCAGATGCGTGATCGCGAGTTCGAATGACTTCTCGAATGTCACCCTGCCGACCACCTGTCCCGTGCCGACATAGGCATAAAACAGATCCGGGCGCTGCTTGACGATATGAATGCCCAGGAACGAGCCCCAGGAATGTCCGACCAGGACAATTTTTTGCTTGTGCAGATGCGTTCGCAGATACTCGGCCAGTTCAACGCCGTCCTGTGTCATTCGCTCCAGCGTCATCGTCGGTGCGAGCGAATCTCCGGCCGCGCCATAGGTGCGACCGGCGCCGCGTTGGTCCCATTGCACAATGGTGAAATGCTTTTCCCAGGGGCGCCAACCCGACGACATTGGCCAGCTGGAGCCTCCGGGGCCGCCGTGGACGAACAGGAGAACCGGGTTATCCCGATCCTCGCCGCGAATTTGAATCCATTGCTTGATGCCGCCGATGTCGACGAACGCTCCCTCCTGCACGCCATTGGGCGCGCGGATCGCGAGAGTTTCGGCGGCAAGATACTGGCGATAGGCACGAAAACCCAGTCCGGCCGCCGCCACGACAATCAAGACGCCGGCCAACCCCAATAACGAGACCCCTATTAGTCTTGCGGCCTTGCGCAGCATCTCGTGCCTTGTGTCGACAGAGGGGAGGCGACCTGATGATCGCCCCGGCGTCACAGCGGCCGGTGAGCTTAGCCCACTTCCTCGATCTTCACCTTGTCCGGATAGAAGGCGAGATGGCCTGATATCTCGGTCATTGCGGGAAAGGGCGTCTCGTAGGTCCAGATCGCGTTGTCGAGCGTCTTGCCGTCGGCCTTGATGCTGTAATAGCTGGCGTCCCCCTTGTAGGGGCAGTGGGTGGTGCGGTCGGTGCGCTCCAGCAGCGCCATGTTGGCGTCCTCCCGCGGCACGTATTGCACCGCCGGATATTTGGCCTCTTTCAGCGTCAGCGCCTTGGTGCTCTCGGCAATCACGACATCACCCGCCGTGACGCGGACGCGCCGGGGGTTTTGGGTAATGGTGATGGGGTGGTCGGGGCCTGGAAGCTTCATGATTTCATGCCTTTTCGATCAATCTGCCGCGCGCGGCACTTTGTCGTGCCTTTATCCTGATTGGATCAGGGATATAGTGCCTGAAGGCGTGACGTAGAAGGCCGTTCACGCTAAGTTTGGCCCTGCCGGTCCGGGGACCCCGGCAAGTGATTCGGCGCCGAGGCTGTAGAGCCGATACTGAGGAGCAAGACCCGAATGCCCATGGACGCCCACGATATCGAGGCGATGATCAAGGCAGCGATCCCCGATGCCGAGGTGACCATCCGTGACCTCGCCGGCGACGGCGATCACTATGCCGCGACCGTGATCTCGGAATCCTTCCGCGGCAAGTCCCGCGTCCAGCAGCACCAGATCGTCTATCGGTCCCTGCAGGGGCAGATGGGCGGCGTGCTGCATGCGCTGGCGCTGCAAACCGGCGTGCCGGGCGCTTGATCCGGGGGCACCTGACCTGACCGCGCGACGGGGACGATGATGGCTGCGGACAACCCGCGCGGCGCGTTGTTTCGTGTCATCCTGCCGAACCAGCCTAGCCGCGTCACCAATGCCGAGCTGTTCTTCGACCTCGTCTTCGTCTTCGCCGTCACGCAGATATCGCACACGCTGCTGCACCACTTCACGCCGCTCGGCGCGGTCGAGGTCACGCTGCTGTTCCTGGCGGTGTGGTGGGTGTGGGTCTACACCGCCTGGGTCACCAACTGGCTCAATCCCGAGCTGACGGCGGTCCGCATCCTGATCTTCCTGATGATGCTGGGCGGCCTCGTGCTGTCGACGACGATCCCGACCGCGTTTGAGGGGCGGGGCCTGTGGTTCGCGATCGCCTATGCCACCATGCAAGTGGGGCGCACCGCCTTCTGGCTGTTGGCGACACCGCGGCATCGAACCGCCGTCTGGCACAACGCGATCCGGATCCTGACATGGCTTTCAATCTCCGCGGTGTTGTGGATCGGGGGCGGCCTCTCCGAGGGAGAGACGCGGCTATGGCTGTGGATCGCAGCGGTCAGCTGGGAGTACATCGCGCCCGCGGTGCGCTTCTGGGTCCCGAAGCTGGGCTTCTCGTCGGTCGAGGCCTGGCGCGTTGAAGGCGGCCACATGGCCGAACGGTGCTCCCTCTTCGTCATCATCGCGCTCGGCGAGGCCGTCGTTGTCAACGGTACGACCTTTGCCGAACTGGACTGGACCGCGGGCAACATCCTGGCCTTCGTCTCCGCGCTCATCGGCAGCATTGCGATGTGGTGGATCTATTTCCACAAGGGAGCCGAGGCCGGCGCCGACCTGATCTCGAGGATCGCCGATTCGGGCCGGCTGGCGCGGCTTGCGTACACTTATCTGCACATGCCGATCGTCGCCGGCATCATCCTGACCGCGGTCTCGGACGAATTGGTGCTGAAGCATCCCTCCGCTCATTCCGACCTCCGCACGATTGTCAGCACGATCGGTGGTCCCCTGGTGTTCTTGGTCGGCACCATCCTGTTCAAGCACGCGATCCGCGGCTTCCTCCAGCTCTCACACGGCATCGGCATCATCCTGCTGCTGGCGCTGTGGTGGTTTGCCGCTGAGCTCTCGCCCTTATGGCTGTCGGTCGCGACGAGCGTGATCATGATCGTCGTCGCGGTGTGGGAGTCGGTGTCGTTGGGATCGAAACCGGAAGAGACTGAGGAGGCTTGATGCGCCGGTCGGTTAGAAGGCAATCGCCTATCGGCTTCTGGAGCTGCCTGAGCGCGCGCCTCGTCCTTCGAGACGACCGCTCCGCGGTCTCCTCAGGATGAGGCTCATCAGCGCCGGTGCCCGTTGAAACTGCTGCCGCGTGCTCCGTCCTCATCCTGAGGAGCCCGCCTATAGCGGGCGTCTCGAAGGATGCGCTGCAGGAAACCGCTCTGGCCGACCCCGTCGAGAGGGGAGCGCCGGAGCGTTACTCCGACGCCTCCAGCGCGTGCACCGAGAACATCTTTGCCGTATCGGTCCAGCTCTCGCGCACCCGCCAGCCGGCGCCCTGCGCCAGCGCGGCAAAACGCTCGAGGCTGTATTTGTAGCTGTTCTCGGTGTGGATGCTCTCACCCGGCCGGAACGAGAAGCTGGTACCGAGCAGGCGCACGGTCTGGCTCTTCCGGCTGATCAGGTGCATCTCGATGCGGTGCCGTTGGTGATTGTAGATCGCGCCATGGGTAAAGGCGGCGAGGTCGAAATTGCCGCCGAGCTCGCGGTTGATCCGGACCAGCACATTGAGGTTGAAACGCGCGGTGACGCCAGCCGCGTCGTTATAGGCCGCGTGGAGCAGGCGCTCTTCCTTTTCGAGGTCAGCGCCGATGATCATCTGTGCGTCCTTGCCCAGGATTTGGCGAGCACTCTTCAGGAACGCCTGGGCCTCATGCGGCTCGAAATTGCCGATGGTCGAGCCGGGGAAGAAGCCGACCTTGGGCATTGATGCGACCGCCTTGGGCAGCTCGAACGGCGTGGTGAAGTCGGCCGCCACTGGATAGATGCCCAGCGAATGGAAGTCCCGCTTCAGCCCGTTGGCCTGCGCCTTCAGGAAATCGCCGGAGATATCGACAGGGACATAGGCCGCGAACTTGCAGAGATTAAGCAGCAGGCGAACCTTTGTGGTCGCGCCTGCGCCGAACTCGACCAGCGCCGCATGCTCAGGAATGATCTTTGCGATCTCACTGCCGCGCTCCTTCAGGATCGCAAGTTCGGTGCGCGTTGGATAATATTCCGGCAGGCGCGTGATCGCCTCGAACAGCTCCGAGCCGGTCGCGTCATAGAAATATTTCGGCGACAGTTTTTTCGGCTGCTGCGAGAGGTCCTCGATGGCCTCGCGGGCGAAGGCAGTGGTCTGCTCGTCGGGGAGATGGGCTTCGGCCAAAGCGCTGGCGTGCACATTCATGATACTCTCCTGAACGCGCTGTCCGGCGCGTATTTGTCGTCGGATAATTTCTACTCGTAGTCAGCGAGCCGCAGTCCCGTGAACTGCCAGCGATGGTGCGGATAGAAGAAATTGCGATATGTGACACGGCTGTGACCGCGAGGCGTCGCCAGCGAAGAGCCGCGCAGCACCAGCTGGTTAACCATGAACTTTCCGTTGTATTCGCCGAGCGCACCTTCGATGGCACGGTAGCCGGGGTAGGGTGAATACGAACTACGTGTCCACTGCCAGATGATGCCGAAGGCGTCGTTGAGCTGGCCGGCACGCGCCGCGACCTCCCATTCCATCTCGGTCGGCAGATGCTTTCCGGCCCAGCGCGCGAACGCATCGGCCTCGTAGTAGCTGACGTGGCAGACCGCCGCGTCGGGATCGACCGGCTTGACGCCGGCCAGCGTCATCACGTGCCATTGGCCGTTGATCTCGCGCCAATGGCCCGGGGCCTGCCAGTCTTCCTTGCTGACGGCAGCAAAACCGTCCATCAGCCACAACGTTGCGGTCTGGTAGCCGCCGTCGCGCATGAAGGCGAGCCATTCGCCATTGGTGACGAGATTGCGCGCGATCTTGACCGGGCCCACGAGGGCACGGTGAGCCGGCTTTTCATTGTCGAAATGAAAGCTGTCGTCGACATGGCCGACGATGTGGATGCCTTCGTTCAGCGTCAGCCAGTCCTCGCCCGCGCGTGTCGCGGCCGGGTAGCGCCAGTCATGATCATAGGCCGGATAAACCGGGTTCTGCGCGAACGCATGCAGGATGTCGGTGTACATCAATTCCTGATGCTGCTGCTCATGATTGAGGCCGACCTCGACCAGCGGCGCGATCTCGCGAAGCTTGTCGGCGCCGGCCTCGCGGAAGAATTTGACGACCGCCGCATCGACGAACCGACGATAGTCGCCGACCTCGTTGGCGCTGGGCCGGGTGATATCGCCGCGATGATTGCGAGCATGACGCGGGCCGGCGCTGACGTAATAGGAATTGAACAGGAAGGCGAAGTCGGGGTGGAAGGACCGGTAGCCAGGGGCGTGCTCGCCAAGCAAAAATTGCTCCCAGAACCAGGTGGTATGCGCCCGGTGCCATTTCGCCGGACTCGCATCCGGCATGGACTGAATCTGCTGGTCCTTGGGCGACAGCGGCGCGGCCCGGCGCTCGGTCTCGTTGCGGACGGCGAGAAAGGCAGTCTCCAGGCCCTGAGCAAGGCCATCTGGGGCGGCCAGTGGTGACGAAAGCGGCGAGGTGGCCGTAGCGGAGGCTTGTTTCGTCACGTTTTTCTCCAGACAGGACAAGAGAACGTTGTTGGCGATCCCCGGTTCCAAAACCAAGGTTCGTCCTAGATAGGGGTTCCGTTACGGTATGAAAGTCCTCCCTGGCGATGATATTCGTGCCATCATGCAATGATCCCGGGGCTGGCCTGGCCGGTTGTCCAGGGGCTGTTCGCCGCCATTTTACTTTGGATGCACAACGGTTTGGGCTACCTATATAGGCGAGTATCGGGTTAAATCGGCTGAGCCTGCCCGACTTGGCTGTTAAGGGCTCCGCCCCAAAAGGACACGGATATGAGCATCGAGGAATTCATCGCCAACGAAGTGAAGTCGAACGACGTGGTTCTGTTCATGAAGGGTACGCCGCAATTTCCGCAGTGCGGTTTCTCCGGCCAGGTCGTCCAGATCCTCGACCACATCGGCGTCGGCTATAAGGGCCTCAACGTTCTCGAATCCGCCGAACTGCGTAACGGCATCAAGGATTATTCGAACTGGCCGACCATCCCGCAGCTCTATGTGAAGGGTGAGTTCGTCGGTGGTTGCGATATCGTCCGCGAGATGTTCCAGGCCGGTGAATTGCAGCAGCTCTTCTCCGAGAAGGGCGTCGCGGTCGCGGCCTGATACGTGACGGTGCTGACGCGCCAGATCGCCGGCGTCCAGCTCGAAATCGTCGTTGCTGACATCACCACGCTGAGCGTTGACGCCATCGTCAACGCCGCCAATACGTCGCTCCTTGGCGGGGGCGGCGTGGATGGTGCGATCCATCGCGCGGCGGGGCCCGAACTCGTCGCCGAATGCCGCATGCTCCATGGCTGCAAGACCGGCGCCGCCAAGATCACCAAGGGCTATCGGCTCAAGGCCGCGCATGTGATCCATACCGTCGGACCGGTCTGGAATGGCGGCACGCTGGCTGAGGACGATCTGCTCGCCTCCTGCTATCGCCGGTCGATGGAGCTGTGTGGGAAGCACAAGCTGGCCTCGGTGGCGTTCCCCGCGATTTCGACCGGCATCTATCGTTTTCCAGCCGACCGGGCGGCCGAGATCGCCGTCCGCACCACGGTCGAAATGTTGCCCGCCGCGCCATCCGTTGGTCGGGTCGTTTTCTGCTGCTTCTCCGAGCCAAGCGCCAAACTCCATGCCGAGGCGCTCGCGCGACACAGCAGCCCTTGTGCCTGATGACGCCGTCAGTACACTGCGTCCGGCCATGTTCCGGGGAGGGGATATGATTTTACGTTTTGGACTACGTGCGCTCGTCTGCGGCGCGCTGGTGTCGCTTGGCACGATGTCGCTCGCGCGCGCGGAAGGCACCTACGAGATTCCGGCCGGTGCGCATTTCAATAAAGACAAGCTCGCGAAGATCAGCGAATTCTTCAAGAACGAGGTCGCGACCGGCAAGATCGCCGGCGCAACCGTCTTGATCAAGCAGCACGGCAAGCCGGCCTATCATGAGGCCTT
The DNA here is from genome assembly GCF_000473045.1 of Bradyrhizobium sp. WSM3983. GTDB lineage: Bacteria > Pseudomonadota > Alphaproteobacteria > Rhizobiales > Xanthobacteraceae > Bradyrhizobium. Next base: position 87,233 of record NZ_AXAY01000031.1, on the reverse strand, counting down.
CGGCGTGCAGGACGTGGTCAGCAAGGCGCCGATCACCGACAAGACAATCTTCCGCCTGTTCTCGATGACCAAGGCGATCACTTCGGTGGCCGCGATGAAACTGGTCGAGGACGGCAGGATCAAGCTCGACGATCCCGTCTCCAAATACATCCCGTCCTTTGCCAATGTGAAGGTGGGTGTCGAGAACAAGGCCGAGGACGGCACCAAGTCGCTCGAGCTGGTGCCGCTGAACCGGCCGATCACTGTGCACGACCTGATGACGCACACCTCGGGCATCACCTACGGTTTCTATGGCGACAGTCTCGTTCGCCAGGCCTATCGCGCCGCCAAGATCTATGACGGCGATTTCGATCTCGCCGAGTTCGCCGAGCGCATCGCAAAGCTGCCGCTGCACAATCAGCCGGGCGCACTCTGGCAATACGGCCATTCCACCGACATCCTTGCACGCGTGATGGAAGTCGCCGCCGGCAAGCCGTTGCTCGATATCGAGCGGGAGACGCTGCTCGGTCCGCTCGGCATGGTCGATACCGGCTTCCTCGTCACGGACCCCGAGAAGCAGAAGCTGCTGGCGCAGCCGGTGCCGAATGACGCCGATTTTCGTGTCGGCCGCATCAACGATCCGACGGTCGTCAAGAAGATCCAGTTCGCCAGCGGCGGTATGGTGACGACCATGGCCGATTACGAGCGCTTCGCGCAGATGCTGCTCAACGGCGGCTCGCTGGATGGCAAGATCATCCTGAAGCCCGAGACGTTCAAGCTGATGGTGACCGATCAGATCGGCCCCGGCTCCGGCGTCGATCGCGATTATTTCTATTTCCCCGGCGACGGCTTTGGCTTCGGGCTCGGCCTTGCCGTCCGCACCGATCCCGGCAACGCAAAACCGCCGCCGCCCGGCGATCTCGGGGAATTGAAGTGGGACGGTGCCTCAGGCTGCTATTTCGTGATCGACCCCAAGCAGGACATGTTCTTTGTGCTGCTGGAGCAGACCCCGACCGAGCGCCAACGCATCCAACGGACATTGAAGCAACTGGTCTATGAATCCATGGAGAAGTGACATGTTCGGGCGCCGCGCGCTCTTCGCGGCGCTCGTTCTTTTGTCCGGCGTCGCCGGTGCGCAAGCGGGCTCCGAGGGCCGCGCGCACAGCTTCACGCCGGAGGGCCTGGCGAAAGTCTCCGACTACATCAGGAACGAGATCGCGACCGGCAAGTTTCCGGGCGCGATCCTTCTGCTCCAGCAGCACGGCAAGCCGGTCTATTACGAGAATTTCGGCGTCCGCGACGTCGCGACCGAGATGTCGATGAGCGCGGACACGATCTTCCGGCTCTATTCGATGTCGAAGCCAATCACCTCTGTCCTGACGATGATGCTGGTCGAGGATGGCAAGCTCGCGATCAACGATCCCGTCTCGAAATATATCCCGGCCTTTGCCGGCATGAAGGTCGGCGTCGAGAAGAAGGCCGAGGACGACAAGGTCTCGCTGGACCTGGAGCCGCTCAACCGCCCAGTGACGATCGAGGATTTGATGCGCCACACCGCCGGGATCCCCTACGGCTATCATGGCGGGGGCCTGGTGAACAAGCTCTATGCCGACGCCGGTCTGTTCGACAAGGATTCGACCAACGCCGAACTCGTCGCGAAGATCACCGCGCTGCCGCTTGCCGAGCAGCCCGGCACGATCTGGGATTACGGCCACTCCACCGACGTGCTCGGCCGCATCATCGAGGTGATATCGGGGAAATCGCTATTCCAGTTCGCGAAGGAGCGGCTGCTCGATCCACTCGGGATGAAGGACACCGCGTTCTATGTCGCCGATCCCGCCAAGTGGCCGCGTATCGCCGAGCCGATGCCGGAAGATCGTGCGATCAGCCCGATGACGCGGGTCCGCGATCCCCGGAAACCGCTGAAGTGGGAGTCCGGCGGTGGCGGCCTGGTCGGCACCGTCGGCGACTATGCGCGCTTCTCACAGATGCTGCTCAACGGCGGCAGCTATGAGGGGCGGCACTATCTCAGGCCGGAAACGCTCGCCGTGATGGCGTCGGATCACGTCGGTCCTGAGACTCACGTTGAGCGCGACAAAAACTATTACCCGGGGGAGAGCTCCGGCTACGGCCTCGGTGTCGCCGTGCGCACCTCGGTGCCGCCGGGCACGTCGTGGCCGCTCGGCGAATATCGCTGGGATGGCGTCGGCGGCACCTTCTTCTTCATCGATCCCGAAGACGATCTGTTCGGGATTTTCATGGTGCAGACCCCGTCGCAACGCGGCCGGATTCAGCTCGCGCTGAAGACGCTGATCTATCAGGCGATGGGGCGGTAGATTCTTGTTCTGACGCGTTTTCTTTACGCGAACCGGTATTCACTTCGCTCGAAAACGCTTTGGTTACGCCCCGCGCACGATCTCTCTGACGTGGCCGATCATTTCCTCGATCTGGCTCGCCTTGACGTCGAGATGGGTGCAGGCGCGGATGCGGCCGTCCATCATCGCGAGCGTCACGCCGCGCTGGCGCAGTGCCGCGACCATCTTGTCGCCGGGCATGCCGGCGCCATCAGGCCTGAAGAACACGAGGTTGGTCTCGGGCTCCTGCACCTCGACGCCCGAAATCTGCGACAGGCCGCGCGCGAGCGCGCGCGCATTTGCGTGATCGTCGGCAAGGCGCTCAACGTGATGATCGAGCGCGTAGATGCAGGCCGCCGCGCAGACGCCGGCCTGCCGCATCGAGCCGCCGAGCCGCTGCTTCCATTGCCAGACCGCATCGATGAAGGCGCGCGTGCCCGCGAGCACGCCGCCGATCGGCGCGCCCAGGCCCTTGGAGAAATCAATCCAGGCCGAATCCCAGCCCGCGGTCATGTCGCGCGGGGAGATGCCGCTTGCCACTGTCGCGTTGAGTAGGCGCGCGCCGTCCATGTGGGTGACGAGGCCATGTTGCTTGGCGATGGCGACGATCTCGTCGAGCGCGGTCTTCTTCCAGATCGTGCCGCCGCCGATATTGGCGGTCTGCTCGACGCTGACGACGGTCTGCGGCGGCTGGTAGCGCGTGCGTGGGTGCAGCGCCTTGCGAAATGTTTCCGGTGTGAACTGGCCGTCGGGGCCCTTGAGTTGCGTCACCTGGAAGCCGCCGATCGCGGCATGTGCGCCGCCTTCGCGCGCGATGATGTGCGCGGTCTCATGCGCGAGGATTTCGTCGCCGGGACGGCAATGCACCAGCGTCGCGGTGACGTTGCACATCGTGCCCGAGGGCATGTAGACCGCGGCCTCCTTGCCCATCAGCTCGGCCACGCGCTCGCACAGCGCATTTACGGTCGGGTCGTCGCCGACCTGCTCGTCGCCAACTTCGGCCCGCGCCATGGCCTCGCGCATCGCTGCCGTCGGCTTGGTCTGCGTGTCCGACAGCAGATTGATGCGCACCGGCGGCGCCTTGGGATCGATCGTGGGAGGGGTGTAGAGCATGAGCTGTCTCGTCATTTCATCTAGTCGAACAGTTGCGGTCTGATGTCTTGCGCGCCGTGAAGAATGGCACGGATTTCGACGTGGTCGGGTTGCACGGCGTAAAAAATCAGATGGGATTGGAAGCGGAAACGTCGATAGCCTGCCGCGAGTTCATCCACTTGCTGGCCGATCAGCGGAAAATCGGCGAGAAGTCCAAAGGCTCCGATAGCCGGTACTCAGCCATGGCGGCGTTGGGCGACGCGTTGGCGCGCAGCGGCGAGGATGTCGTCCGGCGTGTCCGAGGTGAAGGTGTTGCAATTAGGCTGAGCGAACAGCGCTTGATATCGACGGACTTGCTCGTCGCGGGGCAGCTTGGCCCATGCCTCAAGCTCGGCTTCGGACGGCGTTGCCGAGGGAGTAATATTGGCGAGCTGGTCGGTCGTCTGGGACATCGATGGGATGTTACCACAACAAAAAGGCCCCGGAAACCGGGGCCTTTGAACGTTGGTGTGCCGAACTATCAGCGCGAATAGAATTCGACGACCAGATGGGGCTCCATCTGCACCGGGAACGGCACGTCGGAGAGGGCGGGGATGCGCACGTATTTCGCGGTCATCTTGCCGTGGTCGACTTCGAGATAGTCGGGGGTGTCGCGCTCGGGGAGCTGGCTGGCTTCGAGAACGTGGGCCAGCTGCTTGGAGGCTTCCTTGACCTCGATCACGTCGCCGACCTTGATCTGGTAGCTCGAGATGTTGACCTTGCGGCCGTTCACCTTGATGTGGCCGTGGTTGATGAACTGGCGCGCGGCGAAGATCGTCGAGACGAACTTGGCGCGGTACACGACCGCGTCGAGACGACGCTCGAGCAGGCCGATCAGGTTCTCGCCGGTGTCACCCTTGAGGCGGCTCGCCTCGACATAGATGCCGTGGAACTGACGCTCGGAAATGTTGGCGTAGTAGCCCTTCAGCTTCTGCTTGGCGCGCAGCTGCACGCCGAAGTCGGAGAGCTTGCCCTTGCGGCGCTGGCCGTGCTGGCCAGGGCCGTATTCCCTGCGGTTGACGGGGCTCTTCGGGCGGCCCCAGATGTTCTGGCCCATACGGCGATCGAGTTTGTACTTCGCCTCACTGCGCTTAGTCATCGCGTCCTCTTCAGGTACATGGTTTGAGGAAACGCGCCCTCCTGGGTGACGGGCTAGCCCGGCACTGACAGGTCCGATCCCCAAAGCTTAAGGGAGAGGACCACGGGTCGCGAAACGCTTCGCGGGCCGAAATCGGCCCGCGAGCAGGCGGCTTTTAGGAGAGTTTGGGTCGTTCTGTCAATGCGAACGGCCCCGAAATCAGGTCCCGACCGCCCGGATCGGCTTGGCGCCGGCCGCTCGTAATTCGGCAGCGATTTCAGTGTTCAGCACCTGTTCCAGCCGGGTCAGGACCCGGGCGATGGGGGCGGCGTCGGTAACCCGGTGGTCCCAGCGGATCACAACATGGATGGTCTGGTCGGGCGCGACCACCCCATAGCTGACGATGAAAGGGCCGGGCGTGACGGGGTGGAGCTCGCCGCCGCCATAGGCGGCCACCGAGCTCACCGCGAAGCTGCCGAACCAATTGCCCCTCTGCCGGCCGAAATTGAGCCCCACAGCCCAGGACAGCCGGCGCAGCGGCAGCGGCAGGCGAGTCGCCCGCATGATCTTGCGGAACATCGGGACATCCTCGATCGGCGCCGTCTTGGCGCGCCGGATTTCGGCGTCGACCGCGCCCAGCGTCATGGCCTCCGGGGCTGCGATTCGCTGCGGCATCACGCATTCCTCGCCGTCCTCGACCCGGGCGATGGCGATCAGCGCCACGCTCTTCGGCAGCTCGTAGAGAGATGGCCAGGGCCATTTGGCATAGACGGTGCGCAGGACCGGCTCGTCTTTGGCGACGAGGGCGAAGGCCTTGACGAACATCGCGGCCCAGCCGGCGGGCGCCATCGCGCCCGCGCGGGCCTCCAGCAGAGGCCGGATATTGAGCGGGCGGGACAGCGAGACGAACGGCACGTCCATCGAGGCGCGCATGAGGTCGATGATCAGGCGGCGCGGCAGCGAAATGTTCTTAGCTTGACCGCGCATCGTTCTCCGGTTCCCGCGGACTCACATAAGGGATGGCGAGGGGCTCCCGCTCGCCATCTGCTCTAGCACGAACCAACCCGGTTGGGAGCGGGTCGGTTCGGCCTTATCAGAGGGCCGGGGAGGCCAGCGGCTTGGTCTTGTCGACGACGTAAACTCCAAGCACTTTCATAGCCTTATCGCCATGAGCCTTTGCGTCGTGCACGACGCCTGCCGGGATTTGATAGGAATCGCCGGCCTTCAGGGTCTTGTCCGGCTGCCCCTCGACGAGAAGACTGAGCTCGCCTTCCAGCACGTAGCCCGTCTCAATTCCAGGATGGGTGTGGCGTCCGGCCGCGCCGCCAGCCGGGACTTCCGCGATGGCCGTGATGGTGTTGTAGCCATCCGGGAACTCGACCTTCTGAAGCGGGGTACGCTTGATCCCGATCTGCTGGGCAAAGGCCGCGACCGCGAGGCCGGTGAAGGCGAGAACGAGCAGGCTCTTTTTGAACATCGATTGTTTCCTCCCTGGAACGGCCGACCCTGGCAGCGCCACTGTTCCCGGCAAGGTGGCAATCGGCCTGTTCAGCGCTTGATCCCATCGAACGCCGCCATGATGCCGCGCTGGAACAGCGACCAGTCGAAGCCGAGCGCGATCGCGCGGTAGCCGCGATCAATCAGGGCGTTAGCCTGGTCTGCGGTGCGCGCCACGCCGCCGATCGGGACGCCGCTCTTGAGGATGCCGGCTTCGGCGCGGGCGATCAGTTCGAGCAGCTCGGGATCGTCCATCTGTCCGCGCTTGTTGATGGACGTGGCGAGATCGCCGGGACCGATGACGGCGACGTCGATGCCCGGCGTCGCCATGATCTCGTCGATGCGGTTGACCGCATCGACATGCTCGATGGTGACCATGCAGAGCATCTCGTCGTCGGCGGACGCCATGTAGTCCGGCATCGATTGGCCCCAGCGGAACGGCGCGTGGAACGGACCCCACAGGCGATCGCCGCGCGGCGGATAACGCACGCTGCGCACCGCCTTCTCCGCCTCGCTCCGGTTCGTGATCATCGGAAAATTGATGCCGAACGCGCCGATATCCATCGGCGCTTTCGCAAGCCACGGCTCGTTCGCCGCGATCCGCACCAAGGGCGTGCACTGCGTGCCGGTCGTCGCCGCGATCATCGCATGCGCTTCGGTCAATCCAATCGGGCCGTGCTCGAGATCGACGATGATCCAATCGAGCGAGCGCGCCATGATCTGCACCATCTGCACGCTCGGGATCGTTGCGATCGCGCCGAAGGCGGGGCGCCCTTCGCTCCACAATTGGCGGAGGCGATTGAGCGGCGTTGCGGGGACCGACATGTGACGACCTTGCGCGAGATGACGACGGCGAAGCCTAGCAGCGCGGCGTGTCTGCGAAAAGTCAGGCCAGCGCGCGGCCGCCGAAGAACGGCGTCAGGGTCGCCCGGAGCCCATGTGCGCGGTTCGACGTAAAGATCATCTCGGCGCCGGACTGCACCATGTCGCCGCTGTGCGGGCCGAGCAGATCGGAGACGCGGCGCGCGATGGCCGGCGCAGGATCGATCCAGTCCACCGGCCAGGGCGCCAGCCGCTCCAAACGGTCGAGCAGCAGCGGATAATGCGTGCAGGCTAGGACCACCGTGTCGGTGCGCGCGCCCGCGTTGGCGGCATCGCCGACGAAGCAGGGGGTGAGCTCGGCGAGGATATCGCCGTCGCTGGTCGGGTGGCCGTTGAGCTCGCGCTCCGCAAGCGAGGCGAGCTCGGGCGAGCCGACCAGCGTCACCTCGCAGCCCAGCGCGAAATCGCGGATCAGTGCCTTGGTGTACTCGCGCTTCACGGTGCCTTTGGTGCCGAGCACCGAGACACGGCGGGTCTTCGACCGGGCGCAGGCCGGCTTGATCGCCGGCACCGTGCCGACAAAGGGCACGGAATAAACGGCACGCAGATGCGATAGGACCAGGGTGGAAGCGGTGTTGCAGGCGATGACGACGAGGTCAGGATCATGGGTGCCGATCAGTTCCCCCATCAGCGGCACCACGCGGGCGATGATCTCGTCCTCGCTGTGATGGCCATAGGGGAAGAAGGCGTCGTCAGCGACATAAACAAAATGCGCGTCCGGACGCGCGGCCACGACCTCACGCAGCACGGTGAGGCCGCCGAGGCCGGAATCGAATACCAGGATCGTCGGAGAATTGGTCACGTCGCTACCCTAGCCCGCCATGGTTACCATTCGGTTTTTTGGGCGGTTTTGCGGCGGGGTGGCCAGAGGCCAGTTTGGAACGATTCAATTTCGCTATGGCCGCATGTTCCCGTTATCAGCAGCCGTGCTGCGCTGCGGTTGGGATGTCCGCAAATTTTCGGAGCCGACATGACGGGAGCCAACATGATCAGAAACACGACGACCGGCTGGGGTAGCGTCGCCCGGTGGTTTCACTGGTGCCTGGCGCTCGCGATCATCGGCATGATCGGCTTCGGCTGGCGGATGAATCACATCCCCGCGCGCGCCGACAAGTTCTTCTACCGTTCGATCCATGCCGACATCGGCTATGTGATCCTGCTGCTCACGGTGCTGCGCCTGGTCTGGCGCGCCATCAACCCGACGCCGGCGCTGCCGGCCGAGACCTCGCGCTGGCAGAAGATCGCGGCCCATGTCAGCCATGGCTCGCTTTACCTCGTCGTCATCCTGGTCGCGATGCTGGGCTGGGCGCATTCGGGCGCGCGCACGCCCAACTACTCGGACTTCTTCGCCCTGTTCAACGTGCCGCAATTCACCTCTCCGGACAAAGCGGCGGCGGGCGCCTATGAGGACCGCCACATCCTCTTTGCCTATGTGCTGCTGGCCTTGATCGCGGTCCACGTCATCGCACCAATTTGGCACCACTTCGTTCGCCGCGACCGCGTCGTGACGCGCATGGTGACGGACGAGGCGGGGTAGGAAGCGCACAGTACGTCGGTTCAATCCGTCGTCCTGAGGTGCGAAGCTTGCGAGGCGAATGCATCGCAAGCGGAGCCTCGAAGGATGAACGGCCGAGATGCAGGGGGCCGTCGCCCTTCGAGGACCGCTGAAGAAGCGGCCACCTCAGGGTGACGGTGTTGGAATGTCGTTGCTTATAGATCACATTGACGGAGTAAGATGTGGCATCGCGGCTAATCCAATTTGAAGTCGCAAGGAGACGCTCATGCTCACCGTCCATCACCTCGGCAAATCGCAATCCGAACGCATCGTCTGGCTCTGCGAGGAGCTCGAGATTCCCTATGAGCTGAAGCGCTATGCGCGCGATTCCGTCACTATGCTGGCGCCGCCCGACTACAAGGCGCTGCATCCGATCGGATCGGCGCCGGTCATCTTCGACGGCGATCTCGTGCTGGCCGAATCCGGCGCCATCGTTGATTACATCATGGCGAAGTACGGCAAGGGCCGCCTCGTGCTCGGCCCGGACGCGCCCGACTTCGCACAATTTCTGTACTGGTTTCACTTCGCCAACGGCACGCTGCAAGCCGGCATGGGCCGGCTGATGCTGCTGAACCGGCTCAAGCCCGCCGAGGACAATCCGATGCTGGCCGCGATCAGGACGCGCGTCGATCGCGCATTCGACCTGGTCGATGCCCGTGTGCGCGATGCCGAATATCTGGCTGGCACCGTCTTCACTACGGCCGACATCATGACGGGCTTCTCGCTCACCACGATGCGCTACTTCCAGCCCTACGATCTCGCGCGCTGCCCGAACGTGGTCAAATATCTCGGTCGCATCGGCGCCCGTCCGGCCTATCGGCGCGCAATGGAGAAGGGCGATCCCGGTATGACGCTGCTGTTGAGCTGAGCCAATTGCGATCAGCGCGGCATGTGTTTGGTTGCGCGCTCGATCAGGTCGTCCAGCCTCGAGATAAACTTTGCAAGGATCGGCGAGGTATTGGCCTTGTGGTAGCCGACGACAAGGTCGATCGTCGGCGCCTTGCCCTTGAGCGGACGGCTGACGACGGACCAGGGAAGAAAGTTCTTGATGTAGCCCGGTATCAGGGCGAAGCCGCGAGTAGAGGCGACCATCGACACCGCCATGGCGAGGTTGTCGGCCTCGTGCGCTGCCGCGATCGACCGGCCGCTGGCGTCGAGATAACGGTCGATGACCTTGCGAAGTGCAGGCGCGGTATCCGACACGTTGATGAAGGGTGTTCCCTCCAGCTTGGCCAAGTCGATGCTGTCGAACTTGGCCAGGCGGTGGTCGCTCGGCAGCACGACAAGCAGCGCTTCCTTGACCACGGTCCTGTAGGTGATGTCGTCAGCACCGGTTTCGCGTCGCATGAAGGCGAGATCGAGATTGCCGCGCATGAGGCCCTCGGCCAGCACCGGCGAAAAGTCGCTCGTCACGCTCACGTCGATCGTCGGCAGCTCATTGCGCAGGACGCGCATCGCTTCGGGCAGCCAGTCGATCTCCTGGCCGGTAAGAAAGCCAAGCGCAAAGCGCGACTTTTCGGGGCGGCCGGCGCGACGCGCCGCTTCAATCGCCACGTCGGCTTGCGTCAGGGCGAGGCGTGCGTGATCCAGGAAAGCCTTTCCCGCCGCCGTCAGCGCGACGCCATGCACGCTGCGCGACAGAAGCGGCACGCCGACTTCGTATTCGAGATCGCGGATTTGCCGGCTGAGTGAGGGTTGCGCCGTGTGCAGCCGCTTCTCGGCGGCGACCGTGAGGCTGCCCTCCTCGGCGACGGCGATGAAATAGCGGAGATGACGTAACTCCATGGGCATGCCTCACAAGTATGTCCCGCAGCTTGCAAAGTCTTTTTCAGCGCCGCCAGCCTGCGTCAAACAGCTACTCCAGCGAAGGTTTGCTGCGCCAAAGCCATACCTGATTGGCAGGGAATGGGGCTGCGGCCGGCGAAGGAGAATGACCATGGCCGATCTCAAGGGAAAGACTGCACTCGTTACGGGGGCCTCACGCGGCATCGGCCGCGCCTCGGCGCTGGCGCTGGCCGAGCGCGGCGCGCAAGTGCTGGTCCATTACGGGCAAAGCGCCAAGGAGGCGGAGGCTGTCGTGGCCGAAATCCGCAAAGCTGGCGGCCGCGCCGATGCCATCGGGGCTGATCTGAGCGTGTCGGAGGGGCCGCACCAGCTGGCGGCACAGGTGAAGAACATCGTCGGCGACCGGCTCGACATTCTTGTGGCCAATGCCGGCGTCGGCAAGGCGGCCGTGATCGAGGAGACGACGGTTGCCGATTTTGACAGGCTGTTCGCGGTCAACGTCCGCGCACCGTTCTTCCTGGTGCAGCAATTGCTGCCGATCCTGCACGAGGGCAGCAGCGTCGTGCTGGTCTCCTCGCTCGCCGCGCACGCGGTGGTCGGGACACTGCCGGCCTATGCTGCCACCAAGGGCGCGATCGATACGCTGGTGAAGCACTTTGCCGCGGCGCTCGGCGCGCGCGCCGTGCGCGTCAACGCGGTGGCGCCCGGCGTGGTGGCGACAGAGATGTCGTCTTTCGCCAAGACCGATGCAGGGCGCGACTACACGCTCGCCATGCAGGCGCTGAAGCGGATCGCCGAGCCCGACGACATCGCCGGCGCCGTCGCCTTCCTCGCCTCTCCCGACGCGCGCTGGATCACCGGCGCCACCATCCACGTCGACGGCGGCTCAAAACTCTGAGCCGGCCGCCGCCGTCTTTTCCCCCACCCCATCAGGAACTTCCCATGTCAAAGAGACTCGAAGGCAAAACGGCACTCGTCACCGGCGGCTCACGCGGCATAGGTGCCGCCATCGCCAAGCGGCTCGCCGCCGATGGCGCCAGGGTCGCAATCACCTACGCCAGGGGTGCGGACGCTGCAGCCTCCGTCGTCAAGGCGATCGAAAGCGCGGGCGGCAAGGTGATCGCAATCCAGGCGGATGCCATCGATCCCAAAGCCGTGCAGGCTGCGGTCGACGAGACCGTCGGCGCGCTCGGCAAGCTCGATGTGCTCGTGAACAATGCGGGCACGGCGATCCCCAAGAAGTTTGAGGAGACCACGCTGGAGGAGCTGGACCAGGTGATCAACCTCAACATCCGCGGCGTGTTCATTGCGACGCAGGCCGCACTGAAGCGGATGAACGATGGCGGCCGCATCATCTCGATCGGCTCCTGCGTCGGCGAGCGCATGATGACGCCCGGCCTGGTGCCTTACTCGGCGACCAAAGCTGCGATCCGGATGTTCACGCAGGGGCTGTCGCGTGAGGTCGGCGACCGCGGCATCACCGTCAACAACGTGCAGCCGGGGCCGATCGACACCGATCTGAACCCTGCTTCCGGCGACTGGGCGACCCCTCAGAAGGCGGCGACCGCGCTCAACCGCTACGGCAAGGTGGAGGAGGTGGCCGCACTGGTCGCCTTCGTCGCCAGCCCAGAGGCATCCTACATCACGGGCGCGAACCTCACGGTCGACGGCGGCACCAACGCCTGATTGCGGGAATAACTGGAAGCCGGGCGGCCTAAGCACGGCTGGTCGCCCGGCTCACGCGATCCTGTTCGTGGTCGCCGATCGTGCCGCGGTGAGCTGGTTCTGCAAGCGATCGATGTTTTGCAGCAGGCGCTGGCTGGTCAGCACCAGGAAATAATAGCCGAACTGCGGGTCCTGGAAGTAGATCTCGAGCAGCCGGTCATAGGTGATCGTCAGCACCTGTCCGTCCTCGATGCATTCGATCGTTCCGGTGCGCCGGTTGTCGGGCGTGAGGAAGCCGAGCTCGCCCATCAGCGCTCCAGGCCCGATCTCGACATTGATCTCCTTGACCAGGAACTTGCCGGTGACCGTGAGGAGCATCTCCTTGGCCGGATCGCCCAGCTTGAACAGCGTGTCGCCGTCGCGGTATTTGCGCTCGGTCATGAACGGCTTGAGCCATTCGATCGACATGTCGCCTTCGGCTGCGTGGCGGGCCTTCTTGACCAGCTTGAGCATCTGCCGCAGGCGCAAGGCGTTGATCGGAAGCAGCAGCAGATAGAGCAGGAACGTCGACACATTGGCTGAGAGCGCGCCGAAGATGGCGAAGAAGCCGCAACCGATCATGTTGGCGACGCGGAGCGGCACCATCGTCCGCATCAGCAGGGTGGCGACGAAGAAGCCGGCGCCGATCGCGGCGAACATGTTGGCCAGCGTGATGTTGTGGACGAAGATCTCCAGCAGCCGGTTGAAGATCGCGTCGTAGGTGACGTTGTTGGGATCGAGGCCCATCTCGACCAGGATCTTCGCGATCCTGAGGTTATCCGTCGCCGCATCCAGAATGCGGTCGAGGATCGAGGAAATGTCTGCACTGCCGGACGGCATGGTATGATCCCTGCGTAAGGCTTTTAGTCCTGCTCGGTATTCGTATAGCCGAAATCGAATGACGACCGCTTGAATGAAGCCTTCGGCCGCCATGCTGCAAGAGGCAAATTTTAGCCTGATCGGGCATTTCGGCAATTGCCCGTTGGTTGCGCGTATGGCCTCGGTGCGGCCCGTGATTCGGGGCTGCCCCGGGGGCGCGGGCTTGGGCGTCGTGGACGGATGTCGTAGGCGGGTTTGGGCGTCCCGGCGCGGCGGGGCGCGGGGCTATCTCCGCCTCAGGGCTTGGCGGCGGCCTGGATGACCTGCTGCTCGACGAGGGTCAGGTGCCCCGGCAGCGCCCCGGCACGCAGCAGCATGGCCACGCTGTTGGCCTCCTCCAGGGTAAAATTGCCGGAGATCTGGACCGAGCCGCCGGTGATGGGCTCGCGGATCACGGGGGCCGAGATCACCTTGTCGTCGAGCACGATGGCAAAGGGCTTGCCGACGTTCTCTTCTGTGACGTGGGCGAAGCGCCGTGCGCCACGGCCATTGAAGCGGAACTGGGCGATCGGATCCTTGGTGCCGCTCGCAAAGCCGGGCGCGGCATAGTTGATGTCTTCGCCGTCGAGTACGCTGTCCTTGGCGACCAGATAGGGCTGCTTGTCCTTGAAGCCGAGCAGGATTTCGGCGCCTTCGGGCGGGGTGCCGGATTGCGCCTGCTCCGGCGTCATCGACACATCAACCGGACGGAAGCTAACTTTGACCTTCCGGGCGAAGATCGCGGTGATGCGCTCGGGGTCGGTCACACCAGGCAGGAAGATCCGGATGCGGTCGGTCCCGTCAGCAACGACGCTGACAAGTGTGATGCCGGAATCCTTGAGGCGCTGCTCGATCATGGCGATGGAATCTTCGACGAGCTCGTGCAGCCGTGCCGCGGATGCAGCATCGGTCGGCGCCAGCCTGACCGCTCCGTCGCTGCCGTCGCTCACGGCGAACGCATGCGAGGGCAGTCCGTCCGCGGCTGAGGCGAGCTTGCGCACGAGCTGATCGCGGCCTTTGGCGTCCGCGATCTTTACATCGACGCCGCCATCGCGGATCGCAAGATTGGAAAAGGCGATATGGCCGTCGTGCAAGCTCTTGTAGACGTCGTCGCGTAGATCGGTCACGACGCTCTCGCGCAGGCCAGAGCTGTCCACCTCGTAGATGATGCGTGACCCGCCCAGCTTTTCCATCTTGTCGCCGACGAAGGCCACGATCTTGGCGCGCATCTTGTCGAACTGGTCGTCGGCGAGTGCGGCGCACGGTAGGGCGATCGTGATCGCCGAAATCATGGCCAATGCTACGATCAGCCGTGTGGCGCGGTCCCGCGGGGGCGTGGTCATGGTCACCTCAGGTCTTGCGGCAGGACGCTGGCGGGCGAATCCGACCCATGTTCTTGGTCCCCGGATCGGGCGCGGAGGTTCAAAGCCCGCGCACCCGAGTGCCACGACCGTAGCCGTCAGGCCATGGACGAACGCCAAATCATCCATCATTCTGTCCGCGCCCGACCGGCCAATCGGTCGAGGCCCTCGCCGAACCAAAATGTCGAAAAGACAGGGGCGGGGAAATGGATCTGAGGGAGGACGGAATTCCATGGCGGGGATCCACGCGCTCGATCGGCTCATCGGCGACGACTATCCGGAGCTTTCGACGGACGAGGAGGTCCGGGCCTTCGAACAGGTCCCATACGCGGACCGTGTCGCCGCCGAGAGCACTTATGATGCCATCAAGCTCGGCGCTGCGCGCAACCCCGACGGGGCGGCGATCCAGTTTCTGCAAAATGCCGATCCGGCCGATATGCCGCTCGTGGTCACCTACCGCGACTTCGTCGCGCGCGTGACGCAGGCCGCCAATATGTTTTACGCGCTCGGCGTGGAGAAGGGCGACGTCATCTCCTTTATGTTGCCGCTGCTGCCCGATGCCTTCGTGACGCTGTTCGGCGCGGAGGCCGCCGGCATCGCCAATCCCGTCAACCCGCTGCTCGAGCCGCACCAGATCGCGGAAATTCTGGAAGCGGCGAATACGAAAATCCTGGTGGCGCTCGGGCCGATGCCGGGCACCGACATCTGGCAGAAGGTCGAGCAGATCCGCCCGCAGCTCAAGCACCTCAAGGCGATCGTGCAGGTGGCCGGCGGCGATCCCGCCAACGGAATCTTCGCGTTCAACGATTTGATCAAGCAGCAGCCGTCCGACCCGCTTATCAGCGGGCGCAAGATCTTGGGCAGCGACATCGCCGCCTATTTCCACACCGGCGGCACCACCGGCACGCCGAAGCTGGTGCGGCACACCCATACCAACCAGGTGTATCAAGCCTGGGCGCTGAACCTGCTGCTGAAAGCGAAGCCCGGCAGCAACATGCTGTTCGGCATGCCGCTGTTTCACGTCGGGGGATCACTGACGCAGGTGTTATTGACGCTGTCCGCCGGCGGCTCGCTGGTCGTGCTGTCGCCGAGCGGCTGGCGCAATCCGAATGCGGTGAAGAACATCTGGGGACTGGTCGAGCGGTTCAAGCCGGAAGCGCTGTCGAGCGTGCCGACGGTGCTCGCCGCAACGCTCGCGGTGCCGCCCGGCAATGCCGACATCTCCAGCCTGAAATATGCAGCCGGCGGCGGCTCGGCGATTCCGGTCGCGGTCGGCTCGGCGATCCAGGAAAAACTCAAGCTGCCGGTGGTCGAGGTCTACGGCATGACCGAGACCTCGAGCGTGCACACGCTCGCCTATCCATCACGGCCGATCCGGCTCGGCTCGGTCGGCCTGCCCATGCCTTACGCGCGTGTCCGCATCGTGCAACTCGATGCCGATGGGCGCCTGCTCCGCGACTGCAAGGCGGACGAGATCGGCGTCGTCATCATGGCCGGGCCCGGCGTGTTCGGCGGCTATCTCAACGACGCTCACAACAAGGGTGCTTTCGTTGATGAGGTCTGGGTCAATTCCGGCGATCTCGGCCGGCTCGATGCCGACGGCTATCTCTGGATCACCGGCCGCGCCAAGGACCTCGTGATCCGCGGCGGTCACAACATCGATCCGGCGCCGATCGAGGAGATCATGTTCCGCCATCCCGCCGTCGGCTTTGCCGCGGTGGTCGGCCAGCCCGACGCTTATGCCGGCGAGCTGCCCGTGGGCTACGTGCAGTTGAAGCCCGGCGCGTCGGTCGAGCCTGGCGAGCTCGAGACGTGGGTGCGCGAGCGCACGCCGGAGCGCGCGGCCGTTCCGGTGCAGGTCATTCCGATCGACCCGATGCCGGTGACCGGCGTCGGCAAGGTGTTCAAGCCTCAACTGCGCTGGGATGCGGCGCAACGCGTGTTCACCAAGGTGCTGACGCCGCTGATCGCGCGCGGCATCGATTGCAAGGTAAAGGTCGGTGCGCACGGCAGCCACGGCTCGATTGCGACCGTGACGCTTGCCGGCCTGCCCGCAGACCAGCGCGAAATCGTTGCCGGCGAGGTGCATACGCTGCTCGCGCCATTCGTGATGCGCCACGAAGTGGTACAGGCGTAGCAGAGGGGCGAAAGAACGTCGCGCTCGCGGCGAAGACTTGTGATGCCTATGTCCGGCCCGACGGACGCTGCCTCATACAAGGGTGGGCAAAGGCGCAAAGCGCCGTGCCCACCATTCACACATGCGATCGTTGTGGTGGGCACGCTTCGCTTTGCCCACGCTACGAACCTCCTACCCCACCGGCATCGCCGTTTCGATCAGGCGCACCCAGAACGAGGCGCCGTGGCCGAGGATGTTGTCGTTGAAGACATAGGCCGGGTGATGGCACGCCGGGCTGTCGCCCATGCCGACCAGGATCATCGCGCCGGGGCGCTCTTCCAGCATGAACGAGAAATCCTCCGCGCCCATCATCGGGATGATACGGTCGTTGACGTGCTCGGCACCGACGATGTCACGGGCCACGTCGGCGGCGACGCCGGCTTCGCGCGCATGATTCAAGGTTACCGGATACATCCGCGTGTATTTCGTCTTCGCCGAGCCGCCATAGGCGCGGGCGACGCTGTCGGCGACTTCGCCGATCCGGCGCTCGACGAGATCGCGCACGTCAGGGTCGAGCGTGCGCACGGTGCCGCCGAGCTCGGCGGTCTCCGGGATGACGTTGAAGGCGGTACCGGCGTGGAATTGCGTGATCGAGATCACCGCCGACTGCAGCGGATCGACGTTGCGCGCGACGATCGACTGCAGCGCGTTGACGATCTGCGAGCCGATCAGGACGCTGTCGACCGCCTTGTGTGGGGTGGCGCCGGCATGGCCGCCCTTGCCGGTGACGGTGATCTGGATGTTGTCGGAGGAGGCGAGAAGCGGACCCGGCGTGGTCGCGAAATGGCCCTCGGCGAGACCTGGCATGTTGTGCATGCCGTAGACCTGGTCGATGTTCCAGCGCGTCATCAGCCCGTCCTCGACCATGGCCTTGCCGCCGCCGCCACCTTCCTCGGCGGGCTGGAAGATCACGACCGCGGTGCCGTCGAAATTGCGCGTCTCGGCGAGGTACTTTGCGGCACCCAGCAGCATCGCGGTGTGGCCGTCATGGCCGCAGGCGTGCATCTTGCCCGGAATCTTCGAGGCGTAGGGCACATCGGCGGTTTCCACGATCGGCAGCGCGTCCATGTCGGCGCGCAGGCCAATCGCCTTGCCGGAGGCGGATTTGCGCCCGCGGATCACGCCGACGACACCGGTGCGGCCGATGCCCGTCACCACCTCGTCGCAGCCGAACTCGCGCAATTTGTCGGCGACGATGCCGGCGGTGCGGTGGACTTCGTAGAGCAGCTCCGGGTTTTCGTGGAAGTCATGGCGCCAGGCGGCCATTTCGTCGGAGAGGGCGGCGATGCGGTTGACGATGGGCATGGGGAGGATCCGTTTCTTGTTCGTAGGGCGAGTCGGCGTAGCGTAGCCCGCCGCGATATCGGGGCGAAAGGCGGATTACACTGCGCTATCGGCCCTTTTGGGCCTTGGGGGGAGAGGGCGGCATGGGTCCTCTCAGAAATTAACTGTCAATCACGAATCATTGACTGACAGATATTGAAATCTGTCAGCGAGACGTGTATATCCGTTCCCGGACGTTCGGATTGGGCGTCCCGTGGTTATCCCTCCCGGGTGCCCGAGGTCCGAAACAAGTGCGGATCGAGGGGCGTATTTTGGGGATGGGGACCGCGGACGAATGGAGACCTAAGACAATGACGACCGAAATCATCAATCTCACCGGGACAATTGGGCATTGGCTCAATTTACTGGTCGCGCGGCAGATCGCGGCGCAGGCTGCAAAACTGCCTCATTAAGAATTGAGCATGATCTGGTCGGAAAACCGCTACACAGTTTTCCGGATCATGCTCCAGGCGAGAGCTTTCCGAACCGACCGGCATGGCGCTTCGGTAAGCATCCACCGCCGGATAACTGGACCCTGAACGGGAACATGGTGCTGGCATGAACGAAGCCGTTGTCTTGACGCCGGAGCGGATCCTCGAAGTCACCGAGGACGTGTTGCGGCGCTACGGACTTGCCAAGGCCACCGTGGTTGACGTTGCCCGTGCGCTCGATGTGAGCCACGGCAGCGTCTATCGCCACTTCCCGAGCAAGGCTTCGCTGCGCGAGGCCGTCGCCAAACGCTGGCTCGATCGCATCGACGCGCCGCTGCTGGCGATCGCTGAGGAGCAGGGCCCTGCGCCGGCGCGGCTCGACCGCTGGCTGCGTACGCTGTTCGCGGCGAAGCGCTCGCGCGTGCTCGACGACCCCGAGATGTTCGAGACCTATCTGACGCTGGCACGCGAGGCTTGCGCAGCGGTCAAGTGTCACAAGGACACCATGATCAACCAGATCGCCGCGATCCTTGCCGACGGCGTGAAGCAAGGCGTGTTCGCTGTAGACGACGTCAAGACGACCGCACGTGCGCTGTTCGATGCGACCTGCCGCTTCCACCATCCGGCTCATGCCGACGAGTGGAAGGATGCCGAGCTGCCCGCGCGCGTCGATGCGACAATCACGCTGTTGCTGCGCGGGTTGAAGACGGCCTGATCGCTCCGCCTGACTTACACTCTTGCCTTGTGAAGAACTTCGCCCTCGCGCACCGGGGACGAGGCGTCTATCTGCCTGCGCCGGCAAAATCCGCCGTTGGATGCAGGCACGACCGGCGGGCTCTCCGGGTAGGTGTTGATTGCGATTTCGACGGCGTCCTTTGACCGCTTGCGAAGGTGGTAGAATGTCAGCTCCTGCTCGAGCATGGGACAACGGAAGTGGACGATGGCGGTGTCCGGCAAGCGGCAAAGTTCGTCGATGAGCTCGCCTACGGTGATGATCGGGGGATGGTCGACTGCCTTGTGATGAGCCTTACTCATGGCGTTGTACTCCTCCACTTGGCTACTAACCGAAGCCGGATGGTGTCCGTTCCATTTCGCTCAGCAGATTGAAGAACCGCACATTCGGCGGGATTCCGGCAGCCTCGCTGCTAGATCTTCGTCAGCCCGCAAGCTGCAGCCAGCCGCACGAGCTGCGCGTCCGTGCGCGCACCGGTCTTGGTCTTGATCAGATAGTGATAATTCTGGACCGTCTTGACGCTGAGATTGAGATGCGTCGCGATCTGCTCGGTGGTGGCGCCGCCGGCGAACTGCCGCAAAATCTCGATCTCGCGCTCGCCCAATTGATCCAGCGCTGAGCCTGTTGACAGGCTGTCCTCGGCCAGCACATGCGCGATGTCGTCGCTCATGGCGCGCTCGCCGCGCGCGACGCTGCGGATCGCATTGACGACGGCGGAAGGTGCGCTGCTCTTGGTCACGAAGCCGGAGGCGCCGGCATTGAAGGCGGCTTTCACCAGCACGGCCTCGTTGTGCATCGTGAAGACAAGAACCCTCGCCCGCGGATTGCGTGCGCGGATGTTGCGGATCGCCTCGAGCCCGCTGGCACCGGGCATCGAGATGTCCATCACGACGACGTCGGGGTCTTGCGCCTTGAAAGCACCGTAGGCATCCGCGGCGTTGTCGGCTTCCGCCACGACGTGAAGATCGCCCTGGCTCTCCAGTACGCGCCGGTAGCCCTGGCGGACGATCGGGTGGTCGTCGACCAGCAGCACCGAGATGCCTGTTGCTGCGACCTCGCTCATGGCTACCTCATGCGGCGAGCGGAATCGTCGCGGCGACGCTGAGGCCGCGCCTCGCGGGCAGGATCGACAGCGAGCCGCCGGCGGCTGTCACGCGCTCGCGGATGCCGGTGAGGCCGAAGCCGGCCGACCGCGCCACGCGCGCCGCATCGCCGCCTCCGTCGTCCTCGACGCGGATCAGAAGCGCATCGTCCTCGCCCGCGCACCGCTCGACGTGCAACGAGATCTCGCGCGCCGCACCGTGGCGCAGCGCATTTGTCAGGCATTCCTGGGCGACCCGATAGGCGGTCGTGGCGGCCGGACCGCTGATGTCGGTAAGGTCGCCCTTGAGATCGAGCTGGATCGTCGGCTGCGTCGCGCTCTGCGAGCGCCAGCTGTCGACGAGGTTGACGAGGCTTGCTTCCAGCCCGAGCTCCTGGGGTAGCGGATTGCGCAGGCGCTTCAGCGCATCGCGCAGCGAGGCCATCAGATGGTGCGTGGCCTGCGAAATCATGCGCGCATCCTGGGCGATGCCGTTGTCCTTGTTTTGCTGTGCGCTCGCCATCTCGATCGTGTTGGCGAAAGCCAGGATGGCTGAGAGATTTTGCCCGAACTCGTCATGCAGTTCGCGGGCGAGCGCGCGCCGCTCGTCGTCGCGGATCTCGATCAGGCGCCGCGTCAGCGCCGCGCGCTGTTCGGTGGCCTCTTCCAGCCGGCTGCCGAGCGCATCGACGGCGCCGCCGATCATCGCAAGCTCCATCGAGCGGAAGCGCGGCAGTCTTGTACGGTATTGGCCGCGCGCCATGCGTTGCAGGGCAGTGACAATGGCGCGCGCCGGCGCCAGCGTGTGCGCGATCGCAAGCGACGCGAGCAGGGCGATCGCCGCCGCCATCAAAAGCGCGACGTCGATCACGTTGAGGATGTACTCCCAGGCTAGCGAGATCGCGGCCGCTTCATCCGGCGTTGCCACCACCGTGCCGGCAGCCGCGGCGCGGGGGCTGACAGGCCGCACCACCTCGGCGTGGCTGCCGAGGAAGGTCGGGACGATGGCGGCGAACCAGCGCGGCGGCGTCCTGCCGATCCCCTGGCTCTGGCCGCAGAGTGGCTTTTCGAATGCGGTCGCCGGTTGGAACTCGACACAGACGCCGGGCGAGATCAGCTTCATCGTCTCCAGCGTGCGCCACTCCGGAACCGGCACGAGATGCTCGCGCGTTCTGCTGCTGCGCAGCAAGAGTTCGTGCCAGTACAGCCCCTGAAGCGTCTGCGCGACCCGCTGGGCGGACGCCGCAGTCGCGCGGTCGACGCTGCGATAGGCATCGAACGTGGCCCATATGGTCGCCGCGCCCAGGCAGAGCGCAACGATGAGAAGCAGACGGGCGACAAGCTGAAGCACGAGGCGCATGCGATCACCCCAAAGTTTGGTAAGCTCAGCCTAACAATGCCGCCGCACCTTGCCAATTGCAGGGAACGGCAAGATTGCAGTTCGGGCAAATTTCCCAAGCCGGATTGGGCATGGGTCTTTGGACCGGGCGCGGCGGCTTTGATCTAATCGGGGTGGAATCGTTGCAGGCCAATGCCTGCAAGTCAGGAGCAGTGCGGCATGAGTTCGATGACGATTGGACCGATCGCGAACACCGCGACCGACCCATCCGAGCGCAGCGCGCTGCTGTTCTGGATGATTTTTACGGGGCTATCGATCTTTGCCGTCGTGCTGCTGTGGCGGTTCGGCCTGATCCATCTGATGCTGACATCGGATCGGACCTACATTTCGAGCGTGATCGCACTGCTCTATATCCTGACCTGCGGCCATTGCTTCCTGCGGACACGGGCGATTGCCCGTGAGGGGGCGGCGGCACGGCGCTGCCGCGCGGTGCTGGCGGCTCCTGACGGCAGCAAGGTGCTCGATGCGAGCGCGTCTGCGCTGCCGCGCGGGCTGGTGCGGGATCACATCGAGAGCCTTGTCACCAAGGCCGCCGCGCAGGACTACCGGCCGGTCGACCAGACACTCTTGCTGCGGACGCTGGCCGACCGCCTGCGCGGCTCCAACGGGTTCGGCGCCTTCGTCTCCGACACGCTGATGAAGCTCGGCCTGCTCGGCACCATCATCGGCTTCATCATCATGCTGGCGCCGATCGCGGGGCTGGACGCTGCCGACAAGGTCGCGATGCGCTCTTCCATGGGGCTGATGAGCGACGGCATGGCAGTTGCGATGTACACGACGCTGGCGGGTCTCGTCGGTTCCATCCTGGTCCGCATCCAGTACTACATGCTCGACGCCGCGACCCAGGCAGTGTTCTCGGATGCCGTGGTGCTGACCGAGACCTATGTGACGCCGGTGCTGGAGCGCAAAGGCGCTGGATCGCCGTCATGATGGATGATTTCGGTCTCTATCCGCGCGAGGAGCCGTTCGATCCGCTGGGCGTGATGCTGTTCAAGGCGCTCCAGGTGGTCGCCTTCCTGTTCTTCCTCGCGCTGCTCGCGGTTTCTCCCGATGCCAAGGAGGGCAAGATTGACTCCAAGGCCGAATTCATGATCACGCTGGACTGGCCGGACAATCACCCTGACGATCTCGACCTGTTCGTACAGGATCCCGCCGGCAACATCGCCTGGTATCGTCACCGCGAGGCCGGATTCCTCACGCTCGATCGCGACGACCGGGGCGGGGCCAACGACTTCATCATGGTCAACGGCAAGAAGATCGCTTCGCCCATACGCGAGGAGATCGTGACGGTGCGCGGCATCGTCGCCGGCGAATACACCGTCAACGTCTCGCATTTCGTCGCCACGACCGGCGAGCCGGTCACGGCCAATGTGAAGGTGCAGAAGCTCAATCCGACCGCGCAGGTGGTCTTCGACAACAAATTCACGCTCGACCACACCGGCGACGAGAAGACCGCGGTGCGGTTCCGGCTCGACGCCGAAGGCAAGGTGGTCAATGTGGACCAGCGGCCGAAATCGCTGCTGGAGACCTTTCGCAGCACCTGGCGCAACGGCGCCGACGTCGATCCGAAGACCGGTGTGAGGATACGCCGTGATTGATCTGCAGACGGTCATCCTCACGCTGTCGGTCGCCTATGCCGTGATTGGCGCGCTGCTGCTGGTCGTGCTGGTCTATGCGCGGCTGCACTGGTCGCTGAAGGCGGTCGCGGTGGTCGTGACCAGTGCTTTCTATGTCGTCAGCTTCACGGAAATGCGCGGGCTGCTCGGGTGGGCCAGCACGGACAGGCTGCCTAGCGTGTTCAAGCTGCTCAAGGCGCGAATCGTCGAGCCGCATTCGCTGGAGGGAGATCCCGGTTCGATCTATCTGTGGGTCGAGGAACTCGACGAGGATCATCGTCCGAGCGGCATCCCGCGCGCCTTCCGCGTGCCCTATAATGACACCCTGGCCGACAAGACCCACGCGGCCGAGAACGAGATCGCGGCAGGCCATCCGCAAGGCGGCCGCGCGGCCGACTTCGGCGGCGGCGAGGGCAGCCTGATCGACATGGTCCGGGAATATGTGACGCCCAAGGTCATCCTCGAGACCAGCGGCGGCGATTCCTCGACCGGCGAGTTCAATGCCCCGCCAGCCGGCGCGCAGGGCGCCGTGTTCACGCCGCTGCCGCCTCCCCGGATGCCGCCCAAGGACGAGCAATAGCCTCTTCACCATTGCGCCAGCGCAGCGCTGGTAAACCGCCCCGCGCTGGCGCATCTTGTTGACCTCCCTCAAATTGGCTTTATCGGCTTCCAATAAGAATTTGAGGGTGGAGGGTGTGTGCTTCTCGCTGTCTTCTCGGATATCCACGGCAACCGGCAGGCGTTCGAAGCGTGCCTGAAGCTGGCCCGCGCGAAGGGCGCGGAGCGGTTCGTCATGCTCGGCGATTTCGTCGGCTATGGTGCCGATCCGGAATGGGTCGTGGATACCGCGATGGAGCTGGTCGCCCAGGGCGCCGTCGCCGTGCGCGGCAATCACGACCAGGCGCTGAACTCCTCGTCCGAGACCATGAACAATGAGGCGCAGATCGCGATCGAATGGACGCGCGGACGGCTCGACGCCGCGCAGCGCCGGTTTCTTGCCGAGCTGCCGATGCTCGTCGAGGACGGCGACCGTCTGTTCGTGCACTCGGAAGCCTCCCATCCCCAGCGCTGGCACTACATTCGCTCGACTGCGGATGCTGCCAAGAGCCTGATATCGACCCCCGCCCACGTGACCTTCTGCGGCCACATTCACCGTCCCGCGCTCTATTCGATGTCGGTGACGGCGAAGATGACGGGCCTTGTGCCCAAGACCGATGTGTCCGTGCCGCTCCTGCGCGGGCGGCAATGGCTGGCCGTGCTCGGCGCGGTCGGCCAGCCGCGTGATGGTGATCCATCGGCGGCTTTCGTGCTGTTCGATACGATCTCATGCCAGATCACTTATTGCCGCGCGCCCTACGACGTCGCGAGCGCGGCGAACCGGATCCGCGAGAATGGCCTGCCGCACTGGCTCGCCGACCGGCTGTCGGAGGGGCGCTAGAGGCCGATGCCGATACCCCTGGTCAAACCCGGCGCCGTCATCGACGGCTACACCACCGGCGAATGCGTGCATGCCGGCGGCATGGCGACCCTCTGGACTGTTAAGCATGCCGGCATCGACGTGCCGTTGTTGATGAAGATTCCGCGCGCGTCCGAGGGCGAGGACCCGGCGGCAATCGTCTCCTTCGAGATGGAGATGATGATCCTGCCCCGGCTGACGGGACCCCATGTGCCGCATTGCTACGGCACCGGCGATTTCGCGCATCAGGCCTACGCCGTGATCGAGCGCATTCCAGGAACTACGCTCTACAAGCGGCTGCCCGACCTGCCGCTGCCTTACGACGAAGTACGGCTGCTCGTCGCGAAAATCGCGGCCGCGCTCGCCGATTTGCACCGGCAGAACGTGATCCATCACGACATCAAGCCGAGCAGCATCATGTTCCGTGAGAGCGGTGATGCGGTGCTGATCGATTACGGCCTCTCGCACCACGATCATCTGCCAGATCTGCTGCAGGCGGAGTTTCGCCTGCCTTACGGCACCGCACCCTACATGGCGCCGGAACGGCTGCTTGGGGTGCGCGACGATCCGCGCAGCGATCTGTTTTCGCTCGGCGTGCTGCTGTATTTTTTCACGACCGGCGAACGTCCCTTCGGCGAGGGCGAGACGCTGCGCGCGATGCGGCGAAGGCTGTGGCGCGATCCGCATCCGCCGCGAAAGCTGCGGGCTGACTATCCGCCCTGGCTCCAGGAGGTGGTGCTGCGGTGCCTGGAGATCGAGCCGGTCTGGCGTTATCCGACCGCGGCCCAGCTCGCCTTCGATCTGGCCCATCCGAACCAGGTCAAGCTCACCGTGCGCGCGGAGCGGATGAAGCGCGACCCTCTCAGTGTCGCCTGGCGACGCCGTTTCAACCCCGACGTCAAGCCACAGGGCGCGAGATCAGATCTTGCGACGCAAATCGCGCAGAGCCCGATCATCACGGTCGCGCTCGATACTGCGGAGGGCGCGACCGAACTGAACGAGGCGCTGCGCGTGACCACGGAGCGCATTCTGGCAACCCTGCCGTCAGCACGGCTTGCCTGTGTCAACGTGCTGAAGCTCAACCGCATCGCGATCGACAAGACGCTGGATGAGCTGGGCTCCAACAAGCACATCGATCGTCTCGTCGCGCTCCGGCACTGGGCCACGCCGCTGAAGCTGGACGAGAGCCGGCTGTCGGTTCATGTGCTGGAAGCCGTCGATCCCGCCGCTGCGCTGCTGGAATTCGCCGAGATGAACTCGGTCGACCATGTCATCATCGGGGCGCGGCAAAATTCTTTCAGGCGTACCTGGCTCGGCAGCGTCTCGGCCAAGGTGGCTGCGGAGGCGAGTTGCACCGTCACCGTGGTGCGGCCGCCGCGGATGGCTGCGGATGCGGCGAACACAGATGGCGGCGTGGTATGGGGCTAGGAAAGGATCACGCCGCGTAAGCGGTGTGGAAGGAACGTTTGCGGCGGATCGGCCAGCTGAAGTGTGGACCAGCCTCGCCGTGATCCACGCTGCCGCCGAAGTACTGAATGATCTCGCGGCAGGGTTCGCAGTTGAAGAGGTTACGCGACGCTGACGCCTTGGTCATTTCCTTCAGGCAGTTCGGGCAGTGCGGTTTCATCGGTCTTGGTCCAGAAGAATGTTTCAATGCCGCGGTGATCGGAACGGGTGGTCCAGCTCGACCGTCTCGGCGCCCGGATCGTCGTGCATCTCGCCCTCGCTGCGTTCGAGCCGGCCGAAGAAATAGTCGAGATTCGGATGCGGACGTCGCCGGATGCGGCACCTGCGTTTCGGCCGACGCTTCACGAGGGCGATCTGCATGGCGTCAGATCCGACCGCGACGCATGCTACGAGCCGAACGTGCCGGGACCTGCACTGGTCCGGCCGAGGGGCCAAATACAACGAACGCACAAAAACCAATCCACAACGCCACGCCAGTCCAAACCAGGGTCGTCGTCATGATGTGCTCCTGTCAAATCAGGCAGCAATCACTAGCGGTGATTTGCGCGAATCAGGGAAGCCCGGAGGAGTACGGATCGTGGTTGCAATTTTAGGCATTGCGCGCCGCCCCCTGCAAGAACCGCAGATTTGCGGGTGCTCGCGCAGCTCCCGGAGCTTCAGATCGCTTCGCCGCGGGCCCCGAGCGCCGCGTTGCGGATCGCCGCGATGTTGGTCTTGTAGGCTTCCTGCGTGCCGCCTTTGAACACGGAGGTGCCGGCGACGAAGGCATTGGCGCCGGCAGCCGCGAGCGCGCCTGCGACATCGGGGCCGACGCCGCCGTCGACCTCGATGTCGATCGGCCGGCCCGCCGTCATGGCGCGGATGTCGCGGATCTTGCCGATCGCGGAAGAGATGAAGGCCTGACCGCCAAAGCCCGGATTGACCGACATCACCAGCACGAGGTCGACCAGATCGAGCACGTATTCCAGCACGCTGATCGGCGTGCCCGGATTGAGCGAGACGCCGGCCTTCTTGCCGAGCGCGCGGATCGCCTGCAGCGAGCGATGCAAATGCGGACCCGCCTCGGCATGCACGGTGATGTGGTCGCAGCCGGCCTTGGCGAAGGCCTCGAGATAGGGGTCGCAGGGCGAGATCATCAGATGCGCATCGAACACCTTCTTGGTGTGCGGGCGCATCGCCTTGATGACGTCGGGGCCGTAGGAGATGTTGGGCACGAAGTGCCCGTCCATCACGTCGAGATGGATCCAGTCGGCGCCTGCGGCGTCCACCGCGCGGACCTCTTCGCCGAGCTTCGAGAAATCCGAGGCCAGGATCGAGGGCGCGATTGCCAGGGGGCGGGGGGCGAAGGCTTGGGTCATGGCGCTGTTTCCCGTGGCGGCCGAAGGTGAATGGCCTCGCCTAACATGGGGCTCTCGGCCGGGCAATGCAGCGAGGGCGAGCTTCCTGTGGGCGGAAAATTCTGCCGCCGGCGGCATGAATTGCCGATGTTCCCGAGCCTGGAAGAGCGCGGCTGAGCCGGATTTCATTGAGCTTTTCGCGCTGGCACGACGCTTGCTGACCTGATGGCCGGAACATTGACTGCGGCATGCCGCATCGGTTGGAGTTGTGCAATGTTGTTTGCCCTTGGCGCCGTCTCGAGTGCGCTCGATGCCATTCAATCGCTGACGAATTCGAAATCCTCGTCGTCGACGCAGAAGACGGGATCGTCGCAAAACGCGACGACCAATCCGTTCGCGATCGACAGCAGCAGCAACATTACGAGCAGTGGCGCGACCTCCTCGGTCAATTCAGGCAACTGCGCACAGATCTCGCCGGAGACGATGAGCGCGCTGATCGCTGCGCAGAGCCAATCGTCGGACAGCACGAGTGCGACGAGCAGCTCGACCTCGTCGAGCTCGACATCGACGAGCCAGGACGATGCGCTGAAGGATCTGTTCTCGCAGATCGATGCCAATGGCGACGGCCAGATCACCAAGTCGGAGTTCGAGAACGCGCTCGGCGCCGGCGGCACCAATCTGGCGCAGGCCGACGACGTGTTTTCCAAGCTCGATGGCAGTTCCGACGGCAACGTCAGCCTCGACGAGATGTCGAAGGCGCTGAAGGGCAGCGGCCATCACGGCGGTCACCACCACGCGCAGGCGGCGAGCGGCTCGGGTGACGCGTCCGGCAGCGACTCATCGTCGTCGTCGAGCGGCGGGTCGACCTCGACCACGACGACCGGTGCCGACGGCTCCAGCACCACTACCGTCACCTATGCCGATGGCTTCAAGATGACGACGACGGTGCCGGGCGCCTCCAGCTCCGGAAATGGGTCGGGCGCCGGCAATTCGCCCTATGACTGGTTTGCGCAGATGATGCAGCGCCAGCAGGGGCAAGGATCGTCCGCTTCGGCGGCCTCGTCCTCGATGTCGATGAGCGTGTAAGCGCGTTCTGAAGCCCTAACCATACCGATCTTTCCACGCGGGCTGTGCGCCGGGGAAGGGCAGCGCGGCCGCGCTGTAGACGCCACGGGCGATCGCGCGTGCGACCACGTTGGCGGCGACCATGCCGAGCTCGGTGAGGCCGACGATTGGATCGATCGGCTTTGCGCATGTCGCGGCGGCAAACAGCACGTCACCATCGGTCGGGGCATGCACCGGATAGATCGCGCGCGCGAAGCCGGTGTGCGCGATCATCGCCAGCCGTCTGGCCTGGGGCTTGGTCAGCACCGCATCGGTGGCGACGACGCCGATCGTGGTGTTCTCGCGCTCGGTTGCGGCAGGGCCGCCCTTGATGCGCATCTTGAGCATGTCGTCGGTGAATTTGTCAGGCAGTCCGCGGCCGCCGAACTCGTTGTTGACCTCGAACGGCGCCGCCCAGAACCACGGTCCGTCGCCGACGGTGGCGCTGCCGACCGCATTGACGACGATGAGCGCCGCGACTGTGATGCCGCTGCTGGTGACGGCGGACGCCGAGCCGAGCCCGCCCTTGAATGTCGCTGTGGTGGCACCGAAGCCGGCGCCAACGCTGCCGAGCCCGAACTCCGTCCCGGCGGAGACGGCCGCGGTGTAGCCGAGATCGCGATAGGGCGCGAAGCGGCCCCACGCCTTGTCGCCGCCATTGAGCAGATCGAACAGGATCGCGCCCGGCACGATCGGGATCAGCGCCTCTCGTACACGGAAGCCGCGGCCCTGCTCGGCGAGCCACGCCTGGATGCCGCCGCCGGCCTCGATCCCGAAGGCGGAGCCGCCGGACAGCGCGATCGCGTCAACGCGTTCGACCGTGCTGGCAGGATCGAGCAATGCGTCCTCCCGCGTGCCGGGACCGCCGCCACGGACGTCGATCGCCGCCACCGCCGGCTGGTCGAACACGATCGCCGTCGTGCCCGACGCGAGTTTTGCATCATGGGCGTGGCCGACGCGGACGCCGGCGATATCGGTGAGGAGATTTTTCAAGGACGGCACTCCATGCGCTGCATCGCCTCAGCGATAGCGCAGGCGAGCGGCACGCTCAACTCACCAACGCCATCCTGAGCATCCTGGCGAGCTCCGACTTGCGGTAGGGCTTTGCCAGCAGCAGCACGCCCGAATCGAGCCGGCCGTGATGGACGATCGCGTTTTCCGTGTAGCCCGAGGTAAACAGCGTCTTCAGCTCTGGGCGCCGCCGCGCCGCCTCGTCGGCGAGCTGGCGGCCGTTCATGTTGCCGGGCATGATGACGTCGGTGAAGAGCAGGTCGATGTCCTTGTCGGCGTCGATGATGACGAGGGCTTCGGCGGCGTTGGCGGCCTCGAGCGCGGCATAGCCGAGGCTCTTGACCTGGGTCACGACATACTGCCGCACCAGCGCGTCGTCCTCGACGATCAGGATCTTCTCGTCGCCGCCGGCGATGGGCACGTTCTGAAGCGCCTCGTACTCGGTCTCCTGCACGCCGGTGGAACGCGGCAGGTAGATCTTCACGCTCGTGCCGTGGCCTTCCTCGCTGTAGATCTTGATGTGGCCGCCGGATTGTTTGACGAAGCCGAACACCATGCTCAAGCCAAGGCCCGTACCCTTGCCGACCTCCTTGGTGGTGAAGAAGGGATCGAATACCCGATCGATCAGGGCCGCCGGAATGCCCGAGCCGGTGTCGCTCACCGCGATCATCACGTAGTTGCCGGCGACGACGTCGGGATTCATGCTGGCATAGCCGTCGTCGAGAAAGATGTTGCGGGTCTCCAGCACCAGCGTGCCGCCGTCGGGCATGGCATCGCGCGCGTTCAGCGCGAGATTGAGGATCGCAGTGGAGAGCTGGCCCGGATCGACCAGAGCGGGCCAGGCATCTTCGGTGAGCTGCGGGAGAATGGAGATCTGCTCGCCGAGCGTCGGGTGCAGCAGCTTTGCGGCCTCGAGCGCCAGCGCATTGACGTCGATCTCGCGCGGCTGAAGCGGCTGCTTGCGGGCGAAGGCGAGCAGATGCTTGGTCAGCTGCGCGCCGCGCTCGGCGGCATCGTCGATCAGCTTGGTGATGGCGGCGAGCTCGGGCCGGTCGGCCACCGCGTCCGCCAAAATACCGATCGTGCCGGTGATGACGGTGAGCACGTTGTTGAAATCGTGGGCGACGCCGCCGGTCAGCTGGCCGATCGAATCCATCTTCTGCGCTTGCCGGAACTGCGCCTCCGCAGCCTGCTTCTCGGTGAGGTCGCGGCCGATGAAGAAATGGCGCTTCACCGGCTCGGACCAGGTCCCCATCCAGTTCAGTGAGACCTCGTGACCGTCAAAATGGTAGTAGCGCGCCTCGAAGCTGCGCTTGGTCTGGCCGCGGCGCGCCGCGCGCATCTCGTTGCGCGTATTCTCGAGGTCGTCGGGATGGATGAAGTCGGTCGCGCTGTGCCCGATCATGTCCTCCGGGCTCAAGCCGAGAATGTCCTTCACACTTGGGCTGACCTGGATGAAATTGCCAAAACCGTCGGTGACCAGGATCAGGTCGCGCGAAGTTTCGAATATCCGTTCGCGTTCTTCGATCTCGCGACGCAGCTTCTCGCGCGATTGCTTTTCCTCGGTGATGTCGTGCGCGATCTTGGAGGCGCCGATGATTTCACCGCTGTCCGATCGCAGCGGCGAGACGTTCAGGACGACGTCGATTTGACGGCCGTCCTTGCGGGTGCGGACCGTCTCGTGCTGGGCGATCGCCTCGTTGATGCTGATGCGGTTGAGAATACCCCGGACCTCGGCCCTCCGGTCTTGCGGCACCACGAGGTAGATCGACTGGCCGATGGCTTCAGTGGCCGAATAGCCGAACAGGCGCTCGGCGGCTCTGTTCCAGCCCGTGATGACGCCGTCGAGCGACTCCGTGATGATGGCATCGTTGGAGGACTCGACCACGGCGCCGTAGAGTGCGAGCCGTTTGCTGTAATAGTCGCGGTCGGACGCCGACTGTTCGCGCAGCCGGCCGACGAGGCCCACCGTGTTCGCCTGGAGGCGGACGTTCTCGATCAAGAGCACGGCGAGCACGAAGCTTGAGGCCAAAAGTCCGTAGAGGCGGCCGGCGTAGAAGCCGAGATCGTAGCGGGCGATATTGACGATCGCCGACAGGGCGATGTCGAACAGCCAGGCGCACATCGTGACCATGAGCCAGACGTCGATCACCGTGTGCGGCTTGCGGAACCACAGCGTGACCAGCGCTGCGAAACTCAAGGACCAGACGAACGACACCACGCCGATCATGGTAACGGTGTAGCGGCCATCCCTGAGCAGGACCGGCAGCAGGTCATGCTGCGCAGTGACGATCCAGGCGATCACGATCATCGCCGCCACCACGCCGAGGACGGCTAGCATGATCGGACGCTTGGCCGGTCCCGCTATGCTGTTGCTGCCATTGCCGTCCTTCAGCCATCCATAGGTCAGGACGAACAGCGGGAATCCGCCGTGCCAGATCATGTAGAGCCAGACCGTGGTCTGTGTGCCGGCGCCCAGCAGTCCGGCCGGCGCGAACAATCCCGGAAAGGTGAGGGCGTGCGTCACCGCCGCGGCTGCGGTGAAGAGGTACCCGGTCGACAGCAGCAGCAGCCCGCGGCTGCGCAGGACCGTGAATTGCGACAGCAGCAGAACCGCGGTGATGATGTCGCTGACGGCGAGCGCCGATTGGTAGCTGGCCACGAAGGCCGGTACCTGGACCAGCGGCGTCCCCGCGAAGGGCACAGCCAGCGCGAACAGGATCGCGGAGATCCCCACGATCGCCAATGCCGCAGTGCGATCGCTCTGCACGGCCGGCAAGGTCGAAAGGAATGTGCTTCGGTCGTTCTTTGCGTGCACGTTGACCTCTCGCTGGGTCGGCATGGGTCGTCCACATGACTTCGTCGGCCGGTTGCCTTGAATGTCTGCCTTGGATGTCTGCCTCGGCCTCCATGGTAGCCGGCTCCGGGCGCCTGTCCCGGGGACGCGCCCCCGACTCAACCGAGGGTTACAGCTTACTTAACTTGGACAGGGAGTCGGAATAGGGAATCGGTAAGGTTGGCTTTACTGGACCGTCCCATACTCCCTTGGCGCACGCCGCCGTTGAATTGAACCAATTCATGATCCGAATCCGGGAGTTGTTCCCATGCCCCGTGTCCTCGTTGTCGACGACCAGAAGGACGTCCGCGCCATGGTCTCGATCGTTCTTCGGGTCAACCGTTATGACGTAGTTGAAGCGGAGACCGGCGCGGCCGGCCTGAAGGCCTTTGGCGAGAACGTTTTCGACGCAGCGATTGTCGACATTTTCCTGACCGACACCAGCGGTATCGAGGTCATGGCCGCTATTCGCGAGCGGGTCCCCGGATTTCCGATCGTGGCGGTATCAGGCATGACGGCGCTGGACTTCGTGGGCGAGGCGCCCGGCCTTGACGGCGTGGTCTGCCTGCAAAAGCCGTTTCGGCCGAACGACCTGCTCCAAGCCCTCCGCAGGGCGCAGGAAGCGGCGGGCGGCGAATTGTCGGCAGCCGTCTGATCGGACTGCAAAAGAAAACGCCCCGGCGAACCGGGGCGTTGACGTCGGTCTGGTTAGAGGGTCAGGCGTCCTGTCTCAGGTACCGTTGCCCTTGATCTGGGCGTAGCCGCCCTTGGCGTCCCACTTGTAGACGACGTAATCGAGCTGCTTGATGTCGCCCTTGGCGTCATACTCGATCGGGCCGATCACGGTGTCCCACTTGCCGGCCTTCATCGCTTCCATGACCTTCTTGGGGTCGGTGGTGCCGGCCTTCTTGGCCGCCTGCGACCACACCTGCATCGCAGCGTAGGTGTAGAGCGTGTAGCCTTCGGGATCGATGTTCTTGGCCTTGAAGGCGTCGACGATCTTCTTCGCGGTCGGCTTCTCGCGCGGATCTGGGCCGAAGGTGAACAGCGTGCCTTCGCCGGCGGGGCCGGTGATGGAGGCGTATTCCTTGTCGGCAAGCGCGTCGCCGGCCATCAGGATCGTCTTGAGGCCCTGGTCGCGCATCTGGCGCAGGATCAAGCCGCTTTCCTGGTGATAGCCGCCGACATAAACGAGATCGATGTTGTCGCGCTTCAGGCGCGAGACGATCGCGTTGAAGTCCTTGTCGCCCTTGTTGTAGGACTCGTACATCTTCTCGGTGACGCCGGCCTTGTTGAGCGCCTTCTTGGTCTCGTCCGCAAGACCCTTGCCGTAGGTGGTCTTGTCGTTGAGGATCGCGATGTTCTTGCCCTTGAAGTTCTTGGCAATGTACTGCGCCGCGATCAGGCCCTGCTGATCGTCGCGGCCGCAGACGCGCGCCACGTTCCAGAGCTTGCGTTCGGTGAAGAGCGGATTGGTCGAGGCCGGCGTGATCTCAAGCACGTTGCCGTCGGCGTAGGCTTCGGACGCCGGGATCGACGACGACGAGCAATAATGCCCGGCCACGAACGGGATCTTGGCCCCAGCGATCTTCTCGGCAACCGAGCGCGCCTGTTTCGGATCGCAGGCATCGTCCTCGACGTTGAGGGCGAGCTTCTTGCCGTTGACGCCGCCGGCGGCGTTGATGTCAGCTACGGCCATTTCAGCGCCGTTCTTCATCTGGCGGCCGAAGGCGGACTCGGTTCCGGTCATCGGGCCTGCGACTGCGATGGTGACATCCTGCGCGAACGCCGCGCTCGACAACGCGATCGACGCGCCGAATGCCAGACCGATGAGCTTAAGTGATTTCATGAGATACCTCGCGGGTGATCGCCTGTGGAAGTTGCCGGGCTCGCCCGGTTCAAACCGGCGCCATTCTTGAACGAATTTGGCGAGAAGTCACCGGCAAAATACGGGCATTGCGGCGATATCTCGCTACATTCAATCGCAAACGGCGGGCGCTAGCCGTGGCGGCCGCCTTCCAGATAGGCGGCGCGAATCTCAGGGCGCTGCAGCAACTCGGCGCCGGTTCCGGCAAGCGTGATCAGGCCATTGACCATGACGTAGCCGCGATGGGCGAGCTTGAGCGCATGGTTGGCGTTCTGCTCGACGATCAGGACGGTCAGGCCGTCCTGCCGGTTCAGGGTCCGGATCGCGTCGAAGATCTGGCGGGCGATCAGCGGTGCGAGCCCGAGCGAGGGTTCGTCGAGCATGAGCAGGCGCGGGCGGCTCATCAGGGCGCGCCCGATCGCCAGCATCTGCTGCTCGCCGCCGGACAGCGTGCCGCCGCGCTGGACGTAGCGCTCCTTCAGCCGCGGAAACAGCGTGAACACGCGCTCCAGCGTCGCCTCGCGCTCCGCATCGGTGCATTCGGTGGCGTCCGCACCCATCTGGAGGTTTTCCGCCACGCTCATGCGCGGAAAGATGCGGCGGCCCTCCGGCGACTGCGCGATGCGTAAGTGCGCGATCTCGTGGGTCGGTACGTCGGTGATGTCGCGGCCTTCGTACAGGATCTGCCCCGAGCGGGCGCGCGGCTTGCCGAAGATCGTCATCATCAGCGTCGATTTGCCGGCGCCGTTGGCGCCAATCAGCGCGACGATCTCGCCGGCATTGATCGCGACGTCGACGCCCTTCAGCGCCTCGATCTTGCCGTAGGCGGCGCGCAAGCCGCGAATCGCGAGCAGGGGAGTGGACGCCGGCGTCACGACCCACTCTCCATCACGGCCGCAGCCTCTTCCTCGTCGGTGCCGAGATAGGCGGCGATCACCTTGGGATCGTCGCGGACCTCTCGCGGCGTGCCCTGCGCGATCTTCAGGCCATGGTCCATCACCACGATGTGGTCGGAGATCTCCATGACCACAGACATGTCGTGCTCGATCAGGAGGATCGAGGTGCCGAGCTCGTTGCGGATCGACAGCAGGAGCTCGCTGAGCCCAGCGCTCTCGCGCGCGTTGAGGCCGGCGGCAGGCTCGTCCAGGCACAGAAGGGCAGGCTCGGTGCACATTGCGCGCGCGATCTCGAGCCGGCGCTGGTCGCCATAGGCGAAATTGCCGGCGGCGTCGTCGGCGCGGTCGAGCAAATTGACTCGCTTGAGCCATTCGGTTGCAAGCTCGATCGCGCGCTTCTCGGCGGTGCGATAGGAGGGCACGCCGATCAGGCCGAGGAAGGTGAGGCCAGAGGCGCGCATCAAGGCATTGTGCTGCGCCACCATCAGGTTCTCGAGCGCCGTCATGCCGGGAAACAGCCGGATGTTCTGGAAGGTGCGGGCGACCTTGGCCTGTTTGGCGATGCGGAAATCGTTCAGCCGCTCCAGCGCGATCACCTTTCCGTCGTCGTGGGCGAGGCGGATGCTGCCGCCGCTCGGCTTGTAGAAGCCGGTGATGCAGTTGAAGACGGTGGTCTTGCCGGCGCCGTTCGGCCCGATCAGCGCGGTGATCTTTTTCCGTTCGGCCGCAAACGACAGGTCCTGCACGGCGACGATGCCACCGAAACGCATGGTGAGCCGGTCGACGCTGAGAATTGGCTCACCGCTCATCCGTGTCCCTCCTTGACGAGGTCGGAGGAGATGGCATTCGCCTTGGTCAGATACACGGTCGGCGCGCGATGGCCGATCAGACCGCGCGGCCGCCAGATCATGATCAGCACCATGGCCATGCCGAACACCAGCATGCGGTAGGTCTCTAAGCTGCGGAACAGCTCGAAGCCGCCGATCATGGCAAGCGCTGCGAGCGCGACGCCGAGCTGCGAGCCCATGCCGCCGAGCACGACGATGGCGAGCACCAGTGCCGATTCCTGGAAGGTGAAGGATTCCGGGCTGATGAAGCCCTGACGGGTCGCGAAGAACGCGCCGGCAAAGCCGCCGAACATGGCGCCCGTTGCGAACGCCGTGAGCTTGGTGGTCGTGGTGTTGATGCCGAGCGCGCGGCAGGCGACCTCATCCTCGCGCAGCGCCTCCCAGGCGCGGCCGATCGGCAGGCGGCGCAGGCGGATCGTGACCCAGTTGGTCAGCAGCGCCAGCGCCAGGATCAAATAGAACAGGAAGACGATGCGATGGGTCGGCGAGTACTCGATGCCGAGTTTTGCAGCCAGCCCGTCGTCGCTGTTGTCGAGCGGAATGCCGAAGAAAGTGGGACGGGGAATGCCGGAGACGCCGTTTGGACCGCCGGTCAGACTCTGCCAGTTGATGATGACGAGACGGATGATCTCGCCGAAGGCGAGCGTGACGATGGCGAGATAGTCGCCGCGCAGCCGCAGCACGGGAAAGCCGAGCAGCATGCCCCAAAACGCGGCAAGGATGCCGGCGAGCGGCAGGCAGACCCAGAACGACCAGCCGAAATTGGTGGCGAGCAGCGCGTAGGAGTAGGCTCCGACCGCGTAGAAGGCGACGTAGCCGAGATCGAGCAGGCCCGCGAGCCCGACCACCACGTTGAGGCCCCAGCCCAG
Organism: Bradyrhizobium sp. WSM3983; assembly: GCF_000473045.1. Taxonomy (GTDB): domain Bacteria; phylum Pseudomonadota; class Alphaproteobacteria; order Rhizobiales; family Xanthobacteraceae; genus Bradyrhizobium. The sequence goes on along the minus strand of NZ_AXAY01000031.1, from coordinate 50,599 downwards.
CATCACATAGGTGAGCACGAGGATCGCGAGGTCGAGGATATAGCGCTGGTCATAGAAGATGACAGGCACCAGCAGCGTGAAGATGAGGAGCGCGGGCGCAACGTAGCGGCCGATGAACGACATTCCGCTCTGCACCGAGGGCGGCACCAGCTTCTCGGCACCGGTCGGGCCGATCCATTGCCTGAGCAGCTCGATCACGATCGAGCCGCCGAAGACCGCGGCGACGATGGATGCGAGATCGCCGAAGCGCGTCCAGTAGGTCAGTTGGCCGTCGGAGCCTGCCTCGGTGCGGATGCCGATCATCAGCGAGAACAGCACCAGCGCGATCAGTGCGTTGATGAAGGCGGTTTTCAGAAGGAAGGGGATGCCGGCGGTGCGACGTGCTTTGGTGGTCTCGTGCGGGATGGCTGTCACGCGGGGCGGTCCGTCAGACTTTTTCGACTTCGGGACGGCCAAGCAGGCCGGTCGGCATGAAGATCAGCACGACGATCAGGATCGAGAACGCGGCGACGTCCTTGTACTCGACCGAGAAATAGGCTGACCAGAACGTCTCGATCAGGCCAATCGCGAGCCCGCCGAGCATGGCGCCGGGCAGTGAGCCGATGCCCCCGAGCACGGCGGCGGTGAAGGCCTTGATGCCGGCGACGAAGCCCATGAAGAAATCGACCAGGCCGTAATAGAGCAGATACATCAGGCCGGCGACCGCGGCGAGCGCGGCGCCGATCACGAAGGTCATGGAGATGGTGCGGTCGACGTCGACGCCGAGCAGCGCCGCCATGGTCTGGTCCTGCTCGCAGGCGCGCATGTCACGGCCGAGCCGTGTGCGGGAGACCAGCCAGGTGAAGATCCCCAGCAGGGCGATGGTGGTGAGGACCACCATGATCTGGATGTTGGAGAGCTGAATCACGAAGCCGTCTGCGCTCTCATGCAGCGTGTAGCCGCCGATGATGAAGGGTGGGATCGGCTTGACGCGCGCTCCTTGCGCCACCTGCGAGTAGTTGGTCAGCACGAAGGACATGCCGATCGCCGACAGCATCGGTGCGAGGCGGAAGGAATGGCGCAGCGGGCGGTAGGCGATGCGCTCGATGGTCCAGCCATAGAGCGCAGTGATCGCCATCGAGACCAGCAGCACGACCAGCAGGATCACCGGGATCGCGGTCAGGCCGAGCGATATCAGAATCAGGAAGGTGATCAGCGCGATGAAGCCGCCGATCATGAAGATGTCGCCATGGGCGAAATTGATCATGCCGACGATGCCGTAGACCATCGTGTAGCCGATCGCGATCAGGCCGTAGATGGAACCGAGCACGAGGCCGTTGATGAGCTGCTGGGCGAAATAATCCATAGGCTGCCGTTACCCAAACCTGACGCGACGCAAAGGGAGGTCTTCGAGAGAGTGTTTAAGTTTCTTCTCGGGCCCCGGCAGCCCTTGAGCGTTCTAACGGTTTTGTAACAGGAGGGAACTGGTGGCTGCAACTGGCCATGCCTTGGCATAAAGGCTTGTACAGAGATCATTTCGGCTATGGATCTCATATCCCAGTTCCCGCAACTGCGAGGAACCCGGTTCCGCACAGCAACCAAATCGGCTGCAGGCTGTTAGCTTCCACTGACGTCCAACAAGGGAGTTCCCCATGCCGAAGCAGCAGAACCAGAATCCGGGCCAGCAAAACCAGAGCCCCGGCCAGCAGCGCCCAGGGCAGCAGCAGGGCGGCGGGCATAAACCCGGACAGCAGCAGCAGGACGACCCGATGCGCCAGGGCGATAAGCCCGGCCAGCAGCAGGGCGGCCAGCACGGTCAGGACAAGTAGGGAGCCCGATGAGAACCAAGGGTTGTGAAGTGAAGCTGGCCCCGGCGAAAAGCGGGGCCTTTTTCATTGGATGAACCGGCCAGCCGGGCGATTAAGGTAAACAAAGGGTTTAAATTGCCGCCACAGTCCGATGCGAGTTAGCTCCCGGCAAAGCCTTCCGTCGAAGGCGCGGGTGGCAGGCGAAGCGGGAAGCGGCATGTTCAGGAATTGGCGGATCGGCTCGGTCAACGGCGCGTTGCTGGCGGCCTATTTCATTCCGGCATGGACGATGGTCGCCTTCAACATCATGGTGGCGCCGGTGCACGGCCTCTATGAGCGGCCGAGCGTCGCGGTGGCGCTGTTCCTCAGCGATCAGCTTCAGATGTCCGGCATCAGCACGGTGCGTGCCGCCTGGCTGCTGGCGCTCGGACGGCTGACCGTGGTGGCGTTCTTCGCGATCTATCTCGCGCTGCTTGCCATTCCGCGCACCCGCAAGAGCGGGGCCAGCGACGAGGCGCTTGGCATTGCGCTGGCGATCGGCAGCGTGATCTCGTTTGTGAGCATGGTGATGGCCTCGAAGGTCGCCGAGATGGCCGCGCTTCGGCTGCATGCCACCGAGCTTCTGCTGCTGCTCGGCGCGGCGGTCGTGCTCGTAATCGAGCGGCCGGCGGCTGCGCCAAAGATCGTCGACGTCGCGGACACCGCGCCGCTAGGTCTTGAGCAGGCCGAGCTCCTGCACAATCGCTGAGGCCTCCTTGACGGCGTGGTTTGCCGCCGGCACGCCGCAATAGATCGCCTGCTGCAACAAAATTTCCTTGATGTCGTCGGGGTTGAAGCTGCCCTCGGCCAGCGCCGCGCGCACGTGGAGGCGGAATTCGTCCCATTGCCCGAGCGCGACCATGGTGCCGATCACCAGAACCCGCCGCGTGCGTTCGTCGAAATGCGGCCGCGTCCAGATCTCGCCCCAGGCGTAGCGTGTGATCATGTCCTGGAAGTCGGTGTTGAAGGCGTTACGGTTGGCGATCGACTTGTCGACCCAGGCATTGCCCAGCACTTTTCGGCGCACGTTCATGCCGGCATCGCGGCGCTTCTGGTCGTCCATGTTGTTTCCTCCGGATCAGTCATTCCGGGTTCGCCTCTTCGAGGCGTCCCGGAATGACGACGATAGCAATCAGCGTTGCGTCAGGAATCCCACCACTGCGTCGGTGAACGCGTGCGGCTGCTCGACATTGGAAATGTGAGCGGCGTCGATGATGGTCATGCTAGCGCCGGGAATGTTCGAGCGGATCAGTTCGCCAGCGGAGATCGGCGTCGCCATGTCGTGGCGGCCGGCGATCACCAGTGTCGGGCTCTTGATGTCAGGCAGCAGGGCGCGCTGGTCGAGCGTTGAGAGCGCCTCGCAGCAGGCCAGATAGCCTTCGACCGGGGTGGCGAGCAGCATCGCCTTCATCCTGGCGGTGATGTCGGGCTCACGCTCGCGAAAATCCTGCGTCAGCCAGCCCGCGATCACGGCATCGGCGACCGCGGCGATGCCGCCTTTCTTCACGGCGTCGATGCGCTCCAGCCATTTGGTCGGCTCGGCATAGTAGCAGGAAGTGTTGGCGAGGATGAGCTTGCCGAAGCGCTCCGGCGCATTCGCGCCCAGCCATTGCCCGACCATGCCGCCCATCGACAGGCCGCACCAATGCACCTTCTCGATGTTGAGATCGTCGAGGATCGCGAGCACGTCGCGGCCGAAGCGTTCCAGCGTATAGGGGGCGGGCGGAACGTTGGACTTGCCATGGCCGCGGCGGTCGTAGCGGATGACGCGGAACACCTGCGTCAGCGCCTTCATCTGCGGCTCCCACATCTGCAGCGTGCAGCCGAGCGAATTGGAGAGCATCAGGGTCGGCCCGCCGTCGCGGCCCTCGACGGAGACGTTGATCAGGCAACCGTCGGCATCGATCATGGGCATGCGGCGTCTCCGTATCTATTCGCGGTCGAGGCTGTCGAGCAGCCGGTCGATCAAGGCCTGCGAGGCCCCTTGATAGGCCATCGGCTCAAATAATGCCGTTATTTTCTCAGGCGTCAGATGCGCAGTGACCTGCGAATCGGCGGCGAGAATTTCGCGCAGATGTTTCCTCTCGGCAACCGCGCGCTTGCTCGCGGCCTCGATGAGATGATGGGCATCGCTCTTGCCGATCTTGTCGGCGAGCGCAAAGGTGACGGCTTCCGCCATGATCAGCCCGTGTGTTGCATCGAGATTGCTGCGCATGCGCACGGCATCGACCTCCAGCCCTTCCGCGATGTCCACGACGGCCGCGAGCGCGCCCGAGGTGACCAGCATCAATTGCGGCAGCGTCGGCCATTCCGCATGCCAGGGGCCGGCGCTACGCTCGTGGTCTTGCACCTGGGCTGCCAAAATCGTCGCGGCGAGCTGCGGCGCCATGGTCGCGCAGCCGAGGGCGCTTGCGGCTGCGACCGGGTTGCGCTTGTGCGGCATGGTCGAGGAGCCGCCGCGGCCTTCGCCGGCGGGCTCGAACGCCTCGCCGACATCGGTCTGCATCATCAGCGAGACGTCGCGCGCGATCTTGCCGCAGCTTCCGGCGAGAATCGCAAAGTGTGAGGCGGCCTCCGCGATGCGGTCGCGATGGGTATGCCAGGGCGCTTCGGGGAGCGGCAGGTTCAGCTCCTGTGCCAGCCCTTCGGCCACGTCGAGCCCGTTGTCGCCGAGCGCGGCGAGCGTGCCGGCGGCTCCGCCGAATTGCAGGGCGAGGCCTTCGCGGCGGAGCCGCCGCAGACGGCAGCGGGCGCGGGCGAGGCTCGCGGCGTATTCGGCGACCTTCAATCCGAACGGCATCGGCAGCGCATGCTGAAGCCAGGTCCGTGCCACCATCGCGGTGTTGCGATGGCCGCGGGCGAGTGCAGCAAAGCCCTTGATGGCGCGGCTGAGGTCGACATCCAGCGCGTCGATTGCAGCACGCAGCGTCAGCATGGTCGCGGTGTCGATGACGTCCTGGCTGGTCGCACCCCAATGCACGTAGCGCGCGGCCTCGCTGTCGGCCTTGCCGACATTGGCGGTCAGCATCTTGACCAGGGGGATCGCGAGATTGCCCGACCGGGTCGCGGCCTCGGCCAGCGCAGCCATATCGAGGGAATCAGCCTTGCAGGCGGCTTCGATCGGGCCCACCGCAGCCTTCGGAATCACGCCCGTGGCCGCCTCGGCCCGGGCCAGGGCTGCCTCGAAATCGAGCATGTTCTGGAGCGTGGACCGGTCGTCGCAGACGGCACGCATGGCTGCGCTCGACAGCATCGGCGCAAGCAGGGGGGAGAGGGCTGTGCTCATGTTGCGCCGGACCTAATCACCATGCTTCGGCTCTGCCAATCCCTGACCGACCGCACCAGACATTTTGCAGGTGCGAATATGCATTGCACGTGACCGGGGGGCTGCTCTTTCCTTTGCGGCCTCCGTGCGTTACTTGAGCATTATTATTCTGATGCGATCCAAGTCTGATATCCCGGGAGAAGCCCCATGGCCATGACAATGAACGGCGAAGTCCAGCTTGCGGCGCCGCGCGAGGCTGTGTGGGAGAAGCTCAACGATCCCGCGGTGCTGAAGGCCTGCATCCCCGGCTGCGAGGAGCTGGAGAAGACCGATGACGGCGGCTTCCGCGCCACCGCAAAGATGAAGGTCGGCCCGGTCTCGGCGCGCTTCAAGGGCAAGGTGACGCTGAGCGATCTCGACGCGCCGAACGGTTACAAGATCTCCGGCGAGGGCGAGGGCGGGGTCGCCGGCTTCGCCAAGGGCGGCGCGGTGGTCAAGCTCGCGGAGAAGGACGGCGGCACGCTGTTGTCCTATGACGTCGAGGCGCAGATCGGCGGCAAGTTGGCGCAGCTTGGCCAGCGCCTGATCAACGGCACGGCCAAGAAGCTGGCCGACGAGTTTTTCGCGAATTTCGCCAAGGCGGTACAGGGCTGAACGCCCAAATACCTTGAGCATAGTGCTTTTCGTCATGGCACCTTGCGCCCGGGGCAATATTGCCCCCGGCGATAATGGTCCATATGATGGGTTGGAATAATTATAAAAAGAACCGCTTCGACGGGACCCGTCGGGGCGCTGATAGAGAGTGCTTATGGCAAAAATCTCCCTCATCGTGAACGGCAATCCTGTTTCCGGCAATGTCGACCCGCGTACGCTTCTGGTGCAGTTCCTGCGCGAGAATCTGCGGCTGACGGGCACCCATGTCGGCTGCGACACCTCGCAGTGCGGCGCCTGCGTCGTGCATCTCGACGGCAAGGCCGTGAAGTCCTGCACCACATTGGCCGTGATGGCCGACGGCCACGAGGTCAAGACCATCGAGGGACTGGCCGCCGATGGCGCGCCGCTGCATCCGATGCAGGAGGCCTTCCGCGAGCACCATGGCCTGCAGTGCGGCTTCTGCACGCCCGGCATGATCATGACCGCGATCGACATCGTCCATCGCAAGGGCCACGAGCTCGACGACCACACCATCCGCGAGGAGCTGGAAGGCAATCTCTGCCGCTGCACCGGCTACCAGAACATCGTCGCCTCGATCGCCGCCGGCGCGAAGGCGATGGCGAAATCCGATCTCGCGTAACCGCGCGCCCTCCGCGATCAGGACACCCCAATGTACGAATTCAAATACCATCGCCCCGGGACCGTCCGGCAGGCCGCCAATCTCCTGGTGAAGAACGAAGACGCCAAGGTGATCGCCGGCGGTCACACGCTGATTCCGGTCATGAAGCAGCGGCTCGCGAGCCCCCCGCATCTGGTCGACCTCTCCCATATCGAGGGGCTGAACACGATCGAGATGAAGGGCCGTTCGCTGGTGATCGGCGCGACCGCCAAGCATGCCGAGGTCGCAAGCTCTGCGATCGTCGGCGAGGCCATTCCGGCACTGGCCGATCTCGCCAGCCAGATCGGCGATCCCGCCGTGCGCCACAAGGGCACGATCGGCGGCTCGCTCGCCAACAACGACCCGACGGCGGATTATCCGGCCGCGGTGCTGGCGCTGGGCGCGACCATCGTCACCAACAAGCGCCGCCTCAAGGCGGAAGAGTATTTCCACGGCCTGTTCTCGACTGCGCTGGAAGCCGATGAGATCATCACCAAGGTGATGTTCCCGCTGCCGAAGAAGGCGGCCTACATCAAGTTCCGCAACCAGGCCTCGCGCTACGCGCTGGTCGGCGTGTTCGTGGCGCGGCGTCCGTCGGACGTGCGCGTCGCCGTCACCGGCGCGGGCTCGGACGGTGTGTTCCGCGTCGAGGCGTTCGAGGAAGCGCTGAAGAAGCGTTTCGCTTCGAAGGCTCTGGAAGGCATCGAGGTGCCGGCGGACGGGCTCAACAGCGACATCCATGGCAGCGCTGAATACCGCGCGCATCTCATCGGCGTGCTGACGCGGCGCGCCCTCGACGCCGCCAACGCCAAGGAGTGAGTGAACCTCACACCTCGGCCAAACTTGTCCCTTGTAGGGACGTAGCGAGACTGGCTCTTTCATGACTTCAGTGACCTTGCCGGCATCGGTCGACGCGATGCTCGAACTTTTGACCTCGCGCGGCTATCTCGCCGAGCGGTCGCTGGCGACGGTGACGTATCTCTCGCTGCGCATGGGCCGGCCGCTGTTCCTCGAAGGCGAGGCCGGCGTCGGCAAGACTGAGATCGCAAAAGTGCTGTCGGCTGCGCTGGGGCGGAAGCTGATCCGCCTGCAGTGCTATGAAGGTCTCGACGTCGCCTCCGCGGTCTATGAGTGGAACAGCGCCGCACAGATGATCGCGATCCGGATGGCGGAAGCCGCCGGTGACACCGATCGCGATCAGCTCTCGAGCGACATCTTCGCCGACCGCTACATGATCAAGCGGCCGCTGCTGCAGGCGCTGGAGCCCGACGTCGCCGGTCCGCCGGTGCTGCTGATCGACGAGCTCGACCGTGCCGACGAGGCGTTCGAGGCGTATCTCCTGGAAATCCTCAGCGACTTCCAGGTGACGATCCCCGAATTCGGCACCGTGAAGGCGCCGCATCCGCCGATCGTCATCATCACCTCCAACCGCACCCGCGAGATTCACGACGCGCTGAAGCGGCGCTGTCTCTATCACTGGGTCGATTATCCCGCCGCCGACCGCGAGCTCGCGATCGTCAAGTCGCGCGTGCCGGGCATCTCGGCAAAGCTGTCGCAGCAGGTGGTGCGCTTCGTGCAGGCGCTGCGCAACCAGGACTTCTACAAGTCGCCGGGTGTCGCCGAGACCATCGACTGGGCCACCGCTCTGTCCGAGCTCGACGCCCGCTCGCTGACGCCCCAAGTGGTCGGCGATACGCTGGGCGCGCTGCTCAAGTACCAGGACGACATCACGCGAATGCAGGGCGACACCTTGCAGAAGGTGCTGAAGGAAGCGACGAGCGAGAATTGACGCCCGCGCGTCTAACTCGTCGTTCCGGGGCGCGCGTAGCGCGAGCCCGGAATCCATTGTGCAGCGGCGACGGTGGATGAATGGATTCCGGGCTCGCGCCCAAGAGGGCGCGCCCCGGAATGATAAGGGGATGGATACGAGACCATGGCCATCAACCACCTGGCGCCCGAGCAGACCGAGCAATTCGCTGACAACATCGTCGGCTTTGCCCGTGCGCTGCGTGCGACCGGCATGCCGGTCGGCCCGGGCGCGGTGATCGATGCCATGAACGCGCTGCAGGTGATCGACATCGGCAGCCGCGCCGACGTCTTCACCGCGCTGGAGTCGATCTTCGTCATGCGCCATGAGCATGCGCTGATCTTCAAGCAGGCCTTCAACCTGTTCTTCCGTGCCTCCGAAGAGTGGAAGCACATGCTGGATTCGGTGCCGCTGCCGGATGGCGCCAAGAAAAAACCGCCGGCCGCCGCGCGCCGCGTCCAGGAGGCGATGACGCAGCCGCGGATGACGGAGACGCAGCAGCACCAGGAGCAGGATCTGCGCCTGTCGGTCTCCGACAAGGAGATCCTTCAGAAGAAGGATTTTGCGCAGATGAGCGCCGCCGAGATCGCCGAGGCGCTCCGCGCGATCGAGAAGATGCGGCTGCCGCAGGCGGAGCTGCTGACGCGCCGGCACCAGCCCGATCCGCGCGGCCTGCGGCTCGACATGCGTCGCACGTTGCGCGCGTCCTTGCGCACCGGCGGCGACATCATCGACATCCATCGCCTCGGGCGGATCGAGAAGCCGGCCCCGATCGTGGCGCTGCTCGACATCTCTGGCTCGATGAGCGAGTATACCCGCCTGTTCCTGCATTTCCTGCATGCCATCGGCGATGCGCGCAAGCGCGTTTCGGTGTTCCTGTTCGGCACGCGGCTCACCAATGTGACACGTGCGCTACGCCAGCGCGATCCCGACGAGGCGCTCGCAAGCTGCTCGGCGGCGGTCGAGGACTGGGCCGGCGGCACCCGCATCTCGGCGTCGCTGCACAACTTCAACAAATTGTGGGCGCGGCGGGTGCTGAGCCAGGGCGCCATCGTGCTGTTGATTTCCGACGGGCTGGAGCGGGAGGCCGACTCCAAGCTGGCCTTCGAGATGGACCGGCTGCACCGCTCCTGCCGGCGGCTGATCTGGCTCAATCCCTTGCTGCGGTTCGGCGGCTTCGAGGCCAAGGCTCAGGGCATCAAAATGATGCTCCCGCACGTTGACGAATTCCGCCCGGTACATAATTTGAGTTCGATCCAGGAGCTGATCACCACGCTGTCCCGGCCGCTGCCGCCGCATCACCGCAGCCTGATCCGCCCCGCAGCCTGAGAGGCAAAACCATGCTCGATCGCGACGAGGATATTCTGAAGGCGGCGGAGGACTGGCAGAAGGCCGGTCGTGGCGTCGCGCTGGCAACCGTGGTGGAGACCTGGGGCTCGGCCCCGCGTCCGGCGGGCTCGAGCCTGGTCATCAACGACGAGGGGACATTCCTGGGGTCAGTCTCCGGCGGCTGCGTCGAGGGCGCGGTGGTCACCGAAGCCATGGACGTGATCGAGAGCGGCAAGCCGAAGATGCTCGAGTTCGGCGTTGCCGACGAGACCGCCTGGAATGTCGGGCTGTCCTGCGGCGGCACCATCCGCGTGTTCGTCGAGAAGGTCGGCTAGCCGTGAAGCTCGCAATCCTGCACGAACTCAATGCCGAGCGCGCCGCGCGCCGGCCGGTGATTTTGGTGACCGACACCGAGAGCGGCGAGCAGCGCCTGGTGAAATCAGCGGACTTCGCCAAGGATCCGCTGCGCGCCGAGCTGGACAAGCAGCTTCGCATGGGCAAGAGCGCCAATGTCGAGGCCGGCGGCAAGAAGCTGTTTCTCAATGTCTACGCGCCGACCGCAAAGCTCGTCATCATCGGCGCGGTCCATATCAGCCAGGCGCTCGCGCCGCTGGCGCGCTCGCTCGGCTACGACGTCACCGTGGTCGATCCGCGCACGGCCTTTGCGAGCCCCGAGCGCTTCCCCGATGTTCCCCTGGTCGTGGAATGGCCGGACACCGCGCTGCCGCCGCTCAATGTCGATGCCTATACGGCCTTCGTCGCGGTGACGCACGATCCGAAGATCGACGATCCCGCGCTGCTGCACGCCTTCGAGCGCAACTGCTTCTATATCGGCGCGCTCGGCTCGCGGAAGACGCACGCCAAGCGTGGCGACCGGCTGCGGGCGCAGGGCGCCAGGGACACCGACATCGCGCGCATCCACGCGCCCATCGGGCTTGCGATCGGCGCGGTCTCGCCGTCCGAGATCGCGGTATCGATCATGGCCGAGATCACGGCAGTGCTTCGGCTGCCGCCAAAAGAAAAAGAAGAGGCGGCATGAAGTTCGGCCCGGCGAGCCCCAAGGATGCGATCGGCGGGGTGACCGTCCACACCCTGCGTCAGGGTCCGCTGGTGCTGAAGAAAGGCACGACGATCGGGCTTGCCGAGGTCGAGGCGCTGACGCGCGCCGGCATCAAGGACGTCGTCGTGGTGAGGATGGAGGAGGGCGATGTCTCCGAGGACGTCGCGGCTGCCAGCATTGCGCTTGCGATCGGCGGCGAGGGCATTCATGTCGAGCGCGCCTTCACTGGCCGCGCCAATCTGTTTGCGGCGCGCCCGGGTTTGCTGGTGATCGACCGCGCCGCGGTCGACCGCATCAACAATATCGACGAGGCCATCACCTTCGCCACGCTCGCCGCTTACAAGCCGGTGGTCGAGGGCGAGATGGTCGGCACCGTCAAGATCATCCCGTTCGGCGTTGAAGGAGACTTGCGCGATGCCGCTGTGAAGGCCGCTGGCAAGGACGTGCTCAGAATCGCGTCCTACGTGATCAAGCGTGTCGGCGTGGTCTCGACGCTGCTGCCGGGTCTGTCTTCGAAAGTGGTCGACAAGACCCTGCGGGTCACCGCGGAGCGCCTCGCGCCGGCCGGCGCCAGCATCATCGCCGAACGGCGGGTCCAGCATGATGAGCGCGCGCTGTCGGCTGCGATCAAGGAATTGCTCGCGCTCGGCGCCGAGCTCGTGATCGTGTTCGGGGCGTCGGCGATTGCCGACCGCCGCGACGTGATCCCGGCGGCCGTCACCGAGATCGGCGGCGAGATCGAACATTTCGGCATGCCGGTCGACCCCGGCAATCTGCTGCTGATCGCGCGCGCCGGCAGCGTGCCGGTGCTGGGTGCGCCGGGCTGCGCGCGTTCGCCGGTCGAGAACGGTTTTGACTGGGTGCTGATGCGGCTCTTGGCCGGGATCAAGGTGACGCGCTCCGAGCTGATGGGCATGGGCGTCGGTGGCCTCCTGATGGAGATCGTCACGCGGCCGCAGCCGCGCGCAAAGCCGGAGATCGAGGGCAACAGCCATGTCGCGGCCATCGTGCTCGCGGCGGGCCGCTCGACCCGCATGGGCGGACCGAACAAGCTGCTGGCCGAGCTCGACGGCAAGAAACTGGTGCGCATCGCGACCGAACAGGCGCTGGCCTCCAGGGCATCCGAGGTGATCGTCGTCACTGGCCATCAGACCGAGCTGGTCGAGCAGGCGCTGCAAGGCCTGAAGGTGCATTTCGTCAAGAATCCGGATTTCGCCGGCGGCATCGCGAGCTCGGTCAAGGCCGGCATCGCGGCTGTGTCCGACGCGAGCGATGGCGCTGTGGTTTGTCTCGGCGACATGCCGCTGATCGACGCCGGCCTGATCGATCGTCTCATCGACGGTTTTGCCCCGGACCGCGGCAATCTCATCGTCGTGCCGGTAGCCGAAGGTCGCCGCGGCAATCCCGTGCTGTGGTCGCGCCGCTTCTTCAAGGAGCTGATGACGCTGGACGGCGACGTCGGCGCGCGGCACCTGATCGCCAAGCACACGGAAGCAGTCGCCGAAGTCCCTGTCGACGGCGAAGGCGCCTTCCTGGACATCGACACGCCGCAAGCGCTGGAGGCGGCGAGACGCAGGTAGTGCCGTAGTGCCGTAGGGTGGGCAAAGGCGCAAAGCGCCGTGCCCACCATCTCTCTGCGCTGCAATCATCCAAATTGGTGGGCACGCTTCGCTTTGCCTACCCTACGGCACCTCCCAATTCTCCCGGTTTCAACGCCCCGTTCACCATCTGGAAACGACCGCCGCTTAGAGTCCCCTCCACCTGCCTTGGGGGGAGGGGCTTTTCCATGGTTTCGAACGTCGTCGCGCGCCGTTGCGCGATGTTTTTCTTTGCGCTGTCGGTTTGTGTCGCCGGCGCCCGCCACATCACCGAAGCCCATGCCGCCGGTGCGTTTGCAGTCGGCAAGTGCGGCGCTTACGGCCAGGCCTATGATTATGGCGCCGAGCACGAGGCGCGTGCTGCCGCGCAGAAGCAGTGCAAGGGCGACTGTACGACCGTGACGATGAAGCGCGCCTGCGCAGCGATGTCAGTCGACATGGCCAATCCCTGCGGCGCCTATGGCTATGCCGTGAAACCGAAGATCTCGGCCACGCTCAATGCTGCCACGCGCGAATGCTACAGATTTGGCGGCAAGGAATGCGTGATCCGCGCCTGGGCCTGCGACGCCAAGGGTTGATCAAAAGGGTTGACCAAGGGCTGGCGCAGCCATCAAGGGCTGGCGCAGTCATCAAGGGCTAGCGCAGCCATCCCGCGTTGGCTTGCACCAGTTTTGCCGGTTGCGCCGGCGCGTCCACCGACCACGGCGCCTTGGCCCCAGCGAATTCCGACCAGGCCTTGAGCAGACGCGCTTCGATGCCGACCATGGCATGGGCCTGCCAGCCGGCGATCGCCGCCGCGGCCATGCCGCTGCCGGTCAATCCCGCGTCGACATCCGCAAGCAGTGACGACGTCGTGGCCATGTCGTTGTAGATTCCGAGCTCCTGCTGGAGGTCGGCAAGCCGGCGCGAGAAGCGCCTCGCGGATTTGCGCTGCCCGCAGAGCGGGAGCAGGAAGTCGGCGACGTAACGCAACTTCTTTGCGGCGAGACGGACGCGATGCCGTTCCTCCGTCGGCAGCGACTTGAAGCGACGGCCGCGCTTCAGCACCTTCGCATGCTGCGCCGACAGGATGTTTCGTGCAAAATTGATCGCCGGCTCCGCCAGTTGCGAAAGACCCTCGGGAGCAACCTCGCTGCGCCAGCCGCGTGCTTCGATCCAGGCGCCGAGCCCGATGACAAAATACTGACACCGCCGGTCGGCGAGGGCGAGGCGGGCCTTGTCATAGCAGGCCGCGCGGCGTTCGTCGGCGAGCTCACCCAGCGTGTCGAAGCCGGTGACCGACGGACAGCCATCCGCGACGGTCCGCAACGTCTCCTGCCGAAACACATCCCAATCACGTGCGCCGGAGAGATTTCCCGCGAGCCACTTCGTCTCGGCGCGCATCAGGTCGAGCTTGCTCAACGACACCGCCGACCGCATCAGGTCGAGCGCGGAGCGCAGGCGCCGCAGCGCGACGCGAAGCTGATGCATCCCTTCGGGATCGCGACCGTCCTCGGCGGCGGGCAGCGACTGGAGCACATGCAAAAGACAGGAGCGCAGAATCTCGGAAAAGGCTTCGTCGAGCGATGTCGACGGATCGAGACGAAGCTTTGGCGGCTTCGGTGCCCGCGGCGGGATATCGACCGCGAGATCGAATCCGCGCGCCGATTTGGTCCGGATCGAAGGCTTCACCGAACCATGCTCGGCGAGCCGCAGCGCCAACTCCCAGATGGCCGACGGGCTACCGCTCTTGAGCTCCAACTCGATCTCGCTGAGCGGCATCGAGCGATCGCCTGATGTCAGGTGGCCCTGATCGAAGGCGACCTCGACGGTGCCGGACGGCAAGTCGACGAGGCGCTGATGCCGGTGGATGTCGCTGCTGAAGATGGCTTCGACCGGGTGACGTTCGAGATCGGCGCGTAGCTTCTCTGAAACCAGCGGCGTGGCCAGCGCGATGTCCGGCGCCATCGACGGGAGGGCTGCCTCCCACTCGCCACGGCGCAGCGGATCGTTGCCGAATTCGGCCTTCACCGTCTGCGTGAACCGCGCGCCGCTCTGACGAACCCTGAAGCTGAACCCGTCACGCCGGAGTGCGCGCTTGGGCGTGTCGTAATACACGGCCTTGAGATGCTTGCGCGTGCCCTTGTTGCGCGCATTCGCCGCGATGATCGGCGCATCGTTAAAATCCGCCAGGCGATCGGAAGACACGATCAGTTTGAGTTCGATTTCGGTGGCGCGTGGTGCGGCTTCGCGGGAAGGCGGGGTTTCCGGCGCAATCGTCTCTGCACCAGCTTCATCAGCGGAGAGGCGGGCCTGGAAAGACTCGTTGTGCGAAGACTGGTTCACAGGGAGCGCAGAACTGGGCGCCTCACGCGCTGCGGGAACAACGAAGCTGCTGGATTTGTTCCCGTCCTCGGGAATCGGATGGCCGATGGCTTTCGCAAGCCGTTGTACGGGTTCGAGGGCTCGCTTGATTGCGCCAGTTTCGGACATGCACATTTTATGACAGTTAAGTGACAGAGCGCCGACGTATACCCTACTTGACTCGCGAGGAGAAGCGCTGCCGGTCGCATCTCCATTGAAATTTCCGCGCTGTGATCGATGGGTCAATCCGGGTTACGTTCGTGTCCGCCGTCGGCGCGCGAGGAATCTTCTTTTCTTTCCCGACGCTTGGATATGTGTTGGGAGAATTCATGCAGTTCGACACCAAGATTGCCGTTGTCATTCGCAACGATCTGGAAGCATGGCAGAAGCTCAATGTCGCATCGTTCCTGACGAGCGGCGTTGCTGCCGCCTTTCCTGAGTGCATCGGTGAAGCCTATGAAGACGCCTCGGCGACGAAATATCTTGCGCTGATCGGCCAGCCGATCCTGATCTATGGTGCCGATGGTCCGGCGTTGTCGCGCGCACTCGACCGTGCGCTTACGCGCAATGTCACGCCGGCGGTCTACACCGAGGACATGTTCAAGACCACGCATGATGCCGCCAATCGTGAGGTCGTGAAGGCGGTTGCGCGCGCCAATCTCAATCTCGTCGGCATCGCGATGCGCGCCGATCGCAAGGTGATCGACAAGATTGTTGACGGTCTGAAGTTCCATAGCTGACGCACCGTCCACTTATCTTGCGCCGGCCCACGGTGGTTTTCGCGACGCATAAATTTGCGTTGTTTGACTCCAATCAAGGGCGCACCGCACGGCATCGCTAGTCTGCTCTGCGTATTGCAATGGAGCAGACACATGCCGACCATGAAAGCCGCGATCGTCAAACAATTCGGCAAGCCGCTGGTGATCGAAGACGTGCCAGTGCCGCAGCCCGGTCCCGGCGAAGTCCTGGTCAAGGTGAAAGCGTGCGGCGTCTGCCACACCGATCTACATGCAGCCTCCGGCGATTGGCCGGTGAAGCCTGGGCCGCCCTTCATCCCCGGTCACGAAGCTGCCGGTATCGTTGCCGCGCTCGGGCCCGGCGTGAAAAACCTGAAAGTCGGCGACGCGGTCGGCGTTGCCTGGCTGCACGATGCCTGCATGTCTTGCGAATATTGCGAGACCGGCTGGGAGACGCTGTGCGAGCACCAGCACAATACCGGCTACAGCGTGAATGGCGGCTTCGCTGAATATGTCATCGCGTCGGCCGCCTTTGCTGCAAAGCTGCCGGCAACGGTCGACTTCGCCGCGATTGCGCCGATCCTGTGCGCCGGCGTCACCACCTACAAGGGACTGAAGGAGACCGACGCGCGGCCCGGCGAGTGGGTTGCGATCTCAGGCGTCGGCGGGCTCGGCCACGTCGCGGTCCAATATGCCAAGGCGATGGGGTTCAAGGTTGTGGCGATCGATATCGCAGACGACAAGCTCAAGCTTGCACGCGAGACAGGCGCCGATCTCGCTGTCAACGCGCTCGCAAACGATGCCGTCGACAAGGTGCTGGCCGCAACCGGGGGCGGGGCGCATGGCGTGCTGGTGACGGCGGTCTCGACCGCCGCCTTTGCTCAGGCGCTGAAGATGGTGCGCCGGAAGGGCACCGTCAGCCTCGTCGGCTTGCCGCCGGGCGAATTCCCGACGCCGATCTTCGACGTCGTGCTCAAGCGCATCACCGTGCGCGGCTCCATCGTCGGGACGCGCAGGGATCTCGACGAGGCCATTGCGTTCGTCGCCGACGGCAAGGTGAACGCCGAGGTGAGCAAGGTGCCGCTCGCGCAAATCAACGATGTGTTCGAGCGAATGAAGGCCGGCAAGATCGACGGCCGCATGGTGCTCGACTTTGCCTGAGGTCTCCGCCTCAGCGCGGCGGCATCGTCTCGAACTTAGTCAGGCTGGAATCGAGATGATCCCAGTCATACGCGCGCGCGGCGTAGGTGACCACTTGCGGCTTGTAGCGGGCGGGCTCGTCGAGGCTTGCGGCGCGGATGGTGAAGATGTCGGGCATTGCGGCGAAAGTCATGTAGACGGCCAGGCCGCATTCGGGGCAGAAGGCGCGCGTCTTAACATTGCCGCTGTCGCCGACCATGTCCCATGTCTTTGCTTCGCCCGTCACCGTGACGCCAGCGCGCGCGAAGGTGGCGTAGGAGCCGTGGCCGCTGCCGCTTTCACGCTGGCAGTCCCTGCACTGGCAGTGATTGGCGAACAGGGGCTCGCCGGCAATCGAATAGCGGATCGCGCCGCAGGCGCAGCCGCCGGTATAGGCCTTGTTCATCGTGATCACTCCTCAACTGTCTCGCTACTTATCTTCGCCGCTGATTTCGTCGAGCTGCCGGACGACCTTCTTCCAGCCATCACTCATGACGGTGTAGGCACTCTCGTTCCTCGGCATGACGAAGCCCGCATGAATCAGCTGGATTCGCGTGCCGGATTCGACCGGGGTGAGGGACCAGGTGACTACGGTATCGAGCGGCGCGCCGTAACCAATGTTGCGCTCATCGCCGCCCTTCCAGGCGTAGACGAGGCGCCGGTTCGGTATGACCTCCAGAACGCGGCAATGGATGACGCCGTCCCAGTTGCCACCCGGCTTGGTCTGGTAGGTGAAATTGTTGCCTTCGACGGCCTCGAAGCCGGTCGGCGGCATCAGCCAGCGCGCGATCAATTGGGCGCTGGTCAGCGCTTTCCAGATCGTCTCGGGCGTGTGAGGGAAGACGTCGTCCAGAACGATATCTTTGGTCTCGGCTTTCAACTCGGCTGCACTCACGGGTCGATCTCCTTCAAGAGGTCACGCAGGTTCTCGAAGCGCTGGCGCCAGAAGACACCGTAATGATCCATCCAGGTGACCAACGGCTCGAGGCCTTGCGGGGCGGCGCGGTAGTAGACGTTGCGGCCCTCGGCGCGCTCGGCGACGAGGCCCGCCTGCTTCAACGATTTCAAATGCTGCGAGATCGCCCCCTGCGTCACGCCGCTGCCGCGCGTGAGCTCGGCGACGCTGATCTCCTTACTGTCGAAGACGCGCTCGAACACCGCGCGGCGGGTCGGATCGGCGAGGGCGCGGATCACGGCGGTGACGGGGTTGGGGGCGACTTCGATCATGTCGATCAATTAGCAGATGCTAATGCATTAGTCAATGCTAATTCGTCGGCGTGCCCCAAGCCGGAATATCAATTGACTATGACTGACTAGTCAGTCATAAATAATGGATGACAAAGAGCCCCACCAAAGCGGCGACTGCCAAAACACCAAAGCCCAAGCCGGACGCAGGCGGAGAAGCCGCCGTACCGGTGTCGAACCGTGCGATGCGCGCGGCGGAGCGGCGCGATGCGATCGTCGAGGCGGCGATGGAGGAA
This sequence comes from Bradyrhizobium sp. WSM3983, assembly GCF_000473045.1. Taxonomy (GTDB): domain Bacteria; phylum Pseudomonadota; class Alphaproteobacteria; order Rhizobiales; family Xanthobacteraceae; genus Bradyrhizobium. The sequence goes on along the minus strand of NZ_AXAY01000031.1, from coordinate 32,662 downwards.
TTCATCGCACGCGGCTTTGCCGCGACGCGGCTCGACGACATTGCCAAGCGCGCAGGCGTCGCGAAGGGCACGATCTACCTGCACTTCAAGGACAAGGAATCGATGTTCGAGGAGCTCGTGCGCACAGTGATCGTGCCGGTGGTGGCGCGGCTGAACGCATTGCCGCCGCCGACGGGCTCGGTGCGCGATCTGATCGAAACCTTTGCCGGCAATTTTCTCAAGGAGGTCATCGGCACAAGGCGCGGCGATCTCGTCCGCCTGATCGTGGCGGAAGGGCCGCGCTTTCCGGCCGTCGCTGATTTCTACTACCGCGAGGTGGTCTCGCGCGGGATCGCCGGCATGCGCGCGCTGATCGAGCTCGGCATTGCCCGCGGCGAGATCCGCGAGAGGGACCTTGCGCGCTATCCGCAGATCCTGGTCGCGCCGGCGATGATCGCGGTGATCTGGCAGAGCCTGTTTGAGCGGCACGCGCCGCTGGACGCGCAGGACATGCTGCGCGTCCACCTCGATTTGATTTTTGGCGAACGGAGGACGACATGAAGTCGTCGCGAACCATCTCTCACCTCATCCTGAGGAGCGCGGAACGCGCGTCTCGAAGGATGCGGGCCCGGCTGTGGCTCCTCGCCCTTCGAGACGCCGCTTCGCGGCTCCTCAGGGTGAGGGATCGACAGCAGTATCGGCCGCGCCTCTGTTCGGTCGCAGTTCTGGTCCTCGCAACCGCGCTCGCCGGCTGCAACGAGAAGCGCGATCCCGGCTTCCAGGGCTGGGTCGAGGCCGACATGATCTATGTCAGCCCGGACGAGGCCGGCCGGGTGACGAAGCTGAACGTCCGCGAGGGCGATACGGTGAAGGTCGGCGATCACCTCTATTCGGTCGACGACGATCTCCAGCTTGCCGATCTCAACCAGACCAAGGCGACGCTGGCGAACGCGCAGCAGACCCATGATCGCGCGGAGTCGCTGAGAAAGACCGGCTCCGGTACGCAGGCGTCGCTCGATTCCGCCGTCTCGGACCTGCGGGTTGCGGAAGCGCGGGTGGTGACCTCGGAGACTCGACTGGCTCGGCGCAAGGGTTTTGCGCCGGTTGCCGGCACCATCCAGCAGATTTACTTCCGGGAGGGCGAGATGGTGGCGGCGCAGCGGCCGGTGCTCTCGATCATGCCGCCGGGCAACATGAAGCTGCGCTTCTTCGTGCCGGAAACGGAGCTGCCGAAATTGTCGATTGGTGACGAGGTGCGGGTTGCCTGCGACAATTGCGCCGCCGATCTCACCGCAAAGATCTATTTCATCGCGACCTCGGCCGAATACACCCCGCCCGTGATCTACAGCCTCGAAGAGCGCAACAAGCTCGTCTATTTGATCCAGGCGCGGCCGTCGCGGCCCGACGCGCTTCGCGTGGGGCAACCGATCAACGTCTATCTCAATCCCAAAACTCCGGTAGCGGACAAGCGATGAACGCCGGCAATGATATCGCGATCGACGTCAAGGGCCTGACCAAATCGTTCGGCGGCCGCGAGGTCGTGCACGATTTGTCGATGCAGGTGAAGCGCGGCTCGATCTACGGCTTTCTCGGGCCGAACGGCTCCGGCAAGACCACGACCATCCGCATCCTCTGCGGCCTGCTCACGCCCGACAGTGGCGAGGGCACCTGCCTCGGCTACGACATCCTGAAGGACGCCGACAAGATCAAGCGCCAGGTCGGCTACATGACCCAGCGCTTCAGCCTCTATCAGGACCTGTCCGTGCGCGAGAATCTCGAATTCGTCGCGCGGCTGTATGGCCTCACCGACGCACGCGGCGCGGCACGCGACATGATCAATCGGCTCGGCTTGTCGGGGCGCGAGGAGCAGCTTGCCGGCGAGCTCTCCGGTGGCTGGAAGCAGCGCCTGGCGCTCGGGGCCTGCACGCTGCCCAGCCCAAAACTGTTGCTGCTGGACGAGCCGACCGCCGGCGTCGATCCCAAGGCGCGGCGCGATTTCTGGAACGAGATCCACGCGCTCGCCGCCGAAGGGCTCACCGTGCTGGTCTCGACCCATTACATGGACGAGGCCGAGCGCTGCCACGAGATCGCCTACATCGCCTACGGCCATCTGCTGACGCGCGGCACGGTGGAGGAGGTGATCGCGGGATCTGCGCTCACGACCTACACCGTAACTGGCGAGGATTTGAACGACCTCACGGGCGCGCTCACCGGCAAGCCCGGTGTCGACATGGTGGCGCCGTTCGGCACCTCCTTGCACGTTTCGGGGCGCGACGTTGCCGCGCTCGAAGCCAGCATCGCGCCGTGGCGCGACAAGAGCGGTCTGCATTGGCACAAATCGGCGCCCTCGCTGGAAGACGTGTTCATCGAGCTGATGGGCCGTTCCAAGGACAATTTTCAAGGATAGTTTGCAATGAGCGCCGTCGATCGTTCCGCGCCAGCGCATGAAATCCGGGAGCGCTTCGGCTTCTGGAAGCGCTCCTATGCGATGCTGATCAAGGAGTTCATCCAGCTCAGGCGCGACCGCGTCTCGTTCGCGATGATCGTGATGCTGCCGGTGATGCAGCTGTTGCTGTTCGGCTATGCCATCAACACCACGCCGCACAATCTGCCGAGCGCCGTGCTACTCCAGGAGGATTCCGACCTCGCCCGCTCGGTGTTGAAGGCGATGGAGAACACCGCCTATTTCCGCTTCATCTACGAGGTGCACGACGTCGACGATTTCGACAACCTCTTGAAGTCCGGCAAGGTGCTGTTCGGCGTCGAGATCCCGCGCGGCTTCGAGCGCGCGGTGCGGCGTGGCGACAAGCCGGCGCTGCTGGTCGCGGCCGATGCCACCGATCCGGTCGCGGCGAGCGCTGCGCTCGGTTCGCTCGGTATGCTCGTGCAGACCGCGCTTGCGCACGATCTCTATATCGGCAATCCCCCGGAAATGCCGTTCGAGATCCGCGCGCATGCCCGCTACAATCCAGCCGCGAACTCCAGCCTCAACATCGTGCCGGGCCTGGTCGGCACCATCCTCACCATGACCATGCTGATCTTCACGGCGCTCTCGGTGACGCGCGAGGTCGAGCGCGGCACCATGGAGGCCCTGTTGTCGATGCCGATCAAGCCTGTCGAGGTGATGTTCGGCAAGATCATTCCCTACGTGCTGGTCGGCTTCATCCAGGCCTTTCTCATCATCGGCATTGGTGTGCTGCTGTTCAGTGTGCCTCTCTTCGGCAACGTTCTCCTGCTGGCGCTGCTCTCGACGCTGTTCATCGCCACCAATCTGTCGATTGGCTACACGATCTCGACGCTGGTGCTGAACCAGCTCCAGGCGATGCAGATGTCGATGATGTTCTTCCTGCCGAGCATCTTGCTGTCCGGCTTCATGTTCCCGTTCGCGGGCATGCCGGTCTGGGCGCAATATGTCGGCGAATGCCTGCCGCTGACGCATTATCTGCGCATCGTCCGCGCCATCATGCTGAAGGGGGCGACCATGCAGAACCTGCGTTACGATACGCTGGCGCTGGCCGCCCTGATGCTGGTCGCCATGACCATCGCCGTGACGCGCTTCCGCCGCACGCTGGATTGAGGCAGACTGCCCTGGAATCGAGGGGGTGGAATGGTCAGCTTGGTCAGCGGGAAAGCCCGGCAGAAAGCCGTCTTGTCGGAGGAGTTCGAGCGGGAGCTGACGCGCGAGGTGCTGCGCACCGAGCTGTTGCGGGTGAAGGCGCTGATCGCCACGGGCTGCATCATGATGGTCTTGCTCACGGCAACCTTCGTGATCGATCCCGCCATCGCGAACCGGATCTGGCGCGGAACGGAAGGCATGGTCCGCGAATACGCTCTCGTGACGGGCTTCATGCTCTTCGAGGTCTGGGTCCACAGCCAGATCACGCGAAACCTCAAGCTTGATCGCGACCTGCCGGTGATCAGGCGTTATATCGGCACCCTTATCGAAACGTCGCTGCCGACGCTCATCCTGATCCTCCAAATCCGCAGCATGGGTGCAAGCCAGGCGCTCGGCTTCGTGTTGCCCCTGGTCTATTTCATCTTCGTCATTCTTTCGACGCTGCGGCTCGATTTCTGGCTGTCCACCTTCACCGGATTTGTCGCCGCGGCCGAACTCCTGGCTGTCGCGCTGTATTACAATTCAGTCAGCGACGACGGTGAACCGCTGATCTATTTCCATGCCGTGCGCAGTTTGGTGATCCTGATCTGCGGCGTACTGGCGGGCTCGGTCGGCGCCCAGTTGCGGCGGCAATTTGCCGCGAGCATCGCGGCGGCCACGGCGCGCGACCGGGTGACCAATCTGTTCGGCCAGCACGTCTCGCCGCAGGTGGTCGAGCGGTTGATGGCGGAGGGGACGAGCGCGGCGGGCGATCTTCGCCGCGTCGCCGTGATGTTCGTCGATTTCCGCGGCTTTACGGCAGGCGCGCAGTCGCGCACGCCGCAGGAGGTCGTCGATCGGCTCGACGGCGCGTTCGCGGTGCTGGTCGATATTCTCGACCGCAACGGCGGCATCGTGAACAAGTTTCTCGGCGACGGCTTTCTCGCTTTGTTCGGCGCGCCGCTGGAGGCCGCCGATGCCGCGCATCGCGCGGTCGCCGCAGGCCGCGAGATGCTGACCGCGATGGATCACATCAATGCGCAGACGAGCTGGCCGCTCAGAATCGGGATCGGCATCCATTTCGGCGAGGTCGTCGCCGGCAATATCGGCTCGCCCCGGCGCAAGGAATACACCGTGATCGGCGACACCGTAAACTTCGCCTCGCGGCTGGAGGCGCTCAACAAGGAGTTCGGCTCGCAGTTCCTCATCTCCGCGTCCGTGCGCGAGGCGCTGGGCGACGACGGCGTGGATGCGGTCGCGCTTGGCGAGGTGACGGTGCGCGGTTACGAGCAGAAGGTCGCTGTGTTTCAGCTCGGGTGAGCCTGCTGGGATTGCCAGCCTGGCCCGGGTCACTCTACCTAGTGCATCGGTATTTCAGTAGTGCTTGACTTCGCTTTCATATAGTCATCTATATGACTATATGAATTCAGCCCCGCGCGACGACCGCCTGCCACGCTACCAGCGCCTGCGCGACGACCTCGCCGCGCGCATCAACCGCAATGAATGGCGGCCGGGCGAGCCGATTCCGTCGGAGGCCGAGCTTGGCGCCCATTACGGCGTCGCCATCGGTACCGTGCGCAAGGCCATTGACCAGCTTGTCGCGGACGCCGTGCTGGAGCGGCAGCAGGGCCGCGGCACCTTCGTGCGGCGTGCACGCTTCAACTCCTCCCTCTTCCGCTTCTTCCGCTTCCAATCCGAAAGCGGCGAGCGGCGCGTGCCGAAGAGCCGCATCATCCGGCGCAAGAGCGTGCCGGCGACGTCCGCCGTGGCATCGGCGCTGCGCATTCCGGCCGGCGAACCCGTGATCAGCCTGTCGCGCCTGCGGCTGATCGACGATGTGCCGCTGCTCGCCGAAGAGATATGGCTCCAGCAATCGCGTTTCGCCGAGATCCTCGAGATCGACACGGCCGAGTTCGGCGACTTGCTGTATCCACTCTACGAGGAGCGCTGCGGCGAGGTCGTGGTCTCCGCCGAGGAAATCTTGACGGTCGAGATGGCGAACGAGATGCAGGCGCGATTGTTGCGGCTCGAAGCTCACGCGCCGCTGATCGTGATAGAGCGCCTCGCTCTCGATCTGGAGCGACGGCCGATCGAATGGCGCCGCTCGCGCGGGCCGGCGGATCGCTTCCGCTACCACGCTGAGATCCGGTGACGGCGACTTTCAACGACATCAAGCAATAAACGAGTACAGGGGTAGGAAACATGTCGAACTGGTATAGTGAAAGCTCGCCGCTGGAGCGGCGCACGTTCTGGGCAAGCTTTGGCGGCTGGGCGCTGGATGCGCTCGACGTGCAGATGTTCGGCCTTGCCATCCCCGCGCTGATCGCGGCCTTCGGCATCAGCAAGGCCGATGCCGGTCTGCTCGGCTCGGTCACGCTGTTCTTCGGCGCATTCGGCGGCTGGCTTGGCGGCGCGCTCGGCGATCGTTTTGGTCGCGTCAAGGCGCTCCAGATCACGGTCGCGACCTTCGCGCTGGCGACGTTCGCTTCAGCATTTGCGATGAGCTACACCCAGCTCGTGGTGCTCAAAGCAATCCAGGGTCTCGGCTTCGGTGCCGAATGGGCCTGCGGCGCCGTGCTGATGGCCGAGATCATCCGTCCCGAGCATCGCGGCAAGGCGCTGGGTTCAGTGCAGAGCGCCTGGGCTGTCGGCTGGGGCGGGGCGGTGCTGCTGTCGGCGCTGGTCTTCACCTACGCGCCGGCAGACATCGCCTGGCGCATCCTGTTTGCGATCGGCTTGTTGCCGGCGCTCCTCATCATTTTCATTCGCCGAGGGCTGAAAGAGCCGCCGCGCGCCATTGCAAAGGACGCAGAAACGCCGTTCCTCGCCACGCTGTCCGGCATCTTTCATCGTGACGTGCTGCGATCGACCCTGGTCGGCGGTCTCTTTGGCATCGGCGCCCATGGCGGCTATGCGGCGCTGACGACGTTCCTGCCGACTTATTTGCGCGAGGTGCGGCATCTCTCGGTGCTCGGCTCCAGCTTCTATCTCGCGGTCATCATCGCCGCCTTCTTCTGCGGCTGTGTCGCGAGCGGGATCATCAGTGACCGCGTCGGCCGCAGGGCCAATGTCGCGTTGTTCGCCAGCGCCTGCATTGCCACCGTGTTGGTCTACATTTTCGTGCCGCTCACCAACGGAGAGATGCTGGTGCTTGGCTTCCCGCTCGGCTTCTTCTCGGCCGGTATTCCCGCCAGCATGGCCGCGCTGTTCAGCGAGCTCTATCCGGCTGGCGTGCGCGGGACAGGCGTCGGCTTCTGCTACAATTTCGGCCGCGTCGTCTCCGCCGCATTCCCGTTCCTGGTCGGCTTCCTCAGCGATCACATTGGCCTTGGGCCGGCGATCGGTATCGATGCGGCGTTTGCTTATGCGCTGGTGCTGATCGCGGTGATGCTGCTGCCCGAAACCCGCGGGAAGGTGTTCGAGCAGACCGCGGCCGCCCGCGTTTGACCGGAATGGAGAGGAATAACCATGACATTTGCCCACCGCGGCCTCACGCGCCGTCAATTCAGCGTCGGCCTGGCGTCCCTCGCGACGGCAACCGCAACCAGAGCCATGAGTGAGACGGCCTTGCCGACGATCGACACCCACGCCCATGTCTTCCATCGCGCATTGAAACTCGCGCCGGGCCGGCGCTACGCGCCGGATTACGATGCGCCACTGTCGCTCTATCTCGAGCAGCTCGACCACAACGGCATGACCAATGGCGTGCTGGTGCAGCCGAGTTTTCTCGGTACCGACAATTCCTACCTCGTTGATGGCCTGAAGCAGACCGGTGCCCGCCTGCGCGGCATCGCCGTCGTCGATCCCGCTGTCTCCACGGACGAGTTGCGCGAACTCGATCGCGCCGGCGTGGTCGGCATTCGCCTCAATCTCGTTGGCCAGCCATTGCCAGATCTCGCTGCGAGCGAATGGAAGGGATTACTCGCGAACGTGAAGGCGATGGGCTGGCAGGTCGAGATCCAGCGCAACGCGTCCGATCTCGCTGTGCTGGCGCCGCAGCTGCTCGATCACGGCGTCAATGTCGTGCTCGATCATTACGCGCTGCCGGATCCAAAGCTCGGCATCGCCGATCCCGGCTTTCAATCCGTGCTGAAGTTAGGGGCGACGCGGAACGTGTGGGTCAAGATTTCGGCGCCGTACCGCAACGGTCCGGCCGGCGAGAGCTTTGCCAAGGAAGCCTATCCGCTGCTTCGCAAGGCGTACGGCCTTGATCGCCTGCTGTGGGGCAGCGACTGGCCGCACACGCAGTTCGAGGCAACGCAGAGTTATGCGAAGAACCGCGAATTCCTCGATACGCTGATCGTCGACAAGAGCGAGCGCGCGCAAGTTCTGGCATCACCGTCTCAGCTTTTTCGTTTCTGATCCGTCATCCGCGATTGCTCCGATTGCTCCGAATTTTGGGGCATGACGGGCGATGTTGCGGGCTTGTAGAGTGCTGCGCGAGGCGGCCGGCCGCGGCCGCCATTTGCGTGAGGATTTTGCATGCAGCGCCGCTACATCACCGTCGACGTGTTCACCGACCGCGCCTTCGGCGGCAACCAGCTTGCCGTGGTGCTTGATGCCGCTGGGCTCTCCACGCGTGAGATGCAGGCGATCGCGACCGAGTTCAACTATTCCGAGACGACCTTCGTGCTGCCGCCGCGCGATAAGGCCAACGACGCCGAGGTGCGCATCTTCACGCCGGTGCTGGAGATTGCCTTTGCCGGCCATCCCAATGTCGGCACCGCTTTCGTGCTGGCCTCGCTGGCGAAGGAGCCGAAGCCGCGCCTGCTGTTCGAGGAGAAGGCCGGGCTCGTGCCGGTCGAGATCGCGAGAGAGCAGGGCCGGGTGGTCGGGACCGAGCTCACCGCGCCGCAGCCTCTGGCGCGGCTGTCGCAATTGTCTGCCGCGGAAGCCGCGAGCTGCATCTCGCTCAGTGCAGAGGACATCAAGACCGACAACCATGCGCCGCAAATCGTCACCGTCGGAAACGCGTTTCTGGTGATGGAGCTGCATTCGCGCGAGGCGCTGAAGCGGGCTCGGCCCGATGCTGTGGCCTATGGCAGGGTCTTGCCGCGTGACGGCGCCCGCTCGGTGTGGTTCTATACACGCGACGTGCCTGCAGCCGAAGCGCCTTGCGAGCGGCAGGCGCGGATGTTCATGCGCGGCGCCAGCGGCCTCACAGAGGACCCCGCCACCGGCAGCGCGACGGTCGCGGCCGCCGCGCTGTTCGCCGATCTCGATCCCACGCGCGACGGCGAATTGAAGCTCACGGTCGGCCAGGGTTTTGACATGGGCCGGCCCAGCATCCTCCGGACCCGCGTGCGCAAGCAGGACGGCAAAATCGTCTCCGCCCATGTCGGCGGCAGCTGCGTGCCGGTGATGGAGGGGACGTTTCGGCTGGCAGGAGAGGGGTAAATCTGGACCCGTCATCCTGAGGTGCGAGCCCTTGCGAGCCTCGAAGGATGCGCGGCCGAGGTGCCGCAGCGTCAGTGGCACGCCGTCGTCCTTCGAGGCCTCCGCTTCGCTACGGCACCTCAGGATGACGGCTACGTCTGGCGCCGATGGAGAGGCTACACCTGCCGTCCCGCCAGATTCTTCACCGCCACCCCATCGCGCTCCTCGATGATCTCCGCGATCATCTGGCGGTGGCAGTGGGTGTGGTCGCGCTCGTAGCAGAGCAGGCAGACGGGGCCGGCCTTCTTCACCAGCGCGGAGAGCTCGTCCATCTCCTCTCTGGCCTGCGGCGTCTTGAGGTGTTTTGAGTAGATCTTCTCCAGCACCTCATACTGGCCGCTACGCGCGGCGAGGCGGCCTTCCTTCGGCGTGCCCAGAGCTGCGAGATGGACATAGGCGATGCCGCGTTCGTCGAGACCTGCGGCCAGCTGCTTCTTGGAAAAGCCCGGCCGCCGCGACGACGTCACCGCGCGCACGTCGATCACGAGCTTGACGCCGGCCTGCTCGAGCTCGTCCAGCACGGCCTTGGGCGGCGTCTGCTCGTAGCCGATGGTGAAGAGCTTCTTCGCCCTGGCCATGAATGATCCTCAGCTTACCCGCGCAATCAGTTCCATGGCGCCGTGCGGTGCGCGCACCTTGCCCTCGTGGATGACGTAAGCGAACACGTCGCGCGGTTCCTTCTTTGGCTTGGCCTTGTCAACTTTCGGGAGATCGCCGGGTTCACCGCCGCCGGCCCAGGCCTGGAAGCGCTCGGCCCAGGCGTCTAACTGCTTCGGCGGATAGCAGGTCTTGATCTCGTCATTGCCCTTTTGCAGCCGGGCGTAGACGAAATCGCCGGCGACGTCGGCGATCGCCGGATATTTACCGTGCTCGGCGAACACCACGGGCGTTTCGAATTCGCGGATCAGCGCGATGAAGTCCGGCGTGCAGAAGCTGTCATGCCGCACCTCCACCACGTGGCGCAGCGCGCGGCCCTCGAGCTTGCGCGGCAACAGCTCCAGAAACTTGCCGAAATCGGCGCCGTCGAATTTCTTGGTCGGCGCGAACTGCCACAGTACCGGTCCGAGGCGGTCGCCGAGCTCCAGCACGCCGGAATCATAGAAGCGCTTGATGGAATCGCCGGCCTCGGCGAGCACGCGGCGATTGGTGGCAAAGCGCGGCCCCTTCACCGAGAACACAAAATTTTCCGGCACTTCGCTCGCCCATTTGCGAAAGCTCTCCGGCTTCTGCGAGCCGTAATAGGTGCCGTTGATCTCGATCGAGGTCAGCTTCGAGGCGGCATAGGACAGCTCCTTCGCCTGCGTCAGCTTCTCCGGATAGAACACACCGCGCCACGGCTCGAAGGTCCAGCCCCCGATGCCGATGAAGATGTTGCCGGATTTTTTTGTCGCGGTTTTTGCTTTGGCCACGTGAGGATCTCGCATCGACGGGAAGGGGAGGGCTGCATCCTATTCAAACCAGAAGTGATTGGCCAGTTGCCGTGTCCCGTCTAAGCTCGCGATGAAATCTGCGCAAAAAGGAGAACAAGATGCGGATGCTGGGAGCGGCGCTCGCCATGATGACATCTGCTGCCATGACGTTTGCTGCCATGACGTTCGCTGCCATGGCGGATGACGACGATACGAAAGGCGCCCAGAAGCTCGCCATGCAGGGTCGCGACGATTACTGGCATTGCCTGGCGCGGGAATATTCGCGCGACAGCAATCAGGACCTGTCGGAGCAGGATTTTGGCCGCTCGGTCGCCAGCGCCTGCCCGTCGGAGCGGCAATATTACCGGGTGGCGCTGCTCGACTATCTCACCTCGCAATATCCGAACATCGAATCCGGCGCCCATCTCGCGACCGCGAACAGGGCAGTGGAGGCGGCGCAGAAGGACATCGTGACCGCCTACGTCAAGCGCCGCCCGCCAGCGAAATAGGCAGTGGCGAATGGCCAATAGCGAATAGGGTCAGAAGACCCGCTTGCCTTATTCGCTACTCACCATTCGCTATTCGCCCATTCGGCAAGCCCTTCCGGCCGTGCGTTCATCCGTGATATGACTGGGCCCATCTGGAACAGGGGCGGGTTGGCATGTCGTCTGAGTCGGTAGGTGGCATCTGTGGCGCGATCGTCGCGGCGATCGTGCTTGCGGTCGCCGTCGTCTTCGGGCCGATCGGGCAGTACGGCAAGCCGCCCAAGCCGGCCAAGGTCGAGCCGGCCCCCGCCGCCATGGCGCCCGCAGCCCCAGCGGCACCCGCGCCGCGGGGCCCAGTGATCCGGGAAGTCCCGAACCAGTAACGGGCTGAAAAAGGCTGTTTTTGCCCCTTGCAAAGCGGCTTCGTCGTTCCCATTTGGCTTGTAACGGCGACGTTGAGCGAAAACTCCGGCGCTGGGACGACCTTGGAATAGCTTGGGCTGCGCCGGATGTACGCGCGGTCCGCCGTTCCGGGGTCGTTGGCATTTTAGGGCCCCTTTGGGGCCCATTCCCCAGAGAAACCCCGGCTCGGTGGCCCCAGAACTTGGCATCGCAGGACGCGGCGGATATACGCTGCCGTCATGAATGAAGCGATCAGACCGGGCGTCGACGGCCAGGCTCAAGAGGGGCCGGAACTGTCGGTCATCGTCCCCACCTTCAACGAGCGCGACAACGTCACGGTGCTGTACCGGCGGCTGGAGGCGACGCTTGCCAACGTCGCCTGGGAAGTCGTGTTCGTCGACGACAATTCGCCCGACGGCACGTGGGACGTCGTGCGCGCGCTCGCCCAGCAGGACAGCCGCGTGCGCTGCATCCGCCGCATCGGCCGCCGCGGTCTGTCCGGCGCCTGCATCGAGGGCATCCTGGCCTCCAGCGCGCCCTATGTGGCCGTGATCGACGCCGACCTCCAGCACGACGAGACGCAGCTGCCGAAGATGCTGCTGCTGCTCGCAAGCGACCAGGCCGAGCTCGTCGTCGGGAGCCGCTACATCGAGGGCTACAAGAGCGAAGGTTTCAACAAGCAGCGCGCCGGCGCCAGTGCACTGGCGACCGAGGTCGCCAGGAAGATGCTCCGGGTCGAGATCGCCGATCCCATGAGCGGCTTCTTCATGGTCCGCCGCGACCGCTTCGAGCAATTGGCGCCGAAGCTTTCGGTGCACGGCTTCAAGATCCTGCTCGACCTCGTCGCGACTGCGCATGGCGATCTGCGCGCGGTCGAGATTCCCTACACGTTCGGTGAACGTCAGCACGGCGAGAGCAAGCTCGATTCCATGGTCGCGCTGGATTTTCTCGGCCTGGTGCTGGCGAAGCTGACCAACGACATCGTCTCGCTGCGCTTCATCCTGTTCGCGATGGTGGGCGGCATCGGCCTCGTGGTGCATCTCACCACGCTGTTCATCGCGCTCGAGCTGATCAAGGCACCGTTCGCCGAGGCGCAGGCCGCCGGCGCCATCGTGGCCATGACCACCAACTTCGTCATGAACAACTTCCTCACCTATCGCGACCAGAGGCTGAAGGGCTTTGCGATCCTGCGCGGCCTGATCATGTTCTACATCGTCTGCAGCGTCGGCCTGCTCGCCAATGTCGGCGTCGCCTTCTCGGTCTACGACCAGGAGCCGATCTGGTGGCTGGCGGGCCTTGCCGGTGCGCTGATGGGCGTGGTGTGGAATTACGCGATGTCCGGACTGTTCGTCTGGCGCAAGAAATAGCGCGTCACGGACGCTTGCAAGGAAGCTTGTATGGGCGGGGCTGACGCGCGGATCGTCCGCAATACGGCGCTGGTGATCCTTGTGCTGGTCGTATTGCGGCTGGTTGCGGCCGCCTTCACGCCGATCACTTTCGACGAAGCCTATTACTGGATGTGGTCGAAGAACCTGGCGGGCGGTTACTACGACCACCCGCCGATGGTGGCTTACGTCATCCGCGCCGGCACCATGATCGCCGGCGATACCGAGCTCGGCGTCCGTCTGGTCTCGATCCTGCTCGCGCTGCCGATGAGCTATGCGATCTATCGCTCGGCCGCGATCCTGTTCGGCGGCGCGCGTGTGGCGGCGACCAGCGTCATCCTGCTCAACGTGACGATGATGGCGTCCGTCGGCACTCTGATTGTCACGCCCGATGCGCCGCTGCTGGTCGCGTCCAGCTTCGTGCTGTTCTTCCTGGCAAAAGTGCTGGAGACCGGTCGCGGTGTCTGGTGGCTTGCGGTCGGCGCTGCCGTCGGCGCGGCGCTGCTGTCGAAATACACCGCGATGTTCTTTGGCGCGGCGATCCTGATCTGGCTCGCAACTGTGCCGAAGCTGCGGCGCTGGTTCCTCTCGCCCTGGCCCTATCTCGGCGGCCTCGTTGCGCTCGCGCTGTTCTCGCCGGTGATCTTCTGGAATGCGGATCATCACTGGGTCTCGTTCGCAAAGCAGCTCGGCCGCGCGAAGATCGAGGATTTCCGTCCGGTCTTCATTGCCGAGCTGATCCCGACCCAGATCGCGTTCGCAACCCCGCTTGTCTTCATCCTCGGTGCGATGGGGCTGCATGCGCTGACCTGGCGCCGGGCCGGTGCGCTGGCCTCGCGCGTGCTGATCGAGACGATGTTCTGGACCATCGTTGCCTATTTCGTCTGGCATTCGCTGCATGCCCGCGTCGAGGCCAACTGGTTCGCGCCGGTCTATCCGCCCTTCGTCGTCGCCGCCGCGGCCGCAGCCAACATCGCGCAGTGGAAGCCGCGTACACGACGCCTGGTGGATTTCTGCCTGCGCTGGGCCGCGCCGACCGGCATTGTGATGTTTGCCGCGCTGATCCTGCAGGCCAATACGGGCTGGCTATCCGGCTATCGCCGCGATGCGACCGTGCGCAGTGTCGGCGTTGGCTGGCGCGAGCTTGCTGCCGGCATCGAAGCCGAACGCGTCCGCGCAGGTGCGACCTGTGTGCTCACGCCGGACTACGGCACCACGGGCTGGCTTGCCTTCTATCTGCCCCGCGGCAGCTGTGTGGTGCAGCAGAACCAGCGCATCCGCTGGGTCAACATGCCCGAGCCCGATCCAAGACTGCTCGCTGGCAAGCTGATCTATGTCGATGAGCTGCGTCCCGACGGCCATCCGTTCCTGAACGACCTCTTCACGCAGGTGACGCGCGTCGCCGAACTGCAGCGCAAGCGCGGGCCGCTCGTGGTCGAGACCTACGGGATCGATCTGCTCGAGGGCGCCAAGGGCGACGTGCTGGACCGCTCGCCGCCGCCCGAACTCCTGCCTTGAACGGGCCGCACCTCGCGGTGCGGGCTGCAAGGCCGGCAAAAAATTCCGTCCTTCACCAGCGGGGAATTTCGGTCACAAGATCTTGCCGTCGATCGACAGCTCCTTGATCCTCTTTTCCCAGTCAATCAGGGCACGGTACCATCCCAGTGTATGGGTTGTGGGATCGTCGCCACTCACCACGCCCCGCTCCAAAGCCTGTTTTATCTCCACGATGCCTTCATGTACGCGGGAGGATGGATCGAATCTCAGGCGTTGTATGATCTTTGCAAAGGACAAATTATAGGTTCGCTTGTCCGTCGCATCCGGAATGGTGTGGGTGACTATGTTCGGAATGATGTCTTTGACAAAGTTTGCGAGCTGTTTGATTTGATAATTGAGATCGTCGCCGCCGACGTTGAAAGTCTCCCCGGACACGATTGACGCGTCGCTCTCGATGCCCAGCATCAGGGCGCGGCAGACATCATGAACGTGGATGAACGGCCGCCACTGCTCGCCGCCTCCCATGACGTAGATAACACGCTCTTTCCAGGCGCGTAGTGTCATGACGTTGATGGCGAGGTCGAAGCGCATGCGCGGCGCCAGGCCGAATACGGTGCTGTTCCGTAGTATAACCGTTTCGAATGTGTCGCTTTGCAGCTTACGCAGCTCGTCCTCGACGTGCAGCTTGCTTTCGGCATACAGCGTCTGTGGGCGGCAGACTGAGTGCTCGTTGAGCGCCACTTCCTGCCCGTGGCCGTAGACCGATGCTGAACTCGAATAGACATAGCGGCGAACGCCAGCCTCCTTGGCCGTGCGAGCCAGACGAGCGCCCCCCTTGTGGTTGATGGAGATCGTCAGCTCGGGATCGATTTCGGCGGAGGCATCGTTGCTCAGTCCGGCCAGATCGATGACGGCATCCATGCCCTCGAAGTGCTTGGGGTCCACGGTGCGGATGTCGTCGACGAGCAGCGTGATGTTCGGATGGGAAGCCGCCTGCATGAATCGATCCCGGCCGAAAAAACCTCGATCGAGCGCAACCACCGAAAAACCCTTTTGGGCCAGCATCTGGCACAGGGGAATGCCGATATAGCCTCCTGCTCCAGTCACAAGAATCTTCTGCATTTGCTCGACTTCTATGTCCTTGGGATCATCGCATAAGGTGCGATCTGATTTTTGCGACTAAGACTTGCTTCGGTTTTGCGCTGATTGGCGCACGCGCTGTATGGCGGCAACGATGAGATCGCATTCTTCGTCGGTCATGTCGTTGTAGACCGGGAGCGCAATGACGCTGTAAGCGATCCTTTCCGTCACGGCCAATTTCAGCTCCTTCTGCGCGCTGTAAGCCGTCATGTGGTGGCAGGGCGGGCTGTAGTACTTCCGAACGAAGACATTGTGCTTCTCGAGCGCCGATGCCAGCACCTCTCGGTCGAGTCCGAATTCCTCGGCGTCGACGACGACCGGCAGGTATAGCCAGTTGGCCTGAACGCCCGCGGGCTCTCGTCCGACGCGCAAGCCAGGAATCCGGGAAAGGCCGATCCGCATGCGCTCGACAGCCTGACGGCGCGTCGCAATGGCCTGCTCGAACGTCCTGAGTTGCTCGAGGCCGATGATGGCCGATATCTCCAGCATTTTCCCGTTCAAGCCCGCCTCGTGACAGTCGGCGCCATCGACTTGTCCGAAGTTGCGCATCGCTTTGACGCGCGCGAGCAGTTCTGCGTCGTGGCTGCAGACGCAGCCTCCTTCCATCGTCGAGAAGGCTTTGGTGGCGTGAAAGCTGAACATCTGCGCGTCCGCGAATCCTCCCACCAACTGGCCGTTGATGCGCGTGCCGAACGATGGCGCGCTGTCGACAAGGAACTTCAGCTTGTGGCGCTCGGCGATGCGGGCAAGCGTAGCGTAGTCGCTGGCGACCCCATAAGCGTCGACGGCGAGGATGGCGACGGTGCGGTCCGTGATCCTGCGCTCGACATCGCTCGGGTCGAGGCGCATGGTCTGGTCATCGAGGATATCCGCAAATACCGGTTCGGCGCCTGCCCATCTGACAGCATGCGGGGTGGCGCTGAACGTGAATGACGGCACGATCACTTCGCCGCCGGTGATTCCCGCAGCCCTCAGCATCGCCATCATGCCGATCTGGCCATTGCAGAAAACGAGGGTCGGGACGCCAAGATACTCGCTCAAACGCGTCTCTAATTCGACGACCCAACGCGAATTGTTGGTGACCTGGCCGGTTTCCAGCGCCTTCTCAAAAGCGGTTAAGAACTGCTCCGCTCTTGGAAACCTCGGACGCACGATATGGAGCGGGCTCTGGGCCCGCGGCGTCGGAAATTCAGGCGGGAGCGCGTCACTCATCTCGAGTCCTGATTATCGATAAGGTCCATGACTGATCATCGATACAGACCGAAACTTGCGTGGAGCATTCCTGTGCAGCGGGAGTCCGTGATTGACACGCGTTTTGGACTAGCCGCGACCGTGGCGAATCATATTTGAGTAACGCTCACCGGTATCCATTCGCCAACGGTGCTGCTCGCATATGAAGAACTTCGTCATTAATCTCGATCGCTGTCCGGAAAAATATCGACGCTTTCTGGAACGGAACGCAGGCTGCGGAATCGCTTTCGAGCGCTTCTCTGCGTCCAACGGGCTGGAGATGACCGACCAGGAAGTGATGGCGATGCGACTTGTCGCGCCCGGTTCGATGTTCACCAGGGGAGCCGTCGGCGGTGCCGCTTCGCTATGGCGGATATTGAATTGGATCGCCGGGCAGAATGAACCCGCCCTTGTGTTCGAGGACGATTGTACAATCCGCCACGACATCATCGCGCGCTTGCAGGCGCTTCTTCCGTCCCTTGAGAACTGGGATCTTCTGGTCCTTGGCTGCAATACTGATTCCGTACTCGATCTCGAACTCGCGCCAGGCATGAAGTCGATGATGATCTTCAGGCCCCAGCGCCCCAATGACCAGAGCGAGGCTGCTTTCCAGCGCGCGAATTCGCAGGTTGCCGCGCTCCGGCTCAACACCTGCTTTGGTCCAGCCGGAAACCTGATATCTCCCGCAGGAGCGAAGCGGCTCCTGGAGCTGTGTTACCCGATGGACAATCGGCCGGTCCAAATCGAAGCGCTTGGCAATCGCGTACTGCCGACGATCGGTCTGGATGGGATGGGCAATAGCGTCTATCGCTTCATGCAGGCGTATGCATGCTTCGCGCCACTCGTGGTGCCGCGCAATGACAACTCGACTTCGACGACCTTCACCCACGATGCACGGGCCTGGGGCTCGGCGCAGACGAGTTTGACCGGCGTGGGAAGCTGACGAAGGCAAATTGAGAATGTCTTCACAGTAGCAGGGCGCACACACGATGAAACTCGCGATCATGCAGCCGTATTTTCTTCCCTACATCGGCTACTATCAGCTGATCGGTGCGGTCGATCGTTTCATTGTCTACGACAACATCAAATATGTGAAAAAGGGGTGGATCAACCGCAATCGGATGCTGCTCAACGGAACGGACGCGATGTTTTCGCTTCCGTTGAAGAAGGATTCGGATGCCCTGGATATTCGCGACAGGGAGTTGGCGCCCGATTTCGACCGTGCAAAGCTGCTCAATCGATGGCGAGGGGCCTATCGAACCGCGCCCTTCTTCGAGGCAACCTTTCCGCTTCTCGAAAAGATCGTCAGCTTTGAAGACCCCAATCTGTTCCGTTATCTTTTCAACTCATTGCGGATGACCAGCGAGCATCTGGGTTTAAAGACCACCTTCAAGATCTCGTCTGAGGTCCCCATAGACCATTCACTCAAGTTTCAGGACAAGGTGCTCGCCTTGTGCGAAGCGGAAGGTACGCAAAAATATATCAACGCGATCGGCGGTCTGGAGCTTTACGATTCCGCTGCCTTCAGCGCCCGCGGAATCGAATTCAGGGCGCTTCGGAGCAGACCGTTTCCCTATGAACAATTCGGTCAGCCGCATGTGCCATATCTTTCGATTGTGGATCTGCTGATGTTCAATTCAGTTTCGAACCTGAACGAAATCATTGCCGAGAACTATGACCTGGTTGACAAGGCGTAGATGCCCTGAGCTGCGGAGGATGACGCCCGATCCCGGGCCTGCGGCGCCACTCGATCATGACGCGCGCTTGTTTCACCGATTTGCGATTTCTGGCACCAAGATTAGCGAGTTACTCGAAAACGACGTAACTCTGCTGCGGTGAACTCGTGTTGCGGCAAATGCGATATCCTTCGGTGCCCCATGCCTCGCGCAATGCCAGGGTTTCTCCGGGATTCTCCGCCAGCACCAACTCATCGAACCCGACAATGCTGTTCTTCGCCAGATAGGGGCGAATGAGCTCCAGGCATTTCTTCGTCGGCTCGTAGAGATCGAGGTCGAAATACGCCAGCGCGATGATCGTCTCGGGGTGCTTTTCCAGATATCGAGGAAGAGTTTCGGTCACGTCGCCCTTGACCAGCTCGAACTTGCGGATGTGACTGCGAGGCGCGAGTTTTTCCTGCGCCGACAGGATCTCTGCAAGCACGTCCTCGTAGTTCGGCGTGACACTGAGCCCGCCGACTTTCAAGGCGTCGAAATCGCCGTCTTGCGGTGCCACCGACGGGAAGCCCTCGAATGTGTCGAAGCCAACAACCTTGCGGCTCATGTTGTAGGGCTCGTAGATGTGGCGCATCGTCGTGAACAGCGCCATGTTCTGCCCCCAGCGCACGCCAAATTCCATGATGACGCCATGCGTGTGCAGGGCTTTCGAATAAAGATCATGCATGAAGAGAATGCGCGCCAGCGATGGGCGATTCAGGAACAGGCCGAGGTTTGCGTGAAATTCGCGCCGAGGCAGCGGCGACGTCTTCATCAGTTCCTGCAACCGACTATAGGCGGCCACTTCGTCCAGGGCCGCATAAGTGAAGTTCTGCGCGTCTTGCGGATCTTTTGATGTCATAACCTGCGCTCATAAGGCAATTGAGGGTGAACTTTCATCGTGATTCGGGGAAAACGCAACGCGAGATCGGGGCCGATTGCGGCGTTGCGGCCTTGCGCTCCAAGTCCGTCAGTCCGTTGCAAGCACTGGCCGGATCCATCAGTTGGGAGAGCTGCTCTCAATCCGCGAGCCGCCTGAGATTCTTCGCGCCAGTCTTCAGTCCGCCGTAGTAGTAATCGTGGAAACCCGCGGCCTCCATCAACTCGAATACCCTTGGCATGTTGTACTCGACGCGATGCAACTTGAAGCTCTCGCCGTCAAAAGTTGCAAACGCGGCCCGTGGATCACCGTCGCGGGGCTGCCCGACGGACCCCGGATTGCAATAGATCTTTTCCCCGAAGCGGTGGATGCTTTGCACGTGGGTATGGCCACTTACGAAATTGACGCCGGAGAGCCGTGCGAAATATTCCTCGTTGGGGTTGGTGAGGTACTCGTCGATCGGATCGCCCCATCCGGCGTGAACGACTTGAGCATTCCCGATTTGCATTTGCAGGCTAAAAGCCCTCAGCCAATTCACGTTTTCGGAGGTGATGACCTTCCTCTGATAGGCCAGGCATTCGTTCACGCTCCTGGATCTGGTGCAAAAGCCGCCGAAGCCCAGGTACCAGTCATGGTTGCCGAGAACGCTTTGGATGCCGCGCCTTCTCAGTTCATCGCAGCATTCGTTCACCTGGGAATAATAGCCGACCACGTCACCCACGCAGAAAGTCCCGGTGACGCGCATTCGATCAAGTTCGGTGAGAACCGCCTTTAGCGCCTCGAAATTTCCGTGGATGTCAGAGATGAACGCTATTGTCATAAAAGATGAAATCCTCGGTATAGCGAACGGCTCTGCCGCGCTTGATCTCAGGTTGGACAGGCATCCGTTTCTCGACGGCCATTTCGACCGCCATCAGCGCTTCGTTATATCCAAAGGCGGCGCGGATCGACGTGGATGAAGAAATCCTCGGATTGATCTCGAGCAGCTTGAGGCCGTGACCAGTCTTGCGAAACTGAAAGTTGGTCGGCCCGATCGGAGCAAACGCTCTGCACAGATCCCGGATGGGCTCAGAAAATTCGGCTTGATCTACAACCGCGGCCTTTTCCGTGAACCCATCCTTGGAGAGTTTTCGCCGAAGCGCCATGAAGGCCGAATAGTCCCCATGGCCATCGCAAAACGCGGACACGGTGAATTCCTCATCATCTCGCCCGACGATGGGTTGCGCCATCAATGTCGCCTTTGTCGCGGGAGCAATCCTGGCAAATTGCTCCGCAGTCTCGACCGCCACGATACCCTTTGATCCAAAGCCCCGGCGAGGCTTCAGGAGGAACGGCAGGCCGCATTTCTCCTTGAGAAAATCGAAGTCCATTTCCAGATAGCTCGGGATCGCATAGGTCGGCATCAGTTCCAGCTGCCGTTCGTAGAACGCCCATTTGTCGGAGCATCTGGAGATCAGCTCGCGCGAATTGAGGACGACGTTGGTCCCGGTCGCATCAATTTCGGCGACGTGATCCGCCCATTTGTACATGTCTGCATCGATGCCGGGGAACGCCACGTCGACGTGATGCTTGCGCAGGAGCGCGAGAAGCCGATCGAGGTAGTCTGGCGCATCCGTCTTGGGCACGGCTTCAAAGACGTCACAAAATCCTGGTGCGACCGAGTCGGTATATATCGAGGTGCCGACGAGCTTGATCGGCCGCTTCGACATCTTGAGGGAGCGCAAGATTCCGTAACCGACGATGCCGCTGGTGCCGGAAACCAATACCGTCGTCACGACACCAACTTTCGATGAGTCGCTTCCATCTGCATTCCTTGCGCGGAGGATATGCAGGGAAAATATTCGATCAACCGGAACAGCGTCTCGTCACAAGCAAAGCCGTTGCTCGGGATGTCGGGCTTGTCTCGCAGGAACCTGACCTTGCTTTTGCTTTCAAAGGCGGAAATGGCAGCCGCCGCGATTTGAGAATAGGTGACGTTGTCGGGGTTCACGCAGCGATAGACGCCTTCGAGTTTCATCGTCATGACGGCCGAGATGATTTTTGCCATGTCCTGAGCATGAATGAAGTTCCTCAAGGCGTCATTCGAGCCAAAGAAGTCTATGTCTTCATTTCTCTGGGCCTTGTCCATGATGGTGTACAGGAATGGCTGATGTTTTCGAAACTGCTCGCCGACACCATAAATCCGAGAAGGCTTCAGCACCGCGATCGGCAGCCGAAGCTCCCTGCCGCAGAATTGCGCAACGTCTTCGGAATGCCTCTTTGAAAGTGAGTAGGCTCCGAAGAACGGAGAGTCGTTGTTGAGATCCGCAAATATGCTGGAAATGTGCACGAAATGCTTCGCGTTCGCCTTTGAACTGGCATGACAGAGCTTCATCAGGCCAAGCACGTTGACATCCATCGCTTGCAGGGTGGCTGGTAATTCCTTGCCCCCGAAAGCAGCGGCCATGTTCACGACGCAGTCAATCCCGCCGGGAATCTGAATATGATGCGAACAGAGGTTCAGCTCGATATCGCAGCCGCTGCGCCCAGCCGTCAACACTTCGCAATGGCCACGAAGGAGTGGGATCAGCGCCTGTGCCAGCGAAGAGGTTCCCCCGACGATCAACACTCTCATGAGCACGCCTAGCCGTCCGCCGTGAGCTGAGCGAGCATCCCGCAGGATAGTTCCGGATATTCAATTCCCATCTCGCACAAGGCCTGGATGATCTTGGTGTCGAGGTTCAACGACAGGAGCTGACTTGTCGCGAAGGGCTTGAGATAGATGCCTTCCATCTTCTCGAGTTTGTAGCCGGCATCGCTCACCAGTCTGGTCAGCGAGTCGACTGTAAAATACCGCTGATGCCCCAGGACCAGGTCGTTCTCTGAGAGGGCCTGCATATCCGGCAGCATTCCCGCGAGATTCCCAAGCCGTCGGTTCATGACCTCGGCATTGGGGACCGCCACAAACAATTTGCCGGCGGGTGCGAGAAACTTCCTGAAGCGGTTCAGGATCAGAAGGGGGTCATCGACATGCTCGAGGACGAACCCCATGACGATAAGGTCGAATCTTTCGTCCGTATCGAACTCTTCGAAGTAGATTTCGATGACCTCGCTCTTGTTGTCCGGAAATCTGAGCTTGAAGTTTTCGATGACCGCGGGAGATCCTTCAAGAACCACATGGCGGCCAGGTCCGCCCGAAAAGATTTCGGTTGCAAATCCGTGCCCCAGTCCCAGATCCAGGACGGCGCGCGGATCCTTGACGACACGCGCAATGCGTTTCGGGTACCAGGTCAGCGAAATTTCGTTGTCGAAATCGTAGATGTTCTTGCCTTCATAGGCGGCGACGTGGAGATCCAAGCGACGGTTCATGGGTTTTCTCTCCCCAAATTCGATGCGCCATCGGACGCCTGGTGGCAGGCATATCAACGCCCCCTTTGATTCGCCACGTGCCGGCCCGGTGAGGCGAGGGCGGTGTCAAGCTTCAAGCAAGCTACAAACGGGATAGTGCGAAGTGGCGACCGTCCTGAAACCTTTGGGAATCGGGTTGCCCCCCGCTCTCCCATGGCCCGGAAGGTCCCCGATGAATTATCACGACGGCACTCTCGCAAGAGCGAACGAGATCTCGGGAAGCCCGTCGTCGCTGACGCGGGATGAATATTACCAGATCTGCCTTCGACACCTGAAATCAGGCGAGCTTGACCAAGCCGTGGCGCGCTGCCGGGAAGGGCTGGCCGCAGACGAAAACCATGCCGGCTTGCTTCATCTGATGGCCGGTGTGTCGCTGCTCAACGGGGATTACGATGCCGCCATCAACTGGGCCGGCCGTGCTCTCACAAACGAGATGAAAGCGACCTATCTCGCAACGTTCGGGACGGCCCTGCAAGGCAAGGGACTCCAGGAGCCGGCGCTGGAGGCGTTTCAGCGCGCGGTGGCGCTCGATCCCGTTGATCCGTCGATCTGGGAGAACTACGGCCACGCCTTGAACAGGGCCGGGCATGTCAACCAGGCGAGCCTTTGCTTCTTGATCGCGCGGGCGTATCAGAAATTGCCGTTCCTTGCGGAGTGCCGTTCTGTTCCTCGCAACGGCTGGAGTGCCCTGACAGAGCAATTCAACGCTCATCTTCAGAGTCGCTCGGCGCCGGGAGAGGCCCGTGATCCCATCCATTGCTTCTGGTCGATGGCTCCGCTGGGCGAGATGTCGCGTCTCTCGCTTCAGTCGATGATCCGCCAGGGCCATCCGGTCAAGCTTTACACTTACGACAACGTGGCCGCCGTGCAGGCGCTTGTGCCGCCCGGGGTCATGGTGGTCGATGCCGGAAACGTCGTGCCGGGCTCGATCTACCAGCATGCCGTCCTGAACAGCGATATCCGCTACTTCAGCGACATCTTCCGCTATGCCGTTCTTCATGAATTCGGCGGCTGGTGGCTCGATACGGACATCGTGCTCGTGAAGCCCCTGGATTTTGGCAGTGAGCACGTGTTTTCCGCGCAATGGTCGGGAGTCGAGAGCGGGCATGTGTGCGTCGGAGACGTGATGCGCGCGCCCAAGGGCTCGCTGCACATGGCCAATCTGTATGCCCTGTCCCTCCAACGGCTTTTCAGCGAGAAGCGCGTCGAACACGGCGCGGTCGGGCCGCTGTTGCTGAGCGAATACCTGCTCGTGGCAGGCGACGAGGAGCTGCAATCGTCGATCCTGCCGCCGACAAGCTTCAACGCGATCGACTGGCGCGAAGTGGATCTGTTTGCCGCCGAAGGCCGGGCCGGCTTCGACCTCTTGAGCGATCCCCGTGTGACGGGTGTCCATCTCTGGGGAAAAATGTGGGCCGAGAGAGGGCTGCGCTTCGATGCGGTCCCCGAGCAGAGCGTGGCAGGCTATCTCAAGAAGCTGGTGCTCGAGCCGAACTGGTTGACGCAGCTTGCCGCGAAATACGACTCCGACAAGGGCGCAGTCTGCAAAGGCCACCTTGCCCATCACTATACGCGCATCTATCACGAGCTGCTTCGATCGAAGGCCCTCGAGCCCATTCGTATCCTGGAAATCGGTCTGTGCCGGGGGCGGGTCGAAGGCGGGACTCAAGATCAGGTCCCGTCGCTGCAAATGTGGCTGGACTACTTCCCGAATGCCGAGGTCATCGGCGCCGACATCGAGGATTTCAGCTGGTTCTCCCATCCGCGGGTCAGGATCCATCGCGTCGATCAGGGCGATCGCGGCATGCTGGAGCAGCTTGCAGCCAAGGAAAAGCCGTTGGACATCATCATCGATGCCGGCTCTCACGCCTCTGTGCATCAGCACCTGACTCTCGGCGTGCTGTTTCCCTCGCTGAAGCCGGGCGGCTTGTTCGTGATCGAGGATCTCGATTGGCAGCCGCCGGAGATTCCTTCCAACGGCGCGCCCCTGGTCAAGGATGTGCTCAACGCGATGAAGGCGAGCGGCTCGTTCACGTCCAGCGTCATCACCGAGGCCGAAGCGAAGTTGATCTCGGGCGAGGTCGACGAGATCCTCCTCAACGACAGCTTCCGCGAATTGATGTCGCGTGGCAAGCTGGGCGGCTTGGGCGCGCTGAGGCGCAAGGTTTAGCGGCGCAACTCTCTTTGCGCTGTCGTCCCGGCGAAGGCCGGGACCCATACCACGCGATCTATCGATGAACTCAGGTGCTCGTACCAATCGATGACCTGTTCACTCCTAGTATTCGCCAAATTTCTGCCTGGGAGTATGGGTCCCGGCCTTTGCCGGGACGACAGTTCAATCGATCATTTCGACCTTGGCTGCGGCCGGGCTCGGCCTGTCCTGGTCGCGCCAGAACCAGACGTGGACGATGCCGGAGCGGCCGCGGATCTGCGTGAGCAGGGGGCCCGACAGGACACCGTCGGGCGCCCCGTGAAAGTCAGCCGCATCGAGCAGTGCGTCGGTCAATGCGAGCCGCGCGCCGTTCTGCGCGGCGACCTCCATCAGCCGGCTCGCGAGATTGACAGTGTCGCCGTTTGCCGTGATGTGCTGGTGGCTCTCGCCGAGACGGGAGGCGACGATCGGGCCGAAATGCGCCCCGATCTTGAACCCAAGCCGGCCGCCGATCGCCGATGGCAGTGACGCCGTCCAGCGCTCGACGCCGCGGTGCAGGTCGATCGCACATTTCAGCGCACGCGCCGCATCGTCCGGCATCGCGCTGGGCAGGCCGAACAGGATCATGGCGCCGTCGCCGAGAAAGCTCGTGATCATGCCGCCGCAATCGACCGCGGCCCGGTCGATCAGCGCGTGGAACGCTTGGAGGATGTCCTGGAGTTCGTCCGGATCGATCCGTTGGCTCAGTGCGGTGAAATCGGAGAGATCGATGAAGACGATGGCCGCATCTTGCCGCACGGGCTTCGCCAGGAAATCGGGATCGCGTGCCAGCCACTCCTGCAGGGCCGGCGCCTGGAATTGCGCCAGCGACCGGCTCCTGGCGGCGAGATATTGCGTGCGGCGGCCTCCGGCCCACAATTGCACGCCGACGAACACCGCGACCGGCGGCACCGTGGCTGCGAGCGTGATCGCGGCATCGAGCCAGACGCCGTGCGTGAACGCGAACAGATTGAGCCCGGCCCAGGCGACCATCACCGCGGCTGCCGCGACGAAGCCGAGCGCGCTCCGCCGCCAGGCGAGCAGGCCGACCAGCAGCATCGGCAGCAGGATCGCGATGAGCGCATCGGCGATGTGAACCTTGCGGTCGCGCACGATGCTGTCGCCGGCGACGAGATGCGTGATCGCGGTCGAGATCACCTCGACCCCCGGCATCAGGGAATCGAACGGCGTCGGGAAGAAGTCGCCGCCGCCGGCAACGGCTGCGCCGATCACGACGATCCGGTTCTCGATCGCCTTACGGTCGAGCGTGCCGTCGAAAATGCTCTGCGCGCTCACGGTGCGGATGGTGCGGCGCGGGCCGTAATAGGTGATCGGCAGCGCAAAGTCGGTGTCGGTCGGCACCGCGCGATCGCCGAGCATGAGATGATCGGGCGCGATCGTCAGCGGCTTGTCGAGTGCGCGGCTCGCGACCCGCAGCGGAAACGACAGTTCGACCTTGTCGCCTGTCCGGAACAGCATCGGCACCGAGAGCGGTGAGCCCGATTGCCCGGTCGCGACGTTGACGATTCCGACATCGGCGTGATCGGCGAAGGCCGGCAACGGCAGCAGGAAGCGCTCGGCCTGGGGCAGGGCGGCGAGCGGCCCTGCGCTGCCGGGCGCCACGGTCTCGCTCTCGCTCGGGAAGATCGCAGCGGCGGCCAGCACCATGAGACCGGTGGCGAGCGTATGGGCCAGCGTGGCGTCGCCGATCGCGGCGCTGCGGTCGATCAGCAGCAGGTCGATCGCCACGACCTTCGGCTTGAGCTGCACGATGGTGTCGACCACCCGGGCGAGATCGGCGCGCGGCAGCGGATAGCTGCCGCCACATTTCACCACGGTGTCGTCGATGGCGACGATGGTGACGAGATCGGGCGGAGCTTGCACGCCCCGGACCTGTGTTCGCCAATCCGTCAGCGTCGCCTCGAGCCGATCGAGAAAGCGCAGATGACCGTTGGCGTGGCCCGCATGGATGCCCGCGCCCCACAACGCGGTGAGGACAAGTGCCACCAGAATTTGAACGCGTCTCTTCATTCCGTCGTACTGCAATCTTCTTTTTGTTGTCGGGCCTGCCGAAGCAGGTCGTGACGACCGAGTTCTATTGGCCTAGCCGGGCCATCAGCGCGTCGACGCGTGGCTGGCCCCATGTCTTCACGGTCAGCGGACCGGTCGCTTCCACGTCGACGCCTTCGCCGGGGCCGAGCACGATGCCGCGTCCACGCGCCGGCCTGCGGGTCACGCCGACACGGCCGTTGGCGACAAATACCGAGGTCTTGGCCTCGGCGACATCGACCGCCCATTTGGTGCCGCGCACGGCGGCGATCGCTTGCGGCGTCAGCACCTTGAAGGGATGGCCGTGGGGTCTCTTGGGCGCTTCGACCAGCAGCGCTTTGCTGCTCAACTCGACGGAGTCAATATGTCCGTCGCGGTTGGCGTCGTTTAGTTCAAATCGGGCGCCGCTTTCGGCAACGATCGTGATGCCGTTGTCGCAGCGCCAGGTCTGCGTCCCTGCGGCCGACGGCGACGCCGTGCAGCCTGCATTGGCGGCAGGCTGTGCAGTTGCAGATCCGATCAACACAAATGACCACGCCATGGCCGAAAACCCGGCGCGCGAAAACCCTCTCATGCCAGCCTCCGTTTGCGTGCTCGGCACAGTTCAAGGCGATGTTGATACGGTACCGTATCACTCGCAGAGGCTGCTGAAAAGTGCCGATGTGGTAGCTATTTTCTCGGCACGCCCATTTCCAGACCGGCACGATCAACTTTCGATCAGGTGCGCCGTGCCACGTGAGCGCTCCGTGCGGTGTGCGTGCTGCTGCCTTTCTGCAGCTGACTGCACCAGCCTCACGCAACGCTTCGGCGCTATCGTCGGGCCAGTTTGATGATCACGAAAATGTCGTTGTTGAATGTGTTTTGGGTGCGGTCGGAGGCGTCGGGATCCCTGCGCAAACCGACCTAGAATTATGGTTAACAGCTTCGCCTAAGTCCGTAGTTCTGCGGGCTTTTTTCTCGAAATGGCACAGCGTTAACGACTTGCCCCACATCTGCCCGAACTTAATCCGCATTTAACTAAAAGTCGCCTTAATGACGCTCCGACCCTCTGCGAGATGCTGTTCCCGGATCGTGACCAGCGGCACTTCGAAGGGGAACTGAGTGGCACTGTTCTGGACGCAAGGCGAATGAGTACGAGTATCGCTGCGCAGAGTTACGCGGCACGGAAGCCCAAGAATCCGAACAAGAATCCGAATAAGCATTCTCATCGGAAGTCTTCCCGGAAAATGACCACCCAAAACGTGCTTGGCGCCGCCGTGATCGGCTGCGTCGTGCTTGCCGGCTGGACCGTCTACAACAACATCTTCGCAGCCAGCGTCTATCCGGCTGTCGGCAGCTCCGGCTACGACGAGCCCGTGGTCAAGCGCGCCCCCAAGGTCGCGCTGCGCGAGGCGGGCGAGGCCATCCGCGAGACGTTTGCGCTGCTGCCCGATCGGCTGCAGGTGGCTGCACCGATTTCACGTGAGATGTTCAACGAGCGCTTTGCCGCGGCAGCCACGCAGGGCGTCGAGTCCAACGCGGCGAGCGCTGCGCCCGCGACGAAGGTTGCCGAGGCCAAGGAAACTGGCAAGGAGCCGGCGAAGCCGACCGTCGTCGCCAGGGTCGCGGACGTGCTGAAGAGCCCGGCCAGGGTCGTCGAGAAGATCGCGGACGCCGCGAAGACCAAGCGTGCTGACGCACCGGTGCAGCTGGCTTCGGCCGATCCGGCCGGGATCGTGCCGGCGCCTGAAGCCAAGCCAAAATCCTTTGCCGATCGCGCCAAGGCCGCGGTGATGTCGATCACCGGTCCGCGCCAGTCGATGGTGGAAAAGCTCTGGGGCAAGCGTGAGCCGTCCGGCGGCTTGCTCGCCTATGCTTCGGCCGATGCCAGCGTGACCTCGGCGATCGCGCCGAAGGAGCAGAATCCGATGTTCGGCGGTGCGCCGCCCTATGAGCGTGACACTGCGGTCTACGACATCACCGCCAAGACGGTTTATCTGCCCGATGGCACCAAGCTCGAGGCGCACTCCGGCCTCGGCTCCAACCTCGACGACCCGCGCTCGCAGCGCACCCGCATGCGCGGCGTGACGCCGCCGCACATCTACAATCTGAAGCCGCGCGAAGCGCTGTTCCACGGCGTGCCGGCGCTGCGTCTGACCCCGGTCGGCGGCGAGAGCGCGATCTATGGCCGCGACGGCCTGCTCGCGCACACCTTCATGCTCGGGCCGAACGGCGACTCCAACGGCTGCGTGTCGTTCAAGGATTATTACGCGTTCCTCGACGCCTATCGCAACAAGGGCATCCGCAAGCTCGCGGTGCTGGCGCGGGTGGAGTGAAGCGCGCTCAAGTCGCGATCGTCTTGCGCAGCGCCATCTCGGTTGCAATCGCGTCCCGCACGGTGGGTCGCGCCTGCATGCGTTCGAGATAGGCCGACAATGACGGCCATTGCGCGATGTCGACGCCCGCGGGGCGGAGCAGCAACAAAGCCCAGGCGAGGTGGGCATCGGCAACGGTGAAGCGTTGACCAACGACGAATTCGCGGTCTGCGAGATGCGCTGCTGGCACCGACAATGTCTGCGCGATCCGCGCACGTGGCTTGGCGAGCGAGCCGTCGTCCTTGTACCAGAAGGTCGGAAACAGGAACGCCTTGTGGATCTCGGCGCCGATGAAGCTCAGCCATTCCTGCATGCGATAGCGATCGGGATCGCCAGGCGGCGGCGCAAGGCTGCGTTCGGGCTTCAGGTCGGCGATGTATTGCAGCACCGCCGCGCTCTCGGTCAGTCGCTCGCCGTTTTCCAGCACCAGGACCGGTACCGCGCCCTTCGGCGAGATGCCGCGAAAATCGCTGTCGTCGTCCGCGACCTGCTTGGTCAGGAGATGCACCAGATGATAGTGCGCATCGAGGCCGGCTTCCATCAGCGCGATGCGGCTCGCAAGCGAGCAGGCCATCGGCGAGAAATAGAGTTGCAGCATCGCGTAGCTCCGTTATTTCAGCGCATCGCCGCGCGCGATAATCGCGAAGCGGTCGGATAGCTCGGCGAGTGCAACCTCGTGGATGGTCCGGGCGTCCAGCGTGCCGCCGCGGCCGTCGGGCAGGTCGCGCGTGGCGCAGGCGTCGGCGTTGATCGTCGTGCGAAAACCGAGGTCGAGCGCGGCACGAGCGGTGGAGCTGACGCACATATGCGTCATGAAGCCGGCCAGCACGAGGTTCTTCCTGTCGGTTGCGGCAAGGCGCGCCTGCAGATCGGTGCCGGCAAAGGCGTTGGGCAGCTCCTTCTCGATCACCAGTTCGCCGGCACGGGGGCTCAGTTCGGCGACAATGGCACCGCGGTCGGCGCCGCGATCGAACAGGCTCCCCGCCTTGCCGCGATGAGCGATGTGGATGATCGCGGCTCCGCTCTCGCGCGCCCGCGCCAGGAGCGCAGCCGCCCGCGCGATCGCGGGCCGGGCAGCGGGCAAGGCGAGGGGGCCCGCAAGATATTCGTTCTGGATATCGATCAGCACCAGCGCGGCGTCGCTGAGGCGCGGCGGGTTGAGGTCGGCACCGGCAAGCTGCAGCAGGGTCTTTGCGGTCGTCATGGTTTTGGCAATCTCCGAAGGCGAAAGGCCCGATGAACATAGCCCCGGAAACGCCTGCCGATATGCAGGGATGTTGCAGCGGGTGGCTGCGATATTGCAGGCTGCCGACGGCCGATATAGTCTGAAGCCATGAACTGGGACGATCTGCGTATCATCGCTGCCGTCAGGGACGAGGGCACCTATGCCGGCGCCAGCGCGCGGCTGCGCATCGACGAGACCACGGTGGGGCGCAGGCTGTCGCGCATCGAGCGCGCGCTGGGCCTGCGCCTGTTCGAGGCCGCCGACGGCGTCCGCAAGCCGACGCGGCAATGCGAGGCGGTGCTGGCCCATGTCGAAGCGATGGCGGCGCATGCCGCCGAGATCGGTCGCGTCGGCGAGAGCCTGGCGGGTCCGGTGGGACGCCTGCGCATCGCCTCCACCAACACGGTCGCCGAGGAGGTACTGTCGCCGCGCGCGAGCGACTTCCTGCGCGTCAATCCCGGCCTGACGCTGCAATTCCTCACCTCGAGCGAGAACGTTAAGTTCTCGCGTTGGGAGGCCGATCTCGCCATCCGCCTGCGCAAGCCCGACAAAGGCGATTTCGCGATCTCGAAGCTCAGCGATATCAAGCTCTATTATTTCGAGCCTGTTGCAACCGAGGGCGAGCCGATGCTGTGCGCCTATCCGGACGAGCTCGGCGCCATTCCCGAGATGCAATTCCTGCGCACCAGGAAAGCCCGCGCGCGCTGCGTCACCGACAACGTTCGCGTCATCCGTAACCTGATCCGCGCGCATCAGGCCGCCGGCGTGTTGCCGGAGTATGTTTGCGCGGATCTGCTCGGGGACCGCCGCCTGCGCGCCACCCTGCTGCCGAAACGGCGCGACGTCTGGCTGCTCGTGCAAAACCACCTCAAGCGCGACGCCGCAACCCGCGTGACGATTGACTGGGTGAGGGCGTGTTTCCAGGACATGTCGCGCGCGTGACGTCGCTTCGCAGTGCCACGATCGTAAGATTGCGATTGCAGCTTTTGGTTGATGTATTCTTCGCCTGATACTAACATCCGGTCGTCATTCCGGGGCGGCACGAAGCGCCGAGCCCGGAATCCATAACCACAGGCCGATGGGAATGGCGTACTACGTCTACAACCTGGCAAGTAGGAAATACGGTACCCTGTACATCGGCGTAACGAGCGATCTCGTTCGACGCGTCCATGAGCACAAGACCAAAGTCGTCCCAGGATTTACGAAACGATACGGGGTCGACAAGTTGGTTTTGTTTGAGACTTTCGATGACCCCACAAGCGCAATCGCTCGAGAGAAAGAGCTCAAGAAATGGCGGCGCGATTGGAAGACGCGATTGATCGATGAACAGAATCCCAATTGGGATGATCTCTACAACGGTATCTCCAACTAAAGCCTGTGGTTATGGATTCCGGGCTCGCGGCTTCGCCGCGCCCCGGAATGACGAGGGGAGGGAGTTTCACCCTCAAACAAAAACCCCGGCATCGCTGCCGGGGTTTCGTAGTCCTTGAGGTCGTTGGACCTTAGAAGTCCATGCCGCCCATGCCGCCGCCCGGGGGCATTGCCGGACCGGCGCCGCCCTTCTTGGGCAGCTCGGCGACCATGGCTTCCGTGGTGATCAAGAGAGCCGCAACCGAAGCTGCGTTCTGGATCGCGGTACGGACCACCTTGGTCGGGTCGATGATGCCCTTCTTGACGAGGTCGGCATATTCGCCGGTCTGGGAGTCGAAGCCGTAAGCGTAGGCCTTGTTCTCCAGGATCTTGCCGACGATCACCGAGCCGTCTTCACCGGCGTTGATCGCGATCTGGCGAGCGGGCGCCGACAGCGCCTTGCGCACGATCTCGACGCCGGTCTTCTGGTCGTCGTTCTTGGTGCGCAGGCCCTTGAGCTGCTCGGAAGCACGGAGCAGGGCGACGCCGCCGCCCGGAACGATGCCTTCCTCGACAGCCGCGCGGGTCGCATGCATCGCGTCATCAACGCGATCCTTGCGCTCCTTCACCTCGACCTCGGTCGCGCCGCCGACGCGGATCACCGCGACGCCGCCCGCGAGCTTGGCGAGACGCTCCTGGAGCTTCTCACGATCGTAGTCCGAGGTGGTTTCCTCGATCTGCGCCTTGATCTGGGCCACGCGCGCCTCGATGTCGGCCTTCTTGCCGGCGCCGTTGACGATCGTGGTGTTCTCCTTGTCGATCATCACCTTCTTGGCGCGACCGAGCATGTTGAGCGTGACGTTCTCGAGCTTGATGCCGAGATCTTCCGAGATCGCCTGGCCGCCGGTCAGGATCGCGATGTCCTGCAGCATGGCCTTGCGGCGATCGCCGAAGCC
>NZ_AXAY01000030.1 GCF_000473045.1 Bradyrhizobium sp. WSM3983 | reverse complement strand
TGTGCTCAAAGAAGGCCACGATCTCACGAGGACTCGGCATGGCATAGATAGGTGGCAGGATCATGCCGCCCGCGCAGCCAGACGCCACGGCCGACTGGCACGCTTCCAGCACATCCTCGACACGCAAGTCGGCGACGCCTGCCAGGACAGGCACGCGCCGGGCCACATGATCAACCGTCAACTTGTAGAGGCGCGCGCGCTCGGCCTTGGTGAGCGCATAAAATTCTCCCGTGCTGCCAGCCGCGACGATGCCCTTCGCGCCATTAGCAATCGCATCGTCGATGAGCGCCTTGTATCGGGTCTCATTGATGAAGCCGTCGGCTCCGAAGGGAGTAACGAGAACGGGGAAGATACCTCCCCAGTTTATATCGGACATGATCCATTATCCTTTGTTGGAAGATACGTTAGTGAAGGTGCGGCCGCCGGCGCAGCGAGGGGGCCGAGAAGACGAGCCTGTTCCGTGAACCGTCCGACGAAAGCGGCGAGCCTCGGATTGGCGTTCGAGAGCAGGAGCTCACGCGGAGGGCCACTCGCAGCGACGACTCCTTGATCCATAAAGACCACCCGATCGGCTAGCTCATAGGCAAAGCCGATCTCATGGGTGACGATAACCATGGTCATTCCCTCGGCAGCCAGTTGGCGGATGGCGGCAAGCACTTCGCCCACCAGTTCCGGGTCCAGCGCCGAGGTCGGCTCGTCGAAAAGCATAATGGTCGGCTGCATAGCGAGCGCCCGGGCGATGGCGATGCGCTGCTGCTGCCCGCCCGACAATTGCGAAGGGTATTTATGCCCGGCGTCGGGAAGACCCATGCGAGTGAGAAGCTCGCGTGCCCGAGTCTCGGCTTCGGCGCGCGGCACTTTCTTCACTACGAGTGGGGCTTCGATAATGTTTTCTAGCGCCGTGCGGTGGGGGAACAGGTTAAAGCTTTGGAACACCATGCCGGTCTTAATACGCACGGCACTCACCTGCCTGCCGGAGAGCTTCAGCCGCTCGCCCCTGGCGCTGCGGAAAAGAGGCGCCCCCTCGATGACGATCTCGCCCTGGTCCGGCTCCATCAGCAGGTTCATGCAGCGCAGCAGCGAGGTCTTGCCTGATCCGCTTGCGCCGATCAGGCAGACCACCTCTCCGCGATGGACCTCAAGATCGACGCCGCGGAGCACATGATTCTTCCCGTAAGACTTCTCGATGCCGCGTACGCTCAGCACGACGTCGGTGGATGTTGCGGTCATCACGCGGCCTCCTTGCGTTCGAACCGGCGCGAGAGAGCGCTGAGGGGAAACAGCATGATAATGAAGACGGCGCCGATGGCAGTGTAGACCTCCATCGGCCGGTAGGTGAAACTGGCAATGTAGCCGGCCTGATAAAGTAGATCAGGGATGGTCAGCACCGAGAGGAGCGTCGTATTTTTAAGCTGCATGATAGTCTGGCCCATCAACGGCGGCACCATGCGGCGCAGTGCCTGCGGCAAGATGATCCGCTTCATACGCTGAAAGTACCCCATGCCGAGTGCAACGGCGGCGTCAGTCTGGCCACGATCGATAGACTGGACACCGGCGCGCAGGATCTCGGCATAGAAGCCGCTGGCATAGAACCCGAGACCGAGGATGCCCGCCGTTTCCTTGCCGATCTGGATCTGAAGAAAGATTGGCAGCGCATAATAAGTCCACATAAGCAACACCAGCAGCGGGATGTTACGGAAGAACTCGACCCAGATTCGACCGGTCCAGCGCACGAGTGGCCAAGGAGTAAGCTGAAGCAGCGCCACAAAGAGACCAATCGCTAGTCCGATGGCGCAGGTGTAAATCGTGTACTTCAGAGTAACGAGCAGGCCGTAGGCAAGGATGTCCCAATTTGCGAAGACGATGGACGGATCGAATTTCATTCGTACTCTCCGTCAATTGGGAAGGAAGCCGGCGGGCAGCGGATCGTCTGATTCCAAAACGAGGGTAGAAAATGCGGTGACATGAGCCATGCCCCGCACCTCCGGAATTACAGCGGGCTTGCCGTTACTAGCCTTAGTCAAATCTGCTACTTTGGCTTCGAAGGGCACGCCGAGGATGTTCTCGGCCCGGTATGGAGCGCCTACCGCCAGCTGCCCGCGGGCGTGAAGTTGGGCTAGCCGGGAGGAGGTACCGGTGCCACAGGGCGAACGGTCGAACTTGTTGCTGGCCAAAATGACCAGATGGCGGGCGCCGCCCTCGACAGAATGATAAAAAAGAACGCTGCCGACCTGCGGCACTCCGCTGCCGGCATTTAGCGTTTCCTTGATGAGCATGCCCGCGCGACACCATCGGGTGGCATGGTCGATGTCGAAGGGGAGATCGACTTGGTCAGCGTCGACTAGCGCGTATGTAATACCGCCATAAGCAATGTCGCACGTCACCCTGCCGAGACCTGCGACCTCCGAGACAATGTCGGAGGCGAGAACAAAGGAGGGCACATTGCGTAACAGGACGGAAGTCAGCTTGCCAGCCTCGAACGTACCGGTCACGTGGACGACACCCGCCGGGGTCTCGATGGACATGCCGTTTTGCTCAAAGCCCTGCGGTAGAGCTCCCATAGCAGCGAGACTGGCGATGTAACCGATCGTGGCATGACCGCACATGTCGGCGTAGACGTAAGAGAAGATGAAGAACAGCCCCTGGTCCGCCTCGCGGGAGGGCACGGGCACCGCGGCCGCCATGGCGGCGTGCCCGCGCGGCTCATGGAGCAGTAGCGTTCTCAAGCCGTCATGGGTGCTGCGGAAATCGTCCCGCTGCTCGCGCACGCTGTGCCCGCGCAGCGGAGGGATGCCTGCCACGACCGTTCGGGTGGGATGCCCTGCAGTGTGGCTGTCGATGACAGTGAAGAGACGACTCGCACGCATGGCGTCAGCAATACTTGCCGGACTGAGGAACCACTTTCATGTCGATGCCGCGCTCGAGCATGTAGCGAGTGATGCGCGAGCATGCGAGGCCGAGCGAATTCTGTTGTGACATCCAGTTGGCCAGGAAGTTGGAGAACCCCTCGTTACCAGCTTCGCGGCGGATGCCGATCGTCGCCGGGTTGCGCAGGACCGGCGCGGGCACCACGGCCTTGCCGACGCCCTTGGAGTCGAGCAGCGCGGCGTCCTGGTCGGCAACGATGATCGCGTCGATCTTGCCTGATTGCAGCTCCAGCACTGCCTGGTCACGCGTGGGCACGACGACGATTGTCGAGTTGGGGATGACGGATTCCGCGATCACCTGCATCGTGCCGCCCTTCTGCACGGCGACGCGCACTTCCTTCTTGTCCATCTCACGCCATGTCTTGGGCGCGAAGCCGGGGCGCGCGACGAGCGCCCAGATGCCCTCGACGATGGCGCCTGGCACATAGTCGATGACGAGGCCGCGACGAGGATTGGGGTTCAGCGCCACCGCGAGATCCACCTTGCCGGCCTGGAAGTCGGCAGCAAGATTGCCCCAGGTTGTCTCGTAATATTCGATCTGAACGCCAAGCAAGCTGGCGATATCCTTGCCCCAGTCGACGAAGAATCCGGACCATTCGCCCGTGCGCGGATCCTTGATGTAGCCCGGCTCCTCCGCGACCATCACTGGAAATTTGAGCTTGCCACTCGCCTTGATCCGGTCGAGCACCAGGGAGGGGCTTTCGGCGCGAGCCGGCACCGAGGCTGGCCCGAACAGTGCGGCTGCACCAATGACAACAGCGAAGATCGCACTTATCCAACTGCTCATTGAGGTCTCCTCGTATTGAACTATGTCAATTTACAATTGAACCATATCATCTTTGTTGGACAACGCAAGATTAAACTTGAGCCGCCCGCCAGCAGCTTTATCGCAGCCGATACGGCGCGGTTGAAATCCGGGGCGCGCGGCCCGCGACGAGGTCGGAGATAATGGCCGCAGTCATGGGGGCTCCGCTGATGCCCATGTGACCATGGCCAGTGGCGAATAAGATGCCGGCGTGTTTCGGATGGGGACCGATGATCGGCAGACTGTCTGGCGTCGATGGTCTTACGCCCATCCAGTCGGTCACCTGGCTGATGGATATGTCCGGCAGCATTGCGCGGGCGTATGCCTGCAGCTTTTTGTTCTGCTTCGTATCGCGCGGCGCATCGGGCGCATCGAATTCGGCTATACCCACGATGCGCAGCCCTTCGTCGAGGGGCGTGGCAACGAAGGCCGAAGCTGCGTCGGTAACGGGGCGACTGATGACACCGGAAGTACCGGGCATGGTGATGTGATAGCCACGCTCGCTGGCCAGCGACAGGGAAATTCCCAGGGAGCATGCTAGATCGCGGCTGGCGATACCCGCTGCGATAATCACTCTGTCGCAGCGGTGGGGCCCGGTACTTGTCAGCAACGTTACACCTTCCGTGCCAGGCTCTATAGCTTGAACACGCGCCGTCCGAACTGAAACCCCAAGAGCGGCGGCACGATTCATCAGGCCCTCCACCAGCGCCGGAGGTGAAGTCACATGACCACTGGCTGGAAAGAAGATTCCACGCTTGTACTCCCGGGATAAACCCGGCTCCAACTCGCGCAACTGCTCGGCGTTGAGCCTCTCAAAGGCCACGCCATGTCTCGATCGCAGACTATCCACCAGCTTATCCAAGGCGCCCAGTGATACATCTCGCCATACATGGAGGGCACCGTTCGGCCGGAACAACCGTTCCCAGTCGGCATCGCCGAGCATATCGCGATAGAGAGCGGCACATGGTTGGTTGAGAGTGTGCAACGCCGCATACGCCGCCTCCCAAGCCTCCAGACGCCCGGTACGCAGGAAGCGGACGAGCCAGGGGAGAGTGCGGGGCAACTCACGCGGGGACAGGCGCACGGGGCCGTCAGTATCAGCGAACCAGCGCAGCGCACGCCACATGACCCCGGGATAAGCGATGGGGAGAGCCGATCCAGCATTGTATTGGGCACCGTTGCCCCAAGAGCAGCCATGGCCGACGCGCCCCTCCTCAACCAAAGTGACGACATGCCCTTCGCGCGCTAGCATGAGCGCGCAACTTACGCCGACTACGCCCCCGCCAATGACGGCGACAGTATGCAGGTCAGCCATGCGACTTCTCCTGTGCGCGCCAAGCCTCCCCAGAGGTCCACGGCGCCTCAATCTTCACATAGATGCGGGTGATCTTCACGGGCTAGCTCTCCTTGTCTCTGCACTGACATAGTACATTATGAACAATATCTGGCATATTGATACAGTTCAATCATAGTTCGCGGCGAGATTCAACGGTAATATGTTCACTGGCCATGGTCATCTCGTTTTGACCTTGTTAGCCGCAACCGGCCGAGGCCGTTGCCGCATTTGCGACCGCAAGGCAGAAGGCGGACGGATGATCTGTCCCACGCGATGCCGTCACTTGCCGAAGCCCCGAGTGCGGCCAAGTTGGGCTGGCGATAGCCCACGCAAGTGGCAGCAGGTTGCGAACGACGGCGCCATCAGCAAGCGCAACTGGCGTGCGCGTCCTACTCGTGAAGTCGACGGTCGCTTCAGGGCTGAAGCGAAGGACGTGCTGGACCAGTGCAAGCAAACGAAATGACCTATTCGAGAAAAAGCCTGGTCACAGATACCCCGTCATCGGGCTTCGACCGCGCCTGTGGGATTTCAAGATCTACGCTCGGTAATCGTCACGTCCCAGTACCGGAGCCTTCTCCGAGCGGCAGAGATGCTCCAAATCAAGCAGTCGACTCTTAGCCAGTTCCTGCGCAATCTCGAACCCAGTTGGGCAACAGTCTGTTCGAGCGGACCGATGGCGGCACGAGAGCGAGAATTGAAGTTCAGGAATTCCTCAATGCGGCCCAGCGCATCGTGGATGAACAGAAGCAATTGCCGCTCGCCTCAAGACCCGCTCGCGAGGTGAGAGGGGTCGATTGACGATCAGCGTCCACGCCTCACTCTCAGCCGGCAATCTCCGGGCCCCTTCTCGACCACCGGCACCCCTTCCCCGATTCGATACTTATGTGGCCGACTCCGATATCGCCAATTTCGCCACTGACGTCACCGTCGTGGCCGAGGCCAATTCAAGATACAACGAGAGGTCATCAGCAGTCTGAAGCGAAAGCGTCGTCGCCGCTCTCCCCGAAAACCATCCGCTGACAGGTCGTGATGTGGTTCACTGGGGCGAACTGAGGCACGTCACAGCACGGTCTGGACCGGAACTCATCAAGCGCCTCAGCGACGGAGTAATTCATCGTCTAACGTAGACGCCACGCATCATTTGCCCCAATGACCACAACGCCACCCTGGTGAGAGAGCACAGTCGGCCCCGTCGATACGCGCGCGGTTCTTCTTCACGTGTGCGTAATACGCATCCGACGAGCGCCGCCTTGTCTGACGCGGGATATTTGGCGAAGCGTGTGACCTTAGGTCTAGCTTTGAGGTCATCCGGCGATGCGGGTCGAGGTGTTTGGCGAATTCGACGTGCTGGAGCGCCGGTGATTAAGATACCCGGCAATGTTCGGGTGTGGCTTGCGACCGGCCATACCGACATGCGACGCGGATTCCCGAGCCTTGCGCGTCTGATCTGAGGCGCGATCCCCACGCTAGCGATCTATATGTTTTTAGGGGGCGACGCCGGCGATAGTCAAAATCATTTGGCATGATAGCCAGGCAGGACACTGAGGCGCTGCAGCGGGTCCTTGAGCTCCTGCGGCGATGATTCCGATTCCGAGCGGCGTCAGGGTTTGGATCTCCACTGGCCACACCGACATGCGCCGCGGCATGCAGAGCCTGGCGCTTACGGTTCAGGAGAGCTTGAAGCGCGATCCTCATGCCGGCGATCTTTATATCTTCCGGGGCCGCCGCGGCGATCTGGTCAAGATTCTTTGGCACGACGGGTTGGGCATGTCGCTCTACGCCAAGCGCCTGGACCGTGGAAAGTTCATCTGGCCCTCGGCGTCGGATGGGGCGGTGTCGATCTCAGCGGCGCAGATGGCCTATATGCTGGAAGGGATCGACTGGCGGAATCCGCAATTGAGCTGGCGGCCGCAAAGCGCGGGCTGAGCGCAGAAACCGCAGCTTTTTGCACTTTGGGGAGTCCCATCGCGTCCAATCTGTGATTCACTGCGTCGCATGAATGCTGATCGCGACGCTGCTCCGGATGACGTTGCCGCCCTGAAAAAGGCGCTGGCAGCCGAGCGGACGAAGGGTTTAGAGATCGCCGCCGAGCTCGCGGTCGCCCACGCGAAAGCTGCCGAAGACGGTGCGCTGATCGCCCAGCAGAAGCTGCAGATCGCCAAGCTGAAGCATCAGATCTATGGGCAACGGTCGGAGCGTTCGGCACGGCTGATCGAGCAGTTGGCGCTGACGTTCGAAGAGCTGGAAGCCGACGCCACAGAGGACGAGCTTGCGGCGGAACGGGCCGTGGCCAAGACGACGACGGTAGGTGGATTTACGCGCAAGCGCCCCGAGCGTCAGACCTTCCCCGACCACCTGCCACGCGAGCGGGTGGTGGTCGACCCGCCGACCGCGTGCGAGTGCTGCGGCGGCAACCGCCTGCGCAAACTCGGCGAGGGCGTGACGCGGACGCTGGAGGTGGTGCCGCGCGCCAGTGGAAGGTGGTCGAGACGGTCCGGGAGAAGTTCTCCTGCCGCGACTGCGAGAAGATCAGCCGGGCGCCAGCGCCGTTCCATGCCATCGCCCGGGGATGGGCTGGTTCGAGCCTTTTGGCCATGATCATGTTCGAGAAGTTCGGCCAGCATCAGCCGTTGAACCGCCAGGCCGAGCGCTACGCCCTGGAAGGCGTGCCGGTCGCGCTATCAACCATAGCGGACGCCGTGGGATCGGTCTGTGCGTCGCTGGATCCCCTCCTGCGCCTGGTCGATGCCCATGTCATGGCGGCCGAGCGCCTTCATGCCGATGATACGACCGTGCCAGTACTGGCCAAGGGCAAGACCGATACGGCACGATGCTGGATCTACGTCCGGGACGACCGGCCGTTTAGCGGTGCGGGTCCGCCGGCGGCGATGTTCTACTACTCGCGTGATCGCAAGGGCGAGCATCCCCAGGCGCATCTGGTCCGATATGCCGGCATTCTGCAGGCCGACGCCTATGACGGGTACAACCAGCTCTATCTGGC
Organism: Bradyrhizobium sp. WSM3983; assembly: GCF_000473045.1. Lineage (GTDB taxonomy): Bacteria > Pseudomonadota > Alphaproteobacteria > Rhizobiales > Xanthobacteraceae > Bradyrhizobium. The sequence goes on along the minus strand of NZ_AXAY01000030.1, from coordinate 105,871 downwards.
GGGACGCCAGCCTAGGCCGATCCGGGAGGCTGCCTGCTGGTCACACGGACGGCGGCCGTTCTTTGCCATGGCCGACATTGAAGAGATTGCCCGGCGCAAGGCCGCCGGCAAGAAGGAGATCCCGCTCTCGCCGATCGCGATCGAGGTCGTGCGGTGGATCGATACGCTGTTCGAAATCGAGCGCTCCATCAACGGCAAAAACGCCGAGGAGCGTCTTCAGGTGCGACAGACGCTGAGCCGGCCCCTGGTCGAGGATCTCCAGGTCTACATGCGCGACCAACTCGCCAAGCTCTCCCGTGGGCACGACCTGGCCAAGGCGTTCAACTACATCCTGAAGCGCTGGGCGAGCTTCACGCTGTTCCTGGAGGACGGACGCGTGTGCCTCTCCAACAATGCCGCCGAGCGAGGGCTGAGGGGTATTGCTCTTGGCCGAAAATCCTGGCTGTTCTGCGGGTCGGATCGCGGCGGGCGACGCGCCGCCGCCATATACAGCTTAGTCGTCACAGCCAAGATGAACGGCGTCGATCCGCAAGCCTGGCTGGCCGACGTCCTTGCCCGTATTGCGGCCCACCCGGCTCATCGGTTGGACGAGATGCTGCCCTGGAATTGGACGCCGGCATCAGCGCTCTCGGCTCGAGCGGCGGCATGACCACCCACGTCAACAAGGTCCATCACGTCACCACCATCACCCAGGTCGCGAGAGACCTCGGCGAAGACGAAGATTGGCTACGAGACGTCGCCAATGAAATGGAGATCGAGGACGGAGCCATATGGGTGTTTGGCGTTGGCGAAGATGGCGTCCAGGCGTTCACCGACTTCGGCATCGAACGCCTCATCGAGCTCATCCAAATTTACAAAGAAAATCCAGAGCTGCTCAAGCGCTGGACGCCCGAATAGCCTGCGGCCTACGCCGGATGCGTACGGTCAAAGCCGCCGACGTTGTCGGCCTCTATGTCGCCCCGCCCGAGAAGGCCATTGTGCTATGCGTTCGACCGGACCAAGAAAAAGGTCCGCCAACGCCGCTTCAAAGACCGACGTATCACTCAGTTCTGATACCGGGTACTAGCTCAACTCACTGCACCCCGACGGATCCATCACCGCACTCCACGACCGCTGCTTGAGGGCCGGCGCTTGTCTGCCCGTAAAACCCGCATCAACTACCAATGGTAGTAGTCGATCTAGACCACAGGAACATGTCACCTATCGACTGATGAACGTTCGCCGGTCACACGCGCAAGGATTTCGGATGCACGACCAATCGCAATCTGTCCTCGTCAAGAGTGCTGATCAATCCGCTGATTCTTCGCTTGCTAACCTGCTGCGGAAGCAGGTTTGCTCCAACAGCGAACTCTCGTTCCTCATGGAAGCGCATGACGGCCTCTCCGCCGCCATCGCCGAGCGCGCGGGCTTCAAAGGCCTCTGGGCGTCGCGCCTGTCAATTGCGTGCTCTCTCGGATACGGGGATGCCAATGAAGCGTCATGGAGTCGACTAGTCGGTATAGTCGAGCGAATAGTTGGGTCGACCGAACTGCCTGTCCTGGTTGATGGAGATGGCGGATTCTGCAATTTCGACAATGCACGCTTCCGCGCTCGCAAACTCTGTCAACGTGGCGCTGCGGGAGTTGCGCTAGAGGACAGCTACTTTCCGACGATGAACTCGTTTGTTGGCGAGCGGCACCGCCTCGCCGATATCGATGAATTCTCCGGCCGCTTACGTGCCGTGAAGGACACGGTCGCGGACGACTTGGTCCTCGTGGCCCGGGTCGAGGCTTTGACTACCGGGCATGGAGTCGATGAAGCAGTTTTGCGCGCTCACGCCTACGCAGAGGCGGGAGCCGATGCGATCTTCATTCGCTCGCTAAAGAGCACTGCGGAAGAGATCCTTTCGTTTTCAAGCGCTTGGCAGAACAGGTCGCCGGTCATAATAGTTCCAACAAAGTACTGTCGAACGCCGCTCTCTACGTATCGAAATGCCCGCATCTCCGCAGTGATCTGGGCCAACCACTCCATGCTAGCCGCAATGGCGGCCATGCAGCAGTTCTGCGGTCGCGTCATCACTGAGGGCACAAACTCCAATATTGCAGTGTTCGACGAGCTTTTTGAATTGTTGATGTATGACGAACTTGCCCGTGCGGAAGCGTGTAATCTTCCTCTTGCTGGCCTAGAGCGATGACTTCTCATTCACGCAGCAAGATCTCATTATCAATCAAGCCCCCAGCGAACTGGTTGCCTACATCGGCTGCCAACATATCCGAGCACTGCAATCAAGGGTGATCGTGTTCGGAAATGGCGCACCTCACACAGGGCTGTCACCCTCATCAATGAAAGTAGCCAAAGAGGACGTAATCGGTGCAGTTGTTGCGCTTGATCGCGGATCAGTTTCCACTCGCGATCCAGGAAGTACTATCAAAGTTGATAGTATGCGCGACAGGTCCGGTGCTTTAGCATCGCTTGGAGAAGGAGAAGCGGGCGCCCGCTGGGGCAGGTGTTGCGGTAAAACACATTCGTAATCCGCGACGAACTACCGGGAGCCAACGATGAGGACGCCGTGTACGCGAACGAGCAGAGGTGGAGGCTGTGGGTCGCTCTCTGAAGCCAACCATTACGAACAGAGAACGCTCCGTTGGCGGTTGCGGAGGAGCCCGCTCGATGGATCCTTTTTGGACATGTGGCACGAGATAGCATTCCCTTGTGATCTGACTCGAGCGTAGAAATTGCTTTTGAACAAAGGCAAGCGAAGTAGAGGGACGACTCTATGACGTCAATAACTTCGACTCCTGAGAAGGAGCAAATCATTGTCCTCGATACAACCTTGCGTGACGGTGAGCAGGCGCCAGGCGCGACAATGAATCTTGAAGAAAAGCTTCAGATAGCAGAAATGCTCGACGAAATGAGGGTTGACGTCATCGAGGGCGGGTATCCAGCCGCGTCGGAAGGAGACTATGCAGCAGTACACGCGATCGCCAAACAAACAAAGAATGCCGCGGTATGTGGACTTTCGCGTGCCACGCACAATGACATTGACCGTTGCGCGGAGGCGGTCAGGCCCGCAAGGCGCGGTCGTATTAGTACGTTCATTTCCACTTCGCCAATCCATATGAAATGGAAGCTTCAGATGGAAGAGGAACAGGTTTACGAATTGGTAATCGCCCAAGTAACAAGGGCCAGAACTCATATTGACGATGTAGAGTGGTGCAGCGAAGACGCCACGCGAAGCGACTACGAGTTCCTATGCCGTTGCATTGAGGCAGCGATCAAAGCCGGAGCCAGCACGATCAACTTAGCGGATACTGTCGGTTATTGCATGCCGGAAGAATACGCCGCAATGGTCAGGATGGCGCGGGAACGCGTGCCCAACTCTGACAAGGCGACGTTTTCGGTACATTGTCACAACGATCTTGGGATGGCTGTTTCGAACTCGCTCGCTGGGATCTGCGCTGGCGCTAGACAGGTTGAGTGCACGATAAATGGAATTGGAGAACGCGCAGGCAACGCGTCGCTGGAAGAAGTCGTCATGGCCATTAACGTTCGCAACGATGTGCTTCCCTATCGGACCAACATTGAGACTCAGATGCTCGCTCGCGCCTCTAAGCTCGTAAGTGAGGCAACTTCATTTCCCGTACAGTACAATAAAGCGATCGTCGGCCGGAATGCGTTCGCGCATGAAGCCGGGATCCATCAAGACGGTATGTTGAAGAATGCGCAGACATATGAAATTATGAATCCGGAGAGTGTTGGCGCGGAACGCACGTCTTTCGTAATGGGAAAGCATTCCGGCCGCCGTGCATTCGCGCGAAAGGTGGAGGAGCTTGGCTACCCGCACTCAGAGCCCGCCTTAGAATATGCATTTCTACAATTTAAGGCTTTGGCAGACCGAAAGAAACACATCTCTGATGACGACATCAGAAGCCTAGTTGCTGCCGAGCTGGCGCGACGGTAATTCCGGAAGGACGCGGCAGATGCAATGCGACCGTCCACTCATGGTCCTGAACAGCTGTAAGGAGCACGTCACTCGCTTTGGCTGCAAGCCGCATGTCTTCCCGGGAAGAAGTGGGTTTAAGGCCAAGCGGGAGACAAGCGCCTCAGACCGATGTTACGGCATCGCGATCGGCATGTCTTCCGGAGCGAATGCTCGCACTGGCAGTTCAAGGGCTGATGCTGCGGCCGTCGGTGAGGAAGCGTTCGAAGATGACTCGGCGTGAGACGGCATAGCGAATCGTCTCGGCCACATTTCCGGGTAATCGCCGCAAAGTCTGCTGCCAGAAATCGAAGCGATCTGCGACGACCGCTGCGGAGGCTGGCTGACGCGCGGCAACGGGTGCGTCGGGGCCTTGGGTACGCACGGTTTTCTCGACCGGCCAAAGCTTTGCCATCCGCTCGACCGTCCCGGCTGCCAGTTTGGAGCTTCCTGCAACATGCAGCTCATAGAACTTGCGTCTGCTGTGTGACCAGCAGCCCAGCCAACGTGCTGGCATCATTCCGCGATCGGGTCGCGCACAACTTTTTATAGGCAGCATAACATCCACCTGCAGGTACCGCGATAACCGTTCAGATACCGGACCGCGCATTCGCCGGAGCGGCTGTCTTCGAAGCGATAAGCCACGATCGGGGAACACCGTTACGGCCAAAGGTCCGGTCATCTCTGGCATAAGCCCATAAATAGGCCGTCTTCGTCGATCCGGGGCCGGGAGCGAGCGTCGGCAAGTTGGTTTCGCCGGCAAAACTCCGTTCGGCCTTCTTGACCTCGCTGAAGATGTAGTCGGCCACGATCTTCAGCTCGAAGCCGAGCTTGCCCATCCATGGCGCCACCAGCTTGCGGTCGAGTTCGACCTTGTCGCGAGCGTAGATGGCCTCCTGCCGGTAGGCTGGTTGGCCATCGGCATACGTGGAGACGATGATCTGAGCAGAAGTCCTTCCGTTGGAATGCCACCCTCGATGATATGGGCCGGGGCCGGCGCCTGGACCACGCCGTCCTCGTTCTTAAAGGCATACTTGGAACGGCGCGTGACGATCACACGGAACTTGGCCGGCACCCATCCAGACGCTTCGACACATCCTTGCCGATCAGCACCTTCTGCTTACCGGCATGCTCAGCCAGTTCTTCCGGTTCAATGACGGCTTCGATCCGTGCCAGATGGGCGCAAAGCTCTTGCGCCGACGCGGTGCTCGCTTGCCTTGCGCTTGCTGACCGCCCTTGCTGACCTAGGCCGTGATCGCAGCGATGCGGGTCTCGATCTCGTCGAAGACAAAAGCCTGCTGTTCATCGTTGTCATTCGCAGAGCCAAGCTTTTCCGATCGTCGGCCGAACCGGGCGCGGTCGAAGGCCTGCAGGCTCTGCGTCAGCCGCTCGATGCGCGCAGCGGCATCGGCGCGAACCGACTTCCCGGCCATGGCAAGCGCCATGGCTTTCAACATCTCTACTCATTCGGGAGGCTGAGATCGGGCGACGTCGTTAGCCCGACCAGAGCACATTTTGCCTCGATCCTCTCGCTCTTGCAGCTCACCGATTCACTTCGCCGCAGTGCTTTTAGCCAACATTCTCCGGCGGCTCGACCGGTAGGGTCCGGACACACTTCCAATCCATCTAGGATCGAAATAACACCTTGACCGGATCCGGACTGCTGGACCCCACGTATCGGATATCCTCCTACTCATCATTGAATGACGGATTGCCACGCCGACAGTCCGCGATCGCCCGACTCCGATCCGGCTGGTTCTTTGGAAGTCGACGGCGCGTTTTGTCGGAGTACGGACGCCAGATTCCGCTTCATCGAAGATCGCGCCGCGCCGATCATCCGGTGACGCTTCTGTATGCTTGATGTCAGCGCAACACGCGGCGTCACGTTCATCGAGCGCAACCCGCTTCGGTATTGCTCCCGCCGCCTTGCGCTGGCGGCTCGCCCGAGCTATCCTTGGGATTGACGCTCCTCATCAAGGCAGACCTCGATGAGCGTGCCGTCGACCAAGAAGTGATCGCTCGACTGCAGCTTCTCACCCTGGGGCTGGGCCGGCACCGCCCCTCCGAACTTGGCCGCGACGTCACCTTCCAGCAACCGATCACGGTTCTTCGAGAACGCAGGATGGTGCCAGGTTGCGTCATCATACGCCAATTCCAACGAACCAGGGGAACAGCAGGCCGTATTCCAGTCGAGAATAACGCGCCTGCAATAGCATCGCCCGCAGCAGCTTCAACGGGGGGATCGACGGCCGCCCAACTGGCGAAGACCGCGTGGCGAACTCGCGCTCCAGCGTCGAAAGCGCCTCTTTAACAATCGTCCGGATCGCTCGATTGATCGCCCGCACTTGCGTCTCCAGATCAACGCAACTGGCAGATCCCCCGTTCGATTGTCGCCGCCGCGCACGCACTATCTCCGAATCTGGTCGGAGCCAACGAATCACCGTCGCCGGTACGCGGCGAGCGCGTTTTTCAACAGCGCGCTAGTGTTCTGTCCCGGAAACTCGCTAACAAAGTCGCGTGAGTTACTGGAGAATTTAGTCAGCAGTAGCGGCCCAGATGAAGGGCTGTGATGAATTGGTCGATTTTTTTGACGAGGTCGGCGGGGCAGTCGAAGGAGCCACGACGGATGGCGCGTTGGGCGATGAGGGCGAAGAGCGTTCGGCCTAGTTGAGCCGGGAGGGATAAGTGGCGGTAGTGAATGTGCCGACGCCGACCGCGGGCGAGGCATGCTTGGACCTTGGGGTGCTTGCAGGTGGCGTAGTTGTCGACGACCAGATGGATGTCCAGCTGGACCGGCACCACTCGATGTGGCGCGGGAAGGCGAGGAACTCCTGGTGACGATGGCGGGGCTTGCATTGGGCGATGACCGCTCTGTCGAGCAGGTTGAGGGCGGCGAACAGGGGAGTGCTACCAGGACGCTGATAGTCGCACGTGACAGCCGCCCCCCGTAGGAAGCAGAGTTTAAATGCGTAAGAGCACCTCGATCTGGCTGTTCTTATCGACGCAAAGCACTACAGCCTGTCGGGCGGATTGAGATAAAGCCCGACCACGTCGCGCAGCTTTCTCGACAAAGAACGGATCGGTCGAAAAGTTGAAGCTCCGGAACGGTGAGGTTGCAGACCGAAGAGCTGGAACAAGGGATGGACGGTGCAGTTGGTAACCCCGGTCTCTTTGGCGATGGCGCGTACGCTCCAGTGGTTGCGGCTTTGGGCTTGCGAGCGAGTTTCTTGGTGATCAGCTCGGCCACGCCTCGCCCTCGACGGTGCGGGACTGCCGGTGCGGCATCTCGTCATCGAGTCCCTCGATCCGATCGGCGATGAAGCATTTGCCTCATTACCGATCGTATGGGGGCTGACAATGCGCGTTCGCCGCTCGACAATGTGAGCAACGCCTTCGGCTGTCCGGATCGCATCGGGTATGTCCTTCGATCAGTATCCCCAAAACCGAGGTAGTAATTATGCCCCGAATTCATGGGACAGGGCACCATCAGGCTCACCACTACCGCCCGATGCCGCCGAAAATGACGGGACCACAATCGGCGCGCCTATATCACGACGATCAACAAGGCCTCTCAACTCCTCGCCGGTGAGCCAGACAAGCCAATCGTCGTCCACAATATTCTCTTCTATCAGTTGCAGTATCGACCCCTCGGCTTCATAGTGCGCATATCCGTATACGCTTCCTTTTTCCAATAATCGGCGCGCTGCAAGCCCACATAAGAAGTCAGGAGCCCACATGGCTAGAGACACGCCGCGCGATATTCCTGCCATGATCTTGGGCACTCCCTGTCCCCTAAAGTCTCTGCGCACCCAACGGTCCCCGTGGTAGGCTACTTTTCCTGTCATCTTCTTCGCGGTTGGTGCTCTACACGTACAACGGTCCTGAGGATGTGCGTGTACGGTCGGGTCAGCGTAAAACGCCTTCAAGGACTGAAGATGTGCTGCAAAGTTGCTATGCGAAAGGTCAAACAGCCGAGCAGCCTCTAAAAGCGCGACATCTTTGTTCTTGTCGACGCCTATGATCCAATATCCGTCGCCTGATTTAATCGGCGAGCGATCTGGCCGGAAAATTGGATATGTTGGCCCCTTTGTTGGAGTGATCCGTGCGATAGAGACGTATTTATGAAAATCGAATCCTATCGAAAGCTTGATGCCTTTCTGTGCGGCGGCGTCATCATGTATTTGAAGGAAGCGTGAGACTTGCAACGGATTAACGACGTTTGTCATTGCTGCGCCTTTCAGTGATCAAGTGCGCCTAGCCATACGGCGGTGTACTAGCTGATGACTAAAGCAGTTACGAGGGGATCTAAACACTACCTACTCTGGTGAGGACTATTTGAGGAATCATTGTTGGCACGTATCAGCATTCAACCGCGCGCGACAGGGTGTTCGGCGGATGTGTCGCTGAGCTGAGCATCGAGCGATCACGACACGGGCGCACGAATCCGAAGAGCAATGTCTTGTTTGAGGCGGCGGATTTCGCGAAGCGTGTGAGTCTAGCGTTAAGTCAACGGGCGATGCGCGTCGAAGTACTGGGAGGGTCGCGGTTGAGCCATGTTTCTTGTCGTTGCAGATTACCACGACGTCTGCACCTGCAAAGCAGCTATCCGAAGATGATAGGCGGATGCGGCCGTTATTGGCGGTTCGAACGGATTGATTGAGATTCATCGTGGCAACCGGCTACGCATCCGGGTGGATACGCAAGTTGACCCGGAGGCGCTGGCGCGGGTTCTCGATGTGTTGGAACGCCGGCGAGTCGCAATCTTCTGACTGCGGCAGACTGCTGGTCGAGTAGTCATCGTGCTGCGCGGTCGCTATCTGAGCGATGCCGCCCGATCCTGCGATGCGCTGATGGCTTGCCAAGCCAGTCTGTGGCCGCCGAACTCGGCATCCATGAACACACCGTTGACAAGTGGCGCCGTCGATTTTTGAAGGATCGCTGGGATGGCTTGCTTGATCAAGCCCCCCTGCCCACCCTCGCACCATCGACGACGATCAGGTTGCCGCTTGACGCGCTGACAAATCGCTCGATCTGGACAACTCACCTGTGCCAATTGCATCCAGGTAATGACCTGCCCTGCCTTCCTCAAGCGCATGTTCAAGCTTGAGGCGAGAGGTGATCAGCATTCATGTCCCTCGTGTCGCTTAGGTTCGGTTGAATACAACAGATGTCGGAAAGTGGCCAAAGGCGGCATGCCCCATTACACAGGCCCTTGCCAAGCATGTACGCATCCGGTGACGGCCGCCTTGTCGAGTGAGGCGCGTTGTTGAGAACTGTCCTTATGGACAGTGATAGGCGCAGTGCCCAAGTCGAGCGGCTCGAAGTGGTGGACACGGGTCGGCGGCGACGTTGGTCCGAGGATGAGAAGCTCAAGATCGTCCTGGAGAGCTTACAGGCGCCGCGCCAGGTCGCGGCGACGGCGCGGCGATATGGTGTTTCGCGCTCATTGCTGCTCCGATGGCGACGGTCGTTTCATCCGGAGCCGAAGGATGCCTCCGGGCAACAAACGGGCTTCGTACCAGCGAGGGTGGTCCCGGACTCCAGCGTAACGCATGGTCCAGTCGCGCCGGCCAGCAGCGGCGGGTCGATCGAGATCGAGTTTGCTGCCGGGGTTCGGATGCGGATCACGGGCGCGGTCGACGCGGCGACGCTGAAGGCCGCGGTTGCGGCGCTGGCTGATGGACAGCCGCGATGATCCCCATTGCACCGGCCGTGCGGGTGTGGATTGCGACCGGCCACACCGACATGCGCCGCGGCATGAACTCGCTGGCCTTATTGGTGCAGGAAGCCTTCAAGCGGGACCCGCACGGCGGCGACCTCTATGTGTTCCGTGGCAAAAGCGGTCTCCCTCCGGCGAGGGCCGCCTTGTTGAATTAGTCCAATTGGTGCGTAACAGTCCTTATGGACAGCCATAAGCGCAGTACTCAGCTTGAACGGCTTGAGGTGGTCGAGACTGGTCGTCGTCGGCGCTGGTCGGATGACGAGAAGCTGCGGATCGTGACCGAGAGCTTTGAAGCGCCGCGCGCGATATCGTCGACGGCACGTCGCCACGGCATATCACGTTCGTTGCTGATGACGTGGCGGCGCTCGTCCGGTTCCGAGCCGATTAGCCCTCAAAGCGAGCAATGCGGCTTTACGCGGGTTGTCCTTGCCGCTCAGGTCGAGCCGGCGGTTGCTGCCACATCGACGAGCGGGCGGATGGTGATCGTCGTTGGCAGGGATCGTCGGGTGATTGTCGATGCCGGCGTCGATGCGGCCGCCCTGGCGCGGGTGCTGCAGGTTCTGGAGCGTCGATGATCCCCGTCTCTTCGAGTGCACGCATCTGGATTGCGACCGGCCGCACCGACATGCGTAAGGGCATGCAGGGTTTGTCGTTATTGGTGCAGGAATGCCTTGGTCGTGATCCGTTCGCCGGAGAGATGTCTTCGTGTTCCGTGGCCGCAGCGGTTCGCTAATCAAGGCCTTGTGGCACGATGGAATTGGATTGTCGCTCTACGCCAAGCGGCTGGACCGTGGCCGTTTAGCCGGCGCGCCGTCACGTCCGACTTAAGCGTATGGTCAAGCATAGACACAAGCCGATCCCTTCAAAGAGATCATGAAACTCGCCTATCCTATGTGCCGCGAGAAGGTGGGACCGGAACGACGCTTACGATTGACCGCCACACCGATGAGATCGGCGTCGGGCGCGAAGGCGTTCGCGTCCATTGAACGGTGGGATTGCATCACTTGCTTGAGAACGCGCTTCTGCGGCGCGCCCGGACTTATCCTTCAGCCGTAGACTTTCGGCCCGCAAATGCTTCAGTTTGGTGGCGAGCCGCTGTGCCGATGACTAGAGCCGGAGCGCTAATCCTGAAAGTCGTGTCTGAAAAAAAGCGCCTCGCCAGTGAAGTGCCGGCGACTTTTAGACGAGCGGCCAGGATAGCTCAAAGCTGAACAGCGTCCCGACACCTTCTTGCGAAGGCGCCCGTCCGGCCAGCCTATAACTGCACTCTGCTAATTCTTGCCGGACACATGTTAGCAATGTATGGCTAGGATATTGACGTTCCAGCTACAAGCGCAGCAGGGAATGATTGGTGGACGTCGTCGCTTGCGGTCACGACGTCGAGCTCGCGCGCTCAAATCCCGCAGAGGAATTCAATCGATATCGATGACGATCTTTCCCATCGCCTTTCGAGCTGCCAATTGGGCAATCGCATCGCCGGCTTCCGCCAACCGAAAGCGCGCCGATATGCATGGTCTCAGCTTGCCATTTTGATACCACTCTAGCAGCTCGGCCGCGCTGCGAGTAAGATGATCAGCACTATGGTCAAGCCACGGCCCCCAGAACACGCCGACGATCTGGCAAGATTTAAGCAAGGGAAGGTTGAGCGAGATTCGCGGAATGCCTGCGGCAAATCCTACAACGAGGAAACGACCGTCCCAAGCTATGGCGCGCAAAGCCGCCTCTGAATAATCGCCACCTACGACATCGCACACGACGTGAGCGCCGTCAGGGTGGCACGCCTCTTTGAAAAGGCGCGTTGCGTCTCTCCGGGAAGATAGATCAAACGGAGAGGTAGGGTATATCACTGCGCAGTCTGCTCCGTGCTCTCGGGCTAGTGTCGCTTTCTCAGTTGTAGACACTGCGGCCACAACGCGAGCGCCCATCGCTTTTCCAATTTCGATTGCGGCAAGGCCAACGCCGCCAGCTGCTCCAAGCACAAGGAGAGTCTCACCGCTTCTTAGAGCACCCCTCTCTTTCAGTGCGTAGTGGGCGGTGCCGTACGTGAGGATGAACGCAGAGGCTTCATCAAACGGCATTTTGTCCGGTATCAGCACGCAACGGCTCGCGTCTACGCCAATCTTCTGCGCCATTGATCCCCATCTAGAAACTCCCATGACTCGATCACCAGGTTCAAACGAACGTACTCCGTCACCGATCGTTTCGACCACGCCAGAGAACTCGGCTCCTGGCGAAAATGGCCGTTTTGGCTTGAATTGATATCTATCTTCTATGATAAGTGTATCCGGAAAATTTACCCCACATGCTCTAACCCGAGCAACAAGCTGGCCCGGGGCAGCAACGGGATCGTCAACTTCGTCTAGCACCAGCGTCTCTGGGCCGCCGATCGATCTACTCATAATCGCTTTCATGCGTACTCCGTTCAACCAAAGCGGGAAGCGACTCGAACCAGACGACCGATCTGCGCGGAAGTTTGGATATGTTGGCCCTTTTGTTTGGAGCGGACTGTCTAATAGAGACGTACTCATTAAATCGAATCGCATCAAAAGCTTGATGCCGTTTTGGCGGGTGCATTGTGATATATTTAAAGGAAGCGCGAGACATGTAGTGGATTGGAACCTGCGCCTTTCATTCTTGCGCTTCTCCTACGGTGACGCACTACGTTGTATCCTATACGGGGCCACATTAGACTGATCGTACACCAGCGACGATGCACGAGACACTACCTACTCTGGTGGGAAATGATGAAATGATGTTTTTGGAAGCGGTGATGGTACGTAGCAGCCCTCAACTGCAGTCGACGGAGTATTCTCTTGAGATTGATGAGAGCTGCGCGCTACGCTAGTCTAGCGTCCTGACTCTCAAATGCGCTATAATAACTCGTGCTGCCTCGACTTTATCGAGGGCGGTGCGGGCACCGTTGATTTTTTCGAGGATTGCGGCGCCTTCGGCTTTCCAAGTGTAGGGCTTTGGGGCGGCGTTGCGATCGGAAAGATAGCTTCGATGTCGCGGACGAGTTCACTGATCGAGGCGAAGCTCCCGGAGCGGATCACGTGCGCGGTCAAGTCAGCAAAGAAGCGTTCGACGAGGTTCATCCACGACGACGATGTCGGCGTGAAGTGGGACTTGAAGCGTGCATGGCGGTCGAGCCACGCCTTGATCTTCGGGTGCTTGTGAGTGGCGTAGTTGTCTAAGACCGGCACGAGCATGTTCGAGACTGCGCTTCACGAGTAGATCCCCTGGTGTGAGGCGTGGATCAGATGGATGTCCAGTTCCATGGGCGTTTCGCGGTCGATCTGCTTTAGGAATCTCAGCCATTCGACATGAGTGTCGCGCTCCTCCGTGCGCGCGATCAACTTGCCTCCCAAAAGCATCCTGGGTGCGCACTCGAAACCGTATCGGACGAGTAGCGGCGTTCCTTTGTCTGGCGCACGCCCCAGTAGTCGTGCGTCAACATGCAGCCCGTCGGAAAGCCCGTTGTCCCCCGACGAATATTGAAGAGCCAGGGTAGAGCCTGCCGCCCTGCCGATAGGACTTGACGCTCCGCAGCGATTACGGATCACCATGCGGTCGGCACAGGCCTGGATCTCAACTGGCGCCCGACTGCGTTATTGTCGAAGCGCACCAAGCGCAGGTCTTCGGGACGTGAGGCAGCGTTAAAGCTCTCACGCAAGGTCCACAGGGCGCCAAAATATCATTTCATTCACAAATGGGTATCATGGCATGAGTTTAGGAGCGATCGCTGCAATTAGCCACTATCATTACATTTGGCTTGGCATGGTCGTAGGTCCCGCGATCATTGCCGCGGTCTGGCAATGCGAAGGCAGGACTGCCGCAGCTTGCCCCCGTGCGTCCTCGCCAGGCAGTTGAACCCCTTGACAGCCGCACGCAGCAGCTTGGCATCGGTCGGGAAGGTGATGGCCTTTGGCTGCACCGTCGATTGTGACCCGCTTCAGGACTTGGCTGCGTAATGCTCCGGCCTCGTGTGCCATCCGCAGGCTCTCGGCCAGCAGCAGCTCCGGTCTGTCGCTGAGCCGCTTGCGTCAATGGCTCAGGTCCGAGCGCTCGTGCGGGAATGAGTGTTGAAACAACTCTTCGCCGGTGAAGTACTGGAAATACGGGTCGTGGACCCACCGCTCGAACAACCCCTCATAGGAGAGCCCGCAAATATGCTTGAGCAACAGCAGCCCGATCATGCTCTTGCGCTTCTTCGAGGCCCGGCAGAGGATAGGGGCTGCGAACGCGGAGACTCCTACCGCCGTCTCGGCGAGCATCACGAAGAATTCAGCTTTGTCGCCAGAGGTGACGAAGCTTTTCTCACCGATGAGGATCCATTCGTCACCCGCGCGTACAGCCTTTGTATCAAGGCTGCGGATATGGCTACCGTGGCTCGTCTCGGTCAGCGAGTAGGAGCAGGCGAGCCGTTCGCGATTTCCGGTATGTAGCGATCTTGAGGCTTTGAGAGGCAAATAGCCGGATCATCGTCATCGCCTGGAAGATCTAACCAACGAGATTGCGGCCACGCAATTCGCGATGGTATCGCTGAGCACGTACTCAAGATTATTGTCCACCCAATTACTGACCATGAGGTGCAAGCTCGTGTTATCCTTCGGCTCGGTCTCATCACCGACCTTCAGCCTTGCCGTGGGTTCCAGCCACTCGATCCCAATGGGATACGGCGTAAGCGCCATTTCACAGACCTGCTCACGCTGCGTGAGTGAACTGATTGACTGGCCGCATGAGACCGAGATTCTCACGTAGTGTTTGTCCGGAGTATTCCGATCTGAATTTTCCTCGCTTGCGCAATTCAGGAACAACGAGCTCAATAAAGTCCTTGAGCCCGCCGGGAAAGCTAGCCGGCATTACGTTGAATCCGTCAGCTGCATATTCATCAAACGCATCCACCATGGCATTGACGATTTCGTCCGGTGTTCCAACAATCATTAGCTGGCCCTTGCAGTCCGACACCAAGCGGATCAGTTGTCTCCAGGTCAATTTCTGGCGTACTGCTAGATCGAGAAGTAACTTCTGATAACTTTGGGTGACATTCGTCTGTGGTAAAGTCGCAGGCACTATCGAGTCGAGATTCATTGACTTCAAGTCGGTGACGAACCCCAGCATACGATCAGCCAATCCAATTTGCACGTCGATGTGCGTATACGATTGTAGTCTTTGAAGCTTCTCAGACGCTTCTTGCTTGGTCCTCCCAATGATCGGGACAATACCCGGCATGACCAGCAACTGATCGTCCTCTCGCCCAACAGCGCGCGCCTTCTCTTTGAGGGCTGCGTAATATCGCTTACCGTTTTCTAAAGACGGTTCGGCCGTAAACACCACCTCGGCGAATTCTGCAGCGAACTGTGTTCCGGCATCAGATGCTCCAGCCTGAACCAACACGGGATACCCTTGCGGCGGCCTTGCGATGTTCAGTGGACCTCTGACTGACAAGTAGTTGCCTCGGTGGTTAAGCAAATGCAGCTTCGTGGTGTCAGCGAAAATGCCACTTTTCTTGTCGCGAATGAAAGCGTCATCTCCCCACGTGTCCCAAAGCCCTTTCACCACATCTACAAATTCTCGAGCTCGAGCATAGCGCATATCATGATCTGGAAGCTCCGTTTCGCCGAAATTCGGGGCTTCCAATGCAGATCCCGAGGTCACAATGTTCCAAGCTGCTCGTCCTCGCGATAGGTGGTCAAGTGAGGCGAACATACGTGCAAGATGATAAGCGTGGTGGTACGTCGTCGTTGCCGTCCCGACCAGTCCGATCTTTTGGGTTCTCGACGAAAGCGCCGACAACAGCGTGATTGGCTCAAACCCGTCGTTTCGGCTTACACGTGCAATGTGTGCGTGATCTCGTTCTATTACGCTTGGGCTATCGTCGAGAAATATGAAGTGAAATGCCGCACGTTCGGCAAGTTCTGCGAGATGAGCATAATGGTCAACATCGATTCCGCCCTTCGCTGGCACGCTAGGATCGCGCCATGCTCCCTCGTGAAATCCCACTCGACGGAGGAACAGTCCGAGCTTCATTTCATCTTTGCGCCGCATGCCGCACCTCCTTTGAGTTGAAATTCCCGCGCAACGCGTTCAGCTGGTGAGCGGCGTTCATTTGGTGCCACAGAACAGTGTGCCTCAACGTTCGACTTTTCGCAGGCACTTGAGACCTCCAGAGTGCGCCATCCGACAAAGTCCACGATACACGTCTTCCGTCACCGAATTCTACGATGCACGCGACTACTTCGACAAATTGGCTCCATGAAGCTTCGCGGCGACGCCAGCGAGCGCGCCTGTCGAGCGTTTAGTAACAAAAGTGCGGTTATGTTGCATGCTGAATTCCGTGCGAAAGACGGCCAGCCTGACCGGTCAATTTGAACCGATAGGTGACATACCTCTGCTATCTAGCTCAACTACTAACGTTGGTGGTTGACCGAGGTAACAATTGCTTGCATTTAGCTAGATTGGGCGGGACTCAGCCAAGCTCCGATAATCACGAGAACGTTTGATCGTTGGCAGCAGCAGACTAAAAAAGTACGCCTTCGTCGTATCACCGGTCGCGCGAGTACTCTGCCGACGCCCGCGCCAAGCATAGAACCGGCCGGCGAGGTCTCAGGCATCGCGCGCGGATAGAATGGTCCTCAATGGAACGGAAGCTCATGTCCGGAGTTCTGGCAAAGATCACTATCGATTTTTTGAAGGTCGCGCTCCATGCGCAGCCGCTCGTTCTGTTGGCGCAACCTGCCGACCTCCACAGATCCGCCGACGTCTGCGTCGACTGCGCGGTGGGGGCGCTGCGCGGCGGCGGCCGTCGCTCCTGCCTGAACTTCTCCACGAGCATTGCAGCACGGAAGCGCGCAGAGCGATCTCCTTCGCCACCGATGCTATCGAACGAATCCTGGACGCCACCAGCTCGGCGGCCCAAATGCTTGTAATCCAACGTGACCAACGGACGTTGACGTGCTTTCATTCGCCAGTTCTGGCTCTCCAAAATTGCGACGGGAGGAGGTTCGATGTGTACCAAGACCGGCACCTCAAGAAGGCGAAACAATACTCCTCACCAGAGTCGAGCATCTTAGTCCCGAAATGCCGAAGGACGCAGTTCATCACGGTAGGACAATTGCAGCAGTTGCAATCGCGGTTAACTCGTTGTGCGTCTCGCGCTTCCTTCAAGTACATGACGACGCTGCAGCCAAGAAAGGGATCGACGCAAGCGAGTTGATTTAGACATTCGTTATCGCCAGCGCCGCGGGACAGTGATGCGCGAGTGTTGTGTCGCTGTTGCTACGCCCTAGAAGGGTCGTTACAAGCCCAAACATCGAAGGTGCACCTGATGGTGCTGGCACATCTATTCGCTTCTGTGGTTTGAGGCTACTTGCACACATCTCCCGCGGGTGCACGTGAAAGCGACTATGAGCAGATCGATCGGGGGCCCGGGACGCTGGTGCTTGAAAAGATTGACGATCCTGTGGCTGCAGCCGGTCAAGTTGTCGTTCGCGCCAAAGCAAGCGGAGTAACTTTCCCCATGCATTGATCATAGAAGATAAGTATCAACTCAAGTCAAAACGACTAATTTCGGCTGGCGCGGAATTTTTCTGGCGTTGTGGAAGCGATTGGTAGCGAAGAATGTTCGTTTCCACTTGGTGAACGCGTCATGGGAGTTTCCAGATGGTGGGCGATGGCGCCGAAGATGCCATAAATGCGTGGTGATATCGGACGAAATGCCTTCCGACGAAGCCTCCGGGCTTATTCTCCAATAAAGAGGTGCGCTGAGAAGCGGCGAGACTCCCTTGTGCTTGGATCGGTCGGCGGTCTCGGCCTTGCGGCTATCGAAATCGGAAACACAATCGACGTTCACGTTTGCGGTTGATATTTTTGCAACCTAAAAGGAAACACCGGTCAGAGAGCACGGAGCAGACTGCGCAGTAATATACCCGAAGCTTGATCGTAAGCGCTGTTCAAGGGCCGCCTACCGGATGACGGGGTGATCTGCGAGTCTGCGGTTTGTTTGAACAGTTGGTCTTAGAATGGAGACAGTGCATACTGCTATCACGGAGCCAGTGCGGCGGCTTAAGGTCTTCACCGAGGCCGGTCGTCGACGGAAGTGGAGCGACGAGGACAAAGCGCGGATTGTTGCTGAGATCGTTGCGAGCGGCGACTCGGTCTGTTCGGTAGCCCGCCGGCATGGACTGTCACCGCAGCAGTTGTTTGGCTGGCGACGTCAGTTGCGTGGAGCAGCGGGCGGTCTTTCTGAAACCGAAGAAGTACAGTTTGTGCCGGCGGTGGTGGATGCCGTAGTGCCGGCGTCGGTTCTCGGCCGTGAGCGCAAAGCGGTACGCTGCAAGGCAAGGCGGATTCCGGGATCATCGAGATGGAAGTTGACGGCATTACGATCCGGGCCGGTCGTGGTGCGGATCCGACGATGATTGCGTCGATCGTCCAGGCGCTGAAGGCGAGCCGGTGATCAGTCCGTCGGGTGCGATCCGGGTAATGGTGGCGACCAAACCGGTAGACTTCCGCAAGGGCATGGAGGGGCTTGCGACCCTGGTGCGTGAGAACATGCGGGCAGATCCCTTCTCGGGAGCTGTCTATGTGTTCCGGGCCAAGCGGGCGGACCGGATCAAGCTGGTGTTCTGGCACGGAACGGGTTTGTGTCTGTTCGCCAAGAGGCTCGAACATGGGATCTTCCGTTGGCCGAAGATCGAGGACGATGTGATGCGTCTGTCGGCGGCGCAATTGTCGGCGCTGCTGGACGGCCTCGACTGGCGGCTTGTGCATGAGGCACGGGAGACGCCGGCGCCAAAGGAAGCTGGATAGTCGTTGGCACCGGTGCGGCGAAATGAATCAGGAGCGTCAGACGCGTCGCCAGATGGCGGCGAATATGCTCTGAATTGGGTGTGAGTGACGCCCTGCCTGACGATCCCGAGACGCTGAAAGCGATGCTGCTCGCCGAGCGGTGCGAGAGTCAGATCATCAAGGAATTGCAGCGGCATCGGTTTGGCCGGCGGGCGGAGACGCTGCCTGAAGATCAGATGCTGCTGGGTCGGAAGACGTCGAGCAGGTCGCGCCGTACAGCGAGACGGCGCAAGACATTAGCATACCTGAAGGCCGTGAGGCGCGGGCTCGCAAGCGCCGCGGCAACCGTGGTGCCTTGCCGATGCACCTGCCGCGGATCGAGGTCGTCGTCAACATCAAGGACAAAACTTGTCCCTGCTGCCAGGGCGAGTTGCACTGGATCGGCGAGGATAAGAGCGAGCGGTTGGACCTGGTCCCGGCGCAGTTCCGGATCCTCGTGACCCGGCGGCCCAAATGTCTTCCTCAGGCGACGGCCGCCTTGTGGAGTTCGGCGGCGTTTCTGAGGATGTGACCTTAAGTCTAGCCTTAAGGTCATGTGGCGAATGCAGGTCAAGGTGCTGGGTGCCGAGCGTCGGCGCCGATAGAATTACGACGAAAAGGTTCGTCTGGTTGAGGAGACCTTGCAAGCTGGCGAGACTGTGTGCGGCGTTGCGCGCCGGCATGGAATGGCTCAGAGCCTGCTGTTCACCTGGCGTCGGCAGGCGCGCCAGGGCCGTCTAGGCGGCGAGGCTATGCCGGCTCTTGTTCCCGTCGAGATCACATCCACGCCGGCTCCGACATCGGCGTGCGCACCGCTGCCGTCATCTTCGCCTCCTGCGCAGCGCGCAAGGGCCGGAATAATCGAGATCGAACTTGGCGGCTGTCGGGTGCGCGTTGACCGTGACGTGGACACCGAGGCGCTGCAGCGGCTCCTTGAGCTCCTGAGGCGGCGATGATCCCGATCCCGAGCGGCGTCAGGGTTTGGATCGCCACTGGCCACACCGACATGCGCCGTGGGATGCACAGCCTGGCTCTTGCGGTTCAGGAGAGCTTGAAGCGCGATCCTCATGCCGGCGATCTCTATATCTTCCGGGGTCGTCGCGGCGATCTGGTCAAGATCCTCTGGCACGATGGGTTGGGCATGTCGCTCTACGCCAAAACGCCTGGACCGCGGCAAGTTCATCTGGCCCTCAGCGTCGGCCGGCGCGGTGTCGATTTCGGCCGCGCAGATGGCCTATATGCTGGAAGGAATCGACTGGAGGAACCCTCAACTAACGTGGCGGCCAGAGAGCGCGGGCTGAGCAAAGAAATTTGCGGGGTGCCGGCCATTTTGGGGAATCACAACGTATCCAATCTGTGATTCACTGCGTCGCATGGATGCTGAGCGCGAAGCGATACCGGATGACATTGCTGCCTTGAAAGAGGCGTTGGCGCTCGAGCGTGCGAAGGCCCTGGAGATCGCGGCAGAACTCGCGGTCGCCCGCGCAAAAGCCTCGGAAGATAGCGCGCTGATCGCGCAGCAGCAGCTTAGGATCGCCAAGCTCGAGCGTCAGATCTACGGACAGCGCTCGGAGCGTTCGTCGCGGTTGATCGACCAGTTGGCGCTAACGTTCGAGGAGCTTCAAGCCGACGCCACCGAGGACGAGCTTGCGGCGGAACGGGCTGCGTCATATCCACTGCCTCTTCGCTGAATGTGCCGGTGACGGCCGGTCCGCCAGACCGCCATCGGCGCGCGGTTTTCCAACTCCTGATGGGGGCGCTGGAAATTGTAAAACGCGATCCCTCGGGCGATTTCGGCTTTGGCCTCGTGGCCATCCGAATAATCCTTGAGATAGATGTCCTCGTGTTTGAGCGAGCGCCACAGCCGCTCGATGAACACGTTCTCCATCCAGCGGCCGCCACCGGCCATCGAGATCCTGACGCCAGTGGCCGCCAGCGTGCCGCTGAAGGCGGCGCTGGTGAACTGGCTGCCCTGGTATTGAAGATCCCAGGCCGGCCGAACCGCGCCAAGGCCTCTTCGAGCGCAGACACACAGAACGATGTCTCCATCGTGTTCGACAGGCACCAGGCTAGCACCGCACGGCTCGATCGCCACCAGATATAGAAAGCCCTGGCCGACGGGCACATAGGTGATATCGGCCGCCCACATTTGATTTGGCCGGTCGATCACCATGTGGCGCAGGAGATACGGGAAGATCTTGTGTCCGGCGCCGGCTTTTTGGTTCTGGCTTTGGTCCCAGCGCCGCGATGCCCATCTTGCGCATCAACCGCTGCACGCGTTTGCGATTGATTGCGACAGCCTTCGCCATTGAGAATCGCCGTCGTCCGTCGCGGGCCCAGCAACGGCCAGGCCGTGAACAGCTGGTCGATCCGTCGCATCAGCTCAAGGTCGTTGTCATTGGCCGGCCGCGGCGGCCGATATACGCTCGATCGCGCAACTCTCCGCAGTTGGCATTGCCGGCGGATCGATAGACTCTCATGATCGCGCTGAAGCAATCCTCGGCGATCCGGCGCGCTCATCTTCCGGACCTCCTGGCTAAGATTACATCGAGAGCCGGCTCAATCAGTTGTTTGACAACCATCTTTGCCACTCGGTCTGCCACAAGTGGGGCACCCCCGAGGATCCTTTGGCCCCCACTATTAGGCGGTGAGAAATAAGCGCCTGAGCTCATTCGATTCCAAATCTTGTAGAGATTTCTCTTAGTCCGACTCGAACTACTCAATTGTCATTCCGTCGACGCCGGCCGCGCCACCATTGGATCGCACCTGCAGATATTGCTTCGCACACTTCACTCTTGTCGATGTTGAACGGTTTGCGGGTAGTTCACCGTCGTCCTCCTGTTGTCAGTTTGCGACGATGACCAGCCCACGATCCGATCCCTTCTATCCGGCCCCACTACGAGCTTTCGTCGCTAATACGGATCGGTCCGTCCCAGTGCTCCGCGTCGGTAAACTCGCCTCGCGGCCTTCTCCGGTTGTGCTTCTCCTTTTCCATCGGAGTGACTGATTCCTGCAGTTCCGCGGCAGCGCCTGCATCCGATTCACGCGCCCTCAACGCAGGTCGTCGCCCGCGCCTCTTAAGCGAAGCCGCTTGAAATGATTTGAGACCTACTCCTGAAAGTCGATCCTGAGGGGCCTGCCGTCATCGCTACCAGCGTAGTCACGCCGATTCTTAATGATCTCAATCGTCCTTTCTGTGTGCTTCTGCAGCACATGAACGCGCTCGGCCACCATGAGATGGGCTTCGACCATACGAAGCACGGGATCACGACCGATCCCACAGCATTCACCATGGTCGACAGTGCATTCGGGACGCCTTCGAGAGCACTGTAAGCATCCGGTGAAGGCCGCGTAGCGGTCACTCAGGCTGCCTGATCGACTTGCTTGTTTCGGTCGCGCCAATTCCACGGAAGCAGTTCGTCGAGCCGGTGAACCGGGTGCTCGGCAATGCGCGCCAGAACGTCGGCGAGCCAGGCTTGCGGATCGATATTGTTCATCTTGGCCGTGACGATCAGGCTGTACATCACCGCGGCCCGCTCGCCGCCACGATCAGAGCCGCAGAACAACCAGGATTTTCTCCCCAGGGCGATACCGCGCACGCCGCGCCCGGCGGCGTTGTTGGAGAGGCAGATGCGGCCATCGCCGAGGAAGCGCGTGAACGCGGCCCAGCGCTTGAGCATGTAGTCCATGGCCTTGGCGACATCGTTGCCGCGCGAGAGTTTTGCGCGCTGCTCGCGCATCCAGGCCTCCAGATTGGCGACCAGCGGCGCGCTGAGCTCCTGTCGAACGGCCCTGCGCCTTTCGGGCGTTTCGCCGTTGATCGCCCTCTCGATCTCGAACAACTCATCGATCCGGCGGACCGCCTCTAGCGCCAAGGGCGAGATCACTGCCGGCTTGTTGCCTTGCGCCTTCCGACGGGCGTTCTCGGCCAGATCCGCCATCACGAAGAACGGACGCCGGGCATGGACCCAACAGGCGGCCTCCAGGATTTTGCCAGGCGCGCGGCCCGGCTCATAGAGCTTGCGATAGCCGTCATAGGCATCAGCCTGGAAGATCCCGGTGTAGTTGGCCAAGTGAGCCTGGGGATGCTTGCCGGCACGATCGCGCGAGTAATAGAACACCGCCCCCGGCGGGGCGGGCCCGCCAAACGGCTTGTCGTCGCGTACATAGACCCAGATCCGGCCGGTGTCGGTCTTGCCCTTGGCCAGAACCGGCACCGTGGTGTCGTCGCCATGCAATCGCCCCGCACTCAGGACGTAGGCCTCGAGGCGCTTGAACAAAGGCGTCAGCACAGCCGTGCAGCCGCCGACCTGGTCGGCCAGGGTCGACAAACTGATCGGCACGCCCTCCTTGGCATAGCGTTCGGCCTGCCGGTTCAGTGGCTGGTGCTGGCCGAACTTTTCGAACAGCACCATCGCCAGCAGGCTGGACCCAGCCCAGCCCCCTGGCGATCACGTGGAACGGTGCCGGCGCCTGGCTGATCTTCTCGCAGTCCCGGCAAGTGAACTTCTCCCGAACGTGCTGGATCACTTTCCAGGATTTCGGGATCACCTCCAGCGTCTCGGTAATGTCCTCGCCCAGCCTGGAGAGCCGTGCGCCGCTACAGCAGGCGCAAGCCACAGGTCCTGGTATGATCACGCGTTCGCGGGGCAGATGATCCGGGAACGGCTTGCGGGACGGCCGCTTGCGCGTGAACGACGCCACCTTTGTGGTTTTGGCCGCCGCCATTTCGGCGGCAAGTTCGTCCTCGGTCGCCGAGCTCTCCAGTTCCTCCAGCGTCAACTCGAGCTGATCCAAAAGCCGCGCGGTGCGCTCCGAGTGCGGGCCATAGCGATCACGGTTCAGCTTCTCGATCTGCAGCTTCAGATGGGCGATCAGCGCCTGGTCATCGGATTGTTGAGCCCGGGCGGCGGCAGCCTCCGCGCGATCGACAATCAAGGCCGCTTTCAGCGCTTTGACGTCGTCTGATAGAGGTTCAAGGCGACCTTCCATGACGCCGATGGAATCACAAAAGCAGCGATTTGCGGCGGATTTCTTCTGCTGCTCAGAGCATTTTTTTGTCTATCCGGCGCTCTGCGGCCGCCAGGTATGTTGCGGATTTCTCCAGTCGATCGCTTCAAGCAAGTAGCTCATCTGGGCCGCGCTCAGCGCCACCACGCCGTCCACCGTCGTCGGCCACACGAAGCGACCGCGGTCCAGCCGCTTGGCGTACAGCGATAAGCCGATCCCGTCATGCCACAGGGCTTTAATTAATGAACCCGCGCGACCGCGGAACACAAACACGTCGCCCGCAAACGGATCGCGGCCAAGGCCTTCCTGCACCAGCAATGCCAGGCCATTCATACCTTTCCTCATGTCGGTGTGACCGGTGGCGATCCAGATCCGCACGCCTGCAGCAACCGGAATCATCGACGCTCCAGGACCCGAAGCACCCGCTCCAGGGCGACCGCGTCAACGCCGGCATCGACGATCACACGGCGGTCCTTCCCGATTTCGATTACCATGTGCCCGCTCGCCGGCGGGTCGGGTTCAGCTGCCACTGTCTCGGCAGCAACAACCATCGCTCGCACGAAGCCAGTGTGTTTTACGTCAGGGCCAACTGGTTCAGGGCGGAACGAACGCCGCCACGTCATCAACAACGAGCGCGATATCCCGTGGCGCCTCGCCGTCGATGAGATCGCTCGCGGCGCCTCCAAACTCTCCAACACGATCCGAAGCTTCTCGTCATCAGACCAGCGCCGCCGCCGGCCCGTCTCGACAACCTCTAACCGTTCGATATGAGTACTGCGCTTATGGCCGTCCATAAGGACTGTTACAGCGCAATAGACCTAACCCAACAAGACGGCCCACACCGGAGGGAGACAGAGCCCGCGGCTCGGCCCAGCGGTTTCAGCGGCTGATGTTGGCCGAACTTGTCGAACATGATCATGGCTAGAGGGCTTGGGCCGGCGCATCCTCATGCGATCGCATGGAACGGCGCCGGCGTCTGGCTGATCTTCTCGCAGTCACGCCAGGAGAACTTCTCCCGCACCGTCTCGACGCCCTTCCAGGCGCGCGCCGTTTCCAGCGTCCGCGTCACGTCCACGCCGAGCTTTCGCGGGCGGTTGCTGCCGCCGCACTCGCAAGCCGCGAACGGATCGATCACCACATGTTCGCGCTGGAAATGCTCGGGGTGCGCTGATTGGCGTGCTGCCGTCCTTGTGGGGCTAACTATTCATTGCCGACGCCAACGCCGCGCTTCTTGTTGCCCCGTGCGACAGTCGCCCTCCACATCATACTTCTCCGTCACCGCGGCGACAAACTGCAGTTGATCGGAATTCTAGATGCAGAAATTCCGCGCCAAAAGTAACTCAAATGCCGAATTACATCACGATTATCGCAAGATACGCAGTCCTTAGCCGCGATGCGGCCAGTATTGTAGAGCAAAATAAGCTCACAGGGACGGCGATCAAACCACGATACTCTCGGCGTGGCCTTTTACTGAAAGGAGGCCGTCGCTATGAAAAGTGGCAGCAGACCGTTTGGCCAGTGCGGCGGAAACTCTACCCGCGAATTTGCCCAAGGTCTCTATGATGCTGAGAAGCAGTACCAAGCCTGTTTGGAACACCATAGAAGCGCCCAAGGCGGGCTTTCACGAGCTGAGTGAGCCCCCCGAGCCTAACTACAAGGCGCGTTTGGAGGCTCATGGCGCCTCTGGTCATGGCTGCGGACATCATTTGTTGGGTGCAGCGTCGCTCTTGGCCACAATTGCAGTCAAGAATTGGCTGGCAGAAACCGGTTTACCTGGACGAATCCGATACTATGGATGCCCTGCCGAGGAGGGAGGGTCGTCGAAAAGCTTCCTCGTTCGCGACGGAGCATTCGACAACGTCGACGTGGCTATCAGCTGGCATCCCGCGGCATTTACAGGAGTCTGCAACCCCGTGTCGTTGGCTTGCGTCGAGTTAAAGTTCACCTTCCGTGGACGCGCCTCGCACGCCTCCGCCGCCCCACATCTTGGACGAAGCGCATTCGATGCGGTCGAGCTGATGAACGTTTGCGTTAACTATATGCGGGAACATATGCCTAGTTTCGCGCGGGTTCATTATGCGCTCATTGATGGTGGCGGAATTTCCCCGAATGTCGTTCAGCCACGCAGCGTCGTTCGGCACTTGGTGTAGCTTGGGAGAGATATGGGGATTGATCACGTGAAGAAAATTGCCGACGGCGCAGCGCTGATGACAGGAAACCACAGGTCTCCAGCGAGACCAATCTGGTTGCGAACGCGCTGCTGGCCATGCAGGACAACATGCTCGAATTGGGGGGATCTGGTTTCGATGATTCGGATCGAGAATTTGCAAAGCAGATACGGCAGAGCTTCGCGCTCGACGACATCGAGGCAACTTGCGTACGCTTCGGCCTCCCGAGCAATAAACATGCGCTTTCGGAACAGATCGAGCCGCTCTATGCATCGTCGACGGATGGGATCGGATCGACGGATGTGGGATCCGTCAGCTGGGTCGTCTCGACCGTGCAATGTCGTACCGCCTCTTACGCAGTGGGCATTCCCTACCACTTTTGGCAGCTCTTGGCGCAGGGAAGAGCGCCGGGGGCCCACAAGGGGATGACCCGCGCCCCTGAGCCTATAGCCGGCGTGGCCAGCGACCTATTTGCTATGCCGGAACTCCTCTCCGCAGCAAAGGAGGCGTTCGTTCGGTTTCGCCAGGACGCTACGTTCAGAGATCCCGTCGGAGCTGACGCAAAGCCGCCGCTCGAGATGTCCGTTTAGCGGCAGCTGGATCTCGCATCGCCAGCTTCGAACCTATCAGCGAAGGATATAGTATGTCGCAGACGGCAGACCCACGGTACGACAGAATAAATTTCATCATTCTCATCGCGCCAGCAATGTTGCTGCTGGTCGTATTCTTAGTCCTGCCCATGGCTTCGGTATTCCGGGCCAGCTTTTATCCCGGGACTACTGCGATAGGATCATCGGGTTTCTCGCTAAATCAGTATTATAAGTTTTTTGCCGACAGCTTCTATCTATCCGTTTTAATGGAGACCGTCGTTTATGCTATTATTACTTCTGTTGGATGCCTTCTCTTGGGTTTTCCCGTCGGATATTCGCTAGCGAGGTTGCCGCCGGCGAAAAGACGCGTTCGCATGATATTGATCATCGTGCCGCTAACATTGAGTCTAGTCGTCGTTGTTTTCGGATGGCTCGTCCTGCTTGGTAGACAGGGTTTAGCCAACAACATTCTGATCGGTCTGGGCCTCACCAATACGCCGAAGCAGCTTCTTTTCAACCGTTCTGCTGTCCTCGTGGTTCTGGTACAGCAGTTCCTGCCCTTCATGATACTTTCGGTCATGAACGTGGTGCTTCAGATCGATCCTGTTCTTGAACAAGCTTCCACGAGTCTTAGAGCGCGGCGGCTGAAGACGTTTGCCAAGATCGTGATACCACTCGCTGCTCCCGGTATTATTTCGGGCTTCACCCTTATTTTTGTCATGACGGCTTCGGCGTTTGTGACCCCGCGGCTCATCGGAGGACCAAGGACTCATATGATCGGCGGGTTGGTCTATGACGAGGTCCTGATCACCTTCAACTGGCCGTTCGGAGCAGCGATGTCATTCATCCTACTCGCGGTCGGCCTTGGGATCTTGGCGACAGTCAGCGCCTTGATTGTTCGCCCGCTTGCGCGAGGTCTCCATGTCCGTTGATCTCCATGATCGATTGCTCAGCGTCATCGGCGCTTTGGTACGCTGGCTGGTGTATGCGATGCTGCTCCTGCCGGCCATAATCGTTGTGGCCACCTCCTTGACACCAGGCACAACGCTGACCTTTCCTCCGCCCGGCATCTCGCTGCGCTGGTACATCGCCGCATGGGAAAGCTCGCTGTTCATGAATGCGCTCGGCTTGAGCCTGAAGCTGGCAGCTCTAGCGACGGTGTGCTCACTCGTCATTGGTTTGGCCGCGACGTTTGCGCTAGATCGCCACGCCTTCCGCGGGCGGGATTTGATTCAGAGCTTCCTACTCTCCCCTCTCCTCATTCCAACGGTCGTCCTCGGCCTTGGCCTGATCCAGTTCTTCGTATGGATAGGCTTGAACCAAACGTTTGCCGGACTTCTGCTCGGACACATCGTGATTACGCTTCCATATGTCGTTCGGACGCTGACCGCGAGCATGGTTCTATTCGACCGCAATCTTGAGCAAGCCGCAATGAGCCTGCGAGCGACGCCTACAACCGTCATACGCACGATCACCATTCCGCTTCTGCTTCCAGGTATAATCTCGGCAATGGTCTTCGCCTTTGTCACCTCCTTCGGGAACGTAACACTATCCATATTCTTAAGTTACGAAGATAAGATTACGCTTCCCGTACACGTTCTCACGTATGTCGAGCAAAATTATGACCCCCTCGTTGCTGCCGTTTCTTCTATCGTGATTTTCGTAACGGTGCTCACCATCTTCCTGGCTGATAGGCTCTCAGGATCGAAACCGGTAATCTGACAATGCAAGCGCAAAACGTCGTCGTTTCTTTCAAAAACATCCAGAAGACGTATGGTGGGGTAAAGGCTGTCGCCGCAATCTCCTTGGACATTCGCAAAGGAGAGCTGGTTTGCCTTCTAGGGCCTTCGGGCTGCGGCAAGACAACCACCCTGCGCATGCTGGCAGGCTTCATTGATCCCACGGGCGGCGATATCTCAATCGAGGGCCAGGACGTTACAAAGCTCCCAGCTTACCGACGCGATATTGGTATCGTGTTTCAAAACTACGCCTTGTTTCCGCACATGACAGTGGCCAAGAACGTGGAATACGGCCTCGTAAACATCGGAATGAGGAAGGCCGAACGTCGTGAGCGCATCCAAGATATCCTCCGGCGGGTCGAACTGCAGCACCTCTCCGACCGCTACCCGAGGGCGCTCTCAGGCGGTCAGCAGCAGCGCGTCGCGCTTGCGAGAGCGTTGGCGCTTCAGCCTAAGGTGCTTCTACTCGACGAGCCTTTCTCCAACCTAGATGCGCAACTACGCGTTCGACTTCGCGAGGACCTACACGGGCTAATCAAGTCCTTGAACATGACGACGCTTTTCGTGACTCACGATCAGGAAGAGGCGCTAACACTCGCCGATCGCATAGTGGTGATGAACCAGGGTCTCGTCGAACAGATCGGGAGTCCAGAAGAGGTCTACGATGCGCCTGCATCACGCTTCGTGGCGCAATTCATTGGAACGTGCGCACTGCTTGAAGGCAATATCGACGGAAGCGGTCTTTTTACCTCCAACGGCGGATTGCGACTTCCAACGAAGGCGAATCCTGGCCCCGCCACAGTTGTCGTCCGTCCGGAATTCGTTCGCCGAGCGGATGAGCTCGCGACACTTCAAGCGCATCACGCTCGCGTCGAAGCAAGCGACTATCATGGTCACGTCAGTCGTCTGCAACTTTCGATTGGATATGACCAACTTCTGATGGACGCGCGTTTCCCGGTCGGCATGAAGCCGCAGCGGGGGGATACGATTAAGATCGCTATCGATCCGGGCGGCGTTCGCGTCGTGCCAAATCAAGTATAGGCATCATGCTGGCAGAAACGCATCCAACAATCAGCAGATCCTTTGTTAAGCGGCTCGTTGGACGAGCCAATCCACGCTGGAGGAGTACTATGAAACGACGTGACTTTCTCAAAACATCCGCGGCAGTTACAGCTTTGCCATTTATTACGGCGCCTGTTGTTCACGCCCAGCAGAAGCGATTTGCAGGAGTGACTCTCAGGATAAATGGCTTTGGTGGCAACTATGACAAGGCGCTCATGGAAGGAGTTGCCAAGCCGCTCGAAGAGAAGACCGGCTTAAAAGTGGAGTACATTGCCGCGTCCGGGCCGGGAGAGGCTGTGAAGCTTATGTCAAATAAGGGCAATCCGCACCTGGATCTATTTATGATTGACAGCAACCTGATGCCGGAGCTCATTGCCGCTGACGTTCTAGAGCCTATAACTACGGCCGACGTGCCAAATGTTTCGCGAATTCTCCCCGGATACCGCGAATTCGGCGATTACGGCACCCCGTTCTCGGTCGCATCTCAGGTTCCGGTTTTCAATTCGAAGACGATCAGCACGCCCCTTACAGCCTATTCCGATATCGCGCGTCCGGATCTGAAGGGCAAAGTCGCGATCCTTGGCACCGGTATCAGTTCGGCGCCGTTGATGCTTCTTGCGCTTGCCGAAGAAAATGGCGGATCCGTTACCAATATGGAGCCTGCCTTCAAAATCCTGGCGGAAGCCAAGGATAATGTGATGGCAACCCCGAACAGCACCGTTGCTCAACTTCAGCTTTTCAGCCAAGGCGAAGCGCAGGCGGGCATCTTCTGGGACGGACGCGCCCACGAGCTCCGCACGTCTGGCGTGCCCATACAGACTGTCGTTCCAACAAAGGGGATCTACTCGGTATTTTCGTACGTTAACGTTGTGAAAGGTGGCCGCAATCGCGAGGCCGCATTAGCTTATATTCAGCAGGCCCTTTCAGACCAAGGCCAGATTACACTTCCTACTGCCTACCGGTACGGGCCGACGACCGACGTGGCTCTCGGCGATTTGGCATCTCAAATTCTGCTGAATTCACCAGAGCGGGTCGCAATGAAGCGAAAGGTTGACTGGGCTACG
Organism: Bradyrhizobium sp. WSM3983; assembly: GCF_000473045.1. Taxonomy (GTDB): domain Bacteria; phylum Pseudomonadota; class Alphaproteobacteria; order Rhizobiales; family Xanthobacteraceae; genus Bradyrhizobium. The sequence goes on along the minus strand of NZ_AXAY01000030.1, from coordinate 75,729 downwards.
CTCATGAAACAGCGCGGCGAGCTGATGGAGCGCATGAATAAAGTTCTTCGAGGCTAAAAATATGATTAGGAGGGGGCTCTTAGCCCCCTTTTATTTTAAAAGGACACCAGGGCTTCTCCATTTGGATCGAACGACACGAGCCCTGGTAAACAACTATGTAAGCAGAGCCCGATTCTCCTACTCAGGATCACTTCGTAGAAGCCAGGAAACCGTGTTGCAGGCGAAATGCATTTCGATTGATCAGCTCATGCTGACAAAACGATTCAGGCGCCTTTCTTGTTCGTCCGATCGTTGCATGCGATCGTGTCCCAGAGAGTGGTGGCGGTGGGACACCGCGTTCGCCGGCAGGAGCGGGCAGATCAGCTGGCGATGGCCGGAAGGCCTGGATCATCAAGGGCACGATGGTTTCCGGGCTGAGCAATCCCAGCCCGCTTCGCCGGGCCGCCTCCTAACCGCCTCAGCTAATCGAGGGGCAACATTGGGCCACATGTGATGATTTTTGGCTCCACGAGAAGTCAGCGCCATGCGAGCCGGTATTCGAATTCATCGCTTGTGCCGGATGGGCTAGTTATCGAGAGCGTAAGTGATTCATCTGATTCGATTAATTTAGCCGTCCGATCCAAATTCGGAATGGTCGAGTGCCCCGTTGTACGGGACGAAATCGCGCCGAGTCCATAGCCGATAGGACAAACAAGCCGCAGATTTACTCTGTGCGGGCAAGCAGGTACGCCGTATCCCTCCGCCAAAGGCCGCCTTGCTTGAGGGACGCGAGGGCTGCAGATCCTAGGAGTAATCCTAGGAGAAGCGCTATGATGTTTTCGCGGGCAGAGGTTATCACGTCGGTCGAGCGGCGGCGCCGGTGGTCGCAGGATGAGAAGGAACGGCTTGTTGCGGCATCGCTCGAGCCCGGAGCCAATGTTTCCGAGGTGGCACGCATGGCCGGGCTTCATGTGAGCCAGCTGTTCAGGTGGCGCAAGGAGCTTTGCAAGCACGGTGAAACGAGTATAGCGCCGTTCGTGCCGGTCGAGATTGGCCGTCTGTGCCGCCGCGGGAGGTAGCCGAAGCGCCATTGACGACGACGGCGCGTCGACGGAAGAGCCAGGGCATCATCGAGATTGATCTTGGTAGCGGGCACCGCATCCGGGTCGATGGCGACGTTGATGGAGACGCGCTACGTCGCGTTCTCGATGCTTTGGTACGCCGATGATCCCGGTTCCGACGGGCGCGCGAGTCTGGCTCGCGACAGGCTACACGGACATGCGCCGAGGCTTTCCGTCGTTGGCACTCCAGGTGCAGGAGGTGCTGCGCAAGGACCCGCTCAGCGGTCATCTGTTCGTGTTCCGCGTTCGCCGAAGCGATCTTGTGAAGGTGATCTGGCACGATGGCCAAGGAGCATGCCTGTTTACCAAGAGACTCGAGAGAGGAAGGTTCATCTGGCCATCGGTTGCGGGCGAAGCAGTGACGATCTCACCGGCGCAGATGAACTACGTGTTGTCCGGAATCGATTGGCGCAACCCTCAAGAAACGCTGCGACCAACGCGGGTCGGATAGCCGCTTTACGGTTTGAATCTGCAACGTGATCTGATTCAATGGCTTTATGACATCGAAGCCGGACGACGTTCCATCGGACCTCGTGAGTGCCCTGGCGGCGCTGCAGGTCGAGCGTGAGGCGCGGCTGCAAGCCGAGGCGGTAGCTGCCAGTGCGCGGGCGGAGCTGTCGGCCAACGAGGCGCTGATCGTGCATCTTGAGCTTCGGATCGAGAAGCTCAAGCGCGAACTATGCGGGCAGCGCTCCGAGCGCACGGCGCGGCTGTTCGAGCAATTGGAATTGGAGCTCGAAGAACTCATCACCACGGCGAGCGAGGATGAGCTTGCCGCACGTACCGCCGCGGCGAAAACCCAGAGCGTGCGCGCCTTCACGCGTAAGCGGCCGGTGCGCAAGCCCTGGCCGGATGACATCGAACGCGAGCGCGTCGTCATTGAGGCGCCAACGAACTGCGCCTGCTGCGGAGGATCGCGACTGGCGAAGCTGGGCGAGGATGTGATCGAGACGCTGGAGGAGATCCCGCGCCGGTTCAAGCTGATCGAGACGGTGCGGGAAAAGTTCACCTGCCGCGATTGCGAGAAGATCAGCCAGCCGCCGGCACCATTCCATGCCACGCCGCGCGGCTTCATCGGTCCGCAATTGCTGGCGACGATCCTGTTCGACAAGTTCGGCATGCATATCCCGCTCAACCGCCAGAGTGTGCGCTTTAAGGCCGAGAGGATCGACCTGCCGCTGTCGACGCTGGCCGACCAGGTCGGCCACGGAACCTTCGCCGTCATGCCGCTCTTCCAGCTGATCGAGCGTCACGTGCTCGCGGCCGAGCGCCTTCATGGCGACGACACCACCATCCGCATCCTGGCCAAGGGCAAGTGCACGACCGGCCGGATCTGGACCTATGTGCGCGACGACCGGCCCTACGGTGGGCCTGCGCCGCCGGCGGCGGTCTACTACGCCTCGAGCGACCGACGGGGTGAGCATCCCCAGAAGCATCCGTCTTCGCCGGCATCCTGCAGGCGGATTGCTATAGCGGCTTCGAGCCGCTCTTCGACCCGCAAAAGAAAGCGATGCCGATCACGCCGGCATTTTGCCTGGCCCATGCGCGGCGGGGCTTCTTCGAGCTGGCCGACATCGAGAAAACTGCCCGGGACGGACAGAAAGGCAAACGGGTCTCCCCGATCGCGCTGGAGGCGGTCAGGCGTCTGGACGCCCTGTTCGAGATCGAGCGCGCCATCAACGGCCGCAGAGCCGACGAGCGGCGTGCCGTACGCCAGGAGCAGAGCAAGCCGCTTCTCGACGACATGCACGCCTGGCTGCTCTGTGAGCGGGAAACCCTATAGCGCTCCTCCGAGGTTCTGAAGCCCATAAACTACATGCTCAGGCGCTGGGACGACTTCGCCCGCTTCCTCGACGATGGCAGGATCTGCCTCAGCAACAACGCCGCTGAAAGAGCGTTACGCGGCATCGCGTTGGGCAGGCGCAACTGGACCTTCGCCGGCAGCCTGCGCGGCGCCGACCGCGCCGCCATCATGCTGACAATGATCACGACCTGTCGCCTGAACGACGTCGACCCCAAAGCCTGGCTCGCCGACATCCTTGCCCGCATCGCCGATCTTTCCGCATCGCGTCTGCACGAGCTGCTACCCTGGGAATGGAAGCTGCTGCGCCAAGCCCGTAACTCCACCGATCAGCAAGCCGCCTGACCTTCACGCGTCGCCATCATAGAACTCGCCGTGCCCGCGCGCATGCATCAATCAGGCGGTCTTCGTCGTATGCGTACGGTACGCCTCCGCATGATCGCGCGGCGGTTCGTTTGCGAGGTGCCCTGTTGTCGGCGACGAATTATTGCTGAACGGTTCGGAGACGATGTTCTCCCGAACCGGTCGCGCTGGACGGCACGGCTAGAATGCATCATCCATCATCTGGGCGGGCACTCGGCGGCGGCCCAGCAGCGAACTTTGCCAGGCGGCTGATGCTGCCGGTCAGCAACGATACGTTTGCTTCGGGTTGTACGACGGCCGGACGACCCCACGAGCTGATCGTTCGCCCGCTATCGCAATCGCCGTTGCCGTGCGCGCTGCGATCACGCAGCCTTGGTCAAACGGTTAGGTCGAAGCACAGATTATAAAACTCAAACTCGTCATGGGCTCGCAAAGCTATACCTTCTCGAAGCGCGATGGCTGGGCGCCGCGTGATCAGCTCTGCCGTCATCAAATGTGCGTCAGAGGGCAAGTTTGCTTGCTCGACACCTAGCAGGACAAAGTGGTCCAGCGGGGTCGTCGATGCCCCGGTACCCCGAAGAGCGAGGCCGCCGCAAAGATAGTGATCAGCCTTGTCTGACAGCGGCCATGCTCATACGGCACAGGTCGGTAATGTCATAGAGTGGCAGCCTGGTCAGACGGCGGATCGAGGCTGAGACGGACGGAAACGCGGCACATTCGAACAAGATCAAAGCGATTTCCGGCTTGGAGCTCCGCAACCGCTGTATGCAAGCAGCAACGTCGGCTTCGATCGATTGAACGTCAACCGGAGGAGGAGGCGACTTCAGCTCGTCGTGCCAAAACTTGCCACCTTCGATGCCACCGACTACAATTCGGCCACGATCTTCCCGTTTTTCGAGATCAAACAAATCTTCGCTGCAGTGCCTTGAGTCGTAGGTTAGGACAGCAATCTTAGCTTTCGGCGGAAGCTGTCGAAGCAATAGGGGCAGCAGAAGTAGACTTGAAGTTACGACAGGAACGGAGACAGCCTGCGATATTGCTCTTTGATGCCTAATAGCAAAGCCGCACGTTGTAGCGATAACTACCGCACCCCTATCAATTACTCTTTTGGCCGCAGCAATGAAGGCCGGCTCTAAAGCAACGTCGCCTTTAACAACCCGCTCCACACCCGCCCCCTCCACGACTTCGAAAATCGTGGGAAAATCAAAGGTTGATGGGTTGAGGATTGAGCCGTCGGGCGGATCGGCCGCGACTGTACCCGGCGGCAAGAACCGGTCCAAGCGGAGGATGCCCAAGGATTTCATAGTGGCGTTTGTCATGCCGCTAACATAGTACATTCCGATCGGCAATACAGCTTTTTTGCGATTGAATCGGCTCTACAGGAGAAACTTGTGCAGGTCTTCTGCGCAGTGTCTTCGTCGGCGCGTAGCTCGCGCAAAAGGATTGCGAGCTATTAATACTGGCGGCCAGAGATGCACGCGACGATACGCGAAGCCTGATGCAGGCGAATCTCTTGAGAGGAAAAGTGGCCGCCTTCAGCATCTCAGAGAGGCAGCGGCCGGAGCCGATGCCTAATCGCAATCTGCGTGATAGCAACACCTATTTCATTGACATGCGGAGGGCTGGCTTTGCCTCAGGACCAACCGGATTTATGAATGAGTGATTCTCTCTGAACTGAGCGAACTCAGCCTTGGCCGCGGTAAGCAAAGCTGGCTGCTTGATAAGATCGGAGGCGAGCCCAGCCATGGCCTTTGCGGCCTGCGTCAATCCCTTGTGGGCGGCTGGCGCCTTCCCCTGAGCGACCAGTTGCCAGGAATGATACGGGGTGCCCGCTGCGTAACAGCTAACTCGACATTGGACTGTAGGGACGACCCAGCTGACTGTTCCGACGTCGGTTGACCCGATCCCGTCTGTCGAGGCCCCATAGAGCGGGGCAACTTGCTCCGATAGTGACTCGTCGCTAGAGGGGAATCCGAAGCGAATATACGCCGCTCTGATATCATCGATAGACAAGCTGCTTTGAATCTGCTTTGCAAACTGCCGATCAGCGTCGTCGAAGCCCGGGCCACCAAGCTGAAGCAAGTTTTCTTGCATCGCATTTTCTAGCACTGCATTGGCAACTATGTTGGCCTCCCCCGAGAGTTGATTTACTTCGACGGAAGTTTCAGTCATCAATGCTGCGCCGTCCGCGATCTTTTTGACGCGTGCAACCAATTCCCACATTTCGCCAAGAGTCCGAGCCCTCACCAAGTGCCGAACCACGGCTCGAGGCTGAACAACATTCGGAGAAATGCCACCACCATCGATCATCGCATAATGTACGCGAGCAGAGGTCGGCATATGCTCTCGCATATAATTGACGCCCACATTCATTAACTCGACCGCGTCTAAAGCGCTGCGACCAAGGTGAGGTGCAGCCGACGCATGAGAAGCGAGACCGTGGAATGTGAACTCCAGTTCCACGCATGCCAATGATACGGGGTTGTATACGCCCATAAATCCGGCGGGATGCCAGCTGATCGCGACGTCGACATCCTCGAACGCTCCATCACGGACCAAAAAGCTTTTCGAGGAACCGCCTTCTTCAGCCGGGCAACCATAATATCGAACCCGTCCTTGAAGTTTGTTTTCGACGAGCCACTGTTTAACGGCAACAGCTGCCAGAAGCGAGGCGGAACCTAATAGATGATGCCCACAGCCATGACCTGATGCGCCCAGAGCTATAGGCTGCTGAACAGAAAGCCCAGCTTCCTGACTTAGACCCGGGAGCGCATCAAACTCCCCCAAAATAGCAATGACCGGCCCGCCTTCGCCGGCTTCGCCCATAAGAGCGGTTGGAATGCCGCTTAGACCTTCCGTGACACGAAATCCGTGTGCGTCGAGCTGAGCCCTGTGAGCGTTCGCGGCGTAAAATTCTTGGTAGTTGAGTTCTGGATGATCCCAGATGTCATCACTGAGTTTGTGAAAGCCAGCCTCGAGAGATTGAACGATATCCCAAACCGGCTTCGCGCTGTTGCTTAGCATCTTCGATGTCTCCCGCAGACAAGAATATACGAGCGAATCCGCGCCACTGAACTCGTGTTCCACTGGCGCCCGATCCTGTGATTCATTCCGCAAATAAAGAATTTGTTAGCTTAGCAACTCATTCATCGCCGAACCTAGCCTGGAAGGCCGTACAGCTTGATCGGGTTTTCGACCAAGATACGGCGCTGGATTTCTCCGTCGTCAGTCCATTGTTGCAAGACATCAAGCGTGGCTTCAGTGCGTGGCATTTGTCTGCAATCGGTAATTGCGACATGAGGCCAATCGCTGGCCCACACGAGCTGGTCCGGCGCTGTGGCAATTAGCTGTCGAGCTAGCGGCACTATCGCGTCCCAAGGCGGCTCAGTTAGTCGATATGCCCCCGACAGCTTTACGAAGGCTCCTCCGTCGACCAGTCGTCGAAGGGCGCGGAATTCAGTTCCCTCCACGCCCCCTGCAGGAGCGCAACCGCCAAAATGATCAAGCACGACCGGGACGGGAAGCGTCTTGAGCATCGGTTCGATCGTGGCCAACGTTGCGCCATCGGTAGCGATCTGCAAATGCCAATTGAGCGGCGCGATCCGCTCGGCAAGCGGGCGCACTGCTTCCAAGCCGACGCCACCGGCAACAAGTGTCACGATGCGTACGCCCCGTACGCCCGCCGCGTTTAGCGTGTCCAACTCCTCGCCGGATACCGTCGGAGCTACAACAGCTATGCCGCGCAGCCGGTCAGGGTAGGCGGTAAGCGCCTCAACAAGAGCGCGGTTGTCAGTCCCGTGTACGCTGATCTGCACCAGCACGCCATAGCCGATGCCAAGAGCATCTAGATGGGCTATATAAGCCTCGCTGCTTGCACTCGGCGGGTCGTAATTCCGCGGCGACACCCACGGGTACTTTGGCGGAGCGCCGATGACGTGAGTGTGGGTATCCCACGCGCCTCTAGGAACTCGAACACACTGTGGTGCTCGCGGCTCAAAAGGCGAAAGGCAAACTTGCGGAGTAGAGCTGCCAACCTTCATGCGCGAAGATCCACTACTGCTTCGCCAATATTCTGTAGCAGGTTGCGTCGAACCTTCTGCGTTTCCGTTTTTGGAATGACGTCGATGAGCTCGACGTAGCGCGGCAGCATGTAAGAAGGAAAATGCTCTTTGAGGAATTGCCGCACGGCCGTCGGATCAAATGTCTCGTCAGAGGAGACAATAACGGCCTTGATTTCCTCATCCATGACAGGATCCGGGACGCCGACGACGGCGCAATCCAGCACCCCTGGCATCGTCATAAGTTTGGTTTCCACCTCGATTGGCGAGACCATTTCGCCACCGCGACGGATCAATTCTTTCAGCCGGCCATGATAGTAAAGGTAGCCGTCTTCATCCAGAGAGCCCAAGTCCCCAGAGTGGAACCAGAGATTGCGCAAGCTTTCAACGAACTTGTCTGATTTCTCCCAATAGCCCTTTAAGATGACGTCATTGGCGCGGGGACGAGCCACGATTTCGCCTCGTGTACCAGGAGGCACGGGATCGTCGCCCTCATCGACGATCCGGACCTCGATGTCGTCGCGCACGAAGCCGGTCGAACCGAAGCGGGGCGCTTCGATAGTGTTGGAAGATGTCCAGCCCCCAATCTCGGTCATCCCGTAACATTCGTGAACGCGAATGCCGAATCGATCCTCGACCGCACGCCAAACCTCGCGCGGGGCACCGCCCCCAAAACAGAAGCGTAAGGAATGGTCCCGTTGTTCGTCAGGATACCGATTGACCAACATAGCCAGAATAGTACCGACATAGGTGCACCCGGTCGCCGAAAATGCCTTTGCGTCGGCAAAGAAAGTTGATGCCGAAAAGCGTGGCCGTAAGATCATGCACGCGCCGGAAGTCAATGCGCTCATCACACCCATCATCTGTGGATTGACGTGGAACATGGGGAGGCAGACCATAATGCGGTCATCCGGCGTCAGTCCCAACAGCTTCGCGGCTTGCGCTCCGCTTGCCGCATAGGCGGCATGGCTGTTCATCACACCCTTGGGCAGGCCAGTAGTTCCCGACGTGTACAGGATCGTCATCGTATCGCCGCGACGGATATGGACCGGATCCGCGGGCGCAAAAGCTTCAAGCGATTTGACGAATGAGCGCTCATCCGCCATGAGGACGAGTGGCAGTGTCTGTTGCTCGGAGCTCAAATGATGGTGGGCGTAGTCAACCCAGGCTTGATCGGCGACAATTAGCTTCGCCGCCGATTGAGAAACGGTATAACGTAACCCATCCGATAGAAGCTGATTATTCAGCGTCGCTGCGACGGCACCGGTCATCACAATCCCGAACCAGGCGATCAAGAACGCCGCGTGATTGCCGGCCAGGATCGCAACATGGTCGCCCGGCATGATCCCGTGATCGCGCAGTTGCGTCGAGAAGCGCCTAGCGCAATCGCCGATCTCCGCAAAACTGTAACTGTCGTCGTCGGTCACCAGAAACTCGCGGTCAGCATGAGCTGCGAGCAGATCGACGATCGACCAAGGGGCCTCACTCATTCGCATTTATCCCCGGATGATGTATTTAGCGATCGTATTTTTAAGAATTTCGGCAGATCCTCCGCCGATTTCGTAGGTTTTAGCGTCACGCAGATATCGACCAAAGGGTGTATTATCCGAAGTGCCCCACGCCCCGCAGATCTGCATTGCGGTGAGGCAGGTTTCAGTAGCCACACGCCCGGCTTTTAATTTGGCGACGCTCGAATAGCGATCGATGTCGTTGTCATCGTTGAGCGCCTGCGCCGCTCGATAGACGAGCAGCCGCGACGCATCGATATCTGCTAGCATTTCAGCAAAGTACCACTGGATGCCTTGCAGATTCAGAATCGTGTTGTCGAAGGCGATACGCCCCCGCGCGCGCGCGAGCGCACCGTCAAACGCTGAGCGAGCGATACCAATGCTGACCGCCGCAGCGCAATTGCGCGAATAGTTGAGCGTGGTCGCAGCCTGGCGCACGCCTTTACCTTCAATGCCGATCAGATGATCGGCGGGAAGCCGCACCTCCTTCAGGCGCATATTGACGTGCGGACCGTTGCGCATGCCAAACGTCGAACTGTGTTCGCCAACATACTTTTCGAGACCCGGCAGAGGATAGGGGATTGCGAACGCGGAGACCCCTACCGGCGTCTCGGCGAGCATCACGAAGAATTCAGCTTTGTCGCCAGAGGTGATGAAGCTTTTCTCGCCGGTGAGGATCCACTCGTCACCCGCGCGTACAGCCTTTGTATCAAGGCTGCGGATATCGCTACCGTGGCTCGTCTCGGTAAGCGAATAGGAGCAGGCGAGCCCGTTCGCGATTTCTGGTATGTAGCGATCTTTGAGGCTTTGAGAGGCAAATAGCCGGATCATCGTCATCGCTTGGAAGATCGTAACCAACGAGATTGCGGCCGCGCAACTCGCGTAGGCGATTTCTTCAAACAATGCGGCAGTCAGTCGAAAATCGCCCTTACCGCCATATTCAGTCGGGACAACTGTGCGCGTGAGGCCCGCCTTCGCGAAGTCACGGATGATTTCGAGTGGATACACGTCCTCTCGATCAATGCGATCCGCTTCTGGAGCGATACGCGCCTGAGCGAAGTTCCGCACTTGCGACACAAAATCCGGATCCGCGAGAGGTTGCCAGATTTTATTGGGGCAGTCGATTGGCGCCCCACACTCTTGGTTGAATGATGTTGCCGATTCACGCAACGGCTTGCCTCCTCGGCTGCCAAACAATCGCCGCCGTGGGCTCAGACTTCGTAAATAATTCGCGGAGCACTTGTTAGGGTCTCGGCACCGTTATCGGTGACACGAATGGTATCGCTGAGCACGTACCCGAAATGATCGTCCACCCAATTGCCAAGCATGAGATGGAAGGTCATGTTTTCCTTCAGCTCGGTCTCATCACCGACCTTCAGGCTTGCCGTGGGCTCAAGCCACTCGATACCAATGGGATACCCACAGCGAGAATCTTTATCCAAGCCGTGACGTTTCATTTCATTCCGGAAGGCTGCGGCTACATCGCCGCAAGTCGCGCCCGGCCGAGCAGCTTTGAGCGCGGCCGCGTGTCCTGCGATTTCAGCCTCATGCATTTGTCGCAACCCGTCGGAAGGCTTACCGATTGAAAACGTGCGCATAATTGCAGCCGCGTAGGCGTGACGCATGCCGCCGCATTCGAGATTTACTTGCGACCCGGCACGGAGGCTATCGTCGCTCCACGGAATGTGCGAGGTGCCAGTTCTCGGAGATGAGACAAAGTAAACTGGCGCGAGAAAAGTGCCGGCCTTACCGTTCGCGCCTCGGATAAGAGTCCCTACAATCTCAGCGACAGCGTCTGCCTCCCGAACTCCCGGCTTGATGACTTCCGCGGCGCGAGCGATCGCAGCATCGGAAATCGCGGCAGCCTCCCGCATGATGGCGATTTCGGCATCAGATTTCACCAGCCGGAGCCAATCAATGGCCTTCGAAAAATCGACCAGGCGAGCGTTCGGGAGGCGGGACTTGAACTTCGCCACTGTAGGCATAGCAGCATAGGTCCTGCCTTGCATAGACAGCGTGAGCGTTTCCAGGCCAATCCCGTTCTTGTCGAGCCCGCGCTCAGCAATAAACTCGATCACGGCGTCATAACCGTCCTTGTCACCGTGCCCAATCAGGCTTTCGGGGTAACCAATCACCCTATCCTTGTCGAGGAACGTCTGATGATAACCCGCGACAGCGTCCTGTGAACGCATAATGAACGTCGGCTGATCTTCATTCAGGCTAATAACAAGACCCTGCGGGACGTACGAGGAACGCCCCGTGTATCCGGTAAGGTATATAATATTCGCTGAGCTGCAGACGAAAAGAGTTTCTATATCTCGACGCCTCATTTCTGACTTAACGAGCTCAAGTCTACGCGCGTACTCCGCTCGGGGAAACACTAGCGGCGCCTTTTCGATATTCATTTGGTTGCTCCGTCTACGGCCCTGTCGGGTTGTGGCGCCACGTCAACTGCGCCTTGCTAAGCCTAAGGACGTAGGAGCGCAGGCATCCACTGAATTTGACCATATCGCGCATAAAAACTGCGCCATTTCCGCTACTTGCGCTGCCCAATTTCTCCCTGCCGACGAGCCTTGGCTGACGCCGGGAGACAGCCCGATGAAGCCAATCTTCGGGCGGCCGAAGCGCGACGGACTGCCCTTCGTCTACCAGCCTGCCGGCCTGCGGCCCTATCTGCGCGGCCCCGGACGATGTATGTCAACCCAACCCTGGACATCCGGCAATATTCTCGGCTTCTCCACGGCCGAGGGTTCCAACGCCTTCTACCGGCGCAACCTCGCCGCCGGCTAGAAGGGTCTCTCGGTCGATCTCACCACCCATCGCGGCTACGATAGTGATCATCCGCGCGTCGGCGCCGATGTTGGCGTGGCGGGCGTCCCGATCGACTCGATCTACGACATGCGCTCGCTGTTCTCGCGCCTCCCGCTCGACCAGATGAGCGTGTCGATGACGATGAACGGTGCCCTTCTTCCTACCGGTGCTCGCGCTCTACATCGTCGCGGCGAGAAATAGGGCGTACCGCAGCCCAACCTCTCAGGGACCATCCAGAACGACATCCTTAAGGAGTTCATGGTCCGCAACACCTATATCTATCGCCCAGCCCATCGATGCGGATCATCGGCGACATCCTCGCCCTCACCTCGGCGAACATGCCGAAGTTCTCGATCTCGATCTCGGCTATCACATACAGTAGGCTGGAGCGACGCAGGAAAAGGCGACATCGATGGCTGTCAGCTGGCGGCAGTCCTGACCAGCCGGCGGCGACTCGCGTTGCTCGGAGATCGCGGCCATCCTTATGAGGGGCAAGTCGGCGACTGTATGCAAATGGGACGATCAGTTGGCAGCATTTCCGCGATTTGGCGCTCACATCAGCAGAAATACCGCGACATCCGATCCTACGATTGAACGCCGTTGAACCCGTATTGATGGACGGCAAAAATGACGCCGATACTTGGGCGGCGCCCCATTTAGCAAGGCCTGGAGCAGACTTTGATGAAGAGAGAAACACAATTCGAGCGCGCCGAGTTTGTCGGACGCCTCGATAATGTAAAAAAGGAAATGTCGAAAAGAGGCATTGATTTTTTGCTCCTTTCCGAGCCAGCGAACCACAATTACCTAACGGGGTATAATGCTTATTCATTTTATGCCCCTCAGATGGTTATGGTGGGCCTCGACCTTCCTGAACCAATCTGGATAGGAAGATTCATGGACCGCGTTTCAGCGGTGATGACGACTTACTTGATGGAAGACAACATTAGAGCGTACGCCGACAAGTATGTTCACTCTGCGTTGTCGCCTTATGATTTCATGGCGGACATCGTCAAAGAATTCGGGGGCGAGAGGGCCCGGCTTGGGGTCGAGATGGGCGCTTATTACTATTCGGCGAAAGCTCACGCTGACCTGACTCGCGCACTTCCTCACGCCACCTTTGTCGATGCTGACGTGCTAGTGAATTGGATCCGCATTGTCAAAAGTCCGGCCGAGATTGCGATTATGCGCGAGGCCGGAGAAATCGCGGATTCCATGATGCGGAAGGCCGTCGAAGTGATCGAACCGGGAGTTCGCGAATGTGACATCGCGGCGGTGATATACCACGCGCAGATGACAGGCACCCCGGAGTATGGCGGCGGCTACGCCTGCACGCCTCCTTTCCTTTGCGTGGGTGAACGGCAAATTGCCCCTCACGCCGAATGGACAGACAACCGGCTCCCTGGAGCGACCATCGTCAACCTAGAGCTGTTTGGCAACCGGCATCGGTATCAAGTCAACCTGAGCCGCTCCATCGCTGTCGGTAGGATCGCGCCAGCTTATCACGACCTTGCGAAATTTGTGGTCGAGGCCCTTAACGCGGGCCTTCAAACCGTGCAGCCAGGTCGCACGTGCTCGGACGTCGAAGCCACCTTCCGTGAAACGTTGGCCCGTCATGGCTTTGAGAAGGAAGCGAGGCTTGGCTATTCTATCGGCGCTGGCTTCCCCCCTGCCGTCGGAGAGCGAACCGCTAGTCTCCGACGCGGTGACGAGACGGTCTTGGCGCCCCGAATGGTGTTCCACATGATGCCGGGGCTATGGCTCGATAATGTCGGTATCGCGATAACCCAGTCATTCGCCGTTACCGACAATGGGCACGAGGCTCTCACGTCCACGCCTCGACGGCTATTCGTCAAATAGCTCATGTCGAGAGTGCGGGCGATGCTGGTCTGTTGGCCTGGCTGCGAACGATGATGTTGAGCTTGCCAGCCGATGCAGCGACCAGGCAAATCGTCGCATCTCCGGCCGAAATGGTTGGACGCTCGCCATTAGCGTGGCTTGGCGCGCCTAACATGATGGGTCATCGATAAGGAGGTTCCTTATGAGCGCTGCGATCGTCGGCTGGGCCGATACGCCATTCGGCAAGCAGGATGCCGACACGATTGAGAGTCTCATCGTTCGTGTCGCGACCGATGCCCTGGTCGATGCCGATGTCACCGCCGACCAAGTCCATGAGATCGTGATCGGCCATTTCAACGCGAGCTTCTCGGCGCAGGATTTTACCGCCTTGCTGGTGCTGCAGGCTGACCCAGCGCTGCGCTTCAAGCGGGCGACGCGGGTTGAGAATGCCTGCGCCACCAGCTCGGCCGCCGTCCCATCAGGGCGTTCGTGCGATCCTCTTGGCGGCAGGCCAAGGTCGTGCTCGTGGTGGGCGTCGAGCAGATTACAAAGACGCGGGGGCCGGAGATCGGCAAGAACCTGCGCAAGCTTTCAGCCGGAGGACGGTGGTTCGCAGGGCGCCTTCGGCAAGATCGCGGCCAGCTATTTCCAGTGTCATGGCGACCAGTCCGATGCGCTCGCCATGACACGCGGCGGACGAAGCCGCCGACTAGCGATAGATGCTCCTTCAAAGGAAGGCTAAGGCAAATAAATCCGTGCGCTTCTGCGGCCCTCTGAAGTGGCGCTGTTCGACAGAAGCAGCGAGGGGCCATACGGGAACTAAACATTCGCGCCATGCTGCACCCGGCATGACAATGGGCATCGAGCAAGCGCAGGCGCGCTCGGAACGGAAGCCATCGGGAGGGCTTCGAGGGCGCAATAGTTTCCACGCCAGCGCCTCGATCGCTGATCGATGCAGCTGGTTGATCTCCAAGCGACTATTGTGTTCCAATGCACCGTCTACGGGTGGAAGTGCAGTTACCCCTTTTGCCGCAGGTACTACGAGCCGGATCAGCATCGGCTGGGGGCCAGGCCCGCGCTATGGCACGTACGCGTACGTGTTTCTTCGTGAGCTGATATCCATCAGCGGCCCTGTCATTCCGCCGGCCGCTTTTCCGCGAATGCACGCGGTTCCGCAGCCCGCAGTTCCTGCTGCGGCGCCACGGCATTGACGAACCCAAGCTCGAGCGCCCGTTGCGCACTCAGAGGTGAGCCGATGAGCTTTCGATCACGATGCGCTTGGCGGCATATGGATCAGTGGGGTCGGCCAAGCCATGCCGCGGCCGACCTTGGCCTCGGTGATGCCGAACGAAGCGTTGTCGCTGGCGACGCAAATGCCACACATCTGCGCGAAAAGCCAGCCACCGGCGTAACGCCACACCGTTGACGGCGGCGATAATGGGCGTGGAAGCGTGCACGTTGTCGCCCAGCACCGGGAAGAAGTCGCGTGGCGGGGTCTTCAGCAGGCGCGAGGTGGCCGCCTGCTTCAGGTCCATGCCGGCGCAAATCACCTTCTCGCTGCTGCCGGTGAGGATCGCCACCTTGGGCGCCTCGTCTTGCTCGACCACTTCCATGCGTGTGTCAGGCCGCTGCGGATGCCGGAGTTGATGGCGTTGAGCTGCGCCGGACGATTGAGGGTGATCAGGGCGACCGGCCCCTTCACCTTGAACAACACGTCTTCAGACATCGCTCAGATCTCCTTCCATTGGGCGGCGCGCCGCAGCGAGTAGCGCGTCCCGATATTCCGGTGCCGCGATGCGAACCGGCGCGTACCCGCTGCCGCACACAAGCGCTGCGGGCGGACCGGCCCCGACAAGGAAGTCACGATTTTCGCCTCCCCGCGCTTGCCCACAGCAGGCAGCGCGATCACGGACGGGCCGTCCTGCGATTGCGCGGGCGCTCGGACGAAATCGACCTCGCCACCAATGGTACGTAAATTGTCGGTCCCGATCGCCTCGGCGTTCACTTGGTGAGGTCCACCTCCAGCGCCGAATTGATGGACACCAGCCGCTGCAGCTAGCTCGAGGAGCGCAGTTGCAGCGCCTCGTTGGTCGGCGAAGCGGTAAAGAGGTGCCGATCAGGCTGCCGGTGAGCGTGACGCCCTCGTCGATGCCCCCTTGCAGGCGTTCGTGACGATGCCGCGCTCCATCAGAACGGCCACCGAGTCGCCGATCACCCCGGGGTGAATGCCAAGATCGCGGTGTCCGGCCAGGCCCGCGACGATCGCCTCGGGTGTCGCGCCGATGCCAACTTGCTCGCGCGTTCCGGAACTCCCGCGGCCACAAGCTCAGTGCTCTGCCGCTGGCGCTCGCCGAAGGGCGTCGGCGACCCTCGGTCAGCGCGCAGTCGATGTGCCCGCAAACATCTATCTCCTCGGTGCGCAGCGGCGCCTCACAGACTGTCCATGGGACCTGCTCGTTGACTTCGGCGATCACTGCCGAGGCACGCGCAACTGCTGCACGTACGTAGTCCGAGATCAGCCGAAACTGTGCTAGCCGCGCTCGTTGGCGCGGTTCACATGGATCCGGGCCACGTCGCAGGCAATCCCGCCCTGCCCGATCGCGGGAGCGATGGTGGAGACATGGAAGGGAGTCGGATCGAGCAGCCCTTCGCTCACGAGCTTGCGCACCGTGCCGATGGCACGGAAACCGCGGAGGCGCAGGTGGTCGCCATGGAGCGGCTGGAAGTTGCTGGACAATGCAGAACCCAGGAAGATGCTGCTGCCGCTGAGGGTGGCCCTCTGGTCCACGAGTGCGCGCGAGAGCGAGGTCGGCTCGCCTACAGCTTGGCCCATGACAACGGCGGATCACGGGGCGCACGTAGTGAGCGAACTCGAATCCCTCGATGCACGAATGGTGGCTCGTAACGGAGCGTCTCCCGGTCAGCACCGCCTGGGCGCGCTTGGGCAAGGGGCCATCGAGACCATCTTGCCCTTCGAAACTCAATCACGCCGACGTAAGGTCGCAGCGCGCGGTTGTACTTGGCAAGCAGCCGGCGGGGGAAGTCGCGCTCCTGTTCGGTGGGCAGAAACACCTTGTGCGAGTTTCACCTGCCGAGGCGTCACGCAGCACTTGCCGTGGACCCAGCTCCCGCGCCTCGGTCGCGTCCGCGAAATAGAGCACGTCGTCCCGGATGTCGATCACCGCGTGCTCGATGGCGTCGAGTCCGACCCCTTGGCCGCGATCACCACTATGCATCGGGCAACGAACACCTCCCGGCCTCCCGCCGTGCGGCGACCGGCGATCGCGGCGGCATAGTCCTCCGCGCCGAGATAGACGGCACGTACGCCAAGTTCGGTCCGGCAGAGCTGCGTCACCGACTGCACACCACGCACGCTCTCGATGCCGGCGATGATGAACCTAGCCCGCGCGTTCCTATCTCCGGCGGCGATCCTGGCAATCTGGTGGTAGACCGGCGACAGCTGCGCGGGTTCCTCCCCCTTCGGGATCACCACGCCATCGATGTCTTAGGCCAAGGCTGCCGCCAGGTCCTCGAGATGTGTGGCGAGTTGGGTTCGTTGACCGCACGGTCAGCCCGCCCCAATATCCACCTTCACGCACGGTTCGCACCGCCTGCGCCAGTGTGGAGCGGGCGGACGCCTCCTGCCGTCTTCCAAGTCGACTACGCAGTAGTCGACGCCGAAACGCGGGAACTTTGCCAGCAGGTCGCGGCGGGCAGCGGGCGACAGCAGGAAGGATCGCAACAAATCGGGTTCACCAGCACTTGGGCAGGCCGAGCGTGCGCTCGGCGATGTGGCACGGGATCAGCTCGCAGCTGATGAGGGCGACGCCCGGGATCAGCGACTCACGCAGGCAGGCAGTATTCGACGTAATATTGCTTCGCGTAGCCGAAGCCGCCGTGGATGAGAACGGCGCGTTCGCATGCGTGGCAGCCCGCGTCCGCAGTGAGACAGTTGGCCGCATTGGCGGGGGCGGCGCAGCGCTTCTTGCCGTCGTAGAGTCAAGCCGCCTTGCGTACGATGAGGGTCGCCGCCTCGAGCCCCATCCAGTTCACCGCCAGCGAATGCTGGATCGCCTGGTTCTTGCCGATGGGGCGATTGAACCACAGTGCGCTCACCTGCATAAGCGGCTGGCTAACGCGAGCGGCGGACAAGATTTTGCTGCCGTATCAACCAAGTGTGTGTGTGTAGCGGGCTGGCCAGAGAGTCACGCGCGGAAAAGAGTATGCGGTGTACGACTGAGGGCTTGAGCACCCTTCTCCGTGACGACCACGTTTTCACTGCATCCAAAGAGATACCCGCTCTCGCCGAACAGGATAACGGGTAGATGCACAGTCATTCCAGTCTGGAGGATGTCAGCGGAATCTGGCTCAAGGCTCAGATTTCCGCGCTCGGTCCAGTGAATGCCCGTTTGGTAACCAGCGCGGTGCCGAAACAGTTCGGGTCGCCCCGATCGATTGATGACCCTGCGAACCGCGGCGTCTACTTGGCCAGCCGTGACGCCCGGCTTGATCGCAGCAATCCCCGCCTCGAGCGCCTCCACAGCCACGGCATGCAGGGACTCAGCCTCGGGGTGCGCCCCCAATACCGCACTGCGAACTAGGCCAGCTGTGTAACCATTCTTCGAGCCGCCGAGCTCCATAAACGCAGGCTCGTTCTTCTTGATTGGATTTCGCGCCGGGAAACCATGAGGGATCTTCGTTCTTTCGCCAAACAGGAGCGTCACGGAAGCGATCCGGATCTCACCGCCAGCTTTTTCGACCTGCGCCTCCATGGTTTTGAACACCTCCAATTCAGTCGCACCTTCGCGAATGGATAAATTGAACGTTTGGACCGCTATGTCCGTGAATACCATGGCTTCACGCATAGCCTCCAACTCAAGCTCCGTCTTCACAGCTGCGATTAGAGCTACCAATCCCGTCGCGTCCCCCATCTTCGCCTCGGGCAGCTGGCCCTGAAGCGCGCTCACATCGTTCGGCGCGAGATTCCAACAGCCGAGCTCAAGGCCGATCCTGCCGCGCTGAACTCCGTACCCCTTGAGCACGCCGGCGCACACCTTGGCAAAGTCGTACTGTTGCGTATAGGGCACGAACTCGTCAATGCAGCTGTTCGCGCGAACTGCCTGCACCTCATACTCCCTCACAACGTATGTCGGCGCTCGCCCCGGCACGAGGATCAACGGAAAGGGCGCGAAATATCCACCTCGCCCGTCATATCCGGTAAGATATCTGAGATGACCATGGGCAGTCACGACGAGCGCATCGAGCTCCGCGCGAGCCATAGCCTCGAATACCCTCTCCCGCCGACGGTCATACGCCGATCGCGGGAATGGGACGCCGGTGAAAGGAATCGCTGAGACTGTCGTGGCCATATGTCACCTCCATTGTGCCTATATTTAAATTCAGCACCTCGATGGTTCTGGTCGTTTCGTCCCGTGCGCACACGCAGAATTCCTGCGCATTCTTCCTGATTATGCGCGTGACTTGGCCGCAAGTGGCGCGTTGACTTGTGAGTGCATCATAGTTCCGCCACTTTTATGTCGAAGTCCGCAGATGGACAGCATTTGTTGGCCTAAGCGTTCAATCTCCGCGACCGAGAAACCGGCTCCTTGCAGGATGTCGCGACCCGGCTCGGTGCCGGTCCGCCAGCCTGCGGCTGTGTCACGTCTAGGTTGAAGGCAACTTATGCGTCCTTCAACGAGATGATCAATGGTGTTGAAGAGGCCGACAACCTTGAGGTGAGGATCCTCGAGTTCGTTTCGAGCGTATGCATCGGCATCACCGGAACGTCAGCGCGCTCCAGGAGGTCGCGCCATTCTGCGGTGGTCCGGGTGAGAAAGATGCGGCTGACCTCCTCGCAGGCCTCGTTGATGTGTCAGCGCCGCAGCTTGGCTTGCAAAGCGTGGTTGCGACAAAAACTCAGGCTGGCCGATCGCCCCGAAGAAACTGCGCCAATGTTCATGAAGGGCCGGCGAGATAGAACGCGTCTGCCGTTGGAGGACATTCACACATGTCACACGTACGAATCGAGAGAGCGCTACCGCTTTTCCTCGCACGAACCGAGCCTTCTATATCTTGTTCATTCATTCGCATAGGCAGTTCATTTGATCCACAGCGGGCCCAGCCGTATACCCTTTGAGACGCATCTTGATAGGCCACCAATCTTGCTATCGAGCGAAAGCGGCAAACTTCTGGACAATCGAAAGGAGACGCATGTTCGGCACCACGATCGCACAGCCGGCCCGAACCAATGAATCTGGGCTGCGGCGCAGATAGTTTGGTTGGAGGGGATGTCGCCTAAGTCGATAGTGGATTCATTTTCTTGTTCGAGTCCAGTGATCTCTAGGGAGGTCGTCAAGATCAAGTTGGCGTAGCCTGCAACTTCTTCAGATCCTCGAAACTGATGATCCAGCCAGCTATGGCACTAGCCGCCACAGTATACGGGCTCGAGAGCCAAACCTGGCCAGGCCCTGATCTGCCCGGGAAATTGCGGTTGATAGCCGAGATCGTTACTTGGTTGCTCGTTTCTGAGGATCCCGGACCGCAATTGGCACAGGCTCCGCAGGCCGGCTGAAGCAATTCCGCACCTACGGCCTCGAAAGCGCTGAAATAGTCCTTCCCCCGACAGTACTCGCGCACGTCCACTGTTCCAAATTGAAGAAACAATCTCACTCCGCGCGCAACCGAGAGACCGTGTTTGGCTGCCCAAGCCAAGACTTCGTGGTAGGCGTCAAAGTCCTCCCGCTTCCCGGCGGTACAGGAGCCGCCATAGGCGATGTTCACCGGAACGCGCTCAGTCAGCGCAGCAAGCTCGATCCCGTTACCTGGGTCACCCGGTCGCGCCACCAGAGGCGACAATGTGGAGACGTCGATGCAGAATCTCTCGGCATAAACCGCATCGTCATCGCTCCGCATCCAGTCCTCGAGTTCGCATTCTTCGCCTCTGCGCTCCCGTATGAATCGGAGGGTGACCTCGTCGGGCGCAACCAGGCCGGTGAACCCGCCGAGCTCGGCAGTCATGTTCGTGAGTGTCGCGCGCTCGTCGATCGAGAGCGAACTCACGACAGGACCAGCAAACTCAAACACCCGGCCGACGCCGGCCCCCGACCGGATGGCCGGCAGAGCCAGCAAATGGAGCACAATGTCCTTCGCAGTGACCCCGCTCGGCAGTTTTCCGACGAGGTCGATGAGAATACCCTCTGGCATGACCATGCGAACCGCGCCGGTCATGAACGCGTTCGCAATATCTGTCGTGCCAACCCCAAAAGCGACGCAGCCGAGCGCGCCAGAATGCGGCGTGTGCGAGTCCGTCCCAACGATGAGCTGGCCTGGCTTGGCGTACAGCTCGGCCATTAGCGAATGCGAGATACCCTCCGAGCCAGGACCATCAGACAGGTAGCCGTGGTGCCGCAGCCCATGTTCGCGGACAAACGCACGATGGGCATTTGACAGTTCCTGAACATGGGGCATCAGGCTCCGGTGAGCGCGGCTGAGATGCGTGTAGGAGTAGTGATCTTCGAAAGCCAGAATTGATTTGGAATCAAACAGGTTCGGCGTCGGCCCGAATTTTTGGTGAAGAAGATGCCGACACATACCCGTGTAGATGTCATGAACGAAACGGTAATCGACGCGCACGAAGCCGCTTTGCCCCACGGCCGTCACTGGACCGGCGTCGTCAGTTGATATGGCCTGACGGTCGATGATCTTTTCGAATAACGTTTTCGGCCGTCCGGACTCAGGCGCAGCAACGGTATTGATCGATTGCAATTTCTCACGCCCGTAGGCGAGAAGGCCGGCGGCGCGTAGAATTGCGGACGCGATCGGGTCGCGTCCGCGCAAAAGCTCCTCGATGCTTATTTCTTCGCCGCTCCGGATGCGGTCAGCGAGGCCCAAATCGGTAGAAGTGAAGAGGCCGACATTGTCGGAGTTCTGCCGATAAATTCGCTCGAAGCTGCTGGCGATAACAAGCCGAACTCCAGCAGCCTTTTCCGCAACTGGAGAGTGCTCGCGCGACGAGCCTTTGCCGTAACGATCACCGGCAACGAGCACCGCAACGTTGGCGGCCATGAGCTGGCCCGGCCCAATCGGGTTCTCCGAGCCCGCCCTAAACCCTATATGGGCGTGCGATGCCAAACGTTCGTCGAATACGACGACAGATGGCACCGGCGTAATTTCATCCGTCGATATCTCGTGGCGCAAGGGCGCGCATTGGGCGAAGGGCAGGTCTTCACCTGCGAGCTGTCTCCGCACCAACCCCGGGTTCTCGGACAGGAAAAGGACCCGCCCCGGCAATGACAGTTTCGCCACAGAAGAACGCTCCATTCCGTATCACCACTAATGTGAAATCTTTTCGAGCTCGAGACCACGAGTTCTCGGCCCCATCAGACCAATCGCCGGTATCACGACTATCATCGCGCAGCCGATGAACACAAATACGCCGAGCACTCCGGCTTTTCGAGCATGAACGCAATCAGGATTGCGTTGCAGACCGCCGAGAGCACGCTCCAGGAATAAACGAACCCGCGGCACGCGCCCTGATATCGGTCGGAGCAACTGCTGTTGCTGCGTATGATAGCTATCCGAGATGATGTTGCCCGCAAGCGTAAGCAAGACACCCGGGATAGTGATGGTGACGACGCTGGAGGCCTGACTGAACAACAGGCTGCACACTACGTTGAGCCTAGTCATCGCGACGATGACACGCTTGCGCTCGAAGCGGTCACCGATAAGGATTCCAGGCAACGGTCCCGGCACAGCCAACGCGATCAGCGTCGTATATCCGAGGCTGGTCGTGACCGTAACGCCCTGTTTAATTAGGAGCGTTGGTAGCCAGTTTGCATAACCGTAATAGCCAATCGTCTGAAAGACGTTGAAGATCATCATCATCATCATCATCGCCCGGTTGCCTCCAGCGTCTTCGACCGCTTGGTCCCCGAGACCTCCATCCTTGAAGTATGCTCCCGCCCCGTTTTCGAGGGTGGATCGTGTTCCTTCGCGTAACGGAATTTCATTCAGCAATAGATGACAGCCTTCAGTTATCCAGATCAATTACTAGCGCTGGTAGTTGACCGAGGCGGAAATTGTTGCATTCCGCTATAGGATCGCTCCGGACCGGCGCTCAAGCTCCGATAATCGCAACAGATGTTCAACTGCTGGTAATCACCTTGCACGTTTGACTGGCAAATGCGTTTTCAGGATGCGCGGCAGCAGCATCCTGAACCAGACGAGGACGAAGCGAAGCGTTGTGGGCGAACGCGGGAAGGACGACATTGGCGGCATTCTTGTCGTGGCATTCGCCTGGCCGAGGTTGCCAGCGGTAGTCATGTCCCCGATCACAGGCCCAATGGAGGATCGGCGGCGCTCTGATGACACCGCAAACCCGCGCTTGGAGATGATGACGCGCCATGGGTTGGCCGTTCTGTGGCCGTAGTAACCGTTTTCGACATAGACCAGCTCGATTGGAATCGGCGACCTTCTCGGTGGCTTCGATATCGTCGGCGTGAGGGCGGCCGCTATGTGGGTGCTGCTCGACATCGATCCCGTCGCCATACCAGCCGAGAAGTGTGCGGGTGGCGGAGCAACGATTTATTGCTGAGCACCTGAATCGTGGCAGCGGGGTGCTTCATGCGTTCAAGCAGTGTGACACCATCTCGTTCGGCATGTCCGATTGGAGGCCAGGATCACGGGGATGCAAGCGCGATCAAGCATTGGACAGAGCGTGAGATCGACGAAACTGCGTTCAAAGACGCTCGCTTGGTCGACGATTTGGCGAGCTTATAAAGAAATCAGTGACGGCATGAGCGGCAGCGTACCGTTCGCATGCCTGGACTGGGCGAATTCGAAGGCGGCCTACCGCTTCTTCGCTAACGAGCGCATGAAAGAGGCCGATATCCTTAGTGGCCACTTCACCGCGACGTGCACGCGTTACGATGATTGTACGGGCCGATTCTTCTGTTCCAGGATATAACGGAGTTCTCCTACCAGCGGGCGAACACGAACGCCATCGGCATGACCAAGAGGGTCAATAGCGGCCGCGACAAAGACCAGAGGTGGCACCTCACACGATCTACGGAATGCTGATGCATTCCAGCCTCGCGGTCACTACCGAAGGCCTGCCCTTGGGACTGGCGGCGGTGAAATTCCGGACACGAAACAGTTCAAGGGCACAGCCCAGCTCAAGAAGAAAGATCAACCCGACGCGCGTTCCCAACGAAAAGAAGGAAAGTGCCCGCTGACTCGACAATCTGAGACAATCCGTCGAACGACTCGGACAGCCGGAGCGTTGCATCCATGTCGGCGACCGCGAAAGTGACATCTACGAATTCTACTGCCTGACGCAGGGCCTCGGCGCTCCCTTCCTTGTCCGCACCTGCGTCGATCGGCTGGCGGGCAATGGCGGGCATTAATTGCGGACGAGATGGAAGATACCCGCGTCAAAGGCCTGCATCATATCGAGGTGAGGGACGACAAGGGCGAGATGACCAAAGCCGCGCTGGAGATCAAGAAACGTATCACGGTTCTGCCTCTAATCGGCTAGCAGAAACACTACCCCGCGCTCAGCTTGACGGTAGTCCACGTCAACGAACGCGCGCGCCGAAGGGCCGAAAGACGATCGGTGGAAGCTGATCACGGACCTTTCCGTCCGCGGAGGCTCCGAGGCGACCGAGAAGATAGACTGGTAAGCCATGCAGTGGAAAAACGAGCTGTTCCACATGATCCTGAAATCGGGTTGCAAGCGGACGACTTAACACTGCGCCCGGAGGAGCGTCTGGCCAATCTTATGGCGGTCTTCTGCGTTCGCAGTTGCGTCGGCCACGAGAGTTTTGCGGTCTCCCTGAACTCGAGAATCAGGGATGGCGAACCGTCCCACTCGTCAGTCAGTGCCGCGAAGCCGATATCGATCTTATGAAAGTCACGCTGCTCCGCTTGCTTCGGTGGACAGATGGCCTCATCTTTCACCGATACAATTCTGCCCTGATTTCGCGATCGGCCGTCGACGCGGACTCATGCGCTAGCCCGCGCAACTACGCGTCACAGATGGGCGCCACCGGCTTGGACCTGTTCGCTACCCATTATCTGCGAGCTGAAGGCCGCAAAAGCGGAGCGCGAATCGAGCGTGGGTCGCGCTCAAATGTTCCATTAATCGGATCAAGCTGCGCTAATGCGCGGCAGATTGAGAATATCCAGGCCTAACCTCGTTAGCGCTTCGGCGAGATCGGACGACGCAATACGGAGCGACCGCCGCCGCCCGTTGATCGGCGCTAATAAGCGGGACGGCGTGCCCTCCCCTCCGACATGACTGAAAGCCTGCGTCCAAAATGGAAATGATGGGGATCTGTGATCGTGACGTGAGACCGCGACCTTACTCTGGCAGAAGCTCCCTTTTGTCGATGTGGAATTGCTGCTTAGACAACCGGGACCACTTCACTCGAGCACGACACGGCAGGCTTGCTCTCCCCGCACATACCGCAGCTCGGAAACCGTCATCAAAAACTGAAGGGCATTTCGATTTTCGAAATGGACGACGGGCGCCTACGTGCAGGGTAATACCTCACTCTGAATCACAGGAGACTACCAGCATTAGCAGGTTCGTTATTCCCGGCTTTCCGCTAAATGAGCGGAGCCATTTTGGGATACACGTGAAACGCCGTACACTTTTGGCAGGTATGTCTACAGCTCGCGCAATCTGACAAGCGTGCACGTCAATTGAACCATTTACCTGCCGAGGAGACCACCATGGGCGGAGCAGTCAGAGAGCCACGCCAACTGAGAGTACTCGAAGCCCTGGAGTCAAACGTTCGTTCGTACTCACGTTCGTTTCCGGCTATTTTCAGTCGAGCGCGCGGCTCCATTATGTTAACGGAGGATGGTCGAAAGGTCATTGACTTCTTTTCTGGTGCCGGAGCGCTGAACTACGGTCACAACAATCATGAGATCAAAGCTGCAATTACTGAGTATCTAGCGTCGGATGCTGTGGTCCATGGGCTTGACATGGCCACTCCTGCAAAACTCGAATTCATGGAGACCTTCAATTCTGTCATACTTCGGGAACGGGGTCTGCAATACCGCTTCCAGTTCACGGGACCCACAGGTGCTAATGCTATTGAGGCAGCGTTAAAACTCTCACGCAAGGTCACAGGGCGACAAAATATCATTTCATTCACACAAGGATATCATGGCATGAGTTTAGGAGCGATTGCTGCGAGCGGTAATCGTTTTTACCGGACGGGTAGCGGCGTTTCTTTGTCCGGCGCAACTTTCATGCCGTATGATCGCTATCTTGGTTCAGCTGTTGACACGGCTGACTACCTGCGAAAGGCACTGCTGGACGAGAGCAGTGGCATCGACCTTCCAGCTGCCATTCTTGTCGAAACTGTGCAAGCAGAAGGAGGTATCAACGTAGCTGGCAGGGAATGGTTGCAGTCAATTCAGGCCATAGCAAGAAGTGTTGGGGCCCTTTTCGTAGTTGACGATATCCAAGTGGGCTGTGGTCGCACAGGCGAATTCTTTAGCTTCGAGTTCGCGGAGTTGTCGCCAGACATTGTCGTGCTGTCGAAATCGCTAAGTGGGTACGGTCTGCCATTATCAATGTTGTTGATAAAAGAGCAGTTCGACGCATGGCGGCCTGGAGAGCACACAGGCACCTTTCGAGGAAACAACCTTGCGCTTGTATCTGCAACCGCAGCTATAAACATTTATTGGCGTAGCCGGACTTTCTCGCAGGGTGTTCAACGGACGGGAGAAGACATGCGGCGCCGACTTGAGGCTATTGCATCCGAACATGGAAACGGTTTTGCTGTTCGAGGGCGGGGGATGGCGTTGGGGTTCGATTGCCAAGTGGCTGAAATCGCTGAGGCTACGGCACTGAAAGCATTTGAGAAGGGATTGATTCTCGAACGATGCGGACCTGATGATCAGGTCGCAAAATTTTTGCCTGCACTCACAATCGACTCTGAGACACTAAATCAAGGTCTCGAAATATTCGGAGAATCTTTGGTCGAAACACTGAAAAGGCCAGGGTCGTGGTGACGTGGCCGGAGTAAGTGGTGACGACGATAGGACTGCGCCGGAGCATCGGGTGATCAGTGGAGCTGGCCGGGGTTGCTGGGCCGATCACTCTGCGCTGATCTGCGCCGCAAAACCCGTTGGGGATTGATGCCGAGTAACCGCGATATTGGTCATCGACGACACCGCCTTGCCGAAGAAGGGATCGCATTCGGTCCGTGTCGCGCCGCAATATGCCTCGTCTCTCGGAAAGACTGCCAACTGTCAGTCGCTGATCTCGGCAACATTCCCTGTTCGCCAAAGCCCTCTCCCTTTTAGTAGTTGCAGATCGTCGTTGCTGGTGATTGCTTCACGCTATGCTTATTACGCTCGCGCGTTGATAAGTTTGTCCGAACCACACAGGAACGTTTGTGATGACCATACTAAACGTGGCATTAATGTTTGGCGGTCGATCTGCTGAGTACGATCTGTCAATGAGATCTGCTCGATTGATCTACGAAGCCTTAGACCGGAAACGCTATAATCCGATACTGGTCGGTGTCTCACGAGATGGCACGTGGCGACTGCAGGAGAATACGAAGAACTTTCCCTCACAATTGGATTCGTCGGGTCCTCAAATAATGTTCCTGCCAGGAGGGGGCGGCAAAGCACTTGTCGACCGCTGCAGCGATGATAACAGAATATGTCACGTTGACGTAGTATTCCCGATGCTTCCGGACGGTGTATTGGAAGGTGTCCTGGAAACAGCGCAGGTGCCCTTTGTAGGATCCCGGTTGCCCGCGCCAGCGATATGCATGGATAAGCAAATCATCAAACGAATATTGCGCGACGCTGGTCTTCCGATCGCACGGTCTCTGGCTCTGAGATCTCAAGAAGAGGTGAAGTTTCAGTTTGCTCAAGAAGCGCTCTGCAGCAGATCGGTATTTGTAAAGCCGGCAAGTTTTCATTCTTCTATCGGCATCAGCAAGGTAACTTGCGAATCAGAATTTCAGCCTGCCGTCAACCTCGCGTTTAGCTATGGTAGCAAGGTCTTAGTCGAGGAGTACGTGCAGGCGCGCGAGCTCGAGTGTGCGATTTTACAGGACGCAGAGCGACCGAGCGAATTATTCTGTTCATGGCCAAGTGAGATAATTCCAACTGATCAGCACGCCTTCTTCACGTATCAGGCGAAAATCGAGGGGAAGGGAGTAATAGTCAAAACGAAGGCGGAGCTTGATGAAGCGGTGGCTGATCGGATGCGCGCGCTGAGTTGCGAAGCCTTCAGAGTGATTTGCTGTGAGGCATTGGCGCGGGTGGATTTTTTTCTACGACCCAATGGGGAACTACTGATTAACGAGGTGACCACTATTCCCAGCCTTAATCCGTTCAGCATGTTTTCGAGAATGATGGAGGAAGCGGGCATCTCATACGCTGCGTTGCTACAGAGACTGCTTGAAGGCGCGATTAAGCGCTCTGAGCGAGCGAGGGCAGGCCAATGACCTGAGCCTAGATCGCCTTGTACAACAGGCCCTCGGCGATCGCACACTGATGGCAGGCTAGCGACGGGTGCACGCCGAGAAGGCCGCGGACATGGTCGACAACGCCGACCGGTCGACCGCATGCCACAGAGACAGCAACGGATAGAGTCTCTGGCAGCGTGATAGAAAGGGATCAGCAGTACATTGGCCCTCGAATACGCGTGATGTTAGATACCCGTCAGTGACAGATGTGTTTCCTCCGTCGCTCCTGCAGATGGTGAAGCCGTGGAGTTATCAGCCCGGGGAGACCGCGTCCGCATGCCTGTTTCATGATCGTTTCGTCTCTTGATAAATTACGGCTTCAGAAGTGATTTGCTGCTGTTGTCGCCTTCACTTCATCAACCAGCAAGCAGTGGTGTGCTCTGGGCCCACTTCAATGGTTGGCGGCGCGTCTTCGCGGCAGCGAGCGAAGGCTAGCGGACAACGTGGATGAAAACGACACCCATTCGGTATGCGTGCGGCGCTTGGAATCTCCCCCTTTAGTGCTGGCAACTTCTCTCGATCCGAGTGTCCGCGAACGTGCGGCGTGGCGTTTCTAAGCGCGACAGTATACGGATGACGGGGGCGGAAGGTGATATCGTCGGCAGTGCCAGTCTCTACCACCCGCCCAAGGTACATGACCGCAATTCGATCGGCGATCAACCATGCAACGGGCAGGTCGTGGGTAATGAACAGCAGCGCCATGTTCCGCTGCTGCCGGAGGTCCATCAGGACCTGAAGAATCTGTGCACGTATCGAGACGTCAAGCATAGAAACCGGTTCGTCGGCCACGATGAGGTCGGGCGCCACGGCAAGCGCTCCGGCGATCACGACTCGCTGGCGCTGCCCACCGGACAGTTCGTGTGGAAAGCGTGCGAAGAACTCCTCGGGAGGATTGAGGCCCGCCGCCGCATGAGATTGCCTGACACGTTGGGTGAGCTGGGTGTGGTCCGTAACCAGCCGCAGCGATCGCAACGGTTCTGCCACAATATCGAAGACGGTGTGTCGCGGATTGAGCGCTTGATAGGCATCCTGGAAAATCATTTGCACACGATGCCGGTAAGGACGCAGTGCCGAAAAGCCCTTCATCGAGGTCACATCGTCACCGTCAAACAGCAATCTACCGCCAGTTGGCTGAATTAATTTGGTGATGACACGGCCGAGGGTCGATTTGCCACTGCCAGATTCTCCAACGATTGCAACGATCTCGCCACGCCGGACGGCAAGGTCGACACCATCTACAGCGCGAACGGCTGCGCTAGGCCGTCCCAAAATATGGTCCAGCACCCCACCTCGGCCAGGGAAATGAACCTGCAGGTTCTCCAAACGCAGGATATCGGGAGCGTCAGGCATTCGCTAACGCCTTCTCTTCATGTTTCATGGGTGGGTGAAGGTAACAGGCGACGCGCCCCTGCTCCCACCTCTTAAGATTGGGAACTTCGGTCGCGCAAACCGGCATGGCAGACGGACAGCGTGAACGGAAGGCGCAGCCCGACGGCCGGTGCTGCAAGGTCGGGGGATCGCCTGGGATGGGCCGAACCATCCGTTTGCCGTGTTCCGGATTAGGAATCGATTCAATCAACAGCTTGGTGTACGGGTGCTTGGGATTCGCAAAAATATCGGCAACGCTACCGTCCTCGACGAGGCGACCGGCATACATGATCATCACGCGGTCACAGCACTCAGCTACTACCGACAGATCATGAGTGATCAAAATCAAGGCGAGATTTAGCTGCGATCGCAATGCAGTCAGCAGCTTGAGAATCTGCGCCTGTGTGATGACATCAAGAGCCGTCGTCGGCTCGTCGCCTATTACGATCGAGGGACTACACGCGAGTGCCATGGCAATCATCACCCTTTGGCGCATACCACCCGACAGTTCGTGAGGATAAGCGCGGCCGCGCTCCGCCGAGATGCCAACGAGTTCGAGCAGTTCCCTTGCTCTCGCTATCGCCTCGTCACGAGACATGCCGAGCTGAAGCTGGCATGGTTCCGCAATCTGTTTAATAATGCGGTGAACGGGATTGAGTGCATTCATTGCGCCTTGAAAGACGACGGAGATCTCGCTCCAACGATGTGGACGCATCGCAGCGTCATCGTCGATCGGGAGTCGATCTCCGCGATAACGCACCTCGCCGCCACTGACTGCAGCATTGGGAGGCAGCAGACCTGCAATTGCCATCGCGGTCGTGGTCTTCCCACTTCCCGATTCACCGACGAGTGCAACGGCCTCTCCGGCTTGGATTTCGAAACTCACGTCCCGAATCGTGGGCAATGAACTGCCCCTCAGCCTGTAGTCGACAGCCAAGCCTTCGACCGCCAAAATCGGCGCTTTGGCTTGTTGGCAAGGGTTTTTCACGGGATGGCTCTCCGGCGCGGATTGAAGGTGTCGTCGAGCGCATTGCCGACCAGTACGAAGCCGAGGGAGACAATGAGCACACACAGGCCGGGTGCACCGAAGTACCACCAAGCTCCGGAGCTGGCGGCGCCAGCGCGCTCAGCGAGGGAAAGCAGGGTGCCCCATGATGGCTGCAAGGGGTCACCGAGACCGAGAAATGAGAGCGCAGTCTCGGTGTAGATCGCATTGGCAACGACGAGGGCACCATTGGCTGCGACCTGCGGTACGAGGAGCGGCAGGAGATGATGCACCATGATGTTGAGATCATTGGTGCCTACGACCCTGGCGCGCTCAACAAACTGGCGTTCCCGCAATGACAACGTCTGGCTTCGTACGATGCGTGCAACAAAAGCCCAGCTCGTTGAGCCAATAACCAGAATGATCACGAAAAGAGAAGGGCGGAAACCAAGGATGTCTCCGCCTCGCCCAATTACTTCCAAAACCACGGGCGTGATAACCAGAGCCAGCACGAAGGATGGAATGACGAAAAAGAAATCCGTTGTGCGCATCAGCCAAGCGTCGATCCGGCCACCATAATAGCCTGAAGTCATGCCGACGGTGATTCCGACTATCAGGCTGATCACGGTCGACACCAGCGCTATCGTCAACGATGTGCGGGCACCGTGGACGATGAGATTGAGCACGTCCCGCCCGATCTCGTCTGTGCCGAGCAGGTGCTGGGTTGAGGGCGGTATGAGGAAGTCACCAGTTGCGGTGATCGCAGTCTGTAGGGGGCCTACAAGAGCGCCGGGCATTGCTGCCAACACGAGAAAGAACGCTAGGGCCAGTAGACCGAGCCAAGCGCCGTTATGGCCGAGGAATCGCCGCAGGAACGATTTTATCGCCTGTGTTCGGAGGTGCCGGCGAGATTCAGCAGTAAGCTTTGTCATCACCATCTCTGTCGTTACCGCACCCGCGGATCGAGAATGCCGTAGGCTAAGTCGGTGACGAGGTTCGCGACAACGATCGACAGACCGAGCAACAGGAATACTCCTTGAAGGACTGGATAGTCCCGCCCGTTGACCGCCTCAACTGTCAGGCTGCCGATCCCCGGCCACGCGAACACGGATTCGACGGTAATGGCGCCTGACACTATGTAGCCAAGATTGAGCGTTACCAACGTTACAACCGGCAAGAGCGCATTGCGGAAGGCATGGCGCATGAGCATTTGACCACTGGTCAACCCCTTGGCGCGGGCGGTCACCATATAATCCTCGGTCACAACGTCGCTCATCGCCGCGCGGGCAACTACTACATATTGCCCGATCAGCCCCAGCGCTATTGCAAGGACCGGAAGCACGAGGTGGCGAGCACGGTCCCCTAGCCAGTCGGGAAGATCCGCAGTCGCCGCACTCGGCGAATAGGAGCCGTAGCCGGGAAGCCACCCTAACGCCGTGCTGAAGACCAACACCAAGACCATGCCGAGCCAGAATGGAGGCGTCGAATACAGCGCCAGAGAGGTCCCTGAGACGACATGATCGATGGCTCCTCCCCGGCGCCAGCCCGCATAGATGCCGAGCATAACGCCGCAGAGGATAGCGATGACTTGTGCCACGCCGACCAGCGCGATGGTGGCAGGCAGCCGCTCCAAGATCAAATCGGCGACACGCCTACCGCTGAACTTGAAGCTGTAGCCTAGATCGCCCTGGAACGTCGTGGACAGGTAGTTTAGCAACTGGTCCGGGATCAATGGTCTGTCGAGCCCCCAGCTCTTGCGCTGGGACTCGATTTGCTCGGCTGAGACTGAATTGCGCGCCCCCGCCAATAGCATATCGGCGGGGTCGCCCGGAATGACCCGGAACAACAAGAAGTTAAGTATTGCCACCATGAAGAGTGTTAAGATCGCTCTGAAGGTGACATGCCCGATGCGCCGGCTAGTCCGGCCTCCTTGCAGACTGCCGGCCATCACACTGCCTTCAGGCGATCAAACGGGAAGTACCCCCACGACGACACAGCGTCCTCAGTTCCCCAACCCTGAATGCAGTCCTTCCGATGGGCGTGGAGCTTGAGGGGATAACACAGCATAATATAAGGCGCTTCTGTGTAGATGAGGCGCACCGCCCGATCCACCAACTCCC
Source organism: Bradyrhizobium sp. WSM3983 (assembly GCF_000473045.1). Lineage (GTDB taxonomy): Bacteria > Pseudomonadota > Alphaproteobacteria > Rhizobiales > Xanthobacteraceae > Bradyrhizobium. The sequence goes on along the minus strand of NZ_AXAY01000030.1, from coordinate 43,278 downwards.
TGCTCTTCCTGAGATCTACAGTGACATCGACCTGAGACAGAAGCTGCTCGAACTGCTCGTTGCTCCAGTATGAGCGGTTGTTTCGGTCGCCGCGTTTGCCCAAGACGAGTATGTCATGAGGAGCGGGAGAGAGCCAATTGCCGCCAACAGCCAGATCCCACTTTCCACCACCATTCTCCGGCGCTGTCAGGCGGGAGCCGAGCGCTCCCGAATCGAGCTGGGTCACCGATACGGGAATAGCGATTTGTCCTAGCCAACCGGCGATCAGCTGCACCACCGCGATCGGCATCTCTTGGGTACCCGAGTCCGTTCCCGTGATTAGCTCAAGCTGAAACCTTTTTCCTTCCTTGTCCTCGCGGACGCCGTCTCCGTTCGCGTCCCTGTAGCCGGCGGCATCAAGCCGGCGGGCCGCCTCCTTCAGATCGAAGCGGCGCCTTATATCGCTCAGGTCGGAAAAATAGTCCTCCGCCGCGGGCATTACTAACCCTACGCCGGCGTCGGCATGCCCGCGAAAGCCACGATCGACGATTGTCTGGAGATCGATCGCATAACCGATCGCGTCGCGAAACGCCGGATCCTGCAAGGCCTTCGTGCTGCCTTCCCCGCGCCCAGACGCAGTGTTGAAGGCTAGAAAATTCCGCTGCTCGATTCGCGATTGACCAACCGCAACGTTAGGATCTTTCGAGAGGTCCGCCCATTGCGCCGCCGTGACACTAGCAACATAGTCGAGGTTACCGCTCTTTAGACCTTGGACTAGGGAATCTGCTGTATTCAAGAGGCTCAAGATCACGCCTGCCGTCGCCGGCTGCCCCGTGCGGAAGTACTGGTTTGGCGTAAGGCGGACGAACTGACCTTGCTGGAACTCCGATACGATCATAGGCCCCGTCCCTATGAGCGGCGCCCCATTGCGGAATGTGCTACGCGCGGCGGCGTGACTAACGTCCTTCCAGATGTGCTCTGGAACAATCATTATGACGTTATCGGTTGGCCACCGAGTGGGGACCTTGGTCACAATTTGCAGGGTTTCCTGGTCAATGGCCGCTATGGACGCCACATTCTCCAATCCCGTCGTGTTGTTCCAGCCGACGTTCAGCTCGTTGGGCGTGCCTATGGAGTCGCGCAGATAATTGTAGGTGAATGCGGCATCCCCGGCTGTGGCAGGCCTTCCGTCCGACCATTTCATGCCGGGCCAGATCTTGAAAGTCCAGGTTACCTTATCGTCTGCAACCGACCACGCTTTGGCGAAACCCCTCCTGTCTGGATGACGCTGCGCATCCACACCGACAAGGAAGTCATAGGTGAACGCAGTTGGCCAGAAAGAAGACCATGTGGCAAATGGGTTCAATGAGGCAGGGGCCAACTTAGCGCCGACGCGCACGATCCTATCGCCACACGACGATGCGAGCGCCGCGGAGTTCATGACCCAGGGCGCAACTGATCCGAAAACCATAGCCTTTACGACCGCGCGGCGACCGACGGCGCAAGAACTGGTGTACTTGAAGCGCATGCGATTCCCTCCCATCCCTAACGCCGTGATCCCGCTCGACTGCGGCTTTCATCTGTTGAGCAAAACACTCACCCAAGCTCCAAGTCGATTTTCTCCGATGTGACGGCTCACATTGCCGAAATTCTGCTTTGATTGGCAGAAAGCGAAGTTTTCATGCTAGCAGGCGCTGATGTGAGCGAAGGCAATAGACACGATCTGAGCTTTGGAACGATCGAGCCGGCACAATGAATCGCCCAACCCCGCGAACGCATTGCAAAGGGGAGGCTTAGGCTTTTCCAGCCGGCGATCAACCGCGAGGATATCATAGGCGCGCGATCGATCAGGAGATCCAACAGGCGCTAGAGTACGAGTTTGCCGCTCTCGATCCGCCGATCGACCGCCGTCAATTCCGCCGAAAGAAGCGGCCGCGGGCGATCGTCGTTGCACGCACTTTATGCGATCCGCTCAGAGCGGCTTCTAGTCGCATAGTTGGAAAACGAGCTGCCGTTCGGTTGGTTCGTTCGAATCGGTGTCCACGACGCGGCCCTTGAACCATTCGGTGTTCTCGAAGCGTCGCGACCGGATGCTGGAAGGCGACATCGCGGCCAAATTCCTAACGGTGGCGCTGGCACGGCCCAATGCGAAGAATCTGTCGAGCGGTCACGTCTCGGTCAATGGCACGCCCATCGAGGCCGGGCCTCGATGAAGAGCGTCAAGCCCAAGGACAGCTCGCGCGAATCGCCAGCGCAAGGCGGCGGACGCCGAAGCGAACCTACAGGCCAGAATCGTTCGAACGACATCCGCAATTTGACGCCGACCTCGAAGCTAGTGCTCACCGCAACGGTAAAGGCAAGGAGACGAAGGTGTGCTTCATCGAAGATGGGCTGATGGAAAGCGTCACGGCCTGATCGTTGACGCTTCCTTGACGCTGGCTGGCGGGCATACCAAACGAAACGTTGCACCTCATCGAGCCTCGTGCTGACAGACAGCGGCGATCACGCTAGGCACAAGCTACGATGCAGACGACTTCATCAACGAGCACCGATCTATGAACGTAACGCCGCATGCTTCGCAGAACACAGCGGGCGCAGCCCTGCCATTGACGGGCGAACGACCTGGAACAGTGCCTAGGGCGTCTATCAGCGTATCCGCAAGCGCATCGAGGAGGCACGACGAGGAAATCGCGAAACACGCGAAACGCGGGCCTGATCACGTTCGGCGGACCAAATTCCGTAAAAGCTGATTCGCCTCGGCAAAGCCCACTCTTCCACTATCATCAATCCGGAACTAGACGACCGATTCCGTGAACTTGGCGGTCATGGAACGGGAGGCGTGTTCGTGGATTCCTCGTTTGCGATTGACTGAACGAGGAGTTTCACCATGGCAGGATGGCGGCAAGCGGTCGAGTTGGCAATGACCGATGAGGAGATTGAAACGTTGACGGCTCTTTCGCGGTCGAGGACCGAACCGGCGAGCCGGGTGTCGCGGGCCGCGATGCTGCTGGCCTACCGCGAGAATCCGTCGATCCTGCGATCGAGGCACTGTCCCCGGAAGACGCCGATCTCGATCTCAACCATGTTGAGCCAGCTTGCATGCTTGGGGGTGTAGTGGAACTTGAGCCGCGGCAAGATCCGCCTGGCTTCGGCAGTTGGGAACGCCTGATAGAGAGCGCCGGCAGAATGGGTCGATAGATTTGTCCTGGACGACCCGGATCGTCTCGGCGTCGGGATAATGGATGTCGACGAGGTCGCGCATGCATTGGGCATAGTCTTCCGCCGCCCGCCGCGACCTTGCGCCAGGGACGATGCACGTCGAGGAGAACGAAGAGGTTGACGGTGCCATTGTGACGATACTCGTAATGGTAACGTTCGAGCCGTCCGGGCTCGACCGGGATCGGCTGACGGACCTCGCCGATGAGCTGCACCGGGCTTTCGTCGAAGCACACCACCGGCCGCTTGGGGTCGGGCGCCTCGGCGTAGAGGTCGAGCACGTCCTCCATGCGGGCGACGTATTCGCCGTCGACCTGCGGAATGCACCACATGTCCTTGCGCCAGGGCTTGAGGCCATTTTCGGCCAGGCGCCGCCGAACCGTCTCGTGCGACAGGCTCTTGTGTTCGGCGAGCTTGACCATTGCGCCTGCCAGCAGCTCGAGCGTCCAGCGGGCACGGCCCTTTGGCTGACTGGTACAGGATGTCGCCACCAGCAAGGCTTCTTCCTTGCCCGTGAGTTTGCGCTCCGCTCCGGGACGCGGCTCCTCGCTCAGCGCCCGCTCCAGATTGCCTTCCACGAAGCGCCGCTTGGTCCGGTACACGGTCGAGCCGCCCACACCGACGCTCCTTGCGATCTCCTCGTCGCTGGCTCCGCCATCAGCGGCCAGTAAAATCTGTGCCCGCTTGAGCTTGCGGGACGCATGCTTGCCGCCGCTGAGTAGCGCCCTGAGTTCAGTGCACTCGATTTGGCTGAGTTCGACCCGATAGCGTACATTCATGGCGTGCCTCCTCGTTCGAGGCACGCACGAACAACTGAATCGGATGGCCGGCGTGAGTCCTACGGCAAAAACCTCCACGCCCAAGCAGGGGCAGTATCTGGCTTTTATCCACCTCTATACCCGGCTGCATCGCAGGCCCCCGGCCGAAACGGACATGCAGGAATATTTCCGCGTCAGCCCGCCGTTGGTTCACCAGATGGTGCTGACGCTGGAACGCGCTGGCCTCATCAAGAGACAGCCCAGGACCCCTCGCAGTATCGAGGTCCTCGTTGATCCCAAAAGCCTGCCGGAGCTAATCTGACCGCCGCGGGGCGCAACCCGTCAAAATCACTGTGCAGAGCCACTAGCTGGATTAGCCGAAAGATTGTGCCTCTTTCACATTAGCACCATTTAGGCTCCGCGTCTTCGGCGATCTTGTTCTGTTGAAAAAGCACAGCTGGTCAACGACACTCGGATCGCAAAAAAGCCGCCGCATTGCTGCCTCCCCGACGAACCATCAATGTCTAGCAACCGAGGGCGCGCTCGCTGGGCAGGACGCCTATCAAAATATCCCAGAATGGCTTCACGCTCGTGCTCGCATCAGGGCCGTCGTCCGCGCCTGCGCATCGTGCAGCAAAATGATGCCTTCCTTGCGGTATCGAGCCGCTCGGCCACCTTCTTCAGTTCCTGCTCCGGGATCTCCCCATCGCTCGCCCAAAAGGCGGTGTCGAACGCGACGATGACGTGTGACCGCAAGTGGTCTAGCAGCTCGGGCGTCAAATCGACATAAGGGAAGCGGAAGAACGGCGTCAAGGGCGAGAGGCCGTTGAGCCCTGTTTCATCCGCCGCAACACTGCGATCAATGACGTCCTTCGCCTGCTCGAATTGAGCTTCGAAGCCATCTGATGCGACCATCTAGGGTGTGCGACCTTATGGCCTTCTGCAGCGATATGCCTGACTAGAGTGGGAAACTCGGTCGAGGATTTGCTGACGAGGAAACCCGTGGGGCGCACGCGCTCCTGCGCGAGGGTTGCCAGCACCTTCTGCGTAATCCGGGGCCAAAGCCGAGAACGACCTAGTTGTCGGCCGCAGGCAGGTCCGCGGAAAGCTCTTCAGCCCAACGCGCGGATAAGTCTTCGGATCGACAGCGAGTACGCGCGAGGTGAGCAGCGCGGCCACGAAAAGTGAATTCTGTTTCTACGCGTGCAAGGGAAACAGCAGGTCAAACGCCCGTGACGAACACAGAATTAGAAAGACCAGCAAGACCGATGCTCTGGTAAGCATCTCCGACACCTGCAGCTCCGCACATCGCATAGGTGACCGACATATACTGCTGGAAACTGTAACGGCTCGGACGGTTCGTATACACGCCAGTCGCGTTGATCGTGTCTCCAGCACCGGTCCGAATATTTGATCGACAGGCCCAGCTGACCAGGCCAGCCCCACTTGTCTCCCGGATGACTCGGCGTTTCGTCGGCGCCATAGCAAACGGCGTCATGCGCGGCACCCGACGCTTGAAAGAGGCCCCGAGCCTAATCAACGCGAACCATGGCGATGAGGTCAGGAGAGCGTACTCCACCGATATCATTCACACCACACGCACCGGCCGCAAGCCCGGCGGTTGCGCCACTCACGTTGCACACACTGGTTGTGTGTTGGACGACTAGATGCAATCAACAGTAACGATCTCGTCGCCGGCATACCCAATAGGAATGGCCTTGTCACTGGTAACGGCTACCGTTGGAGCGGGAGCGCGTCACATCGCTGCGCTCGCATCACCGCATTCCGGCGTTCGAACCTGCTGATGACGGGATCGAGCGGTGGCTCAATTTCGGCAACGCCGCGTGGCTTCTCAGGATCGCGCGCGCGTGGGTTGACGATGCCCGTGAGCTCACGGGCAACGCGCCGCCTGCAGATCGACGTCGTCAACGATGTTGAGAATGCGGAAGCGTCGTCCGTTGGTGAACGGATCATGAAACGAAGTCCAGCGATCAGCGCGCGTTGGGCCTCGCGTCGACCTGGATCGGAGCAGGGGGTCCCCACAACCTTTCGGCAAGCCCGCCGTTTGCGGACGGCGAGCGTTCCTCGCGAAAAGCCGGTAGATCCGGTTGATTCCCGATGGCTCGCCCTCTCGCCGCAGCAGGACAAACAGCCGGCAATAGCCAAAACGCCGCCGCGCGTGGCGAGATCGCGCAGAGCCACGTCCGGAGGGCGGCTGGGACGATAGCTAGTCATCTTACGATTCGCGCCCACGATCGAGCACAGTCGACCATGACGCAGGTCGGGGGCAATCTCGAAAGCCGAGGTCGACAATATGATTTGGCACGTGCCGTTGGAAGCAGCCGCTTCAGATCGGTGACGGTCATCGATGAGATCTCGCTCGCTCGGGTTCCGGCAAGTAAGTCATTATTCGGCTGTGTGAGGATGCCGCCGGTCCAGTCGACCTCGCGGAAGGTCGTCGCGCAGCACGATGATACGGTCGACGATCTAGGCGACCGACAGCCGTACAGTTTGGGGGACGGCGGAAGCCTTGAGGTCAAGACGATTGTGGTGAGGGCGCGCACCGGCGCCCGGGCGCAACACGCCGCATCATCCGCCGTTGACTCGCCGGCATCCGGCAAGAAGATTGTGGTGTTCCGCCGATGCCTATTGACTGATCTGGGGCTGCAACATGGAAGCGCCGTGCTCGCGTTGTCGGTGTCACTCGTTGGACGGCGCGCTAGAAGGCCGCCGCATCGTCGGTGGCTCTCGATGGTTCCAAGGCAACATCATCTCCAGTCGCTCGGCAACCGTCAGCAACAGGTCATCGGCGCCCATATCGGCTACGAGCTGAACTCCCACTGGCATGCCCTCTGCTGTGCTGTGAAGCGGTAGCGAAATACTGGGCTGACCTGTTAGGTTAAACGGAAATGAGAAAGCCATCTGCCGCATCTCGGTCAAGGTAGTTTGCGCGATGGTCTCCTTTGCCCGCGCTTCGATCAGAACGGGCGGCTCGCAGACCGTTGGTAAGACGAGCAGATGGTAGTCGTTCCACCAGCCCATGGCCGAAACCGCCCAAGATCTTCGGCGTTTCGCAGCAAGAAGGTAACCCTCCAGTTCTGGCATTCCGGCCGCAGGATGTGCCGTCTCCCACAAGAATGGCTCAACTTCGTCTTGCCGTATCGCCCGTCCCGCGACAGTCTCGAGATGACCGAGAGCACCGATGGCCCCTACAGTAAGAAGGTCGTGGTCGCCGCCCCAGAGTGCGTCGTTCGCCGCGAAGATCGACGGTGCGGTATCCGCGACGCTGAAGCCGAGACGTTCGAGGACCGGAATGGTTGCATCAACTGCACGGTGGCAATCCGGATGCGCCTCTACGCCCCCCATCGTCCTCGCGATGCCGACGCGAAGGCGCGGCAGGTCCGGCGGACCACCGTTCGTAGGATGCTTTGGTCTCGCCCCTGACGTGAAGAGGCACCTCGCATCTTCGCCCGCCAGAACGCCCAGCAAGGCTCGCGTGTCTCGTACGGTGCGTGTCAGGACGAATGCATGCATCCGATCATTGATGTTGGGCTCCGGCAACTGGACGAGCCCGCGGGTCGGCTTCAGCCCGATCGTTCCGCAAAACGAGGCCGGTATCCGAATGGATCCGCCGCTGTCCCCCCCTGTCGCGACTGGAGCCATTCTCGCCATGACAGCCGCTGCCGAACCGCCCGAAGAGCCGCCCACCGAGTAGCGGAGATCCCACGGGTTGCACGTCGGTCCAAAGGCCGCCGGCTGGGTGGTCGTAGAAAAGCCGAGCTCCGGCGTCTTGCTGACCGCCACGGTGATGAAGCCAGCCTTGCGCAAGCGCGCACCAATTGGTGAGTCCGCCGGCGAGATGTAGGGGCGCTCCTTCAGGACGCGGTTACCTGCAAAATACGGGATTCCGTTTTGCGTACTCGAAAGACTGTCCTTGAGGATCAGAGGCACGCCCGCAAAAGGCGCCGACAAGTTTGCACTCGCCGCTTCCTTACGCGCCTCCTCAAATCGAGTATGAACCAAAGCTCCGATCTCTGGCTCGAGGCGCTCGATCTGCCGAATCGCGGCCTCTACCAAATCGACAGGAGCGACATCGCCCCGGCGTACCGCGGCGGCTTGGGCGACTGCGTCCGAGGCTGTGAGCGAGTCTATCTCAGTCATGGTGATTGGATCCGAGAGGGAGCTGCAATGGCAGCATTGAGGCGGGGATTGATTTTCGTGGTGAACCTCCCGAATTGGATGCGTCAATTCCGAGAGCGTTACTTCGCCCATTCTCACGAGAGAGGCCAAGCCAACCGCATCGAGATCGAAATATTTGGCTCAATCTCATGGTAGTCTCCCTTTTTTGGCGAGCTGTTTCAGCTCTATGGCTTCGCATGATCTGATCGTTGGCGCCTGGCAGGCGATCCGAATTGTAGCGCCTGGCTGGACGCAGGCTCGTGCCAGCGTTCAGCCGCGAGCGCAAACGGTCCAAGAGAGAACGCAATGACACGCCTTGCCTGCCGTAAAAACTCGCGCCGCCTCACACGGGAACGTAACCGTCGATGAGATGATTCTCGAGAGGAAGGCCGCCCCGAACACTATCGAGCAAGTTTGCTCTTCGTCTCCTGGCGAATCCTCTTAGCTGCAACCATTCGTCCACGTTTTCATGCGTGCTTCGTCGACAAACCCTGAAAGCTCGATGCTGGTCATATGAAACACGATCTGATGGATGTTTTCGGCTCATTCCGGCGATCCAAGCCGAAACTCTGCGTGAAATGAGCTTTACCGCGCCTCTTGTGCGGCCGTGGTAACTCAGTCCGACCGGCATGCGATGTGAGATGCGGTCGCGTCTGGTGGGCGAGCTATTGTTGGCTGTGGACGCACGGCGACGAACTGTGCAAAAGCGCATCGAACTGGGGTAGAGGTCAGCGCACGTATCGCGCACGAGACAATCCTAGGAGAGAGAAGAGACCCACCGGAGCCCTCTCACCCCACGCTGGTCATTTTCGGGAGATAGGTTTGGCCGCCGAGTGCCTGCTCGACGAGATCAAAGATGTCGAAGAGCACACACAGGCTGGTGAGCCGGGCCGGCCTTGAACTGAGGGAACCGCGCCGCGCGCAGCAAGCTTTCAACGAAGCCGTTCTGCATCGGCTTCCCGGCGCGATAAAATGCCAGTCGATGACACTTTTCCTTGCACCAGGCGAGCATGTCATTGCAGATGAATTCGGTGCCGTGATCGGACACGACATACCGGGTTTGTCACGCCGCTCGACGATCGCCGTCAACTCGCGGGCGACGCCGTCGGTCCGAGATGGAAGTATCCGAAATTGCGCCCAGACATTCCTTGGTGACGTCGTCCGCGATGTTGAGGATGCGGAAGCGCCGGCTGTTAGCGAACTGGTCGTGGAAGAAGTCCAGTGATCAGCGCGCGTTGGGCCTCGCCTCGACCACGATCGGGGCACGGGCCCCCACAGCTTTGCGGCCAGTCCGTCGCTTGCGGACGGTGAGCCCTTCCTCGCGGTAACGCTGGGTTGATCCCCGATGGCTCTCCCTCTCGCCGCAACAGGACGAACAACCGGCGGTAGCCGAAACGCCGCCGCTCGTTGGTGATATCGCGCAATCGGCCGCGTAGAGCCGAGTTCGGCGGGGGCTGGAGCGATAGCGGATCATCTTCCGATCAGCACCCGCGATCAGGGCTCTGGAACAGGGCAGCGGTCGACGGACCGATCGCTCGCCGTCGGCGATCACTCTGGCGGGAGCCCATTGGCCGTAGTGCCGATGGGCGCTGGGCATGTGGTCAGTAATGGTGCTATGGCCCCGCCGGTTGGGCGCGCGGGCGTGGCTGGCGATCCGGTCGTTGTGGAAGATCTCGACCGTTCTGTCGTCGATGCGCGCATCGACGAGCTCACGGATGAGCCGATACGGGCCGACCCGGCATCGCTTCCAGCGCGCGAAAGCGGAAGCCGGGTCAGGCAGCTTTGTGAGCTTGCGCTTATCGAGCTCGGCATACAGTTCGGCGCGGCTGGCGCCAAAGTCGCGCATCTGCCGAGCATTGAGCTCGACGACGAGTATTTTGATGGCCGTGTTCAGCTCCGCCAATGAAAAGAAGCGTTGGTTAGTTGCACAGCCGCGCCAGAATCCATCGCTGGGTGACTTGCGCTGCAACTTCGACCTTTGCCTTATACTTTGGGCATCGCGGCCGGGCTGCGAGAATGGCGGTGCCGTAATGGCTCGCCATCTCGGCATAGTTCGGTTGAGGGCGGGATCGTGGCGGTCGGGATTGGTGACGGCGGCCTTGAGATTGTCGCAGACCACGAATGTCGGCGCGCCGCGGAGGAAGGCGAAAAGTTGATGTGAACCGGGATCCAGTCGGCGAGCCGCTCGCTTGGGCAAGGCCTCGGCGTATGTATAACTGGAGCGCCCATTGCCGCGACGAACAGCTTCATCGACTGCACTTCCCCACTTGAGGGGTCGATGACGTCGCCGCTGCGGGTTCTGCGATGCAGGCCTCGGCGCAGGGAAAAGCAAGAGCTCCGGGTCCTCGTCGGTCATTCCGGCTGGCAACGGACAGTTCAGCCCGGCAGCCCCGGTTTGGCGCAGATAGCTGTGCACCGCACCGTTGCCCAGGGTGTGCGCGATGATTCGCTCCGACAAGCCTTGAACATGCTTTAAGCAGAAAACCTCTTTGATCCGGCGCATCGACAATCTCTGGATGTGAATCGGCCTTTCGTTCACTGACGAGACAGTTCCTAAGCCGGTTGAGGTTGTCGGCCGAAGCGAGCTGAGCCGTTGAAAAGTTGCTCACAATCCTGCGAAATCCGTGCTCACGATCCCGCGAACATGCAGGTCTATATGCGCGAACGTAGGATAGCCGGCTCGCAAATTCACGTAGATAAGAACATCAGCAGAAAATTCATTTATACTTAAAAGGCCTCCGGCGGGCATGCCGGAGGCCTTCTTGGAGGTTAAACTTAGATTTATAGAGCCGCTTCGTTTCTCCTTCTAGGCTGACATTGATCTACCAGTTACGCTGAGCGCGAAGCAGTAGAGTGAGAGCATTCTGGTCCTTCAGCTCATACGCAGCACCCGGCTTGGCGATAGTCGACTGCAACGGCAGCGTCACAGTGCTTCCGCTCGCATACTTTTGGTCGAGCATCATGTAAGTGAGGTCGGCCGAAAAAGTCAGGTTCTTGACCGGCGTCCAGCGTGTGATTACACCCACAGCCGAATAGTTGAAATCGGGGTTGCAGCCGCCAAGACCGCTGGAAAGCGCGAGGGTTGCGACGAACGCGCCGCAAATATAGCCCTTAGCCGTGCTGTTATACCGCACAGCACCCCATGCGCCGTAGAGAGCGGTGTTCCAGCGGGGATCCCAGTTGTGGGTATAGGCACCCTGGAAGCCGTAGGTCGCGGTCAGCTGCTGGCCGGAGCCAGCCACGAAGACTGAGTCAGAGAGACCTGCAAGGCCGACACTCTGGTAAGCACCCGCTATTCCCGTGCCACCGTACATTGCGTAGGTGGTCGACATATAGTCCTGGAAGTTGTAACGACTTGCACCATTCGTATATACGCCTGACATGTTGATGGTATCACCCGCACCGGTCGGGAGGTTCTTGATCGACAATGCCAGCTGACCAGCCCAGCCCCACTTGTCGCCCGGATGGCCGGTCGTCTCATCCGCACCATAGTAAGCAGCATGATTGTCATGTGCGGCGACCGAAGCCTGGAAGAGACCCCAGGCATGGTCAACGCGAACCATGGCAACGAGGTCAGGAGACCGCGAACTGCCGATGTCGTTGGCACCGTACGCGCCGGTCGCGAGACCCAGCGCCGTCGCAGCGCTCACATTCCAGATGTTGCTTGTGTCATGGTTGACTTGATCCTGGGCCGAGAACGAGGCCGTGATGCCCTGCCCGAAGTCAGCGGTATAGGTAAACTGGTTCACGGCGTCCCAGCCGCCGCCGCCCGGCAAAGCGTCGAAATTGTTTCCCGGATAGTTGGTCCAAGGCGACGAGAACTGCGACTGCGCCTTACCCAACGTGAAGCCAGCAAACTGAATGAAAGCGTAGTAGACACCAAGCGTACCGCCAGAGATCGCACTAGTACCGGTATAGATGGTCGAGCCATTCACGGCAGAGCTGGCAGCGCCAGCATAGCCACCCGAATTCCAATTGAAGACAGCATCAAAGAAGGTGCGAACCACGCCGTATTCGGTCGCGGTGCGTGTATCAATGTTCAGATCTTCACGGGAGCCAGTGGTGTAGTAGTTACTGAGGCGATTTCTCGCGCCACCCAAACCGCTACTGGGTGCGTCATAGAGACCGTTCGTGTTCAGCGAGGTTTGGACACGCAGATAACCGCCGATCTTGATGCAAGTATCAGAACCCGGCAGGTAGTAAAATCCACTGCCATACAGGGAACAAATCTTCACGTACTCGACTGGCTTTGCCTTCACAGGAAGATCAGCCGCCTCCGCTCCAGCGCCAGCGAGCATGGCCGCAGAGCCCAGGATGAGATGCTTCGTCAGTTTCATGGATGAACCTCCAAGTTGGAAACGTCGTTTCCGTCCTTCAAAAATCCGCCGCTGCTGACCTCACCCCACGGGCAGGGTTGCTCGACGGAACGACTTCGAGGCGCCCCCTCGTTGTCGAACTATATGTACTTAGCTATATCAATTAATTCAATTAATTATTTGGTATCCCCCTCACTTGAAGCTGGAATGTATCAATTCAGCAACATGTCGCGTCGAGCGCCTCAATCGTATCCAAAATCGCGCAAAAAGATGGTCTTAGGGACGGGCCCTGCTGCTATTTGGAGGGCCTTACATGAATTCGGCGGATGGGCTTCCGAAATGATCCTAGTCATCCAATTGCATTGATCAATTGTCTTATTACATGGGGCCTATGCCTTGAGTGACCTTCCTTGACTAGCCGAAGGGGGGTACCTGTTACTTTGTGGGGCCATCGCGCGCGCGGTGATACTGAAGTTTTTTGGCGGAACGACCAAAATGACCGGGAAAGAACAGCTCGACAGAGCCGTTAGAGACTTCATCTGGAACATCGTCGAGATACACTCCCAGCTCGAGGAGATACACAAGCGCTGGGCTCAATTGTTAGGAATAACCGAACCGCAGTGGTTAATTCTAATGGCCATTGACGAGCTCGATGAGGGACGCGGGGTCTCGGGGATAGCCGTGGCGAATAAGCTACGGATACATCCAGCCTTTGTTACCAACCAAACCAAGAGATTAGAGAGCATGCAGTTTCTAACCCGCGTGCCTTCGCCCGACGACGCAAGATTTGTTCAGATGTCGTTGACTGAAAAGGCGCGTGCCGAAATTTCGAAATTATCAATCAAGAGAGAAGCCCTCAACTCCGCTATGTTTGATGGGCTAGACGAGGCGTCTGTTGACTACCTGAATAAGCGACTAGCCGCGATCAGGAAGAGTAGCCGATTGGCATCTCAAAAATTGAATATAGGTGTACTGTAGGAAACTAGGTTCACGAACGCCGAGATAGGCGGCGGAGTGCGTGTCAGAAGCGCGCGATTCGCAACAGGCGGTCGCGGCGCGCCTCTTGCAGCAGAGTGGAACCGAGGTCATGAGTTTTCGAGTCGTCCCGTGAACAAGCCTCTAAGCGATTGAGCGGGAGTCATGTTTTTGGATACGGAGGCATTTGAGATTGCAGCGATTTGGCGTGCTTGGGAACTCCAAACCTTGCAATTTCGTTTTGCGGATTCCCCGTCGTTGCGAGCTATGATTCTGTGGTGCATCGGAGGGGACGATGCGGCCGAAGAAGCGCAAGACGACGGGATCGAACGATCTGTTCCGGGCGCGGCTGGACCAGATCATGAATCTGAAGCACGAGCTGGTTCTGCTTGCCGGCAAGGTCGATTGAGACTGGATCGACGGCGAGATCGCGCCGCTCTATAGCGAGAACGGCCGGCCCGGCATCGAGACGCGCTTCATGATCGGGCTGCTGTTGCTCGGGCTGTCCGATGAGGGCGCGTGCGAGCGCTGAGTCCGCGACCCGTATTTCCAATTCTTCGGCGAAGAGTTCTCCCCAACGCGCCTTTCCGCACGAGCGCTCGGACCTGAGCCACTGGCGCAAGCGGCGGCGACAAGCTGGAACTGCTGTTGGCCGAGAGCCTTTGGGTGGAGCACGCGGCCGGCGCGTTACGCAGCCGGGACCTCAAACGGGTCACGGTCGACGCCACGGTGCAGCCCAAGGCCATCACCTTTCCGACCGATGCCAAGCTGCTGCATGCAGCGATCATGGGGCTCAGCCGCCTGGCGAGAAGGCACGGCATCAGGCTGCGACAATCCTACCGCGGCCACGACGCGCAAAATCCCCGCCGTGTCCTCATCTCCGGCCAGAGGCGCGGCGTCTTCGGCACCATCAAGCGTGAACTCCGCCGCCGCTCCGCCATTGAGCCCATCATCGGACACCTGAATGCCCAAGCTAATCTCGGCTGCCGCTACCTCAAAGGCCGTGTCGGCGATGCCGCCAACGCCATTCTCTCAGCTGTGGGCCACAACTTCCGCCGCATCCTCGCTTGGCTAAGGGCTTTTTTGGTACCTCATCCTGACAGCCCTCATCGCCGCCATCACTAACCAATCACTATCGGCTTCTTAACGGATGACTTTCGAGGGGGCCGGATTGCCTAGCGAAAAGCTTTTCCTCGGAGCTTTGTTCTAGTGGATCGCGCTGTGACAAAGTTCCTTAGGATACGTTCGATGCGTGGCGCTGGTAGTTGAGGCGTTGAGGCCCAAGGCGCGAACGCTCCTGTCACTGACCCAGCACGGGCTTCGAATCACGCCTTTGCTAGTGATCTCGTCCGATGATTTGATCGGGCTGGCCGATATTGGTAACGCAAGCTGAGCTGCATGCGAGCTTGTGCTCCAACCATCCGAAGATGGAATCATCGGAAGTTATGAAATTCTCAATCTCGCCCGCTGGGCTCCGAACTATCCGCGGCAGCGCCAAGTCAAGATCAGCCCCCGCCGCCAAGCAATCAGCCTGTAGTTGGGTCGCCTCCGAAAGGCTGACGATGCCCCGGCCGCCGGCGACCACGAGAATCGGGCATGTCAACTGGCGCGTCAATTGCGCGCGACGCGCCGACATTACATCGTCGACTACTCCATCTACATCGTTCGTGATCCAGCTGATTGCCGCACGAGTTCGAGCCCAATTCCAAAGACCACCGTCGCAGACCGCCGCAGCAATGCGGCGATCGGATGCAGCGAAAGCAGTTGCTAGAGCTGCCGACAAACCTTCCCCAAACACACCAATTCGAGCAGCATCAATGTCGGGTCGATTTGATAAGTAATCTAAACAGCAAGACAACAACTCCTCCGATTGCCCGCGCGATTGATGTGACACGTCGTCGTGAGAGATAACGAGAACCGACATGCGCCGACCAAACACCACGGGCAAGAGCCTTCCGAACAACGTGGGCCCTGTTTCCTTTTCCATACTGATGCAAATGATTGCCGGGACCGGCACATCGGGATCGCCAGCTGGCAAGTAATAGGCTAGGAGTTCGGCCTGATCGCAGGGTGCTATCTTTACCTGTTCTGTTTGGCGCACCA
This sequence comes from Bradyrhizobium sp. WSM3983, assembly GCF_000473045.1. GTDB lineage: Bacteria > Pseudomonadota > Alphaproteobacteria > Rhizobiales > Xanthobacteraceae > Bradyrhizobium. Next base: position 27,752 of record NZ_AXAY01000030.1, on the reverse strand, counting down.
GAGACGATTTCAGCCTTTGAATGCCAACCTCGACTTTGACCGAAATCTCTGCGCTTTGTGTGTCTTCTTCGTCAGCTAACCGCCGGGCAACTTCGAAAGCAGTTAGCGCACAGAGCCATGCTTCGGTCGCCTCATCGAAGGCGCCGTTTTTGATATTTAAGTCCCCAAGAAGGCTTTGCTCATCTCCGATCTTTGTCCATCTGGCGATCCAGTTCTGCCGACCTATGGCCCCGGAGTTTTCCTCGACAGGTAGATTGTCCAGGAACGCTGCGGCGGCTCGCCTTGCGGACCAAAGATCGCCCCTTACATTACACCAACCAGCGTACTCCATTCGACTTGCCCCCTTGGTGCTGATCCTCCCCCTCCGGGTCAGCTAATCCGGTCGTTTGTGCGGAGATTCTGGGAGCAGCGCGATTATATCGGTAAGAATTGAGCTCTCAGACTTGGGCTTATCTCCATCTGCTGAAAATATTACGAGGCGCCGAAGGTCGAAGTTCCGCAACATAGCCGCCCGCAACTCCGAAATTCTGCGCTTGATTGCGGGCTTTTGCAGCGTTTCATATGATCAACCGTCATCTGATCGGCGCCTATATTCGCCGCCAAATGGAGGCTATTGCAATTCCAGCGCACAGGAATGCTGAATCGACCACGGATTGGCTGCCGGCGTGATCCGCATGGTTTGCATGTCGCTCAAAAAAGCGATCGCCCTAGATGGGCATCACCGTAATCCATGGTGACCACGAGCCCACCGTGCAGATAAGTCAAAGTCATGGCTAGGAACGCCATGCACTGCATCCCTCGCGGGAGGATTTTCGTCTCATCAACTGTTCGATCTTGCGTGACTTCTACCATCAGCGGGCTGCACGTCTATCGCGCCGCCCTTCTCAGGTGATGGCCGACTTCAAATGCTTGCCCAAGATCGGGTAAAAGATCCGCAGCGGCAAGCTAAATTCGTTTTAAGCGACAGCCGATTCTTTCGCGAGCTCGTCCATTACTTGCTTGGTCGCTCGATAAGCCAGATCAACAATCTCATCTATCTCAGCTTCGGATACGACGAGAGGCGGAGCAAAACCAAGAATGTCACCATGCGGCATTGCTCGTGCAATAAGCCCCCTATCACGAGCAGCCTTCGAGATGCGGGCGCCCACCTTGAGCTGGGGATCAAATCGCCGTTTAGTCTGACGATCGGCAACGAACTCGATCGCGCCGAGCAAGCCAACTCCTCGAACTTCCCCGACGATCTCCATCTGAGCGAACCGCTCCTTAAGTCGCTTCTGGAAGTGCGAGCCGACGAGCCTCGCGCGATCGCTCAATCGTTCCTTTTCGACGATATCGAGGACTGCGTTGGCTGCTGCGGCCGCAATCGGATGACCGGAATAGGTATATCCATGCGAAAATGCACCAACCCTATCCGCTGCTTCCTCCATGACCGCGTAAACCCTCTCACCGACAATGGCTCCCGAGAGCGGCACGTAGCCAGAGGTCAGGCCTTTGGCGACGGTCACTAGGTCTGGCTCGATCCCATACAGCGTACTGCCGAAGTCCGCGCCGGTTCGACCGAATCCACAAATCACTTCGTCGGCGATCAGAAGAACGTCGTAGCGCCTGAGCACGGCCTGAATTTCACGCCAATATCCGGTAGGAGGCGGTGTGATGCCGCCCGTACCTAGTACCGGTTCCGCAATGAAAGCACCAATCGTTTCCGGGCCCTCTCCCACGATCAGCTCTTCAAGCTCGGCTGCGCGCCGACGAGAAAAGGATTCCTCCGTCTCGCCTGACTCAGCGCCCCAGTAGTGGTGCGGTGCGCCCGTGTGCAGAATGCCCGGGAACGGAAGATCCATGTGATCATGGTAGAACGACATACCGGTCATCGAACCGGAAATGACTGAGCAGCCATGATAGCCGCGCTCGCGCGAAATGATCTTTTTCTTCTTAGGCTGACCACGTAAATTGTTATAATACCAGACGAGCTTCGCTTGGGTTTCGTTGGCGTCCGATCCCGATAGCCCGAAGAACACTTTGCTTGGCTTGCCGGGCGCCATTCGAACGAGTCGCTCCGACAGGGTCGCCAGCTCTTCAGTCGTGTGAGCGGCATATGTGTGGTAGTACGCTAATTTATAGGCCTGCCGTGCGATGGCCTCAGCCACTTCGGTCCGGCCGTATCCAATATTCACGCAGTACAGGCCAGCAAAGCCGTCGATGTAACTATGACCCTGCGCGTCTTCGATTCGGATGCCTTTCCCCCCTGCGACGATCGTGGGATCACCGATTTTGCCAGTCGCGAATTCCTTGAGCTGTGTAAAAGGATGCAGAACCGCCGAGCGATCTCGTTCAGCGATGGTTTTGATATCAATCATACCGATTCTCCTAAGCTGCCAAATCGCCGAAGCAGACGTATTTGAGTTCCATGTATTCCGCTAAGCCGTGCCGCGACCCTTCGCGACCAAGCCCGGATTGCTTCCATCCACCGAACGGAATAGGCGGGCCTGTGAATGACGTGGTATTGATACCCACCATGCCGCATTCTATCTGCTCAGAAAGGCGGAGCGCTCGACGCAGGCTATCTGTGTAGACGTACCCTGCCAGCCCCATTTCGCTAGTATTTGCTCGGGCGATGACCTCTTCTTCAGAATCGAACGGAAGTACAGCAGCGACCGGCCCAAATGTTTCCTCACGCGCAATGAGCATGTCTTCAGTGACGTCACTAAGCAGCGTCGGAAGAACGAAATTCGGGCCTAGACTGGCATTTGGATTTGCGGAAATAACCCGCGCTCCCTTTGTCACCGCATCTTCTATTTGGATCCTGCATTTCTTGGCGACCGACAACTTGGTCATTGGCCCGATATCTGTCGTAGGATCCAGACCGTGACCGACTTTGAGTTGAGCCATTGCCTCAGCAAATGTCTCAACGAAGGCATCGTAGATCCCTCTTTGCACGTAGATGCGGTTAGCGGCCAAACAATCCTGGCCCGACGTAGCGAATTTTGCAGCCACCGCCCCTTTGACAGCCTTCCCGAGATCCACGTCATCAAAGACAAGGAAGGGGGCGTGCCCCCCAAGTTCGAGCGACACCTTCTTTACTGTATCGGCCGCCCCCTCCAGAAGCAGACGCCCAACCTGGGTAGACCCGGTGAATGAAAGAGCTCGTATTCTTGTGTCGCGCAACAGAGGCGTTGAAAGCTCGATTGGATTGCCTACCACTACCTGAAACACACCGGCCGGAACGCCGGCTTCATCGGCCAATCTAGCCACGGCAAGAGCGGACAACGGCGTCTCGGGAGCAGGTTTCACAATCATCGGACAACCGGCCGCAAGGGCGGCTCCCGCCTTTCGTGTAATCATGGCAATAGGAAAGTTCCAGGGGGTGATTGCCGCCGCGACACCGATTGGCTGCATTCGCACTTGAAGCAGGCTTCCAGGCCTGTGGCTCGGGATCGTCTCTCCGTATGCGCGCTCCCCCTCCGCAGCAAACCACTCGAGGAACCCCGCTCCGTACGTAATTTCCTGGCGCGCCTCCGCGAGGGGCTTGCCCTGCTCGCTCGTCACCAGGACCGCAAGCTCTTCCGAATGGTCGAGCATCAATGACGCCCACGACCTAAGGATCGCCCCACGCCTTGCCGGCAACCATTCTCGCCATGCAACAAACGATCGCTCAGCTGCCGCGATCGCTAGAGTCATATCTATGGCAGAGCAACGAGCAACATCCGCGATCTGCTCCTCGGTGGCGGGATCAACCACAACGTCTCTTTGTTCGCCCGCGATCCAGCGGCCATCGATGAGTGCGGCCCCCGCTGCAAAATCCCGACGACGTAGATTCTGAAGGTGCCCGGCAGCAAGACCGACAAAATGGGGACTTTGGTGACGAATGGTTTGAAGGGCCATTTAGAAGTCTCAGCCGGTCAATTGTTGAAATTGCCTTTGCATTCAGGATACTGGTATCGCAAAGATATTTGCGTCGCATTTTCCCGCCATTCGGATGATTTCCTGCATCACATAGGATTTTGCGATGAAATTGACCTCTAGGCTGGAGACGACTATGCAGTATGACCGGATAGACGCCCGCATCCTCGAGATTGTGCAAAAAAACAACCGTCTAACCTCCGACGTGATCGGCGAGCTGGCGGGACTTTCCGCTACCGCGTGTCAACGACGACTGAAGAGGCTCCGTTCGGAAGGGATCATCGAGGCCGATGTCTCGATCGTTTCGGCGAAGGCGGTAGGAAGGCCTATTCAAATGCTTGTGCTAGTGAGCCTAGAGCGTGAGCGTTCAGACATAATCGATAAATTCAAGAAGGCCATCAAATCGTCCGTTGAAGTCGTCAATGGATTTTACGTCACCGGCGACGCCGACTTTGTCCTATACCTTACCGCGCGTACCATGGAAGATTATGAGCAGTTCACCCGGCGGTTCTTCTATGAGAACTCAGACATTAAGGGCTTCAAGACGATGGTCATCATGGACCGCGTAAAGGCGGGCTTTGCCATTCCAATCGAGGCTCCGTCCGAGGATTGATGCAGTGTCCCCTCCGTGGATCTATGCGTTCGCGCGCTTTTCCATCACTGCTTCGCATAAAACGCAGAAAACCTTCAGGGTCGCTCCCTTACTCTATGCCACTATCGAAGGAGATGAGAGTTCTCTTCAGATTGATGCTCGATCGATTAGGACCATGAGTATCGCGCTTCATTTGATTGCGTTGCCTCTCCACTCTGCGAAACCATCCCAAGAACAGGAACTCGGCATTTGAAGAGGCTCAGTTGAGATTCGGGTGATCGAACTAGTGGCCTCGTCTCGAACGACCGCGAGTCAATGCCATGCCCATCCGCTGGGCTAGCGGCATCAATTTCCAAAGCAGGACACGGGACATGATCGCGTCCCAGCCGGGCAATAGCGCTGCGATGTCAGCAGAATTCAGGCAGCAGGAGACGCCCCTAGCGCTCAGTCTCGTGGGCGAGAGATGATCTCGCGCGTGCGCGCAGGCAGCTGCGGATCACGAGGGATGCCTCAGGACGTTGGCGGACCTCATAAGGTTCTCGAACAAGCGTGCGCAAAACGGACGAGCCTGAAAAAGCACTTGCCCATTTTCGAGCGGTGAATTCTGTCTAGCCATCGCTGATGTGGTCCAGAATTAGATCATGGGAGGCTAGGCAGGAGCCGAGATGACGCATCAAGCCAAGCCCCTTCCATCCGGCACCGAGGGCGTCACGGCACCGTTGCACTATCCGACCTTCTGCCGCATCTGGTCTGCGAGCTTGTTCACCAATCTCGGCATCCTGATCCAGGGCGTCGGCGCGGCCTGGGCGATGACGCAGATCACATCTTCTGCCGACCAGGTTGCGCTGGTGCAGAAGGCGCTCATGCTGCCGGTAATGCTGATCGCGATCCCGGCCGGCGCCATTGCCGACATGCATGATCGTCGCATCGTGGGGCTGGTTGCGCTTTCAATTGAGCTTTGCGGCGCAACCGCACTGACCGTGCTCGCCTGGCTGGGTCTCACTATGCCGAATCTCTTGCCGGCACGCTGCTTTGCCGTCGGCAGCGGCATGGCGCTGATGGGACCCGCTTGGCAATCCGCAGTGAGCGAGCAGGTGTCCTCCGACGCACTGCCTGCGGCCGTCGCTGAACGGCATCAGCTACAATATCGCGCGCAGCGTGGGCCCGGCGGTCGGCGGCATGGTCGTTGCGGCGCCCGGCGCAGTGGCTGCGTTTGCGCTCAACGCACTGCTCTATCTGCCACTCATGCTCGCGCTTTTCTTGTGGAAACGCACTGCAGAACCTTGGCGTCTGCCTCCTGAAAAGCTTCGCCGCGCCATTGTTTCGGGCGTGCGCTACATCATCAATTCTCCTTCGATCAAGATCGTGCTGATCCGTTCCATGGTCACCGGCGTGATCGGCGGCGCGATCATTGCGCTGATGCCGCTGGTCGCGCAGCCCGTCATGACGGCCGCCGCACTGGTGTTGGCGGGCGCCCGTGTGGATGATGGCGTGGGTGCTATTTAGCATTGGCGTGCAGCTGTCCGCATCCCGCTGGGTAGCGGCCCGATCGCTCGCGGCCTATCAGGCCGTGAACTCGGGCGGGATTGCCGTCGGCAGCTGGGCTTGGGGCTATCTGACCGATTCCGCCGGGGTTGGCGCGGCGCTCCTGGTATCGGCAGCCTTGATGCTCGCCTAGCGAATGGTCTCGGACGAGTACCGTCCGTTTTTGTTGTAGACATTCGTCGGGCAATTGCCACCAATCGCGGAGCCATACGCTGGTCTGCATAACCTAGCCGAAAGAGACAGACGCGTCTTACGACATGCGGCTCAGGACGATACAAGAGATCTGTGTCACTCCAGAACGACGGAGCTGGAACGCTCCAGGCATCGGCTGGGGTCCGAGAGGCCTGCGTACCGGACCCGGGCAGATCTGGCTGACCTGGTGGCGATGTCGCTCCGAATCTCCTAGTACCCGGAATCATTGGTCCGCGAAACGGGCTTTGATGCGTTTCTGATGAACCTCGGACTTGGTCCAAACGAATGGCTTGGCGTTGGCGTTGTAGGCCTCGATGAAGGCGTCGATGTGGGCTCTGAGTTGTTTGACCGAGGTGAAGGATTCGCCGCTCAAGGACTTTCCCTGCAGGATCGAGAACCAGATTTCCACCTGGTTGAGCCAGGAGGCTCGGGTCGGCGTGAAGTGGAAGTGCACGTTTGGATGACGGCTGATCCAGCGGTCATTTTTAGGCTTGTGGGTATTGAGGTTGTCGAGCACGACGTGGATCGTCTTGCCGGGATTGGCGGCGACGACGCTGTTCATGAAGTCGAGGAATTCGACGCGCCGCCGGCGTGTCTTGTGAGCTGCCGTCACTTTGGCGGTGGCGACCTCAAAAGCGGCAAACAATGTCGAGGTGCCGTTGCGCTTGTAGTCGTGGCTATGGCCGGTCAGCGCCCGGCCGTTGGGGAACTTCAGATAGCCCTGCGCACGCTCCAGCGCCTGGATCGAAGGCCTTTCATCGACACAAATGACGATCGCATTCTCAGGCGGCGCCATGTAGAGCCCGACCACGTCGGCGGTCTTGGCGGCAAACTCCGGATCGTTGCTCTCGCACCACGACTTTCGCCCGGCAAGGTCGATTTTCTGGGCGCGCAGGAAACGCCACACATACTGTACATCGACGTCGCCGAGCGCGGCGGCCAACAACGGCCCCGTCCAGCGCCCATAGCCCTTGGGCGGCGGCCAATCCAACTGCGCCAGAATGCGCTTGTCCGTTGCTTCCGTGTACTTCGGCTCCGCGCCCCGATCGCCCGTCTCGTCGAGGCCGCCAAGCCGCCGCTCGGCGTAGCGCACTCGCCATTTCGAGGCCGTGCCGGTCGTGCAGCCGACCGCCCGGCCAATCGCGCGCGTGGCTACACCGTCCGCCGCCATCAGCACGATCCGGGCGCGCTGACGCATCTGGTGCTCCGTCTTCGTCGAGCGCGCCAAGCTTTCAAGCTCGGCACGCTCATCATTCGTAAGGCTAATCGCTGTCGCTTCAGGGATGCTGCTCATGCACCCTTGAATCACGACTCAACTTTCAGGAATAGTGGGTACTAGTTCGCGCTTTTCAATCGCAACGTGTTTTTCCCTGAAATTCCGTGAGTGGCTTAAAGGCACCGTTAGACCGTGACCGAATCCCGCTCGACGACGGCGACGACGGCGTTTCGCTCGACGGTATCGCCAGGCTTGAAGTGGACAGCGGTAACGATCCCATCCACCACGCTCGCGATGCGCAGCTCCATCTTCATGGATTCCATGACGATCGTCGCATCGCCCGCTTTCACGCGAGCGCCGACGGTGACGTTCACTTTCAGTACCACCCCCGTCATCGGGGCACGCAGTTCGCCGCTGATCTCGGGAGTCGTACCGAGGTAGCTCAAATAGGAAACTACACCTATCGCGTGCGCACGACGAGGATCGTGAACGTAGATGGCGTTGTCCTTCTGGACAATGCGTACGATCTCGCGACGTGAGTTTGCCGCGGCCATGAACCTGTCGTCGCCGAGCGCAGAGAGGCTCACTGAGACCTTAGCCTCGTTCACGCCGATTAACATCGAGCCGTCGGATTGCAGCGGTGCAAAGCGGATCTCCGCTCCCTTTCCAGCGCTCTCAAGATGCAGGATGGGGATCGGCGCCATTCCGTCGTTCTCCGCGGCCATGTACCAACCAGTCAACTCCCTCGACTGCCACGGTCCGTTGGATCCAGGCTGCCGCTGCCGCATCATCCAGAAATAGGCTCCCAACGCGAGCGCATCGATATCCAAATCATCGATCTCATTCGCAAGCGTATTAATCCCCTCATCGATGAGGCGCGTATGGAATGTGGCGCTTCTGGTCGCGGGGAACACGATCAGTCGCCTGAGGAACTCCCTATTCGTCGTGACGCCGAAAATCGACGTCTCATCGAGCGCTCGACGAAGCCGATCGAGTGCCTCGTCACGGGTGTCGGCATGCGCAATCAGCTTGGCAAGCATCGAATCGTAGTAGGGCGTAACGGTCGAACCGCTCTCGATGCCCGTTTCGACGCGGATGTCGCCGAAAGGAAAGCTGACGTAGGCAATCTCTCCAGTGGACGGCATGAAGCGATCGTTCGGATCTTCGGCGCAAATGCGTGCCTCGATCGCATGCCCACGGCACATCATCCTATCTTGTGCAATCGGCAGGCCTTCGCCGGCTGCGATACGGAGCATGTTCTCTACGATGTCTTGGCCAGTGACCATTTCGGTCACGGGATGCTCGACTTGGAGCCGAGGATTGACTTCAAGGAAATAATATTCGAGACCGCTGACCATGAACTCGACGGTGCCGACGCCGCGATACTTCAGCCGGTGGCCGAGTTGAACGGCATCCTCAAGGATGCGCTCGCGAAGCTTGGGCGGGAGATTGACGGCTGGCGCCTCCTCGATCAGCTTCTGATGGCGGCGCTGAAGCGAACATTCGCGTTCGAACAGATGAACGATATCGCCGTTGCCGTCTCCCGCAATCTGCACCTCGATGTGCCGGCCACGCTCGATCAGTCTTTCTACGATCAAGCTGGCACTACCAAAGGCATTTTTGGTCTCGTGCATCGCGGACTCGATTTCGTTCCGAAGTCCATCAAGCGATAAGATGGCCCGCATGCCCTTGCCGCCGCCGCCGGCTGCAGCCTTCAGGATGACGGGCAACTTGAGTTCGCGGACGGCGCGTTCGATTTCGGCGGGATCTTCGCTTTGAGTCTTGCTGCCGGGAACTATGGGGATGCCAGCCGCAGCGGCCTCCCGTTTCGCAGATGACTTGTCGCCGACGCGCTCAATGGTTTCCGCCGTTGGTCCAACGAACACCAGGCCGGCTGCTTCAACCGCACGCACGAACGCGGCATTCTCGGCCAGGAAGCCAAAACCCGGGTGAATGGCTTCGGCGCCAGTTGTCCTGGCGGCAGCAATCACGGCATCGATCCGCAGATAGCTTTCTGAAGTCGGCGGACCGCCGATCTCGACCGATTCACCGATAGTCTTCACATGCAAGGCGTCGGCATCCGCGGTGGAGTGCACGCCGGCAACCGCGACTCCAAGACGACGGCAGGTGCGCGCGATTCGGCACGCGATTTCGCCGCGGTTGGCGATCAGTATCTTGTTGAACACCGCGGGTCTCCTGCGTTTACATTCGCAACACGCCGAAATCAGTGCGCTGGCGCGGGACTCGGCCCGCCAGATCGAGCAGCAGCGCCATCACGCTGCGGGATTCGAGCGGATCGATCACCATGTCGCACCAGGTGTTGCGGGCGAAGTTGTAGGCATTGGCGAAGTCTTCAAATGTCCGCCGGGTCGGGGCCATGTAGGCCTCGCGTTCGGCGTCCGTCCATTTCGTGCCCTCTCGTTTGTGCACAGCATCTCTGATCATCGCGAGGGTAGTGGCTGCCTGTTCCGGGCCCATGAGCGCGGACCGAGCGTTGGGCCACATCATCATAGCGTTCGGCCGGAACGCGCGGCCGCACATCGCGAAGTACCCTGCGCCGTAGGCGTTTCCGATGATCAGGGTGTATTTCGGCACGTTGGCGCTCGCCATCGCCGTGATCATCTTCGCCCCATTCTTTGTGATGCCGCCTTCCTCGGCCTCGCGACCGACCATGAAGCCGGTGAGGTCAGCGATGAACAGCAGCGGAATGCCGCGCTTGCAGCAAAGGTCGATGAAGTGTGTCGCTTTCAGCGCGCTCTCGGAGAACAGAACGCCATTGTTGCAGAGGATACCGATCTCAAAGCCTTCGATTCGCGCGAATCCGGTCACCAAGGTTTCGCCGTAGAGCGGCTTGAATTCGTGGAATTCGCTGCCGTCGACCAGGCGGGCAAGGATATCGCGTTTGTTGGTGGGAACGCGGGGATCCGAGCTGATCAACCCGTAGATTTCGCCAGGGTCGAACAGCGGTTCGCGTACGGGCGCGACCGTCCATGTTTGCGGAGGGATCTCGCCCAGATTAACCACGATCTCGCGCGTGATCGCAATTGCATGTGCGTCGTTCTCGGCAACATGATCGATCACGCCGCTGATACGGCTATGCATATCCCCGCCGCCGAGCGCTTCGATGCCGATCTCCTCGCGGGTTGCGGCGTAGACGAGTTGCGGACCGCCGAGGAACATGGCGCCTTGGTTTCTGATGATGACGGTCTCGTCGCAAAGTGCAGGAATATAGGCGCCCCCCGCTGTGGAAGGACCATGCACGATTGCGATCTGCGGAATGCCTTCGCTCGACATCCTGACCTGGTTGTAGAAGATCGAGCCGAACTGGCCGTCGTCGGGAAAGATATTGGGCTGGTCGGGCAGATTAGCGCCTCCTGATTGGACCAGGATCACGCTGGGAAGGCGGTGCTGCCAGGCGAAGCGTTGCGCACGCACATGCTTCTTGCAGGTGATGCCGTAATAGGTCCCTCCCTTGACGGTAGCCTCGTTCGCAATAATCATGCAGGGGCGACCTGTGATCATTCCCACGCCCGTGACAATGCTACCGCCAGGCGGCACGCCCTCGTACAGGCCTTCGCCCGCCAGTTGACAGAATTCGAGGAACGGCGATCCAGGGTCGATCAGGGCGGCGATCCGTTCCCGCGGCAGCAGCTGATTGCGCTCCTTGTGGAGCTTTCGCGCCCGCTCGGGTCCGCCGATCGCAGCCGCGGCCCGGCGCTGCCGAAGATCAAAGACCAGTTCTGCGTAAGCGTAGCGGTTGCGTACGTATTCTTCGCTCGACGTGACGACGTCCGATTTGATGATTGCCATTGCCGGTGTTCCTGGCGGCTGCACGGCAAGCCCCTTGATCGCTTGCCGTCATTGTGAATCATTCCCTGGGCCGGGACGCGATTTTCGGCAGCCGAATGCGCCGCGGGAAACTCGCAATCTTTAATCAGTCGCGCAGCGATGCAAGGAGAACCCATGCCTGTGAGGCGAGCTCGATATCCATGTCGAAGATGATGTCCTCCGCCTTGCTCCTGTCAATGTGCTGACATGCGCGGCCCCTCCACGTCGAGCAACACCCCGCAGCGAACGTCTGCTTGAACGCCGGCCGCGGGGCGCGGTGAACCACGCTGAGCCAGAATATCGATCGTTCCGCTTGAGTGAATTGCGTAACGGGGCGGTTCGTGTGTGGCATTGACCTCGTTGGCGAGGGTATGTTGCATGAGGATCTCTCCACTGCTAGCGGGAATCGGACATGGCCGGCCGGGTTCGAATCGATTGGCAGCAACGCAACTGGCAACCGGCTCAGGATAACCTCACACTGCAGTTACCTTCGGCTTAGGAAGGCCAACATCCTGACGATACGAGAGCGATCGGCGGCTTCCCTTCCGGACAAATACAATTGCGTTTCATGCTGTTTGTAGCTTGGGAAGTCAGGTTTGGAAGCCACATCGAGCTTTGAGCCATCATGCACTTCTAGTCAGCGGGTGCCAATCTGCCAAAACTGGGTATTGACGATGGCGTCTGACGCCAAATGGTCAAGAATAGCAGGTTGCAGTCAACTGCGCGCTGCGATAGCAGCCACTAGTCTAGACTGGACGTGTTCCTGGTCAGGATTTTGAGCACGTCTGCTCGCTCCGATCGGAACATGAAGACCGTCCCGGAGAACGGATCATGCTTGAGCTACTCGCGGACCGACGCGACCGGACTGTCGGCACCGCGCGGAAGTCCGTTCGCTTGCTAGCCACGAGCACCCAGACGCCGGACGGAACCATAATCATGTCACCACAGCCATCAAGGACCGTTCTTCTGCATCTTTCGTAACAGCTCCGACGACCGAACAATAAGCTGCTGCGTCAGATCGTGTCGGTGCGCTACCGGCCTTACTGTCTCACTATCAACAGGTACCGGCGATAATCTGCGCCTTCTGATCCGGGCGGGGGTTTTCAAGGCTCTCTGCGACGATCCGGATTTCGAATATGTCATGATCGACGGCACAGTCGTCGGGTCCACCAGCATGGCACCGGAGCAAAAGGGGGGCTCAAAATCCGGCCGTAGGTCGCTCACCTGGCGGGGCTGACCACCAAAATCATGGCCTTGGTCGATGCCCTCGGGACTCTCGTTCGCTTCGCCCTGTTGCGAGACCAGCGGCACGATAGCGTCGGCGACGAGCCTTTGATCGCCGACTTTGAGGCGCTGATCGCGAAAGGCCTCCGACAATAATTGGCTGCGCGCCAGCTTGAACGAAGGCGGCGCTGCGGCGGGCATCCCTCCACGGCCGACCGGGCGGGCCGCATCCTCATGATGCCTAAATGTACAAACGGCGCCACCTGATCGAGAACTTCTTCTGCGCTCTCAAGTCGTTCCGCCGCATCGCAACTCGCTACGAGGAGACCAATGCCTGCTTTGCCAGCCTGATCATCTCACCGCGGCTTTCCTCGCAAGCTACTGGCTGTAGACAGGCGTTAGTGGACTACGCCCCCATCCAGCTAGAAGCAGCGAACGGCCTGAAAGACAAGCTCGTTTGATTCGAGCTCCGATGGAAGTGAGCTGGTCAACACAGCTGTGCGCTACCGAATAGGCACATGAAGTCAGTCCTTAGTTCGAGCTCGCGGCGTTTGGATTGGGATCGGACGTTCGCATTCGCTTCGCACATCAACTGTGCCGATGCAGACCATGGAGCCGACGCGGCGAGCGAGCTTGTCGACCGTATCGCGGTCGCTGATGTCAATCGAAGCTGAGATCCGGCATTCGTCCCCTATCGCTCGAGCATTGACGGCGGCGAGTCGAAGACCAGCAACGCGCGTCTGGTCGAGGAGACGGCCGAGCGCGGCATGAATATCGCTCGTCTGGAGCTCGAGAAAAAACACGTTGCCCTCCTTTTGCTAGTATGTACGCCACCGCGTACTAAGGGACGGTTCGGAACAACGTATGCCGCATTCCAACATGACGGCAAGCGCATGACTCTCATATCCAAGGGACGCGTCGCCCCATCGGCTCATCCGCAACGCCGTGCTGCATGAGCACCGCAGTTACCGCTCGCTCGTTTTCTCTTGCAAAGTCACATCGCGGCTTGAAGGAAGGAGAGCACCGCTCGCCCTACGTATCTGATTGCATTTTAGCCTCCATTCACTGTCGATGCCCTCTCAGCAGCAACTTCCGTGCCACCAGCGTTCAACGCGGTAGGTCTCGGATTCGCCTTAGAACACAGCCAGCAGGGCGTCTGAGGTGTTTCGAACCCCACGGCCTGTCTGGCCGCTGTCAAAAATCGGACAAGTATCAGCCGTGTCGTCCGCGATTGATCCTTGTCTCTTGCAGCTGGCGGAACCGAAATTGCGTGCTTCATTGAAGTCACTGAGGCGCTCTACGAGACATCTTGCTTATGGCTCAGGTGGCGGGCCGTCAGACACGCTCAAGGCATGCTCGGTGTGGACGATCGTGGACGCTTGCCCCTATCTGGTACCTCATCACGTAGATGTGCGGACCGAGGATCGGATAGGTAATCACCGCATCGCGGCCAGGCATATTCGAATTAAGACTCCCGTGGCGACGGACGAGAAGCGCGGCCTCAAGCTGGCACCTCAGCATCATCTTAGATGCCTGCGTCGATTTTATTCAGGTCCATCGTGACACAGTATGGCGGCATCATGTAGATCGTGTCGCCGAGCGGCCGCAACAGCAGGTCCTTCGTCGAAGAAGGCATGACGTTTCGGACCGATACCAGCGAAATATCCGGCATCACTTATCCTTAGATCGAGTGCTGTGATGATTCCGATGCGACGAACGTTCTCAAAGCGCGGTTCGGCGCGGAATGGTCAATTGCGGTCTTTCATCGTCTAGATAGCCGCCAGCGCTGAAGAGCCTCCTGATTTTCCCAGAGGTCCAGCTCTGCACTTCTCGCAACGAGCAAAGAACGTTGGGAGTATGAGGGACGAAGACCACGTCGCTTCGGACCCACAACTGCGGAGCCAAACCGCGAACTGCTGATCGAAACGGCTAGCGCCACGGTTCGCGATGCCCGCGCGACCTCGCCGCGGCTTCGCGGCAAGAGCGCTGAACGGTTTCGGCGGCCTTCAGGTTGGCCTCTGAAACTCGAGCGCTTGCGCTTGGGATCCTGCACGATTCTTCTTTCTCACGTTCATCAGCGATAGTATTTGCTCGACAAAGTGGCAAACGGGGATGTCTGGTAGCTACCGACGTTGATTGTTTCGCTTTGGTTCACGGGACCCTGTTCGTGTCCAGCCTCGATGGAGGTTATGACCGCTACGCCACCCTATGGAACGAATTCTTCTTCGGTCTCGAAAGTTCTACAAGTTACCGTCAAAGCGTCCCATCGTATTTTCCAAACTCTGACCTTCTTACATGAGGTATCCGTCGCCCTCTATTCACCGACGGATGAGGAGGAGACGATGCGTACCCTCAATTGATTGTTCGAGACGCTTTAAGGGCAAGCAGCACACCGTCGAGCAACGGTTGGCAGAGCTGAACCAGCCACACCGCACGATCTTGATGCTATGATACGCGGCAAAGGCTTCATCTTGCGCGGCAAAGACAAATATGGCGACCAACCGGTGGACCGGGAAAACGGAATTCGACACCGCGCCGGGTTCAGGCCAGCCCCCCTAGAGGTGAGCTGATCCTGCATACAAGTTCGAGTTTTGTGTCGTTCATGATGATGTAGCAGATATTGAGCGATCAGGTCGACGATCGCGGACAGATATAGGATCGGATCCGCCCAGTGCTCGTTAACATCATGGCATCGCCGGTATAAACTTGGCAAAGATCGGCTCCATTGACGCTCGCTTGCACGTCGCGCACCCTGGTCCGCCTTCGGCGATCCATCCGATATCGGCAGCCTTCGCTTCATCGCTCGGGCGCCAGACGGTTTGGTCAAGTCTGATTCGATAGTTCAGGTTCGAGAACTTGTCGGCATCCGGCGTGCTAAGCGCTTCGGTCATGGGGTCGCCACATCATCAAGTCAAGTAGCTGCTCACATCATGGCGCGAGGGGCGATCGTTATCTCCTAAGCCGCCTCCATCTTGTCTGTCATCGGTGTTCGGTTGAAACCCGCCGATGTCGGAAATCCGACAAAGCTGCTCATCCGTTCTGGAGAACAAGCTGGCACGAGTGGTTTGATCCACGTCAAGCCGACCGCGACCATACTGCGCAAGCGGCACGCAGATTGCTGGATGAGGGGGAGCAGCGGCGGCCAAAATGGCCGTAGCCGCCTCACGTCGGGAGCCTCCGTCACGCTGTCGAGGCTAACGCATTGCGGGACCGCATCGCGGCGGCTTAGTGCCGCAGGAGACTTGTGATCTCCTCGGGCAGCAGGCCTTGCTGTTGAGGCTGGCTCAGACGGTAGACTCGCCGTCGTCGATTTTCTCAAAGGACCGGAACCCAACGGAGGGGTCGCGCGGCACGGCTGTGCGTGGCAAGCCTGGAGTTAATGCATCGAGAGCCTTTCAGAGATCTGCGTGTCTGTCAGACTCACAATTGAGCTCGCGAGCGTCACGACCGTGATCCTCTTGATTATTGGTACGCCTGTCGCGTGGCTAGCGCGCTCAAAGACCATTTGGAATGAGGCTGTGGCGACGATCATCGTGCTGCCGCCGATACTGCCGCAACCTGTGCCGGGCTTCTACCTCCTGGCCTTGCTCGGCCCGGCCGGGCCGGGCGGTCTGCTCGCGTCTCTGGGGAGAGCGCGCCCTCGCCTACACCTTTGCGGGGCTCGTTGTCGGGTCGGTTTTGAGGGCACTACCACTCGTCGTCCAGCCGATCCGCAACGCCTTTATGCAATGGGCGACCGACCGCTCGAAGCCGCGGCCACTCTGCGTGCCTCTCCATCATGTGCCTTCTTTACGGCTGCCGAGCCTTTAGCACGACCGGCTTTTCTCACCTCTGCCGTGCTTGGCTTCGCGCATACAATCGGCGCATTCGGGGTACTGATGATCGGTGGCAACATTCCAGCACGCACCAAAGTACTGTCGGGTGTCTGTTCGACTATATCAAAGCATCGCGCTGGCACGAGGCAAGCTGGGTAGCTCGCGGTATGTTGATGTTTGCTTTTGCGGTCATCCCTGTCTTGAGCTTAATCGATAAGTACCTCGGGCGGAGGAGCACGTGAGGGACAGCCACCCAGGCCGGATCGAAGTCGCATTCAGGTTAAAACGCGCTCGTTTCCCGCTGAATGCGCAGTTCAGCAAACCGACTCGAGCGTTTGCCGATGAGTTTTTGCGCCATCAATGGCGAGGTATGGCAGGACCGGACGACGTTCCGTCCGCCGCATCTTCGTCCGATCGGCTATGTGTTTAAGAAATCGTGCCTCTTTGCACATTTGTCGGTCAGGCGCAACTTGCTTTGCGCCGCGCCCAAACGCGAGCCTATGCCAATTGCGTTTGATGAGATGATCGAATTGGTCGGTGTAGTGCCACCGCTCGACCGCTCGCCAGTGCATCTCTCCGCCGGCGAGCGCCAGCGCGTCGCCATCGGCCGCGCCCTATTGTCCCAGCCAAGAGTTCTTCTGATGGACGAACCGCTTGCCACCCTGGATCGCTGGGCCAAGCACGGATTTTGCCAAGTCTTGAACGCCTGAAGAATAAGTTCGCCGTGCCGATGACATGGCTGAGATCGAACATCTCGCCGATCATCTCCTGATGATGGAGCGTAGCGCGATCACCGCGGCCGGCCGTTGCATATCTTGCAGAGCGATCCAGCTCTGCCCCTTGCGGCGAGCCACGAAGTCGCCGCCAGCCCTGATGCCGTGGTCCGTGCTATGACGGACGCTGTGGGCTGCTCATCCTCCGCCTCAAAGGTGCGCAGCTCTTGGTGCCGGCTCCGCCGCTTGCACCTGGCGTCCGCCAGCGGCTGCGCATCGCGGCCACCGACGTCAGCATGCGCGACGCGCCGCGCTCAAGCACCGTCATCAATGTCTTTCCGGCGCGGATTAGAGCTTGTTTTCCGCTCGGCGCGTCCGAGATCACTCTGGTGCTCGCGCTTGGCACTGGCGGCTCAGGCGCGGAATTTTGTCACGCGTTACGCGTTTGATACGCTACGGCTCAAGGACGGAATGGACGTATTCGCCCATTTCAAGCACATCTCGCTGGTCCCGGCCTCTGAAGCGCCATCGCAAGCTCCAGAGGCCTCCAGGCCGACAGGAGATTCCGGACAGGCAAGCGTCGCTGCTTGAAACTAGCAAAGAGAATCAACATCTTGATGGCGAACCTCACATGGACGGCCTCCATTTTCCGTCGAGGCAATCCTCGACCGTCTGGAACCTAATCTCGATTGCCTACTCGCAGACTTAGCTCAGAATCTCGCGCGGTCGATCGGCGTCGATCTCCCCCTGATCGGCCCAATCTCAAAGAGGAGGCGCCATGCGATGGCCATTCCCCGTCCTCAAAATCACACTCGATCGAGTCTCATCTATAATCCTGAAGCTTTACCTGCGACCGTCGGCGGACGTCTCCGGTCGCCTTACCTGTAGCGGTCAAGCTAACCTACCTACGGGTCAGCACTCAACGGGGCTCGTTAAAGCTGCAGTTCGACCAACGCGAAACAAGCTAAATGCTGCTCTAAAGGCATGCCGAAGCACGTCGCATCACGATCACTTTCGCTGTGCGGTCGACTCCTGCGTACGCCGCGTACCATCGAAGGCGCCTTTTTGTCGCGTTGGTCAATAGACCAACGCGAATGGCTGGATAGGCTGGCGCTCCAGGAATTTCATGAAGGAGGATGGGTCAATCGAGCAGCTTCAGATGGTCTAAGGGGCCTGACGTCCGCCCCCAGTTGAACTGAAAGGCTGGCACACTAGGCTCGCGTCTCGATCCGCTGGCTCAACAACGGCAGAGGTCCGGCTTCAGCCAACGCTAAGGCTTTCAGCCGACATCTTGCCGGAACGGCCGGGAACAAGCTCGTAGTTCACGCGCGAGCCCTCAGCTAAAGTTGTATACCCCGCCTTTTGAACCGCCGATATATGGACGAACACGTCAGCGGTGCCGTCCTCGGGCCTGATGAATCCGTACCCCTTTTCAGGATTGAACCACTTCACAAAGCCTATCGCCACTCTCGCAATCTCCACCAATGCTCAGACTTGAGCTTCCATGAGCGCAGACGGCCGCAGCCGCGACCGGCGGGGCCTAGCGCCGAGCGCCCTACCATGTCTTCTGCTTCGTCTCGTCTATTGCAAGCTTTGAGCCAGACTTGTGATTTCCACTGGTCGCGTCCCCCGATAACCAGACGGAGGGCAGCCGGGCAACCCGTATTCTGTGTGGGCGATGCCGTTCTGCATACAAGCCCATCTGGATTGAGCCAGCCGTAGTTGCTTCGACACCCCCGAACACCGCGGCGGCAATTATCGACGCACTGAGCCACGTCTGGGCACCGTCGCCCCTAATGCGCATTGTGGGTATGGCGCTGGCCGATCTCATCGGCTCGCTGTTGCGCCTGCGGACCAAGAGTCGTGAAGATATCAGACGGGTCACGTACGCACCTCAATCCAGGTGACTTCATCGTCGAACCGAAAAGGCGAGGGTCTAACAACTCATATATGTATTTTGCGTTTCGACGAGATCGCTTCAGGTCTCGATGTCGCCCTGAGGTTCTGGAGGTGAGAATGACGAGCGCGTCAATTCACGCGTTCGCAAGATCTGGACCGTTCTCAAGAAAAACGGTTAGCTTGGGGGCCCCGTCGGGATTCTGGCGGCTGATCGCAGGTCATTCCGCTTAAAGGTACGCCGGTGAGCACGGCGACGAGACCAGCAACCCCATATCGTTGGCGCCACAGGGTTTCCAGTAGCCTCGCTTTCCCAACGGTGCTCCACAATCGCCGCCGCGAGCGCCGGTATCCATCGAGCGTTGACACCCGCCCCGCAGCGGCAGGTTCTACTCCCTTGCGGCCAAGTCTTTGTTGCGACTCTGAACATGGTTAGTTGCGGGTCGGCCACATCGTTGATAGCCGAACGTTAGCCAATGTGATCTCAACTTCGATTGGCCTTGTACCGCACGTGCGCTGCCCTTCGCTCGCGATGGAATTCGCGGACTATCGCGCGGCCATAAAGGGTGATTTACCCATCAACGGGCTGTCCTCGATCGCTTCCCCTGAAGAACTTGCCGGGTCTCAAAGGAACCCCCCGGCAACGGGTGGGTCAACGCGTCGTTTACTGCCTTTCTCTGGCAGTATGCCAGTATGGTCAAAACAACCTGGCGCCAGATCGAGCGCCTGTTGGCCGTAGCGTCGATCGGCAGCCGCGCGGGGGGCCGAGCGTGCCATTCTAGCCGAGGCTGCTCACCAGCTTTTAATGAGAAGCGCATTGGCATGAGCCTGACAGGGCGGCAATGATCGGGCGGCTTGGGTGCTGCTTTAGGTTCCGACATGGCTGTCATCACCCACAGCGGCTCTCATGTGATCGATGGCGCTCTGGATATCGTCGCCAGCTTCGCGCGCGGAATGCGCTGCATCGTTCTTACCAGCCCCGGTCTCCGTCAAGGAGTACGACCTGCCTTCGAACGTACTCTGTTCTTCGCCGAGCGCCTGACTTCGCACCTGGATCGATTCGAGTGACCGAATTAGTTCGCGGACTCTTTCCTTCCTGGCCTTGATCATCTGGTCTTCTGATTCCTAGCTGATAGAGCTCACTGCGCGGCATCGGGTTTGGGCTGGGGTATGGGCAGGCTATTCGGATCTAAGCCAAGTGCATTGCCCAGCGAGAATGATGAATGAGATACTATGCGCCCTCATCCCAGTGGACTCGACATGTATCGCTCATCGTCAATAGCAAACGGTATGCCTATTGGCCTGAGCTTAGTCGGTAGCACTTCATCTTCCCACAGGAACGGAATCATCCCCTCCGGTATGCTCAGGTTTGCGCCCAGACACTCCGAAGGAAAGGCTCATCGAAAAATCGCTTGGTGGTGATTTGCAGGCCAAGCAGACGACGATGGCACCGCTTCATTCATTTGCACAACTTGAGGGGGGATTGCAGCCCAAACCCCAGCTGCCCAGCGTTGAGCGAACTCGATCGCCCCGAGAATCAATTGCGGTCACAACTTCCTACCTTGGCTGCAACGCCAGCAGTAGTGCCTGCTGTGGAGAGCTCAGGCACTTGCTTCCAGACCTCATTCTGCTTCTCGGCGGAGACAGCATGGCCGGCTTGCTCACGGATCGGGGCCCGGCGCCTGTCCTATTGGTCGCGTGATGTCAACGGAGCTTGCGATAGATCTTCGTCCTCAGAATCTCCTGGTCCAGGACAGTTTAAATTCAGGAACCATCGTCTTTGATGTCGCAGCATGGCTTGAACCCGTCATAAGGACGAACCGAATGTTGGATCAGCGACAGTTAACCCGCAGGATCTGATGGCACATCGCTTGCTTCGCTGGTGGCGCGAGATAAGTGGATTTCGCGCGAAGTACACAGTGGGGACAAAATGCTTGGAATTGGAAGCAAGTTGCCGTCGTTCCAAATCACCGGGGTAAAGCCCGGTTTTCACTTGCACGAAGAGAACGGACAGAGCGCCTTCGAGACGCTGACCGAAAGGAGCTTTGCTGGGAAATGGAAAATCATCTTCTTTTACCCCAAGGATTTCACCTTTGTCTGCCCGACCGAGATCGCCGAGTTCGCCCGCCTGTCCAAGGATTTCGCCGACCGCGATGCGGTCGTGCTGGGCGGCTCGACTGACAACGAGTTCTGCAAGCTTGCTTGGCGGCGCGAGCACAAAGACCTGCACCATCTGCCGATTTGGCAGTTTGCCGACACGGACGGCGCGCTTGTCGACGGTCTTGGCGGCCGCTCGGCCGAGGGCGTTGCCCATCGCACGACCTTCATTGTCGATCCTGAGAATACAATCCAACATGTCTATGCTACGAATCCCAATGTCGGCCGCAGCCCGAAGGACACGCTGCGCGTCCTGGATGCTCTGCAAACCGACGAGCTCTGCCCCTGCAACCGCGAGGTTGGCGGCGAGACATTGAAATTCGCTTGAGGGGATATGACCATCGAGAGTTGAAAGACCGGATTCCGGATTTCGCCAAGGACGTCACGTTCAACTTGGCGTCCATGATGGCGGACGAAACACCGTCACCGCAGAGCAACTACGGGCTGTTGCTGGCTAGCGCGATCGCGACCCGCAATCCGATCGTCGGCCGCAATGGAAGCCGCCGCAGGCGTGGTGATGACGCGAGCGGCGGTCGAGGCGGCGAAATCCGCAGCTTCCGTCATGGCTATGAACGACGTCTATTACCGATTTGTTCATCTCGCCTCAACCGCAATACAAGACAATGCCCGCTCGGCTGCGGATGAATTGGCTCGGCAATCCCCGTGTGGACAGAGCCGATTTCGAATTGTAGGCACTGGCGGTAAGCGCAATCAATGGGCGCGGTCCTGCATGGACGCCCAGAAAAGGCGCTGCGGCAAGCCGGCGCCGGCTCGGATACAATTCAAACGGCCGTGCGCTTTGCGGCGATCGTGCAGTCAGTTGCGGTTGCGATCGAGGCCGCACGGCATGGCACGCCGCAAGGGGCCGAGTAATCCGCCTTTTTGCACATTTCGCGCCCTCTTCTCCGGGCATGGTCGAGGTGGAAGCCCATATCCGCGAGCTGAGTTCGCCGAAAGTGCTCTCACGACCGAATATTCCAGCGTTGGTCGACTTTCGTCTGGCGCACGCGGCGATCTATCTCCGCCCCGAGATCTTCTCGGCCGAGCCGATAACGCGGCGGGAATCGTAGCCACTCACCCGAATTTGAACAACACCCCATATCCGCCACGCGGATAGCCCCATTCGATGTCGCCGGTGGGCTCGCCGATGACGCGGCAGGTGCCGCACTCCATGCAACCGTCGACCGTGACCTCGACCTGGCCCTTGTCATTGAGGTCATAGCAGCGCGCGGGACAGGCTTTCAAAAGCGCAAGGAGCTGCGGCGAGGGCTTCGTATGTGCACGCACCTTGATGTGGGGACGTCCGGCGTCCACAAGATAGCGGTTGCAAAACAACTTGTCTTCGACACGCACTGATCTCTCGACCTTCATAGTCAGCCTCGTTGGTTTCGGGTTCGCGTTTCAAACAATTAGCGCCAAGCGCGGGCGAAGCGGAATGCATCGCCGAACAGCCCTATCCACGACCGCGCATTGACAAAGGATTTCAGCGTCGACTTCTGTTTCTCAGACTTTGGCGTACCATCAACCCGAAGATAGGTCTGCATCGCCTTGGAGATGAGCTGGGGGTAAGTCAGAAAAAAGTTTTGCGAGTTGGTATGCATTAGCCTCGGCATATCCTTGTACTTCTTCATGTCCTTCAAGACGAAGGAGCGATCCAGCATCCTCTTGTAGAGCGCGAGATTTTCCGCAGTCATGGCAAGCCGGCGCGATTTGACCTGGAAGATCGCTTCGGCCGCGATCCGCCCGGACGTCATCGCAAGATTGGATCCCTCGCGATGAATGGCGTTATTGAGCTGCGCCGCGTCACCGACCACGACCCAGCCGTCTCCGTAGAGCTGCGGGATGGCCTTATAGCCGCCTTCAGGAATAAGGTGCGCGGAATATTCCTTGACTTCAGTCCCCTCGATCAGGGGCGCGACCGACGGGTGGCGCTTGAAACGATCGAGCAGCTCGTAGGGCGTCTTTCCGGTGCGCTGAAAGTCTGCGACAAGACACCCGATACCGAGCGAAATGCACTCCTTATTGGCGTAGATGAAGCCCATTCCCGTCATGCCGCCGGAAATGGTGCCTGCAGCTTCGATCACGACGCCCTCGTCGCCGCTCAGATTGAAACGCGCTTCGATGGTCTCGCGCGGCAAAAAGTGCATTTCCTTAACCGCGAGGGCCACCTTGTTAGGTTTGGGGCGCTCGCGCAGGCGCGCCCGCGTGCCGAGCAGGCCGTTTACGCCTTCGGCCAACACCACGACATCTGCGTGGATCTCGCCGTCCTGGCGATCCGTACGAACACCGATGGCTCTGCCATAGGCATCCTGCGCAAGATCGGTAACGGTCGTCTCGCACAGCACGGTCGCGCCTGCCTCGCGCACTTTTGAGGAGAACCACCTGTCGAACTGGGCCCGGATAATCGTGTACCGGTTGGCCCGCTCCTCATTGAAGTCCTCTGAGCGGTAATGCAGCCCGACATGAGAGCGGTCGTCCATGATCCAGAACCGTTGTTCGACAAGATGTCGCTCCAGCGGTGCGTCCTCCCGGAACTCCGGGATCAGCTTTTCCAGCATGTCGGCATAAAGTATTGCGCCCTGAACGTTCTTCGAACCGGCATATTCGCCGCGCTCGAGCTGCAATACCTTCATGCCTTTCTTGGCCATGGTGAGTGCCGCCGCGTTGCCTGCCATGCCGGCACCGACAACGATTGCATCGAACCTTTCCTCGATCATGATAATCTCCTTTAGATCGCGATCCGGTCGCGCGAATGTGGCGAGAGCCGCGCCCGAAACGCGTCCGTGAGCGCCGGCAGCAGATGCATGGCGTCGCTGACGATGGCAATGTGGGCAAACTCGAAGATCGGCGCGTTCTTGTCGGTATTGATGGCGACAATCAGATCGGCGCCCTCGACACCAACCCGATGCTGGATTGCGCCGGAAACGCCCGCGGCGATATAGAGCTTTGGCCGGATCGTCTTACCCGTCTGCCCGATCTGTCGGTCGGAGGTCACCCATCCCTTTTGCACAAGCGGACGGGAACAGCCATATTCGGCGCCGAGCACGCCGGCCAGCTGGCGCACAAGCTGAAAGTTTTCTTGAGATCCGAGCCCAAGCCCGCCGGCGACCACGACATCGGCGTACGCAAGATTTGATTTGGCCGAATCACGGTCGGGGATGAACGACAACACTTTGGTCACGATGTCATCTTCGACCAGGCCGAGCGGGTGGACGATGATGCGGCCGGGATCGCGCTCGACACGCTCCGGCATCGGCATCACGCGCGGGCGGACGGTTGCCATCTGCGGCCGGTAGTTCAGCGTGTAGATCGTGCAGAGCAGCGAGCCCCCGAAGGTCGGACGGGTGGCCGCAAGCGAGCCATCCGCGTCCACGTCGAGGTCGGTGCAGTCGGCGGTGAGGCCCGTCAGGATAGTAGTAGCGACGGAGCCCGCGAGATCGCGGCCGAGCGTTGTTGCCCCCAGGAGCAGGATCTCGGGCTTGTAGATCTCCACGAGATCGGACAGCGCTTTGGTGTAGGACTCGTTACGATAGTCCGAGAGCACATTGTCGGCCACGAGATAGGTCAAATCGGCGCCGTAGCAAAAGGCTTCGAGCGCGGCGTTGCGTGTGGCCTCGCCCTCAGGGCCGACGACAACAGCTGCAAGTTTAACCTTCAGCCTGTTGGCAAGCTTGCGGCCCGCCCCCATAAGCTCCCACGAGACGGGATGGACCTGCCCGCGCTCCTGCTCGACGAACACCCAGACATGTTTGTAAGCTTTGAACCGGTCCGGCAACTGCTTCTTGGTTGCTGCGCGGCCCCCTGTGACTGATGTGGGAGCCTTGATGACGTTGCTCATGGCTTTGCATTCTCCTTCCGATCCACGCGCCTGCGCGACACGATCGGGTTCTGGCTTGGACTGTCGGTTGAACATGGCCCTGATGAGCGCGTTAGCCGGTTGCTCGCGGCTTACACCCCAGGTCTTTTTCGCGGAGGACGGGACCCTTGACGCTCGGCGCTAGAGGCGGCAGGAGGTGAGATCGAGGCAAACGATTGCGGCGAGCTGGTTGAGCAGCGAACAATAGGGCTATGTTCGACCCCGGGGCCGACCTCGGCCATGTCGCCATTGATGCCCGATTTGCCAATGAAGACGACAGCGGTCCCACCAGATAGCTGCCTGGTCTTCGAGATCGCGGTCGTGCGTGTATACGTCGTGG
This sequence comes from Bradyrhizobium sp. WSM3983, assembly GCF_000473045.1. GTDB lineage: Bacteria > Pseudomonadota > Alphaproteobacteria > Rhizobiales > Xanthobacteraceae > Bradyrhizobium. The sequence goes on along the minus strand of NZ_AXAY01000030.1, from coordinate 2,478 downwards.
GTAGCGTCGCGTCACCGACAGAGAAGCACTCGGTAAACAGCACCGCAGCTTCGGCACCCAAGGTGCGCACCTTCCGCAATTAAGGCTCGAATGAATACGGTCCCATAGCGTGCACGATGATCTCTCGGGCCGGCTGGTCACTGCACTGGGGGTCGCCTCCGCGACTACGGCGTCGCCACGGTTGGTCGGCACACCCCGCTGCACAATCGTGTTTGACAGGAACCGCGCGCGGATTTGCGCTGGCGCGGGGACCTGTTTGATGCAGATGACGCTATGCATGCGCTTCTCCAGGACAAGGTCGATTTGTTGTCGGGCAGACTTAGGTGCAGAGCAGCAAGTGTCATACCAACTGAGAACACCGCGAGTTCATGCACCAAAGGAAATGAATTTGGCGCATTTGCCGAAGTGGTTCCTGGCGTCGGGGACAACAGGCCACGACATACGTCGGAAACGCGACAAGGTCGCCTCCCGCATCGCTCCGCGGGGTCGATCGAACTAAGAGGCGCCCGCCGAGGCACGCCTAGCTATTTGCTCTGAGGCAGACGGCATCTAAGAGACGGCTATTTCAGCGTACTGAGCGGCACGAAGGCGGCCGGCCTTTTGGGCTCCGCGACCGCATCCTTCAGGACCTTGAAGACCCGTTGGTCGATTGGCGATGACGCCACGAAATCGGCATAGGCCTGCTCCAGCATCGCCTTGCAGCGCGCAGCGATCTCCGCTTCCGCGGCAGCGGCGAATTGCTCCTTGGCGAGATGTTGCCCCATGCGCTTGAGGATATGCAGGCGCGCGACATTGACGATCTTGGGATCGTAGTCGACGCCAAGCAGCGCAAAGATCTCCTCAGCCGAGGAGGCCCTGTTGAGCCGGTCGAGGATGCCGGCCCTCTGGGGTATATTGCTCATCGAGACTTCCCTGGATTGGGCCCGCCCGCCTCGGTCGAGGTCCGGCAGCGCCTGGTGAGTTCGCGGAAAAAGGCCGTTTCACGTGGGCCCTGCTGGACATGGCCACACAGCCCATGTCCTCGGACTTCAACGCGGTCTGCGCGAGTTTTGGCCGCCCTCCGATTGATTTGGTGGCGGGCCAAATGAAACTCGAGAGCTCACTCACATGCGATCGGAAGAGCATTCGCAAACATCGCGCCAGATCGCCGCCAGCGTGTCGCGCGCGACCAGACGCTTGTGCTCGACGGCGTATTTTCGCACTCGGGACAGGATGTGTCTGGTCTGTTCGGTGCTGGCGGCGAGTTGCAATTCGCCAAGCAGCGTGGTGATGGCCGAGAGCCCGGAATGCTTGCCGAGCACGATACGGTTGGAGCGACCGAGCAAACGCGGGTCGAGCGACTGATAGGTGCGCTCGTCCTTCAGCAACCCATCAACATGAATGCCGGATTCGTGAGTGAACACATGCTCCCCGACGATCGCCTTGTTGGGAGGAATCGCACGTGTTGCCGCGGCCGCCACCAGCGCGGCGACGTCTATGAGCTCCGGCAGCACGATGCCGGTATCACGCCCGTAGAGCTGCTTGAGTGCGACCGCAACTTCCTCGAGCGGCGCATTGCCGGCCCGTTCGCCCAGCCCGATGACAGTGACAGAAGCGTGGCTCGCTCCACCCCTGATGGCAGCAAGCGTGTTGGCGGTCGCGAGCCCGAGATCGTCATGGCCGTGAAATTCGAGCTCGAGATCAGTGGTCGCGCGCAGGCGCGCGATCAGCGCATAGGCGGAATCGGGATCGAGGACACTGAGCGTATCGGCGATCCGAAACCGCCGCGCGCCCGCGGCTGTCGCAGTCGCGATGAGGCTTATGAGAAATTCGACATCGGCGCGGGAAGAATCCTCGCCTCCGACGGCGACATCAAGCCCTCGCTCGCGGGCGTAACCCACCACCCGCTCCACCCGCTGCAATGCCTGCTTGCGGTTCCCACCAAGCTTGGCCGCGATCTGCACGTCCGAAGCCGGGATCGAAACATTGACCATCGACACCTTGGCCTCGATTGCCGCGTCGACATCGGCCTCACGCATGCGGCACCAAGCAATAGGCGTGAGCGGCAGCCCCTCCTCGACAATAGCGCGAATAGAAGCGATCTCATCATCGCCCATGGCGGGGGTTCCGGCCTCGATCTCCGTGATGCCGGCCCGGGCCAACGCATGCGCGATGGCCACCTTTTCCTCCGTGGTGAACGCAACACCAGGCGCCTGCTCGCCGTCGCGTAGCGTTGTGTCATTGAGCACGGTCCGCTGGTTCCATGCCGACTCGAACCATGACGGCTTGACAGCGATGGCTTTGGCGTCGATCAACGAAGCCTCCTGATTGCGTTTGGTAAGGACTGCTTTGGCAAACCGCATGCCACGCCCGCAGGATCCCAACCTACTGAAGATTCGCGAGCTCTCGCCCGCGACCGGATGCGCCAGGATGACAGTGTCGCAAAACCGACGCGCCAGTTGAGCTCTCACCTTTCTACGTCCTGGATCAGCTCGGGTT
>NZ_AXAY01000029.1 GCF_000473045.1 Bradyrhizobium sp. WSM3983 | reverse complement strand
CCCCTCACCTCTTGTGGGAGCGTGACGACGTCAAGGACGTCGTCCAAGACCGCCGGCTTTAGAAAATCGATTGTCATCGAACGGACGACGAAGGCAAAGCCGGGCGCATCGTTCCGAGCTTCTTCGAGCAGCGCTTGCTGATTGGTTCCGAGNAGGCGCAAGTAATTCGTTCTGCCGCGCTCCATGAACCGCAAAAAATTTGCGTGATAAACAATTTGGCCGGAATCTGTATCTTCAAAATAGACCCGGACCTGCAAGTGATGGCGTCCGCCGCGAATTTCGCCGTCAAGAGTGGCTGTCACGGTGCGGTTCCTCTGCTGCGCTTCCGGAACCAATGTCTTGCACAGACGCGCTTTTCTGAGCAAGCGGCAAAAATCTCGAGTTTGGCTCCTGCAGTCGGAAGCTCAGCGCCGCCACATGAATGCCGGCATGCACTGCGCGCGGTATCGATGGCGTCGCTAGTCGGGCACGCTGAGGCCAACCTGCTCGTCGACTACTTTTGGCTGCGGCCGGGGCCGCTCGATCTCCACCTTCAGCGAATTGGCGAACGCCATTGTTTCAGCGACGAGCGCATCGAGTTCGCTTTTCCAGTCATGCATTGACGTCCCCCCGCACGGCTCGGCCAGGGTTAGGCTTCGCACCTGTTCTGGCATTCGGACGGCTACTCGCGCTAGAACGGAGCCTCCGAAGAGTGACCGACCAAATGAACCGGCTGCGAGATCAAGCGCACGAGCGCCCCGCGCCGCGTACCGTCCGGATCGACCACTCTCTTGGGGTTAAGGGGCAATACCTCCCGGATGAACAAGGCGTACAGCGATCGCATGAAATGCCAATCCGTGTTGTCCTTGGCGCGTCCGAATCGGAGCTTCTGACGCGGATTCGGGTGATACCCAAAGCTCCCGGTGGCGTTCGAGATCAGGTGCGTCCGAACGAACTGTTCGAGGTCCGCGCGCTTCCGGATCCGCGGGATCCGTCTAAAGCGGGGAATGGTGGTCTCATTGATGTACATGTCGAACGTTTCGTCGTCCGAGCAGTTGGCTAACCAGAAGCTTGACTGCGCGATGATCGTCGCGCCCGGGACGTCGAATGCCTTCCAGTCCTGCTTCACGCGGTAATCTGTCTTCTCCATCATCGCCATCGACGCCTCGAGATTTTCGCTGAGCGCCAGCACCTCCTTCGGGAAAGGCATGCCGGCATAGCGGGAAACGAAGCCGTCAAACGACAGCGAAAGGATCCGAAGGTTGTTGATCTTCAGGTACATTCCCGCCTGGCTGGTCCGGAAGATCTGATTGTCCATTCCGCCCAGAGCGAAGCCCGTTGTTCGATCATCGGGATCGACGCTCACGATCGCGACTCGGTCCTTGATCCCGATCCGCTGATCGATTCTGAATTTGGGTGCGAACTCCTCCTTGTGCAACATGTTGTAGCCGAGCCAGAGTCCGACTCTCACTTTGTCGAGCCAGTCGAGCAGCCAATAGCAACGGGCCACCGCAAGCGACTTGCCGGCCATCAGGGATTCGATCGCGTTCTTCGCCCGGGCTTCCAGCGTCTTTCCATATTTCTCGTTGCACGGCTTGCAGGCCGGGAAGTGGAACGTGGACGCGGGACGGACGACGTCGGCACCCGTTATCGGATCGCTTTCGATCTTGATGACGCGGTTCGGATCCCCGGTCGCGCGCAACATCCACATGGGGATGACACGTTCGCGCGATCGCTCGGCCTTGCCGACCGGTTTCCCGCAGAAGATGCAATTCGTCCATCCCGGCTCGTTCGGGGCGCTTCCCCGCTTGAAGCCTTGGGGCATTAGCGAGGGAAACCGTCGGTCTTTATCGAATTTGGGAAGTATAAAGCCAAGTCGCCCTTTATCATCTGAAGAGGTTTCTGACCCTTAGACCGACATTCTTGGCTCTGTAAATCAAGAAGTGCCAGCGCCCGACGAGTGCGTTCTTGTCGGGCGGCCGCCGATACGGCGGCGCCAACGTTCCGTCTTGCGCGGCATGGTCGACCGCATGGTCGATGCGATGTTGCCAGTCCTTCGCGACGGCGAACAAACGAGTGTAATGATACTCGATCACGGCGAGGTTGATGCTGGGCCAATCTTTCAGATGCTGATCGTATTTGATTGACTCGGGATACCTAAACGTTTGGCCGGTCGGGTCGACCTCTTCGATGTGTTTGACCACTTCCTCGAAGAGCGCGGCGTCCCCGTCGGCATGGTCTATGGCACTCAAAAGCTTTTTGGCCTTCTTCCAGTTCCGGAGAAGCGTGTGACCAGCTTGGTACTGTTGACCTCTCCCCTTTACCCGGCCCAGGTCGGCGATGATGTATTTGATGTAGAGCTCCACGGCGTGGCGGAAGTTGAAGCAAATGGGGTAGACCAAGACGTCGATGGTGGCGCCCGGCACTTTTGCATCGATCAGAAGCAATCGGGTGCCTTCGAAATATCCCCAGGAGTAATCGTAGAGATCGTAAGGGCCGCCGTTGTTGCCGACGCAGGCGTTGAAGCGTGAAAGGTCGTTCTGAAGACCTCTGAAAAGATCATTCTGCTTGAAAAGTGCAACCATAGGGTACCCCTAGACCAAAACACGTAGCAATTTTGGCGGATTGTGGTGAACGACCGGCCGGCTTGGACTCACCTGTGGTGGGGCTTGGCTTCGGCATCGGCCGATGCGAAGCGAGCGAACAGTTGGTCGAATAATTCACCGCACCGGTACGAATGGTTGGTGTACCCGACGAGCGCGTCATCGGCCGCTTCGATCGCGAGCAAGAGCAGCTCACGCGCGCGAGCTCTAGTAATGGCGGTCGCGGGCGTGACGAAAGCGCCGTTCTTGTGTTCCAAGTAGAGGCAAGCTTCGCGGTCCGCTGCCAATCCGGCTTTTGCTTCTGTCTCGAGCCGCTGGCAGGTCTCAGGTCCGAGCGCATAACTTAGGCGCGAGCCCATGTAGACCGTGGGCAGCGAAGCCATGCTGTGCTTCGCTTGGTGATCTCGGAAGGGATCGCGTCCCTTGTTTTTTTTCGGTCTTGTCCCTGCGGAACAGACCTACGTGGGCTTTGGCTGTTTCTTCAAGGGCCGTGATGGCGAGGAAGGTGGATGTTCCGTAAGAACACCGCTCGAAGAGTACTGATGTGTCGGTTAGAAGCGATACGATGTGATCGCACGCAGCATTAAAATCGGGAACCGGGTCAACATAGAGGGCGCCACCATAATCGAGCGCTTCGAAGACACGAGCGAACCCGCCAAGCGGCTCATCTTTTTCGGTCATTGTCACTATCTCTTGTAACGCAATCTGGCCGGTCGTCCGTGACAGCCGTTAGGGCAACGCGGCCTCGGAGTTCCTTGAAGATATCCTTTTCTAGTCAGATGGTTATAGGATACGCTCCATTTGATCAAAAAGTCGCACAAGGCGGAGTTGCTCGCTGCGGCATCTGCACCCTTGTTTTTGTTCCCGTAATGTTCCAAAATACTTCTTTACCACGGAAAGCAGCTGCCGCGTCGAATGGAAAGCGGTCCCGGGACGCCTCGATAACTAGGGACTAGCAAACGCTCAACGCGCCTTTGCGCGCCCGTGTACAAGCCACACGTGTTCACGCGCATGAGTCCTGCTCAAGGTCACATCACCGCCGCGCCCCGCCTTACGAGCCATCTTCGTGCGCTCTCACTAATCGCACCCATTCAGAAGCTCGAAGACACGAAGGGGCTGCTACACACTCAGGGCCAATCGGCTGAGCATGTGGACCTTCGCTACCTCGCTTTGGCCGCTATTGAGCTGCTCATTGAGCGCATGGGAGCGGGCGGGACAGCCAGCCGGGCCGATCTCCTGGACTATCTTGCAAGTCTTGCCACGATCCAGTGGGACTCGATTTCTCCGGACGACGCTGCAACCTTAGCCGAGCACGTATTTGACGGGTTGACGAACGCCCGCGATCGCCGCGCCCGCTTCAAGGTGCGGCTGTTTGATCCTGAGAGACCTGGCGGCGCGCCATTAGAGTTTGGGCTCCTGCGCGCGGAGGCCTTGCCGGACGGCAAGGTCGGCTACCGGCTTACCCAGGAGGCGATCGAGGTCCATCTTAGCCTGCTGGATCACGATCCGCTAACCGCAACGCAAGTGAGCGAAATCATCGTCGAAGAATTCCTGAGGCGCGGGCTGTACGACCATGCGGTGAATGCGGCCGAACGCACGCGAACCAACAGCGTCCGGCTCGCGGAGGCGCTGCGCTTGCTTATGGCGGAGGCGCGCCGTGCCATCCTCAAGGTGATGTGGCAACACGAGCTCGGGCCCAAGATGCAAGAAGCGCGCGATCTTCTCGACGTCTCGATTGCGCGCGAGGGCGTGATGCTCTCTCATCTCAATGATACAGCCGCGGATGTTACGGACGACACCGACCGACGTCATCTCGCCCGCGTTCGCACACTGTTACTCGATGTGAATGACCGACACCGCAACTTGATGGTGATCGTGCAGACGACCGCCGACGATTACCTGTTGCTTCAGGCCGATGCGCTGAAGCTTCGCCCGCCAACGCGCCTACCGGACCTCGAGCACGAAATCCTCAATCCCTTGCTCAAAGCGCCGGTGTCTTTCCTGAGCCGCTCGGCCTCAGGGATTTTTTGCGCGCTTTCGGGTGCGCTGACGCCGCTGGTGTTCGACTTCGCTGCGGCGCTGAACGCATTCGAGCCCGATCTCGCGGATTATAGCGAAGGCGAACTCGTTCTGGAGGCGGGTGCGCCGTTGACACCGGTACCGCTACCCTTCGATGCAGCAACAATTGCGCGTGCGGAAACGTTTGCGCGTGCGACCATACTTGCAGCAGGCTCGATTAAGCTTGGCGATATTCTGGCGCGCGCCGCCGAGGAAGATGCCGACGACATGAGCTTTCAGCGCTGTCTGTTTTTGATCCTCGAGCAAGCGATCGATCCGCGAACGGCTGACATCGCTGCCGAGGCTTCGATCCTCGAGGCGAGGTTTGACGCGGGCTTCGTGGAAGGCACCGACGTCCGATTTACCGGCAAGCCCATAAGGAGGTCGCATGCATCCTGATGATGTTCGTGATGCGGCGCGGCTAGTGGAGTGGGGCCTGCACCCACGCGCCTTGCCGGAAGCCTATCCCGATTACCGCGAGCTCGTGCGCCGCTGGATGGATGATGGCGCGTTCAAGGCACTCGTCACCTCGGTCGCAGAAGGCCTCAAGCTGCGGGTTGTCGGGGTCACGCTACGCACCGGCATCGTACTCGGGACAGAAACAGAGTCCGTATTTGGTTACACGATCTCGCGTTTCCGGCGGCACGTCTCCAACGATGATGGTGCAGTGATTGCCCTTGTTCTTGTCGCAGCCTGCGCGACGTTCTATCCGGCCAAGGATGCCCTCGACAACGACGAGATCATGCCGCCGAGCGCGACCCTCTCTGAGGTGCGCGATCATTTGAGCAAACTCTGTCAGGCCCTGGAATCGCAGGACCAGCGGGGCGAAGCCACCGCCGCCCGCTGGCGGCGTGGATGGCAAGCACTGCGGGCTTTGCCCGACGTCAACGAGGATGCGCGGCGCGGGTCGCGCAACCATCTCCATGGATTGGTCACGCTTGTCCTCGGCCATCTTCATGAAATGGGCCTCGTTGCCGCGGACGAGCGCCAAGATGGCAATCATCTTTATGTGGTGACACCACGTTTTCGCATGATGCTGGCTGAACACGCAGCCGTACCCCTGCTCGACATTGCCCGCGAAGCACAAGCGGAGAAGGTCAATGCTTAAGATCAACCGCGCTTATCTTGATGCCTGCGGCTACGTCGACGGGATATTCGAAGAGCTTCTCGTCAAACCGATCGGCGAAGATGGGCGGCCAGCGCATCATGTTATTCATGCACCGAATGGCGTTGGCAAGACAACCGTTCTCGCGCTGCTGTTCAGCATCTTCGAGCCCGATCGCCGCAAGTTCTTGCGGACGGAGATTAATCGCCAGCACAAGATCGAAGACTATTTCATGCCGGGCCGACTGGGAGTCGTCGCGCTGGAGTTAATCAAGCCCGGCGTCAAGGACCGGCCGATACGGCACGTCGTCGGGCAGATTTTCTGGCTGACCGCGGCCTCAAAAGGGGATGACGGAGAGCCCGGTCTGCGCCGTTTCTTTGGCTTCGAGTGCGATGATGAGCTGTCGTTGGAAGGTTTGCCGTTCCGGGGGCTCGGCAGCCAAAGCCCGCTCCGTTCCCTCGATGATTTTTCAAAGTGGGCGCGTGAGATGCGCGCTTCGCACGCGACATTCTACAATACGGACTCGCTCGCCGCATGGCGGCGGTTCCTCACCGACGAACTCGGTGTCGACCTGAAACTGGTCGATGTGCAGCGGCGATTCTGTGCAAAAGAAGGTGGAATCGGCGCGACGTTCCTGGATTTTAAGACCGAGCAGCAATTCTTGGAAAAGATCTTCTCGTTCATGATTCCGACGAACGCCGCCGAGGGGATCATCACGACACTGGAGACGGCGCTCTCCAAGATTCGCGGATTGCCGCAGCGCAAGGAGCAACACAAAGCCCTCACGCGCTTGGGAACTTCTTTTCAGCCCTTCGCTACGGCGGCGGCCGCGCTCGAAACTGCAGAGGCCGAACGCGAACAGGACTTTTTGAGCCTCGGCCGCCTTTTTAGCCGGCTTAAACTCGAGCGCAGTAAGCTTGATGTTGAGCACAACACGGTCGAGGGCGAAATCGTTCTCAAGCAGCAGTCCCTGGAGACGGCGCGCAGGCGCTTGCGAACGCTTCAGGGCGAGATTCTCTTCCTTGAGAAGGCAGCGGCGGATCGCCGCTTCGAGGACGCCAAAGTTGAGCTCGCGCAAGCAAAGGAGCGTTCTAGCGTCGCAGTGCGGAGCCTGAAATCGGCGCGTGCGACCGATCTGCTCCGTAAGCTGGCGTCGGCCGGAGCGGAGCAACGCGACCTTGAGGCTGAGCTTGTGCGCATCGAGCGCGACCTTGCGCCCGACCGCGCGCGACTCGCGCGCGCCGGAGCCAACCTCCATGCCCTGCTGGACCGACTGGCGTCTGAAGCAGAGGGCGATGCGGCCTCCAAGGAAGCCGAAGCGCACCAGCTTCAGGAAGAGGCGGGCCGCCAGCACCGGATCGCAATTGAGGCGACGAGACGCGCTCATGCCCTCAAAGCAGAAGTGGACCGGCTCGCCTCGCGCGTGGCCGAGCATGACCGAGAGCGGAAGGAGCTTGAACGGCTGGGTGCAGGCAAACCGTCCGAGCAGCCTTCCGCCACAATCAGCCGCCTGGAGATGGAGCGCGCGGGTCTCGAAGATCAGGTTGCGGGCTTGGCGTTGGCGGATGAAGCGCTTGAAGCGGAGACACATGAGCTTGAAGGAAGGCGCACAGCAGCGCTCGGCCGTTCGCAGTCCTCTGCGGCGGAGGCGCAGCGGCTTGGTCGAAAGGCAGAGACAGGTCACGGGCTTGAGCGTGCCATACTTGACAGTCCCGTATTTGCTGCAGTCCTTGCTGGCCATGCGAGCGATCCCTACCGGACGGATTTGTTGGATCGTGTGCGCACCGCCCGCGCCTTAAGCGAGGAGCGGCGCCGTACCCTGACGAACGAACGCGAAACGATCGAGGGCGAGCTTGCCTTTCTCGATGCCGAGGGCGTGTCCTCGGTACCGGAGGATGTCAAGCTGGTCGTGCAGGCTTTGCGCGACGCCGGCATGGCACATGCCGTCCCGGCCGAGCACTATCTCGCGCAATACCGCCCCGATGCCGATAAGGCCTTGGCATTGCTGCGAAGCGATCCCGCTCGGTTTAGCGGCGTCTTTGTATCCCGCCTCGACCGCGCGACGCTGACGACGCTCGCTGCCGATAACAAGCTGAAACTAAGGGGCCCGGTCGTGGTGTCGGAAGCAAGCCTTGAAGCGTCCGCCGTCATCGCGGATGCGGGGATCGTGTTTGGCCCATTCAGTGCCGCGCGCGTCAATAAGCAGGCAGCCGCCGAGGAGAAGGCGCGGCTCGCTGCCGCGCTCGAAGAAAAGGAGCGCGAACTGGACGAGGCGCTCACCCAGCTCGGTCACTTGGAGGCCCTGATCGATAATCTTCGCGAGTTGCATGGTGCGTTCGATGAAGAGCGACCAGACGCCTTGCAGCGGCGTTCGCGCGTCCTGCAGAGCGATGCCGAGAGTGCCACACGCGAGGCACAGCAAGCAGCCGAACGTCAAAAGGCGATCACCGGTGAGCGCACGAAAATACGGAGCCGACTCTCGGACACGAATGCCACAATCAGCCGACTGAAAAGCTGGATACAGCATGTCGAACAGTTCGCCAAACGATATCCCGATATCGCTTCCGCCGCGGCGCGTATCCCCGTGGCGGCATCCGAACAGCGCAGCGAAGAGCAGGCAGCGAGCGTCGCCGAAGCGGCGGCGGGCCAGGCTCGCGAAGACGCAGCGACACGGCGAGCAGAGGCGGCGACCCTGCGCGAGCGCGCCTATAGCCGACGAAGCGAGAAACTGCACTATCCCGAGACGGACGGCGGTGCTCCTGATCGCACGGGTATTCTTGAGGATCTGAGCGCCCAATACAGGACGGCTGAGCAAATCCTCAACAGCAAGCGTGATGCGCAACAGGCGAGGGTCTCTGCGCGGCTCGGTACCGTGAAGATCAATGTCGCCCAGCTCACAACCGCGGCCGACACGGCATACGAGGGATTGGTGGCCACCGATCTCCAGCCGTTCGAGGCTATTGTCGATCTTGAGCGGGCGATTGCGGATGCCGAAGCGGATGAAAGGCGGGCGCACGACGCTGTCGTGCAGACTGATACCGCACTTGGGTCGGCGAGCGCTGCCCGCGGACCCGTCAACGGTAAGCTTAAGCGTGCGCTTGAGCACGAGCAATTGAGTCCGATTGCCGTGCCGGAACTTGCCGATGCGGCGGCTGAAGAATTGGATAGAGCTGCCGCGGAGCGGGAGGAACTAACCGCGGGCCTTGAAACCGAGGAACGGACCTTGGATCGCGCGCATGCGGCCCTGCAGACGCGCCAAACTGGAATCAAGGGCAAGATCACCGCAGTCAACCTGCAGATCAAGAATGCCGAAGGACACCTTCCGGAAAGCCATCGAGGCGAATTGCCAGACCTCAGTCTTAGCCATGAAGAGCTTGAGACTGCACTCGATCAGCTCGTCAGCCGGCTGAATGTGGCGGTCTCAGTCATCCAGAAGCTGGCCGGAGCCGCTGACGACACCTTCGAGGTTGTTCGCCTTCTCATCGAGGATGAGACCTTCCGACGGCTGGAGCCGCATGTCGCGGACAATCTGCGGCGCTTTACCACCCGCACAGCCGGCCGCGAACGAACGGCGCTCGCCGCGCGGATCGAGGAGCGCGTGGCGATTGTGCAGAGTGAGATTGAAAATCAGCAACGCGACCAGAATGCGTGCCTCGAACAGATGCGCCTCTACGTGCTGCATGCTGACGATCTGTTAAGGCGCGCGGCACGATCCTCGTTGATTCCGGACCATGTACCAATCTACGGGGGCGAGCGTATCCTAAAAGTCAAACGCCGCGTCGGCGAGGTGCCACAGGATGCCATTCGCAATCAGCTAGCGGTCTGGCTGAACGAGCAGGTCGTGATGGGGCGGGTTCCAAAGGATGGCGCGGCGCTGGCGGCCGAGTTGCTGAGCCGCGCACAGGGCGGACGTCCGCTGGGTATCGAGATGCTCAAGCCCAAGCGGGATGCCATTGAGGCTTACATGCCAGTCGACCGCATCGGCGTCTCGAATGGCGAAGGCGTGACCCTCGCCATGCTTCTCTATACGGTCATTCAGAAGATGGCGATGGACGAGCGCGCCGATGGGAAGAATGCTGCAACCGGCGGGTTTCTCATGCTGGACAACACCTACGGCACTTCGAATCTCATGGAGCACGTTGTCTTACAAAAGACCATGGCCGATGTGCTCGACATTCAGCTCTTTGTCACGACCTGCGTCGAGGACAAGCACGTACTGAATATGTTTCCGACCATCACCCGGCTGGTGCAGGGCGAGCGCATGTTCCGCGACGGCGCGGCGCAATATATCCGCGTGCGCGCGGCCGAGTTTCTCTTGAGCGAGTCCGAGCATGCAGCATGAGCCCGCGGCGCGCCTTATTCAGGCGCTGAAAGAGACGGGTCGCCGCCGCATACCACTCGATCAGCTTCGCAAGGAATTTGCCGCCGCTTGCCCCGAGCTTGCGGAGCAGGCGGATCGGCGCTCGCGCCTGGCGCAGCTTCTCCAAAGCGCCGCGGCGTCCGGCGAGATTGTGTTGCCGCTCGGCAAGCGCAGCTGGGACCGAACCGGCGGGATGCCGCTGCCGGGTTTTGTGGTGCTTGCCGGACCCACACCGCCGCGTATTCCAGCCGTCGCGCCAGGATACAGCTGGCACCCCCTCTTGGGGTTTGCTGCAAGCGAGCGGAATCGTCTTCGCCTCGAAGCCGCACGCTGTATTAACGAGTGGCTGAAAAGCGACCCTGACTTATCGCTGAACGTGCCCATCAAGGAACGCTCACTCGAAATCTTCGGGGACGAGAAGCGCCTCGACCGCCTGCGCGCAGGAAGCGACCACCTCTTCGGACGCTTGAGCCTTTTGTCGCTCGGCTGCCGCATCTGTCCCATTCCACTTCCTTTCGAGCCAGGTCCAGCATCGGCTGTAGGCAAGCCCATTCTGATCGTCGAGAACAACGACACGTGGGTCTCCTTTTCGAGGTGGAACCGCGTGGCGGCCCGCTTGTCAGCGGTTGCCTATGCAGGGGGCGGCCACGCCAAGAGCCTCGCCTATGATGAGACATTCATCGATGAGCTGGTAGGGCGGTTTCAGGCAGAGACTTTGTACTACTTCGGTGACATCGATCCGGCCGGCTTGCGGATTGGCAGTCAGGCGGCACAGCGGCGTGCCTTGCGCCATGCCCTTCCACTTCAGCCCGCCGCGTCGCTCTACACGTGGCTTGTTGAACACGGAAAGCGCACGCCGCTGGAGGGAAGCGAGCACGTGACGGATCAGGATATCGGGTGGCTTCCATCCGACCTGCGGGGTCCCGTCACCGCCTTGTTTGCTTCGAGGCAGCGTGTTCCGCAAGAATCGCTCGGGACACACGCCTTGATGTCGGGACGCGTGCCGGAATGTAGCTTCGGATGATCGTGACTCTCGTAAGAGCCTCCCTCGCACGCCTTCTCCGGAAGGAGAGGGCGAGGAGAGGCGTGGTACAGAAGAGGAACGCCTTGTCGCCTAGTCTAGTTGTCCATGGCCACCAACCTTCATAGCCTTATCGCCGGTGTACTGCAGCCGATGACCCACGCAGAGCTGAGCGAGGCGCCGCTACGAATCGCCGGGCTGGTCGTGCCAACCGGCGAGGGTCTCTCAAAGCGCCAGCGTATCGACCTCGCGCTCGCCAACTTCACCGAGGAGGAATTGGCGCGGCTGGCCTTGAAGTTTGCGGCTCAGCGCGGAGACATCCCCCTCGACGAGGCCGGTCGCAAGGTGCTGGAAGCCAGCGACCCGCCTCTAAGCCACATCACCCGGCGCGACGTCGCGCGGATCTTCGGAGATGACCTCGCTGGCGAGCGTGGCACGGTGGAGATGGTCGGACGCTACTTCCCCCTCTCCACACCTATTGAAGACTTCCTCGGGAGCAAGGGTCGAAGCCTGCGCGATCAGATCGATCGGCACATGGATCATAATCCCGGTGATTGGTCGGTTGAATATCTGTTCGGCGAAATCGGCGCATTCGACTGCTCCAGAGCCCGGTTCGGTGCACTGCTCGAAGAAGCTGTTCACCCCCTTTCTCGGTCGGGAGAGGAGCAATTGCAGACGGTCGCCGCGCTCAACAAAGTCCTTGCGCGCGATGGATACGAGCTGGCGCAGGAAAGCGAACTCTCTGGTCACCCGATCTTCGGCTTCCGCCCCCTCGCGCGCGGAGTCGGTGGTCGACCCAAGAACTTGATCTTCGCCTCGCGCGGGCCCAAGCCGGAAATCGGCTTCGCCGACGCCGTAAACAACGACATCGTCATTCTTTCCGGCGAGGAGAGCTGCCTGGTCTACGACCGGCCGATCAGTTCAAACGGCCTGCTCTGGTCCGAACTCGTCGCTTGGTGGAAGGACGTCACCCCTGGGGCCAATGCAGCGAATCTTGGCGCGCGCCTTCAGGAATCCTTGGCTTCAGACGCAGAGCGCAAGCTCTTCGCCACGTACTTCAAGGCCTATCGATCCGTCCTCGCCGAGGCGCTGCCCGCACTACTTCCGCAAGTCTATCTTCACTATGACCCCGCTGTCGTGAAAACTCTGCGCCATCGCCTCCCTCTTCCGCGCCAGCGTATGGATTTTTTGCTGCTCCTCCCCGGGCGCCAACGCATCGTGCTGGAGGTGGACGGAAAGCACCATTTCTCGGAGAATGAGCATCCATCGTTGAAGGTCTATGCCGACATGGTCTCGGCCGACCGCGAGTTGCGCCTGGCCGGATATGAGGTCTACCGTTTCGGAGCGAACGAGCTGGTCGGCGACGGGGCCGAATTGAGGATTACCGATTTCTTCGTGAAGCTCTTTCGATTGCATCGCGTCGGGCACTGACGCGCCTCGACCGAAGGCGTTAAATACCTCTTGCATGTCGGAAAATCAGACATTATATTCGCTACGGGTCCCAGAAAGACACAGCGATGACAACCGCCACACTCACCCCGCCACCCGTCAAGATTGCGTCATTCCCCTTGGCCGCCGTCGAGGCAAAACTGCGCGACGAACTGGTCGAGGCCGTGAAGATCGAAGCGTCGATTAGAGGCATGGCCCTGCCGGCGGCACCGGCAGGTATCGCCAAAGCACCCGTTCACGTGGACTCGTTGGTGGTCGTTTCAATCCTATGCGCTGTTGAACCGATCGTCGGCTTCGAGCTGTCTGAGAGCGTCGTCCGCGCAGGTGGATATACTTCGGTCGACAGCGCACTCGGTCAGCTACTGCCCCGTTTGGAGAAAGAGTGGACGAAGAAGAAAGGAGCGAAATCATGACCGAACTCGCAGTTCATCAGGATAACGATGACGAAGCGCGCCGGCTTCTGGGCGATCGGCTACGTGAAGCTCGCAAGTATCTCGGCCTCAAACAGGAAGAAGTCGCGACCTATTTGAAGATCCCGCGAACGGCGCTCACGGATATCGAGAACGGTCAGCGCCGTGTCGAGGCGATCGAACTCGCCCGGCTTGCCAAGCTATACCGTCAGCCAGTGGGCTATTTCACCGGGGAGGACGCTGCAGCGAGCCTGCCGATCGATGTGGCCCACCTGGCGCGCAAGGCGGCCGACCTGTCGGAGCAGGACCGCACCGAGCTCGGACGTTTCGCCGAATACCTGCGCGCTCGGTCGCGCGCCGCGGGAGGCTAATCATGGTGGCCGCGGATTATCCGAGCGCGGTACGTGCCGGCACGATGGCCGCGGCCCGGCTGCATCAGCAGCTTGGCCTGCGTCAGCAGATCGAGGCGGCTGGCGGCAGCGTCGATGTCTTCGCGGCCATCCATGCCCTGGATTTGCCCCTGCTCGTGCGGCCCCTGCAAGGGCTCCTCGGTGCTTATCTGAACGATCCTGGGCCCGGTGTCCTCGTGACGACGCAGCGTCCGATGAGCATTCAACGGTTCACAGCGGCCCATGAGCTCGGTCACTTCCGCCTGCAGCATCAGCCCAGTCTCGATGATGAAAGCATTCTGCGAAGGATGCCGCTGCAAGCGCAGCCGACCGGTGACTTTCAGGAGGTTGAGGCCGACGCATTCGCGGTCGAGTTCATGATGCCGCGGTGGCTCGTCGCTTGGCATGCGGCTCGTCAGGGCTGGACCGTTCCCGATTTTCGGCGACCGAGTGCGGTCTACCAGCTTTCGTTGCGGATCGGCGCGAGTTACGAGGCGACTTGCTGGACGCTCGCCCGCCACAGGCTCATCCAGGCGGCGCAGGCCCGGGAGCTTCTTCAGACCCAACCGCGTGAGATGAAAGTCGCCCTGCTTGAGGCCTACCAGCCGCAAGATTACCGCGGCGATGTCTGGCTGCTTACCGAGCGCGACGCAGGAGCGCGCATCGACGGAAGTCGCAATGATCTGTTTGCTCTCCGGCTCGAAGAACACAGCGGCGGAGGCTATCTCTGGGACATCGATCAGCTCAAGGAGAGCGGGTTCGCCGTCGTTCGCGATGACCTGCAGGCGATTGACGCCGACGGCGTCGGCGGTCCTGTCATCAGGCGCGTGACGGCAACGCCACCGGACACTTATCGCGGACGGCTCGCGATCGACGAACGTCGACCATGGGATCCCGATCCGCCGCTTGCGACCCTTGCCGTGGACGTTGATCTCACCGGTCCTGAGCAAGAGGGACTTTCGCGCGCCGAACGGCGGAGGCTGCTTGAGGCGGCATGAGCGACATTACGATATCGGCCGATCTGCGGGCTTCTTTTGGTGCTGCCCGCAATCAAGGAGCACGCCCTACCTGTCTTGCCTTCGCGGCGAGCGATGCACACGCCGCTCTACGTGACGGTTGGGTGCCATTGTCCTGCGAATATGCCTTCTTTCAAGCACAGCGGCGTGCGGGCCGGATGCCGAACACCGGCGCACTGTTGTCCTCGATGCTGGAGGCGCTCCGTGAGGACGGGCAACCCGAAGAGAGCGCCTGGCCCTATCTATCGGCAACGCCCGCAGATGCAGCGTCATGGGCGCCGCCACGCAAGATCGGCAAGCTGTTCGGCCGCAACGGCGCGGCCGCCACCCACTCGATCGACCGCGTCATGCAGGAATTGGATCAGGGGCGCCCTGTGATCGTCCTGACGATGCTGTCGCGCGCCTTTTATCAACGGAACCCTCAAGGCGTCGTCGATCCGGCGCCCGGCGAGCAACCGGAACCTGACCGACGCCATGCCGTCATTGCGGTCGGTCACGGCAAGGTTGACGGCCAGCGTGCCGTCCTGGTGCGCAATAGTTGGGGGCCGAGCTGGGGCGATGCGGGTTACGGCTGGCTCACGGAGCAATTTCTTGGCCCACGCATTTATGCGGCCGCAACTTTGTTGGAGGAGGTCGATGTACCTGCCGATCCCATCGCAGCCTGACTGCGCGAGCGCTTGGCGCGAAGCCGTGCGCGCCGTCGATGATCGACCGGGCCACTCGGCCTACAATGTGATCATCGACATCGCAAATCCGATCGCCCATGCAACGCTGGCGGATGCCCGAATAGCGGTCGTCGACGGGTTCCTGTCCGACTGCGACAAGTCGGTGGAGACGGTGGCGAACACCATTTTTCCGGTCGGCCTTTATCGCCGCTACGGCGCACCTGCCTTTTTCGACATTTTCCGCGACAATGTTCTGAAGAAGGTTCGGCGAAGCGAACGCTGGTCCGGTTACTATTTCGAGCGCATGATTCAATACCCGGTGGCCGAGGGTGACGCGCCCAATCAGCTCTGGGATATCGTCGGACGCCTGAAAAACGAGGGCGTGCGGGCTCTGAACAAGTTCGAACTGTCGCTGTTCGATCCGGTCAGGGACGTCGATAATTCGCCTTATGGCGGACAGTGCCTCAGTTTCATAAGCTTCAAGGTCATACCTGGCACAGAAAAGACGCTGACCTTGACCGCGATGTATCGCAATCACTTCTATATCGAAAAGCTGCTGGGCAACCTGATCGGCCTTGGCCGCCTGATGGACTTTGTCGCTCACGAGGCGGACTTAAAAGTCGGCGGGCTCACCGTCATTTCCACCCATGCCGAAATCGACCAACCCCGCCGCAACGGAAAGGCCGCGAGCCGGTCCGACATTACTGCGATGATCGCAAAGTTCGATCAGGCAGCAGTCCCTCTTGCGGCTTGAGGCTCGCAGAAGGGAAGCTCGAGCGTCTGTTCGTCGTCATCGTCGGCTGCGAGACCGTAGATGTGATTGACGCCCGAGATGAACTCGGCCTGGCCGCCATAACTTGGATGGCGGATGATCTCGACCGCTATATCAAGCCCGTTTAGCGCCATGCCGGCGTCGCGGCCGATCGCGACAATCCGGCGCGGCTTGATCATTGCAATGAGAGCCGTGAGCAACGGCCACGTGGCTTCGCGCTCGACCCTTGTGTGGCAGCGATTCGAGAAGGGGTCATCGGCCTCGTGCGGATGAAGAGGAAATATATTCCACAACACGGCGGGTTCGCCGATTCGAGTTAGCACGCTCCAGACGATGGCGGCGGTCCGCTCAGCAACCACCGGACCTTTTGTCGCGCGATCCAGTACTATCCCGCCCATCAGCGCCGCAGCCTGGGCCAAATGGACCTCGTCGGTCAGCGGTACGCCCGTTCTGCGGCCGCCGCGATAGCCCAAATCGCGGGCGATCCAGATCGTGTCGACATGCGCTGTCAGGGCTGCGTCCAGACAGCGCACAAGATTCCGCCGCCGGATGCGCGCCGCATCTGCTCGATCATGAGCAGGACAACAATCGGCATAAGGGTTGAACACCGAAGGGAGGTGGGTTTCGGCGAGGGCTTGCGCAAAGGACTTCGGCGTTTTCAAGGTAGTGCCTCGATTGTCAGGCGACGGTTATTCGTATCGATGTGGAGACGCCCGCGCCGATGCTCGCGCAGGAAGCGGAAAGCGGCATAGCCCTGCAAGATCGCCTCTTCCCAAAGCCACAACGGAATGTGCTCCGCTTCATACCCGGCGACGAACTGGCGGACATGCTTGAGCATGTCGAACGGCAACTCACCAACCTTGACGTCGGCGAAGCAATTCAGGGCCACGGCTTGCCCAAATATCCATGTCGTCACGCCCTCTTCGATCAGCGTGGCGCGTGCTCCATCCTGTGCCTCGTCGATCTTGGGATCGCTTTTGCGCTTGAGGCGGAAAAGACTGCGGACGACAGGTGACCACGTCAAGACCGCCACGTAGGCGTAGTGAAAAACGTCGTGAAAGCGGTAGTCATCGGCGGTCATGGCGTTGTCGGTCAGACGATCGCCAATGTTCAGGCCGTTGCAGCGTTGAAAAACGTAGGTCTGGCCACGAACTTTGCGTTCGAACACGTCGACGTAGAGGTCGCGGGGCAACTGCTCCTCAGCTTCCGCGGACTCGTCAAGCGGCGTCGGATAGATACGTTCGCGAGGCCAGCGATCGAAGATCTTATTTAGATTCTTGATCGCCGCCGCCTCAAGCGTGACGCCCGCTTCGTTCGCGGCCTGAATCAAAGTTCGCATGATCGCAACCAGGCGGCCCGCCAAAGCTGCTTGGTTATTGGTCAAGCGGCCGGCTTCGTGGTCGGTCACCAACAGGCCGACTTCGCCTGCGAGCTGGAGCATGGTCTTCTCGAATTCCGGCGACGGCTCCAACCGGCGCGTCATTATCGCGGGTTGGAGGGAGGCGAATGAAAGCGGACCATCGGGCGCGTGTTGCCAGTCCGCATATCCTCGATTTAGATTCCCGGCGATATCGCCGAGAGACAGCCCGCCGCGCGCGGCTACTGCAGTGAGATACCAAAGTACGTCACCCAATTCCTCGACGACCGCGCCTGCATAGCCGAGATATGAGGCTCGATCTCGCTGCTTCTTCTTGACCTCGCTGAGTAGGCTGCCGGTCTCGCCAAACAGACCGAGCAGCGGAAACGTGAGCGAACCGCTGTCGCTTCGCTGGTCGGTGGTCGACGCCTGCGAGACGTAGTCCTGAATGCTGAGCGGGGTGAACTCGTCCGTCATGCCGGCCGCCTCTTTCGACGGTCGGAGATCGCTTCGTCGGGGACGGTCACGCCATACGCCTTGAGCGCACGAAGGACGACGACCCGGATCGGCTCGCGCGTCTCCGCAGCCCGAATGCCGAGGTGGTGCTTCGTGACCGACGGCACCTGAATCTGCAGGTACTCATCGATCTCGTCGCGTGACTGCGAGAAAGTCGCTTTCATAAGATCACAATACCATATATTTCATGAAATTACTATATGATGAAACTATAAATTCTGGCGTTATCAGAGATTGAGGACCAGCTGGATGCTCCGAGGGCTCAGTTGCTTTTGCCCCAAGGAGGCGGCGAGTCACGCATGCGGGCGACCGGCCCGGCCGTAGCGAGGCGTCGCGAAGGGATTGCACACGCGCGACATCCATATCTCTGACTTCGTGTTTGACGCGACCAAGGTCAGGGTACAGGACCGCAGATGAGGGAAGCTCGCGTGGGTCGGGTCAGCAGATCCGCACCACCGAAGAGGGGGAGCACATGACCGATAAACGGCCCGAAATGGACGGCGATTCAATCACAGGCGCTATAATGAAGGGCGACGTTGTGGGGATCCGAGACGCACGATTAAATCAAATCATTCACGATATAACCGAATGGGCTCGGCGTCGTTGGACCGCTGAGGATTCGCCGAACCTGGTAACATATGAAATCATCGAGCTCACATACAGCTACCCCAAACGCGCGCATGACCTTATTGAAAGCATGCGCGCATTGATGCAGGCGGATCGCGTTGTCCCGGCAGTCATTCTGGCGAGAGCGCTTGTTGAAACGATTGCAATGGGCCGACACTTCATCGACAAGATGGAGAAAAGTTTGTCTGATGGAGACTTCTCTCGATTGGAGGCGCAGTTCTTCAGGTTCTATGCAGGCTCCAAGCTCGGGGAGGCAAAGATCAAGTCGGTCCATGTCAATGATGCACTTCGCGAACTAGAGTCTGCGGATGTCGACTACGTCTCCCATCTTGTCAATAAATATCCATTTCTTTGGAGCATGGCGGGGCCGAACCCAACCGAAGCGTTCAAAGGCCAGGCGTCGCTGCTCCAGACCTACGACAAACTGAGCGAGATTTCTCACCCCAACGGCCTCGGAACTCAATACCTCTATCCGGCTGACGACGCGCCGGACAATTCGGAGGTTATGGCTTTCTATCGCTACATGACCGGTGCTGCGATTTGGCAGGCTCATCACCTGCTCGCTGCACTCGATCGGATGGAAACATTCCCAGATCGTTTCATCGCGAAATTCCCCGATAGGACCCAGTTCTCCGATGACAATCCGCTCCGGAGCAACTCGGGCTAGCAATTGTGCTTACGCATCCTGCTGGCGGCATTTAGCTGGGTATGTCAGCGGAAATCCGGCGACACTGGCGCTCAAAGGACCGAATCTTCTGTCAGATTCTTAGGCGTGATCAATCCTGGCGAATGCCGCGCGGCTTCGGCAATTCGTTCACTATAGGCAGTGTCCGCGAGGGCAATGATCGCGCGCCCGGCCGAAAGATGCTTTCTGCCGCCAAGGCCGATGCTTCGGCAACTCCGGCACTGATCAGCGAACCGGCTACGCCGCCCACGGCTCCTCCCGTGATCGCGCCGGTCAGCGCGGCGGCGACCGGCCCGACAACGAGTAGTGGTCCGAAACCGGGAATCACCAGCAGCCCTAGACCAGCGAACAACCCTCCCGCCCCGCCGGCGAGCATCGAAACACCGGCGCCGACTACGCCGCCGACATCGATGTGATGATCGAGCGCGGCGTCCTGCCGACGATCACGCGCGGGTTCTGAGAGTACAAAGAAGACAAGGCGTTGCTTCGCCGGTTTGTTACAGAGTGGCGATGACAAGCGTCATATTCGCAAAATCGGCCTCATCGCCCTCGTTCGCCTTCGGCACGGCAGTGGTGCTTCCTAAGCCGCGTTAGCCAGCTTCCTGGCTGCGTCTGCCTGGGAATTAATTGCAGGCCGGCGCTTCCGAATAAATCTTCCCAGATGCGTATACGTGGTCGGACTCCGAATCGATTGCTCGATATCGTCGTGCCACTGGGGCGTGATCATCACTTCAACTATCGAGTCGACGATCTTGTCTTCGACGATTTCGCGCGCCACGCCGACCAAGAGCTTGGTGTTGACCGCAGCAGCATAGATCTCAAGAAAATTCATGAACTCAACGAACGCGTGACGCTGCTTTGCGAGATCATCCTTCGTCGCGGAAAGCGCCGCCTCGCGTTCATTCATCGCTTTCATGAATTCCTGAAGATGCTGCAGGGTAGCAACCTTCCGACCTCGCCATGCCTGATACGCGCTGATCCACAAGCCCAAAGCGGCGGCGATGGTACCGACCGCTTGTGCATATGGGAGCAGACTGGACGCGGACAACTACGTCTTCGATGCAGGCGGCGCGCTGGGCGCGGGCGCCTGTTGCGAAGCCTGCGTCGGGGCGGCCGGGCGGCTGGCGAGAGCAGTTGCTAGATTAGAAGACGATGCTCCCCGTTGCTCAAGCGATCCCCGGAGATTGCCCGAGCTTACCCCATTCAAGCTGGTGGCCGGCTGGGCGGTGCCTGTCGTGCCCGGTCGAACGGACGCACCATATTCCTTGGTCATGATTGCACCTTAGAACTGCTTGCCGGTAATACAAAGCTGCTGAACGACGCGTCCGCACTCATCGCATTTCTCTCACGCCGCTTTCGAAGAATTTGCCTGTTTCTCCTCGCCAAGGTCGAGTGTTAGTTGCTTGCCGAAGACACGTTCCAACAAGATTTGAAAGGTCGCCTTGTCAGGCGAGGCACGCAGAAGCGTCATCACGCTCACGACTTGTGTCTTGAAGTGCTCCAGCCCGATCTTATCCGTCAGGAATTGATGATGCTTGTACTTGCGGCGATGTTTCTCATTCGAGGGATTGCGCGCATCTAAGGCCGGCAAAACGGGAGACGGCATCTTCTCGTAGATCAACTTTCGAATGAGCGTTCCCGCATAGCGGGGGCCGCGATTATTCGACGTATGCTTCCAGCCGTGGACCCGATGAAGTTCTTTCATGAAGTCGGGCGGGATCGCGGTGGTCCATGGGCGATGCTCGGGAAGAACATAGGCTTCCAGGATTCGCTGAAGCTCGTCGCTCTCACGCTTGTACTGGTATCCCGTCGCCTCATCGATCAGCGCGATAAGACCGATCCGCGTCAGGCTTGAGGTGATCAGCCGGCATTGAAATGCGATGGCAGACTGCTGGCGTTGCAGGACGCCGGCGCCGTCGGCACGGATCACGGCCTCCGCAATGTCGATCAACGTGTCGGAATCGAAGCCGTAAGCGACAACTCGGTTGATCTTGAACTTTACCGGATTGCGAACCCTCTCCAGCAGATCCTCGGAAACGAAAGACCTAATGAGCTTTCCGGAGACAAAAAGCTCAAGTCGGCTCATGCCCTTCTTCATCGAGCCGCCGCGGGCGATGTTCAGGGTGTCTGTCATGCCGGCCGTTGTTATCACCCGACGGCCATCGTCCAGCACGTAGCAGGGGACTTTGGTGTCGCCGATCCGGATCGGGCGGTCTGGGCTTCCGAAGACGGCCTTCGGCGCAGGCTCCCAGCGCGAGTTGGCGGCCTCCCGGGCAATGGCCACGCGCTCTTGCGGGCTCAGACGCTCCGCCCGCAGCTTGCCGCCTTTGCTCTGAGGCGTCTCGGGCAGCGGCAGTGCCGCAGCGTCGTCTTCGTCACGCCAGGCCAGTTTTTCAGCGGCCCGCAACAAATCGTGGTCGTCCGAATGCATACGCCCCTCCAGTGCTTGCTGGTCAGTGGATAGAAATGCTTGCTGATTCGCAAGCATGAAGGGAGGTTTCCACCCAGATGCTTGCTGACCGCGCCGCACTGAAGGCGAGCGTCTGGCCGATATTTACGGTCCTTGTGAACCACCCTGCTCAGGCGCTAGCGGTTGTCTTCGCAGAGCAAACATGCCCGGTTGAGAAGGCGTAGGCGATGACGCCTGCAGCCTATCACTCGGACGAATGTCCACTGCATACCGTCGAAGGTCGGGTGTCCCGCCCCGCGGAAGTGTCAACCAATGATATCGCGCGGAGCTTCTTGTCTTCTTTAGCCAAGGACCGCTCAACGCTGGGACATGCTCTGGCGATCGGCGATTGAACGCCCTTCCCCCGTCTCCATACTTCCCGGACCGGCTTAAGATGCCCTGTATGGAATGTCGGATCGGCTGATCGGGAAGTTCCAGTCGATGCCGGTAGAACGGAGCATGGTGCGCAAAGTCCGCTCCGTATCAGGCGGCGCCGCGGGACCGACAACGATTTCGGCGATCTTGTGCTGGACGCGGAGCGGCATTGGTTGGGCGATGTAGGGAACGATCTCGCTGCCGCGAAAGCGCGTAGTAACGAAGGGCGAGACGACAGTCGGCGTTCCCATCATCACCAGGCGGACTTCCTGCTCGTGTTCATAAGCGGGGTGCTTCGAGGTCAGGCAGTTCCAGACGAGCGGCGAAGCGATGATTTCGCGGACGAACTGGTCCATGAAGGGGATGCCGATAGATTTTTCAACCAATAGATCGGCGTTGGCGTCAGCGGCCGCGAGAAAGATCGCCGCGGCTTCTTCGAGACAGGCTTCATGCCGGCCGCATACATCGGCGAGACTGTAGCGCACCGGCCCGACAAACTCCGGGAGTTGACCGTGCGGCGGGGCATCGGCGACAGCGAACAGCGAGGGGGAGAGCCCGATTGCGACGCCGCGTCCATTGTCCGCATAGGCGCGCCACTGCCCGAGATCGTCCCGTGCGCGGCTGAAACAGGCGATGAAGAATTCCAGGTTCGGTGCAAAATTATCGTGCCGAAAGAGATCGAGGAAGTAGTCGAGAAACAACCGGACCCGGCCATCTGCTCCGGTGACGATGTGGTGCACTACATCGCGGGCCATATCGATGCCGTGGGTCAGTTCGCTGGGATCGTTGAGGTGGCGGTAGTCGGTGAACCAGATCTGTCCGGTTTCGAGGATGCCCTTAAGGCCGCGCACGTCGGTGTAATGATAAAGTGTCTGCGTAATCGTGCTGTTGTTCTGCTCGGATAGCAGATGCTGGCTCGTCCAGCCCTTGAAGGTCTCGATGGCCTGTTGAAGCTGCGGCGGCAACGGCACACGGCTGTAGTCGGGAGGGTTGGTTTCGGACATGGGATCGCCGTCAAGTTGCTGGTGTGAGGAGACGGCCGCTGGCGTCCATCTCGAAATGGATGGGGTGGCTGATCGCCGCGAGGTCGAAATAGCTCCGGCCATCGACCAAAACCGGCCAGGCGTACCAGGGCGACGTGCAGGTCGAGACCAAGTAGGTCTCGTCCGGAGCGTCGGCGCGGACGGTGGCGAGCGGCAGGTAAGCCTCAGTGACGATGGAGACATTGGTGAGCTGCACGTCATTGTCCTCGAACACGAGAACGGTCCGGGCGGCATCCGACTGTTTCCAGCGGGCGAGCTTGGGAAACTTCTTTTCGCAGGCGCGCGCGATGCGCTCTACCCGTGGCGTCTCGACGCCGCGCGTCAGACGCTTGAGCTGGAAGCGGCCCCCCATGCCGGCGATGCCGTCGAACCGCACCAGTGACACCTGGAACGGCACGCCGGTCGGCTGGGCTGTCGTCAGCGTGCCCCGATAGTCGGCATAGCGTCGTGGCGGCAGCGTCGGCGCGGTGGCGGTGATCCATGTGAGCAACGCGGTCTGAATGGCGCGGACCTCGGGCATCTTGCGGTTCGTGAAGGCGTCGATCGGCAGATGCATTTCGATGACGACGCCGTCGGCCAGCATGGCGCTCAGCGATGCAGCCGCAGCCGCCTGAAGCGGCGCGAATAATGACGATCCGCGATTCTGGTGTGCCATGAAGCCGTCGAAAGGCTCGATGCCGGTGTGCTCGAGGGCATAGAGCTGGCCGCCCAGACGGAACGTCATCTCGACGCGGGCATCCGCCGACGTCTCGCTCCCCCGGTCGCGGATCTGCACGTCCGAGCGCGGTACGCGCTCGCGTTGCTCAAGGTGCTGGATGATGCCCTCGCACGTCTCGGTTTCGTGAAAGGCCAGCATCGCCCAGCCCCTCCTCACTGACGCTGGAAAGTACCGGGCTGGTTGCCGCGATTGCTGCAGACGTAGGTCCGCCCAGTGGACTCGCTAGAGATCATCACCGATCCGCGACGGGGCTGCAGTGCAGCGCGGATCGCACGCTTGAAATCGGTCCACGACATATCCTCCGGCCGCTCGATCCGCAGCGCGGTCTTGTGCGGAATCGATTCGGCGTCGAGACCCCAGGATCGCAAAATTCTCTTTGCGTTGCGGATGCTGTCGCCGACGACGCGGTTAAACTCTCCAAAATAGGTACGCATGACATCACTCCTCATCTGAATCATCGGCGGCAAAAGCGATCGACACCGTCGCCAAGCCGTTGTTGCGGCTGAATCCAATCAAGACCCCTTCCCGATTCAGGGCAAGACGGATTGCTTTCAGGGTCTCAGGTCTGGAATCCCGCCCACGCTCGACGTTGGAAACCGTGCCTGCAGAAATGCCGGCTTGGGCCGCGAGCCCTCCTTGATCCAGACCCGCCATCATACGCGCGGCCGCGTAGGTGCGGCCGAGCGCCTGGCTATTGGAAAGATTGAGCGGCATTTCCCATCCTCGGTTCCACTTAAATTTTATTACCTTAAGTATGGCCAAAATATGGCATATATCTTATAGCTAAAGTTTAGGACCGCTATGGGCTGCGTCTGCAGATCTCATCAACGGCGGTCCCCTTCCCGTCCAGTCTGCTCGTTGCTACTTGGCAAGGATGGATGACGACAGCGCCCTGCGCGGATGTAGCGCCCTATCACAATCGCCAGATCGTGGTGCTCCGATCCGAAGATTGGGCGGCTTGGATTCACCCCACAAAACCTGAGGACGAACCGCTTCGACCGTTCACCGCCGGCTCGCTGGTGGTCCAGACTGTACGCGAGGGGCGCGCATGAGCTTTGAGTTTCCCACGCCTGAAGGATTTTTCGGGCTCTTTTGGCCGGCGAGGATCGTGCATCCTTTCGGCCATGAAAGGAGCCCATGCCGATGACGACCCAAGACCTGTTGGACAAGATCACACAACTACCGGAGAGGCCAATCGACGTCCCGACGGCGCCGCCCGATCGAACTGGTGGCGTTCGTGGTGCGCTGGAACCGCGGCCTGCGGCAATGGAAGACGACGACACTCGCCTACTTCGCGCGTGTCTCGGTCTCGACCGTGGAGCGCATCGAACGCGGCGAGCGCGTGAGCGACGACGCCCTGGACAGGATCGCCCAGGCATTCGGCTATGAGGCGGGATATTTCACGACGCCCCGCCTGCCATTGGGCGCCGAGCAAGCGGCGGCCAGCCTGGTGGACACCTATTCCCATCTTGAAATCGTCCCGGTTGGGCCGATGACGACGCATCGCGCCGTTCGCGACGCTGCGCGTTGTGATGCCGTCCTGATTCATCGTCCGGAGGGGTCCGACGTCTATGACGATGACATCGCAGGTTTGCAGGAATGGCTCGATCTCGCGTCATTTATCCTGTCCGATCCCCCGCCGTCCGAGCGGGGTCGGCGCGACCTCTACAACGACATCCTAGCCTGTGTCGCCGACCTCGAACGACGGGGCCTGACCGTCCTGTCGGGAGTGATGCCGGCTCCGCAAGATCGTTTGCCCGACTGGAAGGTCGCGGTCGTCTCGATCACGCCGCGGCTCACCGACCCGGGCGCGGCGAAGCGGCGGCACCTGATGGTCGATCGCCGCGTGGTGACGTTACCGTCCGGGCCGAAGACTACGTGAGGCGCCGGCCTCTCCGGCCGACGATGATTGCGAGCATGTTCACGACCGACCAAGTCCCTTCGGCGCAGAGCGCGGCGGTTCTAAAATCGGCGAACCGCTTGTGCTGGAGCGCCAAGGCCAGGCGGACCGCCGCCTTCGCGTGAGCGCGGGCCTCTTCGTTGCTTGAGCCTTTCAGCTCCGCTTCGAAAATTGCCTCTAGCATCCGCTTGGCGTCGGTGTCGCTCGGGGTCTTGTCGTCGATGAGCGGATGCCGGGTGGGATCGTAAACCTCCTGCGCCACGGAGATCAGCGCCTCGCGGCAGAGCAGCCCGACGCCTTGATATTGCTCCTCCGTCTCGGCGCTATCGAGCCGAAGCCGCATCTCCTGGAGCTGGCGGTCGACTTTCTGCCAGCCAGTCGGCTCCTCGAAGACGACCGCGCGGCGGGCGGATTGCGCGACAAAGATCGGTTTGCCGGAAATGGTCTTTCCGGCCACCACTTGATAGCCGTCAGGCGTCAACGCCTCGTTATAGACACGCACGAGCGTCGATACTTCATCGTCGGCGGGCCGTACGACCGGGTGCACGGTCTCGCAGAGAAAGCGGAGAAATTCGGCATCCGGTCCGTACATCAAATTGAACCGGCGATCGTAGAAGACCCAGTCGCTCTCCCAGTCGCAATTGCGTACACAGTGCTGATAGATGTCGCCGGCGGCATCTTGATAGCGATGGTCAAAGGACGGCAGCTTCGATAAGTCGTAAAGCCTTGCCAGAAATTCGTCGTCCTGCAACCGGCCGGCCCAACTCAGCTTCGCAATGCTGAAATGGTCGATAACGGCGCGCCGCGTAACCTCCGAGAGTTCCTTCGGCGCTTCATCTACATCGGAGGTCATCGGTGTCCTGTCCATAGTGACTAGGCGGGGGCAAGCACGGCCAAGCGCTCGCAGATGAATTGTGCGATCTGCGCAGGGCTGAACCTGCGCGCGTCGACGTAGCCGTCGGTCTTGAAAACGCCGTCGACAGCGCCGTCGTCGGTTCGCACGAACATGATGCGGGCATTGTCCCGCTCCATGATGATCTCCCTGATCGCCCGAAACTCGATGCCGCACCAGTCCTTCCTCTGATAATCGGAGCCCAGGAACACGACGATGAGCTTGGAACGATGCCGATAGATCTCCTGCAATAAGGTGTCGAGCGATGGCCGCGCCAGTTGCGACACGTAGTTGCTGTCGTAGAAGTAGGAGTTCGGGCCGATTCTCGCCTCCAGCTCGCGCGCGACTTGTTCGACGATCGCTCTCACCTCTCCCGGAAAAGAAAGAGCCACGTCGAAATTATGCCTGGTGATATCGACAGTCTTGGTGGCCTGCCCGGTCCATGACGGCAGCGTAATACGCCGCGCGGCATGCAATTCCTTCGCAAGATTGACGTCCTTGACCGCCCAATGCGTCCGGTTCATCTCCCAATTACCGATGTCGAGCTCGAAGGTGAGCTGTTCCAGATCGTCGGCGGACAGAAATGGATCAATCGCTTGGAGCTCGTATTCGATCCGAACCTGTCCCTGCCGTTTCGCGATATCACGGATCAGGCCGAATTTCGGCGCGAGCTGGTTGAATGCTTCGTAGGCGAAGATACACGGCAAACGTTTGAGTTCCGAGACCGCGGCCTCGTCCAGTGCTCCGAACCGCTCGGTGATCGCGTTTTCGGTGTATTCGCGGACACAGCGCGAGAATTCGATCTGCCAGGGCTCGCCGTTCCAGGCCTGGGCATTGGAGGAAACAAGAAGATTGTACATCGAGACGACCGCTGTTGCCGGTTTCGGGATTGGGCTTCGTGCTTTGGAGGTGTTACCGGCGGTTTTATCGGAATTTTCACGCCGGCGCACTGATCCGATCGCGCAAGGTCCGACGAAGATGAGCAGAAATACCCGCTGAGGCTTTCGGCAAGAACAAGCGCAGATCGCCAGTGGCCTATCAGGGGTCAAATAGCCCAGCGAGTCCGGGCCATTCGTTCAGAACCCTTCCCGCTCTCGCGCTTATGACCGCCGGAGCTGTCGGCGCTGCCAGCAGCACGACGCCATAGGGCACAAAGAGCATGGAGACCGATCTCCAGCCTTGGGTTTGAAGCACGGCAATGGCATGCCCATGGCCGGTCGACTCAAGCGGCCATAGATGCCGATTGTGAAGATCAATGTAGATCAAAGCATCCAAGCTCGCGCAGGTGGCGGCGCCATAACGCGCGGCTTTCGCCGACAGGCGGTGGGCGACGAGCTGTGCCGCGTCGTCGAACGACACCGGCTGCGAGGGCGTGTACGGCTCCAGTACATCTGCGACACGTTGCGCATCGCGATATCGGTCCTGACGCTGACGCCACTCTAGTCCGCGTCTCTTGTTGCCAACGACCTCCATGATTTGGAAATCGGCGGCTCGAAATCTGACGTCGATCGGCTCTTCGTTGCTCGCAATGATCTCGCCGTCCTCGAAGGCTTCCCCGGCACAACGAAGGAATGCGCGCACGATCATGCGCTCACGCTCCGGCTTTTGCGGATTTGAGAAAAGGCGCCGGGCGCGATCAGCGTATTCGCGCAGTTTGGCGAGAATTGCGTTGTCGGAAAGGGTCATTGTCTCCAAAGATAGCGCGCCTGGTCACCCAGTTTCTGTGACTTCTTCTTCAAATGGCACGGCGGTCGCGGCAATCGCATCGCGCAACTCGGCTAGCTCCTGATGAATCCCGGCGCAGCGCTTGGTCGCGTCGCGCACCTGCTGGACGTCAAAGACGTTTGGACCGTGTTCGGCGCGCTCGAATTCGTCGAGATATTCAAGGTTCTTTTTCACGAGCCCGACCCGATAGGGCTGGTGCGGCTTGCCCTTGAAGGCGCCTTCCCATGTCTCGCCATGGACCAGGAAATTGCGTATCGGCCGCAACTCATCCAGCTCCTTGTAGAGGCGTTGCAGCGTCGCCTTGTGTTCATCGGGCACACCCCCGAAGTCACACCATTTCTTGAAGATCTTGATCTTGTCTGCGAATGTTCGCCCGGAATATTCGTCGAACAGCGCTTCGAGCGGTGCCTCATTGATGAGGTCCATCAACAGGAGCATCCTGAACTCGACGCGGCCCATCTCGGTCAAAAACTCCCCGAGCCCCTGATGTATCGCATCGGACGGCGTTCGTACCCCAGACTTGAGGCGGCGCCGCCATTTCCGTCGCCGTTGAGCTTTTCTTGAGTTCCTCGACATAAGTATCCCTTAAGCAGGACCGAGGCCCACTGGCCGGAGCGTGTTCACTCCGATATCCCAGCCCGGGGGTGCCGCAATTCCGCGATCCCCCTTTCAGTAGCAGGACAATGCCGGGCGACGTAGGGCTTAAGCTCGCGGCGGCGACGGTTGGTGACAATGGCTTGGCATAAGACTTCAGACGGTTCGTTCCTGGATCATAGCGGTAATGTTCTGTTCTTTAGCAAAGATCGGTTCGTGAACGATATCTGTTTTGGTCGCTGCTGCTTTATCTGCGGCGCGCAGCCTGGGTCAAAAGTGTTCAACGACGAGCATGTTATTCCCGAGTGGGTGCCGCGGAAATTCAATCTGTTCGACAGGACGATCACCCTGCCGAATGGCGGGATCGTCAAGTATGGACGCTTCAAAGTCCCCTGCTGCCAGGACTGCAACTCGCTGATGGGACGCCAGATCGAAGAGCGGATCAGCAAGG
Source organism: Bradyrhizobium sp. WSM3983 (assembly GCF_000473045.1). Lineage (GTDB taxonomy): Bacteria > Pseudomonadota > Alphaproteobacteria > Rhizobiales > Xanthobacteraceae > Bradyrhizobium. The sequence goes on along the minus strand of NZ_AXAY01000029.1, from coordinate 96,342 downwards.
TCGTCAATGCCGGCCCGGAGGCCGTGCAGAAGCACATCGCCGAGGGCAACGGGTTGGAGTTATTCGTCTGGTTGGGCCTGATCTTTCTCAAGGTCCATCTCAAGGACAGGGAGTTTCAAATACACCACGATCTTCGCAAACCAGATGACAAGATCGGAGACCTATATGACTGGCAGGCACTGCATCATATGCACTGCCTCGTGCGGTGCTTTGTGAACGGAGCTTCTCTGGAGAAAGAAGTGTTTGGATCGCTGGGGGCTTTTGCAGCGAAGACCGAAGCATGGCGTGAGCAGTTCGACTATCGACGCCCAGACCATGCTTCTTAGGCTCGGAAATGTTGCGCTGGTCACGACCTTCAACGACGCATGCGGGGCAATAAATGGCGCGATGCCAAAACTCGAGAAAATCGAAGGATCGTTGTCAGAGATCCAAGCGCGCGAGGTCATGGTTGACTTCGCCTTCATGAATCTGAGCCTGAAAGAACGACCACTTTTTTATACCGAGTGCGACATGGGGAACGAGACGATTACCGAGAAGGCCGTGATGCCAGATCACTTCGAGTTGGGTGAACTTAACTTTGCACTGCGAGGACGCCTGCTGCGCGACTCGTTCGGCGAAAGCGTGAAGCAGATACGAGTCGCAGGGAGGACGCAGCAGGAAATCGAACAGGCGATCGACGGTGGACGCTTCAGCGTTTTGGTTGACGAAAATGGCACGTTCATCAGGAAAAATTTTCACGCCTGATTCACCGTGACCGGCGCGGTGTGATGATTCCCGCAGCAGGTGCTCGTGACGATCTCAACGTACGCAGAATGCGGCGAACGCTAGCCGGCGATGGAAGGGAGAATAAGCTGCGGCTGGACCTACTGAGTAGCGCGGCGGAGTTCGCCAAAGTTCGCCGACGTTTATTCAACGGATATTCGACGACTTCTCCAAATCGGGTCTAAGTCATTGAAATTTCTGGCGCTCCCTAGGGGAATCGAACCCCTGTTTCAGCCTTGAGAGGGCCGCGTCCTAACCGCTAGACGAAGGGAGCGTGAGGGAGAGGACATAGCCGCGAATTTTGTCGGCGGCAAGCCTCGATCGGGGGTTTCGAACGGCCGCTTAACCGTCGTCTTGGCGAGTTCCGAAGCCGGCCTTACGGCTCATTGGCAAATTTCAGCTTTCCGGCCGGCTTCAAAGTGTGCGCATCGAAGGTGCGGATCTCGGTGACGCCGCCGATATCGAGCGTGACCACAAGGCGGTCGCCGGCAACCCCGGTCGAGACGATTCTGGCGCCCTTCGGCAGGGTGGCGGTGACGTCGCCCACGGTCTCAGGCGCCCTTCCCTCCGACTTGAAAAGGCGGTAGCCCACCGCGATCAGGACGGCGCAGATGGCCAGCGCCGAGGTCAACCCCGCGATCAGCATCATCCGCCGCACCCGCGCGAACAGCGCGGCCTGCTCGGGGGTCGGTTCGGGAACAGCGGTATCAGACGTCGTCATGGAAATTATGGGCTCTGCGCAAAGGTTGGAGGTCACGGTCGAAGGCGACGAGGGCTCGGCCCGGCTCGACCGCGTGCTGGCGGCGCGCCTTCCCGACCTGTCGCGATCAAGGCTCAAAACCCTGATTCTGGCGGGCGCGGTGAGCCTGAAGGCCGCCGCGGTCCGCGACCCCGCTTATCACGTCACATCCGGCGATACGATCATAATCGACGTGCCGGAGGCGGCCCCGCCAGAGCCCAAGGGCGAGGATATCGCCCTCGATATCGTGTTCGAGGACGACGACATCATCGTCATCAACAAGCCGAAGGGGCTGGTGGTGCATCCCGCCGCCGGCCACGAGACCGGCACCTTGGTGAACGCGCTGATCGCCCATTGCGGCACCTCGCTGTCGGGCATCGGCGGGGTGCGCCGACCCGGCATCGTGCACCGGCTGGACAAGGACACGACCGGGCTGATGGTGGTCGCCAAGAACGACCTCGCCCATGCCTCGCTCACCGCCCAGTTCGCCGACCACGGCCGCACCGGGCCGATGCGGCGCGGCTACATGGCGTTCGCCTGGGGCCTGCCCGGCCGCCATCGCGGCACGGTCGACGCGCCGATCGACCGCCATCCGCATGCGCGGGAGAAGATGGCGGTGCGCCAGGGCGGCCGCGAGGCGGTGACGCATTGGGAGCTACTCGAGAGTTTTGCCAGCCGCGACGGCAAGCCGATCGCTTCGCTGCTGGCCTGCGAGCTCGAGACCGGGCGCACCCACCAGATCCGCGTCCACCTCGCCCATATCGGCCATCCCCTGATGGGCGACGCGATCTATGGCCCGCATTTCAAGACCAAGGCGAACCAGCTCGGCCCCGAGTCGCAGGCCACTTTAACGGCGCTTGGGCGGCAAGCCCTGCATGCTTATTTGCTGGTACTTGAGCACCCCCGGACCGGAGAACTTCTTCACTGGGAGGCGGGCCTGCCGGAGGATTTGCTTCTCCTGGAAAGCGCGTTGAAAGCGGCGCTATGACGCAGGGGCTTTGAGAAAACCCTTACCTTACAAAAAGTTATAGCTGCCACACGGGGACGTGACGTCAGCAATCCTTCCCTTTTTGACCCCCCATGGGGTATATTGCGGCTGCGTTGGAAATGACCAACGCGGAACATCGCAGCTACGGCCGGCTTTAACCAAGCGGTCGTCTGCCTGGCCCGCCGCTATCGGGGGCCTGAACCTTTGGAGGGCTTCACAATGGCCCGTACCGCTGCTCTGCCGGTCCTCAATGGAGAATCCGGCCTTTCACGCTACCTCGGCGAAATCCGCAAGTTCCCGATGCTGGAACCCCAGCAGGAATACATGCTGGCCAAGCGTTGGCGCGAACACGATGATCGCGACGCTGCGCACCAACTCGTCACCAGCCATCTCCGGCTCGTGGCCAAGATCGCCATGGGCTATCGCGGCTACGGCTTGCCGATCTCCGAGGTCGTCTCGGAAGGCAATGTCGGCCTGATGCAGGCGGTCAAGCGTTTCGAACCCGAAAAGGGCTTCCGTCTCGCCACCTACGCGATGTGGTGGATCAAGGCGTCGATTCAAGAGTACATCCTGCGTTCCTGGTCGCTCGTGAAGATGGGCACCACCGCGAACCAGAAGAAGCTGTTCTTCAACCTGCGCAAGGCGAAGAGCAAGATCAACGCGCTGGACGAGGGCGATCTCCGCCCCGACCAGGTGAAGATCATTGCCAAGCGCCTCGGCGTCACCGATCAGGACGTGATCGACATGAACCGCCGCCTCGGTGGCGACGCGTCGCTCAACGCTCCGATCCGCGACGACGGCGAAGCCGGCGAATGGCAGGACTGGCTGGTCGACAATACGCCCAACCAGGAAGCCATGCTGGCCGAGCACGAGGAATATGATCACCGCCGCGACGCCCTCACCGGCGCCATGGGTGTGCTTAACCCGCGCGAACGCCGCATCTTCGAGGCCCGTCGCCTCGCAGATGAGCCGATGACGCTGGAAGACCTTGCTGCCGAGTTCGGCGTGTCGCGCGAGCGCGTCCGCCAGATCGAGGTCCGCGCCTTCGAGAAGGTGCAGTCCGCGGTCAAGGGCACGATTGCAAGGGCCGAACAGGCCGCGCTGGAAGCCGCGCACTAAGCGCAGACTTCCGCGCCAAGAATTGGCGGATCGACAAGAGACGAAAAGCCGGCGGCAACGCCGGCTTTTTGTTGTGTGAGCTGCGGCACGTTCGTGGGATGCGCCGGCGGGGCATCTTGAACGCCTGTGACGGGTCAACCGACCAAGGATTATCGGGCCACATTCAGAGAGCGGACACACGCCGTGTCGATCATCCTGCAATCCACCGTCGGCGGCTTCTCCGCCCAGTTCATGCGCAAGCTTCCGCTGGTCGAGCAGGCCATGCGCGACCACGGCCTCGACCCATCGGAGTTTGTGATCTCCAAGGACTATGCCTCGACCGCAACGATCCCGATCATCGGGCCGTTCTTCTTTAATTACAGCGTGTATTTCGGCGAGGAGGAATTCACCGTCACCGAGCCGAACGACATGGTGTTCCTGGACTACTTCTTCAAACGCGTGCTGGCCGCAGACGGGCCGCCGGAATTGCCAGAGCAGCCGGGATTGATCCGGCGCTTGTTCGGCTGGATGGCGCAGCCGGTGTAGGGTCACGGCGCCTCTTCTTCACTCGGCCCGCTTGCGGGGAGAGGGAGCACACCTCCTACTCCCCCCACATCCGCGCCAGCGTTGCGAGCCAGCAGCCCTCGCAATAGCGGGCGTCCTTGAAGTCGATCCAGTTGTGGGCATAGACGTGGTCGAGCGGGATGCCGTAACGCGCGCGCAGGACCTGGACCAGGATCTTCCAGGCCGCGACCTGCGCCGCCGTCGGGCCGATCGCGACATCGGGATAGTTGCCGGCGAACTCGACGCCGATCGAATTGTCGCGCACGACCTGATGATAGGTCGCGCTGTTGTCGACATATTTGTTGTCGTTGCGGTTGGCGCCGTCGGTATGGGTCGGCACCAGATTTTCCGCGACCGACCAGTAGACCGTGCCGTCGGTCTCGACCCAGATCATCACGCCGCGCCGGGTGGGATTCTTCGACTGCGCCTGCGCGCCGCCGCGCGCTGAGCCCGTTGGCCCTTCGGTCTGGTGCACGATGATGTTGCGCCAGGCGTGGGCGTTGGCGACATCGCCCCATGGCGCGAGCCAGACGATCTTCAGGCCGGGAATGTCGGGCGTGCCGCTGCTGCGTGCGAGCTTTGCGAGCTCGGCATCCATTGCGGCGGCGGGAACGATCAGAAGAGCGGCGACAACAGCCGCGAACAGGCGGGACAGCATCACGGGGATCCAACAACAGACCCGAGCGTAGCAGGCTTCAAGCGAATTTTCGTGCGGCTTCGACCGGCTCGGGCGAGAGCGGCGGCGCCGGGTCATAGACCGCAAGGTCGTTCTTGCCGTTCTTCTTGGCGGCATAGAGGGCATGGTCGGCGTGGGCAATCAGCCTATCAGGGAATTGGCCGATGCCGCGATCCCATTCCGCAACCCCGATCGAGATCGCGATCGGAATGTCGTTGCCGGAGCAGCCCGCGGCATCCTGGCGGCAGACCTCGAGCACGCGGCGGGCGATCAGCGCGCCTTCGCGCATGGAGGAGGACGGCAGCACGACGCAGAACTCGTCGCCACCGGTGCGGGCGAGCATGTCGCCGGGCCTTAAGCGCGTCTGCGCCATCAGCGTGAAGTGTTGGAGGCAGGCATCGCCCGCGGCATGGCCATGGGTGTCGTTGATGGTCTTGAAGCCGTCGAGATCGATCACCAGCAGCGAGAACGGCTCGCCGCTGCGCTCCGAACGGGCGCATTCCTCCGACAGCCGCTGCAGCAGATGGCGGCGGTTGGCGACGCCGGTGAGATCGTCGAGCAGCGCGAGATCCGCGACCTCGTTGCGCAACCGGTCCATCGCCATCAGCAGGAAGCCGAAATTGAGCGTCATCGAGAGGAAGAGCAGCGCCAGCACCATGACGGCATGGCCCTGACCGCCGGCCACCGCGGAAAAATCGCCGCCGAGCGAATTGCCGACCGCGCGCGCCACGAAGATCGCGATGATCGTGAGGATGACTATGCCGGACAGCCGCGCGCCCGGGCTGACGCGGCCTTCCGGCGGCGACAGCAGAAGACGCAGCGACAGCACCAGCGGCAGGCCCTGCCCGACCGTGTAGCTGAGCATGCGCAGCTGCATCTGGTCGAAAGCGATCTTGAAGAGCACGACACCGGCGAGGCTCGCCACCCCAGTCGCGATCATGAGGCGCAGATGCACCGGCCGGTCATAGAAGCGCTGAATGCCCATGGCGGCCAGGCAACTCGCCGCGATAATGCCGGCGGCTCCGACCACAAGCGGCGCAGGAGAATCGACGAACATGCGGACCAGAGCCGTCATCGCCCCGGCCGCACCGACGAAGGCCGATGCCATCCAGTACCGCGCAGCCTCGAATTTCGGATAGGAGCGCGTGACATAGGCCCAGATCAGGCCGAGTGCCGAGAAGTTGACGACGAAGACCATCCAAAGCGTCGGTACGTTCAGCATGACGCCCGCAGCACGCGCAGCGTCCCGCCCCCTGTCTTTGGCAGCCGATCGTCCATGACCCGTCCCCGTGTTCTTGCGGAGGATCATGTGCCGGTTGCACTTAACGGATCCTCACTGCGATCGTCGAAAGCGCGCCCTTGGTTTTGGATTCATGAACGGCGTCTCTCGATTATCTGATCGTTAGGCACATCGCCGGCGTGCATCGCGATCGCGTCGATGCGCGTCGCGATGCGGATTCGCCGACCAAAATCACCCGAAAATGCATCTGAGCTGTGGATAACGTAATGACACAGATGTGACAGCACGGGGCATAGACCTGCGAATCTGCTGAGTTTGTCATTGAGGATGTTGCGAGGCTGGCCCTCCGCCGAGCGTTCCTCGTGTCGCGTTTCACCATTAACCCTTAAGAGGATCCTATGGCTAAGAAAGCGAAGAAGGCGAAGAAGGCGACGAAGAAAAAGGCCAAGAAGGCCGCGAAGAAGAAGTAGCGCAGCATGTTCTTTGCCCGGGTGGAGTACGCTCCGCCCGGGCGTCGGGTCAGGTTGAGAGATTGAAGGTGGCGGGCCGCGAGGCCCGCTTTTTTATTGGCTACCGCTCGGCGAACGCCAGCTTGGCACCTAGCAGGGCAAAGCCTGCCGCAAAGGAGCGGCGCAGCCAGGCCATCACGCCGGGACGGGAGATGACGCGCTCGCGCACGGAGGCTGCACACAGGCCGTAGACGACGAACACCCCAAAGGTCATCGCCATGAAGGCGCCGCTCAATTCCAGCATTCGCGCCAGCACATGCGCCTCGTCCGCCGCGATGAACTGCGGCAGGAAGGCGAGGAAGAAGATCGAGAGTTTTGGGTTGAGGATGTTGATCAGGAAGCCGGTGACGATGACCCGGCGGCCGGAGCGCTCCTTGATCTCGCCATCGACCGCAAGCGCACCTTGCTCGCGCAGCGCCTGCCAGGACATGTAGAGCAGATAGGCCACGCCGCACCATTTCAGGGCGGCGAAGGCGAGCGCGCTGGTGTGCAGCACGGCAGCAAGCCCAAGCATAGCCGCGATCATGTGCGGCACGATCCCGAGCGTGCAGCCGAAGGCCGCCGCCACGCTGGCGCGCGAGCCGCGCGTCAGCGCCGCCGCCAGTGTGTAAAGCACGCCGGTGCCGGGCGAGGCGATGACAATGAGCGAGGTGAGCAGGAAGGACCAGGACATGCCTGATCCTTACCACTCCCGGCCATGGCGGAGAAGTCACGACACGGTCAGCGCCGCCAGATCGAGCAAGACCTGAAGCGCGAACGCGCTTTAGTTTAGCAGGGCGATCTCTGCTTCCCGCAGCACGTCAAGCGGCGCCCACGGCTTGGCCCAGAATTTTGCGCCGTCGGGCAACGGCTGCATCAAGGGGCGGCCCGAGGTCACCACGACGTCGAGCTTCGGATTGCGATCCTTGGCGACATGGGCGAGCTCGACGCCATTCATGCAGCCGGCGAGTTGCACGTCCGTCAGCATCAGGCAAAGCGCGCCGGCGTTCTTGTCCAGCACGCGTTCGGCGGCTTCCGCACTTTCGCACTGGATGACCAGATACCCGCTCTCTTCAAGAAGGAGACTCAGCATCTCCCGCTGCATGACATCGTCTTCAACGATCAACGCGGTCGCTTGAAATGGTTGTGCCTGACCCATCTGGCTGCTCCAAAAATGCTCGCATCCGCTTAAGTACCGTGGGTTAAGGACACAAGATGCGATATGGTTCGGTTCCATTCTGAAAAAATGTAAATCCTTATTCCCGATGAGGGACTTGACGGGAGGCATCATGACGGTGATTCGCGGCGCCGCCATCACGGGAGCGGCAAGCGGCATCGGCCGTGCGCTCGCAATCGAACTCGCGCAACGCGGCTGTGACCTCGCGCTCGCCGATCGCGACGAGGCGGGGCTGAAGACGCTCGCCGCGGAGATCGGCCAAGGAAACGACAAAGCGCGCAAAATCAGCGTGCATCGCGTCGACGTCAGCGAGCCCAGTGATATTGCGCAATTCGCGCGCGACGCGATCGTGGCGCATCCCGCGCTCAACATCCTCGTCAACAATGCCGGCGTGGCGCTGCTCGGACAATTCGAGGAGATCGACCAGGCGCAGATGGACTGGCTGTTCGACATCAATTTCTGGGGCGTGGTGCACGGCACCCGCGCCTTCCTGCCGCATCTGAAGACGCTGGCCGAGGCGCATATCGTCAACGTCTCCTCGATCTTCGGCATCATCGCGCCGCCCGGACAATCGGCCTATGCGGCGGCAAAATTCGCGGTGCGTGGATTTTCCGAGAGCGTTCGCCATGAGCTTGTGGTCGCGGGCAGCCCGGTCAAACTGTCGGTCGTGCATCCCGGCGGCGTCGCTACGAGCATCGCGCGTTCATCCCGCACCGGGGTTGGCGTCGCCGACAATGCGCGCCGCGCGCAAATGATCGATCGGTTCGAGACCGCGGCGCGGACGACACCGAAGAACGCAGCGCTGCGGATCATCAGAGGCATCGAGAAAAACGAGCCGCGCATCCTGATCGGCAACGACGCAAGGTTCATGGACATGTTGCAGCGCTTCCACCCGGGGACCTATTGGGCGCCGCTGCAGCGGCGGCTGGAGAAGATGGCGAAGGGGGCTGCGAAGTAGGTAAGTGGCGTCCGCCCTGCCTCCACGCCGCCATTGCGCCCGCCTTACTGTCCCACCAGCCGATCTGCAAAGTACCCAATCGTCTTGCGATAGATCACCGCCCTGTTCCACTCACGCATGGCATCGAAATTGGCTGAGCCTTCTTCATAGGGCTGGCCCATCTTGAAGCCGTTGCTGTGCAGCAGGTTGGCGGTCGAGGCGAGCACGTCGGAAACGCTGTGGCGGAGGTCGACGTGGCCGTCGCCGTCGAAATCGACGCCGTATTTGATGTAGGACGACGGCAGGAACTGGGTCTGGCCGATCTCGCCGGCATAGGCGCCGATGAGGTCGCGCAGCGGCAGGTCGCCGCGCTGGACGATCTTGAGCGCGGCGAGCAACTCGCCCTGGAACAGCTCGGTGCGGCGGCAATCATGCGCGAGCGTCGCAAGCGTGCGGATGACCGGCAGCTTGCCGATGTCGCCCTTGCCGAAATCGCTCTCCAGGCCCCAGATCGCAACCAGGATCTGCCGGGGCACGCCGAACTGCTGCTCAATGCGCGACAACAAGGCCGCGTGGCGCTGGAGCAGTGCACGGCCTCCATTGATGCGGCCGGCACCGACGCGGGTCGAGACATACTGCTCAAAGCTCTTGTTGAAGGTGTAGCGCTGGCGCCGGTCGAAGGCGAGCACGGCGCCATCCTGGGTGATGCCGCCAAACGCCGCGCTGGTCACGCCTGCCGAGATGCCGGCTGCCTGCGCTTCCGCCGTCATGCCGGCGACAAAGCTGTTGAAGTCGCCGCCGCAACGCGCGGCCTCAGCCGACCCGCCGGCCAGACAAACGATGGAAGCGACGGCGAGAGCGTATCTCAACATGCGGGAAAATCCTTGGGAACCATGCGCGGAAGGCAGCGGGCGATCATGCCCGGGAACAGGATTCGCGTCAAAGCGGCAAACCACGCCAGAACTGATCTCGCGTGCGGAGGCGTTCGCGGCTGGAGTTTGTGGCGCTGTAACCTCTGCCGTCATTCCGGGGCGCGACGAGTCGTGAGCTATGGTGCGCAATTGCGCACCTGAGAATCCACTCCTCCACCAACTCTGCTGCTCAATGGATTCCGGGTTCGCGCTTCGCGCGCCCCGGAATGACGGAAGAGAGCGCACAGACAGCCAATGTGATGTGTCCAACGCACGAACGACATTGATCTGCATGCGCGGGATGAGAGCTTGTGCACGCAGCACGACGCTTGCCCGATCACCTTCACAACGCATGCGCGCGTTCTCGTTGCATTGCGAGAGCGCTGCAAGATGAACAAACTATTTCGATGATCCAAGCATCTGCTTCGCGAAATTGCGGGAACGGGCAGCGACGCTCGCCGCATATCTGATGCGCTCACTGCGACATCAACACCACTACGATTTATCTTGCCATCGCAGGGCGCAAGCTATAGCCTTCTATCTCAGGTTGTCGCCCTGCCAGCCCCGGGCGACGCTGAAGACCAAAAATAAACGGCGGGCTTATCGGCCCGCCGTTTATTGAGGGTGAGGGTCGCATCGGACCTTCCGGGGCGCTCGGCGCTCCGATCGGGCAAACAAATCGCCAAACGACTGCACAGAAAGCTGCCAGATTGACGCTGGCGGCTGTCGAAGTCATTTGACTGCGGCGCCCTGATCGACGACAAGCCGCCATGGCCAAAAAACCTGGAACCAATCCCAAGGGCGAATTCGCCTTTTTCAACGTCTTCTACGAAGACGGCTCCCAACGCTCCAACCGGCGCGTGCCCTCGGAGCTGCTCGGAGGCCTCGACGGCGACGAGCCCGCGCGCGCCTTCATCATGGAGCAGGACCGCGAGATCGCCGAAAAATCCGGCCGCCCGCCGCTAGAGATCAAGAGCCTCGACCGGGTCGGGGCGAAGAAGAAGTAGGCTCGCCTAGGCAGGCGCTCACCAACGTCCTCTCCATTTATTCCAGGCAAGCAGCAGATCGGCAAACCGGTCATAGAAGCACCGCGTGAACGGCAATACCACGCGATGCCCAGCAGCGCCGCAACCGCCCGTCTCTCGGCGTTAGCCGCCACAGCGCGATCGCAGCATCCGCTCCCACAAATGATGAGCCGCCGGGCCTCGTCAGTGGCATCGAGGCGTCGCCTGAGGTCGTCGAGCGAGGCACCAATATGCGCTAGCGCGTCGGGTCGCTCGTTGATGTCCCTGCAGGCAGCTCTTCACATGCAGCCGAACTCGTCTGGGGTGTCGATTTCATCTGCAAGCTCCCCTGAAAGATTCTCCTTCAAATAGAATATTTCTTCATATTATACTTCCGGTATCAGGCTGATCTCATTTTACGAAGACATCATACTGGAGAGAAATTATGGAAACAGCGTTGTGGTTGTGGGGATATCAAGTCTCGGCGAGGACCGCGGCTATCTCGATCGCAATTTACATTACCGCGAGCGTGCTGATCATCTGGCTCTGGCCGAAGCTCTCCGTACCTTGGTCAAAGGCGAAAGCTAATACACAAACCAACAAGGTTGATCTCGACGCGCTGACGAAGTTGATTGAAACCCGCAGCAAGGTACGCGGATCCATCATTCAGGTGATTGGCGGTGTTGCTGCCCTTCTAGCCTTCATTACGGCTATCCAGCAACTCAACAGCAATGAGGATGCCTTCAGGGAAAAGAAGGCTGATCTGTTTGCTAAATCAGTCAAGGAACTCTTGGCGTCAGACTCGAAGGCCGATGCCCGTGCTGAAGCACTCTATGTACTGTCCTATGTCGCGCGAAGCGATCGAACCTATCATCGCGCTGTCTACGATGCAGTTGCAGCTTTCCTGACCGATGGCGCAGAAGCGGCGTGTGGCAACTATCGCGGCGAGAGCTTTCGACGCGAAAAGACCATACAACTTGCCATGCGGATTATTGGCGAAAGAAGAAAAGACGATGACCCGACAGGGAAACGGCTCAATTTGGAAGGAGGCTGCTTTGTCGGACTGGACCTTCTCGATGAGTGGGGGGTGATCGGGGGCTTTGCCAAGGCACGGCTTTCAGGATCGAAAATGCTCCGAGCCGACTTTGGTAAAGCTGACCTCTCCTATGCACAGTTGATGGGCATCGACGCGGGTGATTACCTCAATCCCGGCTGGACTGAGGAAATTGGCAATCGCCTTCATAAGGGGACCGATGGAGACGACAGAAAGGGTACCGATGACGGAAACGAGCGGAGGAGGTTCGTTACTCACTTCATTGACGCAAATATTGAAGGGGCAGACTTTAGCGGTGCCGGGCTTCAAGGCGCCGATTTTTCCGGCGCAGTCTTGAAGGATGCCAGCTTTGCACGAGCTGTCATATCCCGCGCTAGCTTCAAGGGGGCACAAAAGCTGACTGCAAAGCAGCTGGAAACGGCGTGCGTCGGCAAACCGAACATGACGCCCGAACAACTCAAATCTGAACAGCCCTATTTTTCGCTGGATCTCCGCAAGGAGATACAGAGTAATCCGTTCCTGAACGGGAACATCCCTGCGTGCAAATAAGTGACGTTCGGAGCCCGAACCAGCCCGACGACGGCATCGCTCGCATCCGATAAAAAAACGGCGGGCTTTTGGGCCCGCCGTTTTCGTTTGGATGGATGCCCGGGTCCGGCCGGGGCATGACGGTCCTAATTAGTTATCCAGGAACGACCGCAGCTTCCGGCTCCTTGACGGATGCTTCAGCTTGCGCAGCGCTTTCGCCTCGATCTGACGGATACGCTCGCGCGTCACGCTGAACTGCTGGCCGACTTCTTCCAGCGTGTGGTCGGTGTTCATGCCGATGCCGAAGCGCATGCGCAGCACGCGCTCTTCGCGCGGGGTGAGCGAGGCGAGCACGCGCGTGGTGGTCTCGCGCAGGTTCGACTGGATCGCGGCGTCGATGGGGAGGATCGCGTTCTTGTCTTCGATGAAATCACCGAGGTGTGAATCCTCTTCGTCACCGACCGGCGTTTCGAGCGAGAGTGGCTCTTTCGCGATCTTGAGGACCTTGCGGACCTTCTCGAGCGGCATTCCGAGCTTCTCGGCCAGCTCTTCCGGGGTCGGCTCGCGGCCGATCTCGTTGAGCATCTGGCGCGAGGTGCGCACGATCTTGTTGATCGTCTCGATCATGTGCACGGGGATGCGGATGGTGCGCGCCTGGTCGGCGATCGAGCGGGTGATTGCCTGCCGGATCCACCACGTGGCGTAGGTCGAGAACTTGTAGCCGCGGCGGTATTCGAACTTATCGACGGCCTTCATCAGGCCGATGTTGCCTTCCTGGATCAGGTCGAGGAATTGCAGGCCGCGGTTGGTGTACTTTTTCGCAATCGAGATCACGAGACGGAGGTTGGCTTCCACCATCTCCTTCTTGGCCTGGCGGGCTTCGCGTTCGCCCTTCTGCACGGAGTGCACGATCTTGCGGAACTCGATGATCTCGAGACCGGTCAGCGCAGCAAGCTGATGCACCTCGTGACGGAGGTCCTTGATCCGGTCCTTCTCGTGGTGAACAAAATTCTTCCAGCCCTTGGCCGAAAGCTTCGAGACACGGTTGAGCCAGCGCGGATCGAGCTCCGAACCGGTGTAATTGCGCAGGAAGTCCTCGCGCGCGACGCCATGGCTATCGGCGAGGCGCATCAGGCGGCCCTCATGCGAGACGAGGCGCTTGTTGATGTCGTAGAGCTGCTCGACGAGACTGTCGATACGCGCCTGGTTCAGGCGCAGCGACTTCACCTCGACGATGATCTCGTCCTTGAGCTTGCGGTACTTGCGCTCCTGGTGCGGCGACAGCGAGGGCCCATGCGAGGTGCTCTCGAGCTGGTTCTGGATGTCCTGCTCCTGAAGCTTGCGCAGCTTCTTGTAGCTATCGGCGATCTTGTCGAAGATCTCGACGACCTTGGGCTTGAGCTCGGCCTCGATGGCCGCGAGCGACATCTGGTTCTCGAACTCGTCGTCCTCGTCCATGTCGGCTTCGGCGGCGGACTCCGCAGGATCCTTCTCGGCCTCACCGGCATTGCCGCCGGCAGGCGCGGCACGGAACGGGGTCGGCGCCGGGGGAGCGGCGGGCGGCGCGACATGCGCGGGCGCACCCACGGCCGCTGCAGCCGGACCTCCCTCGGCCGGCGCTTCACCATTCTCACCGTTCGGACCGGCGATCATCGCATTGTTCATGCCAGCCTTGGCATCGGGCCCGGCATAGGTGGCTTCGAGATCGATGATGTCGCGAAGGAAGATCTTTCCCTCGTTGAGCTCGTCGCGCCAGATAATGATGGCCTGGAAGGTCAGCGGGCTTTCGCAGAGGCCCGCGATCATTGCCTCGCGGCCGGCCTCGATGCGCTTCGCAATGGCGATTTCGCCTTCGCGGGAGAGCAGCTCGACCGTACCCATCTCGCGCAGATACATGCGCACGGGATCGTCGGTGCGCTCGCCCGGCTCGCTCTTCTTGACCTCGGTAACGGCCTTCTGGGTGACCTCGACGAGCTCGTTGTCGGTCTCGTCCTCGCCGCCCTCGTCCTTGTCCTCCTCGCCTTCGCTATCGTCGGCTTCGGTGACGTTGATGCCCATGTCCGAGAGCATGGACATGATGTCCTCGATCTGCTCGGGCGAGGTCTGGTCGGACGGCAAAACTTCGTTGAGCTGATCGAAGGTCACGAAGCCGCGCTTCTTGGCCTGCTTGATCATCTTCTTCACGGCCGCGTCGGACAGATCGAGCAACGGCGACGGCGCGTCCTGGGAGTCCTTCTCCGGCGCGTCCGCTGCCTTGTCGTCCTTTTCCTTGTCCTTCGCCTGCAGCGTCTTTGCCTTGGTGGCCATCCATTGCTCCTAAACGCGTTTCATGCAGACGTGCGCGCGCCCGCGTGAAATCACTTGAACCTGTTGCTCGACGCTCTCGCTTCGCCAGATCTCGACACGGAAAGGGCGGCGCGCACATCTCTCGCCACCCCGACCTTTCTCTCGCCGGATTTGCCTAACGCTTCGTGAGCCTCTTTGTCGCAGCGGATGCAGGTGAAGTGCCAACAGCTATTGCGCGGATTCATTCCTGACGCGTCTGTTCTGCCTGCGGCCGCCTGGGGGCCAAAGTGCTACAAGACCGTTAAGCCTCGATTAACCCTGTTTTTGCCGCCAAACCTTGGATTTGGCGAGTCTTTTAGCGGTTCCGGCCCCGGCCGTCCGCATGATTCTTTCATCACACGCTCTTCTGGAACCGGCCCGACAGCTCGCCAAAACCCTCGATCAGGGCCTCGGTGCCGTCGACTTCGCCTATCCGAGCCTTGACGTCACGCAGCCACGCCAAATTGGCCTCGCTGGGGTCCTCCCCCAAGGCCAGCTCGGCGTCCTTCAACTCTCTAAGTAGTGAATGCCATTGCCGATGCAAGGTAACGAGCTGGTGCCAGGTGGCGAGAACGTCATCCCTGGCCGCGCCCTCGCGGGCGCCCCACACCGCTGCGTTCGTGATGCCATTCTCAACCCTTTGAAGAAGCTGAGAAAATCCACCCTTATCGATATCGGCGCGCATCTTCTCGGCCAGCTCGCCGGGGTCCGATGAGTGGTGATGGTCGTTGGCGAAGGCGGCGATGATGCCGGCGCGGAGCTTGTGGGCCTCGGGATGGGCCAGCTCCAGGGCAGCGACCTCTTCCAGATGATCGTGCAGCAGCCAGGGGTGGTTGATCAGGATCTGCAGAATCAGCGCCTCGCGGCGGGAGATCGCGCTGCGCTGGCCCTTCATGATGGGACTTGCCGCTAGCTGGGGGCTGGCCGCCTGGTAGGGGCCGGAGGGCAGCAGGGTCGGACCGGGCGCACCGCGGCGGCCTCCGCCAAATCCCTGGCCGCCAAACCCCTGCCCACCGAATCGATTCGCCTGTCCTCCGCCACGGGGCAGGAACGGGCGGCCGGACTGGCCGCGGAAATTGCCCCGGCCGGCAAAGCCGCCGCGACCGCCGTCGGGCGCAAACGTGCGCTGCAGTCGCACGGCGAGATCCTGGCGATAGTAGCGCCGCACCACCTCGTCGCGGATGCCGTTGGACAATTCCTTGATGCGCGCTTCCAGCGCGGCGCGCCGCTCGGGCGTAGCAAAATTGCCGCCTTCGAGCTCACGCGACCAGATCATGTCGGCGAGCGGGCGTGCCGCCGCGATCACCTCCTCGATCGCGCCACGACCGCCGGAGCGCGCGAGATCGTCGGGGTCCTGCCCTTCCGGCAGCAACGCAAAGCGCAGGCTCTTGCCCGGCGCGAGAAACGGCAGCGCGAGATCGGCGGCGCGATACGCGGCTTTCTGTCCGGCGCGGTCGCCGTCAAAACAGAGGATCGGCTCGTCCGCCATCTTCCAGAGCAGCGCGAGCTGGTTTTCGGTGAGTGCGGTGCCGAGCGGCGCCACGCTGCCTGCAAAACCCGCGGTGACCATGGCGATGACGTCGACATAGCCTTCGACCACGATCAGGGCTGCGCCGTCATGGGTGGCTTTGCGCGCGGTCTGGTGATTGTAGAGATTGTCGCCTTTGTGGAAGAGCGGCGTCTCCGGCGAGTTCAGATATTTGGCCGGAACGTCCTTCTCCAGCGCGCGTCCGCCAAAGGCAATGACGCGGCCGCGCAGATCCGTGATCGGAAACATCACGCGGTCGCGGAAGCGGTCGTAGGGCACGGGAATGTCGTTGCCGGCCACGAGGAGGCCGGTCTCGATCATGTCTTCGACGGAAACGCCAAGCTTGCCGAGATGCTCCTTGAGCGCAAAGCGCTCCGGCGGCGGCGGCGCATAGCCGAGACGGAACTGCAATTGCGTCGCCGGCGAGATGGCGCGGTCGGCGAGATAGCCGCGCGCTTTCGCACCGACGCGCGAGGCCAGCGTTTCCGAAAAGAACTTCGCAGCGAGTTCCATGACGTCATGCAGCGTGCGACGGCGTTGTTCGTGCCGCGCCGCATCCGGCGTCACCGCCGGCAGCGGCAGGCCGGCCATGCTGGCGAGCCGCTCGACCGCTTCGGCAAACGGCAGGCCATCGGTCTCCATCAAGAAGTCGATGATGTCGCCATGCTTGCCGGAGGAGAAATCGTGGTAAAAACCCTTCTGGTCGTTGACGTAGAAGGACGGCGTCTTCTCCTGCTGGAACGGCGACAGCCCCTTCCACTCCCGCCCCGCCTTCTTCAGCTTGACGCGCTTGCCCACGACTTCGGAGACCGAAAGCCGGGCACGCAGTTCGTCGAGGAATTGGGGCGTGAAGCGCATAGCCATTGTGTAGCGCGAAACCGGGTGAGTCGGGCGAAGGGATCAGGGATATAGGTGCGGCCTGCCCAGAAGTGAGGTTTAGGTGGGTTATCCGGGTTATTCGACCTATTCACAGGGCCAGAAATTTCTCTCGCAACGGAATCCCCACGCGGACCTAATAGACTGCCGTCGATGCAGCACACAGCTTCAACTTTTCCTGGTGGAACCGTAGTCGTTGACATACAACAATTACGTTTGTATATACAGAAGTGCGATGAAGTCGCGGCTACGGCTTCAGACGTCATAGCAAATCTCATGCGTGGCAAGATGCGGTGTCATCGGGATAACTTGCCATGACGGAAGATTTGCAGCCGCTGTTCGCAGGCGTTCGCGACTTTGGATGGGATCCGAAGAAGCGCGCGACAAATCTGCGAACTCACAGAATCGACTTCGAGGACGCGCGCGGAATTCTCGACGGCTATACCTTCATCCGCCGGTCGGATCGCAATGACGAAATCAGGTACCAAATCTTCGGTTACATCGACGGGCGGGAAGTCGCGTGCGCGCTCCGCGGGGCGGTCTGCTGGCTCATCTCGGTCCGGCGCGCGCAACGCGACGAGCGAGAGAAATATTACCATCGTTTCAAGGGACTTCCCCAGAAAGGGGAAGACTGACTGGGCGCGCGTCGACGCACTGACCGATGAAGATATTGCTGAGGCCGTCGCCAACGATCCCGATGCGGTGCCGATCGATGTCGACTGGTCAGACGCCGTTCTAGTCGTGCCGCCTAGAAAGAAGGCCATCTCCATCCGCGTCGACGAGGACGTGCTCGACTTCTTCAAGCGCGAGGGAGAGGGCTATCAGCGACGCATGAATGCGGTGCTGCGCTCATACATGCAGCAGAAGTCGAAGCCGAAAAAGAGCGCTTAAGAGATCGCGACTTCGCGCCTCAGTCCCGATCTCGTCGTTCCGGGCCGCAGCCCGGATACCGCCAAGAGCGATTATTTTTGACCGTCACCCTGAGGTGCTCGCCTCTCCGGCGAGCCTCGAAGGGCGACGGCCCGGCTGCATCTCGGCCGTTATCCTTCGAGGCTCACACTGCTTTGCAGTGTGAGCACCTCAGGATGACGGAACGGATAGCCCGGAATGACCGAACAGAGCCACTTGAACCCCGCACGGTTCCACGCTTCCATAGGCCATGTTCAGGACCTTTCGGGGTGGCCAGAGCGGGGGTTGGCGCGTGACCTCGATGTCGCCGGTCACAGGCGAGCCCCTGCCCTTCATGCCGGCGCTGTCGGTGATCGACGGCAACGCCGTCTCGTTGCCGCTGGTGCCCTCGCGCAACGCGTGGCGCCTGGTCGGTGTTTCCAGCACGCTGCGTTACACCGAGCGCGCCGAGAAGCAGCAGCTCACGAGTGTGCATGCCAGCCTCGGCAGGCTGGAGGCCACATACGCGGCGCTGATCCCGATCCGCAAATCGCAGGCCTGGTGGGATCTCACGCAGGAAGAGCGGCGCAAGATTTTTGAAGACAAGTCGCACCACATCGCGAGCAGTCTTCGTTTTCTGCCCGCGATCGCACGCCAGCTCTATCACTGCCGCGACCTCGGCGAGCCCTTCGATTTCCTGACCTGGTTCGAGTTCGCGCCCCCGCATGCCTCGCTGTTCGAGGAGTTGGTCGGAATGCTCAGGCGGACCGAGGAATGGACCTATGTCGAGCGCGAGGTCGACGTGCGCGTGGTGAAGGAAGTGCTGTCGGCCTAGTGGTCGAGAAAGCGGCCGGACTCGATACGCGGCAGATCAGTGACGGGCCAGTTGTAGACATAAGTCCAGGCCGGCCCAGTCGTGCCGGCCGCGCCGGTCACGTCAATCAGCTGGCGCAAATATTCCGTCGGCTCCGGAAATCCCTCACCGCAAGCTTCGTACATATCCAGCTCGCCCAGGAGCTCATCGCCTGCGCGCAAATGGAAGAGCTCGCCATGAACGACGTCCGATGACGCGTCGGACAGCAGCAATCCCGGATAATGCTTCACCAGCACGAGCCGGCCACGACAGGTCGCCTCACCCAGAAAATCCGCATGCTGCGCCAGCAGCCGCGCCATCGGATGGTCGAAGCCGCGCATCAGGGTGCCGTAGACGAAGAGACGATCGGAGGTCATGGCCTTCTATAGCCGCCAATCAGCAACGTGCAAATCGCGGCAGATTTACAAAACCTCCGCTTCCAGCTCCTCGCCGCTGCGTTCCTCGTCCAAGACCACCCTGATACTCACCTCCATGACATCGAAGGCGTCCTGGGTGCCGATGTAGATGCCGTGCAGCGGGATGGCCTGGCGCGGGTCACGCGCCACGGCGACGCGGATGAGATCGCGGGTGCCGACGATGCCGTTGGTCGGATCGAACTCGATCCAGCCCGCGCTCGGCAGATAGACCTGCACCCAGGCGTGGGTCGAGCCGCCGCCGACATGGTGCTGCGCGATGTCCTCGGGCACGAAGATGTAGCCGGAGACGAAGCGCGCGGCGATGCCGAGACGGCGCAGCGCCTCGATCATGAACAGCGCATAGTCGCGGCAGGTGCCGGTGCCCCACTGCAACGTATCGCACGGGGCTTGCGTGCCGGGCTCGTGACGCCTGCGGTATTTGAACTGCTTGCGGATGGCGTGCGTGATGCGGCTCAGGATTTCGAATGTCGGCGACGGCGCGGTGCCATCGAGAAAGCCGCGCGCCCATTCCGCGATCTTGCCCTCGGGATCGGGGTATTGCGGCGAGATGTACTGGACGACATCGGGGAGTTCTGCGTCGGCATAGACGAAGGGATAGAAGTAGGCGGGATCATCCGGCGTCAGCGCGAACTCTTCCACCGGATTGTGCTCGACAGTGACATGCCAGTCGAAGATCAGCCTATCCGCGCGCCCATCGAAATCAGCGATCGCGACCGAATTGCCGAACACGTCGTGGATCCAGCGCAGCGACATCGGCTCCGGCGAGATCCTGAGCTTGGAGTCGAGCACACGCAAATCATGACCGTCGCTTGGACGCAGCATGAATCTGTGTTCGCCAAAGGCCACGGGACGATTGTAGCGATATTCGGTCTTGTGATGAATCGTCAGCAGCGGCATCGTCTGGAGATCATGGTGATTTTGGGCAGGCCCATTTATAGCGATTCTTTGCCCAATTTCCGGGGCGACTGCTTTTTCCATAGGCAATCGGGATGGCTTTAGACACAGCCGAGGCGACGGATCAACTCCTTGGCGAAGGCGATATTCCGCCAGTGCATGAGGTGAATGCGGTGGGAGCATCACCCTTCCTGCTCACATCGGACCATTACGGCCGGATTTTGCCGCGCGCGCTCGGAGATCTCGGCGTCTCCGACAGCGAATTGACCCGGCACATCGCCTGGGACATCGGCATCGCCGGCGTCGTCGAGCGACTCGCAAAAATGCTGGATGCACACCTGATCGCGCAGCGCTACTCGCGGCTCGTGATCGATTGCAATCGCTCGCCTGGCGTTGCGAGCTCGATCCCTGTCATTTCCGAGGCGACGGCGATCCCGCGCAACGAGGGCATTTCGGACGGCGAGCGCGCGGCAAGGCGGCGCGAGATCTTCGAGCCCTATCATCATCGCATCGACGCGGCGATCGACAGACGGGTACACGCCAAGCGGCCGACGGTGCTGGTGTCGCTGCATAGTTTCACGCCTGTTTATGCCGGCGTCGCGCGGCCCTGGCACATTGGCGCGCTCTACAATCGCGACACCGTGCTGCCGAAGCTGCTGCTAAAACATCTGCGCGCCGAGGGCGATCTCGTCGTCGGCGACAACGAACCCTATGCGGTGAGCGATCTCAGCGACTACACCATCCCCGTCCACGGCGAGGCCCGCGGCCTCGTCAACACCGGCATCGAGATCCGCCAGGATCTGATCGCGGATCAATCCGGCCAGCAGCAATGGGCGGAGCGGCTGGCGCGGATCTTTGCGGAGATCGAAATCGAGCTGCGCGCGGAGCGGCTGGTCCCTTGGACGCACCGCCCGTGACGAAGATTCAACTGGG
Organism: Bradyrhizobium sp. WSM3983; assembly: GCF_000473045.1. Lineage (GTDB taxonomy): Bacteria > Pseudomonadota > Alphaproteobacteria > Rhizobiales > Xanthobacteraceae > Bradyrhizobium. The sequence goes on along the minus strand of NZ_AXAY01000029.1, from coordinate 75,442 downwards.
CTGCCAGCTCATTTGGCCCGGGTCAGCGCCAGCCAAATGCCGCCGCCGATCATGAAGCCGCCGGACACGCGCGACATCATGCGGGTGCGTCGGGCCGAGAAAAAGCTGCGGGCCTGACCGGCAAGCAGCGCGTAGATCCCGTCCGTCAAGCCGGCGAGCACCATGAAGGTGATGCCGAGCACCAGGACCTGCGACAGATGATCCTTGCTCATGTCCATGAATTGCGGAATGAACGCGCCGAAGAACACAAGCAGCTTGGGGTTCAACAACGCCACGACGAAGCCCTGCAAAAGGAAGCCACCGCGAGGGGGAGGCGGTGGCGCGTCGGTGTCGACGCCCTCGACCGGAGAGCGGATCAGCTTGATGCCGAGCCAGACCAGATAGGCCGCGCCGGCAAAGCGCACCCAGTTGAACCAATAGCCCATTGTTGCCATGAGCGAGGTGAGGCCCACCGCAAGGATGCCAATCACGATCAGCAGCCCCACCTGCACGCCGAGAATGTTGGTCAGCGCCGCGCGCGTGCCGTGGCGCAAGCCGTTGGCGATGACGAGGGTGACGATCGGCCCCGGCAGCAGCGCGAGCGCAATGCAGGCGGCGACGAAGGCGAGATAGGCTTGCATGGACATCATGATGGGGACTCAAGCTGGGGGGCGCTTGCTCGTATTAATGCATGGCACTCAGTTTCCGTCCAGCGCCGCTGTCACCCACGCCTTCATCTCCTGCGTCTCCAGGAATGCGAGCGCCGCATGCTGCATCGCGTTGGCGTCGCCCCGCCCCTGCGCCGCCGCAACGAAGAGATCGCAGCGCCGTGAGACGGCGATACCAGCCGCGGCGTGGCTGGCTCCGTCATAGATGGCGAGATCATAGCGCCGCGCACGACCGCGCAGCTCGCCGACATGCACCACCTCGCCCGGCGCGGTCGCCGCAAAGCGCGGCGTGATCAGATCGATATCGGCCACACGATCGACCTCGTCGTCATCGGCGACGCCGCTATCGCAATTGCAGAAGCCGCGCTTGGCGCGGACATAGAGCTCGGCGCCGTCGCAAGCACCTCCCTCGCAGCGAAACGCACGGCCCGCAGGCCAGCCATCGCGCGGAAACGGCCAGGCAAGCTCACGCCAATGCGCGGATGTCGGCGTAGCCTGCGGCGCAAGCTGATAGGCCCCGACGCCGGACGCGCCTAGCGCGGCAAGGACAAGCGCTATCGTCGCCGCGCGCCGCATCGTCAGTTCTTCGGCAGGCCGGCGACGGCGCGTGCCGGCCCGGTCAGCTCGAGAATGTGCAGGCCGGTGTTGGCGCGGTCGACGATGTAGATGTAGCCGCGGTCGTCGGTCTCGACATTGTTGGTCTGGATTGCGACCTTGCAACGCTCGCCGCCCTCGACCGGAATGCAGCGCTTGTCGGTGGCCGGCGTGATCGCAGGAATGAAGTAGCCGATTTCCTTGGGATGATAGGGATCGCGGATGTCGAGCGCGCGCACGCCTGCATTGAAGAAGGCGATGAAGGCCATTTTCTTGTAGTAGACCGGCGCCATGCTCTCGTTCGAGGAATGCGAGCCGAAGCGGCCGCCGCGCTGGCAGAACTGCCCGCTCGCCTCCGGCACCGTGTAGCTCGAGATCATCATCGGCCGCGTTTCGGTGGTGACGTCGGCGAACCACACCATCTGCCGCGCCTCGCCGCATTCGTTCAAAATCGCCTCGTCGACGATCATGACGATGTCGCGGGTCTTGCCGTCCTTGTCCGCGGCGAATTCCGCAACCGGCATGTCGAGCATCGGAAACGTGGTGTGGGCGCCGTTGAACGCCGACATCGGCAGCCGCGAGATCTCGGGATAGCGCAGATTGTCCGGCGTCGGCTCCTTCGGTCCGTTCAAGAGCTTTTCGCGATCGACGATCTGCAAGATGCCGCCCTTGTTGGTGCCGTAACCGAAATAGACGCGGTTGCCGTTCGGCCCGGTCGAGATCGGCCCATGCAGTTCGGTCGGCACAGCGCCGGTCGATCCTGGCTCCTGACCGGGCAGACCGAAGTCGCGGATTTTTTGCGGATGCGCGGGATCAGAGAGATCGTAGATTTGCGTCATGCGCCGCGTGCGCCAGTCCGGCGCGCCCGAGACGAGATAGGCAATGCCTGTGTCGCATTCCCACCAGCTCTTGTGCGTATCCTTCAAGCCGCCGATGCGCGTAATCAGCGCAGGATTGGCGGGATCGGCGACGTTCCAGATCTCATGCGCCTCACTGCCGAAGGTGCGCAGCATGTAGACTGCGTTGGGATCGCCCTTTGGCAAGGTCTTGCCGTCGCACACGCGCACCATCTGTGCTCCGCCGGATTCGTATTTTCCCTCCTGCCCCGGCAGATGCCTGAGATATTTGGGATGCGCGGGATCGGTGACATCGACGATCGAGGTGCCGTTCGGCTCGGCGTTGCCCGTCATCGGATTGACGGGCGCCGGCACGTCATCGGTGCCACCGTGGTGGCCGATATAGGCGATCCAGCGGTCGCCCTGGTGATGGATGGTCGGCTGATAGGCGCTACGCGCCTGGAGATCGTTGGTGCCCATGAGCTTCATGTTGGACGCCTCAGGCGGCGCACCGATGCTCTGCTTCTGGGCGTGAACGAAAGCGCTACCGGCGAAAAGGACGAGGGCGGCTGCAGTCAAGACGCAACGGAACATCAAAGTCCTCCCGGAACCAATCTGCGTTGGCTGAGCTTCAAGGTTAGCACAGCCATTTGCGGGCGCCAAAGACACCACTTGACATGCAACCATATGGTTGCCTATTATCGCTACCATGGATGAGGTCTTCAAAGCGCTCGCCGATGCATCGCGACGGTCGCTGCTGGACCGACTTCACGCCAGGAACGGCCAGACGCTGAACGAGCTTTGCGAAGGCCTGGAGATGACGCGCCAGGCGGTGACAAAACACCTGGTCATCCTGGAAGAGGCCAATCTGGTCACGACCATCAAGCGTGGTCGCGAGAAGCTGCACTATCTCAACCCGGTGCCGATCCACCAGATCGGCGAGCGCTGGATCAGGAAATTCGAGCGCGGCAAGCTCGCCGCGCTCAGCGAGTTGAAACGCCAGTTGGAGAAGCGTGATGAGTAAGCCGCAATTCGTCTATGTCACCTACATCGAGACCACGCCGGAAAAGCTGTGGCAGGCACTCACATCGAGCGAATTCACCAGGCAATACTGGTTCGGCGCCGAGGTTCGCTCCGACTGGAAGGTCGGCGCGCCCTTTGCGCTTTCGCTGGACGGCGAGGTCACGGATTCCGGTGAAATCCTCGAGGCCGATCCGCCGCGGCGGCTGTCCTACAGTTTCAAGCACCACAAATATGAAGAGCTGCGCCATGAGCCGATCTCGCGCGTCGTCTTCACACTCGAACCCTTCGGCCCGGTCGTGCGTTTGACTGTGCTGCATGACGGCTTCATCGAGGGCGGCAAATATCTCGGCGCCGTCTCCAACGGATGGCCCGCGATCCTGTCCCAGCTCAAGAGCCTGTTGGAGACCGGCAAGCTGCTCAACATCACACGCGCGGCCCTCAACAAGGGATTTGATGCAAAATGAACCTCGATCAGTTCAAGCCGCTCACGGTCTACACCATCTACATCGCCTCGACGCCGGAGAAGGTGTGGGAGGCGCTGACATCGGCGGAGTTCAGCAAGCAATACTTCTTCGGCAATGCCGTCGAGGTTGAGCAGCGCCTTGGCGGCGCCTTCATTGTGCGCAACCCCGATGGCGCGTTGCACATCAGCGGCGAGGTTCTCGCATACGACCCGCCGCGAAAGCTCTCGGTCACGTTCAACGTGAATTGGCCCGAGCTGATCGAGAAGCTCGGCCCGACGCTCGTGACTTACGAGATCGAAGAGGTCGGCGATGCGGTTCGCCTCACCATGAGCGAAGGCCATGACCGGCCGCTCAGCGACGACATCCTCTCCGGCGGCCGCACCGGCTGGCCCGCAATCCTGTCGGGACTGAAGAGCCTGCTCGAGACGGGCAAGGCGCCGCAGATCAAGATGTCGCCCCCGGTAAAGATGCTGGAGGCGCTGAAGGCGATGGGGATCAAAACGCCGTAGGCGCCGCAACCGTCCCGGCGAAAAGCCGGGACGACACTGCAACTACGACACCGGCGCCACCAGCCGCCGATAAAGATGCCACGTCGTATGCCCGAGCACGGGCAGCGTCACCAGCAGTCCCAGGAAATACGGCAGCGCTGAGACAATCAGCAGCATCACGATCACCGCCGCCCAGCCGATCATCGGCAGCGGGCTCGTCACCACCGCACGCACGCTCGTCACCATGGCCGTGACGAAATCGACCTCGCGATCGAGCAGTAGCGGAAACGACACCACGGTCAGCGAAAACAGAATCAGCGATAGCGCGGCACCCACCGCGTTACCGATCGCGAGGAACAGCAGCCCCTCGTTTGTCGTCAGCACCACGGTCATGAACTCCTGCAGGCTCGAGAATGACGCATGCAGGCCAAGCAGCAGCGCGATCAGAAGCCGCACCTGGTACATCCAGATCACGAACACGAACAGCGTGACGAAGGCCATCCAGCCGATCTCGCTGCGCGAGCGTATCGCCGACCAGATCGCCCCGAAGGAGACCGGCTCGCCGCGCTCGCGGCGGCGGCTGACTTCATAGAGCCCGATCGCCACGAACGGCCCGATCAACGCGAAGCCCGCCGCCAGCGGATAGACGAGATAGACCATGCCGAAGGCGGTGAGGCAGAGCATGATGGTGATGCCGCCGGCGGCGTAAAGCGCGCCGAAGCAAAGCCCGTAAAGCGGCAGCGCCTGGAAATCGCGCAGGCCTTCGACCAGCGCCTCGGCGATGTCGGTCGCCGCTGCGGGACGCACCACCGGATCGACCTTGCCCGAGATGGACATAACTCCTCCCACCGGATTTCCTGCATTAGGCCCAGACGACTTCGTCCCCATGTTGATCTGGGTCAAAAGCAGCGCTCAACGCGTCGCTGCACCATGGCTGACGCACGCCAATCATGCCGCGCTGCCCCCCTGGGTAGCTCCTCGCCCTTGTCGTTGACGATGCGGACATCAAAACCCGGCGTCGCCTTGCCGTCGAACCGGGGCGGATCGGAAACAGGTTCGAGTTGCTGCCGATCACGAGATTGCACTCGGTCTGGCCGAACACTTCGTGCGCGTCGCGCGCTCGCCCATGACATAGACATTCTTCAAATCCGGCAGCCGATCGCGGATCCTTGCGAGCTTGTCCCAGCCACCCTCGTCGGTGACGATCGCCTTGGCCTGCGAATTCGACAGACGGAATTCCAGCGCGTCCTCGCCGAACAGCGCGAACAGCGGGATCGAGATCATCGCCGAACGAAATGCCGCCATATGCACGATCGGCAGTTCCAGCGACTGCGACAGGAACACCGCGACGCGGTCGCCACGCATGAGGCCATCCGCCTTCAGCACATTGGCGAAGCGGCGCGACGCCTCGGCGACCTCGTCGAAGGAGGTGCGCGTGGTGGCGCCGTTCTCGTCGACACCAGCGCGAGACGACCGCTGCCGTCGGCGTGGCGATCGCAGCACGCCTCCGCGATGTTGAAGCGCGCCGGGATATCCCAGCGGAAGTTGCGAGTGAGCTCGTCGTAGCTGGCGGCTTCGGACAGCATGGGCCTGGTCGCTTCCCAAGAACGTCGTCATGACCGGGTTCGCCGGTCATCGCGGCCCTCCCGATTTCCTTGTCATTCCGGGCGCGCCACTTGGCGCGAGCCCGGAATGACAGCTTAACCCATCAGTGCAGCCTTCACGAGACCGGACGCCTTACCAAAATCCATCTGGCCGGCGTACTTCGCCCGCAGCGCCGCAATCACCTTGCCCATGTCCTTCATGCCGGCGGCACTGGTTTCAGTGATGGCGTCCGCGATCGCGTTCTTCACCTCGCCGTCCGACATCTGCTTCGGCAGGTACGCCGAGATCACCGCGATCTCCTCGCGCTCCTGCGCGGCGAGTTCGGCGCGGCCGCCCTTGTCGTAGAGCTCGACCGATTCCTGGCGCTGCTTGATCATCTTCTGAAAGACGCCGAGCAGGTCGGCGTCCGAAAGCGGCGGCTTGCCGTTGCCGCGCGCCTCGATATCGGCGTTCTTGATCGTCGAGTTGACCATGCGCAGCGTCGAGAGCTTGCGCTCGTCCTTGGCCTTCATGGCCTCCTTGACCGCATTGTTGATGTCGTCGCGCAGCATGATCGTGATCCTCTCAATCCATTGCGCCTGATCTAAGCCCTTCCCGGGAAAGAGGCCATACCGGACCTGTCGTGCGAGGTTTCATTGTTCCCCGCCGGAGGCCAAAATGGCGCAAAATTGCCAGATCCAGCTTAAGTGCCTGAGGAGACCTGTCAAATATGCAAAAACGCATGTGAATCCGCCGTTTCCCGCTTTGACGGGCGCGCGCGGGGCGACTATGAAACGCGCTCATGACACAACATGAAAACGATACCGCTTGGCCGGACCACAAACCGACCGCGCTCCTCGTGCTCGCCGATGGCACGGTGCTCGAAGGCTTTGGTCTCGGCGCCGAGGGCCAGGCCGTTGGTGAAGTCTGCTTCAACACCGCGATGACCGGCTATGAAGAGATCCTCACCGATCCCTCCTATGCGGGCCAGCTCATCACCTTCACCTTCCCGCATATCGGCAACGTCGGCACCAACGACGAAGATATCGAGACGGTGAACATGGCCGCAACGCCCGGCGCGCGCGGCGTGATCCTGCGCACCGCGATCACCGACCCTTCGAACTACCGCGCCACCAAGCATCTCGACGCCTGGCTGAAGGCGCGCGGCATCATCGGTCTCTCCGGCATCGACACCCGCGCATTGACCGCGCTGATCCGCTCCAAGGGCATGCCCAACGCCGTGATCGCGCATGCCAAGGACGGCGAGTTCGACCTGCACGGCCTCAAGGAAGAAGCGCGCGAATGGCCCGGCCTCGAGGGCATGGACCTCGTGCCGATGGTCACCTCCGGCCAGCGCTTCACCTGGGACGAGACGCCCTGGCTGTGGGACAAGGGTTTTGGCCGCCAGGACAATGCCGAGTTCAACGTCGTCGCCATCGACTACGGCATCAAGCGCAACATTCTGCGCCTGCTCGCCGGCGTCGGCTGCAAGGTGACGGTGGTGCCGGCGACGACGTCGTCCGAGGACATTCTGGCGATGAAGCCGGACGGCGTGTTCCTGTCCAATGGTCCGGGCGATCCGGCAGCGACCGGCAAATATGCCGTGCCTGTCATCCAGGACGTGATCAAGTCGGGCACGCCGACTTTTGGTATTTGTCTCGGCCACCAGATGCTCGGCCTCGCCGTCGGCGCCAAGACCAGGAAGATGCATCAGGGCCATCACGGCGCCAATCATCCCGTCAAGGACGAGACCACCGGCAAGGTCGAGATCACCTCGATGAACCACGGCTTTGCCGTGGACGAGAACACCCTGCCGAAGGGCGCGACGCAGACCCACATCTCGCTGTTCGACGGCTCCAATTGCGGCATCCAACTCGACGGCAGGCCGGTGTTCTCGGTGCAGTACCACCCCGAGGCCTCGCCGGGCCCGCGCGACTCGCACTATCTGTTCCAGCGCTTCGCCGATCTGATGCGCCAGAACAAGAGCGCGTAAGGCGCGCTATCGCAGTGCACGGAAAAGCCCGGGCTCGTCCCGGGCTTTTTCGTCAAGGGAACGTCGTCTCACGCCACCCGTTGAATACTGCTACGTTTGAGCAGGAGCCTTGTGAGCAGGAGCCTTGCCATGTCCGTCGTCCGCGACTATGCCGAGCCGCTCGCGATCGTTTTCGAGGATGACGGGCTCGTGCCGAACAACATCCTCCCCTTCCTGGTCTACCAGGGCGCGGTGACGCTCGATCCGAAGCAACCTGAAGAGACCATCGAAAACCTGTTCGAAACGAACAATTGGGGCGGCACGTGGCGCAACGGCGTCTACGATTATTTGCACTACCACGCGACCGTGCATGAGGTGCTCGGCGTCGCACGCGGCCATGCCCGCGTTCGCTTCGGCGGCGATCACGGCCAGGAGCTCGACATCAAGGCCGGCGATATCGCGATCCTGCCGGCCGGCACGGGGCATCAGCGCATCAACGCGAGCGATGATTTCTGCGTGATCGGCGCCTATCCGCCGGGCTCGCGGATGGAGATCACGCGAGCAACACCAGAGAACCACGCCAAGGCGCTGAAGACGATTCCGAACGTCGCGCGGCCGCCGGCGGACCCGGTGACCGGCAAGCACGGGGCGCTGATGCGGTTGTGGCGGCCGTGAGTCGGGAACGCTAGCTGCACATTCCGCCGTCGTCCCGGCGAAGGCCGGGACCCATAACCACGAAAGCTAGTTTGGCGAAGATAGGCAATCGCGCATCTCGCGCCACAACTTCTCACTGGGGGTATGGGTCCCGGCCTTCGCCGGGACGACATTGCGGGGGCATTTGCGCCCAATCGAGTTACGCCTCGTTGCCGCCTTCCTGGCGGGTGGCTTCGAACAGGAACCAGGTGCGGCGCTCGGTCTCGTCGATGAAGACCTCGAGGATGCTGGCGCTGGCGACGTCGCCCGCGTTGTCGCAGACCTCGTGCGCTTTACGCATCGCAGCCGCGACATGCTTGTTGTCCTGCATCAGCTCGCGCAGCATTTCGCGCGGCGGGACGTAGTCCTCATTGTTGTCCTTGATGGTCTGGAGCTTCGCGATCTGGCCGATCGACTTGACGGTTGCGCCGCCGATCTTGCGGACGCGCTCGGCGAGCTGGTCGGTGGTGGCGAAGATCTGATCCGACTGCTCGTCGAGCAGCAGATGATAATCCCGGAAATGCCGGCCGCTGATGTGCCAGTGAAAATTCTTGGTCTTGAGGTACAGCGCGAACGCGTCGGCCAGAAGCACGTTGAGCGCCTCCGAAACCTTGTTGACCGCCTGGGGCTGCAGATCGGTGGGAGTATCGAGGTCGGGCGAGACTTTGCTGGGGGCTTTGCTCACGAGAAACCTTCCTGTTAGGACGCGGACATTGACGGCGAGCCGTCGCACCCCTAACGCAAGGCGGGCAGCACGGTTCCAAGACAGGAACCGCCGGACGGGATACCATGGACGATTGGATCGATTATTACGACTCGACGCATACGATCTATGTCAGCAAGCTGCATCGCGATTTGCACTTCCAGATCATCGCGCGGGACATCATCGGCTACATCACCTCGCCCGACGCGACCGTGCTCGACTATGCCTGCGGCGAGGCGCTGTCGGCGAGCCAGGTGGCGGCCGCCTGCGGTCAGCTGATCCTGGCCGAGCCCGCGCCCGGCGTGCGCGGCCGGCTGATCGCTCGATTTGCGCCCAACACCAAGATCCGCGTCCGCTCGCTCGACGACATCCGCAATATGCAGGACCAGTCCATCGACCTCGTCGTGATGAACTCGGTCGCGCAATACATGACGGCGGAGGAGCTTGATGCCGCGCTCCTCAATGTCCGGCGCATCCTGAAGCCGTCGGGCAAGCTCGTGCTCGGCGATATCCTGCAGCCCCATGTCGGCATGGGCCGGGACGTGACGGCGCTGCTCTCCTTCGGCCTCCATCACGGCTTCCTGAAAGACGCGCTGATCGGGTTAGTCAGCACCGCGCTGTCAGATTATCGTCATCTGCGCGCGCGCATCGGGCTCAAGCGCTATAGCGAGGACGAGATCGCGGTGAAGCTGAAGGCGGCGGGCTTCGCGAGCCAGCGCGCCAACACCAATATCGGCCACAACCGCTGGCGCATGACCTTCATCGCGCGGCCGCCTCGTTAAGCATAACGATTGGCTGAGGTGGCTTGTCGCATCTCGATCGGACATGATCGCCGCGGCCCGGTGGCGGAAGCGTCTACGCGAGAGCAGTGCATCGCTCTTCATCCTGGTTCAAATCCAGGCCGGGTCTCCACGCTTTGGACTGCCCGCCCAAACCTCAATCCGCCTCGACTACGTGGATAGCAACTGAAGCCTGTCCGCGTCCTTTGCCGCTGACTTGAGCACGGCATCGAGCAGGCCGGGAAACCGCGCCTCGAGATCCTCGCGGCGCAGCCGCATGAAGCGGTTCGTACCTGCCACGCGGGTCTGCATCAGCCCACAATCGCGCAGCTTTGCGAAGTGATAGGTGAGATTCGACTTGCCGGAGAGGCCGTTGAAGTCGCCGCAGCAAAGCTCGCTGCTGACACGTTCCTGCTGGGCGAGCTGATACACGATCGCCAACCGGATCGGATCGCTCAGACAATCCAGAACCAGCGGCAGCTCGATCTGCTCGCGGGTGGGGTGGGGAGGCGTGCGGCTCATGATGCCTGAATCATAGCAAGTTGGCCGCAATGTTCAATAGTTCTTGAACCAATTGACTCTCGAATCGTCATATTCGATAATTCAATAAACATTGAACATAAGGATTTCCGATGAGCGTGTTCTGGCTGGCCCTGGGGGCCTTTGCGATCGGCACCGAAGGCTTTGTCATTGCTGGGCTTTTGCCGTCGATCGCCAGCGACCTCTCGATTTCGGTCTCCGCCGCCGGCCAATTGGTTACCGCCTACGCCCTCACCTACGCCGTGGGCTCGCCGATCCTGGCGGTGACGCTGAACAACATCGACCGCCGCACCGTGCTGGCCTTGGCGCTGACGACCTTCATCGCCGGAAATCTCGCGGCGATGGTGGCGTCGACCTACGCCCTGTTGCTGGCCTCGCGCATGTTGATGGCACTCGGCTCGGGATTGTGCATGCCGACGGCGCTGGCGGTGTCCGTGGCGGTCGCCTCGCCGGAACGGCGCGGCCGCGCGGTGGCGCTGGTCACCTCGGGCCTCACGGTTGCGACCGTTATCGGCGTGCCCCTCGGCAATCTCGTCGGCAGCCTGCTCGGCTGGCGCGCGACTTTCGCCATGGTCGCAATGATCGGCGCAGTGGCGCTCGCCGGCCTGCTATTCGGTCTGCCCCGCGGCCTGCCGCGCAACACGGCCTCGCTCAGCGAAAGGCTGGCGGTGGCGCGTCACAGCAATGTCTTGATCGCGCTTGTGATCACGATTTTATGGGCGCTCGGCGGCTTTACCGTATTCACCTACTTCGCGGTCCCGCTGCGCGGCCTCGGGTTCGACGCTTCGCAGATCAGCCTGGCGCTACTGGTGTTCGGCGGCGCGGCTGCGATCGGCAACATGCTCGGCGGCGTCCTGGCCGACCGACTCGGCACACTCGCAACCGCAGCCGTCGGCCTCGCCGGCATGGCGAGCGCGCTGATCCTGCATTCGCTGGTCCTGAAACTGTTGCCCGGACAGGCCCATTACGCGGTGCTCGGCGCGATCTTCCTCTGGGGCCTCTCGGGCTGGGCGTTCTATCCGGCCCAGATCGCCAGCATCATCCGAATCGAGCCGCAGGCCTCGATGATCGCACTCTCGCTCAACGCATCGGCGATGTATTTGGGCTTCGCCATCGGCGGTGCCCTGGGCGGGGCCGTGCTGGCCGCCCTCTCGCCAAACGACCTCGGCTGGATCGGCGGAATGAGCGTTGCGGCCTCGCTTCTGGTGCATCTCGCCCGAGGCTGGCAGGTGCGGCCGAAACCCGTCAAAATTGCTGGTTGACGGGCGTTTTTCGGGGTTTCGCCGCCCCAAAAACTGGTCTAAGACCCACCCGCGCGCGAGGGCGACCAACGCGCTCTCGGCCACAGGGACGCGCAGCAAGCGCGCCCTTTTTTTGTGCCCAAATTCCACTTCGGCGAGAGTTGATGCCCAAACGTACAGACATCACCACCATCCTGATCATCGGCGCCGGTCCCATCGTGATCGGCCAGGCCTGCGAGTTCGACTATTCGGGCACGCAGGCGGTGAAGACGCTGAAGGAAGAGGGCTATCGCATCGTCCTCGTCAATTCCAATCCGGCCACGATCATGACCGACCCGGAATTGGCCGATGCGACCTATATTGAGCCGATCACGCCCGAGATCGTCGCCAAGATCATCGAGAAGGAACGTCACGTCATTCCCGGCGGCTTCGCGCTGCTGCCGACCATGGGCGGACAGACCGCGCTGAATTGTGCGCTATCGCTGCGCCAGCAAGGCACGCTGGAAAAGTTCGACGTCGAGATGATCGGCGCCACCGCCGACGCGATCGACAAGGCCGAGGACCGCCAGCTGTTCCGCGAGGCCATGACCAAGATCGGGCTTGAGACGCCGAAGTCGCGGCTCGCCAACGCCTCCGCCCTGAAGAAGTCCTTCCGCGACAAACGCCAGGCCGAACGCGAGAAGCTCTCGGGCGCGGCCCTCGAAGAGCACGATCGGCAATGGACCCTCGGCGAGAGCGACCGCCGCAAGCGCTACCAGGAATACGCCTTCGGCCAGGCCATGATGGCGCTGTCCGAGATCGGCCTGCCCGCGATCATCCGCCCCTCCTTCACCATGGGCGGCACCGGGGGCGGCATCGCCTACAACAAGGAAGAGTTCCTCGACATCATCGAGCGCGGTCTTGATGCGTCCCCCACCAACGAAGTCCTGATCGAGGAATCTGTCCTCGGCTGGAAGGAGTTCGAGATGGAGGTGGTGCGCGACAAGAAGGATAATTGCATCATCGTCTGCTCGATCGAGAATTTCGATCCGATGGGCGTGCACACCGGCGACTCCATCACGGTCGCTCCGGCGCTGACGCTGACGGACAAGGAATACCAGATCATGCGCGACGCCTCGCTGGCGGTGCTGCGCGAGATCGGTGTTGAGACCGGCGGCTCCAACGTGCAGTTCGGCGTCAATCCGGAAGACGGCCGCATGGTCGTGATCGAGATGAATCCGCGCGTGTCGCGTTCGTCAGCACTGGCCTCGAAGGCCACCGGCTTCCCGATCGCCAAGGTCGCGGCCAAGCTCGCGATCGGCTACACGCTCGACGAAATCGCCAACGACATCACCGGCGGCGCGATACCGGCCTCGTTCGAGCCGACGATCGATTACGTGGTGACCAAGATCCCGCGTTTCGCCTTCGAGAAATTCCCCGGCGCCTCCTCCACGCTGACGACCTCGATGAAGTCGGTCGGCGAAGTCATGGCGATCGGTCGCACCTTCCAGGAGAGCCTGCAGAAGGCGCTGCGCGGGCTCGAGACCGGGCTGACCGGCCTCGACGAGATCGAGATCGAAGGTCTCGGTCGCGACGACGACAAGAACGCGATCCGCGCCGCGCTCGGCACGCCGACGCCGAACCGCATTCTTCAGGTGGCGCAAGCGATGCGGCTCGGCTGGTCGAACGAGGACATTTTCAACTCCTGCAAGATCGATCCGTGGTTCCTCGGCGAGATGCGCGGCATCGTCGAGATGGAAGAGAAGGTCAGGAAGCACGGCCTGCCTGGCAATGCCTTCGGCATGCGCATGCTCAAGGCCATGGGCTTCTCCGACGCGCGGCTTGCGGTGCTGGCCGAAACGACGGAGGCGGAGGTCACCGCGAAGCGCCACACGCTCGAGGTCCGTCCGGTCTACAAGCGAATCGACACTTGCGCGGCCGAATTCGCCTCGCCCACCGCCTACATGTACTCGACCTACGAGTCGCCGTTTGCAGGCAAGGTCGCCGACGAAAGCACGCCGTCGGACAAGAAGAAGGTCATCATCCTCGGCGGCGGCCCGAACCGCATCGGCCAGGGCATCGAGTTCGACTATTGCTGCTGTCACGCCTGCTTCGCGCTGCATGACGCCGGCTACGAATCCATCATGGTCAACTGTAACCCGGAGACGGTGTCGACCGACTACGACACCGCGGACCGGCTCTATTTCGAGCCGCTCACCGCCGAGGACGTGCTTGAGATCATCGCCAAGGAGCGCAGCAACGGCACGCTGCATGGCGTGATCGTGCAATTCGGCGGCCAGACCCCGCTGAAGCTGGCGCATGCGCTGGAAGCCGCCGAAGTGCCGATCCTCGGCACCTCGCCCGACGCCATCGACCTCGCGGAAGACCGCGACCGCTTCAAGCGCGTGCTCGACAAGCTGCGGCTGAAGCAGCCGAAGAACGGCATCGCCTATTCCGTCGAGCAGGCACGGCTGGTCGCGACCGATCTCGGCCTGCCGCTGGTGGTGCGCCCGTCCTACGTGCTCGGCGGCCGCGCGATGCAGATCATTCGCGAGGAGAACCAGCTCAGCGACTATCTGCTCGGGACGCTGCCGGAGCTGGTGCCCGCGGACGTCAAGGCGCGCTACCCGAACGACAAGACCGGGCAGATCAATACCGTGCTCGGCAAGAACCCGCTGCTGTTCGACCGCTATCTGTCCGATGCCACCGAGATCGACGTCGACTGCCTCTGCGACGGCAAGGACACCTTCATCGTCGGCATCATGGAGCATATCGAGGAAGCCGGCATTCATTCCGGCGACTCTGCCTGCTCGCTGCCGCCGCACTCACTCGACGCCAAGATGATCGAGGAACTGGAGCGACAGACGCGCGAGCTCGCGCTCGGCCTCGACGTCGTCGGCCTGATGAACGTGCAATATGCGATCAAGGACGGCGAGATCTACGTGCTCGAAGTCAATCCGCGCGCCTCGCGCACGGTACCGTTCGTCGCCAAGGTGGTCGGCACGCCGGTCGCAAAGATCGCCGCCCGCATCATGGCCGGCGAGAAGCTTGCCGATTTCAAATTGAAGAGGGCCGACTTCAAACATGTCGGCGTGAAAGAATCGGTGTTTCCGTTCGCCCGCTTCCCCGGCGTCGACACGGTGCTCGGTCCGGAGATGCGCTCGACCGGCGAGGTCATGGGCATCGACCGCTCCTTCGCGGTGGCATTCGCCAAGAGCCAGCTCGGCGGCGGCACGCGGGTGCCGCGCAAGGGCACGGTGTTCGTCTCGGTGCGCGAGAGCGACAAGACGCGTATTGCGGAAGCCGTACGCGAATTGCATTCGCTCGGCTTCAAGGTGCTGGCGACCTCGGGCACGGCGCGCTTCCTGGCCGATGAGGGCATCCCGACCGAGAAGGTGAACAAGGTGCTGGAGGGGCGGCCGCATATCGTCGACGCCATCACTAATGGCGACGTTCAGCTGGTCTTCAACACCACCGAAGGCCCGCAGGCGCTTGCCGACAGCCGTTCGCTGCGGCGCGCGGCCCTCTTGCATAAAGTGCCGTATTACACCACTCTTTCCGGGGCCGTGGCGGCCGCGCAGGGCATCCGCGCCTACCTTGGCGGAGACCTTGAGGTTCGTACCCTGCAGAGCTACTTTTCGGAAACCTGATCGCGAGCGGAAGGCCAAGCCTTGAGGGGTTAAGCCTTGCGCTAAGTGATTGGCAATGAAGCCACAATGGCCGGAGGAACTGTCCGGGCATTGCGGTTGTTCTGTTCCGGCGGCAGACCCACATAACGCTCCGGCGGCGGCGTGTTCAGCCCCCGGACATACTGACGAATCAAGGTTGACGCGCCCTATGTCGTTGTGGGGCGCGCGATCGAAAGACGAGAGAAGAGATGGAAAAGGTTCCGATGACTGCGGGCGGCTTTGCCGCACTCGGGGAAGAATTGAAGAAGCGCCAGTCCGAAGACCGTCCGCGCATCATCGAGCATATCGCCGAGGCGCGCTCGCACGGCGACCTGTCCGAAAACGCGGAATACCATGCCGCGAAGGAAGAGCAGTCCCACAATGAGGGCCGCATCGCCGAGCTCGAGGACAAGCTCGCGCGCGCCGACATCATCGATATTTCCAAGCTCTCCGGCGACACCATCAAGTTCGGCGCCACCGTGACGCTGGTCGACGAGGACACCGAGAAGAAGGCGGTGTGGCAGATCGTCGGCGAGGTCGAGGCCGACGCCAAGAAGGGCCGCATCTCCATCACCTCGCCGCTGGCGCGTGCGCTGATCGGCAAGAAGAAGGGCTCAACCGTCGAGGTCAACGCCCCCGGCGGCGCCAAGGCGTATGAAATCACCAAGGTGGAGTGGCGGTGATCTACCCGCAAAGGCTGCCTGACAAGCCGCGCGCTCTGCGGCTTTTTGTTTCGCGATGTTTCTAGCCACGATTGTGAACCGCACCATCCTCCGTCATGCTCGCCGCTGCCGTCCGAGCAAGGGAGGACACGATGGACATCGATCGCATCACCGCGCGGAGCCAGCCTTATCTGCTCAGCCTCTTCCGCTTCATCACCGGGCTAATGTTCTTTCACTACGGTGTGGCCAAGCTGTTCAAATTTCCGCCGGTGGAGATGTTTTCCGACGTCACGCCGTTGTCGCTCTGGGGCGTTGCCGGCATGTTCGAATTCGTGCTCGGCGGTCTCCTGATGATCGGCCTCTTCACGCGGCTGGCCGCCTTCATCCTTTCGGGTGAGATGGCCTTCGCCTATTTCATCGAGCACCTGCCGCACAGCTTCTTTCCCGTCGCCAACGACGGCGCGCTGGCGATCGTCCTGTGCTTCGCCTGCCTCTTCCTCGCCGCCGCCGGCGGCGGTCCGATCAGCGTGGATGGGCTGCGGCGGACCTGACGACGCGCCACCCACGCGCGAATGGACAGAGAGCTACCGCCGTCCCTTCACGTCGAGGGGCACGGCCGCTTCGTATTTCGAGTTATGCAGCACCAGCGACGTCCGCACATTGCGCACGTGGGGGGCGGCGGTCAGGTGCGTCACAAAATCCTGGAAAGTCGCCATGTCGGGGGCGACGCATTTCAGGATGAAATCGACCTCGCCCGACAGCATCCAGCATTCCCGCACCAGCGGCTCGGCGCGAACGAATTCCTCGAAAGCACGCAAATCCGCTTCCGCCTGGCTGGAGAGGTGCACTGCGGCGAACACCGTGACGTCGAAGCCGAGCTTTCGCGCATCCAGCAGCCCGCGGTAACCATGGATATAGCCCTCCTCCTCCAGCGCCCGAACCCGGCGCAGGCACGGCGGGGGCGAAATTCCGACCCGTTTGGCGAGCTCGACATTGGTGATTCGACCGTCGGCCTGGATCTCAGCGAGAATTTTGAGGTCGATCTCGTCTAGGTTCCGCGACACGTGATTGGAACTCCTGGCCTTTATGGCGGTATCGGGTGGATCTGATGCAATCCTCATTAGCCAGTCACGCCCTCCAGCGCAATTTTATTGCGCGTTCACTCCATCCGACTTTTGTTCCTTGTTGGAAAAATCCGCCGATTGGGAATGCAATTCTTGCATAGCTCACCAGAAGGCTTAGATTAGCTCTGATATTTCAGCGCCTCCGCGAGGCCTCCCGGCATGTTCCGCGCCCGCGCTGCAAATCCCCCGTGAAAGGCGTCCATCGAAATGTCCGCTCCTGTTCATGCAAAGGTTGTCATCATTGGCTCCGGCCCCGCCGGCTACGCCGCGGCGATCTACGCCGCGCGCGCGATGCTCGAGCCGATCCTGATCCAAGGCATCCAGCCGGGCGGCCAGCTCACCATCACCACCGACGTCGAGAACTATCCGGGCTTCGCCGACGTGATCCAGGGCCCCTGGCTGATGGAACAGATGGAGAAGCAGGCGGTCCATGTCGGCACCAGGATCGTCACCGACCTGGTGACCAAGCTGGAGACCGCGCAGCGGCCGTTCCGCCTGACCTGCGATTCTGGCGACGTCTATCTCGCCGAAACCGTGATCCTCGCCACAGGCGCGCAAGCGCGCTGGCTCGGGCTGCCGTCGGAAGGAAAATTCCAGGGCGGCGGCGTGTCGGCCTGCGCCACCTGCGACGGCTTCTTCTACCGCGGCAAGGACGTCGTGGTGGTCGGCGGCGGCAATACCGCGGTCGAGGAAGCGCTGTTCCTTACCAACCACGCCTCGCGGGTCACCATCGTGCATCGTCGCGATCACTTCCGCGCCGAGCGCATCCTGCAGGAGCGTCTGTTCAAGCACCCGAAGATCAAGGTGGTCTGGGACTCCGCCGTCGACGAAATCTGCGGCACCGAGAACCCGAACAAGGTCACCCATGTGCGACTGAAGAACGTCAGGACCGGCGCCTTGACCGATCTGCCGACCGACGGCGTCTTCATCGCCATCGGCCATGCGCCCGCGACTGAGCTCGTGGCCGGGCAGGTCAAGCTGAAACCGTCGGGCTATGTCGAGGTCGCCCCGAACTCGACCGCGACCTCCGTGCCCGGCCTGTTCGCCGCCGGCGACGTCGCCGACGAAACCTACCGCCAGGCCGTGACGGCCGCCGGCCTCGGCTGCATGGCAGCCCTCGAGGCCGAACGATTCTTGGCCCTGCGCGCCAGCGAGCGCGCTGCAGCGGAATAACGATCATGCCTCGAACACGCGACGGATTTACGGATATGGATTGGGACAAGCTGAAGGTGTTTCACGCGGCGGCGGAAGCGGGCAGCTTCACGCATGCGGGAGAGCAACTCGGCCTGTCGCAATCGGCGGTGTCACGCCAGGTCTCGGCACTGGAGCAGGAACTCTCGGTCTCGCTGTTCCACCGCCACGCCCGCGGCCTGATCCTCACCGAGCAGGGCGATCTCCTGTTCCGCACCGCGCATGACGTGTTCATGCAACTGCAAGCGGCGCGCGCGAAACTGACCGACAGCCGCGAGCGGCCGAGCGGCGATCTCAAGATCACCACCACCCCCGGCGTCGGCATCAACTGGCTGATCCCGCGGCTCGGCGAATTCACCGCGCTCTATCCGGAGATCCGGATCTCGTTGATCGTTACCGACGAGGAGTTGGATCTGTCGATGCGCGAGGCCGACGTCGCGATCCGCACCCGCAAGCCGACGCAGCCGGATCTCATCCAGCGCAAGCTCTTCGCGATGGGCTTCCACGCTTATTGCTCGCCGGATTACATCAAGCGCTTCGGCACGCCGCGGACGCTGGAGGAGCTCGACTCCCATCGCATCATCACGCTCTCCGATGGCAACTTCGCGCCGCACCTGCAGAACCGCAACTGGCTGGTCGAAGCGGGCCGCAACGGCAGCGGTCCTCGCGAGGCCTATTTCAGGGTGAACAACATCCTCGGCCTGGTACGCGCCTGTCAGCAGGGCCTCGGCATCGCCGCGCTGCCGGATTACCTGATCGAAGAACAGAGCCGCCTCGTACAACTGTTCGGCGAATCGGATTCGATCCAGCTCGATACATATTTCGTCTATCCGGAAGAGCTGAAGACGGTCGCGCGTGTGCAGGTGTTCCGCGACTTCGTGGTGAGCAAGGCGCAGCGCTGGCCGTCCTGATTTCCGCATGACTGACATGCGGCCCCGGCTGTTGCTGCATGCCGCTCGTCAAGCCCATACTGGTTGCACGCTGAGCCTTCGCGTTGCGCATTTGTCCCCCTCCTCCAGTGGCGCGGGAGTTCAGTAATCCCTCTTGGAAGGTGATTGTGTCGGCCTCACGTGGCCAATACCTAAGCCGGGCCCTTCGGGTCCGGCTTTTTTTCTGTTCAATTCGGCTTTCGCGTTCCGCGTGTATTGACAGTTTTGAGCATACCCCACATCATTTCCAAATGATCACGAAGTCGTGCGCAATCGTCTCGAAAAAGGGCCCCCATCCGGGGACCTCGGATTTTTGCGCGCGCTAGGCTGACTTCGTCGTCGCGAGCCAATTCCGAAAACCCCGCCACCTGGACGGGGTTTTTTCATGTGCCCTCCGTCTCAGGTTTTTCTTTGAGAAGGAGATAAAACATGACTGATTTGCGAACCCATATGCACGGGCTCTGGCTGCCGCTGGTGACGCCGTTTCGCGACGGGCGTCTCGATGAGGTATCGCTGCGGCGGCTCACGCGGCACTACTGCACACAGGCGATCGACGGCTTCATCCTGGGCGCAACCTCCGGCGAAGGCATGACGCTGCGCGACGCCGAGCTGGAACGCCTCGTCGCCATCGTGCGCGACGAGATGGCGGCCGGCCGCCGCAGCGTACCGATTGGCCTCGGACTATCAGGCGCGGACACGTCGAGGATGAACGAACGGCTCGATGAGACCGCTGACTGGCCGATCGACTTCTATCTGATCGCGAGCCCCTATTACGTGCGGCCGTCTCAGCGCGGCATCCTCGCGCATTTCGAAGCGCTGGCCGATCGCGCCGCCTGGCCGCTCGCGCTCTACAACATTCCCTATCGCTGCGCCGTCGGCATCACCAACCAGACCCTACTGCGGCTCGCCGAGCATCCCAACATCATCGGCTTGAAGGATTGCGGCGCGAGCCGCGAGCAGTCGATCGCGCTTCTGCGCGAC
Source organism: Bradyrhizobium sp. WSM3983 (assembly GCF_000473045.1). Classification (GTDB taxonomy): domain Bacteria; phylum Pseudomonadota; class Alphaproteobacteria; order Rhizobiales; family Xanthobacteraceae; genus Bradyrhizobium. The sequence continues at coordinate 55,344 of NZ_AXAY01000029.1, read as the reverse complement.
AAGCCAAACGGCTTTCGCGTGCTGACCGGCGAGGACGCGAACTATTTCGACGCGCTCAGCGACGGCGCCGATGGCGGCATTTTGCTGTCCGCCCATCTTGAGACCGCGACCTTCGCGGCCGTCTACAGCGAGCTGAAGCGCGGCAACTCCGATGCGGCGCTGGCGCGCTGGCAGGAGGTCGCGGAGCTGACGCGGCTGTTGTTCGCTGAGCCGAGCCCGGCGCCGGCGAAGTACTGGCTGTGGCGAAGCGGCCTGATCGACAGCCCCGAAGTGCGGCTGCCAATGGTGGAAGTGAGCAGCGAGCTCGCAGCCCAACTCGATCGCGAGATCGAACGACGGATGAAAGTCGCGGCATAAGGTCTCCCCTCACCTCTTGCCCCATTTGCGGAGGCAGCCCCTCGCCTCTCCCCGTCAAAACGGGGAGAGGGTGCGAGAGAGCAACGCCGTGGTTAACCGGGCGCGAATGGTGTTCGCTGCTGTGGCATGGCGCATCCATGGCTCGTTTACGCAATGGAGCCTATCGTTCCCTGGGCAAAGTCTTCAAACAGGGGGAATGACCATGGGGCAACGCGTTCGCCCGACCGCGGCGGAAATGTTCGTGCCTGCTGATCTTTTGCAGGGAATTCTGGTGGTCTCGTCGTTCGGCTTCTGGGCCGTGATGCTCGGCTTGATCCCGGTGCTGCTGTTTCGGGTCTGGCTCGCCTGACACGGCTTCTTGCACGGATGGTTAAGCCGTGGTCGCAAATGCGCTCAAAATGCGAGCGGAGCTGCAAGCTGGAATCTTAAAGCATCCTGCCTAACGTTCACGTCCATAAGCGAAGAAATCGCGGGGGCGATCTTGAACAATCAGAATGATGCGGCGTCACATTATGACGCCGGACAGCAGGGCTTTTCCACCGAAGACATCATCTGGGCCGTCGGCATCTGGTCGGTGATCCTGACGCTGTCGCCGGTCATCGTGTTCTACATGCTGATGATCGCGTAGCTCATCTTCACCGGATCCAGAAACGCAAAACGCGCGGGATACCGCGCGTTTGTCGTCCGGGGAAATGATTGATGAAATTATGCCGCCTGCTTGTGCATTGCGCCGGACGCCGACGCGGTGCCGCGAATAGCTTTCACTGAACGCTCGATCGCCGCCCACAGCCTTGCGATTTCCTGAGCTGCACGGCTCTCGGCCTGATACTCGCGCGCGCCTTCGCCGTGGCTGAGTGCCATCAACAAATCCGAACGATTGGTGATCTGACCGCCCCACACCGGAGCGCGGAACTTGGCCAGCGCCTCGCGCGCGATGGTGACGATCGGGCTTTCGGACTCGTCGCGGCGCGCCGGCGCACCGTTGAGCACGACCGCGTAGGGCTTGCGCGCCGCGCGGCACATCTGAATGGTTTCCTGCACCGCGTTGACGTCGAACACGCCGGGCCGTGCCGGGATGACCACCATCGTCGCGTTCTTGATCGCGTCGTCGACCACGGCCGAGAGATTCGGCGGCGTGTCGATCAACACCCATTCGTAGCCGTCGCGCTTGGCAGCGGAGACGATGCCGCTGACAGAGTTCACGGCCGCCTTGATCGGCGGTTCGTTGGTGCCACGCAGCTTGTGCCACAGCGTGAGCGAGCCTTGCGGATCCGCGTCCACAAGCATCACCTGCTTGCTCGACTTGATCTGCGCAGCGAGATGTGCGGCCAGGGTACTCTTGCCCGAGCCGCCTTTACGCGATGCAAAAACAATAACGTTCATACCTCTGGCCTCCAGATTGACCCCAGGCCACGAAAATGAATCACTGCGCTGATTCGTGAAAGAAAAATTTATCAGGAGCGGCGTCTCAGCCACGAAATAACAAGGCGTGCTGGCTTTTGAGTCACACTGCCTGGTGCGACGACGGACACGAACCGTCATGAATCGCTGTTCACGCGGATAATCGCGCATTTTCCAGTCAATCACCCGGGAAAACCGGACTACAACCTCGCCGCGCAAATCCTGACGCGGCTTTTTCGGTCGCGTGTAATCGCAATAGCTGCAGGCTCGCGCGCGAGCCGTGCGAACAAAACGAGTCCGGTGGCTGTCGCGTGGCTGACGCCCCCTGAGTCACTTTGACGCGCGGGGCCGTGATGGAGTTTCGCGAAGGGAACGCGCGGAAGCGAGCGGCCTAACCGTCCTCGGTCTTTTTCTTCTTGGTCGCCTTCGGCTTGGTCGAGGTCTTCTTCGCCGTCCTGGGCGCGATGTTGGTCGGCTTGCCGGCGCGGGGCGCGGCCGCCTCGCGCGGCTCCGGTCCGCGGCGGAAGAACGCCGCGCATTGCGGCGATAGCTGCGACTTCCTCTGGATCATGCAGGCGGTGATGGCATCGACGTTCGGCACGAACTCGCCGCACAGCCGCATCGCATCCGGCGTGCAGGCCTGCTCCTGCTCGGGCGTGTAGGCGAAACCTGTGCCCGGCTGGACCAGAACGGCGAGCGCCATTCCAAACGTTGCAGCAGCCAAGGATGTCCTCAAGCGAGATACCGGCATCGATGCCCCCAGAAATGTCGAGTCGGAGAGATAGTGGGTGAACGGGCGTTCGTTGGCAACGAGGCCCGAGGCGAAACCCGGGAGCTGTGCGGTCTCGGCAACAGGGCCGCTCCGGCCAAACGCGCGAAAACAACCCCATGCACAGTAGCCAGGGTCCTGGGGGGCGTCGCGAATTTTCGCGCCTTGCGGATTTTACGAATTTACTTTGACACGTCGGGCAAAACACCGGCATGATGGCATCATCGAGAAGCGCGTGGGGTGGTGGGCCTGATCTCCCCGTGAGGGGGAGGACCGCATGGCCACAATGTTGATCGTCGCGCCGGTGTTTGCGCTGATCACGGCCGGCTACGCGTCGGCGCTGTTTCGCTTCGTCTCCGAGGGCGCGCACAAGGGCATCTCCGAATTCGCCTTCAGCATCGCGATCCCCGCGCTGCTGTTTCGCACCATCGTCGTGTCGGAATTCCCCGATGTCAGCCCGTGGCGGATGTGGGGCGCCTATTACGGCGCGCTCGCGCTGACCTGGATCGCGGCGCTCCTGATCTCGGCCATGCGGCGCGGCGCCAGCGAGGACGGCGTCGTGTTCGCGATCGGCTCGGTCTACGGCAACATCGTGATGCTCGGCATTCCGCTCGTGCTCTCGGCGCTCGGCAACGAGGCCGCCGGCCCCATGTCGCTGATCCTGTCGGTGAACACGCCGCTGCTCTGGCTCTGCGGCATTTTGCAGATGGAGCTCGTCAGCCGCAAGCGGACCGGCTCCACGCTCGCGGTGATCCGGCCCGTGCTCGCAGATCTCGCGCGCAATCCGCTGATGCTCGGGATCGGTTTTGGCGTGGTCTGGCGTTTCACCGGCCTCGGCCTCAACCCCGTCGTCGACAAAACGGTCGAGCTGCTCGCGCAGGCGGGATCGCCGGCCGCGCTGATCGCGCTCGGCATCACTCTGTTCCGTTTCGAGGTGAAGGGCGAGATGCTGAGCGTCGTCGTGATGAGCGCGCTCAAGCTTCTGGCGATGCCGGCGGTGGCGTTCGTGCTGGCAAAGCTGTTGAACCTGCCGCCGATCGTGACGGGCGTCGTCGTGCTGTTCGCGGCGATGCCGACCGGCGCGAACGCGTACATCTTCGCGGTTCAGTATCAGCGGCTGGTGAACCCGGTGTCGGGCGCAGTGGCGTTGGGGACGCTGCTGGCGGCGGTGACATTGCCGGTGGTCGTGATGGTGGTGAAGTAGCGGCGGTGACATTGCGCCACCTGGTCCGCATGGAGCCAGGCCACCTACGACAGCGGCGCGGCCGATGTGGGCCGCGCCGCGCACTGCGCCATGGCGTCAGGTTCGATTACCAGTAATCCGGCTCCACGACCGGTGCCCCCCAGGCGGGCTCGGCATAGCCATACGCATAGCCGGGGCTCCGGTAGCCGTAGGTTCGGTAATAGCTTCCAAAGTTCCGGCATTGGCCGACACCGGCTGCCAGCTGGCCGCCGTTCATCGCGGGGCCTGCGGCTCCAACAGCGTGTCCGGCGGGGGGCGTGCACGGGCCGGGTCCGCGTCCCTCGGCGAAACTCGGGCTTGATGCGGCGAGCGGTACGATCGCGGCCATCACGGCAGCCACGCTCAGTCGTTTCAAGTGCGTCATCGTCTTCTCCATGTCTGCGATTGACACGCGACCAATCCCTGCCGCCGACGGTCGTTCCTCCTGCGCCGTTCGCGATTGCGCGAGCCAACAAAAGGTTTCAATCGCGTTTCCCGGGACGCTGCGGATCAGTTCCACGTCGTATATCCAGGGGAACATGATTTGCAGCGACAGTGCTGTACTTGCCAAAAACGCTGTGCTTGCCAAAAAGGATTCCCTCAGGAAGCAGCCTCGATCACCGCCCCGCGCTGCGGGCCGCGAAGATCGCGCCCTACATTCAAGACACGGATGCAAGACACGGATGCGCGCCGCGTTTCGCGAAGAGTGTCAATAACGGGAAGAACAACCGGACGCGCAGTTTCCGCTTGACGCGTCACGGCGACTTGGACACGCTAGAGCTGCATGGTGCGCGCCAGCTCGCGTCATGTGTTGGCCGGGGGGCTAGCGCGACAATTTGGGTCACGTCAATCCTTCATCCCGAGGGGTGCATGTGCGCGCGGGCCGGCTGTTTGAGTTGAGTGGGGGCAAGGATGCGTACGATCAATTGGCTCGGATGTATTTTTGCCGCGTGGCTCGGAGGTTGTTCTTTCTACCCCGTTCCCGACGATGTGAGCCCATACAGAACCGAGGACATCGTTCGCTTCGGCCGTTGCGAGGTGAAGTCTGCGCTTCTTCGTCATCTGGAAAGACGTCACATCATCACCGACCAAACCGGACCGGATAAGATCCGATCCAGGATTGAAGCGCTCAAAAGGACCAAGAGAAAACTCTCGGACGATGAGTTACACCTCCTGAGGCTGACGAAAGTTGCGATTGTCTATTCCTACGATTTCAATATCACCGAGAGCAACCATGCCGGCGCAGCCGCGGGATTCAGGCTTCCGTGGGCGGCAAATACGCTCGACGTCGGCGGCACCGGCGGGCTCGATCTGACGCGTGTCGGCTGGCGCGTCTTCGGCACCGAGGACAGCTGGGACGACCTGGTCACCAATACGAAGCTGTGCGACAAGTTGCCGGGGCCACGGCCGGAGAATATCATTTATCCGATGACGGGCTCGCTCGGAGTTGATCCCGATCCACTGATCGGATCGATCGGAATTGGCCGGGTCGTCGAGACATTCATCGATATCGACGAACAGCGGGGAGCCAAGGACAATTTCGTCGACACCCTGACCTTTACGACGAGTGCCAGCGGCGGAGCCACTGCCACCGTTCAACTCGATCCCGTGCCGAACCAGTTCCGGCCCGTGTCAGGGTCGGCCTCGGTCGGCGCGTCGCGTGTCGATATTCACAAGCTCACCATCAGCCTCGCATTTCCGCAGCCGGAGCCTCCCGCCGCGCCTGACGCGATTTCAGGCGTCAAACGTACCGAGGGAGACCTGAATGCGTCCCCGTTCGAGCGCCCTCCGGCCTGGCGGGCGCGCTACAATCTTTGCGTTCAGGATGCCCGCACCCGGGAGGCGTCGTTCAAACAGCTGCGTCTCACCGATCCTCTCGTCTATTGCATCGCCTACGCGGACGAATTTGCGCCCAGATATGGACGCGTGGGAGAGCAGCAGACTGTCGCAACGACCACGACTACCACCACAACAACGACAACGCCAAAGCCAAGGTCCGCTGCGCCTGCGGCGAAAGGTGCACAGTCAGATGCAGCAGTTGAACCAACCGCGCCTTCGGAAACCGTAACCAAGACGATGACCGCGCCGACGACCACGACGACAACCACGCCACGGGTGCGTCCCAACTTGCGTCCGTATTTTCAATAGATACATTTTCAATAGAGATTTGGGAATCGCTGACGTCGCGTGACGTTGCCGGTGATGGTGGTGGGGTGAGGTAGCTCGGCAGATACCCCGCAGCGGATGTCCGTTTGGCCTGAGATTCTAATCGCCGCAGAGCACGTGCCCGCCACTTGATAGCCATTTTGATCTGGCTCAACTCAGCCTGAAAAACCCGTCCCTATGGTCGGCTTTGGTGATCACCCCGGGCAAATACTCCGTTTGGTTCAAAACGCCCGTCGGCGAAGGCGCTGGCGTGGTCGAGTTCGGCGCTGACGGGAAACTGGGCGGCGGCGATTCCACGTTTGCCTATGCGGGAATCTGGACGCAGCAGGGCGAGCACTTCAGAGCCAGTCTTTCTGCCCGACGCGTGGCACCAGGGCCGCCCGGCGTCTTTGGATTGGATGAGATCGACATCGTCGTGTCAGGCCGCTCGGTCGATGGCTCATCCACGTCCTGCACGGGCTTTGCAAAACAATCGCCCGGCTTGAAGCTCGAAGTGGAGCTTGTGCGGATTCTTGGCGATTCCTGACAACGCAGCGTTGCCCCAGGTGCTCGCTGCATCGCAGCGAGGATTGGCGCGCGCCGGTCGCCACGCGAATTCGGCTATTGAGTTACGAGTTACGGTGACAGTGCACGGTTACGGTGACAGTGGACAAAGTTGGCCTTGGCCAGCGTTTTGGCAGCACCCGCTCCGCAGCGATCGAGAGTTTAGTGCACTGTCACCGTAATCTCGATGACATCGTCGCGTTTCTCAAAACCCTGAGCGACGCAGATGGTACCGGTCGATGAGCTTGGCGGTTGCGGCGTTGTACGGCGACAGTGCACCAAATCGGCTTTGACCAGACATCGCTTGTTGTGTGATGCGGCGAAGCCGGTCATCCAGCTTTCACAGTCGCAAGCTAGTTGTCTGCTGCCTGAGGCGCTCGCTCCGATAGCATGAGCTAATATTTTCGAGGGGCAAATGAAGAATATTGGTATTCCTATTCTGGTTGCACTGATAGCGCTCACAATGCCCGCGCTTACCGTGCCTGCCGCAATGGCGTCAGTCGTGACCTTCGACATTCGGGGGCAGGCCACATATACTGCCGATAACTCCACTCAGTCTTTTTCGGGCACCATCGGTGTCGATACCGCTACTGGTTCAGTCACTGCGTTTGACGTTCAGATACCATTCTTTTCGGACTTCACTACCGCAGGGATTCCATTCGGACCTATCATATTCGACGAGATATTCTTTTTTCCGGATTATCTCGTTGGTTCGGGCCACCGCTACGACTTTCCCGGCGGTATAGTTGCATTTGAAATGATCGAGCTCCTGTTCAGGATAACAACTCCCGGATCACTAGTCGGATTCAGCGGCGGTACCATTGATGGCGGAGACGTCTACACAAACAACGGCAACAGCTATACTAATTTCAGCGGCACAATTTCCGCCGTCCCCGAAGCCTCAACATGGGCGATGATTATGCTCGGCTTCTGCGGCCTCGGCTTAATGGCATATCAGAATCGAAATAGAGCTGAGCTCCCTGCCTGACTTCACCAATGGAATTTGAGAGACCCACGCGAGGCGGGAGTTACGGTGACAGTGCACAAAATTGGCCTTCCAACGCTGTGGATGGCCCGCGCCCTGCAGGTCTGGGAGTTTAGTGCACTGTCACCGTAATCCCGTAATCCTGCTGAGTACGTTGCATGTCTGGGTTTGGCTCACAGCTGCAATTGCGCAGCGCCTGGCTCGGGTCTGCTCAGCGAGGCATAGCGAACCACATTAGCTTAGGTCGAGTTCTTCGCATTTTGACCCTAAGCGGAGTTACGGTGACAGTGTCACCGTAATCCTGACGATTGCCGAAAGGGTTATTCAACACGCTGGCCCGCGCGCCAGCCCATCTCCCAGAAGTCTGCCTCAAGTCGGGTGGCTTCCTTGAAGATTGTAATCAGCTCTGCCTCGCGGGCCGGCGTGGCGTAGAGATTGGCGAGATGCTCCATGTGCGCCCGCGCTTTTGCCGCGACCTCTTGGTACTGCACGCCGGCGTACTCGGCGATCCAAACGCGATAGGAGTTCGTCGCAGCGTCCGCTTCGAGTCGCGAGGCGAGCCGCGTTGCGATCTCGGCGTACCCGATCACGCAGGGGGCAAGCGCCACGTTGAGCGCTAGCAGATCGCCGCGCATTCCTGCGTCAAGCACGTAGCGTGTATAGGCCAGCATCTCGACCGCCGGAGGGGCTTGTTCCAGGTCGCTCGGGGATAGACCCCAATCGGCACAGAGCTTCACATGTAGGTTCATCTCGACATCAAGGATGGCCGAAAGGCCGGCCGCTGCTTCGCGCATGTCGGCAAGTTTGGGCGACTTGTAGACCGAGAGCGCGTAGGCGCGAGCAAACTCGATGAGGAACAGGTAGTCCTGAACGAGGTAGTGGCGAAACGCCGCTTCGGGGAGGGAGCCGTCTGCCAATCCGTTTGTGAAGGGATGCTCGGTGTAGGCCCGCCACTCAGCGGATGCTTCTGTCTTTAGACGCTCGAAGAAGCTCACGATCTTTTTCGCCTGGCTTGCTTTTCCATGAACGTCTTTGGCTCGCTACCGATAGCGCATTGCGAACCGGGTAGACGCTGACCTTGACAGGCCGCCGCGATCAGCGGGTACAGGGAGGTGACCCCCGTCATTACGAATGACTGCTTTTAGAACCAGACCGCGTTTCCGTCGTCGTGGTAGCTATCTGGTAGCTAGTGGTCGTTGGCTTCCAGCGAAGATTGGAATAAGTTATTGATTTCGCTGGTACAGTTGGGTGGGCTCGAACCACCGACCTCCTGTTCCACAGACAGGCGCTCTAACCAACTGAGCTACAACTGCATCCTTGCGAGCCGCCTTGGGCGCCTTAAACAGGCCGGTCACCGAGGGGGCTGGACGGGGCGGAAACTAGGTGCAACGGCCGTTTTTGGCAAGGCCGCAAACAGACGAAAAACCGGGGTAAGTCGCCCTCAGCGCGATGAAATCGGGCCGGTTGGCGATCATAAGGGTGTTGCGCTGCTTCTCCGGCCCGCGGGGAAACTCCCCGTGGGGAGAGAGCCCTCACCCGGCGCGCGGGACGTTGCCTCGCATCGCCCGGAGCGCCGACCTCTCCCGCAAGCGGGAGAGGTGAAGAAAACCCGGGCCGCGGGGCCCGGGTTTCTTGATCAATTCAGACCCGATCCGTTCAGGCGGCGGGCGGCGCGAACTTCGCGGCGCTGGCCTTGATCGGCTCGGCGGTCTCGGCGGCGATGCGCTGGGCGATCTCGGCGAGCTCCTTGGCCTGGGCCTGGAAGGTCTCGAGCTGGGTGCGGGTGTGGTTGGTCCACAGCTGGAACGCATCGGTCGGCGACTTCAGCCCGAACAGCTGCTGGGTGAAGTCGAGATGGGCCGTGATGTTGGCCTTGGCGAACTCCATCAGCTTGGCGGTGTACTCGCTCGCGCCCTTGGAGGCGCAGGCGAACACGGCCTCGACGGTGCCGTTGTGGGTCTCGGCGGCGTCCTTGAACTTGGCGTAGTTCTCGCGGGCCTGCGACACGCCCTTTTCGGCGAACGCACGCATCTGCTCGGGGACCTCGAACGGAATGATCGAGGCAGAAAACGGATCAGTCGCACCTGTCATGGTTGTCCCTCACGATAAAAGTAAAATGGAGTGGGCCTTCTGGCGCGCCCGCCGACCCGATCGGGGCCATTTCTTGTTACGACTTGGCGGGTACGAAAGACTGGAAACGCAAAACAAACGAGATGGCTCGTCCAGCGCCCACTACTATTCCTGCCTAACATGTCAACATTGTGCAGCGCACCGCGATCCGGGGATGCGCCGCGAAATTTAATCTCGGTGAGGGTGAGGTTCCCGGGATGGGGAACCAGGGGGTGTGCCACGAAAGGCGGTCTGCGCCCTCTCCCGCCTGCGGGAGAGGGTTGGGGAGAGGGTGCCTCCACTCGCGAGAGCCCCCAAGAGGAGAGAGCCCGCGCCTTGGCGCGACCTCTCCCGCAAGCGGGAGAGGTTAGACCGAGCCCGCGGCCCGATCAGTTCAAGCCAAGGGACGGCGGGAGCTAGTGCTTCGGCTTGGTCGCACGCCCGGCCCTCTTGCGAATCCTGCGGATGCAATGACGCGGCGGCTTGCGGGTTCAGCCGGATTAAGGTTATCGCGGCATTAGGGCTCCCCGCCTAGGCTGGAGCCGTGGACCTGCCCGCGCCCGCGGGCGATAGTAACCCTTTCTTAAGGCTGTCATTCCCGGCAGCTTTGGCGTGAAGCGTGACAGCGAGATACAAGCCGGTCGGATGACGAATTCGGATTTCCAGTTGCGAGGCGTCGGTGATCCGCGGTTGTCCGTGCATGCGACCTCTCCGCTGCCCGCCTGGCTCTGGTCGCTCGACGGCACCCGCGTGCTGTGGGCCAATGCGGTCGGCGCAAAATTCTTCGGCGCGGCCAATGCGGCTATCCTCGCGCAAAAGACATTCGGACCCGCCGACAGCCATCGCCGCCAGGTCACCCGGCTCGCCCGCCAGCTGTCGGCCAGCGGTGCGGTCAGGCTCGAGCGGCTGCGCGGCTTTGGCGCCGCGCTCGGCACGCTGATGACCTGCGCCTGCGCGCGGCTCTCCTTTGCCGATGGCCGCGAAGCCGTGCTCGTCACCGCGATGGATGCAGGCAGCCGCACCATGCCGCTGGTCGAGCGGCTGCTTCGGCTGGTCGACGGCGCGACGGTGCCAATGGCGGCCTTCGCGCCCGACGGCCTGTTCATCGGCGCGAGCGAGGCGGCCCGGCCCCTGCGCGGCTTTCGCAATCTCGGCGAGGCCGGCCTCGAGCAGGCGCGCACCGATGCGCTGGCGACAGGCCGCGTCGAGTTGCCCATCGGCATCGGCAACATGGTGCTGCAACGGGTCGGCACGGGTGCCGATGTCGGACTGGTCGCGCTGATCGAGCCTGTGGTTGCGCAAGCTGCGCCTGCGGCTGAGAGCACGCCGGTTGCTGCGCCAGTTGCGGAGCCTGAAATGGCGCCGGCCCCTGCCCCGCCAGCGCCGGTCGAGCCCATGCCGCAGGCCGTCGAGACGCGGCCCGCGAACGAATCGGCGGGAATCGACCTGTTCGACGCCTTTGCCGAGCTGGAAACAGCGGTTGAAAACCCGCCCGTAGCCATCGTGCCGCCGCAACCCGCGCCGATCACAAGCCACATGGTCGAGTCGCCCGCCCAAGCGGAGACACCGCGCCAGCACCCGCTGCGTTTCCTGTGGCAGATGGATGCGGAGGGACGCTTTGTGCTGGCGTCCGGCGAATTCATTCGCCTGATCGGCGCGCACACCGCGGCCGGCTTCGGGCGGCCCTGGCGCGAGATCGCCGACGAATTTGCGCTCGATCCGGACGGGCGCGTCGCGCAGGCACTCGCCAGCCACGATACTTGGGCAGGCATCACCGTGAACTGGCCGGCCGATGGCGGCGAGCATCTGCCGGTCGAGCTTGCAGGCCTGCCGGTCTACGACCGCGCGCGCAATTTTGCGGGCTTCAAGGGTTTTGGCGTTTGCCGCGATCTCGACGGGCTCAACAGGCTCGATGCGTTGCGCCGCTACGAGCTGTTCGCCGAGCCGCGCGCGCAGCGCCGCCTTTCGGCGGATGCGGTCGAGCCTGATCCGGAGCCGGAGGCCAAGTCCGAGGCAGAGGCTCCGCCTCCGCCGGTCGAGCCGCCCGCGCCTGAGCCTGAACCAACAATTGAGCCTGTAGCCGAACTGCCCGAACCAACAACCGAAGCGAATTCACACCCAACCGATCCGGAAACGCCAGTGGAAACGCCTCCGAATGTCGTGCCGTTCCGCGCCCCCGGTGATCTTAGATCACTTAGTGATCAGAGATCACTTAGTGATCAGAGATCACTTAGTGATCAGAGATCACTTGGTGATCAGAGATCACCGACGCTGACGCCGGTCGAGAACAGCGCGTTCAACGAGCTCGCGCGGCAATTGTCCGAGCGGCTCGAACGCGAGCGCGAACAGATCGCATCCGCTGCGGCCGAGCCGCCGGCGGACGAGATCGCGCAGGAAGTGCCGACGCCCGAGGCGCCGCCGGCCGCAGCCGAATGGCTGACCGAACCCGCGCCGCCCGCGCACGGCCACAGCACGCGCGACCGCGCGCTGCTCGATCTGGTGCCAACGGGCATGCTGATCTACCGGCTCGATCGCCTGCTCTACGCCAATCCCTCCTTCCTCACCCGGATGGGCTATGCGAGCCTTACCGCGCTGGAAGATGCCGGCGGGCTGGATGCGCTCTATGTCGAGCCGGGCGTCTCCGCCGCCAGCAGCACGTCGCAGGCCGGCACGCCGGTGACGATCAGCGCAGCGATGGCGAACGGCGAGCAGCCGCTCGCGACCACGGAAGCGCATCTGCACACGATCGACTGGGACGGCACCAGCGCCCATGCGCTGATCTGCGCGCTGCCGCAGGCTGCGCCTGTTGTCGCGGCGCCTTTGATGGCGGAGCCGATGGTGGTGATCCCCGACCTGCCGGAGCCCGAGGCCGAGCAGGAGGCCGGCGATGCCGACGCGGAAGATCTCGCCGCGATCCTCGACACCACGGCCGAGGGCATCGTGATGTTCGATGCCGAAGGCAACATCCACGCCTGCAACCGCAGCGCCGAAGCGCTGTTCGGCTATGACGGCGAGGCGCTGATGCAGCAGAATTTGCTGACGCTGTTCGCGCCCGAGAGCCAGCAGATCGTCATCGACTATCTCGAAAGCCTCAAGAGCCAGGACATTGCGAGCCTGCTCGACCATGGCCGCGAGGTGCTCGGACGCGAGAAGAAGGGCGGCGTGCTTCCGCTCGCCATGATCATGGGCCGCACGCGGCCCGATGGCCCGAACTTCTTCGCGGTGTTCCGCGATCTCTCGCACAGCAAGAAGGGCGAGAGCGAGCTGACGCAGGCGCGGCGTCTGGTCGACGGCGCGGCGAACGCCAAGGCCGACATGCTGGCGCGGATCAGCCACGAGATCCGCACGCCGCTCAACGCCATCATCGGCTTTGCCGAGGTGATGATCTCCGAGCGTTTCGGCACGCTCGGCAACGAGCGCTACGGCGAATACATGAAGGACATCCGCGCCTCCGGCGAGCGCGTGATCACCATCATCGATGATCTGCTGGAGCTGTCGCGGATCGAGACCGGCAAGCTCGATCTCAATTTCGCGAACCTCAACCTCAACGATCTGGTCGAGGCCTGTGTCACCGTGATGCAGCCGCAGGCCAACCGCGAGCGCATCATCATCCGCACCTCGCTCGCGCATGCGTTGCCGCAGGTCACGGCGGACGCGCGCGCGCTGCGCCAGGTCACCATGAATTTGATCTCGAACTCGATCAGGCTTGCCAGCGCCGGCGGCCAGGTCATCGTGTCGACCGCACTGTCCGATCGCGGCGAGATCGCGCTGCGCATCCGCGACACCGGCCATGGCCTGAGCGAAAAGGAAGTCGCCGCCGCCATGGAGCCGTTCCGCACCCCGCCGCCGGGCGATGCCTCGGACAGTTCCGCACTCAGCCTGTCGCTGACCAAGGCGCTGGTCGAAGCCAACCGCGCCCAGTTCAACATCAAGAGTGCGGCGAATTCCGGCACGCTGATCGAGGTGGTGTTCACGCCGGTGGTGGCGCGGGCTTAAAGCGCTCTCGGCAGACTTTGTTCGGCGGACCGGACGCCTCGCGGGTCGGACCCCTGGTTCGAGGCGACGTAGTCGATCTCGCCGCGCGTGGTGCCGATATCCAAGAGCTCCCTGTCACTGAGATTGCACAGGTCGGCTCGCAGCCTCTCACGGCTGCGCCATTGCTGAACCGCACGCCAATATCGCCGGAGGAAGCTGGAAACGTGCCGCGCCCTTGTCGCGGTCCGTCCTAGTCCTGTTGCACCATAGGTTATGCTCATCACAGCATCTTCCCCGGGTGTTGATTCTCATCGGATCTGCCAGGCCATGCGAGACAATTCTCGACATTCGGCCGACCTTTGAATGGTACTGCTGCCGCGGCGCTGCCCTGTGTGAACGGGTTCACATTCCCCGCGCGACTTTTTGCACTACATGGGTTTACCGGCGCTAATGTCGCGCGTTGGATCTTCCGCCGACTTAGCTGCGCGCTGTGGGTTCTCCAAACCAACGCGCCGCGGCCTCAGCAGCCTCCGTGTCATTCGGTGCGCCGTCACTAGCCCAGGCGACAAAGCCGTCGGGGCGCACCAGCACAGCACTCAGGCCGAGCCGATCCCTTGGCTCACGCGCGACATACGCGACCCGATCACCCCAGCGGCCTGCAAACGCCAGAAGCGGCGCACGCGCGTCGAAGTCCAGCAGGATGCCTTGCGCCTGCCTTAAGCGTTCTCCGACCATCGTGCCGTCAGGCCATTCGAAATCGGGAACGCTGCGTCCGATCAGCGGATGGCGGCCGCCAAGGTCGTAGCGCAGCGAAACGCCGCGCACGCGCTCGGCGAAATAGGTCGCACCATCACGGGTCTCGATGAGATCGCGCATGATGGCCTGGAGCGCGCGCGTGCCCGGCGTCGGCCGCATGATCGCGACCTGCGCGCGCGACCAGTCGAGGATGTGCGCGCCGACGGGATGGCGCTCGTGCGAATAGGTATCGAGCAGTTTTGCCGGTGCGTGGCCGCCGATTGTCGCGGCCAGTTTCCAGCCGAGATTCATCGCATCGCCGAGACCGAGATTGAGGCCCTGCCCGCCCAGCGGCGAATGGGTGTGCGCGGCGTCGCCCGCGAGCAGCACGCGCCCCTTGCGGTAGGTCGTGGCCTGACGGGCACGATCGGTCCAGGTGGCGGCGAGGCGAAGTTCGCTGATGGTGACGTCGGTGCAGGAGACGCGGCGCAAGACGCCCTGCACATGCTCGATCGTGATCGGCGCGGTGCGATGGAACGCGCCAGCATCGAAATCGACCAGCGCGATCGTTCCGGGCAGCGCATAGGTGTACATGCCGGTGGCCGTATAGTTGCGGCCTGGGTTTAGTTTCTCCGGATCGGCCAGCTCGGCCTCGATGGAGTAGCCGGTGAATTCGGGATCGGTGCCGACGAAGTCGAAGCCGCACAGCTTGCGCACCGTGCTGCGGCCGCCGTCGCAACCGACAAGCCAGCGTCCGCGAAAAGTTTCGCCGGCCGCCTGCACGGTCACATCGTCTTCTGAAACGGCAATCGCGTTGACACCAAAACCACGCCGGATCTCGACGCCGAGGCTGCTTGCGCGCCCGGCCAGCACGGTTTCGAGCGTTTCCATATCGACCGCGACGCTGGCATCAGCCGGCGTCGGCAGACGCCAGGACCATTTCGCGGCATCGAAATCGTCCTGATAGAACTGGATGCCGGCGAAATGACCTGCGGGCCGTCGCGTCTGCTGCATCCAGTGCGCAGCACTCTTGATCGCGCCTGACTTCGTGGACTGTGCGGCGATGATTTCGTCAAGCAGACCACGCCGGTGAAAGGCCTCGGTTGTGGGAATCGAAAGGCCACGCAGGCCGAATGGCAGTTGCTTCAAGGCCGAATGCGGATCTTGCGCTTGCTCCAGCACCAGCACCGAGACACCGGCGAGCCGCAGCTCGCACGCGAGAAACAGGCCGACGGGGCCGGCACCGGCGATGACGACGTCGTAAAGATTCGTTGATTGAGTTTGCATGAGACGCTCCTGTGGTCGATGTTCGACCGGAGCGTTCCCAGGGCTGCGAGAATCACACGGACGAACGATTGAGCGCCTGCTTGGCGCCCGATGTTCGTCGCGGGGATCTCGTGCACAAGGCCAAAGACCAGAGCTTTCGTTACCGAAAGGATTTGGGCTTACCAGACCAAATCTGCCTTTTCCGACGGGGCCTATATAGTTTCGCGGCGCTGGATGCGCAACGAAAAAGGCACGGCTCTTGGGGCGCCGTGCCTTTCACATGTCAGGCGTTCAGATCAGCTGTAGATCTCGAACAGGCCGGCGCCGCCCTGGCCGCCACCGATGCACATGGTGACGACGCCCCACTTGGCCTTGCGGCGGGCGCCTTCCTGCAGCAAATGGCCGGTGAGACGGGCGCCGGTCATGCCGAAGGGATGGCCAATCGCGATCGAGCCGCCGTTGACGTTGTATTTCTCGGGATCGATGCCGAGCTTGTCGCGCGAGTAGAGGCACTGGCTGGCGAAGGCCTCGTTGAGCTCCCAGAGATCGATGTCGTCGATCTTCAGGCCGTGACGCTTCAACAATTTTGGCACGGCGAAGATCGGGCCGATGCCCATCTCGTCCGGCTCGCAGCCTGCGGCTGCCCAGGCGACGAAGCGGCCGAGCGGCTTGAGGCCGCGCTTCTCAGCATCCTTGGCTTCCATCAGCACCACGGCGGCGGCGCCGTCGGAGAGCTGGCTGGCATTGCCGGCGGTGACGAACTTGCCGGGCCCCTTCACCGGCTCGAGTTTTGCCAATCCTTCCAGCGTGGTTTCAGGGCGATTGCACTCGTCGCGATCGACAACGTAGTCGACAATGCTCTCGGCCTTGGTCGCCTTGTCGACCACTTTCATCTTGGTCTTCATCGGGACGATCTCGTCCTTGAACTTGCCCGCCTGCTGCGCCGCGGCCATGCGGCGCTGCGACTCCAGCGAATACTCGTCCTGGTATTCGCGGCTGAGCTTGTAGCGCTCCGCGACGATGTCGGCGGTGTCGATCATCGCCATGAAGATGTCCGGTGCTGTCTTGAGCAGCTCCGGATCAATCGACTCCTTCGGCGTGCCGCCGCCCGGCATCGAGATGCTCTCGACGCCGCCGGCGACGATGCAGTCGGCACCGTCGGAGCGGATCGAGTTGGCGGCCATCGCGATGGTCTGGAGGCCCGAGGAGCAGAAGCGGTTCACCGAGACGCCGCCGGTCGACGTCGGCATGCCTGCGAGCAGCGCGGCCTGACGGCCGATGTTCGGCGCGCCATGGGCGCAATTGCCGAGATAGCAGTCCTCGACATAATCCTTGTCGACGCCGGCGCGATCGACTGCGTGGTGAATGGCGTGCGCCGCGAGCGACATTGGCGGCGTGATGTTGAACCCGCCGCGGCCGGATTTTGCCAGGCCCGTGCGCGCGTAGGAAACGATGACGGCTTCACGCATTGTTTTCTCCCTTACCGAACGTTTTGAACGGAGCGTCCTCTGAACGAATTGTCCTGACGCCATTGGTACACAAGTCCGGGCCGTCGGGAAAATAAAAACGCCGCCCTCGCGAGAAGGCGGCGTTGTTCCGCGCGTCGGAATATGTCGGAGACAGGCGCGATAAAATCCGACTCTATCGACTTTCTGCGTCACCTCGCCCCAGCGGGGAGAGGTGAAGGATCAGAACGTCAGCGCCTTGACCTGCTTGACCTGCGGCAGCGCCTGCACCTTGGCGAGCACGTCCGCCGGCACCGCGCCGTCGACCTCGACGAGCGCGATGGCGTCGCCGCCCTGCTCGACGCGGCCGAGATGGAAGGTCGCGATGTTGACCTTGGCGTCGCCCAAAAGGCCAGCGAAATGGCCGATGAAGCCCGGCTTGTCCTCGTTGGTGACGTAGATCATCGACTTGCCGAACTCGGCGTCGACGCGGATGCCCTTGATGTCGACGAGGCGCGGCTTGCCATCGTGATAGACGGTGCCGGAGACCGAGCGCTCCTGGCGTTCGGTCGCAACCGTCACGGTGATCAGGCTTTCATAGTCGCTCTGCGCGGCGCGCACGATCTCGTCCACCACCATGCCGCGCTCCTTGGCGACGACCGGCGCGGACACCACGTTGACCTCGCCCAGCATCGGCCGCAGCAGGCCCGACAGCACGGCCGACGTGATCGCCTTGATCTTCATCTCGGCGACGTGGCCCTCATAGGTGATCTCGACCTTGAGGATGCCGGTCTCGGTGAGCTGGCCAGCAAACGAGCCGAGCTTCTCGGCAAGCGCGATGAACGGCTTCAGCTTCGGCGCTTCTTCCGCGGTGATCGAGGGGAAGTTCACCGCGTTCGAGATCGCGCCGGTGAGCAGATAGTCCGACATCTGCTCGGCGACCTGCAGCGCGACGTTTTCCTGCGCTTCCGTGGTGGAGGCGCCGAGATGCGGGGTGCAGATCACGTTGGGATGGCCGAACAGCACGTTGGTATTCGCCGGCTCCTCGACGAAGACGTCGAAGGCGGCGCCGGCAATGTGCTTGGAATTGAGCGCATCGACCACCGCCTGCTCGTCGACGAGGCCGCCGCGGGCGCAGTTGATCAGGCGCACGCCCTTCTTCATCTTGGCAATCGCCGATGCGTCGATGATGTTCCTGGTCTTCTCGGTCAGCGGCGTATGCAGCGTGATGAAGTCGGCGCGCTTGAGGAGATCATCGAGGTCGACCTTTTCGACGCCGATGTCCTTGGCGCGCTCCGGCGACAGGAACGGATCGAACGCAACCACCTTCATGCGCAGGCCGAGCGCGCGATCGGCGACGATCGAGCCGATATTGCCGCAGCCGACCACCCCTAACACCTTGCCGGTGATCTCGACGCCCATGAAGCGGTTCTTCTCCCACTTGCCGGCCTGGGTCGAGGCGTCGGCCTGCGGGATCTCGCGGGCCAGCGCCAGCATCAAGGTGATGGCGTGCTCGGCGGTCGTGATCGAATTGCCGAACGGCGTGTTCATCACGATGATGCCCTTGGCGGTCGCGGCCGGAATCTCGACATTGTCGACGCCGATGCCGGCGCGGCCGATCACCTTGAGGTTGGTGGCCTTCTCCAGGATCTTGGCGGTCGCTTTCGTCGCGGAGCGGATCGCGAGGCCGTCGTAATTGCCGATGATCTCGGCAAGCTTGTCCTTGTCCTTGCCGAGATTGGGCTGGAAGTCGACCTCGACGCCGCGGTCTTTGAAGATCTGCACGGCAGCGGGCGAGAGCGCGTCGGAAATGAGAACTTTGGGTTTGGTCATGGGAATGTGTCTTCCTTCACACCCTCCCCTGGAGGGGGAGGGTCGGCGCGAAGCGCCGGGGTGGGGTGAAGCCGCAACAAAGAAAATTGCCGGTGCGCGGTGTGGAGAGATCACCCCCACCCCGACGCACCTGACGGTGCGTCGACCCTCCCCCTCCAGGGGAGGGTCAAAGACTTAGGCTGCCTTGGCGAGCTGCGCCCTGGTCTCGGCAAAAGCCCAGTCGATCCACTGCGTCAGCAGCTCGACGTCCTTGGCCTCGACGGTGGCGCCGCACCAGATGCGCAGGCCCGCCGGCGCATCGCGGTAGTACGCGAAGTCGTAGCCGGCGCCTTCCTTCTCGACCAGCGCGACCAGCTTCTTGGAGAACTCAGCTTGCGCGTCCTCCGAGAGCGAGGTGATCGCGGGATCGGTGAACTTCAGGCACACCGAGGTGTTGGAGCGGATCGAAGCGTCCTTGGCCAGGAAGTCGATCCAGGGCGTCTTTGCCTTCCAGTCGGCCAGCACCTTGGTGTTGGCGTCGGCGCGACCGATCAGCGCCTTGAGGCCGCCGATTGACCTCGCCCAGGTCAGCGCGTCGAGATAATCCTCGACGCAGAGCATCGACGGCGTGTTGATGGTCTCGCCGACGAAGATGCCTTCGTTGATCTTGCCGCCCTTGGTCATGCGGAAGATCTTCGGCAGCGGCCACGCCGGCTTGTAGGTCTCGAGCCGTTCCACCGCGCGGGGCGACAGGATCAGCATGCCATGCGCAGCCTCGCCGCCGAGCGCCTTCTGCCAGGAGAAGGTGACGACGTCGAGCTTGGCCCAGTCGAGAGCTTGCGCGAAGGCGGCCGACGTCGCGTCGCAAATGGTCAGGCCTTCGCGGGTTGCGCTGATCCAGTCGGCGTTCGGCACGCGCACACCGGAGGTGGTGCCGTTCCAGGTAAAGACGACGTCGCTCTTGGGGTCGACCTTGGAGAGATCGGGAATCTCACCGTAAGCCGCGTTCAGCTTGGTGACGTCCTTGAGCTTCAATTCCTTGACGATGTCGCTGACCCAGCCCTCGCCGAACGATTCCCAGGCGAGCGTGGTGACGGGCTTTGCCCCGAGCAGCGACCACAGCGCCATCTCGACCGCGCCGGTATCCGACGCCGGCACGATGCCGATGCGATAATCGGCCGGCACTTCAAGCACTTCGCGCGTCAGATCGATCGCGAGCTTGAGCTTGGTCTTGCCGACCTTCGCGCGATGCGAACGGCCGAGCGCTGCGTCCTTGAGATTTTGGGCGTTCCAGCCGGGGCGCTTGGCGCAGGGGCCGGAGGAGAAATGCGGCACGGTCGGCCGCGAAGCGGGCTTCGCTACAGTCATCATCTACCCTTCCAGATAGTAAGCCTCCCGTTGGGGGGAGGTGTCCCGCCGCGGCTGATACGGGAAACGGGAAGACCAGTCAAGGAAGTTCAGGGGCCTCACGCGCGAGTGATGGCGCCTCCGGCGCAATGTCCGGCGCTTCGACCACGGCGAGTGCATTCAGCAAGTCCGTGGCCTCGCTGATCAATTGCGCGGCGCGGCGGCGGCTGCCGACTTTCAAAATGCATTTGTCGTTGGCCTGCACAACGTAGTCGTTGCCGACCTTGATCATGGAATAGCTGTTCATCGAAATCCCCGAACCGACCGAGCCCGGTTTCAGACGCAGCGGTAGCACCGTTCGTTCCTCGATCAACGTGAACGACGAACGGGTAGTTTATCAGCTGTTAAGATGAATGAACGCGCGATCCGATTATGTAGCTTGCGCAACGCTCGCCACGACCTGCATCAAAAACGCACAGTCATGCCCGCGTGGCTCAGCGCAAATCCGAGACGCTTGTAGAAGCGCTGCGCGTCGGCTCGGCTCGAATGCGTCAGCAATTCGACCAGATTGCAGCCGCGCGCTTTGGCTTCCGTGATCGCCCATTGCACCAATTGCTCGCCGATGCCGCGGCTGCGGCAATCGGTGGCAACACGGACATCCTCGAGCAGACCGCGGATGCCGCCCTGCGAGCTGATGCCGGCGAGCACCGCGAGTTGCAGACAGCCGACCACCCTGCCCTCGCTTTCGGCAACCACGAGCGTGAGGTTCTGGTCGCGCTCGATCCGTTCGAACGCATGGTAATAGACGGCAGGCAGCGGATATTCGACGCGCTCGCGGGCGCGGCCGAGATGATCGTCGGCGAGCATCGCCACCATCGCGGGAACGTCCTCGCGGCGCGCGGGACGGATGGAGACGGACTTATCGTTCATAGGGGAAACTCCAGGACTCAGCGCCAGCGACTCGGCGCGCGGGACTCAGCGTGCCGGCGATAGACCGAGATAAGCCTCGGCCTCAGTGATCCAGCGAGAGATGGCGGCATAACGGCCGAGATCAAAATCGCCTTCATGCGCGAGGCGGGTATAGGCGAGCAGCGAGACGTCAGCGAGCGAAACCTCATCGCCCGCGAAAAAGCGGCTCGTGGCCAGATGCGCCTCCATGCGGTCGAGCGCCGCATAGCCGCGCTTGACCTTCTCTGGGTCGAGCTCTGAGGCATCCTTGCCGAGATAGACCAGCTGAAAGCGGCACACCGCGATGTAGGGCTCGTGGCTGTACTGCTCCCAGAACAGCCATTCGTCCATCTTGGCGGCAGCAAAGGCGTCGCCCGGAACGAGCGCGCTGTCGCGGGCGAGATAGCGAATGATCGCGTTGGACTGCGCCAGCGTGCGGCCGTCGTCGAAGGCTATGGTCGGGACCTGGCCGGCACCGTTCATCTTCAGGAACTGCGGCGTGCGCGTCTCGCCCTTGCGGGTGTCGATGTCGATCCACTGGTAAGGCAATGCGAGCTTGTCGCAGACCCACTTCACCTTCAGACAATTGCCGGAATTGCTGTCGCCGTAGATCTGCATCGCCTCGCCCTGTGTTGGGGCGACAGAGCATCAGGACGGCGCGATGCTGTCAACCGACGGCGTCGCAGAACCATCAGAACTTATAGCCCAACCCAATCCTGGCGGTATTGATGCTGGTATCGATCACCGACGAGAAGCGGACATACTCCCATTCTGCGCGCATGAACAGACAGGACGCGAGCATCACGTCAACACCGATACCTCCCGAATAGCCGTAGATGAGATGGCTGTTCAGCGAGTCCGTCGCGCTCACGTCGAAAGGGACATTGGTGAAGCCGGGCGCGGCACTGGGATTGACCTGCGTACCATAAATGTGTGCGGTGCGGGTGATGTTCGCCTGGCCCAGCGCGACACCTCCGAACACATAGGGAAGAAACGCGTTCCAGGCATATCCGGCGCGGGCGCGAAGCGTTCCCATATCCGAGATCGCCATCGTTGCCGTGCCCTCGTAGGTCACGCCGTCGGTGTAGCCGGAGCTGAGAGTGAAGAAGCGCGACATGCTGTCGGTTTGCGAGCCGCCGAACTTGCCATGGATATAGCTCAGCTCGAGGCCGTACACGACATCCTCCCATTGGGCATTGTAGCCGGCAAAGCCGCCAAAGCCGCTACCGTGAACGGATACCTTGCCCATGATGGGCCAAGAGGAGATCCCTTGCTGCTGCTCCATCTCGAGGCCCGACATGAGATGTGCCGCGACGGTCTTCGTCGAACCCTTGAAGTTCATGTCCGACGTGCCGTAGCCGCCCTGGCCTCCAATATAGAAGCCCTCCCAGTTGACGTTGGACTTGCTCAGACCGTCGGTGAAGCCGCCGCGCAGGATCGGCAGATCCGGCATGTCGGCCGCGTGCGCGGCAGACACCGTCCCTAACAACACCGCCGCCAACCAAAGCCTACGCATTGCAACGCTCCATCGAACTCGAACTTTCATTCGTGATCATGGCTCGTTAACCTTAACCAATGGTTGCGCCGGAGGCTTTCGTCGCCGTCGGACCATGAAAAATGCGCAAAGCAAAACGGCGCGGGATCATCCCGCGCCGTTAAGAGACTTTAACCGATGAGGCCGGTGATCAGCCCTTGGTGACGAGCGGCGGCGGCATGTAGGCCGGCGGGCTGCTGAGATCCCAGCGCACGCCGAGCTTCAGGTCGTGCGAGGTGATGTCGTTCAGCTTAAAGGTGTTACCCCGATTCAAACCGGTAAAGTCCGAAATGACTCCGGTCGTTCCGCTTCCAAGATCGACGTAGCTGTAGGCCAACTCAAGAGTCAGGCTTGGGTTGACCTTATAAGCGAGACCGGCGTGCGCAGCCCAAGCAAAATTCCACTTCGAGCCGTTCAAAGTAGTCGCGCTGCTCGCTACCGGTGGCCCTCCGACAAAGTGATTCCCAAGCGCGTCGACCTGGAGATTGTTGAAGCCGACGTCGGTGAAGCCAGAGATCGCTACCCGGGATGCGCCAACGCCAGCACCAATGAACGGCGTAACGCACCACCAGGTGCCAAGGTCAACATAGGCATTGGCGAGGAACAGAAGTTCGGACTTGCTCGCGTTATAGTTGTCCACGCCATTGTAGTTGAGGCCGAATGCTGAAGCCGTAAAGACGTCAGATCCCTTTAGATTGGACTTGCCCCGATATTGCGCAGTGATGTCCGTCCGGAACCAGTTGTTGACGCGATAGCCGACGCCAACGCCGAAGACGCCTGCAGTGTCGAAATTGGACTGCTGCGTGAGAGAGCCAATCTGGGAATATGCCGCCTCGTCCGACTTCCGGATGTTCTTCACGCTCTGATTGCTGAAGCCGATGTCGCCGCGGAGATACCAGCCGCCGAAGTCGGCGGGCGGGGCGGGCGGGGCGTACATGGGAGGCGGAGCCGCGATCGGCATATCGGCGGCGAACGCCATCGACGAGATCAGTGACGCCGCACCCGCGGCAAGGAGAGACTTAACGCTACGCATTGGCTTCGTCCTTATGGCCGGTGAGACAAAATGCAGATGCCTCACGTTCTGGAAACTCACAGGCGGACGATGGCACCAAATGCTTAAGCGCCACTTAACCCTAATTTTTAAGGTTGATTTTTTCTCACTGTACACGCGGATGCGGCGCAAGCGTTGCAAAAATGCGGCAGCTGCACACCGCAATTGCTAACGATGTGTGAAGCCGCAATGCAGCGAAAGAAGATTTGTTAACGCGCGTGCTGCGGCAGCTTGGGCAAGAACACCG
The DNA here is from genome assembly GCF_000473045.1 of Bradyrhizobium sp. WSM3983. Taxonomy (GTDB): domain Bacteria; phylum Pseudomonadota; class Alphaproteobacteria; order Rhizobiales; family Xanthobacteraceae; genus Bradyrhizobium. Next base: position 31,432 of record NZ_AXAY01000029.1, on the reverse strand, counting down.
CAAGCAGCCGCCGATGCGCCAGAGGATGACGATCGCGAGGAACGCGATCGAGGAGAACCAGGCGATGCTGCCCCGCCCGAACGGCACGACGATCAACGCGGCGAGCACACAACCCCTCATCCGGCGCTCCGCGCCACCTTCTCCCACAAGAAGGGGAGAAGGAAGAGCTCAAGCCGCGGCCTGTCCCAACGCCGACACGATGGTGTCGACGATGTCCTCGACCAGGACGCGGTCCTCGCCCTCGCCCATGACGCGGATCACGGGCTCGGTGCCGGAGGAGCGGATCAGGAGGCGACCGTGGCCGTTGAGCCGCATCTCGCCGTCGGAGATCGCCGACTTCACCTCGGAATCGTCGAGCGGCTTGCCGCCCTTGTAGCGGACGTTCTTGAGGATCTGCGGCAGCGGGTCGAAGCGGTGGCAGACTTCGGACACCGGCCGGCGCAGCTTCTGCACCACGGCCAACACCTGCAAAGCGGCCACAAAACCGTCGCCGGTGGTGGCGTAGTCGGACAGGATGATATGGCCGGACTGCTCGCCGCCGAGATTGTAGCCGCCGTTCAACATCTGCTCGAGCACATAGCGATCTCCGACCGGCGTGCGCACGAGATCGAGCCCCTGCCCTTTCAGGAAGCGCTCGAGGCCGAGATTGGACATCACGGTCGCAACGATGCCCGGACGCGACAGCCGTCCGTCATCCTTCCAGCTCTGTGCGATCACCGCCAGCAGCTGGTCACCGTCGACGACATGGCCCCGCTCGTCGACCAGGATGACGCGGTCCGCGTCGCCGTCCAGCGCAATGCCGATATCGGCGCGCATCTCGCGCACCTTCCTCGACAACGCTTCCGGCGAGGTCGAGCCGCAATCCTTGTTGATGTTGAAGCCGTCGGGCTCGACACCGATCGGCACGACGTCGGCGCCCAATTCCCACAGCGCTTCCGGCACCACCTTGTAGGCGGCGCCATTGGCGCAATCGATCACGACGCGGAGGCCGTCGAGCGAGAGATCGCGCGGCAGCGTGCGCTTGGCGAATTCGATGTAGCGGTCATGTACGCCGTCGATACGACGGGCGCGGCCCAGGCTCGCACTTTGTGCGAGCCTCTTCTCGATGGGCTCATCGAGCAGTTGCTCGATCTGCTTCTCGACGTCGTCGGAAAGCTTGAAGCCCTGCGGGCCGAACAGCTTGATGCCGTTGTCCTCGAACAGATTGTGCGAGGCCGAGATCATCACGCCGAGATCGGCGCGCATCGACTTGGTGAGCATCGCCACCGCCGGCGTCGGCATCGGGCCGACCAGCAGCACGTCCATGCCGACCGAGGTGAAGCCAGCAACCATCGCGTATTCGATCATGTAGCCGGACAGGCGGGTGTCCTTGCCGATCACGACCCGGTGGCGGTGGTCACCGCGCTGAAACGCAAGACCTGCGGCCTGGCCGACCTTGAGCGCGAGCTCCGGCGTGATCAGTCCGTTGGCGCGGCCCCTGATCCCGTCCGTCCCGAAATATTTGCGGCTCATATCGTCCCCCACGCAACAACCAGGGATTCCCCGATCAACCTCCGGGTGCCCGAACGGGACCCGCATCCCTGATTTGCTACGATCTTATAATGCCTGCGCCGCCAAATTGGCTTCAAAAAATATGATAAATCATTACGGAACCGGGGCCGCCAGCGTTCTAGTAACCTGCTGTTAACACTATATTTCCGGTTTGAGGGCCCGAACAGAGCGGAACCGCGCTCAAGGCTTTCGCTTCACATGACTGTCCCCGCGGCTTGGCGCCGGCTGGATGACGTTGACGGGATCGGAGCCCGGAAAGGTCTCTTCCAACCCCTCCTCCAGCGCGTCGTCGAGGTCCTGCTTCTCCTTGATTTCTTCCGGCGAAGGTCGTGTGTGCGGCTTGGTCATGGCACCCCTCTCGCAAACGATTTGGCTGTGCATCCAACCATGGTAGATGACCCCTCAATCTTCCGATGCAAGACTTTTGATAAGACGGGCCGGGGAACGTTCATGAAGCACATCACCTGTATCGACGATCTTCGGGCGCTGCATAAGCGCCGCGTGCCGAAAGCGTTCTTCGACTACTGCGACCGCGGCTCCTATGCCGAGGAAACGCTGCGCGCCAACCGCGAGGACATGCAGGCGATCAAGTTCCGCCAGCGCATCCTGGTCGACGTCTCCAAGCGCGACACTTCGACCACGATCCTCGGGGAGCAATCGACCATGCCGCTGATGCTGGCGCCTGTCGGCCTGCTCGGCATGCAGCATGGCGATGGCGAGATTCACGCCTGCCGCGCGGCGCAGGCCGCCGGCATCCCGTTCACGCAGTCGACCATGTCGATCTGCTCGATCGAGGATATCGCCGCCGCCGTCGAGAAGCCGTTCTGGTTCCAGCTTTACGTCATGAAGGACCGCGGCTTCATCAAGGAGCTGATCCAGCGCGCGATCGCGGCGAAGTGCAGCGCGCTCGTGCTCACGGTCGATCTCCAGGTGATCGGCCAGCGCCATGCCGACATCAAGAACGGCATGACCATCCCGCCGGAATGGTCGCTGTCGAAATTCATCGATTTCGCGACCAAGCCGGCCTGGGTTTCCGGCGTGCTGCAGGGCAAGCGCCGCACCTTCGGCAACATCGCCGGCCACGTGAAGAACACCGAGGACCTCAACCGCCTCGCCGAATGGACCGCCTCGCAGTTCGACACCTCCTTGAACTGGAAGGACGTCGAATGGGTCCGGAGCATCTGGCCGGGCAAGCTCGTCATCAAGGGCATTCTGGACGTCGAGGACGCCGAGGAAGCGGCCAAGACCGGTGCGCAGGCCCTGGTCGTGTCCAACCATGGCGGTCGTCAGCTCGACGGCGCACCGTCCTCGATCGAGGTGCTGCCCGAGATCGCGGACGCCGTCGGTGAGAAGATCGAGATCATGTTCGACAGCGGCATCCGTTCCGGCCAGGACGTGATGCGCGCACTCGCGCTCGGCGCCAAGTCCTGCATGATCGGCCGCGCTTATGCCTATGGGCTCGGTGCCGGCGGCCAGGCCGGCGTCGCCAAGGCGATCGACATCATCCAGAAAGAGCTGCTCACGACCATGGGCTTGTGCGGCGTCAACAGGATCGACGAGATCGACGATCATATTATTGCGGTGGCGCCGTAACGATACAGGTGCCGTAGGGTGGGATAGCTCAGCGGCTGCGCGAAGCGCAGTCCGTCGTGCGTAACCCACCAACTTCAGTTGGCATTTGCGGAAGCATGGTGGGTTACGGCTACGCCTAACCCACCTACAAGTTCGGCACCCAGTCGATCACATCGGCGGGGTCAGGCCATCGCGGCCGACACTGACGCGATTGGTCTGGAACGAGCCGTCAGGCAATTGCTTCATGAACGCAATGACCTTGGCGCCGGCCTTCAGCTCGGACTTGTCTGCGGGCACGAAGGTCACGACCGGTGTCATATCGGAAACGAACACCTTCTTCTCGCCGTCCTTGTATTTCACGAGCAGCGTATGGCCGTCATTGCCGACCACGCTTTCCGACACCGTCGCATTGGTCATGCTGGAGTTGGGCTTCAGATCATAGGGCCGCGAGCCTTCGCCGGTGCCGCGCATGCTCTCTGGAAACACATGCACCTCGACGGCGTTCTCGCCGCCATCCGGCCCCGGCACGGTGGTGGCGCCGACGAACGAGCCGACCTTGATGTCGGTGAGCGAAATCTTGGTGACGCCGGCTATGCGGACGTCGGACGCGATGTGAAGCTTGACGTCCTCGCCGCTCCGCGACTTGACCTGCATCGTGTCACCATCGACGCTCTCGATTGTGCCGCGGACGCGGGTCGGCACTGGCGCCTTCTGTGCGACGGCCGCGAGGGTGGAAGCAGCCACCATCGCGATGGCGATGAGCGGGCGCGTGAAATTTGCACGTTGGATCGTCATGACAGTCTCCGATTGTCCCCACGGATAGTGAACGCCGGAGACCGCGCACTATTCTCTCAAGTCTTTGTGAGGTCGGCCTCGACCAGCGCGCGCAGCTCTGTGGTCACCTCAGGCCTCTGGCCAAACCACAGCTCGAAGCCGCGCACCGCCTGGTGCAGGAGCATGCCGAGCCCGTCGGCGGTCTCCAGCCCGCGGGCCCTGGCAGCTGCCAGCAGCGGCGTTACGAGCGGGACATAGACGAGGTCGGCGACGACGGCCCCTGGCGGCAGGCGCGCCACATCGATCGCGAGCGCAGCCTGGCCGTGCATGCCGAGCGAGGTCGTGTTCACGAGAAGTTTTGCCCGCGGCAGGACCTCGTTGATCCCGTCCCAGGCCAGCGGATGCACGTTCGGCCCGAATTGCGCGGCCAGCGCCTCGGCCCGCGCCAGCGTGCGGTTGGCAAGATGAACGCGCGTGAAGCCGCGTTCGAGCAGGCCGAACACGACCGCGCGCGAGGAGCCGCCGGCCCCCAGCACCAGCGCCTCTTCGGCCTTGTGCCAGCGGGGCGCGCTGGCGTCGAGATTGCCGAGAAAGCCCTCGACATCGGTATTGGTCGAGCGCAGCTCGCCGTCGGCGAACCACAGCGTGTTGGCGGCACCCACGGCCTTGGCACGCGCATCGGGCGTCGACAGCGCCAGCACACCCTCCTTGTGCGGAATGGTGACGTTGGCTCCGACAAAACCACGCAGCGACAGCCGCAGCACGAAATCGCGCAAATCCTCGGGCGGAACGGCCTCGATGACATAGCCGCCGGCGATGCCGAGCGTGCGCAGCCAATAATGATGGATCAGCGGCGAGCGCGAATGCGCAGCCGGCCATCCGATCAAACAGGCTGCTGGAGCCTTGGTCACCGTCATCCTTCCCTCGGGTCGTGTTCGAGGCGATCCATTTCGCGTCCGGCCGGTCCTGTCAAGCAGGTGGGGCTACACAGTGGCTTCGGTCGCGCCGGGGGCTGCCTTGATATCCGCGACCGCGCGCTCGATGGTCTGACGATAACGCGCGCGTCGCGGGCTCACACCGTGCGTCAGCAATGCACGGCGGACCGCGGGCGAAGCCCCCGTGATGAACAGCCGGATGCCCTGGCGCTGGGCCTTGGCTGCGACGCGCCCCAACACATTCGCCGCTGTGGAGTCCAGAAACGGCACCGCCGCGAAATCGACGACGAGAGCCTTGCGCTTGTCGGCGATGCCATCGAGCACGCCTCCGATGGCCGAGGCCGCGCCGAAGAAGAACGCGCCGGTGATGCGGTAAACCAGCACGTCGCGGTCGACCGCCAGCGCGGAATCGTACGGCACGCGCTCGCCATTGCCGTCATCGGGGCGATCGGCCGCCACCAGCGGCGAGCGCTCCTCGATGCCGGTCATCTCCGCCATGCGATGGATGAACAGCACCGCGCCGAGCGCGAATCCGACCAGAATGCCCTCGGTCAGATCGCGGAAGATGGTGAGCAGGAAAGTTGCGAGCAGCACGACGGCATCGCCCCAGGAGGAGCGCAGCAGCGTCGCGAATTCCTGCTTCTCCGCCATGGTCCAGGACACCACCACGAGCACGGCGGCGAGTGCGGCAAGCGGGATGTAGCTTGCGAGCGGCGCTGCGACCAACATGAACAAAAGCAGGAAGACGGAGTGCAGCATGCCCGCCAGCGGCCCGCGCGCGCCGGCGCGGATGTTGGTCGCGGTGCGCGCGATAAGGCCGGTGACGCAGATGCCGCCAAACAGCGCCGCGCCGATATTGGCGGCGCCTTGCGCGACCAGCTCGCAATTGGAGCGGTGACGGCGTCCGGTCATGCCGTCGGCCACCACCGCCGACAGCAGCGATTCGATCGCCGCGAGCAGCGCGAAGGAGATCGCATCGGGCAGTACCGCCTTCGCTTTGGCAAGCGAGAACGCCGGCAGCGCCGGCGATGGCAATTCGCGCGGGATACCGCCGAAGCGGCTGCCGATGGTCTCAATCGGCAGCGACAGCACGGCAGTAGCGACCGCCGCAAGCACGACGGCGATCAGGATGCCGGGCCAGGACGGCCGCCAGATCCGCAAAGCGCCGATGATGGCGATACTGACGATGGCTACCGCGACGGCGGAGGGATTGATGGTGTTCAGGCCGTCGGCGAGCGCGACGAGTTTCGGCACGAACTCGCTCGGCTCTTTGCCTGCGAGCGTGATGCCGCCGAGATCGCGCAACTGGCTGGCAAAGATGATCACGGCGATGCCGGCGGTGAAGCCGACTGTGACGGGATAGGGAATGAACTTGATATAAGTGCCGATGCGCAAAAAGCCCGCGGCGACCAGGACCATGCCTGCCATCATGGTGGCGAGGATAACGCCATCGACGCCGTGTCGCTCCGCGGTTACCGCAACCAGCACGATGAAGGCACCCGCGGGGCCGCCGATCTGGAAACGGCTGCCGCCGAGCAGCGACACGATGAAGCCACCGACGACGGCCGTGTAGAGGCCGCGGTCCGGCGTCACGCCCGAGGCGATCGCGATCGCCATCGACAGCGGCAGCGCGACGATCGCAACGGTGAGGCCCGCAAAGACGTCGGCGCGGAAATCCGTAAGCCCATAACCTTCGCGCCAGACGGTGACGAGCTTTGGCAAATACAGTTCGGCAAAGGTCGGCTGACGCAGCCGATGCAGCCCGCTTGCCCGCTCGCCGGTGATGCCCATGCTCCGCCGCCCCACAATGCTCCACCGCATCGTGCGGCCGCGATCTCGGACGCGACGGTGCGGTTAGGCCATCTGCTTTCCGGGCACGACCAACGCGATCATGCCCCGACGCTGCGCGGCGGCCCCGGCTCCTTGAGGCGAACGCCCCGCCCGCCGCTATCGCTGCGGGCCTGCTCGCCGATCAGCTCGACGCCGGCCCGGTCGAACGCCTCGACCACCTTGATCAAGGTCTCGACCACGCCGCGCACATTGCCGGTGCTGGCCTCCATCCGCTGGATGGTCGGCAGCGACACGCCGGCAAGCTCGGCCAGGGTTCTCTGGTCGATGCCAAGCAGCGCGCGGGCTGCCCGCATCTGGAATGACGTGATCACCTTGGCCTCACGTATCAACGCTTATAAGTGATATCTGATGCATATACAATGATGTAAAATACATCATTCAGAGGCGAACGCAAGCGCCTCCGTCATTGCGAGGAGCGAAAGCGACGAAGCAAATCCAGACTACTTCCGCGGAGACAGTCTGGATTGCCTCGCAATGACGCGTGGAGAGGGCGCGTCCCAGATGAAATGTCGCACGCATGGAGGCAGCCCCTCACTCCCTCTCCCCGCAAGAGCGGGGAGAGGGAGTGAGAGAGCAGTGCCGCACTTACTGCGCGCCTTACCTCGCGAAGCCGATCACGCCGCGTGCTGATGCGCGGCGATGATCTGGTCGGCGGCGCGGCCCGTGACTTCGGCCATGTGGTCGAACTGACGGGTGAAGCTGCCGGCGCCGGCGGTGGCCGAGCGTAGCTCGACGATCAGCTCGCCGATTTCGGCTTCCGGCATCATGGCACGGACGCAGTCCCAGCCGCTCCAGCCGTCGCGGGTGTCGAAGCCGAGGATCTGGCCGCGCCGCGCCGACAGGATCGCGTTGATCTTGGCGGTGGCATCGGTCGGACAGACGATCTCGACCACGTGGATCGGCTCGAGCAACACCGACTGGCACTGCGGCAGGCCTTCGTTGAGCCCGACCCGCGCCGCCGTACGGAAGGCGAGGTCGGAGGAATCGACGCTGTGATAGGAGCCGTCGGTCAGCGTCACCTGCAAATCGGTAACGGGGAAACCGAGCGGGCCGCGCGCGAGCCCGTCGACAACGCCCTCCTCCACTGCGCCGATATAGTTACGCGGCACCGCGCCGCCGACGACCTTCTCGGCGAACTTGAAACCCTCGCCGCGCGGCAGCGGCTTGATGTCGAGCACGACATCGCCGAACTGGCCGTGACCGCCGGATTGCTTCTTGTGGCGGCCGCGCTGGGTGATCGGCTTGCGGATGGTTTCCTGATAGCCGATCGCGGGTGGATGCGAGGAGATCTTGACGCCGAAACGATCGCGCAGCCGCTCGCTCGCGACACGTAAGTGCATCTCGCCCTGCCCCCACAGCACGGTGTCGTGGGTCTGGGGGTTCTGCACGACGACGAGCGAGGGATCCTCCTCGTGCAGCCGCATCAACGACTGGCCGAGCTTGACGTCGTCCTTGCGGTCGGCGGACGCGACCGAAATCGCGAGCACCGGTGGCGTTGGTTCTGCGGCGGCGAATCCAGCGGGCGGCGCCTTGCCGCTCGAGACCGTGTCGCCGGTCTTGACCGGATCGAGCTTGGCGAGCGCGACGGTGTCGCCGGCTTCCGCAGCCGCACGCTTGGTCTCGTAAGCGCCGTTGACGGCGAGGATGCCGGAGATACGGCCCGTCCCTCCGGAAGACGATTGTAGCGTGGCGCCGTCGTCGAGATGGCCAGCGAGCAACCGCGTCAGCGACAGCTTTCCGCCGTGCTGTGAGTGCAGCGTCTTGAAGACGAAACCGAGCGCGTCCTTGCTTTCGGGCACACCGAGACGTTTTGCGGTCTCCGCAATGCCGGGCGCCTCGTGGCGCAGCGCCTTCATCAGCCGCAGCACGCCGTTTTCGCGCGCGGCCGCGCCGAGGAGAACAGGGCAGATCAGTCCCTCGCGCAGTTCGCGGGCGAGGTCGTCGAACACGGCATCGCGCGGCGGCTGGATGTCCTCCAGCAATTGCTCCATCAGGGCGTCGTCGTGATCGGCGAGCTTCTCCAGCATCGAGAAGCGTGCCTCCTTCTCGCGATCGAGATCGCCGCCTGCGAGCGCGATCACTTCGGACGCCTTGTGCTCGCGATAGACGAACGCGCGCTCCAGCGCGAGATCGACGAAGCCCTCGATCAGATCGCCCTTCCAGATCGGGATCTGGCGCAGCACCAGCGGCACGCGCGAGGCGGGCTGGAGCATCGCGAGCGTCTCGCGGATGCGCTCGTTGGCGCGGTCGATCTTGTTGAGGAACAGGAAACGCGGAATCTTCAGCTCCTCCAGCTCGCGCAGGATGATCTGAAGCTGCGGCAGCTTCTTCTCGTCGGCCTCGCAGACCACGATTGCGGCATCGACGGCGGGCAGCGCGGCGCGCATGTCGTGGGCGAACTCGACGGAACCGGGACAATCCAGGAAGGTATAGCTGTCGCCCATGAAACTCGTGGTGGCGGCAGTGAGCCCGACGGTCATCTTGTGATGACGGGCCTCTGGCGTGGCGTCGCCGACGGACGTTCCGGCGTCGACGCTGCCGGCGCGCGGAATTGCGCCCGTCCGCGCCAGGATCGCTTCGAGAAGTGTGGTTTTACCGCTTTGGAAAGGGCCCACCAGCGCTATGCACCGTGGACCTCGGGGACTTCTGACGTCTTGTCCCATTTCGCCGCCTCCTTGGTGTGGAGCTCGGCCCATGATTGGGTCGGCAAACGCAGATGCTCTGCCCGTCCCCCAGATTTGGCAAGCATCAAAACGTCGCTGCGGTGCGTCGGCCGGTGTTCCACCTCTCCCCGACGGGGAGAGGTGAAACGGCACCTTCGCTGGCGCGCGTTAACGGCCCGGACGGAGTTCCAGACTCTCCAGGCCAGCAGCGACGTTGAGGCCGACCTGGCCCTGCACGCTGAGCGGCTGAAGCGCGATCGAATTGTTGGAGCCGCCGACCAGCGCGTTGCCGCCGAGGCCGACGCCGATCGAGGCGCTGCCCTGCGCGCCGGCGTAATTGCCGGAGAGATCGCCAGGGCCGAGTCGATTGACGGGTGCGAACACGCCCCAGGCCAGCGCCGTCTCCTGGGTGATGCCGAGGTCGAGGCCGACTTTGTGGATCGTGGCAACGTAGCGGTCTTCGGGAAGGCCGTCGGCACGCAGCACGCAGCCGAGATTGGTCACCGATCCCACCACGAAGCCGATGCTGGCGCCGCCGCGGCATTCGAGCACGCCGACCTGCACCATCCGCGACTGCGCGCTGGCGCCCGCGATCGAGGCAACGAGGCTCGCGGCAGTGAGCCCGGCGAGAAGGAGTGAGCGGCGCATGAAATTTCTCCGGCGATGAATGTGATGCGAGCATTGGAGGGCGCGGCACGAAGCCGCACGAGGGTCTATGCCACATTCGTCGGGGGCGTGCCAGATCGCGCGGACGTGAAAGAAAAAGGGCCCGCTCTGCGCGGGCCCTTTCATGTCGGATCGTTACTGCGAGCTTAGCGCAGGTTGCCGCAGAAGCGCTGGATGCGCTTGCAGGCGTCTTCGAGGTCCGAGGTCTTGGTCGCGTAGGAGATGCGGAAGGCCGGACCCAGGCCGAAGGCCGAACCTTGCACGACCGCGACGCCTTCGGTCTCCAGGAGCTCGGTGACAAACTGCTCGTCGTTGGAGATCACGTTCCCCGACGGCGCGGTCTTGCCGATCGTGCCGGCGCAGGACGGATAGACGTAGAACGCACCCTCTGGACGCGGGCACTCGATGCCCTTGGCCTGGTTGAGCATGGAGACGACAAGATCGCGACGCTCCTTGAACACCTTGTTGTTGGCGGCGATGAAGTCCTGCGGACCGTTCAGTGCTTCCACCGACGCCCACTGCGAGATCGAAGACGGGTTCGAGGTCGACTGCGACTGGATCGTCGACATCGCCTTGATCAGCTGCGCAGGACCACCGGCGTAGCCGATGCGCCAACCGGTCATGCAGTAAGCTTTCGACACGCCGTTCACGGTGAGCGTGCGGTCGTAAAGGCTGGGCTCGACCTGCGCGACGGTGGTGAACTGGAAGTCGTCATAGACGAGGTGCTCGTACATGTCGTCGGTCATCACCCAGACATGCGGATGCTTGACCAGCACGTCGGTGAGCGCCTTGAGCTCGGCCCTGGTGTAGGCCGCGCCGGTCGGGTTCGACGGCGAGCACAGGATCACCCATTTGGTCTTCGGCGTGATCGCGCGATCGAGCGCCTCGGCCTGGAGCTTGAAGCCGGTCGCGGCGGTGCAGACCACCGGCACCGGCTCGCCGCCGGCGAGCGCCACCATCTCGGGATAGCTGACCCAGTACGGCGCCGGGATGATCACCTCGTCGCCCGGATTGATGGTCGCCATCAGCGCGTTGTAGAGCACCTGCTTGCCGCCGGTACCGACGATGATCTGGTTCGGCTTGTAGACGACGCCGTTCTCGCGCTGAAACTTCGCGATGATCGCGTCCTTCAGCTCGGGTATGCCGTCGACCGCGGTATACTTGGTCTTGCCGGATTCGATGGCGTGGATCGCCGCCAGCTTGATGTTGGCGGGCGTGTCGAAGTCGGGCTCGCCGGCGCCGAGGCCGATGACGTTGCGGCCCGCCGCTTTCAGCGCGCGTGCTTTATCCGTGACCGCGATGGTCGCGGACGGCTTCACACGGTCGAGCGCAGCAGCAAGGAAGGCCATCGTCATCTCCTGACAAGCGTCGTGAACCCTTTGGCCTCACGACTCTGATTGTGGGAATGAGGACACCCTAAAACGTGTGCCGCTGCATCGCAAGAAACTTCGGCCCGATCTGCAAAAAGTTTACGGGATCTGGAGCGTTTCAAGGCTCGATTTCCCGCAATTTTCCGCAACTTTGCCGGGCAAACCGCTCATATCCGGCAAGGCTTGTCCTCGGAGCAATTTTGCGCGTTTGCGTGCTGAAACGTCTGCACCGTTATGGCCGGGCTTGTCCCGGCATGACAATGTGGAGGTCTTGAGTATTCCAACTCCGATCGCCCTGCTCCCACACGATTGCGCGAAGCGATGCGTCGTGCATGTTGACGCAAGCGTGATCTGATTTGCAGCGTCGCATGAAAATGATCTTCCGCAGCGTTGCAGTGCGGTAGGGTTTTCGAGTTTTTCTATGGGGCAGCCCTTGCGGCGGATTCGCATCGGCATCATTGTTACCCGCGGTGCGGGGCAACATGCACCACACCTTCCCGTCCTTCGGAATCGAATTCCCAGAATGTACAAGCTCTATTCGATGCAACGCTCGGGCAACAGCTACAAGGTCCGCCTTGCGCTGGCGCTCTTGAACGTACCCTACGAAGCGGTAGAGGTGGACATTCTGCGCGGCGAAAGCCGCACGCCGGACTTCCTGACCAAGAACCCGTCGGGCCAGGTGCCGCTGCTCGAGGTTGGCGACAACCGCTTCCTCGCCGAGTCCAACGCCATTCTCTGGTACGTCGCCGTCGGCACGCCGCTGGCGCCGGAGAACCGCATCGACCGCGCCGAGGCGCTGCAATGGATGTTCTTCGAGCAGCACGCGCTCGAACCCAACATCGGCGCGGCCTATTTCTGGCTGTCGCTGGTCAGGGGCGGCCGCGACCTGCAGACCCACTCGCTGGAGGACTGGATGGAGCGCGGCTATGGCGCGCTCCAGGTGATGGAGAATCACCTCAAAACCAGTGCCTACTTCGCCGCCCGCCAGCTCACGGTCGCCGACATCGCGCTGTACGGATACACCCACCTCGCCGACCGCTGCGACTTCGACCTTTCGACCTTCCCGGCGATCCGGGACTGGCTGAAGCGCGTCGAGGCCGCGCCTGGCTTCGTGGCGATGGACTGGCGCCCGGCCGACGTGGACGACCCCGCCATCATCGCTGCCGGGGCCTGAAAACCGGTGCGGCGTTAAGAAATAGCGGGCATAGCGTTAACCTTTGCCGCAATCCCGCCGCTTTCAGCGGGCTAGCCGCCGCAATATTGCCAGTTGAAATTGTGAGGGTGTCCGGCGTCGCGGGTGATTCGCTCGCACGTTGAAGGATTTAGACCATGATTCGGGCGTCCGGCACGGCAGGCTTTCAGGGCCAAACCGATACCGTTTCGTCTTCCCGGCTGACCAACGCGGTCGCGGCCTCACTCGCCGTCGCCGCCCTCTCGCTCTGCCTGATCGTCACCCTCACTGTGCTGACGACCAAAGCGACCATGGCAATGGGCCTGCCGGTCTGATCCCCGTTTCATCCTGGACCTGCCTTCAAGGTGCCGCGCGGCCCGCGCCGACCGGCATCGCGACGGGACATCGATGAAATCGCCTGTGGTCATCGTTGCAATCACCCTGACTGCGGCCATCCTGGTCGCGGCATCGCTGTTGATATTCGTCGGCACCCGCAAGGGCCCGGGCACCTCGACGCTGAATACGCCCGCGCCGCAACAGCGCATCATGCACGCGCATTTGGTCTAAAATCATCCGAAAGCTTTGAGCGCACAGGCAAGCGCCCGTTAAGCGCATCGCGTGAAATCGGATTGCGCTGGCGCAACCATCGGTCAGTCTGACGGCCTTATCTCGTGCAGGGAGGAACGAGCCAGGCCCATGCGGTTCGGATGGCGTGCCATTTCCGGTCCCGTACTGACGGCAGCGATCGCACTGCTGGCGATCCTGCTCGACCGTCATGCTCCCACTCTGTCGCTTGCACCTCTGTTCGTCTGCATCGTGGCGTTGGCCGGCTCGCTCTCGGGCTTTGCCTCTGCGCTTGGCAGTGCCGCCATCGCCGTGATCGGCGCGGCGCTGCTCGCGCTCAGCCATCGCACCGCTCCCGGCTTTGACGTGACCGATCTCGCGCCGCTCGGCCTGCTCGCGCTCACGACCGCCTGTACCGCTGGCATCACCGGCCTGATGCGCGAGCGTCTGCTCGATGCCTTCGCCACCGAGCGGCACATCCACGCCACTGCCGCGCGGCTGTCCGCGGCGCTCGACCAGGTCGATATCGGCATCGTGCTGCTCGATGCCGAGACCCGCGCCGAATTCATCAACCGCGCCTTCCGCGATTATTTCGCGCTGCCGGACGAGAAGGCCGACGACAAGCCGCCCTTCATCGCGCTGATGTATCACGGCCGCGACACCGGCGCCTTCGAGCTGCCGGAGGATGAGCTGGGCGTCTTCATCGCGCAGCGGATGGAGATGGTGCGGATCGGCGACGCCACGCCGATCAATATCAATTTGCGCAATGGCGAGGTGCTGCGTTTCGTCTGCGCCGCACTGCCCGACGGCGGCCGCATGCTGAGCTACACGCCGGTGACCGACCTCGTACGCCACACCGACGCGGCCGCCCGCGCCGACTATTATCGCTCGCTACGCGATCCCACGGCCCGAAAGCTGATCCGGTATCTCCGCATGGCGCAGTAAGCGCGACGCGGCAATTGATCGATGCGCCCATCATCACGTATGAAGGACGCTTCATCGATCGCGGATTTTCCAGATGTCGCTCACCATTCGCTCCGTCACACGGCAGGATTACGATCAATGGCTGCCGTTGTGGGACGGCTACAACGCCTTCTACGGCCGCTCGGGCCCAACCGCACTTGCGCCCGAGATCACGCGCGTGACATGGCAGCGCTTCTTCGACGCCTACGAGCCAGTGCACGGGCTGGTCGCCGAGAGTGAGGGCCGGCTGCTCGGCATGACGAATTATCTGTTCCATCGCAGCACCACCGCGATCGAGCCATCCTGCTATCTGCAGGATCTTTTCACGTCGGACGCTGCGCGCGGCAAGGGTGTCGGCTCTGCGCTGATCCACGGCGTGTACGAGCGCGCAAAACTCGCTGGCGCGCCGCGGGTCTACTGGCAGACGCACGAGACCAACACCACGGCGCAGAGCCTGTACGACAAGGTCGCGGAACGTTCCGGCTTCATCGTCTACCGCAAGCTGTTCTGAGCCCCTTGTCGCAACCTTGTGGATAACTCCGCCTGTCACCGGCGCGTAACACACCGGGATTAAGTTGCGGTTGCGTCTGATCAGGCCCCCCGTCACCGATCAAGCGCCCCAAGCGGTCCCCGTCAGTCGCCGCGTCTGACAGGGGCCGCATTTTTTTGTCTGCAATTCTGCGCCAGCATGGCTGCAACGCGGGCAAGTGCTTGCCGCTGCGTCGCACCGCGGTCACAATGACCGTCTGCTCTCTTCTGACAGGATCTCCTATGGAAATTCGTAATCTCGGCGGCTCCGGCCTGCGCGTGTCCGCCGTCGGGCTCGGCTGCAACAATTTCGGCCAGCGCACCGATCTGGAAACCTCGCGCAAGGTGATCCACCGCGCGATCGATCTCGGCATCACGCTGTTCGACACCGCCGACATCTATGCCGGCCAGGGCGGTTCGGAGACGGTGCTCGGCACCGTGCTCGGCGACCGCCGCAAGGACATCGTGCTCGCCACCAAATATTCCAAGCCGATGGCGGCCGACGGCACCAAGCAGGGCGCCTCGCGCCGCTACGTCATGAACGCGGTCGAGGCCAGCCTGACGCGGCTCAAGACCGACTACATCGATCTCTACCAGCAGCACGATTACGACCCGCTGACGCCGATGGAAGAGACGCTGCGCGCGCTCGACGATCTCGTCCGTCAGGGCAAGGTCCGCTACATCGGCCATTCCAACTTTCCGGCGTGGCGCGTCGCCGAGGCCGAGTTCACCGCGCGCGCGATGAATGTCGGCCGCTTCGTCTCGGCGCAGGACGAGTACAGCCTAGTCGTCCGCGACATCGAGAAGGACCTGCTGCCGGCCGCGCAGGAATACAAGCTCGGCCTGCTGCCGTTCTTCCCGCTGGCGAGCGGCCTGCTCACCGGCAAATACCAGCGCGGCGCAGCAGCTCCCGCCGACACGCGGTTTGGCAAGGCGCCGGCGCTGCGCGACCGCTACGTCACGCCGCGCAACGAGGACATCGTCGAGAAGCTCCAGGCTTTTGCGCAAGCGCGCGGCCATTCGATGCTCGAACTCGCCTTCTCATGGCTCGCCGCGCGTCCGCAGGTGTCGAGCGTGATCGCCGGCGCCACCCGCGTCGAGCAGGTCGAGCAGAACGTCAAGGCGATCGCCTGGCAGCTCGGCGCGGATGATCTTGCCGAGATCGACAAGATCACGAAGGGCTGATCTCTACTTCGCGCCGCGTCCCACAGTCTGCATCACCTCAAAACCCTCGAACTGGGGATGGCCGAGATACAGCGGCTTGTTGTCGCCGGCCTTGTGATGCGCGGCGCGAAACGCCTCCGACTTGGTCCAGGCGTCGAACGCGGCATGGTTCGCCCACACGGTGTGCGAGGCATACAGCGTATGGTCCTCGAGCTCCGGACCGCGCAGCAGATGGAATTCGACGAAGCCCGGCACCTTGTCCAAATGGGTGTCGCGCGACAACCAGACCTGCTCGAAGGCGGCCTCCGATCCCTTGGCGACGCGGAAGCGGTTCATGGCGATGTACATGGGTGGTCTCCTGATGCTCGCTCATCATGTCGTCATTCCGGGATGCGCCGCAAGGCGCAGACTCGGAATCCATGTTTCCGCGGATGAATGGATTCCGGGTTCGCGCTGATGCGCGCCCCGGAATGACAGCCTCAAGTCAAACAACCAGCCCCTTCATCGGCCTTGCGCTGGCGCTATCCGGGAACACCATCTCGGCCAGCACGCGATCCGACAGGCCGAACTGGCTCTGCAGCACGCCCTTGATCACGGAGCGGAGATCGGTGGTGGGCTTGAGGTCGCGGGCCTCAAAGAGGTTGGCGGGCTTGAGGCCGGGCCAGTCGGAGATGACGCGGCCGCCTTTTACGGCGCCGCCGGCGAGCAGCGCGATGGTGCCGGTGCCGTGGTCGGTGCCGTCGGTGCCGTTGATGCGCGCGGTGCGGCCGAATTCGGTCGCGACGATGACGACGGTATCGCGCCAGCGATCGCCGAGGCCGCTTTCGAATTCGGCGAGCGCGCCGTCGAGACCGCCGAGCAGGAAGGCAAGCCGTCCCACGGGGCCGCCCTCATTGGCATGCGTATCCCAGCCGTCGAAAGCGAGTGCTGCGATGCGCGGGCCGTCATCGGCCGCCATCAGTTTGGCGGCGCCACGCGCGACCTGCCGCATCTGGGCGACCGCGTTGCCGGGCTTCGGCTTCATGTCGTCGCCGCTCGCGGCCTTCTCTAACTGGAGACCTTGCGACAGCGCCGAGGCCAACGCGGGATCGCGGTGACGATAGAGCTCGACCAGCCGCATCGCGGTGTCGTCGTCCGCCTGCGGCAGCGCGACCGGCGCCCAGCCGACTGTCGGCGCATTGCCGCGCAACACCAGCGGTGTGGTCGGGCCGACCGCAAGTCCGCTCGACACACGCTCGCCGCGCGGCAGCGCTTCCAGCGCGCGGTTGAGCCAGCCGGACTGCACGCGGCCCGGCCCGGCATAGCCGCTCTCGAGCACATCCTGGCCGTCGAAATGCGAGCGATCGCGATAGGGTGTCGCGACGGCATGGATCACGGCGGCATGCTGGTCGCGATACATGCGCGCAAATTCCGGCATCGACGGATGCAGCGCGAAGAAGCTGTCGAGCATGGGCGCAGGATGCGCGCCATCGGCCGTGAGCGCGATCGAACCGTGCAGGCCGGCATAGTCGGGATCGCCGACCGGCGCGACGGTCGCAAGGCCGTCGAGCGCGCCGCGCAGGATCACCACGACCAGCCGGGGATCGCGTCCGTCGGCCGCGCGCGCGAATTTCGGCAGATAGGCCCAGGCCGCGAAGGAGGCACCGCCGAGCAGAAGGCCGCGGCGCGAGGTGAGGAGCCGGTTTTCGACACAGTCGATCATCATCATCTCCTCTGCAATTCCGGCGACATCAAGAGCAGCGCCAGCGCCTGCTGGCGCGATTCCGCGCGCTCGATGGTCCGCCGCGTTTCGACTGAAGCCGCATCGGCTGCCGCGAATTCCAAGAGGTCGAGCGGATCGATGTTCGGCCCGAGCCGCGCGCCCATCTGCGAGGCGATGTCGAGCCGGAGCTTCATGCCCTCGGGCGCGGCCCAGGCCGCAGACGTGTCGGGGAAACCGTTCGGTCCGGCCGGTGTCCAAAGAGGCTGGCCGAGCAGATTCAGATTGTTGAGATAGCCACCGGGATCCTCCGGCACGCGTGCGAGCAGCCGGCCGCTCGCGACCAGGAAATCGTAGGGCGAGCGCATCTTGGTCAGCGGCGCCTTCCAGGCTTCGTCGGAATCGACCAGAGCTGTGGCAAGCGCCTTGAGATCACCGTCCGTCCTGACGAAGACATCGCGCAACCGCGCAACCAGCGCCGGCGGCGGATCGTCGGCAACGAAGTGCCGAGCGAATTTGGTCGCGACGAAATTCGCAGTCGACGGATGGCGCGCGATATCGGCGAGCGCGGCCTCGCCTTGAGCAAGGCCAGTCGCTTCATAGGTCTTGCCGAGCAGCACCTGCCGCCCGGGCTGATGCGCATTGGCATTGAAGGCGAAGGAGCCGGGCGCCCCGAGCTTCCCCTGCCGGCCGGCGAAGGTCCATCCGGTGATCATGCGCGCGAGCGAGGTGACGTCCTCCTGCGTATAGCCGCCGCCGACGCCGAGCGTATGCAGCTCCATGATTTCGCGCGCGAGATTTTCGTTCAGGCCGCGCTTGCGGTTCTGGCCCGCGCGCGAATCCGGTCCGAGCGATTGCTGGTTGTCGAGGAAGAACAGCATCGCCGGATGCTGCTCGACCGCCTTCAGCATGTCGGCGAAGCGCCCCAGCACATGCGGGCGGATCGCCTCGCGTTCGAACGCGCCGGCCCACATCCGCGCCAGCTCGCCCTTGCTCGCAGAGATGCAAAAATGATTGGACCAGAACACGACCAGCCGCTCGGTGAAGCCGCAATCGACCATCATCGCGCGCTGCAGCCGCGCCAGCGCCTCGGCGCGAAAGGTCTTCTGGATCACGTTGAGCGGCTGCGGCGACGGTTTTGCAGCAGCCGGCGCGGCGGCGCTGGGCTGCATGCCGTCGGGCTTCATCGCGTTGTCGGCGGGCTTGCCGTCGGCAGGTTTGGCCTCCGCCATCTGACCTGCGATCTCGGTCATCACCGTGTTGAGCGAGAGATTGCGCCGCAATGTGTTGTCGGGCTTCGGGTCGGCGGGCGGTAGTGGCGCGGGCGCTTCGGTCGGCGTAGCGGCCTTGGTCGCCTCGCGCGCCTGCTTGACCTGGTCCTGATAGGCGAACGCAGCCTGGCCTAGCTGTGGCGTCGATTGCAGGCCCGGCGCCTCCAGCAGCACGGCAAAGGGACGCGCCAGATCCGCCTTCACGAAGCCTCTGGGATCGGAGGCCGCATTGATGAGATCGCCGGAGGCCCCACCGCGGGCGCCGAAGCCGAAGCGGTTCAGCGCAACGAGGGCGGCTTGCGAATCGCGGGCCATCGATTTGTCCTCCGCACAGTGCCAACCGCTTCCCTGGTCTATGCGCGGCGCCTAATATACCGCAGCGACAGATGAACCCGACATGAAAACGACGGCAAAGCTTTTGCGTAAATCATGACAAATCCGAAAGAAATCACGCTCACGCAACCGGCCCCGCGCCGCCTCGCCTGTTCCCGATGCGGCACCGAGTTCGGCTGCGACCTCTCGGGCAATTGCTGGTGCGCGGAGGAGACAGCAAAGCTGCCGATACCGGTCAAGGGCGAGGATTGTTTGTGTAGGGAGTGTCTGCGCAAGGCGGCGCAGGCAGCGCAAGCCTAGACCGCGAACCCCGGCGACTTCCGCGCCATGCCGTCGAACGCATCGAGCAGCTTCTCGCGCCAGGCATAAACGGGATCATCGGCTTCGAGCAGCTTGAACGGGCTCACCACGCGCGCCCACTGGAAACCTCCGAACACAATGTAGTCGGCATAGTTCGGCGCAGCCCCGCCGATGAAGGGCTGCTTCTTCACGGTCTGCCGCATCACCTCCAGCGATTTGCGAAAGCCGATCACAGCGCTATCGCGGCTCGCCGTCACCTCCTCCAGCGTCTTGCCGCCAAAACGCGCCTCGCGCGACTTGCGGAAATAGGCGGCATCGGTTTCGTCGAGATTCTCGGGGATGTCGGCGACGATCAGTGGGAAGATGCCGCCGACGATGGCGATGTCGCCCCACGCATTGAGCATGCGCGCCATGGCACGACCGCCCTCGCCGCCGAACAGGGACGGGCGATCCGGAAAATTGTCTTCGAGATGATTCGCGATCGCCCAGGAATCGACCACCGGCCTGTCGTGATGCAGCAGCACCGGAACCTTCTCCGAGCCGTGCGGCGCGATCGTGCTCTTCTCGGTGAAGCGCCAGGGCAGCGATTCCGCGGCCAACCCCTTATGCGCAAGTGCCATCCGCGTGCGCCAGCAATAGGGGCTGAAGGGACGCGAGGCATCGGTGCCGACGAGTTCGAAGAGTTTGAGCGACATTTTGGTGTTCCGTCATTGCGGGCGCAGCAAAGCAATCCAGTCTGCCGCTGCGGAGACATTCTGGATTGGTTCGCTTGCGCTCGCAATGATGTTGTGGCGCTACCGCCCGTTGGTTCGCAGCAGCCTTTCGCCGTCTTCCGTCACCGCGATGATCAGGCCGATGCCGGGCAGCGTCTCGCGCGCGACGAAGCCGCGATCGGCGGCGTCCTCCCAGATGGTTAGGCGCGGGCACGAGGTCTTCCAGGTCGAGATCACCTCGGCATAAGCGCGCGGCTCGCGCGCGATCCATTCGACGAAGTCCAGCACCAGCGGGTCGGCCATCTCGCTCATTGCAAAGCTCCCTTGCCGAAGGCGGCCAGCACCGGCGTCCGAACCAGCAGCCAGCCGCCATAGGCGATGTAGTAGCAGGCGATGGTGGTGATCAGCTTGTTCGACCAGGCCACGAATTGCTGGTCGGTCATGGCTTCGAGAATGCGCCGCGCCAGCGTGGTGCCGAGCATGGAGGCTGCGATCGCGACGCCCGCGAGCACGGGATCGAGCGTGGCGGCCTGGTCGATGACGCCGCCGAAATAGATCAGCTTGGTGAAGTGACTGACGAGCTGGCACATCGCCTTGGTCGCGACCTTCTCGCGCCGGCCAAAATCGCCGCCGAGGAAGAAGGTGTCGAGCAGCGGACCGGAGACGCCGGTCATCAGCATCAGGCCCATGCAGATCGTGCCGTAGACGGTGCCCTGCCAGAGGCGGTCGGGATCGGGCTTGATATTGGTCGGCAACAACCGTGCCATGAACGGCGTGGCACCGAGCATCAAGAGCGCCGTCGGCTTGTCCGGCACGTAGCGGGTCAGCGACCAGGCCGCGAGCGCGATGGCACAGCCGACCAGATAGTTCGCGACCGGCCGCCAGCGGATATGCGCGCGCCACAGCAGCGCGCGCCAGCCATTGGAAGCCATCTGCGTGATCGCATGCAGCACCATCGCGGTCGGCAGCGGCATCAGGGCCAGCAGCACGCCGATCAGGATCAGCCCGCCCGCCATGCCGAACAGCCCCGACAGGAACGCGGTGGCGACCATCAGCAATCCAAGGGCAGCGATCATGATGGGCGTCACGAAGGGATTCTCCTGTGGGCAAGGGACGCAACGCTGTTTCTCCGCACGCGGGGAGAGGCAAAGGGAACGTGCCTTGCTTGCCGTGTCGGCACAAACTGAGTTATCTTGGCCTGGCATCAGCTTTCCTGAGGGTCCTTCGTTTGCGGCGGCTGCTCTTTCTCAACGGCATCAAGGCATTCGAGGCCGCGGCGCGGTCCGGCAGCTTTGCTGCGGCGGGCGTCGAGCTGAGCGTATCGGCGGCCGCCGTCAGCCGCATGGTGCATCTCTTGGAAGAGCGGCTCGGCGTCGCACTGTTCGAGCGCAAGGCCAACAAGCTCGTGCTGACGCAGGCAGGGCGCGCCTATCAGGGCGGGCTGACGCCGATCTTCGACGCGCTCGCCAGCCTCACCGCGCAGGTGACGGCGCCGTCCGCCGTCCGCGTTCTCACCATCGGCGTCGGCCACACCTTTGCGATGCGCTGGCTGATCCCGCGGCTGTCGGAGTTTCGCAATGAGGAGCCCGACATCGAGGTGCGCTTCACCACCGGCGGCGCCTCCGTGCCGTTCGGCGAGGACTGGAGCTGCGGCATCAAGCTCGGCACCGGCGACTGGCCGGGGCTGGTCGCCGAGCCGCTGTTCGCGGGCGACCTGACGCCGGTCTGCGTGCCCCGCTTCGCCAATGGCCTGAAGCGGCCGGCCGATCTCAAAGCGCCCGGCCTGATCCGCGTCACGCATTCGCCCGAGGACTGGCCGATCTGGCTGAAGGCCGCGAACCTTGCCCGCATCAACGCGCGCGGGCCGGAGTTCCAGTTCTATGGCCAGGCGCTCCAGGCCGCCGCCGACGGGCTCGGCATCGCCATGGGGATCCGGCCCTATATCGACGACGATCTTGCCGCCGGACGCCTGGTCGCGCCATTCGACCTCTCGGTGCCCAAGGGCATGCGCTGGTACCTGCTCTACCGCAGTTTTCAAACCGAACAGCGCGACTTTGCCGCGTTCCGTCGCTGGATCATGCGGGCGGCGGCGGAACCCGCGGCCCGGCCACGGCGGTCCGCTCGCGCCGGACGGGGCTGACATCACCCTTTCGGGTGAAAAAGCCGGCTGCTTGTGAACCGCTTCACATTTCGAAATTCGCAAACGTGGTCCTTTAACCCTCCGACAAGCGCATTTGGGGACTACCAATGACGACCCTCTACGACGGCTTTGACATCGAATCCTTCGAAGCTGGCAAGGGACTGTGGCATGCCCGGATCCGGCGCGCCGATTTCAGCCCGGTTGCCATCGACGGCGTGCTGTTTCCGGCCATGGAAGTCGGCTTCGCCTGGCCCGATCCCGACGCTGCGATCGCCGATGCCAAGCATCACATCGATCGCTTCCGCCGGCGCGCCGACGACAGCGACGACGAATAGGCCCAACGAGACGGCAACAGGACTGAGCGACAGCGTGGCGTAACAGGGGGGACACCGGTTCATGTCAGTCATCGAATGCGACGACGCTCCGCGGCCGCGAATTTATTCGCGCAAGGTGCTGGCGATATGCCCGGAGTGTGACGGCGATCTCACGGTGCTCCGTGTGATCGGCGGCCGTGCGGGGTGCGAGTACTGGACCATGCGCTGCACCGATTGCGGCGGGATCCATCTCGACATCCTCGAGCCGCGCCTGACGGTCGTGGACGGCGAGGGACCGCTGCCGGCGGCGTAGTCGCAAGGCCTGCTGCCAACCTGCTGTCAGCAGCCTGCGCACAGGCCGGCTTTCGCTCTTTTCTAGGCGGCGGACTCGTCCCATATTCGGGGCATGGCGAAGAAACCTGCTCCCCCAAAATCCCCGAAATCCAAGGCAGCTAACAGGGCTCCAAACTCGAAGGCGCACCGCCCTGACGTGCAGCCGATCGGGCCTGCGCTGGCCGAATTGCTCAATCCCGCGATCAATCGCGGCGATGCCGGGCTTGGATCCGGCACCGGGCTGCAGCCGCCGCCCGACAATTCGCGCGACCGCCGCGCCGGGGGCGAGGCCGCCGCGCATCGCGCGCGCGCCTCAACGCCGAAAGAGTTTCCGCAGGATTCGGCGCGGCCGATGCCGCTGCGGCCCAATCCGCCGCCGGGCGCCCGTGAGGGCGGCAGCTTCGACGAGGCGCCGCAGGCCAATTACGGAACCGCGGCCACGATTCCGACGCTCGATCCGGAACTGGCCCGCCAGCTCGGCCTTCCCACCGAGGAGGACGACGCCGAGGCGCTGGCGCGCCCGCCCCGCACCAAGATGGAGGCGCTCGGGGTCAAGGCCACCGCCGATGCGCTGGAATCGCTGATCCGCGAGGGCCGGCCCGAGTTCCGCAGGGATGACGGCTCGACGAAGGTGTGGACCCCGCACCGTCCGCCGCGCCCGGAAAAGTCCGAAGGCGGCGTGCGCTTCGAGATCAAATCGCCCTACCAGCCGCGCGGCGACCAGCCGACTGCGATCGCCGAGCTGGTCGAAGGCATCCAGCGCAACGACCGTTCGCAGGTGCTGCTCGGGGTCACCGGCTCCGGCAAGACCTACACCATGGCCAAGGTGATCGAGGCGACGCAGCGCCCCGCCATCATCCTGGCGCCGAACAAGACGCTCGCCGCCCAGCTCTATGGCGAGTTCAAGAGCTTTTTTCCTCATAACGCTGTCGAGTATTTCGTCTCGTACTACGACTACTACCAGCCGGAAGCCTACGTCCCGCGCACCGACACCTATATCGAGAAGGATTCTTCGATCAACGAGCAGATCGACCGCATGCGTCACTCGGCGACGCGCGCGCTGCTCGAACGCGACGACGTCATCATCGTCGCCTCTGTGTCCTGCATCTACGGGATCGGCTCGGTCGAAACCTATACCGCGATGACCTTCGCGCTGAAGAAGGGCGAGCGCATCGACCAGCGCCAGCTCATCGCCGATCTCGTCGCGCTCCAGTACAAGCGGACGCAGGCCGATTTCACCCGCGGCACCTTTCGTGTGCGCGGCGACGTCATCGACATCTTCCCGGCGCACTATGAAGACCGGGCCTGGCGCGTGAATCTGTTCGGCGACACCATCGAGAACATCGAGGAGTTCGATCCGCTCACCGGCCACAAGCAGGACGAGCTCGAATTCATCAAGATGTACGCCAATTCGCACTATGTGACGCCGCGCCCGACGCTGGTGCAGGCGATCAAGTCGATCAAGTCTGAACTGAAGATGCGGCTCGACCAGCTTCACGACCAGGGCCGCCTGCTGGAAGCGCAGCGGCTGGAGCAGCGCACCACCTTCGACCTCGAGATGATGGAGGCGACGGGAAGCTGCGCAGGCATCGAGAACTATTCGCGCTATCTCACCGGGCGCCTGCCGGGCGAGCCGCCGCCGACGCTGTTCGAATATGTCCCCGACAACGCGCTGGTGTTCGCCGACGAGAGCCACGTCACCGTGCCGCAGATCGGCGGCATGTTCCGCGGTGACTTCCGCCGCAAGGCGACGCTCGCCGAATACGGCTTCCGTCTGCCGTCGTGCATGGACAACCGCCCGCTGCGCTTCGAGGAATGGGACATGATGCGGCCGCAGACGGTCGCGGTGTCGGCGACGCCGAGCGCCTGGGAGCTGAACGAGAGCGGCGGCGTGTTCGTCGAGCAGGTCATTCGCCCGACCGGCCTGATCGATCCGCCGGTCAACATCCGCCCCGCCCGCACCCAGGTCGACGATCTCGTCGGCGAGGTCCGCGCCACGGCGCAGGCCGGCTATCGCTCGCTGATCACCGTGCTGACCAAGCGCATGGCCGAGGATCTCACCGAATATCTGCATGAGCAGGGCATTCGCGTCCGCTACATGCACTCCGATATCGACACCATCGAGCGCATCGAGATCATCCGCGATTTGCGCCTCGGCGCCTTCGACGCGCTGGTCGGCATCAACCTCTTGCGCGAAGGCCTCGACATTCCCGAATGCGCGCTGGTCGCGATCCTCGATGCCGACAAGGAAGGTTTTCTGCGCAGCGAGACCTCGCTGATCCAGACCATCGGCCGCGCCGCGCGCAACGTCGACGGCAAGGTGATCCTCTATGCCGATCAGATGACCGGGTCGATGGAGCGCGCCATCGCCGAGACCAACCGCCGCCGTGAAAAGCAGGTCGAGTACAACACCGCCAACGGCATCACGCCGGAGAGCGTCAAGAAGCAGATCGGCGACATCCTCAACTCCGTCTACGAGCGCGACCACGTGCTGGTCGAGGTCGGCGGTCACGACATGACCGACGACGTCATCTCGATCGGCCATAATTTCGAAGCCGTGCTCGCCGATCTCGAAGCCCGCATGCGCGAGGCCGCGGCCGATCTGAACTTCGAGGAAGCCGCCCGTCTGCGCGACGAAGTCAAGCGCCTGCGCGCCACCGAACTCGCGGTGGTCGACGACCCCACCGCCAAGCAGCGCGTGGTGCAGGGCAAGGCCGGCGCCTATGCCGGCACCAAGAAATACGGCGACGCCGCCAACCTCCCCGTCAGTGCCATGAAGAAAAGGACCGTGAGCTCCGCGCTGAAAGCCAGCGGCGGCAGCAGCAGCGGCTCGAAGGTGCACAAGCCGCATCTCGACGAGATGCACGGCCCGGAATCGCTGCCGTACCGCGAGAACCAGGCACTCCCGTCAAGGCCATTCGGCAGCACCAGCCGGATCATCCAGCCGACGGACTCGCGGCAGTCCGGACCGGAGTTCGGCCCGGCACCGAAGTCGACGGGTGGGATGCCGGGGCGACGAGGTGGGTGGAAGAAGAGGTAGGTTGTCTGGTTACTGAGGGTGGAGTCGCGATGTTGAGATGGTTCGCGCCCCATGCCGGTGCCTGAACAAGGAGCGGAATAGATTCCGGGTTCGCGCTTTGGCGCGCCCCGGAATGACGATGGCCTACAACTTCCCCTGCCCGCTCACCTGGCCCTGCTGTTGCTGCTGCTTGTCCTGCTCCTTGGCGTGGTGACGGCCGTAGAGGCAGCCGGCGGCGGCGCCGAGCATGCCGTGATGGCCGGCATAGTGACCGGCAACGCCGCCGACGACGGCGCCCTTGATGCAGCCCTTGGCGTTGGCGGCGGGTGCCGCGGCCAGCGAGAGCAGGACGGCGGCGAGAACGATGTGCGGAATTTTCATTTTGGAAAGTGTCATGGGATTGATGTCTCCAAAAGATGTCGGCTCTCAACGAGCGCGGGCGCATCGCGGTTCCAACAGCGCTTGATCCGTATCAGCCGGTGTCGTCCTGGCGCAGGCCAGGACCCATACCGCGGAATCTTTCGGGTTGCGGACGGTGGGAGTACCGAACCACGAATCTTCGCCAAACATCTCGCTGCGGTTATGGGTCCTGGCCTTCGCCAGGACGACAGTGAAGGTGTGGCGCGTCGCGTGTGCCGAACCCCGCGCCGCCGCGACCGGGAAAATACGGGGTTCTATGGCAAATTTCACATTTCGCGCGCACTTGTGCATTGCAAAAACGTGATTTGCGTTTTGGCCGAAATCGCCTACCTGTTCGTACACCAATGAATTGAGCAAGCCCCGCCGCGCTGTTCCTGCGCATGGGGTTGTTTTTCGTTTTTGCAAGCCAGTTTCAGGACGCCCCAAAATGACAGAGCACAGCCTCTGGCGTTTCTCGCGCGCGTTGCACCGCGCGATCAACGACCGGCATTTCGAGGATATCGAGGCCCTGATCGACGAGGACGTCGAGTGGGCGATCTACGGCCCGATCGATATGTTTCCGTTCCTGGGCGCGCGCCAGGGCAAGGCGGCGGTGCTCCAGGTCATCCGCCAGCTCGCCGATAATTTCCACGTCCGCCGCTTCGACCGCGAGAGCATCATGCTGGGCGTCGATGCCGCCTCCTCGATGCTGCGCTATTCGCTCACCGCGCTGGATTCCGACAAGCCGATTAGCTTGCGCGTCGCGCAGTTCGCCCAGTTCAGGGCGGACCGGCTGATCAGCATGCGTGTGCTGATCGACACGTTTGACCTGGTCGAGCAGGCGCTCGGCCGCGCCATTCATCTGCCGAAGATGACCGGCGTCGGCTGAGGGGGACACCAACGGGCTCCGCAATTCGGGACCGGTCGATTGATGCTCCCGCGACGCGTTCTGGCCTCCAGCCCCGCCGGATGCCGTCGTGGAGATGCTCGTCATCGGGCGCGCGCCTTGCGCGCGGCCCGTTGGTTTGTCATTCTGGGTGCCACAATTTTGCAACGATAGCGCCGCATCCTGTGCGCGAACTGGGCTCGCGGGCAAGGCAATGGAATTCTCGACAGATTTTGGCTGGACCAGGCTGCCGCTGGCGGCCGCGTTCATTTTCGGCTCGGTGCTGACGGCCCAGGCACAGATCATTCCGCCCTTCTCGCCTCCAGCCGCAACGGCCGCGCCTGACGATGACACCGAGACCGCCGACGTCAACGACCCCGACGTGCTCAAGGACATCGACGTCGAGAAGCTCGACTGGAGCCAGCTCGCCATCGACGCTGGCACGCTCAACGACATCATCGCCGCCAAGAAGCGCGCACAGGCCGCCGCCAATAGCGGCAGCGGCATGAACTGGTCGACCAACGCCAACGCGAACGGCTCCTCGGCCGTTACCGTGAAGCAGTCGGTGTCCTCGTTCTGGGACGCCCGCGTCGGCGCCGACATGACGGTGGCGAAGGAGCCGACCACGATGTCGGAGCTGCTGGCGCAGAAGGCCGCCAATGGCGGCAACCTGCCGCAATCCTCCGGCAGCGCCTGGGCCGCCGCGACAGCGCCGGGCGCAGGTCCTGTCTGGGACAAGACCGCGGTCGAAGCCCGTGTCGATCCCGGCGCGGAGCAGAGCAAGCTTGGGGCATCGCTGACCAAATCAGTGCCCCTGTCGAACGATTATTCGCTGACGCTCCAGAACGGCTACAGCGTCAATCAACAGGGCACGACGGCGCTGCCCGGCGTCGGCGGGCACATCACCCGCAATTACGAAACCGACCAATCCGCCAAAGTGACGATCACCGACACCGGCACCAGCATCACCGCCGGCCAGACCATGTCGACCACCGACGACAAATGGCTGCGCAAGGTCGGCGCCGAGCAGAAGCTGTTCGACAACGTCACCGTCTCCGGCTCGGTCGGCGAGACCTCGCAAGGCGCGATCAACAAGAGCCTGACCGCGGGTTTCAAGAAGAGCTGGTGAGCCTTCTTTAGACTCCCGTAACCATACGCCACGGCAAAACCCCCGAATCGTCCGCCCTTGCCGCATCTCGGCCCCTTTGCGGTCAAAATCGGACGCCCTGATGCACCGGCCTGACACACACCGTCGTGCGGGGGACACACTCGCGCTGCGCTCAACGCGAACAGGGGAATAACGATGAACGCCATGCGTCCGGAAAAGACCGAGACCACCGAGACCGAGACGGTCGACACCAACCTCGCCGCCGCGACGGAAGTCGAAGCCGGCATCCGCGATTTCGTTCGCAACGACATCGCCTATCTGCGCCGGCCGGCCGCGGGCACCACCGCCGACGCGCCGCCGCTCGATCCAAGCGCGGAAGCCACCGTCACCAACGTCAACTCGCTGATCCAGCGCGTCGCCGGCACCTCCCTTGCCGAGATCGAGAATCTGATCTCCGAGCTCGAGAGCCTGCGCGACCTGCTCCATGCCGAAGGCCAGCGCGTCCAGCGCGAGATCTCGGGCTACGCCCAGCTCAGCCAGGCCGCGATGAAGTCGACCCGCATGATCGCCGACAACGTCTCCCAGTGGAAGCGCGCCGCCGACGGCTTGCGCAATAGCTGATCGCGAACAACAAGCATCACCAGCCGCCGCGTTCCGGAAGGGACGCGGCGGTTTTGATTCTTGGGATCGATTTTCAATGCCGGTGTCATCACCCGCGAAAACGGGTGATCCAGTATTCCAGAGGCTGCAAGGCTAGAGCCGAGACGCCGCGGCGCCCTGGATGCCCCGGTCAAGCCAGGGCATGACAGCGGAGGTGTCGCCGCCTTGAACCCTCCACCCATCCCCGGCGACCAATGCCAAGCGCCCGTGCCGCCTACGGCCGGACCTCGGGGACTTTTTCAAATGGAAAGCATTCGGCCCGATAACACGGACCCGATACCGCTGCGGCCCGCGCCGAACCAGTTCGGGACCATCATGTTGCGCTTTGTCGGGCTGCTGGCGGTTGCGATCGCGATTTTGGCGTTCGTCTATAGCCGCTGAGGGCGGAGGCCGCGTCGCGGCCCCACGCGGAGGCCACTTCGCGGCCCCGCGGAGTTAACGAGCTTTTACCGGCTTGCGTCGACGCTCGAGGCTTCCAAGGTGTAGGCGCCGTCGGCGTAACCTTTCACCACCATGCCGGCAACCAGCATCACGGCCAGCGTCGCGGTAGCGAAGATAAATCCGACCAGCTTGAGTGCGCCGCGGTCTGCCATTGTTCTCGTCCCCTGTCCTCTGCCCAGTTCGTTCAAATAGACAGCGACAGGTTCATAATTGGTTAGCAACTCGATGGTTCCGGTAACTGCTTCGCAGAGGCCAGCCATCTCGCGGAGGCTTATGGCAGCAGCCTTGAATCGCGTCCATAGCGCGCGGGCAACACTCGCGCGCTGTTTTCGGCCGTTCATCCTGGAACTGGTCTAACCGCCCTTCCGCATCGGCACGAAGGCGCTGGCGGTGATGGAGTAGACTTCCTCGCCGCGCTGGTTGGTGCCGATGGTGCGGGCCGACAGGATGCCCCAGCCGGGCCGCGAGGCGGAGGTGCGCTTGTCGATCACGGTATTGACGAAGCTGACGGTGTCGCCGGCGAGCACCGGCTTGATCCAGCGCAGGTCGCGGAAGCCGGGCGACGGGCCCCACACCGCAACCTCCTCGCCACGCGCCGCGGCTTCGCGCGCCAGGCGTTGGCCGTCGGCGACAAGCAGGCTCATGCAGGCCGAGCCGACATGCCAGCCGGACGCTGCGAGCCCGCCGAACAGCGAATTTTTGCCCTCCTCCTCGTCGAGGTGGAAGCGCTGCGGATCGAATTTCGCGGCGAAATTCTTGATGGACTCCGCCGTGAAGGTGTAGCTGCCGATGTCGCGACGATGGCCGATCTCGATCTCTTCGAAGAAAGGCATCAGACCGCTCCCGCGCGCCGCTCGATCAGGATCGGCGAGGTCATCTCGCACAGCGCTTCGCCCCTGGCGTTGCGCATCGTGCATTTGAACTTGACGATGCCGAGGTTGGGCCTGCTCTTCGAGGTCCGCGCCTCGAGCACGTCGACATCGAGTGTCAGGTCGTCACCCGCCCTGAGCGGCGAGAGCCAACGCACCTCGTCGACGCCGGGCGAACCAAGCGAGGCGGCGCGGGTCATAAAACCGTCGGCCATCATCCGCATCATCAGCGAGCAGAGGTGCCAGCCCGAGCCCGACAGACCGCGCAGCATGCTCCTAGCCGCGGCCTCCTCGTCCAGATGCATCGGTTGCGGATCGAACTCGGCGGCGAAAGCCAGGATCTCGTCGCGGGTGACATGGCGCGGGCCGAACGTTCCATAGCGGCCGGTCGGGAAATCTTCGAAGGTCAGGGTCATCTTGGAAAAGCTTTGCGGGAAGGACAGATTGTGGCCGCACTTTGCGGCAATCTCAACCCGCCTGTCCGCATGGCTCGTGCTACATTCGGCGAGTCGGGCCGAACCTGCCTCATTGTTCGATTGGCGCGGCCGGGGGTGCGATCTGCCCGGGGGAGAGAGATGTTTTCATTCAGCGATCTGTTTCAATGGGACCGCTTCATCACGCCGACGATCATCAAGACCTTCTACTGGCTGGTGATCGGCGTGATCTGCCTGTTCGGACTCTCCGGAATCTTCGCCGGTCTCACCGCGATGGCGATCAGCCCGTTCGCCGGCTTCCTGGTCGTGCTGGAATCGATCGCGGGCGTCGTCGTCGGCGTAGTATTCTCGCGCATCGCCGCGGAATTGATCCTGATCGTGTTTCGCATCAATGAGCATCTCGGCGCGATCCGGGACCAGGGCGGCGGGGTGCGGTGAAGGTGGATTCGTAGGGTGGGTTAGTCTTACTGCGTCATGGGCGTCGTCGTCCATTGGATGCTGCGCCGATGCCACAGCATGGACATCGCGGCAAGGTTTTAATGAGCATGCGGATCAATCGGGCGCGCATGGTTGCGATCGAGTTCGGGACGTGGCGTTCAGGCCGCGTGGGCGGAGCCTCTCGGTCGATAATCGTCGGGTAAGCGAGGTACCGGGACTGACGGGGCGGAACGTGGTCCTGAGGGGGGAATCGTCGCCTGCTCGGCGATCAGAAAGCCATAGGCTGCGATGCACAGGGTTGCG
>NZ_AXAY01000028.1 GCF_000473045.1 Bradyrhizobium sp. WSM3983 | reverse complement strand
CATCGGCTCGACGCTCTTACGTTCGCCCGGCAATATCAAGCCGGTGCAATAGTCACGCAGCGGCCTCATCCGCACTGCCTGACCGATCACACTTCCAAGCCCAGCTACATAGGCCGCAAACCGTGCCCCGCTGCTTTCACCCTGATTGAGATCCATCTGGCCCTCCGCATGCCAAATATTGAATCTCCTCAAATATTTGATTCTCCGCCCACCGCGGCCGCGACCGAATGACTCAGTAAGATTAGCCGAAGGCGTAACCCACCGCGTCTCTTACCGCGGCGACAGAAGAGGTGGGTTACGCTCCGCTAATCCACCCTACGAAGGCCGCCTCTTACGTATTAAACCGGAAATGCATCACGTCGCCATCGGCGACGACGTATTCCTTGCCTTCGAGGCGCAGCTTGCCGGCATCGCGGGCGCCGGCTTCGCCGTTGAACGCGACGTAATCCTCATACGCAATCGTCTCGGCGCGGATGAAACCCTTCTCGAAATCGGTGTGGATCACACCGGCGGCGCCCGGCGCCTTGGTGCCGCGATAGATGGTCCAGGCGCGCGCTTCCTTCGGGCCCACCGTGAAATAGGTGATGAGGTCGAGCAACGTGTAGCCGGCACGGATCAGGCGATCGAGGCCGGCCTCTTCGAGCCCCAGCGTCTCCAGGAAATCGGTGCGCTCTTCGCGCGAGATGGTGGCGATCTCGGATTCGATCTTGGCGGAGATGACGACGGCAACGGCGCCTTCCTTGGCGGCCTGGTCCTGCACCGCCTTGGAGAACGAATTGCCCGTGGCCGCCGAGCCTTCCTCGACGTTGCAGACATAGAGCACGGGCTTGGACGACAACAGGCCGAGCATGCCGAAGGCGCGCTCCTCCTCGGCCTTGCGCTCGACCAGGCGCGCGGGCTTGCCTTCGCGCAGGAGCACCAGCGTGCGGTTGACGAGGTCGAGCTGCTCCTTGGCGTCCTTGTCGTTGCCCTTGGCCTTTTTGGTCAGGTTGTCGACGCGCTTCTCGAGGCTGTCGAGATCGGCGAGCATCAGCTCGGTCTCGATGGTCTCGATGTCGGCGAGCGGCGCGATCTTGCCCTCGACATGGGTGATGTCGGAATCTTCAAAGCAGCGCACGACATGCGCGATGGCGTCGACCTCGCGGATGTTGGCCAGGAACTGATTGCCGAGGCCTTCGCCCTTGGAGGCGCCGCGCACGAGGCCCGCGATGTCGACGAAGGTCAGCCGCGTCGGAATGATCTGGCCCGATTTGGCGATCGCCGCGAGCTTGTCGAGCCGCGGATCGGGCACAGCGACCTCGCCGACATTCGGCTCGATGGTGCAGAACGGATAGTTCGCGGCCTGCGCCGCGGCCGTCTCGGTCAGCGCATTGAACAAGGTCGACTTGCCGACATTGGGCAATCCGACGATTCCGCATTTGAATCCCACGAGCGTTATTCCTTGCCGTTCTCGTCCTTAGTCAAAAATCCCTTCGCCTGCATCGCGAGATGCACCCTGTTGGCGAAGGTCGCGTCCGTGCCCTTGACGATCAGTTCGGCATGCTCGGCCACCGCGTCGCAGAGCGTCGTCACCCAGTCGCTGTCGGCCTTGGCGAAGTCCGACAGCACATGGCCGTGCACCATCTCCTTGACGCCGGGATGACCGATGCCGAGCCGCACCCGGCGATATTCGTTGCCGATATGCGCGGAGATCGAGCGCAGGCCGTTATGCCCGGCAATGCCGCCGCCGATCTTCACCCGCACCTTGCCCGGCGGCAGCTCGAGCTCGTCGTGAAACACCGTGGTGTCGCCCGGCGCGATCTTGAAGAAGCTCGCGGCTTCCTGAACGCTGCGGCCGGAGTCGTTCATGTACGTCGTCGGCTTGAGCAGGATCACGCGCTCAGTGCCGAGCGTGCCTTCCGAGATCTCGCCCTGAAAACGACGGCGCCATGGTGCGAAACCATGACGCCGCGCAATCCCGTCGACGGCCATGAAGCCGATATTGTGCCGATTACGTGCGTATTTCGCGCCGGGATTGCCGAGCCCAACAAAGAGTCGCATGACGCGGCGCGCCCCTCGCTCGGCGCGCGATCAGAGACCGAGCGCCAGCTTTGAGAGATTACTTCTTCTTGTCGCCGCCGGCGGGAGCCTTGGCAGCAGGAGCCTTGGCAGCCGCTGCCGGAGCAGCAGCACCCGCAGCCGGTGCAGCCGCGCCAGCCGCCGGAGCGGCCGCAGCGCCCGGAGCCGCGCCACCTGCAGCGGCCGCGGCCGCGGCCTTCTGCTCTTCGGCGTAGCCGGACGGCGGCACGATGGTGACGAGGGTTGCGTCCTCGCGGGTCAGCGCCTTCACGCCGGCCGGCAGCTTGACGTCCGACAGATGGAGCGAGTGACCGATTTCCAGCGAGCCGACATCGACTTCGATGAACTGCGGGATGCTCTCGATACCGCATTCGAGCTCGACCGCATGAGCGACGAGGTTGACGGCGCCGCCGCGCTTCACGCCAGGCGAGCCTTCCGCCTTCACGACATGCAAGGGAACGCTGATGCGGATGGTGGCGCCTTCGCCGAGGCGCATGAAGTCGACGTGGATCGGGAAGTCCCTGACCGGATCGAGATGGTAGTCGCGCGGAATCACGCGGTGCTTCTTGCCTTCGAGGTCGATGTCGACCAGCGTGGTCAGGAACCGGCCGGCGAGGATGCGCTGGCGCAGTTCGCGATCATCAACCGAGATCGGGAGCGGGGGCTGCTTGTTACCATAGATCACTCCGGGCACTTTCCCGGCGCGACGCTCAGCCCGGGCGGCCCCCTTGCCGCTCTTCGGACGTGCGGTCGCCTTCAATTCCTTGACGGTCGTCGCCATAGTCTAAGTCCTTGTTTTTGCAAAAGTTAATGGGCCGCAGCGCGGCCCATGGCATAGTTCGCAGCAAGCCTCCAGGGGTGCGGGGGCCACGAACTGCCGGGCTTTTACCCGGAAGATGCAGAAATGACAAGGAGAATGGGCTGCTCTTACCCTCCCCCTCCAGGGGGAGGGTCGATCGCGCGAAGCGCGAGCGGGGTGGGGTGACAGTTTCTCCATTGAGGCGGTGCCCGAGTGGAGAGATCACCCCACCCCGGTGCTACGCGCCGACCCTCCCCCTCCAGGGGAGGGTAAGAAAGAGCTGCCTTACCCGCCGAGCTTGGCCTCCAGCGCCGCGATGCGCGCCTTCAGGGCCTCGTTTTCCTCGCGGGCGAGGCGGGCCATGTCCTTGACCGCCTCGAACTCCTCGCGCTTGACCAGGTCCATGTCGCGCAGGAACTTCTCGGCTTGCGTCCGCATCACCGTATCGAACTCACGCTTGACGCCCTGGGCCGCGCCGGCGGCGTCGTTCATCATGCGGCCGATCTCGTCGAAAAACCGGTTGGTGGTCTGGGTCATGTCGGTCTCCTGGCGGCCTCGATAAACTTTGCGCGAACAGCGGACAAGACAATGGCAATCTGCGAAGGCCGGTTCAAGGGCCGCGCGGCGGTATCCTTGTCATGCCCCGGTTTCCTTGCAATCGTATTCAACGTCCCTGCATAAGAAGAATCACAAGGCGGAACGCAAGACATGATCGAGCAGCAGATCGCAATTCCCACCAAGGACGGGCACACCGCGACCTTCATCGTTCATCCCGAGCGCGACGGACCGTTCCCGGTCATCCTGTTCTACATGGACGCGCCGGCGATCCGCGAAGAGCTGCGCGACATGGCGCGCCGGCTCGCGACGTCGGGCTATTACGTGATGCTGCCGAACCTCTATTACCGCTCCGGCGTGATGGAGCTTGGCGCGCTGCCGGCCGATCCGAACGCGCCGGAGCGCAAGCGCCTGTTCGCGCTGATGGGCTCGCTCACGATTCCCATGATCATGGACGACACGAGGGCGCTGCTCACCTATGCCGAGGGCCAGACGGCCGCGAACGCCAAAATCATTGGCACCGTCGGCTATTGCATGAGCGGCCGCTACGCCATCAATGCCGCCACGCATTTCCCCGACCGCGTCAAGGCCGCCGCCTCAATCTACGGTGTGCAGCTCGCGACGGAGCAGGACGACAGCCCGCATCTTGCCGCGAGCAAGACCAAGGCCGAGCTCTATTTCGCCTGCGCCGAGACCGACATCTATGCGCCGACCGAGATCATCGAGAAGGTCAAGCAGGGCACGGACGGCGCGAAAGCCGAGGTCGAGGCCTATCCCGGCACCCATCACGGCTTCGCCTTTCCCAAGCGGCCGGTCTATGACCGCGACGCCGCCGAGCGGCATTGGGAGCGGCTGCTGGCGCTCTATCGCCGCAATCTCGTCCAGCAATAGCAGGCGCGATGCCCTTTCTGCTCATCGACTTCCCATCGTTCAACCCGATCGCGGTCGCGATCGGGCCGTTCGCGATCCGCTGGTACGCGCTGGCCTATATCGGCGGCATCGTCATCGGTTGGCTCTATGCGCGTTCGCTATTGAAGGACGAGCGCCTGTGGGGCGGCCCCGCGCCGATGTCGCTGGTGCAGATCGACGACTTCATCCTCTGGGTTACGCTCGGCATCATCCTGGGCGGCCGCACCGGCTATGTGCTGTTCTACAATCTGCCCTTCTTCATCGATCATCCCGACGCCATCTTCCGGCTGTGGGAAGGCGGCATGTCGTTTCATGGCGGCTTCCTCGGCTGCGTCGTCGCGGTGATGTGGTTTGCCTATCGCAACGGCATCTCGATCCTGTCGCTCGGCGACATCACCACCGCAGTCGCCCCGATCGGGCTGCTGCTCGGGCGGATCGCCAATTTCATCAATGGCGAATTGTGGGGCCGTGCCACCGATGCGAGCCTGCCCTGGGCGATGATCTTCCCCAACGATCCCTCGCATTTGCCGCGCCATCCGAGCCAGCTCTATGAAGCCGGCATGGAGGGCATTCTGCTGTTCGCGGTGCTCGCGATCATGATCCGCCTCGGCGCCCTGAAGCGTCCCGGCATGATCCTCGGTGCCTTCATCCTGATCTATGGCCTGACCCGCATCGCCGGCGAGCACTTCCGCGAGCCGGACGTCCAGCTCGGCTTCCTCTGGGGCGGATTAACCATGGGCATGCTGCT
Organism: Bradyrhizobium sp. WSM3983; assembly: GCF_000473045.1. Taxonomy (GTDB): domain Bacteria; phylum Pseudomonadota; class Alphaproteobacteria; order Rhizobiales; family Xanthobacteraceae; genus Bradyrhizobium. The sequence continues at coordinate 124,015 of NZ_AXAY01000028.1, read as the reverse complement.
GTCGATCCCGATGCTTATCGTCGGCGGTATACTTATTGTATGGGCTGTCAGGCGCGGGGCACCGAGGCCCACCGAGGCCATTCGTTAATCCATTTCGAGAAGACACGTGACCGAACAGCCACTGCTCAACGAGATCAAGGCGCTGATCAAATCCTCAGGCCCCATGCCGGTCTGGCGATACATGGAATCGTGCCTGATGCATCCGCGCTACGGCTATTACGTCTCGCGCGATCCATTGGGACGCGAAGGCGACTTCACCACCGCGCCCGAAGTCAGCCAGATGTTCGGCGAACTGCTGGGATTGTGGACCGCCTCGGTCTGGAAGCAGATGGGTTCGCCGCAATTCCTGCGGCTGATCGAGATCGGCCCCGGCCGCGGCACCATGATGGCGGACGCACTGCGCGCGCTGCGCGTGCTGCCGCCGCTCTACCAGGGGCTCAGCATTCATCTGGTCGAGGTCAATCCGGTCCTGCGCGAGCGGCAGAGCACGACATTGGCGGGCGTGCGCAACAACATCGCCTGGCACCACAGCATCGACGACGTGCCCGAAGGCCCCAGCATCATCCTCGCCAACGAATATTTCGACGTGCTGCCGATCCACCAGATGGTGAAGCGCGAGAACGGTTGGCACGAGCGTGTGGTCGAGGTCGACCCCAACGGCAAGCTTCAGTTCGGCGCGGCATCCGAGCCGACGCCACGCTTCGACGTGCTGCTGCCGCCTTTGGTACGCGCGGCGCCGGTCGGCGCGGTGTTCGAATGGCGGCCCGATACCGAGATCATGAAGCTCGCCGCGCGCGTGCGCGACCAGGACGGCGCGGCCCTGATCATCGATTACGGCCATCTGCGCAGCGATGCCGGCGACACCTTTCAGGCCATCGCACGTCACAGCTTCACCGATCCCCTGAAGGCGCCGGGCCAGGCTGACGTCACCGCCCATGTCGACTTCCAGGCGCTCGCGCGCGCGGCTGAGGACCTCGGCGCCCGCGTGCACGGGCCGGTGACGCAAGGTGATTTCCTCAAGCGCGTCGGCATCGACACCCGCGCCGCCGCGCTCATGCAGAAGGCGACGCCGGAGGTGGCAACCGACATTTCCGTGGCGCTGAAGCGGCTGACCGACACCGGGCGCAGCGGCATGGGCGCGATGTTCAAGGTGCTCGGCATCTCCGAGCCGCGGCTGACGGGCCTTGCGGGCCTCAGCGACCTCGAACGGGCCGGAGACCATCGATGACTCTCACTTCGTCGCTGCTGTCGGCAGTGCCCGGCCTGCGCCATTCCTTCTTCACGCGTGAAGGCGGCGTCTCCAGCGGCATCTATGCCGCGCTCAACGGCGGGCTCGGCTCCAACGACGATCAGGCCCTTGTTGCAGAGAACCGCCGCCGCATGGCCGAACATGTCGGCATTGCGCCGGAGCGCTTTCTCAGCCTGCATCAGATCCATTCGCCCGACGTCCGCGTCGCCGATGCACCCTGGCCAAGCGGCCCACGGCCGAAGGGGGATGCACTGGTGACCAGGACGCCGGGCATCGCGCTCGGCGTCTCCACCGCCGATTGCGGCCCCGTGCTGTTCGTCGATCCCCATGCGCGCGTGATCGGCGGCGCCCATGCCGGCTGGAAGGGCGCGCTCACGGGTGTGCTGGAATCCACGATCTCGGCGATGGAGAATCTCGGCGCCGCCCGCAGCGGCATCATCGCCGCGATCGGTCCCTTGATCCGCCAGGACAGCTACGAGGTCGGCAACGAGTTCGTCGCGCGTTTCATCGAGGCGGATGCGGACAACGCGATGTTCTTCATCCCGTCGCTGCGCGAGGGCCACGCGATGTTCGACCTCGCCGGCTTCATCCGCATGCGGCTGGAAGCCGCCGGCATTCTGATGATCGACGATCTCGGCCTCGATACCTACGCCGACGAGCGCTTCTTCAGCTATCGCCGCTCGGTGCATCGCAAGGAGCCGGATTACGGCCGCCATATTCACGCGATCGCGCTGGAAGCGTGAACACACCGGCAACCTGAACAACCGTCATTCCGGGGGCTCGCGAAGCGAGAACTATGATGCGCAATTGCGCATCTGAGAATCCATCGTGCGGAAGTTCGCGCGGAGAAATGGATTCCGGGCTCGCGCCAAGTGGCGCGCCCCGGAATGACAGTGTGTTTTGTATCGCCTCTGCCCTAGACCTTAATCGATTTTAACGATATCGCTGCCCTCAATGAGGGAAGCGTCATTCATCTTGCGCCGTGCGGGCTCGCGCGTGCTGGCGGTCATACTGCTGGCGGCAGCGACCGCGCTGGCCGGCTGCGCCGGCGGCAACGCACCCGCCAATTCCTACGCGATGGTGCCGAGCGGCGGGTCTGGGGCGACGGTCGCTTTTGAGTCGATCGACGGCCCGCCGCCGCAGGTATTCGACCGCATGGTCGGCGTGCTCGACAGCGAATCCAAGCTGCGTAGCCTGTCCGTGGTCTCCCGCGAGGGGACGGCCGCCTACCGCGTGCGCAGCTACCTCTCCGCCCAGGTGGTCCGCGGCAAGACCGTGATCGCCTGGGTCTGGGACGTCTACGACGCCAGCCAGCAGCGGGCGCTGCGCCTCTCCGGCGAGGAACTGACCGCCGCCAAAGGCGGCCGGGACGCGATGCGCGACCCCTGGCAGGCTGCCGACGACCTCGTGCTGCGGAAGATCGCCCAGGCCGGATTCAGCGGACTTTCCAACATGATCAACGGAACGCCGGACGCGCCCGGCTCGGTTCCGGGCCTGCGCGGACCGGCGGTGGCGAGTGTGGCTCCGGAGGCTCCGGCGCTGGAGATGCCGGCCTCGGCGCTCGGCTATGCCCGGCAATAACCACCGCTAAACCACGGGCCCAAGTTGCAGCCAAGCTGTTGGCCCGACTCAGGCTTTTCGGAGGGAAAACGTAGCATCCCGGGTTGCCAGTGCGGGCTTCGGCCTGATATTTCCTCGCCCGTCGTAACCGTGCTGCCAGTGGGTATTCTTTGATGTTGAACGTCGTATCCAGCAAAGCGCGGGAGGAAGCGTCCATGTCGGCCAAGAACGGCTCCATCAAGCTTGTCGCCGGCAACTCGAATCCCGCCCTCGCGCAGGCGATCGCGCAGGGCCTGGACATGCCGCTGACCAAAGCGGTGGTGCGGCGCTTTGCCGACATGGAGATCTTCGTCGAGGTCCAGGAAAACATCCGCGGCTCGGATGCCTTCATCATCCAGTCGACTTCGTTTCCGGCGAACGACAATCTGATGGAGCTGCTGATCATCACCGACGCGCTGCGCCGCTCCTCGGCGCGCCGCATCACCGCAGTGATCCCCTATTTCGGCTATGCCAGGCAGGACCGCCGCTCCGGCTCGCGCACGCCGATCTCGGCCAAGCTCGTCGCCAATCTGATCACCCATGCCGGCGTCGACCGCGTCATGACGCTCGACCTGCATGCCGGCCAGATCCAGGGCTTCTTCGATATCCCGACCGACAATTTGTTCGCTGCCCCCCTGATGGTGCGCGACATCCGCGAACGTTTCGATCTCGGCAACGTGATGGTAGTATCGCCCGACGTCGGCGGCGTGGCCCGCGCCCGCGGCCTCGCCAAGCGCATCAACACCCCGCTCGCGATCGTCGACAAACGCCGCGAACGTCCGGGTGAATCCGAAGTCATGAACGTGATCGGCGACGTCTCAGGCTACAGCTGTATCCTGGTCGACGACATCGTCGATTCCGGCGGCACGCTGGTGAACGCCGCCGACGCGCTGATCGCCAAGGGCGCCAAGGATGTCTACGCCTATATCACCCATGGCGTGCTCTCCGGCGGCGCGGCCGCCCGTATCTCGGGCTCGAAGCTGAAAGAGCTCGTCATCACCGACTCGATCCTGCCGACGGAAGCGGTGACCAAGGCGCCGAACATCCGCACACTGCCGATCGCGAGCCTGATCTCGGATGCGATCGCGCGCACCGCGGCGGAAGAGTCAGTCTCGAGCCTGTTCGACTGATTTCTTCTTCGCCTCTCCCCGCAAGCGGCAGGGCAATCGCATATGAAAACTTGTCCCTGCGACCATCCTTCGAGACGCCCGCTTTGGGCGGGCTCCTCAGGATGAGGGCGGAGTATGCGGCAGCAGTTTCAAAGGGGCACTGACGCTGGTTAGCCTCATCCTGAGGAGGCGCGTAAGCGCCGTCTCGAAGGACGAGGCGTGCGCGCAGGTCGCCCGCAACGAGTCATATGCGATTGCCCTGCCCGCAAGCGGGGCGAGGGAGCGCGAGCCGCTCCCGCCCCTCACGACGCGCCGCAGCACGGCTCGCGGGTTGTTGCGGGCTGCCGCCCATGACATCATTGAGATTCCGAGTCATCCCTGCCTTCTGGATACCTGATGCCGCGCCGGAAATTTGCTTGGGAAAAGCTGTCGGATGACGAGCTGCTCAAGCAGCGCCTCTCCAGCCTGAAGGTTACGGTCGAAGGCACCTGGCTGGAGGATTGCGTCGCCACGCTCCACGAGGAGCTGGAAGAGCGAGGCATCCGGCTGCGGCCGCACACGTGGATCTCGAGCGAGTGGTTCAGTCCGGGAGACGTGCCCGGCATCGCGATCCCCTTCTATCTCGCCCATCCCCGCCTGATGAAGCTCGAGAAGAAGATGATGTTCGACGTCGAGGGCGGAACCTGGCGCGAGTGCATGGCCATTCTCCGTCACGAGGCGGGCCATGCCATCCAGCACGGTTTCCAGTTGCAGCGCCGCCGGCGCTGGCAACAATTGTTCGGGCCGTCGTCGAAACACTACCCGCGCTACTACCGGCCCAATCCGGCGAGCAGGCGTTACGTTCAGCACCTCCGGCTCTGGTACGCGCAGAGCCACCCGGATGAAGATTTCGCCGAGACGTTTGCGGTGTGGCTGCGACCGCGTTCGAACTGGCGCACGCGATACGCCGGCTGGCCCGCGCTGAAGAAACTCGAATATGTCGACGAGCTCATGGGCGAGATCGCGGGAGAGCGACCGCTCGTCACGACGCGAAAGCGTGTCGATCCCCTGAGCAGGCTCAGCCAGACGCTCGAAGAGCACTACAAGCAGAAGCAGGCATTCTACGCCTTCACGCCACCGAAGACCTACGACCGCGACCTCTCCCGGCTGTTCTCTGCCGATCCGCGGCATCACCGGTCGAAGCCGGCTGCGGCCCTGATCCGGCGGCACCGCGCCCAGATCAGGCGACTGGTCGCGCGGTGGACGGGCGAGAACCAGCTCACGCTCGATGCCGTGCTTGACGACATGATCTCCCGGTGCCGCGAGCTCGACCTGCGCGCGGTGGGCCCGGAACAAAAGCTCGTTCTCGATTTCACTGTCCTCGTGACCGCCAAGACGATGCACGCGCTGTTTGGCCCGTCTCGGCGCAAATGGATCGCGCTATGAGACGACTCCGTATCCTCGTGCTGATGCATCCCGACTTCCTGCCGCCGGACTCATCCGACGGATACACGGCGCAGGAAATCAACACTTGGAAAACGGAATACGACGTCGTGAGCACCTTGCGCGCGGCCGGCCATGAGGTCCGCGCACTCGGCGCACAGGAGGAAATCAGGCCGGTCCGCGAAGCGATCGAGGAGTTCAAGCCGCACGTGGTTTTCACGCTGCTGGAGGAATTCCACTACAACGTCGCCTATGACCAGCATATCGCCAGCTATCTCGAACTGATGAAGGTCCCTTATACCGGGTGTAATCCGCGCGGCCTGATCCTGGCGCGCGGCAAAGACCTTTCCAAGACGCTGGTGCATCACCGCCGCATCGCGGTCCCGGCCTTCGCCGTCTTCCCGATGCGACGCAAGGTCAAGCGGCCGAAGCATCTTGCGCTGCCGCTGATCGTCAAGAGCCTGAACATGGATGGATCTGCCGGCATTTCTCAGGCCTCCATCGTCGATACCGACGAAAAGCTCGCGGAGCGCGTCGCCTTCATCCACGATCGGAGCGAAACCGCGGCCATCGCCGAGCAGTTCATCGAGGGTCGCGAGCTTTATGTCGGCGTTCTCGGCAACAACCGTCTCCGCGTCCTGCCGGTGTGGGAATTGAAATTCGGCAGCATGGGCGGGCGCAGTTCACGGCACATCGCCACCGAAAAGGCCAAGCACGACACCGACTACCAGGAGCGCCTCGGCATCGTCGACGGGCCGGCGAAAGACCTCGCGCCCGAAGTCACGGCGCGCATCCAGCGTGCCGCGAAACGCATCTACCGGGCGCTTGGCCTCGATGGCTACGCGCGCATCGATTTCCGTCTCGCTGCCGACGGCACGCCGTATTTCATCGAAGCCAACCCAAACCCTGAAATCGCCAAGAGCCAGGAGTTCGCCACGGCGGCTCAACATGACGGGCTCAAATACAGGGATCTCCTGCATCGCATCCTCACCCTTGGGATCAGCCGCGCCAAGGCAGGCGTATCCCTGGGCTAAGAGCGAATTCAGCCAAGAGGTCGCCTCCGCTCTTGGCGACCCCAGACGGCTGGCACGCGAGCTGCGCGCCGAGACGGGATTGCGCCGGTGGGAGAACCACCACTCCTTCCGCAACTCGACGGCCGCGCTGTTCGCGCTCAGCGGCCTCGCCGTGGGAATTGTCGGCATCGGATTGCTCATCAGCGTCTACAAGCATTTCGGCGATGGACGGGTCGTCGAGCTGATCTTGCGCGGGCTCGCAGGCGTCGCCTTGGTGACCACTGGCGCAGGGTTCGCTGCGTTGCTGGCGCTCGGACTCAATGCCGCCGTCCGGTGGCTCGGCGGCTATGCGCGGCTGCATTACCGGCTGCTCAAGCCGGAGCGAGCGGGCGCCGTGCCCACCAGCAGGTTTTGCGATCGGGAATAGTGGGCACGCTCCGCTTTGTCCACCCCACGGCAGCTAACCGACCTTCGCCCTCGCGCTCACACGGCCTCCTCCCGCCGCCGACTTTATAGGGATGGCGGCGGGATTGACCATCAGCGGCGTGTGCAAGGAGTGCTACACAATCCCCGCCGCGACCTGGCCGCGCAGGCGCTCCAGGCCGAGCAGTGTCTCCGCACAGGCGGCCGCGACCTCGACGCCCTTGATCGCAAAGTGCCTGCGGAAGAAATCGTAGTGCACTTCGGTCTCGTGGAATTGCTGTGGCGTCAGCACGGCGGAGAACACCGGCACCTCGGTGCGCAGTTGCACGTCCATCAGCGCCTTGATCACGGTGTCAGCGACGAACTCGTGGCGATAGATGCCACCGTCAACGACAAGGCCGGCCGCGACGATCGCGGTGTAGCGCCGCGTCTTGGCGAGGACCTGCGCGTGCAGCGGGATCTCGAACGAGCCCGGCACCTCGAACACGTCGACATGGGTGAGACGGCGCGCCTCGGCCTCCTTGATGAAGGCGATGCGGGCTTCCTCGACCACGTCGCGGTGCCAGCAGGCCTGCACGAAGGCCACCCGCTGCGGCTTGGCGAAGCGCGGATGCTCGGTCGCCGGGCCTTGCGGAACCGGCGGCGGTGTCTGGGAAGTTTCAGCTTGGGAGGTTTGGACTTGGGGATCTTGCAACATCTGATTCATGGCTTTCCTTCAAAGGACCAGAATCAGGGCACACGGAACGACAAACAGCCGCATCTTGCGATGCGTCTGCCACCGACCGTTCTCTTTCATCCGGACTTTAACCGTCGGCTTCGGAGTCGCACCGAATCTGCTGACCCTTCCCTTCGGTAAAAACCTGGAGGAAGGCGCTCGCGGGCTTAGGCTTTTCGGCCCTTACCGCCGGTGGGGACTTTCACCCCGCCCTGAGAACATCGGCCGCTCGGGATTGAGCGACCCGGTTCGAAATATGACGCCGGTCCGGGGCCGCAGGCAAGCGGTTCCGCAGCAAAAAAGCGCATGGTCCCATGCCGCTATGGCGGTACAGCCCTCGCGGGGCGGAATTAACGATTGGCGTATTCCTCGCGAATTCGATTCCGGTTTGTTCTCATCGTTAAGAATTGTGGCCGAGATGAGCTGTGGACGAACGAGTCCTGGCTTGTGGACGGACTCGGGACCCGGTTGCGCAGATTCCGCAAATCACATCAGTTGATCCGCGACAAGCCCGCGCTGATCCCGGGATCGCTACAGCGACTCCCATTGGATCGCCTTAGCGATATCTAAGGAAGCGCGCGCCGGACCAACCGCGTGCGTATCTAAAGACAACAAGAAGGCAAGAGGTCGAGACGGCATGTCCCTGCTCGAAGGCGCTATCGATTCCAAAAGCCATCCGCTCGCGGTGGTCGAGGATATCGCTGCCAGCAACAACTGGCCGTTCGAACGCTCCGGCGAAGACGAACTGACCATTGTCTCGAAGGGGCAATGGACCGACTACCAGATCTCGTTCACCTGGATGGGTGAGATCGAAGCGCTGCATCTCGCTTCCGCTTTCGACATGAAGATTCCGGTCGCGCGGCTCGGCGAGGTGCAGCGGCTCGTCGCCGCGGTCAACGAGCAATTGTGGATCGGCCATTTCGACCTGTGGACCAACACCGGCATGATCATGCACCGCCAGGCGCTGGTGCTGCCGGGCGGCCTCACCGCCTCGACCGCGCAATGCGAAGCCATGCTCGCCGGCGCCATCCACGCCTGCGAACGTTACTTCCCGGCGTTCCAGTTCGTGGTGTGGGCCGGCAAGACCACCGCGCAGGCGATGGACGCCGCGATGTTTGATACGGTCGGCGAGGCGTAAGCCTTTCCTGTGAGCCACGGCTCTCTCCTCGTCGTCGTCCCGGCCTAGTGCGCAATTGCGCACGGGGGGCCGGGACCCATACCGCGTGATTTCGCCGTATCGCGCATGCTTGTTGCTCTGCCTTCCATCCACTAGAACCATTTGTGGTTATGGGTCCCGGCCTTCGCCGGGACGACACCTTTGTTCGTGGTGACCGCAGTGGCAAACAGCACTCTCCAAAACATCACCGGAACCATCCTTCTCGCCGGCGCCGGCAAGATGGGCGGCGCGATGCTGACCGGATGGCTGGCAGGCGGGCTCGATCCGCGCCGCGTTGCGGTGGTCGATCCGCACATCTCGCCCGAGATCACCGCGCTGGCCGCCAGGGGCGTTGCGCTCAATCCCGATGTGAAGGCGGCTGGTAGCGTCGAGACGATGATCGTCGCGGTGAAGCCGCAGATGTTCCGCGACGCCGGCGCCAAGCTGAAGTCGTTCATCACGGACAAAACCTCAGTGGTCTCGATCATGGCGGGAACCACGATCGCCTCGCTTGAAGAAGTCTGCGGCGGCGCCGTGGTGCGCGCGATGCCGAACACGCCGGCCGCGATCGGTCGCGGCATTACGGTTGCCGTTGCTGCGAAGAATGTCAGCGCCACGCAACGTGCCATCGCCGATGCATTGCTGCGCGCCACCGGCTCGGTCGAATGGGTCGAGGATGAAAGCCTGATGGACGCGGTGACCGCCGTGTCGGGCTCCGGTCCGGCCTATGTGTTTCTGCTCGCCGAGGAGCTCGCGCGCGCCGGCGTGGAAGCGGGATTGCCCGAAGCGTTGGCGACAAAGCTCGCGCGCGAAACGGTCGCGGGCTCTGGTGAGCTGCTGCACCAGTCGGATCTTCCCTCCAGCACGCTGCGCCAGAACGTCACCTCGCCGGGCGGCACCACCGCTGCGGCACTCGGCGTGCTGATGGGCGAGCCCGGCCTGCGCGAGTTGATGATCCGCGCGATTGCGGCTGCGACGAAGCGATCGAAGGAATTGGCCAAGTAGCGGCTACGCCCCGAGCCGCTTGTTGAACATCTCGACATTCACGAGCCCGCGCGCGTGGCGGCCTTCGCCGAGCTTGCGCGTGCCCTCGAATGCCTCGACCTCGAAGCGGATGACGCGGCGCTCGACCGCGATCACTTTCGCAGTGGTCCGCACCGTTGCGCCGACAAGCGCTGCGGCAAGATGGCGGATGTCGACCTCGGTGCCGACGGTGACCCAGCCCGGCTGAAGTGCGGAGCGGATCGCGTCACCCGACGTCATCTCCATCTCCAAAATCATCATCGGGGTCGCATAGACCATCGGCATGCCGGGCACGAAATGCCCGACCGTCCGCTCCACTGGGACCACCAGCGTGCGCTCGGCGCTCATGTCGATTGTGATGAAGTCGCGTGCGTCCATGAGGCCTCAAACTCCGCTGTCGTCCCGGACAAGCGAGCGTAGCGAGCGCTGATCCGGGACCTATAACCACAGGGAATAGTTTGGCGAAGACTCGGAGTTATCAGCTCGCGCCTACAACCACTCCCTGTGGTTATGGGTCCCGGCCTTCGCCGGGACGACGGCAGTGATTGGCGCTATGGCTGTGCTTACGGGCTCGAGCCGTAGCTACTTCTTCGCAGCCGCGGCGCGCTCCACAAACGTCTTGCCGCCCTTCATCTTGTGGCGGAGCGGGGCTTCGTTGATCTGGATGACGACCGCATCGGCGTCGACGCCGAGATTCTTCACCAGCGCCTGGGTGATGTCGCGCATCATGCCGGCCTTCTGCTCGTCGGTGCGGCCTTCGGCCATGCTGACGGTGATCTCAGGCATCGTTTTCTCCCTACTGCTGTCGCGATGACCGGGCACGCCCCGGTCCTTCATGGTGGTGCGCATCAAACAGGACGTGGCTGCCCGGGACAAGCCCGGGCATGGCAGCCTGCCGGAATGGCTATCCCCACTCTACGTCATGGCGGCCTAAGACCTCGCGCACCTTGGTGACGAGATCGGCTTCGCTGCACGAGAACTGCGCCGGACGCGTCTCGCGCCATTCCTGGTTGGAGGCGATCGCAGCGGCGGCTTTCGCGCCCTCGATCAGATCCTTGATCTGCAGCTCGCCGCGCGCCTTTTCATCCGAACCCTGGATGATCACGCAAGGTGAGTTGCGGCGGTCCGCGTATTTGAGCTGGTTGCCCATGTTCTTGGGATTGCCGAGATAGAGCTCGGCGCGGATCCCGGCGGTGCGCAGGGACGCCACCATCTTCTGATAGTCGGCAACGCGGTCGCGGTCGAACACGGTGACGACGACGGGCCCGACTTCTGGCCGCGTGTCGAGCTTGCCGAGCAGAGTCAGCGCGGCCTGCAGCCGCGACACGCCGATCGAGAAGCCGGTCGCCGGCACGGGCTCACCGCGGAAGCGCGAGACGAGACCATCATAGCGCCCGCCACCGCCGACCGAGCCGAAGCGCACCGAGCGGCCCTTCTCGTCCTTGGTGTCGAGCAGCAGCTCGACCTCGTAGACGGGGCCGGTGTAATATTCGAGGCCGCGCACGACGGACGGATCGATCTTGATACGGTCGACACCGTAACCCGACGCCGTGACGAGCTTGGCAATCTCTTCCAGCTCGCTCACGCCGGCCTGACCGACCTCGCTCTTGGCCAGGTAAGTCTCTGCAGCGGTAATGGCCTCTTTCCAATCGTCGCGCGGCTTGGTGATGGCGAGAACGACGTCAGCCTCCGCCGCGCTCAGATTGGCGCCCTTCGTGAAGTCGCCCTTGCCTTCTTCGCCGCCGTCCCATCGTCCGGGGCCGAGCAATTTGCGCACTTCGTCGGCGGAAAACTTGTCGAGCTTGTCGATCGCGCGCAGCACGGTCAGCCTGCGTGCCGCATTCTCCTCACCCGCGAGCCCGATGGCTTCCAGAACGCCGTCGAGCACTTTTCGGTTGTTCACCTTCACCACGTATTGGCCGCGCGCAACGCCCAGCGCTTCCATCGTGTCCGCGGCCATCATGCAGATCTCGGCATCCGCCGCCGGCGTCGCTGAGCCGACCGTGTCGGCGTCGAACTGCATGAACTGACGGAAGCGGCCGGGGCCGGGCTTTTCGTTGCGGAAGACGTAGCCGACGCGGTAGCTGCGATAGGGCAGGACCAGACCGTCGGTGCCATAGCGCTCGCCGACATAGCGCGCCAGCGGCGCGGTCAGGTCGTAGCGCAAGCTGATCCACTGCTCGTCATCGTCCTGGAACGAGAACACGCCCTCGTTCGGGCGATCCTGGTCGGGCAGGAATTTGCCGAGCGCGTCGGTGTATTCCATCGCCGGCGTCTCCACCGGCTCGAACCCGTAGAGCTCGTAGACGGCGCGGATCTTCTCGACCATCTCGCGCGTCGCCCGGATCGCAGCGGGATCGCGATCCTCGAGCCCGCGCGGCAGGCGCGCCTTCAGTTTCTGGGGTTTTTTGGGTTTTTCGGCCATGTCGCTCGTTGTCAGGCGTGTAAGGTGACGTTGACTTACAACATAGACCTCGACTTACAACCCGCAAACGGCGCTTTTCACCTCGCCCCGCTTGCGGGGAGAGGTCGAAATTCGCGCTGAAGGCGCGGATTTCGGGTGAGGGGGACTCTCCGCGAACTCATATCTCTCGAATTCGCCGTGACAGCCCCTCACCCCACCCTCTCCCCGCAAGAGCGGGGCGAGGGAGCGAGAGAGCCTGCCGTGCCTGACGCCGCGAACCGTTCAAAACACCTTCCTGATCCAGTTGTGCGGATCGTTGGTGCGGCCGTACTGGATGTCGACGAGCTGCTTGCGCAGGCCCATGGCGACGGGACCGGCGGCGCCGCCGCTGATCTCGAAATCGCCGCTGACCGAGCGCACCTTGCCGATTGGCGAGATCACGGCCGCGGTGCCGCAGGCGAAGGCTTCCTTCAGCCTGCCGCTGGCCGCGTCCTTGCGCCACTGGTCGAGCGAGTACGGCTCCTCGCGCACGGTCTTTCCGGCGTCCTTGGCCAGCGCGATGATGGAGTCGCGGGTGATGCCGGGCAGGATGGTGCCGAGCGGCGGGGTCGACAACGAGCCGTCGTCGAACACGAAGAACACGTTCATGCCGCCGAGCTCCTCGACATAGCGGCGCTCGACCGCGTCGAGGAAGACCACCTGATCGCACCCGTGCTGGATCGCTTCGGCCTGCGCACGCAGGCTTGCAGCGTAATTGCCGCCGCACTTGACGGCGCCGGTGCCGCCGACGGCCGCGCGCGTGTAATTCTCGGAGACCCAGATCGAGACCGGCGCCGGGCCGCCCTTGAAATAGGACCCGACCGGTGAGGCGATGACCGTGAAGATATATTCGGACGACGGCTTGACGCCGAGGAAGGTCTCGCTCGCGATCATGAAGGGCCGCAGATAAAGGCTGCCTTCGCCGCCCGGCATCCAGGCGCGATCGATGCGCACGATCTGCTCGACCGCCTCGATGAAGACGTCCTCGGGGAGCTGCGCCATGGCCATGCGATCGGCGGAGTTCTTGAAGCGCCGCGCATTGGCATCGGGGCGAAACAGGTTCACGCCGCCGTCGTCGCGCTTGTAGGCCTTGAGGCCTTCGAAAATCTCCTGGGCGTAGTGCAGGACCGCGCCGGCCGGATCGATCTGAAAATTGGCGCGCGCTTCGACGCGCGCCTCATACCAGCCGCCCTTGGCCTGGTTATAGCGGACCACCGCCATGTGATCGGTGAAGACGCGTCCGAAGCCTGGGTCGACCAGCTTGGCGACCCGGTCCTTCTCGGACGTCGGATTGGACGCGGGCTGGATGTCGAATTTCATGCTCATGTCCTTGGCTCCCGCTGCCGGTGGCGGCGTTGTTCTGGCGCCGGCCTAGCCTGTTTCGGCCCGGCTGGCTTGATGTGGTTTCTGGCCGGACCGCCACCAGCCTTGTTACGGCCGGTTTCCGTGGCCAGCATGTCTTCCGAGGACATGCTTTTGCGGAAGGCGGAAGTCCAGTATGTTTTGCCGAAATGCCGCTCGACAATCGCACGGTAGATCTGCTTCGGCCGTCGCCGCCTGTTCGGCCACTCTTAGAAATGCCACCCGACACTAAACGATCTAAAATTTCGTGCGGGTCGATCGTTTTGTAACATTGAACCCAAGATACGTCAATATGCCTGACATAAATTTCGCGACTCCCTCTCAAGACGCTGCCGAGCCACGGCCGGCGGCAGGCGATGGAGGCAATTTGCGCTGGGATATCATCGAACTGCTGTTCTTCGCCTATCGCGATTTCGTCGGCGATCCCGACCATGAGTTGGAGGCTTTTGGCTTCGGCCGGGCCCATCACCGGGTCATGCACTTCGTCTACCGCTATCCCGGGCTGAAGGTCGCCGACCTGCTCGACGTCCTGCGCATCACAAAACAGTCGCTCGGCCGCGTGCTCAAGCAGCTCCTGGATGAGGACTACATCGTGCAGAAGACCGGCGACAACGACCGCCGCCAGCGCCTGCTCTATGCGACGCCGAAGGGCGAGGCACTGGTGCAGAAGCTCGCCGGACTCCAGACCACGCGGATCACCAAGGCCCTCGCCGAGATGGCGCCGCAGGATGCCGAAACCGTCAAGCGCTTCCTGCGCGCGATGATCGACCGCGACGATCCGGACAAGGTGCTGGAGACGATCTTCGCCACCACCCATCAAGACGCAAAGGAGTGACCGTGCCGCTCGCTGCCACGCTCGCCCGCCCGCCGGTGCAACCGGCTGACGACGCCCCCCATCTGCTGCTGGTCGACGACGATCGCCGCATCCGCGATCTGCTGTCGCGCTTTCTTGCGGCTGAAGGCTATCGCGTCACCACCGCTTCGAGCGCGGGTGATGCGCGTTCAAAGCTTTTGGGGCTGCATTTCGATTTGCTGATCCTCGACGTCATGATGCCCGGCGAGACCGGGTTCGATCTCGCCCGGTTCATCCGCACATCCTCGTCGGTGCCGATCGTGATGCTGACGGCGCGCCATGAAGCCGAAGCTCGTATCGAGGGCCTTCAGATCGGAGCCGACGATTACGTGGCAAAGCCGTTCGAGCCGCGCGAGCTGGCGCTGCGCATCAACAACATTCTCAAGCGCGCCGCGCCGCCGGTCCAGGCCGCGGCGGTGGAGAAGATCGCGTTCGGTCCTTACGTCTACCATCTCGATCGCGGCGAATTGCGCCAGGGCGAGGAGGTCATCCATCTCACCGACCGTGAGCGCGAGATGCTGCGGATTCTCTCGGAGACGCCGGGCGAGACCGTGCCGCGCAGCGCGCTCACCGGCAATGGCAGCGTCAACGAGCGCGCCGTCGACGTGCAGATCAACCGCCTGCGGCGCAAGATCGAGACCGATCCCGCCAATCCGCTGTTCCTCCAGGCAGTGCGTGGCATCGGTTACCGGCTGGTCGCCTCGCCATAAAAGCAGTGAAGCACGACCGATGAGCACGATCGATACCGGCCTGACGCTGCTCAAGAGCGCCGCCGGGCGCGTCTCTGCCGCCAATGGCTGGATGGGCAACGCCTTCAAGGGCTGGATGCCGACCGGCCTCTATGCGCGCGCACTGCTCATCATGATCGTGCCGATGGTGATCCTGCAGACCGTGGTCGCCTTCGTGTTCATGGAGCGGCACTGGAACACGGTGACGCGGCGACTGTCGGCCGCAGTCGTGCAGGACATCGCCGCGCTGATCGATGTCTACAAGAGCTATCCGCAGGACAAGGACCGTGCGCAGCTCAAGAGCATCGGGCAACGGTTACAGTTGGTGGTCGATTTCCTGCCCCCCGGCGATATGCCGCCGCCCGGACCCAAGCCGTTCTTCTCGCTGCTCGACCAGACGCTGTCGGTGCAGCTCGGCCGCCAGATCGGACGCTCGTTCTGGATCGACACGGTCGGCCGCTCCAACCTCGTCGAGATCCGCATCCAGCTCGACGACGCCGTGATGCGCGTGTTCGCGCAGCGTAGCGCCGCCTATGCCTCGAACTCGGAAATCTTCCTGTTCTGGATGGTCGGCACATCGTCAATCCTGCTGATCGTGTCGGTGCTGTTCCTGCGCAACCAGATCAAGCCGATCCTGCGGCTCGCCGACGCCGCCGAAAGCTTCGGCAAGGGCCGCGAGGCGCCGAACTTCAGGCCGCGCGGCGCGCGTGAGGTGCGGCGGGCCGCGGGCGCCTTCCTCGAGATGAAGTCGCGCATCGAGCGCGCGATGGAGCAGCGCACCGCGATGCTCGCCGGCGTCAGCCACGACCTCCGCACCATCCTCACCCGCTTCAAGCTCGAGCTGGCGCTGATCGGCGACAGCCCCGAGATGGAGGGCATGCGCAAGGACGTCGACGAGATGTCGATGATGCTGGAGGATTATCTTGCCTTCGCCCGCGGCGATTCCGGTGAGCAGTCGCAGCCGACCGACATGGCGCAGGCGCTCGAGGAGCTGCGCAGTGACGCCGAACGCCACGGCCACGCCGCCACAGTGACATTCAGCGGTCTACCCGTGGTGACGGTGAAGCCGGCCTCGTTCAAGCGCTGCCTGGCCAACCTCGTCACCAATGCCGCGCGCTACGGCAGGGCCATTGCCATCTCCGGCCAGCGCGATCACCGCTATCTGACCGTCACCGTCGACGACGACGGCCCCGGCATTCCCGTCCATTTGCGCGAGGAAGTGTTCAAGCCGTTCCTGCGGCTGGACAACGCCCGCAACCAGGACGAAGGCGGCACGGGCTTGGGGCTAGCGATCGCCCGCGACATCGCCCGCTCGCATGGCGGCGACATCACGCTGGGCGACAGCCCGATCGGCGGATTAAGGGCGAGCGTGCGGATTCCGGTGTAGCTGCAGTAGCCCTAGCCTACTTCGGCAGCAGCGCCTTCAGCTTGTCGACGTCGCGCACGTTCATCTTGAAGCCGCCGGGCATCACGATGTCGCCGGGCTTCTGGTCCGGCTTGCAGGCGCCGAGCCATTTCGCTTCGAGCGTCATGGTGGTGTCGCGCCCCGCGGCACCGACAGCGCCACCTTGCGCATGCGACGAGGTCTTCACCGTATAGGCCGAATTGAAATCGCCGGTGATCTCGGCATGCGACGTCGTGGACATGCCGGCGACGCTGCACTCGGAATCGCTGACATAGCCGGTCGCCGTCTTCTTGATGTCTTGCTTGGAGCAGACCTGCTTGGCCATCGGCGAGATGTTGTTATTCATCTCCTTGTCGACAGCCTCGTCGGTGCAGTGCTGCATGGTCATTTCCGGCATCGCCGAGCCGGTCCTGACCATCTTCAATTCCCAGAGACCGGCCTTGCGTACCGGCAGATCGTCGGCCACGGCGCTCCCCGCCGACAACACGAGGCAAACGGCTGATCCGAGCAAAGCAAGCTTGCGCGTCATGCGAGAGACTCCCGGCTGAGACGTCGAGGCGTGACCTTTGGCGTTCTGAAACGCCTCAGTAGAGCGTGCGGATCGGCCGATCGGCGGCGCCGTAGGGCACCCAGCGGCAGGCGAACGAGATGTAACCGCCCTCATAGGCCTGCACCGCGAGGAATTTCACCACCTTGCCATAGCGTGCGCAGTGATCGGCCGCGACTTGGCGCGCATCGGTCTGCGTCGCCATGGAATAGGCGATGATGCCGCCGGTGTCGTTGCCCTTGAAGGGCGGCACCGGAAGAATGTCGGCGCGCGCCGACTGGCTCGCCATGATCCCCAAGACAACAAGGCTCGCAAGAAGGCCCGCGGCCGCAATGATTCGCATTCCCGTCACTCCGATTGGTTGGAGGCAGTTTACGGTGCCGACGCGGCGGTGAAAAGAACGGAAGGCCGGCTGACTGTGGCGTTGTGATCAACTCCTGGCCAAGTGTTGCCGCGTTGCACTTGACCTCTCCCGCCCTTCGCGGCACCGTCGGACCCTCGCAGATCATGCTGTCTGGATTGCCCATGCGCGCCTCGACCTCCCTGAAATCGCTCCGCTTTGCTGCCGTTCTCGGCCTCATGTTCGGGGCGCTGTCGCTCGGTGAGGCCAGGGCCGCCAATCCGCTGGAGCTGAATTTCTGGCTGAGCGGCCCTCGCTATGACGGCAATGTCGCCGAATGCGACAAGGCGCTGCCGACGATCGCCACCCAGTTCTGGGAGAAGGAAAGCTCGTTCTGGAATTCGTCGTTGAAGATCACGGGCTTCTCGGACGTTCACGAGACCGCGTTCCGGCCCTGGGCGTCCGACAACATTCCGCGCCGCTACTGCACCGGCGAAGCCATGCTCACTGACGGCAAGATGCGCAGGGTGCACTTCTCGATCGTCGAGGATGGCGGCTTTGCCAGCTTCGGCCAGGGCGTCGAATGGTGCGTGGTCGGGCTCGACCGCAACTGGGCCTACAATCCGTCCTGCCGCGCCGCCAAGCCCTAGCGCGCCGCGAAGTCCCAAGTCGAAGAGCCCTGATTCGAACCAATCAAGCGGCCGATTGGCGGTCCCTTCAATTTTGTTCTTGAAATGTTCTTGTTGCCTGCTAGGCTGATTGCACAGTCTAGTTGAGGGGCGTCGCCATGTTTTATTTTAGATTGAACTCGCTCTCCCGCCTGATGATCTCGCTCACCCTCGCTGCCGGGTTGGTTGGGCTCGCAGGCGGCGCCAAGGCCCAGGACAAGCGGCAGAACGCGCCCGGCGAATTCGATTTCTATGTGCTGTCGCTGTCATGGTCGCCGTCCTTTTGCGAGGAAGCGGCCGAGCGCGGCCGCGGCGGCGGGCGGTCGAATATCCAGTGCGAGGGACGGCCCTATTCCTTCGTGGTGCACGGGCTGTGGCCGCAATATGAGAACGGCTTTCCGGAATATTGCCAGCGGCCCTCGCCGCGGCTGAACCGCAACATCGTCTCCTCGATGCTCGACCTGATGCCCGCGCCGGGGCTGATCTTCAACGAGTGGGACAAGCACGGCACCTGTTCCGGGCTCGACGGCCGCAACTATTTCGAGACGATCCGAAAGGCGCGCGCCGCGATCAAGATTCCGGCCGAATATCTCGACCTGTCGCAGGCCAAGAGCGTGGCACCGGCGGAAGTCGAGGAAGCCTTCATCAAGGCCAATCCGGGCCTGAGCAACGCAGCCGTCTCGGTCACCTGCAACCGGACCCGGCTCTCCGAGGTCCGCATCTGCCTCAGCAAGGACCTGCAATTCCGCGCCTGCGAGGAGATCGAACGCCGCGCCTGCCGCCGCGACCAGGTGACGATGCCGCCGATCAGGGGTGGGTAGAAGGCCCCTGAACTCGTCATTCCGGGGCGCGCGAAGCGCGAACCCGGAATCCATCGCTCGGCATTCTCGGTGGGGAAATGGATTCCGGGCTCGGTGCTGCGCACCGCCCCGGAATGACGGGAGTTACTTTCATCGCGCGATATCGTAACTCTCCGCCATGAACTACCGCCACGCCTTTCACGCCGGCAACTTCGCCGATGTCATCAAGCACATCGTGCTGGCACGCATCCTGACCTATTTGCAGGACAAGCCGGCCGCCTTCCGCGTCATCGACACCCATGCGGGCGCTGGCCTCTATGATCTCGACAGCGACGAGGCGCGCCGCAGCGGCGAGTGGCTGACGGGAATCGCGCGGTTGATGCAGTCGCGTTTCTCGAACGAGACGGTCGCGCTGACCAAGCCGTATCTCGACATCGTTCGCGCCTTCAATCCGAAGGGCGAGCTCAAGGCCTATCCGGGCTCACCCTTGATCGCGCGTGGCCTGATGCGGCCGCAGGACCGGCTCGTGGCGTGCGAGCTGGAGCCGAAGGCGCGCAAGGCGTTGATTGACGTGTTGCGGCGCGACGAGCAGGCTCGCGTGGTCGATCTCGACGGCTGGATGGCGCTGCCGGCTTTCGTGCCGCCGAAGGAGCGGCGCGGTGTTGTGCTGATCGACCCACCGTTTGAGGCGAAAGACGAGTTCGAAAGACTGGGCGAGGCCTTCGCAACCGCGTTCGCGAAATGGCCGACCGGTATCTATGTAATCTGGTACCCCGCCAAGAGCCGGCGCGCCACCGACACGCTGGCGCAACTTGTGGCGCGGACCGCAGCCGCAGCAAAGACTCCGGGCAAGTGTCTGCGGCTCGAATTCAGCGCCGCGCCGCAGCTTGACGGTGCGGCACTCACTTCGGCGGGGCTCCTGATCGTCAATCCGCCCTACACGCTGCAAAGCGAACTCAAGACGATCCTGCCCGAGCTGGAAATACCGCTCGGCCAAGGCGGCGCTGCCAGATTCCGATTAGAGGTACCGAAGCCCTAAGCCGCCGCCATTCTTGGGAAAAATATGCAGTATCGGTAGTCAATCTGCAAAGAACCGTATTATGCTGTTTGCGTGACTGGCTTTACGTTCCGCTTCCGCGAATGGTTGCGGCGGAGTGAAGGCCTAAGAAAGATCCAGTCGGACCGAAGGGTCTGCCCAAGGATGGCCAGCTCTCCCGGGCTTCGTGATGCCCGGTCATGTCGCGACGCGCGTCTGCGTTGCGACGGAGGAGCAATGAGGGGGAGTTTCCCGATGGCCAATACGGGAACGGTTAAGTTCTTCAACGGCGAGCGCGGCTACGGCTTTATCAAGCCGGACGACGGCGGTCGCGATGTCTTCGTTCACATCACCGCTGTCGAGCGGGCGGGACTGAAGGATCTTGCCGAAGGACAGCGTATCACATTCGAAGTCGAACCGGACAAGAAGGGGAAAGGGCCGAAGGCGGTCAATCTCGTGATCCTTTCGTAGCGCACCTGACCCAAGAAACCTGGCGCAAAAAAATCCCGGCCGCAAGCGGCCGGGAGGCTGTAGTCCGGTATTTTCTTATTTGGCTATCAGAAGTGATAGTTCACGCCTGCGCGAACAACGCTGGCGCTATAGCCGTTTGACACGCCTGTAATTGCAAACTGGCTCGACGACAGATCGATGTAGAGATATTCGAGCTTCGCGCTCCAGTTCGGCGCGAAGCCGACTTCCGCGCCGACGCCTGCGGTCCAGCCGGCTGTGGTGTGCGACTCCGTCCAGCCGAAGGTCTGCGCGCGCAGCTCGCCGAAAGCGAGGCCGGCAGTGCCGTAGAACAGGATGTTGCTGAAGGCATAGCCGGCGCGGCCGCGCAGCGTGCCAAACCAGGGATTGGAGAACTTCCAAGGCGCGAACGTGTCGTCGGCCCCTGCGGCCTGGATGTCGCCCTCGACACCGAACACCCATGGGCCGTTCTGGAAATTGTAGCCGGCCTGCACGCCGCCAACGAAGCCGGAGGGCTTCACAGGCGTGTTGCTCACCGAACCCCATTCATAGCCGAGATTGGCGCCGAGATACGGGCCGGCCCAACTATAGGCGTTGAGCGGCTGATTGACCGTATAAGGCGCACGCTGCCCGTAACTGAGATCGGCGGCCCCTGCCGAAGCCGTCCAGCCGGCTGCAACCAACGCGGCTGCGCCCACAACGAGCCCCTTCATCACACACTCCAACGCAACTGCCGCAACCTCCTGCGATGCCCGCGCGGCCGCGCAAGGCCAGACCGCTTGGTTACGGAACCACCACTTTTTCGCGTAGGATTTATCGAGAGTTTTAAGTTAAGGGCCTGTTAAGTCCCGTTACCGCGCTGTTAACAGACTTAAGGAAGCGTTACCGGGAACTGCGCGCCATCCCGTGTGTGCGGCACAGCCGGAACTTCAAATCGGTCCCCCCAGCGCCTAAATTCGCTCCATGGTTCACGATTCTACCGACAAGCCGGACGACGCCCGCGCGCGCAAATCGCAGCAGGCTGCCCCGACTGACGCCCTGTCCCAAGAGACGGCTGCGACGGCGCCGCCCGACCTCGATCCCGCCACCACAGGCGGCGATGACGAGGACGATGCGCGGCTGCCGGATATTCTGGAAGAGAGCGGCGCGGTCGACGAAGAGCCGCTGGCGACCGGTCACGAGGCGATCGAGCGCGCGGTCCGCCTTGCGCCGACCTCGCCCGGCGTCTATCGCATGCTCAGTGCGAACGCCGACGTGCTCTATGTCGGCAAGGCCAAGAACGTCAAAAAGCGCCTGTCCAACTACGCGCGCCAGAGCGCGCCGCTGCCAGCGCGCATCCTGCGCATGATCGCGGCCACGGTGACCGTGGAGATCGTCTCGACCGCGACCGAAACCGAGGCGCTGCTGCTGGAAGCCAACCTCATCAAGCAGCTGCGGCCGCGCTTCAACGTGCAGCTGCGCGACGACAAATCGTTTCCCTATATCCTGATCACCGGCGACCATTGGGCGCCGCAGATCCTGAAGCACCGCGGCGCGCAGACCCGCCCGGGGCGCTATTTCGGTCCATTCGCCTCCGCCGGAGCCGTCAACCGCACCATCACGGCCTTGCAGCGCGCGTTCCTGATCCGCTCCTGCACGGATTCCTTCTTCGAGAGCCGCTCGCGGCCCTGCCTGCTCTACCAGATCCGCCGCTGCGCCGGTCCCTGCACCCGCGAAATCGACTTCCCCGGCTATACGACCCTGGTGCGCGAGGCGACCGACTTCCTGTCCGGCAAGAGCCAGGCGGTGAAGCAGGAGCTTGCCGGCGAAATGGAGAAGGCGTCCGGCGAGCTCGAATTCGAGAGTGCGGCGCTCTATCGCGATCGCCTCGCCGCGCTGTCGGCGATCCAGTCGCAGCAGGGCATCAATCCGCGCACGGTCGAGGAAGCCGACGTGTTCGCCATCCACCAGGAAGGCGGCTTCTCCTGCGTCGAAGTGTTCTTCTTCCGCACCGGACAGAACTGGGGCAACCGGGCCTATTTCCCACGCGCGGAAAAGACCTATACGCCGGAGGAAGTGCTGGGCTCATTCCTCGCCCAATTCTACGACGACAAGCCGCCGCCGAAGACCATCCTGCTTTCGCATGAGATCGAGGAGAGCGAGCTGCTTGCCAACGCGCTGTCGATCAAGGCCGGCCACAAGGTCGAGGTCATCACGCCCAAGCGCGGCGAGAAGAAGGAGCTCGTCACCCACGCGCTGACCAATGCGCGCGAGGCGCTCGGCCGCAAGCTCGCGGATACCGCGACCCAGAGCCGCCTGCTCGACGCCATGGCCACGACGCTGAGCCTGCCGCACGCGCCCAAGCGCATCGAGGTCTACGACAACAGCCACATCCAGGGCACCAATGCCGTCGGCGCCATGATCGTCGCAGGTCCCGATGGTTTCGTGAAAAACCAGTACCGCAAGTTCAACATCAAGTCGGAAGGGCTCACGCCGGGCGACGACTACGGCATGATGCGTGAGGTGCTGGAGCGCCGCTTCAAGCGTCTCATCAATCCGCCGGAAGAGAGCGCCACCAAGACCAAGGACGACGACTTCCCGCAATGGCCGGATCTCGTGATCATTGACGGCGGTCGCGGCCAGCTCAATGCCGTCCGGGAGATTTTTGTCAATCTCGGCCTGACCCAGGTGTCGCTGATGTCGGTCGCCAAGGGGCCGGACCGGGACGCCGGCCGCGAGACCCTGTTCATGCCGGAGCGCGAGGCGATCAAGCTGGAGCCGCGCGACCCCGTGCTCTATTTCATCCAGCGCCTGCGCGACGAGGCCCACCGCTTCGTCATCGGCTCGCACCGCAAGCTGCGCAAGAAGGACATTCGCGAGGCCGGCTTGCAGGAGATTCCGGGCATCGGTCCGTCACGCAAACGTGCCTTGTTGCATCATTTCGGAACCCTGAAGGAGATCGAACGGGCCTCGATCGCCGATCTCGGCAAGGTTCCTGGGGTGAGCGCCGAGAGTGCCCGCAGGATTTTCGACTATTTCCATCCCCAGCCGGGGTGAACTAAAGGGGCTGTAGTCATATGGTCGTCGCATCCCGTACCCCAATTGGGGACGGACGGTTGACCTTCAGGCTTGAGCGGTATTGGTAGGACGGATGAACATCGCCACGACACGAGGGACGACCAGCCGCGCGATGTCCCTCCCGAACATCCTGACCTATGGCCGGATCGCCGCGATCCCGGTCGTGGTCGGATGCATCTATGCGCAGTCGATCATGGACTACCCGCTGTGGCTGCGCTGGGTTGCGGTCGCGATCTTCATCGGCGCCGCGGTGACGGACTATCTCGACGGCTATTACGCGCGGATCTGGAATCAGCAATCGGCGTTCGGCCGGATGCTCGACCCGATCGCCGACAAGCTGCTGGTCGCCTCCTGCCTCCTCATGCTGGCCGCCGACGGCATCATCCACGGCTGGTCGCTGTGGGCCGCCATCGTGATCCTGTGCCGCGAGATCCTGGTCTCTGGCCTGCGCGAATACCTCGCCGCACTCCGTGTCAGCGTGCCCGTCACCAAGCTCGCGAAGTGGAAGACCACGGTTCAGCTCGTCGCCATCGGCTTCCTGCTCGCCGGTCCGGCCGGAGACGAGGTGCTCCCCATGGTGTCGCTGATCGGCCTCGTCCTGCTGTGGGCCTCGGCGATCCTGACCATGTACACCGGCTACGACTATTTCCGCGCCGGCATCCATCACCTCATCAAGGAGGATGAGGGATGAAGGTAAAATACTTCGCCTGGGTGCGCGAACGCGTCGGCAAGGCCGAGGAGACCATCGAGCCGCCCGCGACCGTGCGCACCGTCGAGGAGCTGATCACCTGGCTGTCCGGCCAGAGCGAGGCCTATGCCTACGCGTTCGAGAAGCCGAAGGTGATCCGCACCGCGATCGACCATACCCACGTCAAATCGGACACCGCGATCGCGGGCGCCCGCGAGATCGCGTTCTTCCCGCCGATGACCGGCGGCTAGGCCATGACCTCTTCCGTCACCAATTGCCCCGTCGCCATCCGCATCCAGGAAGACGATTTCGACATCGCGCGCGAGATCGCAGTCCTGACCAAAAGCCGCACCGACATCGGCGCGGTCGTCACCTTCTCCGGCATCTGCCGCGCCGACGAGGATAGTTCGAAGATCGCCGCGCTCACGCTCGAGCATTATCCGGGCATGGCGGAAGAAGAGATCAAGCGGCATGTCGACGAGGCCCTTTCGCGCTGGCCGCTCAACGGCGTCACGGTCATCCATCGCGTCGGGCGGTTCATGCCCGGCCAGAACATCGTGCTGGTGCTCACCGCGTCGCAGCACCGCCGGGCGGCATTCGAAGCGGCCGAATTCCTGATGGATTATCTCAAGACCAGCGCACCGTTCTGGAAGAAGGAAGAAAGCGCCACCGGCACTGGCTGGGTCGAGGCCCATGCCCGTGACGACGATGCCGCCGCACGCTGGACCCGATCCTGATGGCAAGAGCTGTGAGAAAGACCACGCGCGGCCGCGCCGCGCCAGAACTCGCGAAGGTCGGCCGCGGCGAGCTGCTCACGCTGATCGATTTCGTCCGCTATGCGGTGAGCCGTTTCACCGCGGCCAAGCTCGCCTTTGCCCACGGCACCACCGATCCCGTCGCCGAAGCCATCTTCCTGGTCTGCGAGGCCCTGCACCTGCATCCCGACCAGTTCGAGATTTTTGGCCATGCCTGCGTCACCGCCGCGGAAGGCAAGACCCTGCTCGATCTCATCCATAAGCGCGTGACGACGCGCAAACCGACGGCCTATCTCGTCAACAAGATCTACATGCGCGGCCTGCCCTTCTATGTCGACGAGCGCGTCATCGTCCCGCGCTCCTTCATCGGCGAGCTCCTGGACTCCCATTTCGGCGGCGACGGCGAGGTGGGTTCGCTGATCGACGATCCCGCGGCCGTCGAGCGCGTGCTCGATCTATGCACCGGGTCGGGATGCCTCGCGATCCTCGCCGCGCATCATTTCCCGAATGCCGTGGTCGATGCGGTCGACGTCTCCAAGGGCGCTCTCGAAGTTGCCGCGCGCAATGTTGGGGAACATGGGCTGGATGAGCGGATCGCGCTCCACCGGGGCGATCTGTTCGCGCCGCTCGGCGACAACAAATACGATCTGATCATCACCAACCCGCCTTACGTCGACGCCGAAGGCATGGCGGCATTGCCGCCGGAATGCCGGGCCGAGCCGAAGCTCGCCTTCGACGGTGGCCCCGACGGTCTCGACGTGATCCGCCGCATCCTGCGCGATGCGCCCGACCATCTGACGCCGGATGGCGGGCTGCTTTGCGAAATCGGCCGCGGCCGCGAGTCGGTCGACGATGCCTTTCCGGAACTGCCGCTGCTCTGGCTCGATACCGAGGAGTCCGAGGGCGAAGTGTTCTGGATCGCAGCCGCCGATCTCGGCTGATCTGTTACGGCAAACGCATCCCGGCGGAACAAGTCAAATTCCGCCACGTTCATTCCCCGACGAATTTCTCGCTCTCGGAGGATGTCCGCATGCTCGCGCCATCGGGCGAATTGCTGCGCGCCGGCATGGCGCTGAAACTCAACCATCTCAAGCGCGCGGCGCGGTCTTACTTGCGTGACCGCACCAGCCAGATCACGGGACGCCTGACGTCTTACGCTGTCGCCGCCGGACTGTTCGCAGTGGCGGGGCTGTTCCTGATCGCGGCCCTCTTTGTCGGCCTGATCGCACTCTACCATTGGGTTGCCATCACCTACGGACAATTCTGGGGCCTTGGCGCCGTTGCGGCCATGCTTTTGGTGCTCGCCACCGCCTGCGCCGGAGTGGCGATGGCGCAAATGAACCGTCGGACCAAGCCGATCGTGCCGCTCGCCAGCCGCATGCGCGTTGCGATCGCCACGCCGCGGATTCCGCGCGGAACGATCAAACGGGCGGTCAAGGAGGTCGCGACGACGATTCCGCTGGCGCCGCTCGCGCCGGGCGAGCGTAGCCATGGCGGCAACATTTCGCCGATGCGCGCCAACCGCCCCGTACAGCTTGGCCTGATGCTCGCGGCAATCGGATTGCTGGGCTTCACGGCCGCGCGCCGGCGACGCCACGGCCACGGACTGGACGCCTGACATGCGTGCGCGGCACAGCGAGCAGCTCGACTCCTGGCTGCTGGTCGCCGCCACGGCTATTTTCGTCCTCACCGCGGAACGCTACTTCCAGGAGTCGGGGCTGATCCGGCCTGGACCTCCCCAAGATCATCGCAATCAGGAAGCGCATTCACCGGAAACGAACCCGGCAAGCGCGGGCGCGCAGCCCGGCCATGGCCGTCGCTCGAAGAGCCCGTTCAAAATCCCCTGGGCTGGCTGGAAGGATATTTTCTGGCGCACCTATCAGCGCATCGACGACGATCGCCTGCTCGCGACCGCCGGCGGCGTCGTGTTCTTCGGGCTGCTCGCGATCTTTCCCGCCGTGACCGCCCTGGTCTCGTCCTACGGACTGTTCGCCGATCCCTCGACCATCAGCCACAACCTCCAGACGCTCGCGACGATGCTGCCGGAGGGCTCGTTCCAGATCGTCGAGGACCAGGTCGCGCGCGTGGTATCGAAGGGCAATACGGCGCTGGGCGCCGCCTTTCTGTTCGGCCTTTTGCTCGCGGTCTGGAGCGCAAATGCCGGCATCAAATCCATCTTCGACGCCCTCAACGTCGCCTACGAGGAGCGCGAGAAGCGGAGCTTCATCAAGCTGAACCTGATTTCACTGGGCTTCACGGTCGGCGCCATTGCAGCACTCTTGCTGATGGTGTCTGCCGTGGTCGCTTTCCCTCTTGCGCTCGATCATCTCGGGATTGCGCCGGAGAGCAAGCTGATCGTCGCGCTGGCGCGCTGGCCGCTGCTGCTCGTCATCCTGCTGGCCGCGCTCGCCATCGTCTACCGCTTCGCGCCCAGCCGCGACTCGCCGCGCTGGCAGTGGTTGAGCATCGGCGCGGTGACGGCCGCCCTGCTCTGGATTGCCGGCTCGGCACTGTTGTCCTGGTATCTTTCCGCGTTCGCCAATTACAGCGCCACCTACGGCTCGCTCGGCGCGGCGATCGGCTTGATGACGTGGATGTGGATGTCGGCGATCGTGATCATGTTCGGCGCCGAGCTGGATTCGGAGATCGAACGGCAAACCCTGCGCGATACGACCACCGGGCGGCCCAAGCCGCTCGGCAGCCGTGAGGCGGTCTCGGCCGACACGGTCGGCGCCGCCGCGCCCTCCTGACAGCCTCCACTCGCACCTGCGGTCGCTATCCCCTCGAATCAACAATGATGTTAACGTCATGCATGCTTGGGGAGCATGAGGCGTGACGGGTCCGAATTGCGGCCCGTGTTTTCCCGGGTGAGGCAGCCAGCTCTTGAGGCGTAACGCGCGGCATGATTCGCATTTCAACGGTCTTCATCGCCATCTGCATGGTTCTGGTCGCGGCCTCGCTCGGGCTCGTGCTCTATGCGGTCGCCGGCATCAGCGGAACCGAATCCGCGATCGTGGCGCTCACCGCGCTGACCTTCCTGATCCTCTACAACGCGGTCTCGATGCGGCTGCGTGACCGCAGCGACGTCGGCGGCCAGATCGCCGACCTCTCGCGCGGCACCGCCGACCTCGCCCGCCAGGTAGCCGAGTT
The DNA here is from genome assembly GCF_000473045.1 of Bradyrhizobium sp. WSM3983. Taxonomy (GTDB): domain Bacteria; phylum Pseudomonadota; class Alphaproteobacteria; order Rhizobiales; family Xanthobacteraceae; genus Bradyrhizobium. The sequence continues at coordinate 96,006 of NZ_AXAY01000028.1, read as the reverse complement.
CGGGCGCCGGCTCGCCGCGATCGAGGGCCGTGTCGCCTCGTCCAATTCGACCAATTCCGATCGTGTCCAGTCGGTGGTCGGCGAGATCAACGAGCTCGGCGGACTGGTCAGGCAGCTTGCCGCCACTGTGTCGACCCATGAGGACCTGCTGGCCGGTCATGCGCCGGCGTCCGCCCCCGCTCCGGTCGCCAGGCTGGAGCCGGAAGCGCCGATCGACCTGATTGCGCCCTTCGAGGAGCGACCGGCCGCTCCACCGCCGCTTCCCGTACCGCCGCCGCGGCCGATGTCGCCCACAGTCCAGACCCAGACCGCCAATGCCGTTCAGGCGGCCAACGGCCGCAACCAGACCCAGATGCTGGCGACGCTGCGCAACGCCATCGACGAGAACCGCATCGACATCTTCCTCCAGCCGATGGTGACTCTGCCGCAGCGCAAGGTCCGCTTCTACGAGGCGGTGACGCGGGTCCGCGACGAGCGCGACCAGCTGATTGCCGCGGAAGAGTTCATCAGCATCGCCGAGGCCTCCGGGCTGATCGGACGCATCGACAACATGGTGTTGCTGCGCTGTGTCCAGGTGTTGCGCCGCCTGATGGTGCGCAACAAGGATGTCGGCGTGTTCTGCAACGTCGCGGCCTCGACGCTCGGCGATTCCACCACCTTCGCGCAGTGCCTCGATTTCCTCGAGGCCAACCGGGCCCTGGCGCCGTCGCTGGTGCTGGAGTTCAAGCAGTCGACCTTCCGCGGCCTCGGGCCGGCCGAGACTGAGAATCTCGCCGCACTCGCGCAGCGCGGCTTCCGCTTCTCGATCGACCACGTCACGGACTTGCGGATCGAGCCGCGCGAGCTCGCCGACCGCGGCGTGCGCTTCATCAAGGTGCCGGCCTCGCTCCTGCTCGACCCCAAGCAGGCGTCTACCTCTGACATTCACGCCTCCGACCTGTCCGACCTGCTCGGCCGCTTCGGTATCGACCTGATCGCGGAACGGATCGAGGGCGAGCGCGCGGTCGTCGACTTGCTCGACTATGACGTGCGGTTCGGCCAGGGCTTTTTGTTCGCGCCGCCCCGGCCATTGCGGCCCGAGGGGGCATCTGCTACCGGCGGGGCCGCGTCGAACCCGGCGCAGGACATTCAGGGATCCAATGGCTCCGGTACACCCAGCCCAGGCGCGGCGCCTGCCACGCCGTCATCGCGCATCACCGGCAACGCGGCGCTGGCACGCCGCATCTGATCGGCCGCACGCATCATGACCACACTGCATTTCGCCCAAAGCCTGCGCGAACTCGTGGGCGGGGTCGACGTCGTGCTCAGCGACATCTGGGGCGTGGTCCATAACGGACTGGAATCCTTCCCCGAGGCCTGCGAGGCGCTGCACACCTATCGCAGCCGCGGCGGTACGGTGATCCTGATCACCAATGCGCCGCGCCCCGCCGCCTCCGTGCAGCGGCAGCTACGCAAGCTCGGCGTCGCCGACGAGACCTATGACGCGATCGTCTCCTCGGGCGATTTGACGCGGCTCTATGTCGCTGAGCATCCCGGCCGCAAGATGTTTTGGCTCGGCCCCGAGCGCGACAACTCGATCTATCGCGGCCTCGATGCGACGACCGCCCCGCTGGAAGAGGCCGACTACATCGTCTGCACCGGTCTCTTTGACGACGAGACCGAGACCGCAGAAGACTATCGCGGCATGATGCTGAAGGCGCGCGAGCGCAAGCTGACGCTGGTCTGCGCCAACCCCGACATCGTGGTCGAGCGCGGCGACCGGCTGATCTACTGCGCCGGCGCGATTGCCGAGCTCTATCGCGAGCTTGGCGGCGAGGTGATCTTCTACGGCAAGCCCCACCGGCCGATCTACGAGCGCGCGATGGCGCTCGCCGGCGAACGCCAGGGCCACCCGATCGACCGGAAAAAGGTGCTGGCGATCGGCGATTCCGTCCGCACCGACCTGACCGGCGCGCGCGAATTCGGCATCGACTGCCTGTTCGTCACCCGCGGCATTCATGCCGAGGAGTTCGAAGGTCTCGACCAGCTCGATCCCAAGTCAGTGACGGAATTGTTCGGCCACCCACCGAAGGCGCTGATGCGCGAATTGAAGTGGTGACGGCCTAGCCATCATCGCCTCCAACGCAGAAAGCCCGGGACGAGCGCCCGGGCTTTCCAAATTCAGCTGATGGTTTCGAAGCGCGGCTTACGCGCTCGCCATGTCCGGGAAGACCGCCTCGATCTTGGTCTTCAACGTCGCCGCGTTGAACGGCTTGACGATGTAGTTGTTCACGCCGGCCTTCTTGGCCGCAATCACGTTCTCGGTCTTCGATTCCGCCGTGATCATGATGAAGGGCGTGGTGGCGAGGTTGGGATCTGCGCGCACTTCGCGGAGCAGGTCGTAACCCGTCATCGGCTCCATGTTCCAGTCGGAAATCACGAGCCCGTACTTCTTGCCGCGCATCTTGTTCAGCGCCGCCGAACCATCGCTGGCATCATCGATATTCTCGAAGCCAAGCTGCTTCAGGAGATTCCTGATGATACGGATCATGGTGCTGTAGTCGTCGACCACCAGAACCGACATCGACAAATCAACCGCCATCTCGACTCCCCCAACGCAAACCCAGGAAATATTACGACCGGACCTGCAGGCCGGAGCCCGCGGTTCCACGTTTCAAGGACTAGCACCAAGGCGTTAAACAGCGCGTTAACTGGGCCCGCCCCCGATGAATTGAAATCGGCGTTCAACGCGGCCGCCCCTCCCGCTTGACTTCATCGGCCGGGTCACGCCACGGTCGCAGCCGGTCCCGCCGGCTCGAGAATTCCCCTGATGGCCCCGCAATTTACCGTTATCCGCGATACCACGCCGGATTCTGCGATCCTGAAGGGGGCGGTGGTCGCCATGGGCAATTTCGACGGGGTCCATCTCGGACACCGGGCCGTCATTGCCGCAGCCCTGGAAATGGGTCGGGCGCATGGCCGCCCTGCGCTGGCGCTGACCTTCGAGCCACATCCGCGCCGGTTTTTCAGCCCCAACACCCCGCAATTTCGCCTGACGGACGAGCCGGCCAAGCTGCGGCTTCTGGCGGGGACGGGGCTTGCCGGCGCCGTGGTCATGACCTTCGACAAGGCCCGCGCCGGCACCAGCGCGCAAGATTTCATTCACCATGAGCTGATCGGACGCCTCGGCGTCAAAGGAATCGCGGTCGGCTACGACTTCCATTTCGGCAAAGGACGCGTCGGCTCTCCGAGCCTGCTGGCCAACGAAGCGCCCCGGCTCGGCATCGAGATCGACGTGCAGCCGCATGTCGATATCGACGAGCGGCCGGTCTCCTCCAGCGCGATCCGGATCGCACTTGCCGAGGGGCAGGTCGAAGAGGCCACCACCATGCTGGGCGCGCCCTGGTTCATCAACGGCGAGGTCATCCACGGCGAGAAGCGCGGCCGCGACCTCGGCTATCCCACCGCCAACATCCGGCTCGATGCCAATTGCGGCCTGAAGCACGGCATCTACGCCGTGCGGGTCGGCCGCGGGCCTGAGCGTCTGAACGGCGTGGCGAGCTTCGGCCGTCGGCCGACCTTTGATAATGGCGCGCCGCTGCTCGAAATCTTCCTGTTCGACTTCAAGGGAGACCTTTACGGGCAGGCGCTGGATTGCGCCTTCGTCGGCTTCATCCGCGACGAGATGAAATTCGACAGTGTCGAAGCCCTGATCCGCCAGATGGACGACGATTCCGCCCGCGCCCGCGCCATGCTGGCCGCCGCCCCGGACGCGTTTCCGCGGCTCGGGGTCGTGGATTGATCAAGTCTCGCTAACCGAGCAGCCGTGGATCGAAGGGAGCTCGGATCACCTCGGCCACGCTAGCGCGCGCTGCGTGTGGGTGTGCAGGGTTCAGGAGAAAGTTCGCCCCTTCAACGCTTATCGCAGAGGTCACCTGTAAAAGTGCACTTGTCGATCGGTCGAGCCATCGATCTCCAATCTCACGGCTGACCATCGTCTGGGTCCGCCAATCCGGAGGCAATTCCGGCCCGACGACCTCAACGACAATATCGTCGGGAATCGCGATTCGCAGCAACTGGTAGGTCGGAGGAACGAGATCGCGGTCCATGTGGACCAGCATTTCCAGCAATGCGCTCGACGGATGATCCGCTAAGTAGACGATCCGCCTGCCCTGCGAATGCCATCTGCCGGCGGCTTTCAGCCCGCCAGCCCCGGAGAGATCGGCATAGTTCGAAATCCGCCAGAGCTTCATCTTGCGGACTCAGGCAAAAATTCCGTGATCGATCTGTTCTAGCAACTCGCGGACGACAGCCGCGCCGAGTTCGTCTTGCAGCAGATCTACCGGCTTCTGGCCTGATAGGGATCGATTTGGTCGATCAAGCCAAGCCGCTGCTTTTGCCATGTCACCAAAGACGCGGTTGGCTAGCGTCCTGATCTCTAAAATTCTGACCAGCGACCCGGATTTTTCCAGCGGAGAAAGGCCGTCTATCACCCGGCGGATTAGTTCCGCGGTATCATTCTGGCCAGCCTTGACCAACAGGGCGTAAGCGTCCTCAAGGGAGGACGTAATCCCTGGATGTGCGTGGGCATCTCGCCTTCCACCAAGCCGGCGAAGCTGCTTGAGCTCCTCGAACACTTCGGCAAGCGGCTCTGCGTTCATGGAATTAGTCTCCGTTAATCAATACATTAGTTCTGCAGTAGAATTCCGCAATAGCGTCCTCACCGACAGGATTGGGCCGTTCGCCCCTTTGCGCTTCCCTTGGCCCCCTGCTATGGAGAGCCCATGTTTGCGCGGCGCATCATAGGGATTAGCGGCCCGGCTTCCGCCTGAGCCTTCGGCTCGGCGCAAGACCGGGATTTTGTCGTTTCACCCCGCGATTCCGCATCGCCATCGGTTCCCGCGCCATTCCGAGCCAGTCAGCCTCATGTCCGAAAAGCCGCAAAAGTCCCAAAAGTCTGAAGTCAAAGACTATTCGAAAACCCTGTTCCTGCCGCAGACTGAATTCCCGATGCGCGCCGGCCTGCCGCAGCGCGAGCCGGAGATCCTCAAGCGCTGGTACGAGATCGGCCTCTACGAGAAGCTGCGCCAAGCTGCGAAGGGCCGCGCCAAATTCGTGCTGCATGATGGCCCGCCCTATGCCAACGGCAACATCCACATTGGCACGGCGCTGAACAAGATCCTCAAGGATCTCGTCACCAAGAGCCAGCAGATGCTCGGCTTCGATTCCAACTATGTGCCGGGCTGGGACTGCCACGGCCTGCCGATCGAGTGGAAGGTCGAGGAAGAGCACTATCGCAAGAAGGGCAAGCAGAAGCCCGACTTCCGCGACAGCGCCGCGATGATCGATTTCCGGAAAGAGTGCCGCGCCTACGCCACGCATTGGCTCAACGTGCAGCGCGAGGAGTTCAAGCGACTCGGCGTGATCGGTGACTGGGCTCATCCCTACGCCACCATGAATTATCCGGCCGAAGCCCAGATCGCGCGCGAGCTGATGAAGTTCGCTGCCAACGGCACGCTCTATCGCGGCTCAAAGCCAGTGATGTGGAGCGTGGTCGAGAAGACCGCGCTGGCAGAGGCCGAGGTCGAGTACGAGGACTACACCTCCGACATGGTCTGGGTGAAATTCCCGGTTACCTCGCCCGCGCATGGCGCGCTGGCGTCGGCAAGTGTCGTGATCTGGACCACCACGCCCTGGACGCTGCCCGGCAACCGCGCCATCTCGTTCTCGCCGAAGATCGCCTATGGCCTCTACAAGGTGACGGACGCGCCCACGGACAATTGGGCCAAGACCGGCGATCGCCTGATCCTTGCGGACGCTCTTGCCGAAGAAGTGTTCAAGCAGGCGCGCGTGACCGCTTTCGAGAAGGTCCGCGATATCCCCGGCGACACCATGGACGCGATCGAATGCGCCCATCCGCTCAAGGGGCTCGCCGGCGGCTACGAATTCATCGTGCCGCTGTTGTCCGGCGACCACGTCACCGACGACACCGGCACCGGCTTCGTGCACACCGCGCCGAGCCACGGCCGCGAAGACTTCGACGCCTGGATGGCGAATACCCGCGAGCTCGATGCCCGCGGCATCAACAGCGCGATCCCCTACACTGTCGACGAGAACGGCGCCTATACCGACCAGGCACCGGGCTTCACCGGCAAGCGCGTCATCAACGACAAGGGCGAGAAGGGCGATGCCAACGAGGCCGTGATCAAGGCGCTCGTCGAGAAGGGCATGCTGCTCGCGCGCGGCCGGCTCAAGCACCAATATCCGCACTCCTGGCGCTCCAAGAAGCCGGTGATCTTCCGCAACACGCCGCAATGGTTCATCGCGATGGACAAGCCTATCGTGGACGCCCCGGGCAAGCCCGGGGCTACGGACATCGCGACCGATGGCAAGACCAAGTCCGGCGACACGCTGCGCGCCCGTGCGCTGCACGCGATCTCGGTGACGCAATGGGTGCCGCCCTCCGGCGAGAACCGCATCAACGGCATGATCGAGGCCCGCCCCGACTGGGTGATCTCGCGCCAGCGCGCCTGGGGCGTGCCGATCGCCGTGTTCGTCCGCGAGAAGGGCGACGGCTCGGCCGAGGTCCTTCAGGACGAGGCCGTCAACACCCGCATCGGCGACGCCTTCGCAAAGGAAGGTGCGGATGCCTGGTACGCTCTGGGCGCGCGCGAGCGCTTCCTGGGACCGCGTGCCAGCGAGGACTGGCAGAAGGTCGACGACATTCTCGACGTCTGGTTCGATTCCGGCTCGACGCACGCCTTCGTGCTCGAAGATCCTGTGCAATTCCCCGGCCTTGCCGGCATCAAGCGCAAGGTCGACGGCGGCGCCGATACGGTGATGTACTTGGAAGGCTCGGATCAGCATCGGGGCTGGTTCCACTCCTCGCTGCTGGAGAGTTGCGGCACGCGGGGCCGCGCGCCCTACGATATCGTGCTGACCCACGGCTTCACCCAGGCCGAGGACGGCCGCAAGATGTCGAAGTCGCTCGGCAACACCATCGAGCCGCAGGCCGTCATCAAGGAATCCGGCGCCGACATCCTGCGGCTCTGGGTCGCGTCCTGCGATTACACCGACGACCAGCGCATCGGCCCCGAGATCCTGAAGAACACGGTCGAGACCTACCGCAAGCTGCGCAACACCGTGCGCTGGATGCTCGGCACGCTGCATCACTACAAGCCGGCCGACGCGGTCGCGCCCGCCGAGATGCCCGAGCTCGAGCGGCTGATGCTGCATGAGCTCGCGCTCCGCGCCGAATTGGTCCGCAAGGCCTATGAGACGTTCGATTTCAAGAGCGTGGTCGCCACGCTATCCGCCTTCCTGAACAGCGAGCTCTCCGCATTCTATTTCGATATCCGCAAGGATACGCTCTATTGCGATCCGCCGTCCTCGCTGACGCGCAAGGCGGCGCTGACCACGATCGACCTGTTGTGCAAATCGATCCTGAAATGGCTGGCGCCGGTGCTGAGCTTCACCGCGGAAGAAGGCTGGCGCATGTACAAGCCCGATGCCGAGCCGTCGGTGCATCTGACGCTGTTCCCGGAAAGTCTCGAGCAGTTCCGCGACGACAAGCTCGCCGCGAAATGGGAAACCATCCGCAACGTCCGCCGCGTCGTCACCGGCGCGCTCGAACTCGAACGCGCCGCCAAGAACATTGGCTCGTCGCTGGAGGCCTCGCCGGTGATCTATGTCGCCGACCGCGACATGCTGGCGACGCTGTTCGACACCGATCTCGCCGAGATCTGCATCACCTCGAACTACGAGGTGCGTGAGGGCGAGGCGCCGGCGTCCGCATTCCGTCTCGATGCCGTGCCCGGCGTCGCCGTCATCGTCGAGAAGGCCGTTGGCACCAAATGCGCCCGCTCCTGGAAGATCTCGCCGACGGTCGGCGAAGACGCTGAATACCCCGACGTCACCCCGCGCGACGCCCAGGCGCTGCGCGAATGGAAGACGTTGGGCGTGAGTGTCTGATCCCCGGCCATGAGCCCGCTCCGCGCCGGCATCCTCGCGGCAATGGTCACGCTTGTGGCCGACCAGGCCTCAAAGCTCTGGCTGCTGAATGGATTCGACCTCGCCCGTCGCGGCGTGGTGAAGGTGATGCCGTTCTTCGACCTGGTGCTGGCCTGGAACATCGGGATCAGCTTCGGCTGGCTCCAGAACGACGGTCAGGCCGCGCAGCTCGCGCTGATGGCGGTGAAGATCGTCGCGGTGATCGCGCTCGCGATCTGGATGGCGCGGTCACAGACCCGGCTCGCCACCGTGGCCCTGGGGCTGATCATCGGCGGCGCCATCGGCAATGGCATCGACCGCCTGGCCTATGGCGCGGTGGTCGATTTCGCCCTGTTCCACATCGAAATCGGCGGAAATACCTATAATTGGTACGTGTTCAACCTGGCGGATGTGGCCATCGTTGCTGGGGTGGCGGCCCTATTGTATGATTCCTTCCTGGGGGTACCCGCCGCAAAAGCGCCCTGATCCCGGCCGATACGGACCGGAGGCGGAACCTTGCTTGGCGAGGGGTGGTCGCGCGAGACGCGGCAAGACCGGCACAATCAAGACTGCCACAATATGGAACAGGTACAGGCATGCGCAGCTCCGAGACCAGCGGTTCGATGGGTCGAGACCCCCGGCGGGGACTTTGGCTGGCGCTGAAATTGTCAGCCGTCGCACTCGGCATCGGTCTGGTCATGTCGGCAGGCCCGGTCCGCGCCGGTGACGGTGACGACGATGACGACGACATGACCTTCGAAGAGAAGCTCATCGACAATCTGATGTCCGGCATCGGCGCCAAGAGCATGGAAAAGAAGGGCATCGAGTACCGCGAGCGTTCGCCACTGGTGGTGCCGCCGAGCCTCGACCTGCCGCCGCCCGCCAGCGCCGACGCCAAGAACGCGCCGAACTGGCCGAAGGATCCCGACGAGAAGCGCCGCAAGGAGGCCATCGCTGAGCGGAAGAAAGCGGGCAACAAGGCAACGGAGTACTGGAAAAATGCCCGACCGCTGTCGCCGGCCGAGTTGGACGCCCACAAGACGGCCGGGCCCGACAAGACCGTCAATGATCCGATCCAGCCGGGTACCAACATCAGCAACCCGACGATGAGCCCGGCCGAGCTCGGTTACACCGGCGGTCTGTTTAAGATGTTCTCGGGCAACAAAGGCGAATCCAAGCAATTCACGAGCGAGCCACCGCGCCAATCGCTCGTCGAGCCGCCGCCAGGATATCAGACGCCTTCGTCGAACTATGCCTATGGCGCCGGAGAAGATAAGTCGCGGCGGACCTATTTCGACGTCCAGTCGGGTAAGGAAAAGGAGCAATAAGCTCCTTGCCCGTCGCACCCAGGCGTGGACCCGCCGCAATCGTCCGGTATAGGCCGGACGCGGCAGATGACTTATTTTTAAGTACAACTTGACCGCGTTCTCTGCTTCGTGACCCGAAGCTCAAAGCCGCGCGGTGTAGCATACCGTGCTTTCACGCCCGGACATCAGGGTCCGGGCTTTCACAAGGATCGTGATGTCCTCACACCGATCGGTTGCCTGTCTCTTCGCCGCGCTGCTCTCGACATCTGCTTTCTCCGTCGGCAACGCACTCGCCCAGACGACGGTCACATCCGCGCCGCCCGCCAGCTTCACGCTCAGCAACGGCCTCCAGGTCGTGGTGATCCCGGACCACCGCACGCCGGTGGTCACAGAAATGGTCTGGTACAAGGTCGGCTCGGCGGACGAGACGCCCGGCAAGTCCGGGCTCGCTCATTTCCTCGAGCATCTGATGTTCAAGGGCACCGAGAAGCACCCGGTCGGCGAGTTCTCCCAGACCGTGCTCCGCGTCGGCGGCAATGAGAACGCCTCGACTTCGGTCGACTACACTGACTTTTACCAGCGCGTACCGCGCGAACAGTTGCCGTCCATGATGGCGTTCGAGGCCGACCGGATGACCGGCCTCGTGCTCAAAGACGAGAATGTGCTGCCCGAGCGCGACGTTGTGCTCGAAGAATACAACATGCGCGTCGCCAACAGCCCCGACGCTCGGCTCAACGAGCAGATCATGGCCGCGCTCTATCTCAACCATCCCTATGGCCGGCCGGTGATCGGCTGGCACCAGGAGATCGAAAAACTCAATCGCGAGGATGCGCTCGCCTTCTATCACCGCTTCTACGCGCCGAACAACGCGATCCTGGTGATCGCCGGAGACGTCGAGGCCACTGAAATCCACGCGCTCGCCGAACGCAATTTCGGCGCGATCCCGGCCCAGCCCGCGATCCCGGCGCGGCGTATCCGCCCGCAGGAGCCCGAGCCGGCCGCACCGCGCACCGTCACGCTGTCCGACCCACGCGTCGAACAGCCGAGCCTGCGCCGCTATTACCTGGTGCCCTCGGCGACGACGGCCGCGGCCGGCGAGAGCGCCGCGCTCGACGTGCTCGCGCAGTTGATGGGCAGCGGCAGCAACTCCTATCTCTACCGCGCACTCGTCGTCGACAAGCCGCTCGCGGTCTCCGCCAGCGCCAGCTATTCCAGCATCTCGCTCGACCCGACCCAGTTTGCGATCTCGGCCTCGCCGAAGTCTGGCGTCAGCTTCGCAGACGTCGAGCAGGTCATCGACGGCGTCATCGCCGACATCGTTGCAAACCCGATCCGCGCCGAGGATCTCGAGCGGGTCAAGACCCAGCTCATCGCGGAGGCGATCTACGCCCAGGACAATCAGGCGGTGCTGGCGCGCTGGTATGGCAGCGCACTGACCACGGGCCTGTCGATCGAGGACATCCGAAGCTGGCCAGACCGCATCCGCGCCGTCACCGCCGAGCAGGTCCGTCAGGCTGCACAGAAATGGCTCGAGAAGAAGCGCTCGGTGACCGGCTATCTGATCAAGGACACCGCTACCGCCAAGCGCGAGGAGAAGCGTTCGTGACCCATCCCTTCCTTCGCGCAAGACACTTCTTACGCACAAGACACTTCGCGTTGTCCTTCGTCACCGGCGCGGCACTCGCTTTCACCACGATCTCGCCGTCGCAGGCCGCTGCAAAGATCCAGCATCTGGTCTCGCCCGGCGGTATCGAGGCCTGGTTCGTCCAGGACGCGACCGTGCCGCTGATTGCCATGGAATATTCCTTTGCCGGCGGCTCGGCACAGGATCCCAAGGACAAGCCCGGCGTCGCCAATCTTGTCGGCGACCTCCTCGATGAGGGCTCCGGCGATCTCGATTCCAAGACGTTCCATGAGCGGCTTGACCGCCGCGCCATCGAGCTTTCCTTCAGCGCCACCCGCGATACTTTCCGCGGCAGCCTGCGCATGCTGCGCGACAACAAGGACGAGGCCTTCGACCTGTTGCGGTCGTCGCTCACCTCGCCGCATTTCGAAACGGCCGATGTCGAGCGCATCCGCTCGCAGGTCATCTCGGGCCTGCGCCGCGACACCACCAATCCGACTTCGCTCGCAAGCCGAAGATTCCTGGAGATGACGTTCGGCGATCACCCCTATGGTCGGCAAACCACCGGCACGCTGGAGAGCGTGCCGACCATCACGGTCGCCGACATGAAGGACTATGTCGGCCGCGTCCTGGCCAAGGACACGCTGAAGATCGCCGTGGTCGGCGACGTCGATCCGGCCACGCTCGGCAAGCTGCTCGATCACACGTTTGGTAGCTTGCCCGCCAAGGCCAATCTCGTGCCTGTCCCCGACGTCGAGGCCGCCACGCCGCCGCAGCGCGGTTTCGTGCCGCTCGACGTGCCGCAGACCGTGATCACCTTCGGCGGCCCTGGCGTGAAGCGCAGCGATCCGAACTTCATGGCGGCCTATGTCGTTAACCATATCCTCGGTGGCGGTGGCCTGTCTTCCCGGCTCTATCGTGAAGTCCGCGAGAAGCGCGGCCTCGCTTATTCCGTGTTCGAATCGCTGCTCTGGATGGAGCATTCGGCGATCTTCATCGGCAACACCGGCACCCGCGCCGACCGTGCCGGCGACACCATGGATGCCATCGAGAAGGAAGTGCGCCGCATCGCCGACGAGGGCCCGACGCAGAAGGAGCTCGACGAGGCCAAGTCGTACCTCAAGGGCTCGCAGATGCTGGCGCTCGACACCTCCTCCAAGCTTGCGCAGGCACTGCTGCAATATCAGCAGGACAAGCTGCCGATCGACTATATCGAGAAGCGCAACGGCATCGTCGATGCGGTGACGCTGGACGACGCCAAGGCCGCCGCCAAGCGGCTGTGGGGCCAAGGGCTCCTGACCGTGATCGTCGGCCGTGCCCCGCAGGCCGCGGCGCAGCCGGCGGCGGCACCGGCGACCAAGTCGAACTGACGTCGCCTACGTGTCCTGAAATGGCCGGGTTAGCCCGGCCATTTGCGTTTCGCATGAGCTCCATTGCCGAAAATGGGCGTCCGCGGTATGTCCGGGCATCACGAATGGTGCCATCATGCTGCGGATATCCCGCGATCTCGTCATTGACGAGGACGACATCGAGATCGATTTTGTCCGCGCCTCCGGCCCGGGCGGGCAGAACGTCAACAAGGTCTCGACCTCGGCCCAGCTGCGCTTCGACACGCGCAAGCTGACCATCCCGGAGGATGCGGAGATCCGGCTCGCCCGCATCGCCGGCCAGCGTATGACCAAAGACGGCGTGATCGTGATCCAGGCCCAGCGCTTCCGCAGCCAGGAACGTAACCGGCAGGACGCCATCGACCGGCTCGTCGAGATCCTGACTGAGGCGATGATCCGGCCGACGCCGCGCCGTGCAACGCGGCCGACCTACGCGTCCAAGAAGCGCCGGCTCGACGGCAAGAAGCGCCGGAGTGACGTGAAGGCCGGGCGCGGCGGCCGCTTCGACGATTAGCAAGACGGACGCAGCCAAAGGAGCTCCGGTCGCAGGGCGACCGGAGCTCTACCGTCCTAGTAACGCTTGCCCGTGGCTGCGCCGCCCGTCGCGGCATCGTCGGCGGCCCCCTTATGCACAGCGCTGCCCGTCGTGCCGACCGTGCCCCTGGTGCCCTTGGTCGATTTCATACCGGTCTTCTCACCCGCTGCGCCGGGCTGAGCGCTCATGTCCTCGTCGCCGCTGCCCATCGTGCTGCCTTGCATGGGTTTGCTTTGCACGGTGCCGCCCGTCCTGGCGGGTGGCGCGCCTTGCGCAAGTACGGGCGCGGCAACGAGAGCCGACAGAGCGCATGCGATCATCGAGGTCTTCACCAACTTCATCCATTTCTCCTGGATTTTCTCGTGACGAATGGCTCGGCGGCTCGCTACGCCGCTCGTCTGCACCGGGCCATTACATCGCGTAAGGAAATCAAGCGGCGCGATCGTCATGCAATCCGGATCGTGTGGTGATCGTTTAGGGATTTGACGGCGGTTTCGCGGAATTGTGCTCCGCATATAAGGCAGCGCGGAACACTGCGCACACCGAGTACCTTCTCTTCCTGCGAAATAGCCCGCTACTACCACCGCATCTTTGACGCCGCCTAGAATCTGCGCACGCTGAATTTGACGTGGATGGGCAGGCTCTTGGCAATACGCGCAATCGTACTGGGGTTGTGCACCGCGATGGTGCTGATGATGCGGATCGCCAACGCGCAAATGCCCTTGCCGGCAGCAAAGCCGGCGGATGGAGCGACGCTGTTCAAGCAGCAATGTGCGGTGTGCCACACGACGAACCTGTCCGAGCCAGTGCGACAGGGCCCGCCGCTGGTCACAGTCGTGGGCCGGCCCGCCGGCAAGGTCGAAGGCTTTCACTATTCAGACGGCCTCGCCAAAGCGGACTTCACCTGGGACGAAGCCCGGCTGGACGCCTGGCTGACCAATCCGCAAGCCGTCATCCCCGGCGTGGTCATGGCCTATCGCCAAGGCAAGCCTGAGACGCGCGCGGCCATCATTGCCTATCTCAAGGAGCTGAACTGAATGGCCAAGCCCGTCCATTCCATGATCCGCGTCTTCGATGAAACGCGATCCCTCGACTTCTACAGGCGTGCCTTCGGCCTCGAAGTCGCCGACCATCTGAAGTTCGCAGACTTTACACTGATCTATCTGCGTCACCCCTCCTCACCTTTCGAGGTCGAGCTGACGGTGAATTTCGATCGCAAGGAACCGTACCAACTCGGCGCCGGCTACGGCCATCTCGCCGTGGTGGTCGATGATCTCGATGCCGAGCATGCCCGCTTCGAACGCGAAAAGCTCGCACCGGGGCCGCTGCGCGACTTCAAGCATGACGGCAAGACCCTGGCGCGCTTCTTCTTCGTCAGCGATCCCGATGGCTACAAGATCGAGGTGATCCAGCGGGGCGGACGTTTCGGTTGATCAAAACATAAAATCAAACTCTACGGAGGAATGCCATGAGAGAAGTCGATCGTCGAAGCAAGCACAGCCGTCGTGTCTTTCTCAAGGGCGCGGCGACCGCCGTGCCGGTCGTGGCTGTCGCGACCAACCTCAGTGTCAGTATCGAGGACGCCTGGGCCGATGAGGCCGGCACACTTTCGCCCGCGACGATGAAGACGCTGCTGAAGGTCGCGCGCGACATCTATCCGCACGACGTTCTCGGCGACAGCTATTACATCACCGCGATCAAGCCATGGGACGACAAGGCGGCGAAGGACGCCTCAGTCAAGTCGCTGATCAGCGACGGCATTGCCAGGCTCGATCAGAACGCGAGGGATCGCCACAAGGCACCCTATGCCGAGGTGCCCTGGGAAGCCGATCGCGTGGTGCTGCTGAAAGAAATCGAACAGAGCGACTTCTTCCAGAAGGTGCGCGGCGACCTCGTCGTCTCCCTCTACAACCAGAAAGAGGTCTGGCCGCGTTTCGGCTACGAGGGCTCCTCCGCCGAGCACGGCGGCTACATCAACCGCGGCTTCGCCGACATCGACTGGCTGCCGAAAGCCTAAGTCGCACCCCAACGGGTTGAGGAGAACGCAAATGGCAAAATTCGATCTGAACGATAACAGCGTTGTGGTGATCGTCGGCTCCGGTGCGGGCGGCGGTACGCTGGGCAACGAGCTGGCGCAGAAAGGCGTCAAGGTGGTCATCCTTGAGGCCGGGCCGCGCATCGAGAACCAGGACTTCATCAACGACGAATGGGACAGCTTCTCCCAGCTCGCCTGGAGCGATGCCCGCACCACATCAGGAACGTGGCGCGTCGCCAAGGATTTCTCGGGTCTTCCCGCCTGGATCGTCAAGGCGGTCGGTGGCTCCACGATTCATTGGGCCGGCGCCTCGCTGCGCTTCGACGAGCACGAGTACAAGGTGAAGAGCACCTACGGCAGTATTCCCGGCGCGAATTTGCTTGACTGGCCGGTCACGCTCGCCGAGATGGAGCCGTGGTACGCCAAGGCTGAGAACAAGATGGGCGTGACCCGCACCAACGGCATCCCCGGACTTCCCGGCAACAACAATTTCAGGGTGCTCGAAGCCGGCGCAAAGAAGCTCGGCTACAAGACTGTGCACACCGGCAACATGGCGATCAACAGCCAGCCGCGCGATGGACGCGGATCCTGCCAGCAGATCGGTTTCTGCTTCCAGGGCTGCAAATCCGGCGCGAAATGGTCGACGCTCTACACCGAGATCCCCAAAGGCGAGGCGACCGGCAATCTCGAGGTCCGCCCCGGCAGCATGGTGGTCAAGATCGAGCACGATGCCAGCGGCAAGGTCACCGGCGTGGTCTATGCCGACGAGACCGGCGCGATGCAGCGCCAGAAGGCGCGGATCGTCGCGGTCGCAGGCAATTCGATCGAGAGTCCGCGGCTGCTGCTCAACAGCGCGTCGAGCATGTTCCCCGATGGGCTCGCCAATTCATCGGGACAGGTCGGCCGCAACTACATGCGGCACATGACCGGCAGCGTCTATGCCGTGTTCGAGAAGTCGGTGCACATGTATCGCGGCACCACGATGGCTGGCATCATCCGCGACGAAGCCGCCAACAATCCGAAGCGCGGCTTCGTCGGCGGCTATGAGATGGAGACGTTGTCGCTCGGACTGCCCTTCATGGCGGCGTTCCTCAATCCCGGTTCATGGGGCCGGCCGTTCACCGCTGCGATCGACGGCTATCCGCGAATGGCCGGCATGTGGCTGGTCGGCGAGGACATGCCGCAGGAGACCAACCGCATCACGCTTGATGCAACCGTGAAGGACAAGTTCGGGATGCCGGTGGCGAGCGTGCATTACGACGATCATCCCAACGACCTCGCGATGCGGGCCCATGCCTACAAGCAGGGCGCGGCGGTCTATGACGCGGTCGGCGCCACGGTGACCTATCCGACGCCGCCCTATCCGAGCACGCACAATCTCGGCTCCAACCGAATGAGCGAGAAGCCGCGCGACGGCGTCGTCAACAAGTTCGGCCAGAGCCACGACGTCAAGAACCTGTTCGTCTCCGACGGCAGCCAGTTCACCAGCGGCGCAGCCTGCAATCCGACGTTGACCATCGTCGCGCTCGCGATCCGGCAGGCCGATTACATTGCGGGGGCGATGCAGAAGAAAGAGATCTGAGGTCCGATACGACAAAGCGGCTCCGTCTTGCCTGACGGAGCCGCTTTTGCTTTTGCGAGAGTGCCCGGAAGCGTACGCGGCTATTCGGCCGCGTCGAGAATGGGCGCAACCGTTGCCTTGAAATCCTGCGCCAACGCTAGGCTCTTGGAGCGATAGATCAGGCAGGAGCAGCGCAATAGCGACGCGAAATTATTGACCTCGCCATGATGGTCGAGCACTTCGTTATAGAGCGTGGTCAGGAACTTTCCGACGCTCATGCTCTCCTTGGCTGCGATCTCCTCCAGCGTGTCCCAGAACGCCATTTCCAGCCGGATCGAAGTGCAGTGACCGCCGATCCGCAGCGAGCGGGTCTGCGATTCATAGTCGCGTTGGGGCTGGTGCGCGAAGAGATGGCACATGGCGTCCTCCCGTCCTGTTGCCGTTTTTTCACGATGCTACACCGCGGCCCGGCACCCCACAATCATGACGGTAGCTGGAGATCGGCCTGGGCCGGTTGCGCGATTTTCTCGAACGTCCAATATCTTCAATGTGATAGGCATCCCTCTTCCCCAGGCCGCCACGTAGCAGTTGCCCAACACATGCTTTTGACGCAACACGGCCTAGAATAGCGCCGTCAGCGAATCCAGATCGAAAGCCCCATGCCCGTCCGCCAATTGCCAGAGCAGGTCGTCAACCGCATCGCCGCCGGCGAGGTGGTCGAGCGTCCGGCGAGCGTGGTCAAGGAACTCGTGGAAAACGCGATCGATGCCGGCGCGAGCCGGATCGACGTCTTCACCGATGGCGGAGGGCGGCGGCGGATCGGCATCACCGATGACGGCAGCGGGATGACGGCGAAGGATCTCGCGCTCGCGGTCGAGCGCCACGCGACGTCCAAGCTCGACGACGAGGATCTGCTCCAGATCCGCACCCTCGGGTTCCGCGGCGAGGCGCTGCCCTCGATCGGCTCGGTCGCGCGGCTCTCGATCACCACGCGGCATGTCAGCGAACCGCATGCCTGGGCGCTGAATGTCGAGGGCGGCGAGAAGTCCGAGATCATGCCGGCCGCGCTCGCGCACGGCACCCGCGTCGAAGTCAACGATCTCTTCTATGCGACGCCGGCGCGGCTGAAATTTTTGAAGACCGACCGCACCGAGGCGGAGGCGATCCGCGAAATCGTAAGGCGCCTCGCCATGGCGCGGCCCGATGTCGCCTTCACGTTGGCGGGCGAGGAGCGCGCGCCGGTGACCTGGGCTGCTGCGCTGCCGGGCGCCGCCGGGCGGCTGACGCGGCTCGGCGACATCCTGGGCGCGGAGTTCCGCAGCCATGCCTTCGAGGTCCATGCCGAGCGCGAGGGCGTCGTCGTCGCCGGCTATGCCGCAGCACCTGCGCTGACCAAGGCCAACGCGCTCGGGCAATATCTCTTCGTCAACGGCCGTCCCGTCCGCGACAAGCTGATCTTAGGGGCGGTGCGCGGCGCTTACGCCGACTATCTGCCGCGCGACCGGCATCCGGTGCTGGCGCTGTTCGTCACGCTCGATCCGCGCGAGGTCGACGCCAACGTGCATCCAGCCAAGACCGAGGTGCGCTTCCGCAACGCCGGCCTCGTGCGTGCGCTGATCGTGCATGGGCTGAAGGAAGGTCTTGCGCGCGAAGGACGGCGCACGGCCGCCAACGGCGGCGAAAGCGCATTGTCTTCGTTCCGGCCCGCTTTCACACCGCCGCGTCCGGCAAGCTGGGACTGGCGAGCCTCGCCATCCGCTCCGGTCGTGCCAATGCCGTCATTTGAAGGCTCCGCCGCGCCGGCCTTCGCCGAACGCGCGCAAGCTGGGTTCGATGTCAGTGCGCCGAGCGCGGACGTGCGCTTCGACCCACAGCCCGTGACCGACCTCGTCGACCGTCCGCTCGGCGCGGCGCGCACGCAACTGCACGAGACTTATATCGTGTCGCAGACCCGCGACGGTCTCATCATCGTCGACCAGCACGCCGCGCATGAGCGCATCGTCTATGAACGACTCAAGGCCTCGCTCGCCGAAAACGGCGTGCAGCGGCAGATCCTGCTGATCCCCGAGATCGTCGAGATGGACGAGGCCACGGTGGAGCGGCTGCTGGAGCGCAGCGAGGAACTCGGTTCACTTGGCCTTGCGATCGAGTCCTTCGGCCCCGGCGCGGTCGCGGTGCGCGAAACACCGTCGCTGCTCGGCAAGACCAATGCGGGCGGGCTGCTACGAGATCTCTCCGAGCACATGGCCGAATGGGACGAGGCGCTGCCGCTGGAGCGCCGCCTGATGCACGTCGCCGCCACCATGGCCTGCCACGGCTCGGTGCGCGCAGGGCGAAGGCTGCGGCCGGAGGAGATGAACGCCCTGCTCCGCGAGATGGAGGAGACGCCGAACTCCGGCCAGTGCAATCACGGCCGACCGACCTATGTCGAGCTGAAGCTGTCAGACGTCGAGAAGCTGTTCGGGCGGAGGTGAAGGTGCCGTAGGGTGGGCAAAGGCGCAACGCGCCGTGCCCACCATCTGTCCATTATCGTGAGAGAAGCGGTGGGCACGCTTCGCTTTGCCCACCCTACGAGAGCTTCGCTCGTCGGCTACGGCTTCCTCAAAAACACGAACTCAGTGTCGTCATACGTCCTCCGCTCCAGCTCCTCAAACCCTTCCGGCGCCGCGAACTGCGCGGCCTTCGCCTCTTCCACCACCAGCAGCGCGCCCGGCGTCAGCCAGCCGCCATCGCGCAAGCTCACGAGCGCCTTCTCCGCAAAACCCTTGCCATAGGGCGGATCGAGGAACACCAGCGAGAACGGTTCGACGGGATGCGAGGGGCCGAGATCGGTCGCATCGCGGCGATAGACTTTTGTGACGCCGCCGAGGCCGAGCGACTCGACATTATTCCGGAGCAACGCGCGCGCCTCCGCACCGTTATCCACGAACAACGTGAATTTCGCGCCGCGCGAGGACGCCTCGATGCCGAGCGCGCCGGTGCCGGCGAAGAGATCGAGCACGCGCGCGTCCTCGATCGGGTCATCGTAGGCGTGGGCGAGGATGTTGAACACGGACTCGCGCAGGCGATCCGCCGTGGGACGGATGTCGCGCGAAGACGGTGAGGCGAGATTGCGCCCCTTCAAGCGACCGCCGACCACGCGCATGCTAGTCGTCCTTTGGCGTCAAATCGCGCTTGCCGTGATAGCCGCGCTTCGGGCGGCGCGGCGGCCCGTAACCGTTGGCCTCGTCCTCGTTGCGCTCGCGGGCTTCGTCGCTGCCGGTGCGCTGCACCAGCACGCGGCGGCCCTTGCGGTCAGCGATCACGGCGCGCTTGGACGTCTTCTTCTCGCCCGATGCCTCGCCCTCGCCTGACGGCGATTTCTTCGGCACGTCGAACTGCGCCCCAGACTTCTCGATCACCTTGTCGCCGAGCTGCTCGCGCAGCACGCGCGCGCGGATCTCCTCGACCTGGCCCTCGGGCACTTCGCCGAGCTGGAACGGACCGTAGGAGACGCGGATCAGCCGGTTCACCTCGAGCCCGAGATGGGCGCAGACGTTACGCACCTCGCGGTTCTTGCCTTCGCGGATCGCGAACACCAGCCAGACATTGGCACCCTGGTCCCGCTCCAGCGTCGCTTCGATCGGACCGTATTTCACGCCCTCGACCTCGATGCCTTCCTTGAGCTGGTCGAGCTGCGCCTGAGTGACATCGCCATGGGCGCGGACGCGATAGCGGCGCAGCCAGCCGGTGTCCGGCAGCTCCAGCGTGCGCGCGAGGCCACCGTCATTGGTGAGCAGCAGCAGGCCTTCGGTGTTGAAGTCGAGCCGGCCGACGCTGATCAGCCGCGGCAGGCCTTCGGGCAGATTGTCGAATACGGTCGGACGACCCTCGGGATCGTCATGCGTCGTCATCAGCCCGCGCGGCTTGTGGTAGAGGAACAGTCGCGTGCGCTCGCGTTCGGGCAACGGCTTGCCGTCGACCATGACGACATCGTTGGGCGTGATGTCGAGCGCGGGCGAATTGATGATGCGGCCGTTGACGGTGACGCGCCCCTGCGTGACCATCTCCTCGGCATCGCGGCGCGAAGCGAGCCCCGCACGCGCCAGCGCCTTGGCGATGCGCTCGCCGGCCTTCTTTGGCTTCGGCGCCTCTTCCCGGCGCGGCCGTCCCTCAAAATCCCGCTCGCGCGCACGATAGGCGCCACGGCCGCCGAAGGCCGGACGCTTCTCGAAGATCCTGCTCTCATCCTCGTTTTCGCGGCGCGGACGATCGCCGAAGCGGCCTTCGCTGCGCGGATGCTCGTGCCAGTCGGAGCGGCCCTCGGAGCGCTCGCGCGGACGATCGAATTTGGGGCGGTCGCCGCCGCGGGGTCGGTCACCATCACGATGGGGCCGATCGAACTTGGGACGATCATCGCGCGAACGATCGAACTTCGGCCGATCAAATTTGGGCCGCTCGCGGAACGGACGATCGCCGGAGGCGCGATCGTCCCGCGAACGCGAGAACCGCGGACGGTCCTCGCCGCTGCCACCTTCACGCTTCTGCCAGGGCTTGTCTTCGCTACGGTCGCGGCCGCCAAAATCCTTGCGCGGGCCTTTGCTGAAATCCTTGCGCGGCGGACGGTCACCGCGCGGAGCCGAGTCCCGTTTCTGCCACGGCTTTGAATCGCTCCGCTCGCCGCGATCGCGCGGTCGGTCGCTACGGTCCGGCGCGCCGCGCGAAAATTTCCGCTCGCTGTCGAACTTGCGCTCCGGGCGGTCGCCGCGCGGCGCGTAAGGCCGCTTGTCGCCGAACTTCTTCTCGCCGGAGCGACCAGCGGGACGGGAATCGTCGCGATCGCGGCTCCGCGGTGGACGATCGTCGCGCCCATAGGACGGCCGATCACCGCGCGGCTTGAACGGCCGCTTCTCGGCATCACGCGACGAGCGATCGGAAAACGGCCGGTCACCGCGCGGCTTGAAGCTGCGCTCGCCGCGGCCCTCGCCAGCGCGATCGTCGCGCTTGAAGCGCGGCCGCTCGCTGAAATCCCGGCGCGGGGCATCGCCCTCCTCACGCCGGCGGAATGGACGAGCCTCGCGGTCGCCGCGGGGCGGACGGCTATCACGGTCGCCACGGGGCGGCGGGCGGCTGTCGCGGTCGCCCTTTCCTTCAGGGCCGCGCTTGGCGAATTTCTTGTCGGGACCGCGCGGCTTGCCGCTACGGCCGCCTTTGGCCGGGCCTCGCCGGCCGCGGGAATCGTTGTCTTTGTCGCTGTCGCGAGGCATGAATAATCTCACTCAGGGGGTGGCCAAAAAGCATTGTGCGCGCTCATTCGGAGCCGCATGCTCAGGCAATATCGGTAAGCACTTCTGCTGAAGGCGCAGCTACTAGCAGGTTTCTTCGGATGATACGAGGCTTGAAAGCCCCCTCTTTCATGGAATTGGCGCTCAAAACGGCCGAAAATGCCGGAAAGGCGGGCGAAGTTCCGATCGGATGCGTGGTGGTCCGCAACTACGAGGTGATCGCCACGGCCGCCAACCGGACGCTGACCAATTATGACCCCACGGGCCATGCCGAGATCATTGCGCTGCGCGAGGCGGCCAGGAAAATCGGCAGCGAGCGCCTGGTCGACTGCGACCTCTACGTGACGCTGGAGCCCTGCACTATGTGTGCGGGCGCGATCTCCTTTGCAAGGGTCCGCCGGCTCTATTACGGCGCGGCCGACCCCAAGGGCGGCGCGGTCGAGTCCGGCGTGCGGTTCTTTGCGTCGCCAACCTGCCATCACGCGCCGGATGTCTATTCCGGGGTCGGCGAGAGCGAGGCGGCGCGGCTGCTCAAGGAGTTCTTTCGCGAGCGGCGTTAACTCCTCGCGAAAAACTCCCGCAGCGCCTTCGCGGTGACGTCGGGGTCCTCCTCGGTGAGGAAGTGGCCGGAGTCCACCGGCTGGCCTTCGACATTGGTCGCCCATTGCTTCCAGATATCGAGCGGGGTCGCGGCGGCCTGGGCGATGCCGACGCCGCCCCACAATGCCAGCATGGGAACGGTGATCTTCTTGCCGGCCTCGAAATCGGCCTTGTCGAGGTCGTAATCGATATAGGCGCCGGCGCGATAATCCTCGCACATCGCATGCACGCGGGCGGGGTCGCCGAACGGCGCGATGTAGTGCTCGAGCGCGCGCTTGTCGATCGCGTCCAGCGTCTTCGACTTGGTCTGGCTCGCCATCTTGAAGCGCAGGAAGAATTCGCCTTGGCCCGAGATCAGCGTTTCCGGCAGCGGCGCGGGCTGGGCGAGAAAAGTCCAGTGATAGATCTTCAGCGCATAGGCGCGGTTCATGCGCTCCCAGTAATTATAGGTCGGCAGGATATCGAGCACGGCAAGCTTCGACAGCCGGCCGGGATGATCGAGCGCCAGCCGATACGACACGCGGCCACCGCGATCGTGGCCTGCGAGCGCGAAGTGGACGTGGCCGAGTTGCTCCATCACCTCCACCATGGCCTTGGCCATCGCGCGCTTGCTGTAGGGCATGTGCAGCGCATCGCTCTCGGGCATGTCGGACCAGCCATAGCCCGGCAGGTCGGCGATGATCAGCGTGAACTGGTCGGCCAGCTGCGGCGCCACGCGGTGCCACATCACATGCGTCTCGGAGAAGCCGTGCAGCAGCAACAGCGGCGGCCCCTTGCCGCCGACGCGGGCGAAGATGCGCCCGAACGAGGTGTTGACCCATTCGGAGGCGAAGCCGGGATAGAGATCGGCGAGATCGGACATCAGTTCCATCCCTCAAAATGTCGAAAACAACCCCATGCACAGTAGCACGGTGATTTCGGCGGAGGACGCTAAGCCCAACAACCAGTTGCGCATTTTTGAAAAGTCGATGTGGCGGCCCGATGGCGCGCGCGAGCTAGCCCCTGGGCTTCTCGGTTTCCACCGCCTGCCAGCCGATGTCGCGGCGGCAGAAGCCCTCCGGCCAGTTGATGCGGTCGACGGCCTGATAGGCGCGGGCCTGCGCTTCGGTCACGGTCGCCCCCAGCGCGCAGACATTGAGCACGCGGCCCCCATTGGCGAGGACGGCGCCGTCCTTCGCAACCGTGCCGGCGTGGAAGATCTCGACGGTGTCGATCTTGGCCGCGTCATCGAGCCCCTCGATCCGCGTGCCCTTCTGATAGTCGCCGGGATAGCCCTTCGCCGCCATCACCACCGTGAGCGCGGATTCCGGATACCAGCGCAGATCGAAATTCTTGAGCTGACCATCACATGAGGCCAGGAACGCCGGCACGATGTCCGACATCATGCGCAGCATCAGCACCTGGCACTCGGGATCGCCGAAACGGACGTTGAACTCGAACAGCTTTGGGCCCTGCGTCGTCAGCATGATCCCGGCGTAGAGGATGCCGCGGAACGGCGTGCCGCGCTGCTTCATGCCGGCGACCGTCGGCAGAATGATCTTGGCCATGATCGCGTCGTGGATCGCAGGCGTCACCAAAGGCGTCGGCGAATAGGCGCCCATGCCGCCGGTGTTCGGCCCGACGTCATGGTCGAACACGCGCTTGTGGTCCTGGGCGGAGGCCAGCGGAATGGCGGTCTCGCCATCGCAGAGCGCGAAGAAGCTGATCTCGCGGCCCGGCAGAAATTCCTCGATCACCACCTCGGCGCCGGCTTCGCCAAACGCACCCTCGAACATCATGGCGATGGCGTCCTCGGCCTCGCGCACGGTCTTGGCGACGACGACGCCCTTGCCAGCGGCGAGGCCGTCTGCCTTCACGACGATCGGCGCGCCCTGGCTGTTGACGTAGTCGCGCGCGTCCTCAGGCTTGGTGAAGCGCTTGTAGGCGCCAGTCGGAATGCCGAACTCGGTGCAGAGCGCCTTGGTAAAGCCCTTGGAGCTTTCGAGCTGGGCGGGGATCTTGTTCGGCCCGAACGCCTTGATGCCGGCGGCGGTGAGGTCATCGACGATGCCAGCGGCCAGCGGCGTCTCCGGGCCGACCACGACCAGCTCGACCGCATTGTTTTTGCAGAAGGCTATCACGGCGGCATGGTCGGCAACGTCGAGCGCCACGCATTCCGCCTCGCGCGCGATGCCGGCATTGCCGGGCGCACACCAGAGTTTGGTCACCAGGGGAGAGGCCGCGATTTTCCACGCCAGGGCATGTTCGCGGCCGCCGGAACCAAGCAGGAGAATGTGCATCGAAGGCTCAGAATGAGGGGTTTGCTGGGGCGGAGGTCGCACGAATCGGGGTGGGGCTCAAGGGGGGTGGCCCAAACTCCCGTCATTCCGGGGCGCGGCGAAGCCGCTGTCCCTTCTCCCCTTGCTGGAGTGTAGAGCCCTATAGATATCAGCCGGTTACGGTTTCAAGTCCCTTAGAAGTCCCTGCGGGTGATCCGGAAGCCAAGGCTTACACGGCGATCACGGTAGCGGCCTTGCTACCGTGATTTTTGTTTGCTGCTCCCTGTGAATAGCGGGTGGGCGGTAGCAATCTGCGCATTGGTCGCCTGTGTTGTGTCATCGTCGCTGATCTTTGATTCTCAGGATGTCCTATGAACGCAGTCAATGACGGCAGTCAAATGCAGCAACTGAAAGCCGGAGACCGGCTTTGGGTGTGGCTGGCGGAAGAGCCGTCAGCCCTCGAAATCGAGCTAGCGGATGCCCTCACCGTTTTCCCAAAATTAGAAAACGCTGAAGATAACAATGGAGTCTTTCACGTTAGAGTATACTCATGGCGCGGCAGCCCTGACTTCACTCAGGACTTTCTGAAAACGCATCTGCCTAATTCCGTCGAACTACCCTTCGAACGAATGATCAAGTTCGTGAAAATCGACAAAAAAATAGAGTTCTCCATTCCAGTCGCTATACTATCTTTTTCGCACAGCGCAGAAGCTGGAGCAGTCCACGTCAGTCCTCTCAAATATTCCTTCTGGGATCAGACGTTGATGATATTGGCATCTCGCCAATCTGACCATGATCGCAAGGACTCAGCGCTGACTGGGTCGTTTGATTCACTCGGGCTTGTTTCGTTATTGTCCGGCCAAATTTTGCATGGCGGCTGTTTGTTGTCCTCCTACTTCTGCATTACTCGAAAAAAGTTTTTGAGCGGGACGCTAGGGGTGGTTACTCAGTCCTCTACGGACTGGGCACCGCTACAATTTGCGAGTGCCAATCAAGACGGCCTCGATGCGCGAGATGATCGGACCCATGCCGCACTCTGGTTTGCCGGTTCAGCATTTTCGTCAAACGACAACGCGTCCAAAATCGTCTCGTATATCACCGCACTGGAAATATTGATGGGGAAGAACTTACAAAACTATCTAAGCCCCCTGTATCGGAAAGATAAGGAGCTACAAAAGCTGGCATTGGAAAAGTTGACGGCCTTAAAGAGCCTTCGTGGTGACCTCGTGCATAAAGGTCGTCGCGTCGTCCTCTCGGCAGAACTTGAAAGATACGCGCAAGCATTTATCCTTGATGCGATCCGTCAGAACAACAATGTCACCACAGAGGTCTTTGCTGTGCAAAACGTGGCCTTGGCTATTATGACCGCCTCCGCGCGAGCAGCCACGCCGCAACCCTCATAAGGATGATGATTTGGCGGGCCACCAGCCTCGCGGTCAAGCGATGTCCAGCGGCGGCAAACGCAGCTTGGGATGTTCAGAAGCAGATGAGCATTGTATTTCCGTATGCCGGAGGCAGACATGGGTGAGATCGCCTTCAAGAAGGATACGCCTCGCAGTGTTTTGCCCGATTTAGACTAGAGAGCGGTGATCAGATCATGATCTCGGTGGTGGAGTCAGGCGCGGGTATTCAAAATGAAATGGGCAGGCATGTTTCCCTCGTCAACGCTTTGGGCATCAGCCAGTATGGCTCAGGCGGCGGACACATTCTTCTATGAGCAAAAGCCTTTCCAGCGTCCGCTCGACTCCATGATCGACAAACTTATTAACTACCGAATTACGGTAACAGTGCACAAAATTCCCAAAACGAAGCATCGGTTGACACTGTCTATGCCTGTCAGCGTTGTCGCTGTCATTCCGGGGCGCGCAGCGCGAGCCCGGAGTCCATTGGGCGGCAGCGTTGGTGCAAAATAGATTCCGGGCTCGTCGCGTCGCGACGCCCCGGAATGACGGAGAAGAGATGGGCGCGCGGGCTCGACGGCAGAGGCTATACCTGCTTCCCCGCAATGATCTCCTGCAACGTCGCGACGTGGCGCGCGAAGGCGCCGCGGCCGGTGGCGGTGGCGGTCACGGTCGTCTGCGGCTTCTTGCCGACGAAGGCCTTGTCGACCGAGACATAGCCGGCCTTGGCCAGGGTCTCGATATGCGCGCCGAGATTGCCGTCGGTGGCGCCGGTGAGCTTCTTGAGCCGGGCGAATTCGAGGCCGGCCGCCTGCGGCAGTGCGTTGAGCGCCGCCATGATCTTCAGCCGCAGCGGCTGATGGATGATGTCGTCGAGCTCGGCCATCAGATCCGCCGCATCCAGAGGCCGCCGACGATCAGGCCGCCGCCGTTGACGAAGGCCATCCAGAGCGGGAATGCCGCGCCGATGTAGAAGAAGCCGATCAGCGTCAGCGCGGTGATGCCGAGGCCGATCGCCACGAATGCGTAACCGAACCAGAGCCCGGCGGCGGTATAGAACAACATGAAGTAGATCGGCCAGAACGTGCCCTGCTCGCGCGCGTTGAAGTGTCCGAGGATGCTGACGCAGAACAGGCCGAACGCGAAGAACAGGACCAACACGACGAAGATTCGAGGATCGAAGCTCTGCACGCCGGTGCGTGAGCGCATGTAGGCACGGATCGCGAACAAGCCGATCACGCCGGCGGCGTGGACGCTGATCCAGATGTAGCCGCCGGAAGTCGGCCAGAGCCAGGTCACGATATTGCCGGCGAACACCAGCACGCCCCACCAGATCGCTACGAGGCTCGCCATTTCGTAGAGCCGGGACTGCCGCACGCGCTGGACGATGTCGTCGATCTCTTTCAGCGCCGACGCGGCGTCGCTGGAATCGATGCTGATCATGATCCGCTCCCTGCTTTCATCATCTCATCCGCAGTCGCCGAGACTGCCGCGGGGTCGCTGACGTCCCCATGTGATCCCCGATCAATTCGGCATCGTCGCAACAGCGCGCGGGCGGTCGACGGCAAGACGCCGTTTGCGCGCGACGCCGACGCTGCGCATGACCGTGTAGCCGATCAGGAACATCAAGGCTTTGCTGACGATGCCGTAGATCGACATGGCCGCCGACCAGGTCCCGACATCGAAATTGAGGGCCACGATCACGTTCAGCGCGGCAGAGAAGAACATCAGGCCCGACCAGGCGTAGCCGACAATGACGGCGATATCCGGCACCAGCTCGATCGCAATCGGCGGCAGATAGCGATTCATCCAGCCCCGCTTCAACATCACCACGCCGACGATGATGTAGATCACGCTCGGCTTGATCATCATGAATCGTGGATCGTTGGTGATCAGTGTGACCGTGCCGGCGCCGAGCACCAGAAACAGGCTCATCCATTGCATGGTGTCGATCGGCTTGCGGCGCACGACTTGCCAGCCGATCTGGGCCGTGCCCAGCACCATGCCGAGCACGACCGACAGGGTCACGTTGTGGGTCAGCAGGTAAAGGGCGAGAAAGAACAACGTCGCCGCCATGTCGAGAAGCAGCAATTTTCCGGCTTCGAACAGGTTTTTCATAGGTTGCTCCACGGCTCGCCAAAAGCGGGTCGCATCATGACTGGCCAGCTCCCCGCGTCGCCACATCCTCGGCGATCGCATTGACCGCCTTCGGACTGGTGACGATGCCGTTGTGGTTGACGCCCTCGATCACCTTGACGTCGACGGACGGCTTCACCGCATGGACAGCTTCCTCGTAGTTTTTCGAGATCATCATCTCATCTTCGGCGCCGCCGAAGATCGTCAGCGGATGGGTCACGTTGGGGAGATCGATGCGATAACCGCGGGTGGCGAAATTGCGCATCAGGCGGTCGGAATAGGTGGGGGTCAGAATCCGTTCCGAATTCGGCGGCACGGCGAAGGCGAGCACCGGAAGCTGCGCGCAACAATCGATGCCGAGCTTGCGCAGCGCGGCGAGAGCGAAGAGGCGCGGCAGGTCGGCATTGGCCCAGCCGCCGGCGTGCGGCTTGTTGGTCGGCGCGTCATAGCCGAGATAGGGCGCGACCAGCACGGTGCGAACGAACAGGTCCTGGATGATCGGCGTCGCTGCGACGCGGAGCGAGAAGCCGGCACCGGCGGAATGACCGACCAGGGTCAGCGGCAGATCAGGCGCGCTTCGGCGGACATGGGCGACGAAATCGACGAGATCGTCCTCGAGCTGGCCGACATAGCCTATATCGCCGCGCGTGCCCGACGCACCATGGCCGCGCGTATCGAGCGCCCAGGTCTCGACGCCATGCGCCGCGAATGCCGCTGTCAGCGCGTGATTGACCGTGCCGGAAGAGCCCGAGGAGCCATGGATGAAGATTGCACCGCGACCAGTGTCTGGCCCCTTCGCGGCGTAACGCCGGAAGCCGAGCCAGGTGCCGTCGCGGGCCTGAAAACGCTCGAGCGGCGGCAGCGTGGACCAGTCGATGCCCTTGGCGGAATCCGAGACGGAGCGCAGCTCCGCTGGCCGCTGCAGCGGCGTCGCGATCAGCGCGGTGAAGATCAGTGCCGCTGCGCCGACGGCGCAGAGCCCCCATTTCAGCAAGCCCAGCGCACCTCGCAGCAATCGCATCGCCATGGTCCAAACTCCTTGACCGGATCACCAATAGAGAACTCTATATTACAGAGTACTCTTATGATCAAGAGCCGGATTCGCGCTTGCCGGCGAAAATCCTTAACGTCGAGACCGACCCCAAAATGCCGAATCGTTTGCCGATGCCGCCTGCGGAACCGCTGCTTAATACGCCCGAATTCACCGTCTCCGAGCTCTCGCAGTCCCTGAAGCGGACGGTGGAGGACACCTATGGCCATGTCCGGGTCCGCGGTGAGATCTCCGGGTTCCGCGGCGCCCACTCCTCCGGGCATTGCTATTTCGCGCTCAAGGACGAGAGCGCCAAGATCGAGGCGGTGATCTGGAAGGGGGTGCACGGCCGGATGCGCTTCAAGCCACAGGAAGGGCTCGAGGTCATCGCCACCGGCAAGCTCACGACCTATCCGGGCTCCTCGAAGTACCAGATCGTGATCGAGGCACTGGAGCCGGCCGGCATCGGCGCGCTGATGGCGCTGATGGAGGAGCGCAAGAAGAAGCTCGCCGCCGAAGGCCTGTTCGACGAGGCGCGAAAGCAGCTGCTGCCCTGGCTGCCGGCCGTGATCGGCGTGGTGACCTCGCCGACCGGAGCTGTCATCCGCGACATCCTGCACCGGCTCGAGGACCGCTTCCCCCGCCACGTGCTGGTGTGGCCGGTGAAGGTTCAGGGCGAAGGTTCGGCCGAGCAGGTTGCAGCCGCGATCCGCGGCTTCAACGCGCTGCCGGAGGGCGGCAAGATTCCACGGCCCGACGTGCTCATCGTCGCGCGCGGCGGCGGCTCGCTGGAGGATCTCTGGTCGTTCAACGAGGAGATCGTGGTGCGCGCGGCGGCCGAGAGCACGATCCCGCTGATCTCGGCGGTCGGCCACGAGACCGACATCACGCTGATCGATTTCGTCGCCGACAAGCGCGCACCGACGCCGACGGCGGCGGCCGAAATGGCGGTGCCGGTGCGCAGCGATCTGTTCGTCGAGGTCGCCGATCTCGCGCGGCGGACGCGTGCCTATTGGCAGCGAGCCCACGAGAGCCGCCGCAGCGAGCTTCGCGCCGCCGCACGCGCGCTGCCGGCTGCAGGCGATTTGCTCGCGATCCCGCGGCAACGGCTGGATTCGGCAGGTAGCGCCCTGCCCCGCGGGCTCAAGGCCAACACGCACGCACATTTCCGCAGGTTTACGGCGGCGAGCTCGAAGCTGACGCTGCGGGTGCTGCACGGCCAGATCGCGCAGGCCGGGCACCGGCTCACCGTGTGCGGTGAACGGCTCGGCCTGTCCGCGCGCTCGCTGCTGCGGCAACGCCGCGACCGCTTTGCCGGACTTGAAGTGCGCCTGCGCGCCTCAAAGCTCTCCAACGCGCAAGCGCAGCGCAACGCGATTGCCCGCCAGCGCGAGCGCACGCACCGCCTCGCTGAGCGCGCCAACCGCGCGGTTGTCACCTTGCTGCAGCGGCTCGATGCCCGCGTCGAGAACAGCGGCAAGCTGCTCTCCGCGCTGTCCTATCGCGGCGTGCTCGCCCGCGGCTTTGCGCTGGTGCGGGACGAAGCCGGGCATCCGCTGCATTCGGCTGATAGCGTCGGGCCCGGCGCACGCGTCGAGATCGAGTTCGCGGACGGACGCGTGGGCGCGACGGCGGATGCGGATCGGGCAGCACCTGCGGCCAAACGCGCGCCATCGCAGCCGAAGCCGGCGGCGCAGGACACAAAGCCAGCGCCGAAGCGCGTCGGCAAGCCGGTGGATCAGGGCAGTTTGTTTTAGGGGCGCTGGACGGCGCCCTATCCTCGGTGTCGTCCCGGCGAAGGCCGGGACCCATACTCCCAGGGAGAAGTTTGGCGAAGACTTGTCGTTCGGTACTCCGACCGAATGCAATCGATAGATTCCGCGGTATGGGTCCCGGCCTTCGCCGGGACGACCAGAACCCTCTACCGGCAGGACAACCCGGCGTCCATCGTGGTCCAGAAGCCGCAATGTTCCGGCGCGAGCTGCGGTGCGCCGGCTTGGGCTTCGAACAGGAAGACCGCGATGGTGAAGATGATCAGTGCGGCGGAGAAGATGACGATGCGGTTGCGCATGAGAGATTCGTTTAGCCGACATCATGGTCGAACTAAGGCACCGACATCCGCTGAAACCGGTGTGATGCGCGATCCGTAGATTCACGGTCGGCCATCTCGGTCCGTGCAGGGCGGTGGTCGATGCGGGGCTGTCCGCCTCACCTTGTTCCTCGGGCGGCCCCGCTTCCGCCTTCGCTCTACCGAGCTACGGCGCGACAAGTCCGCTCATCCGAGCTACCGCGCCAGCCACTCCGCGACTTCCTTCTGCGAGTCCGCGCGCGCTTCGGAATCGGTGCCGAGATGGCCATGCTCAGGAGCGGCGGCATCGGCGCTGCTGGCGGCCGCATGCAGCGGCGTGTTGGCGCGGTCGAAATCGTGGTAGGCGCCGGGATAGACCACGATGCGCGCGAGCGCGCTGCGGCCGTGGGCGCCGTCCACCATTTGGCGGCAGGCCGGCGGCGACGAGACGTCGTCATTGGCGCCGATCAGCACCAGCGTCGGCATCCGCGTGCTCCAGCCCAAGCCAGCTGAGATCCGGCAATCCGGATAGAACGCGATCGCGGCACGGAAATCCGGTCCCGCATCACGCGCCACGCTCTGCGGACGCACGGCCCAGAGCAGCGCGCTGGCGCCGTTGGCCCAGCCGATCAGGCTGACACGGTCGCGCACCACCCAGTTCTGCTTCATCAGCCAGGCCCGCGATGCCGCGATGTCGGTAACGCGCTCGCGCCGCGCCTTGACGCGCATCTCCTTGACGCGGCATTGCGGCCCGAGCTCGCGCGAGCCGTAGCTGTCCGGCAGCAGCACGGCATTGCCCGCCCTAAGCAGCCGCTCGGCCCAGTCGCGATAGCGCGGCTGGACGGAATCAGAATGGCTGCCGAGGCCGCCGCAGCCGTGCAGCGCGATCACGGTCGGAAACGGCCCCTCGCCCTCGGGCTTGAAGAGTTGCGCATGCAGCACGCCGGACGACAGGGGAATCTCGACCTGCTGCGGCGCAGGCGCCGGCGACGCATGCGCGGCCGATATCAGCAGCGTCAGGAACAGGGCGGTCAGTCGAAGGCGCATCGGACTCTGTCGCAGGAGGTGCCGCACGGCCTCAAGAACTATCATGCGAAAACGGCGGCAAAACATCACAAACCGGTGGGTTTAACGGGCGGACAAGCCACCCTATCTATGCTACATCCGGTCCAACACATCGTGCCCCGCAAGGTTTTCCAAACGGGGTCCATCCACGGAGACTTTCGACCGTGCTGAACAAGTTCGGCCCCTCGGGCCATGGCGAAGCGCAGGTGCAATATCTCGACGGCGATTTCCGCGTGATCTCGCCCGGGACTTTCGTGCGCTGCGCCATCACCGACACGCGGATCCCGCTCGACGAACTGAAATACTGGAGCGTGGATCTGCAGGAGGCCTACGCGACGCCCATCGCCGTGCTGCAGCGGCATTTCCCCAACGCGCCGAAGCCGCAGTCGTGAGGCTTCGCCCGCATGGCTATTGCTGCTCGGGACCATCCGCGCCCACGCACGTCTTGATC
The DNA here is from genome assembly GCF_000473045.1 of Bradyrhizobium sp. WSM3983. Classification (GTDB taxonomy): domain Bacteria; phylum Pseudomonadota; class Alphaproteobacteria; order Rhizobiales; family Xanthobacteraceae; genus Bradyrhizobium. The sequence goes on along the minus strand of NZ_AXAY01000028.1, from coordinate 63,316 downwards.
GCGCTCTTGCGCGCTTCGCCGACCACCTTCTGATCGATCGCCTGCTTCAGGCAATCGACCCGCGCCTGCGCCACGCAGATCTGCATCTGGTCGCGCTTGTCCTGCCCCTTCAGATTTTGCGTCGTGGCGAGACAGGTTACGCGCTTGGTCGCGGGAACCGGTACCGTGGCGCCTGGAGCAGCGGGCGCCGGCGTCGTTTGTGCAAACACCGGCGCAACAATCAGACACACAAGGCTGGCGGCCAGGGCCGCGAGAGGCAATTTCATCGAATTCTCCGAGATCGTGTGAGATCGATAGGAGCATTGCGATGAATGTCGGCTGAATAACGAACTGTTGTAGGGTGGGCAAAGCGCAGCGTGCCCACCATTCACTCCGGACGTGAAGATAGATGGTGGGCACGCTTCGCTTTGCCCACCCTACGAGAGCAGCGCCAGTAGCGCGTTCATCGCCCGGAGAAGCGCCGCTCGCGCGCTTTGTAGAGATGGTCGCTGATCAATTGCCGCAGCGTGGCCGGGTCGTCGAATTCGAGCTGGACGGCGAACGGCACGATACCATCCGGCACGTCGCTCGTGCCGCGCAGGCGGGCGAGATCCTTTTCCGTCGTCACCAGCATGAGCTGCTCGCGCTGGGCGTCGGCTGCGAGCGCGGCGAGCTCGGGCTGCGAAAACATGTGGTGATCGGCGAAGCAGCGCGTGCGTGCGACCTCGACGCCGCTGGCGCGCAAGCTGCGGAAGAAGCGCTCGGGATCGCCGATGCCGGCAAAGGCGAAGACGGGCTTGCCGAAGAGTTGCGCGACCGCGGCCGCATCCGGCTTCAGGCGCGCGCGCAGCACCGGCTTGCCGCGCGCGGAAATCTCGGCCGCGACACCGTCCGCGGCGTGGCCGTCGCCGATCAGCACCAGCGCGTCGGTGCGCGAAAGCTGCGCCCTCAGCGGCGCGCGCAGCGGACCTGCCGGGAACACCTTGCCATTACCCAGGCCGCGCTCGCTGTCGATCACGATCAGCGAAGCGTCCTTCAACAGAAGCGGATTCTGGAAGCCATCGTCCATCAGGATCACGGTGGCGCCTTGCGATTTGGCGAGCGCAACGCCGTCGAGGCGGTCGCGCGCGACCGCGACGGGGACGTCGCGCACCATCATCAGTGGCTCGTCGCCGATATCGGCGGCGGTGTGACGCATCCGATCGACCATCACAGGGCCGTGCAAGCGTCCGCCGTAGCCGCGGCTGAGCACCACCGGGGTCTCGCCAAGCTCGCGCAGCAGCTTCGTCAGTGCCAATACGGTCGGCGTCTTGCCGGCGCCGCCGACATGGTAGTTGCCGACGCAGAGCACGGGGATGCCAGCGTCAAAACCCTTGCGCGCCATGCGGCGCGCGGCGATGGCGCCATAGAGCGCGCCCAATGGGCTGAGAAGATGCGACTTCGGGGAACGCGGCCGGTACCAGAAGGCCGGCTCACGCATTGGCGGCTCCCATCTCGATCCGCAACTGCATCAGATACGGCTCGAGCGCCATCATGGTGCGATCGAGCGCGCCGCCGAGCTCCGCGACCACGCCGGCGCCCGCACGCTGCATCTTGTCGCGCACGGTCGGGTCGGCCAGCAACAGGCCGAGCTGCTTGACCAGCGCCTCCTGCGTGTCGGCCTGGCGCGCCCCGCCGCTTTCGTCGAGTGCCGCATAAAGTTCGCTGAAGTTGGCGACGTTCGGCCCGTGGACGACCGCGGCGCCGAGCTTGATCGCCTCGATCGGATTCTGGCCGCCCTGCCCGACCAGCGACTTGCCGATGAAGACGATCGGCGACAGGCGGTAGAACAGGCCGAGTTCGCCCATGGTGTCGGCGACGTAGACGTCGGTCACAGCCGTCGGCAACTCGTCGCGCGAGCGCAAGGCCGGCTTCAGGCCCGACGCCGCGATCATGCCCGATATCGATGAGCCGCGCTCCGGATGACGCGGCACGATCACGGTCAGAAGTTGCGGGAAGATACCGACGAGGCTGCGATGCGCAGCGACCAGCATCTCGTCCTCGCCCGGATGGGTCGAGGCCGCGACGACGATCGGGCGCCCGCGCGTCATCGCCATCAGCCGTTCGAGTTTGGCGGGATCGGCCGGCGGCGCCGGCACGTCGAACTTGAGATTGCCTGTGGTGACGACGTCGCGGCTGCCGAGCGTGGAGAAACGCTCCGCATCGGTCTTCGACTGCGCAAGGCAGATGTCGAAGCGCGACAGCAGCGCCGAGATGGTTTCGTGCATCCGCCGCCAGCGCGGGAAGGAGCGCGGCGACATCCGCCCGTTGATCAGCACCATTGGCAGGCGGCGCGCCGCGCCCGCCAAAATCAGGTTCGGCCAGAGGTCGGATTCGATGAACAGCGCCAGCGACGGCTTCCAGTGATCGAGGAAGCGCGCGACGTAGCGCGGGGAATCATACGGCACGTATTGATGGATGACGTCGGGCGGAAATCGCTTTGCAACAATGGCGGCCGAAGTGACCGTGCCCGAGGTGAGCAGGATGCGCAGATTGACATCGCGTAAGCGCTCGATCAGCGCGGCCGCGGCCAACACCTCGCCGACGCTGGCGCCGTGGATCCAGACCAGCGGGCCGTGCGGGCGCACGTCCTGGGACAGCCCCCGCCGTTCGCCGACGCGCGCGGGATCTTCCTTGCCCTGCTTCAGCCGCCGCTTGATCAGCGCAGGCGCGAGCGGCACCAGGCCGGTGGCCAGGCGCTGATACATCCGCAGCGTCATGGGCAGCGATTTGGGCAGCGCATTAGCCATCTGCAGGTCCCGGACGGCCGAGCTGCGCGTAAGCGCGGCGGGTCGCTTCGTTCAGCGTGTCTTCCAGCTCTTGCCGCAGCGCTTCCATGGTGGCGGCATCGGCATCCGGCGGCACGTGGATTTCCTTGATGCCGACCAGAGCGCCCCGCCCGAACGGCAGGTTGATGGTGGTGCGGTCCCAGTTCTTGAGCCGGATGAAGCGGCTGGTCGCCATCGCGAAAGGCATGATCGGCCGCCCCGATTCCCGTGCCAGCATGATGATGCCGAGCCCGGCCACGCGCGAGCGCTTGGGGACATCGGCGGTCAGCGCGACATTACAACCGTCCTGCAGCGTGTACACCATTTCCCTGAAGGCGCCGACGCCACCTTTCCGGTGGAAGGCGCCGCCGTGATCTCCGGAACCCCGGATGAGGCCGATGCCGAGCCGCTCGACGGCGATCGCGTTGAACTCGCCGTCGCGATGCCGGGAGATCAGGACCTTGGCCCGGTAGGAGTCCTTGTTCTTGATGAACGGGGTGAGGAAATGCTGGCCGTGCCAGAACGCGAAGATCGCCGGGATCTGCGGCTCGACGATGTCATAGACATCGGGCGGATCGAACGTAAACTTGTTGGTCCGCCAGACCAGACGCAGATATTCGGCCGCCAGGACCCCGACGGCACGCTGAAACCAGCTGCTCCGCAGCGTATTGCGAAGCAGTCTTTTCAACGCGCCTTCGTTTCTTGATTCGGGTCGAGCAGCCGGTGGAGATGAACGATGAAGTAGCGCATCTGGGCGTTGTCGACCGTGCTCTGCGCCTTGGCGCGCCAGGCGACGTGGGCGGACGCATAGTTCGGATAGAGGCCGACGATCTCGACGTCGTCCAGATTCTTGAAGGTGTTGTGCTCGAGATCGAGCAGCTCGCCGCCAATGACGAGGTGAAGCAGTTGTTGCGGGGCACTATCTGGCATGGGTTCTGTTCCTAAGAGGCTGCCCGGCAAAGCAGTGTTCGACAAGCACGACGACAGCGCTCAGGCCGGGGGACGGTTTCGAAAATGCGCGACAATGCTCGCATGACGATCGCGTCCCGCTGCCACCAGCACCCCGTGCGTCACTTCCCGACGATTATAGAGGATGGGATCTCCGGAGAGGTCGCTCATCCTACCATCCGCTTCCTGCACGATCAAATCGGCCGCCGCAAGGTCCCAATCATGGCTATTGCCACCCGCAAAAGCCGCATCCAGCCCGCCATTGGCGACCCGGCAAAGCCGGAGCGCCAGCGAACCGATTCGCGGATGCAGCTTGATGTCGCCGCGGTTGTTGAGTCGCTCGACCATCGGCTTCGGGCCGGCGACCCGGGCGAAGTCGAGCGCGATCCCGCCCGTCGCCCGCACCGGCTTGCCGTTGAGCGTGGTGCCCTGGCCGCGGGCGGCGAAAAAGAACTCGCCGCAGGTCGGCGCGAACACCGCGGCCAGCACCGGCGAGGCATCCTCGACCAGCGCGACGCTGACGCACCATTCATCGTGGCCGTTGAGATAATTGCGGGTGCCATCGATGGGATCGACCACCCAGGTCAGCCGCCGAGACAGCCGCGTGGCGTCATCGACGCTCTCCTCCGACAGCCAGCCATAATCCGGCGTGGCGCCGCGCAAGCGTGCTTCCAGGAGATCGTTGACAGCGATGTCGGCTTCCGAGACCGGCGAGGACGCGCCCTTGATCCACTTTTTCAGCTCGGTGCGGAACATCGACTGCGCGAGGCTGCCGGCCTCCCGCACAGTGTCTTGCAGCAGCGCCGCGTCGCGCGTCAGGATCGTCGCGTCGAGAGTGTCAGCGTCCGCCAAGCGTCAGTCCCTCGATGCGCACCGTCGGCGCATTGATGCCGTAGCGGAACTCGAGATTGTTCGCGGGCTGCATCGACTTGAAGATCTCGAACAAATGGCCCGCGATCGTCACCTCGCTCACGGCATAGGTGAGCTCGCCGTTCTCGATCCAGAAGCCGGAGGCGCCGCGGCTGTAGTCGCCGGTGACACCGTTCACGCCCGAACCGATCAGATCGGTGACGTAAAAGCCCTGTTTGATGTCGGCGATCAGCTCGGCCGGCGTCGGCGTGCCGGGCTCGAGATGCAGATTGTACGGCCCGGGCGATGGCGAGGACGAGACGCCGCGATGGGCGTGGCCGGTGGTGGTGAGGCCGAGCTCGCGCGCGGTGGCGCAGTCCAGGAGCCAGGTCGTCAGCACGCCTTCGTCGATCAGCGCGGTCTTCTTCACCGCGACACCCTCGGCGTCGAACGTCTGCGAGCGCAGGCCGCGCTTGCGCAGGGGATCGTCGATGATGCGGATGTTCTTCGCAAACAGCTGCTGGCCGAGCTTGTCCTTGAGGAAGCTGGTCTTGCGCGCGATCGAGGCGCCGTTGATGGCGCCGACGACATGGCCGACCAGCGAGCCCGCGACGCGCGGGTCGAACACCACGGGCACCTTGCAGGTCTCGACCTTGCGCGGATTGTAGCGCGCCACGGTGCGCTCGCCGGCGGAGCGGCCGACCACTTCCGGCGACAGCAGATCGGCTCCATGCGGCGCCGAGGTGAAGTCGTAGTCGCGTTCCATGCCGGTGCCTTCGCCGACGATCGCGGTCGCCGAGATGCCCTGGCTGGAACGCAGATAAGAGCCGTGGAAGCCGGTGCTGGTGACGAGCACCATGCCGCCCATGCCGGCGGAGGCCGAGGCGCCGCCGGATTTCGACACGCCCTTCACGGCAAGTGCCGCGGCTTCGGCTTCGAGCGCACGACGCTCGAGCTCGGCGGTCGCGGGCACATCGGGATCGAGCAGATCGAGATCCGGGAAATCGCGCGCGAGCAGCGCGGGATCGGCGAGGCCGACATATTTGTCGTTAGGCGCGACGCGCGCCATCGCCACCGCACGCTCGGCCAGTTTGACGACGGCATCGCCGCTCGCGTCATTGGTCGAGACCACGGCCTGGCGCTGGCCAACCAGCACGCGCAGACCGACATCGTCGCCCTCGGAGCGCTCGGATTCCTCGACGCGGCCGTCGCGCACCTCGACGCCTTGCGAGATGCCGCGCACCGCGACCGCATCGGCCGCATCCGCGCCGGCGCGCTTCGCCGCCTCGACCAGACGCTGCGCGAGATCGGAGAGCGCGGACTGATCGAACAGGTCGCGATTGGCTTTAGGCGAAAGCGTCGAGCTTGGTGAAGGGTTCACAAACGAAATCCTGTTGGGGCGCGGGAGGTTTCGGGGCGATCAGGGGCCCTGAACACCAGATGTGCCCAAATGGTGCGGACTTCAAGCATTATCAGCCTGCAAAAGGCTCAGATTCGCGCCTTCCACGCAACGTCTCGTCAATCATGCGCGCCAAGGTCTTGTCAATCATGGCGGGCGGTGACGCTGGATTAACCAGCCTTTTTAAGTGGTTTCGGAAACCGCCGCGCTAAGGTCTTCGCATCGACCGGGAACATAATCCTGGCGGGGAGAATGAAAGCCGTGAGGCGTCAAACAGCAACATGCGGGGCCAACCCCGCCGGGTCGAGCCGCGATCTGCGGCTCGACCCCCTTTCCCTTCCGGTCCGCTTCGATGCGCATGATCCGCGCGCCGACGGATACACCAGGCAAATCGAGCTTCATCGCGAACGTGTCGTGCTGCGCCGTGCCGTCCGCGGCATGCAGATGGCGATCAACGTCCGCGTCAGTGACTTCACCGGCGTCGCACTGCGCGGCAATGACGAGGCGCAGACCCTCGTCCTGGTGCATCGCGATCCTTCGTTGTCCGTTCCGCTGCTGGTCAGTGCCGATGGCGACGATCTCGCCGAAGCCTGGGCGATCTGGAGCGAGCTCTTTGCGCTGCCGCAACTCGACGAAGGTGCCCGCAAGCCGGCACCGCGTCGCCGTCGCCGCAACGCGATCCGCGACCGCCGTCCGAAATTCCTGATGCGCCGTCGCACCGCCATGACGCGCGAGCTGCCGGTTCATCGCGAAGAACGCGAGATCATCGCAAGGAACTAAGCCGCTCGCGTCACCGCGTCGACAAGCAATCCCGCAAACAGCAGCGCCCCCGCATGCTTGTTCGAATAGAACAGCCGCTTGCACAATTCCGGGTCGTCGATCTTCAAGCGCACGATCTGCGACGCCAGATGCACGGCGAAGGCCGCAAGCCCGATCCAGGCCGGCCAGCGCGCATCGCCTGATGCCAGCGCGACACCGATCAACATCACCGATAACCCGTAGAACAGGATCAGCGCCTGATGCGTGTGCGCACCGAACAGGCGCGCGGTGGACTTGATGCCGATCAGCGCGTCGTCCTCGGCATCCTGATGCGCATAGATGGTGTCATAGCCGATCACCCAGGAAATCGCGCCGGCGTAGAGCACCAGCGCGGTGACGTCGAGGCGTCCGAAGGTGACGGCGAAGCCCATCAGGGCGCCCCAGGAGAAGGCGAGCCCGAGCACGATCTGCGGCCACCAGGTGATGCGCTTCATGAAGGGATAAATCGCAACGATCAGAAGCGAGGCGATGCCGGTCAGGATCGCGAAGCGGTTGAACTGCAAGAGTACCACGAGCCCGATCAGGGCCTGCGCGAGCATGAAGGCCAGCGCCTGTTTGGTGGTCACCTGCCCCGAGGGCAGCGGCCGCGAGCGGGTGCGCTCGACCTTGTCGTCGAGGTCGCGGTCGGTGATGTCGTTCCAGGTGCAGCCGGCGCCGCGCATCACGAAGGCGCCGATGAAGAACAGCACGATGACAAGCGGCAGGCGATGGACATCATGCGCCATGCCGCTGGCGAGTGCGGCCGACCACCAGCACGGCATCAAGAGCAGCCAGGAGCCGATCGGACGGTCGAAGCGCGACAATCGTAAATAAGGCCGCGCCCATTGCGGCGCGAGCGTATCGACCCAGTTACCGGTGGAATCGGCAACGCGGGCGGATGCGTCGCTCATCGGGTGAGGACGTTGCCGTTGAGTGTGTCGAAGGTGCTGCCGCCCTTCTTGCCGGCATTGGCTTCCGGTGCCGAGCCCGAACCCACCACTTCGCTCAGCGACGGACCGGCCGGACCGCGCGGCTGGTTCTGCATCTGCTGCGCAACGTTGCAGACCTTCGTCGCCATGGCCTCGGTGTTCTTGTGGCCGTCCTTCATCTGGGCGCCGACGTTCGGCGGGATTCCGCATTTGGCGGCATGAACCTCGATGTACTTGATCATCTTGGTCTCAGCCTGGCTGAAATTCCGGATCAGCTTGCAGGCCTCGTCCGGCGGCGCGTGACGATCGCTCGCGGCCTTGATCAGCTTTCCGCGCTTCTCGGCTTCCTCGCGGAGCGGCATGAACGCCTTCATGCAATCCTCGCCCGGACCGCCCTGCGTCGGCGGCGCCGCGCTGAAAGCGCCGGCACCACCGATGGGCGCCGCGCCGTTGGTCGGGAAGGAAGCTTGCGGCGCACCGCCGATGGAGGCGACCGGCGCCTTTCCGTTCACGGGCGGAAACGCGGAATCGGTTGCGGCCTGGTTCGGCAGCGGCGCCGGGAACCCCTGAGCATGAGCGCCCGCGGCACCCATGGTGACCATGGCGGCAGTAATCGGAACCATCAAACGACGGATCATCAAGATAGTCTCTCCGGCAGGAGCTTACGGGGTTCGGCGTCTTCCCAATTGAAGCGCGATCAGCGTGCTCGCGATTTTACGATTCCCGCCAGCGCTTAACAACCCGTCGAATAGGGCAAGAGCGCGGCGCGCCGACGCACCAATTCGGCAATATTACCCCCGAAACGGCTGCTTTCGGTTAAGAACGGCTCCAAATCGGACTTTTGATCAATGCCCTCCCACGATTTTCGCGCCCCCCGCCTGTTCGTCGAGCTCCCCCTGGCCCTGGATGTCAGGGTTCCGCTCGACCGTGACCAGAGCAACTACCTCGGCAATGTGCTGCGGCTTGCCGCCGGAGCGGAGGTTTTGGCCTTCAACGGCCGCGACGGCGAATGGCAGGCCGCAATCGAAGGCCGCAAGCGGCCCGACAACCTCGTCATCCTCCGGCAAGTCCGCCCCCAGGATCGGCTGCCCGACCTCGCTTACGTCTTCGCCCCGCTCAAGCATGCCCGGCTCGATTACACGGTCCAGAAGGCCGTGGAGATGGGCGCCGCCGTCCTGCAACCGGTCCAGACCCGATTCACCCAGGCCTCCCGCGTCAACACCGAGCGCATGCGCGCCAATGTCATCGAAGCCGCCGAGCAATGCGGGATCCTGAGCCTCGCCACCGTGGCCGAACCCGCGCCGCTCGAGCGCTACCTCGGCCAGCGCCTCGCCGACCGCCTGCTGGTGTTCTGCGACGAGGCGGCCGAGGTCGAGAATCCCATCCGGAGCCTGCAACAGGCGCGCGCGTCCGGGCACGGTATCGACGTCCTGATCGGCCCCGAGGGCGGCTTTGCCGAAGAAGAGCGGGCCCTGCTGCTGCGCCAGCCCAATATCCTGCGGCTGGCGCTCGGCCCGCGGATCCTGCGGGCCGACACGGCCGCAGTGGCGGCGCTGGCGCTGGTGCAGGCCGTGCTGGGCGATTGGGGCGGCACGGGCGATTAGGTCGCGATTTCCCGGCTAGCTGCGCTCCCGCACAGCTCGATGCAGAGTCTCGGACGGCTGCTCGCCGAACGCCGCCCGGTAGCTCGCCGCGAACTCGCTCAAATGCCAGAAGCCATGGGCAATGGCGCAGGCCTTTACGCTGCGCCGTCCCGGGCCGGTGCGCAGCTGCCGGCGCACCGACCAGAGCCGCAGGACCCGGCTATACCGATGCGGGCTCATCCCGCAGATGGCCTGCGTCGCACTCTGGAGGGTCCGAACCGACACGCCCACCCGCTCGGCCATTTCGGTCGTCTTGAGCCAGATCGTCAGATCGTGCCGGATCAATCTCTCCATGTCGGCGACGATCCGCAGATAGCTCTCCGTCGTGGCATGCACGGACCTGCTGTCCACGCTGGTCTGGATGGCGCCGTCGATCGCGCCGAGCAGGGATTGTTCGACGACCGCTCGCGACGTCGGCTCATTCAGGAAGTCCGGATCATTGGCGGCGGTTTCGAGCGTTGCGGAGATCAGGCTCCGCAGGGAGGCGAGCACGTCCGACGCCGGGCTCAGCAAATGATAGCCATCCAGTCGAGACCAGGGCCCGCACGCGGGCGGAGTGAAGTAGGCGACACCGATCAGACGGCCGACCGGCTCATAGACCAGGCAATCGGACGCACCCTTCAGAATGACGATCGAGCTTCCGATTGACTGCCCATTGATGCGGGTCGAGGTCACGTGGTCCATCGGCACCACCACGGCGGCGGCATGCGCCAACTGATAACCGCGAATGATCCGCGGGAAGGTCTTCACCAGCGACAGGCTCAGGGCCGGCAGACTGAGCCGCGCGCGCATGATCGCGGTCGACCCGGCAGACAGCGGCATGCTGGACGCACCGGCATATCTCTCACTGTCGCCGAAATGGTCGATGTCATACGACTGGAGCTCGAGCGCCGAGGATGGCTTGAGACCCTGGAAGGACAACAAGCGCTCCGCAGCGCCTTTTTGAACTCCGTCGCCAGCAATGTTGAGATGGCTTTGATCCATGTCCTACCGCTTACTTCGCCTTCGCCACGACGACTTTGGCGGCACTCAGATTATCCGGTCCGTTGATGCCGGCGCGCTTGAGATCGCGAAGCAGCTTCGTCAGCAGCAGCATGTTGGTCTTCTGTAGCTCGTGGTTATTGCCAAACTTGAATGCGTTCTGCTCGGTCACGATCAGCCCAGCCTTGGTCTCAGCGAGAATCTTCCGCCTCTTCAATCCCGCCACGCGACGGCGGACCGTCTCCAGCGGCAGGCTGAGGAAGCGAGAGAGTGCCGCGCGGGACACGCCCTGCTTGATCGTATCCGGCTCGACCGTGTGAATGCTGGAAAACTCCTCGTCCAGCGACGGATCGTTCATCACATTGATGACGTTCGCATTGAGAATCGCATGAACGATCAGAAGGTCCATCGGATCGAATTCGCCGTAGTTCCGGAACATCTCGCTGATCGAAAACAGCATATAGGCCAGCGTGTGTCGCGAGACCGTCCGGATGATATCAGAAGCATTGCGCATGAATCAGAAACCAGCATTCATCTTGTAAACGAAGGCAGCCGTCAGCGTATCATCCCGCCTACCCAAATTGAGTATGCGACAATCGAGTGCGGACGGATGCGGGAGACGCCCCTAGCCGACTTGAATGAGCACGAAACAGCCTTGCGGCGTCCCGGCGCCATTGGCAGCGCGGAAAATCCGGAATAGGGTATTAAATTACCTTAGCTCCAGTCGGTGGGGCGAATCCGGGCCCGATCATTCGGACGGCTCCAAAGTCGTTAAGCGATTGATCTTTTGGAGGTCGAAACCGTTTTCCGGCCATGGTAAGGGCTGCGCCAATTCCCGTGCCTCCCGCTTGGCGCCCCTTTGACCTCCCCTTGCCCGCCCGGTTCCGCCGGGACGATGGATCCCGAGATGACCGCGACTGCCACCTCGAATGCTGCCGGCTCCGCCGCCTGGGCGGATACGCTGCTGCTGTCGTTTGCGCAGGCCGGCTACGTCAGGGCCGAACCTGCCATCCTGCAACCGGCCGAGCCGTTCCTCGACCTGTCCGGCGAGGACATCCGCAAAAGCCTCTATCTGACGACGGACCTGTCCGGCGAAGAGCTCTGCCTACGCCCCGACCTGACGATCCCAGTGGCGCGCGACTACCTCGCGTCCAGCCGCGCCGGCCAGCCGGCCGGGTTCAGCTATCTGGGTCCCGTGTTCCGCTACCGCAGCGGACAGGCCAGTGAATTCCTCCAAGCCGGAATCGAGTCGTTCGGCCGCCAGGATCGCGCTGCCGCGGATGCCGAGACGCTGGCGCTGGCGCTGGAGGCGACCGCTGCTTTCGGCGTGCGCGACGTCGAGATCCGCACCGGCGACGTGGCGCTGTTCAACGCCTTGCTCGACGCGCTCGACCTTTATCCGGTCTGGCGCCGCCGCCTGGTCAAGGACTTCCATCGCAAGATCAGCCTCGAGCGGGATCTGGAAGGGCTGGCGCGCACCACCGCAACCACGCGCAGCGAATATGAGGGCGTGCTGGCCGCGCTCGCGGGCTCCGACCGCAAGGCGGCGCTGGCCTTCGTCACCGATTTGATGTCGATCGCCGGCACCACCAATGTCGGCGGCCGCACCACGGCCGAGATCGCCGACCGCTTCCTCGAGCAGTCGACGCTGAAGGGCGGCGCGCTGCCGCGCGAGGCGATTGCCGTGCTGAAGGGCTTCCTGTCGATCTCGGGCAATCCGGACGATGCAATTGCCGGGCTGCGCGCGCTGACCGCCGATGCAAAGCTCGACCTTGCCGGCGCGATCGACCAGTTCGAGAGCCGCGTCGGCTTCATGGCGGCGCGCGGCATCGACGTGAAGAATACGCGCTTCTCGACCGCGTTCGGGCGTGGCCTCGACTACTACACCGGCTTTGAATTCGAGTTGCATCACAAGGGCAACGGCGCCGAGCCGCTGGTTGCCGGTGGCCGCTATGATGGACTGATGACCCAGCTCGGATCGCCGGCGCCGATCCCGGCCGTCGGCTTCTCGGTCTGGGTGGACGCGCTGACCAGGATCGGCCGCAAGGTGGGAGCTTAAGTCATGAGCGCGCCATTCGTTCTGGCCGTTCCCTCCAAGGGCCGCCTCCAGGAAAACACCGAGGCCTTCTTCGGCCGTGCCGGGCTCAAGCTGTCGAAGGCCGGCGGTGCCCGCGACTATCGCGGCACGCTTGCAGGCCTCGACAATGTCGAGGTCGCCTATCTCTCGGCGAGCGAGATCGCATCGCAGCTCGCCCGAGGCTTGGCGCATCTCGGCGTCACTGGCGAAGATCTGGTGCGCGAGAATATCGCCGACGCCGACAGGCACGTGTCGCTGATCGACGGGCTCGGCTTCGGCTATGCCGACGTCGTGGTCGCGGTGCCGCAGGCCTGGATCGACGTTCGTACCATGGCCGACCTCGACGACGTCACCACCGGCTTCCGCGAGCAGCACCACATGCGGATGCGGGTCGCGACCAAGTTCGTCAACCTCACCCGCACCTTCTTCCAGAACCACGGCATCACCGATTACCGCATCGTCGAAAGCACCGGCGCGACCGAAGGCGCGCCGGCGGCCGGCAGCGCCGAGCTGATCGTCGACATCACCACCACCGGCGCGACGCTCGCCGCCAATGGTTTGCGGGTGCTCGACGACGGCGTGATCCTGCGCAGCCAGGCCAATCTGGTCGCCTCGAGGGAGGCCGACTGGTCGCCGCAGGCCCGCGAGACCGCGCGCGTCATCCTCGATCACATCGCAGCACGGGCGCGGGCCAACAAATACCGCGAGGTCCGCACCCGCTTCGCGCGCTGCGACGCGGCGCTGCTCGGCGAAGCCCATGGCCGTTTCGGCGTCGAAGCTCCGTTCGGCGGGCCGACCTCGTCCGGCATGCTCACGCTGCACTGCCCACCCGGGCAGCTTTATGCGCTCGCGAGCTTCCTGCGCGAACATGGCGCCGAGACCGTCTCGGTGGTCTCGCTCGACTACGTGTTCGACCGGGAGAACCCGCTGTTTGCCAAGCTCGAAGCGTTCCTGCGGCGGTGAGCCTCAGGTCCGTTCAGCGTAGCGACAGCAAACGGCAGCTACCATATGCTGTTGAATGACTTTGAACGCCCTCTGGAACCTTGATCGATGACGCTGGGCTCTGACGTTTCCGGCCTGACGACCACCGCGGCAAGTGCCGCCGCGAAGGGGCTGTCGGTTGTCGTCCCCGTCTATAACGAGGCGGCGGGCCTCGCCGTGCTGCACCAGCGCATCTGCGATATCGCCAAGACCTTGCGGCAGCGCTACCGGCTGTCCTGCGAGGTCGTCTATGTCGACGACGGCAGCGCGGACGCGACGCTGTCGATCGCCCGTTCGCTGCCGGCCGACGCGATCGACGTCCAGGTGGTCTCGCTGTCGCGCAATTTCGGCAAGGAGGCCGCGCTGATGGCCGGCCTCGACCATGCGCGGCTTGGCGCCGTGATGTTCATGGACGGCGACGGCCAGCATCCACCGGCGCTCGTCGAACAGCTGGTGCGGCACTGGATCGAGGACGGCCATGACGTCGTCTATACGGCCAAGGCGCATCGCCATAACGAGCCTTTCCTGCGCCGCGTCGCCGGGCGCGGCTTCTACGCGCTGATCAACTGGGGCGCGCGCCAGAAGATTCCGGAAGACGCCGGCGACTTCCGCCTGCTGTCGCCGCGCGCGGTCGCGGCACTCAGGCAGCTGCCGGAGCGCAACCGCTTCTTCAAGGGTCTCGCAAGCTGGATCGGCTTTCGCCAGATCCGCGTCGACTACGAGCCGGCGCCGCGTGTCCATGGCGTGACGACCTTCAGCGCCGCACGTCTGCTCGGTCTTTCGATCGAAGGGGTCACCTCGTTCTCGGTGGCACCGCTGCGCTTCGCCAGCCTGCTCGGCGTGATCCTCGCCGGCGGCGCCTTCCTGTTCGGCCTCTCGATCCTCTGGGAGGTCTGGACCACCGGCAAGCAGGTGCCCGGCTATCCCTCGCTCGTGATCGGCCTGATGACGATCGGCGGCGTGCAGCTCATCATGATCGGCATCGTCGGCGAATATATCGGCAAGATCCTCTCCGAGCTGAAGGCGCGTCCGATCTACTTCGTCGCCGAGCATAGCGAAAAGCGCTTTGGCGCCGAAGAGGCCGGCGACGCATCGAACAGGACCGCGGCCGAATGAGCGCGGCGGCAGCGCCGCGCCGGATCTGGCTCTGCGCCGACGATTACGGCATCAGCCCGGGCGTCAACCGCGCCATCCGCGACCTGATCGAGCGCGGCCGCCTCAACGCCACCTCGGTGATGATGGTGGGCCCCGCGATCGAGCGCGGCGAGGTCGACGCGCTCCAAGCCGCAGCCAAGACCAGCCCGCGCTGCGCGATCGGATTGCACGTGACGCTGTCGGCGCCATTCCGGCCAATCACCATGCATTTCCGTCCGCTCGACGGCGACATGTTCATGGCCTTTCCAAAGCTGCTGCGCGCGGGCTTTATGCGGCGGCTCGACCGTGAGTTCTTCCGCAACGAGGTGAGAGCGCAACTCGCGGCTTTCGCGGAAGCCTTCGGCCGCGCGCCCGACTTCGTCGACGGCCATCAGCATGTGCAGCTGTTTCCGCAAGTGCGCGACGGCTTTATCGATGCCGTCGGCGAAGCGGCGCCCAACGCCTGGGTGCGCCAGGGCGGACGCAACCTGCCGCTGGCGCAGCGGCTGGCGTCGCCAAAAGCGATGGTGCTCGATGTCCTCAGCGCACAATTCCGCCGCCAGGCCGCCCGCGCCGGTCTCGCGTTCAATCCCGCCTTTGCCGGCGCCTATGATTTCACGCGCACGGCCGATTTCGGCGATCTGATGCGGCAGTTCCTGGAAGGTCTTCCCGACGGCGGCCTCGTGATGTGCCATCCCGGCTTCGTCGACGAGGTCCTCACCGGCCTCGACCCGATGACGGATGTCAGGGAACGCGAGCATGCCTATCTTACGAGCGACGCCTTCGTGCAGCTTCTTGCAGCCAGTCACGTGACATTGGGATGAAACCGGCGAAAGCCAGCCCGCGGGGCAGTCTGTCGCATACCGAAATTTAATCCGGCCGCCACTGTTGGGGCCACAATGGAACCCTACATCCCGGTGGCGCTTGTTTCGCGCGAGGGAGACAGATCATGACGCCGCAGGAACGCCAGCTCGTCGACGAGCTTTTCGACCGGCTTTCGAAACTGGAAAATGCACCGCGCGATCCCGACGCGATCGCCGCGATTTCGGACGGGCTGCGCAAGGCGCCGGGCGCAGTCTATGTACTGGTGCAGACCACGCTGTTGCAGGATGAAGCGCTGAGGCGCGCCCATGACCGCATCCAGGAGCTGGAAGCGGCCCATGCGCCCGAGCAGGCCCAGTCCGGCGGTTTCCTGGATACCATGCGCGACACGTTGTTCGGTTCGAGCCCGTCGCGCGGCTCGGTTCCGAACGTGCCGCCGCGCGAGCAGCGACCGGTCTGGAACAGCGGCCAGGCGACGCAGCAGGCTCAGCCGGGATACGGCCAGCCGCCTTATGGTCAGGCTTACGGACAGGGCCAAGGTTATGGCCAGGGCTATGGCGCCCCGCCGGTCGGCGGTGGCGGCGGCTCGTTCCTGGGCACGGCGGCGGCAGCCGCGGCCGGTGTGGTCGGCGGCTCGCTGCTGCTCTCCAGCATCCGCGGCATGATGGGCGGCGGATCGCATCAGGCCTTCGGCGACACCAACGCCTTGGGCGACCGCAGCCCGTGGGGCGGAAGCGACCAGTCCGGCGGCTCGCTCGCCCGCGATGCCGGCCTCGACGACGTCGGCTCGAACCGGGAGTCCCGCCAAGATTCTCATCAAGGCTTCTTCGATCAGGCGTCGAATGATCGCGACGGCAACGATCAGAACGACGATAACAACGACAACGGCAATACCGACCTCGCCGACGACAGTGATTTCGGCGGCGGAGACGACGGCGGCAGCGATTACGCGTGAGGCTGCTCTGAGCCGCCAGACAAAAACGGCCGCCGATGAGGCGGCCGTTTTCATTGCGAACGTCAGGTGATCACATCACCACGACCTTGGTGCCGACATTGACGCGGCCGTAGAGGTCGATGACGTCCTCGTTGCGCATGCGGATGCAGCCAGAGGAGACGTTGGTGCCGATGGTCCAGGGTTCGTTGGAGCCGTGGATGCGGTAGAGCGTGGAGCCCAGATACATCGCGCGCGCGCCGAGCGGATTTTCCGGGCCGCCCTCCATGTGCCGCGGCAGATCGGGACGGCGGGCGATCATTTCCGCCGGCGGCGTCCAATCCGGCCATTCGCGCTTCGCCGTGATCGACTTCACGCCGGACCAGGTGAAGCCCTCGCGTCCGACGCCGATGCCGTAGCGCATCGCCCGGCCGTTGCCCTCAACGAGATAGAGGAACTTGTTGTTGGAATCGACCACGATCGTGCCGGCACTTTCCTTGCCGCTATAGTCAACGAGCTGTTTCTCGAATTTCGGATCGAACGGACGCTGCCGCGGATCGATTGCCTCCTGCTGGAGACCTGCGCCTTGCTGATATCCACCCTGCATCTGCGGCTCGCCCATCGGCGGCAGGCGGCGCGGATCGTTGTAGGCGGGCTGCTGCTGATAGATCGACTGCTGCGGCGCATAGGCCGGGCCGCGGCCGGGTCCATCGCCGAACAGGAACTCGATGAAGCCGCCGCCCATGTTGGCATTGGAGGCGACGCGCACCGGCGCCGGGGCGACCCGCGGCTGGTAGAGCACCGCAGGCGGATCGTTCGGCACGGTATTGTCGAAAGCTGCGGCGCGATCGGCGCCGACAATGAACGCGCAAGCGCTGCCGAGCAGCGCGACAGTCATTTTCTTGAACATCGACGTACTCTGTACTGTTTCGTCTAGTTGCATTCGCCGCCGAACGCGGCTGGCTGATCCGCGTCCTCGACGTGGTCAATAAAGAGCAAACTCCGTTTCGTTTGGTAAACGTATCAGGCGTTTCGATTCACCACGTCGCGAGCGGCGGGGCAATTTCGCGATCAGCGTTTATTTTCGATGAACGCCTCAAGTGCATGGTTAACCGCCCGTTTTCACGCCGTCGCGCGCGGCCGCACAACGGTTCCGGCTGTGAACCTCGTGTTAAATTGCTTCTGCCTACAAAGACGCGTGAGTGAGGTGGGGGGAGTTCCTGATGGCTATTCACCGCAAACGTTTTCGTGTCGAAGAGGCTATTGTCGGCGAGATGCCCAGCCCCGAAATGATTGAGGAGGCAGCGCCGATGCACAGCGAGATCATGGCGGAGCTGCGTGCGATCCGCGCACAGATGGCAAAGGGCGCGGTGCCCTTGACCGGCAGCGCAGCGATGGCGGCGATCGACGCCTCGACGGCCCAGGAGCTTTCGGACGCACGCACGATGCTCGATACCTATCGGGCCCAGATCGGGCAGTGCGAGAAGCTGAAGGTCGAGCTCGACCTCATCCACGACGCCATCGACCGCACCAAGCGCGAGATCGCGACCCTGCACGGCAAGAGCTTCGACGGCGGCGAGATGGCCAAGGTCAATGGCGAGCTCGGCGCGGTGGTCGGCGGTACCGAACAGGCGACCCAGCAGATCCTCGAAGCCGCCGAGTCGATCGACCAGGCGGCATCCGCCCTCGGCAAGGTCGACTCGATCGACCAGCAGAAGCGCCTCGCCGACGACATCCAGGAACGCGTTATCTCGATCTTCGAGGCCTGCAACTTCCAGGACCTGACCGGCCAGCGCATCAGCAAGGTCATGACCACGATGAAGTTCATCGAGCAGCACATCAATGCGATGATGGACATCTGGGGCGGCGTCGACGCGATCAAGTCCCACGTGCCGGCGCAGGTCGACACCCGCAGCGAGGACGACAAGCTTCTCAACGGCCCGAAGCTCGCCGGCGACGTCGGCCACGCCTCGCAGGACGACATCGACGCGCTGTTCGACTGAGCAGACGCGACAGAGAGACAACAAAACGCCGGCGCGAGCCGGCGTTTTTTGTTTTTGGGACCATAGGCCGCGGCGTACTGGATGCCCCGCCTTCGCGGGGCCTGACGATGGAGAGAGTACTACGCCCGCGGCGCGCAGCGGACGTAGACCATGTTGCCGTAGCGGGTGGCGGCGTCCTTGTCGACGAAGCGGGTGATCATGACGCGGCCGTCGAAGGAGACGATCTCGCGGTCCTGCTCGCCCGGCGTCGGACCGGACGGGCCGATATAGTTCTTGCCGCTCGGCGAGCCCTTCAGCCGCAGCTCCTGCGGCGTCGCCTGGTCGGCCAGATGCATGACCACGCCGCCGGAGGTGCCGGCGCCGATCACGTAGGGATTTTTGCACTGGGCTCGCGCTGCCGCTTCGGTGCGGGCGCGGTCGGCCGGGTTCTGGAACGAGGCAAGGCCCCAGCGGCCGACGATCTCGTCGGCGCGGATCGAGGCCGGCATCTCCGGCGCGACGCCGGGCTCGGTCTCGGGCGCCGGCTGGGACGAGGAGAAGGACGGCAGGCTCATGCCGCCGCCGCAGGCGCCGAGCAGCAGCGCCAGGCATAAGGCGACGGCCAGATTGGCAACCGTGCGCGCGTGAGCTGAACTGATCATGGCATTCCCCCGAACAAGACCATGGCCGCATCGCTCCCGCAGCCAAGCGCAAAATCACTGCCGTAGCAATGACGTCGTAATATACGCCAGCGCTCCGAACGAATTTCCAGTGCCACCATCCTATATCCGCCTCACCAATCGCTTAACCACCTTTGCTTGACAGGATCGCAGCCAAGCCATATCCCCTGCGCACTATTAGCACTCGAAAAGACCGATTGCTAAGCGCGCCGTTCGATCCTCGGAAAGAGGGTGGACGGGAGCGCCGCCCCCACCCCACTTCCGCTGCTTTCGGAAAAGCGAGCCTCCAAAGGGAAACGTCATGGCTAAGTCCAAATTTCGTCCGCTGCATGACCGTGTCGTGGTCAAACGTATCGACGCCGAGGAAAAGTCCAAGGGCGGCATCATCATCCCCGACACGGCCAAGGAAAAGCCGTCCCAGGGCGAAGTCGTCGCCGTCGGCTCCGGCGGCCGTGACGAGGCTGGCAAGCTGATCCCGATCGACCTCAAGGTCGGCGACCGCGTGCTGTTCGGCAAGTGGTCGGGCACCGAGGTCAAGATCGACAACGAAGAGCTCCTGATCATGAAGGAGTCGGACATCATGGGCGTGATGGCCTAAGGCCAGACGTCTGAACGGCCGCTGAATGCCATGCCCGGATCATCAGGTCCGGGCATCCATCATTCCACCGCACAGCACCAAACAAGACACATCACGAAACACGAGGGACTGCAGACCATGGCTGCCAAGGACGTCAAATTTTCCGGAGACGCGCGCGATCGCATGCTGCGCGGCGTCGACATTCTCGCCAATGCCGTCAAGGTGACGCTCGGCCCCAAGGGCCGCAACGTTGTCATCGAGAAGAGCTTCGGCGCGCCCCGCATCACCAAGGACGGCGTCACCGTCGCCAAGGAGATCGAGCTCGAGGACAAGTTCGAGAACATGGGCGCCCAGATGGTGCGTGAGGTCGCCTCCAAGACCAACGACCTCGCCGGCGACGGCACCACCACCGCGACCGTGCTGGCCCAGGCCATCGTGCGCGAAGGCGCCAAGGCGGTTGCCGCCGGCATGAACCCGATGGACCTCAAGCGCGGCATCGACATCGCGGTCGCGGCCGTCGTCAAGGACATCGAGAAGCGCGCCAAGCCGGTCGCCGCCTCCTCCGAGGTTGCCCAGGTCGGCACCATCTCGGCCAACGGCGACGCCGCCATCGGCAAGATGATCGCCCAGGCGATGCAGAAGGTCGGCAACGAGGGCGTCATCACCGTCGAGGAAAACAAGTCGCTCGACACCGAAGTCGACATCGTCGAGGGCATGAAGTTCGACCGCGGCTATCTCAGCCCCTACTTCGTCACCAACCCCGAGAAGATGACCGCCGAGCTCGAGGACGCCTACATCCTCCTGCACGAGAAGAAGCTCTCCGGCCTGCAGGCCATGCTGCCGGTGCTGGAAGCCGTGGTGCAGTCGGGCAAGCCGCTTGTCATCATCGCCGAGGACGTCGAGGGCGAGGCGCTGGCGACCCTGGTCGTCAATCGCCTGCGCGGCGGCCTCAAGGTTGCCGCCGTCAAGGCGCCGGGCTTCGGTGACCGCCGCAAGGCCATGCTGGAAGACCTCGCGATCCTGACCGGCGGTCAGCTGATCTCTGAAGACCTCGGCATGAAGCTCGAGAACGTCACGGTGAAGATGCTCGGCCGTGCCGGCAAGGTCGTGATCGACAAGGAGAACACAACGATCGTCAAGGGCGCCGGCAAGAAGCCGGAGATCGAGGCCCGCGTCGGCCAGATCAAGGCCCAGATCGAGGAGACCACCTCGGACTACGACCGTGAGAAGCTCCAGGAGCGTCTCGCCAAGCTCGCCGGCGGCGTCGCGGTGATCCGCGTCGGCGGCGCCACCGAGATCGAGGTCAAGGAGAAGAAGGACCGCGTCGAGGACGCGCTAAACGCCACCCGCGCCGCGGTGCAGGAAGGCATCGTCCCCGGCGGCGGCGTGACGCTGCTGCGCGCCAAGAAGGCGGTCGGCCGTCTCACCAACGCCAATGCCGACGTGCAGGCCGGCATCAATATCGTGCTGAAGGCGCTGGAAGCTCCGATCCGGCAAATCTCCGAGAACGCCGGCGTGGAAGGCTCGATCGTGGTCGGCAAGATCCTCGAGAACAAGTCCGAGACCTTCGGCTTCGACGCCCAGACCGAGGACTATGTCGACATGATCGAGAAGGGCATCATCGATCCCGCCAAGGTGGTGCGCACCGCGCTGCAGGACGCCTCGTCCGTGGCCGGCCTGCTGGTCACCACCGAGGCCATGGTCGCCGAGTCGCCCAAGAAGGAATCCACGCCTGCCGGCGGTGGCATGGGCGGCTTCTGAGCCCATCCTCACCTGACAGTGTTGCGAAGGCCGCCTCCGGGCGGCCTTCTTTTTTGCCGATCATGCCTCACGCTTTCCGATTCAACCGGCGGCCAAAACCCACTACGGTGGCGCCCGATTCCATTCGTTCGAGGATTTCGTCAATGCGCGCGCTTCTAATCTGCTCCACCGCCGTTTTGGCGATCCTGCTTGCAGTTCCGCCCGAGGTCGCCTCGGCCCAGATGAAGCTGTCGCCGAAGGCCACGGCGCCCGGCGGCATGGAGACGCGCTATTTCACCTCGATCGACGGCCTCATGGACGGCAATGCCGACGTGATCCTGAAGGAGACGCGGCAGGGCAAGACGGTCACCGCGGCCGTGCTCGACGTCTGCTATCCCGTCGCCAAGAACTCCGACCGCAAGGACCGCTTCGTCGTCAATCTCCAGATCTCAGGCCAGACGCTGACCGGCACGACCTCGAGCCTCGGCGCGAAGGCGCCTGTTACGGTCAAGCTCATGCGCAAACCGACTGGTGACACCTTCGAGTTCCGCGGCCAGATCGGCATCGGCCAGACCGTGACCGAAGTGACCTCGCCCGACAATGCCGATCTCAGCGAGAAGGAATTTCTGGACAACCAGACCACCGACGATGGCATCACGCCCCAGCCGAAGGATTTCACCGAAGTCTCGCCGGAGGCAATCGCGGTCAAGGTCAAGCTGGATAACGCGACCGACTTCCTGAAGAGCCTCAAGGGCCAGGACGTCGAGGTGACGCTGGCAAGCCTCACCGTCGGCTGCGACGCGCTGCGCGCCGGCGAGCAGACCATCAACATGTCGGTCGATCCGGAGCGCGCGGCCGCGCTGCTTGCGAAATTCAAGGCGATGCCCGGCGTCACCGCCGCCGGCTGGACTGCGGGGCTGGCGGAGATGGACCGTACCATCCGTATCCCGGCCGCCGACTGGCGCGACGGCGACAAGATCAACCGCGACAAGCTCGCCACTGCCGTCGCAGGCGTGCTGAGCAAGACGCTCGCGGCCAAGCCGGCCTCGCAGGGCTTCAACGCCGCCACCGGCAAGCTCAAGCTCGTCTTCAAGCGGCCGAACCAGGATTTCCCGGCGCTCGAGCTCACCGACACGATCGAAGTCTCGGGCCTCGTCTCCGCCGACAAGCCGGGAACGAGCGACAAGCTGATGGTCTGGATCGGCAGCCCCTCGACCACGACTGCCGACGAGAGCGCGAGCGCAAAGCTCAACGTCTCGGATGAGGCGACGGCCGACGAGGAAGGCGACCAGCCCGACGACAACGGCTCGATCGAGGCGCTCGCCAAGGAGCTGAAGGGCCAGCGCTGGGACGCCGACAAGTCGGTGTGGAAGTAGGCTCTCGTGCCCCGGACGCAGCGCAGCGCTTCTTCAGCGGTGCGCTGCAGAGCCGGGGCCCATAAGCCTCACAGTGAAGTCGCGGATAGATTCTGGGTCCCGGCTCTGCGGCGCATCGCTTGCGCGCTGCGCCTTGTCCGGGACACGAGAGAGCTAATTCCCGTTGGTGCGAAACCGCAGCGGCTTTGGGCCGATCAGCGTGAGCACGTCGCCCTGGCGCTTCCAGGTCTCGACGCTGGAGAGCGCCACAACGAGATCGTCGTCGGCCTGGGCTTTGGCCGGCGGACAGGAACGATCCTGAATTGCACCGGGAACGAAAATCACGGTGTTGCCGGCTACCGAGAACTGGCCCTTGCCGCCCTTGCACCAGAGCTCGAGCACGACCTCGCCATTGTCGCCGATCTCGATGTTCGGAATTCGCTTCGAGCCGGGCTGCGGCACGGCCTCCAGCGTCATCTCGGTGCCGAAGGGAAAGCCCTCCTCGGCATGCGCGACAGTGGACATTGCGAGCATTGCAACCGTCGCGCACACGATCTGCTTGAGCGAAACCATGAAACCTCTCGACCGACCTGATTTGCCGCACCTTCTATAAGACGGCGGCGCCATTGAGAAGGCTCGCGGCCGCGGACGCAAAAAATCCCCACGGGGGTGAAGCCCTGCGGGGATTTGCGGCAGACGAAGACCAATCACCGCGCGTAGACGAGGCTCGGAAGCCAGATAACGATTTGCGGAAAGATGATGCAAAGCATCACTCCGAGTGCCTGCAAGGCCATGAAGTTGATCGATGCCTTGAAGATCGTCGCCATACTGATCTCCGGCGGCGCCACACTCTTGAGGTAGAACAGCGAGTAGCCGAAGGGCGGGCTGAGAAAGGCCATCTGCATGTTGACCATGAAGATGACGCCATACCAGAGCGGCACGTCGGCCTGCGCCACTCCCGGCACACCGAATACGCCGTCCCAGTTCAGCCCCTTCAGGATCGGCAGGAAGATTGGAACGGTCAACAGCAGGATTCCGACCCAATCGAGGAACATGCCGAGCACGAACAGAATCAGCATCATCAACATCAGGATTCCGTAAGGAGGCAATCCCGTTCCGAGAATGGAGTCCGCGACGAATTGCTGCCCGCCCTTCAGGATGAAAAATCCGACGAACATGGTGGCGCCGAAGAAAATCCACATCACCATCGCGGTCGCTTTCAGCGTGGCGATGGCCGCCTCCTCCGCCGCCAGCCAGTTCAGGCGGCGATGGAGCGCCGAGACGAACAGCGCGCCGAAGGTGCCGATTCCCGCCGCTTCGACCGGCGTCGCAATTCCGAAGAAGATGATGCCGAGCACCAGGACGATAAGCAGCAAGGGGGCGATGGTGTTTCGCAACAGCCGCACCTTCTCCTTGAGGTCCACGCGCTCTTCCTTCGGCAAAGCGGGCCCGAGGCTGGGGTTGATGTAGCATCGGATGGTGATGTAGGCGATGTACAGGCCGGACAGCAGGAAGCCCGGGAAGATGGCGCCAACCAGCAGTTCTCCCAGCGATTGCTGCGCCACCACCGCATAGACGATCGCCATCACCGAAGGCGGAATCAAGATGCCCAGGGTGCCGCCGGCCAACAGCGAGCCGCAGGCCAGTTTCGGGTCATAGCCGCGCTTCAGCATTGCCGGCAGCGCGATCATTCCCATCGTCACCTCGGTCGCGCCCACCACGCCGACCATAGCGGCCAGTGCCGTACAGGCCAGGACCGTCGCAGATGCGAGGCCGCCCTTCACCGACCCCAGCCATTTATAGACCGCATCAAACAGCTCTTCGATAATGCCGGCCTTTTCCAGCATCGCCGCCATGAAGATGAACAGCGGAACGGCAGAGAGCTGATAATCGGTCATGAAGGGAAAGATGCGCGCGGGCGTCATGTTCAGGACGGCGGAGTTGCCGAACAGAAACAGGAAGACCACCGCAAGGCTTCCAGTGCAGAAGGCCATCGGCAGCCCGAGTGCGAGCAGCACCCCGAGCGACCCGAACATCAGCAGCGTGAGCCACGCAATATCGATATCCCAGCCCATGGCTCAGGCTCTCCCCCGCGACAGAAACACAATGTCCTTGAGGAGCTTGACGATACCCTGCAGGAACAGAAGTCCCGCGCCGATCGGCATCATCAGCTTGATCGGCCAATATTGCACGCCCCACTCCGTGAAGGAGTGCTCGTCATTGTTGATCGAGTCGGCCGCAAATCGCCAGCTCGTCCAGAACAGCACCCCGATGAAGATGAAGAAGAAGACGGAGGTAATGATGTCGGCGACGGCTTTGCCGCGCGGCGAAAACTTCGTGTAGATCACATCGACGCGGACGTGCTGATCCTCGCGATAGGCATAGGCGCCGGCGAGCATGTATTGCATGCCGTACATCAGGAACATGCTTTCATGCACCCAGTTGGTGGGTGAGTTGAAAACGAAGCGCGCGATTACCTCGTAATAGTAGACGAACACCGAGATCACCGCCCAATAGGCCGCGAACTCTCCGGCACGAACGTTGACCGTCTCGATCCAGTCCGTGAAGCGGGTGTGCAGACCCAGAGTCGGATCCTCATGCGTCCCCACCATGGCAATATCGGGCGTGGCTTCTGCTGCCGGAGGCGGGAGGGCAGCTTCGGCCTCGCGGGCCCGGCGGACCAGCCACGGCAGCAGAACGGCATCTGCGAGCAGCATCGCTGCCATCAGGATGGCCAGCCAGCGCGAGTAGCTGCGCCATTGACCGAGGCTGGCTTCGGCCTGCCCGAACTCTTGCTCGGCGACCCGGCCTTGGCTCTGCGCCTTTTGCAGGACTTCCGTCGTTTCGGGAGTCGGCGCGACGTTTGGCGGGATTTGCGCGCGCCTGATCAGGGTGTGGGACCTCTCGACCGCGGCCCGGGTACGCGAGACGTCCTCGCGCCGGTCCCTGATCTCGACGTTAGCAAAGAGAATGGCGAGAAAGACCGGGATGAAAACCAAGCCCCAGAAGTTACGCAGATAGAAGCGGTGCAGGCCCATGAAGCCCGAGCACAGCCAGAACAGGTAGGCGATGAACAGCGAAGGGCCGCGCGAAGGGCCGCGTCGTTTTTCGCGCTTGACGAGGTACATCGCAATCAGCGGAAACAGCAACAGCGTGCCCCAATAGAGCCAATGGGGCAGCACGAAGTTCAGACTTGGCATTGCTTTGCCTCACGGGACGCAGTGGGCTGCAGGTCGGAGCGGACGAGAATGTGGCGGGAAAGGCGGGAAGGCGCGCGTGCAGCGTCTCCCGCCTTGATGCGCTCGCATTGGGACGTCAGAGATCCAATTTCTGTCCCTTGTACATGTCCGGCGTTACGTAGCCAAAGCTGGGCGATTCCATCACCTCGAGCTGCGCCTTGAAGATCCGCGCGGCATCCTTGTCCTTGTTCGCCCATTTGAACCAGATCGGCACCGCGACCTTCTGGAATTTTTCGAGGTCCTCAGCTGGCAGCCGATTGATCTCGACGCCGGCCTTCTCGAACTTGCCCCAAGCCTCCATGTCGGCCTTTTGAATCGCCCCGTGATGGAGGGCGGAGTAAGCTTGGATTTCGTTCTCCACCCACTGCTGCATTTTCGGCGACAGCTTGTTCCAGTGCGGGAGGCCGACGCAGAAATCCATCAGGTCCACGGGCTGATAGATCGATTCGAGGCCGGTCGGGCCCATCCAGATATATTTCGCAACCTGCTGGAAGCCGAGATCCCAATTGACCGCCGGTCCGGTGTAGTCCGCCGCTTCGATCGTGCCCTTCTCCAGAGCCGAGAACACTTCACCGCCGGGAAGCAGGGTCGTCTTGGCGCCTATGGCGGCGAACCCCTCGGCAATCATGCCGCCCGGCACGCGCAGCTTCAGGTCCTTGAAATCCTCGATGGATCGGATGGGCTTCTTGGAATGGATGATGTTCGGACCATGATGGATGCGGCCGACATACATGAGTCCCTGCTTGGCAAAGACGTCGCGCGCAAGCTTCAGGCCGCCATTGCCGTAGAAGAACACGTCCCATTCATGCGGATAGCGCAGTCCCATCAAATAGGATGACAGGAACGCGGTGGCAGGCACCTTGCCGGCCCAATACAGCGTGAACGAGTTCATCGCCTCGAGCACACCGTTCTTGACGCCGTCCAGGAGTTCGAAGTCACCGACGATTTCCTTTGCGGCAAATGGCTTGAACTCCAGTTCGCCGCCGGTTTTCTCTTTGATCGTGCCGCACCATTGCTTGAACGTCGCGAGCCCTACGCCCGCCGGCCAGGAGGTCTGCACCTTCCAGGTGGTGGTCTCGGCAGCTTCGGCATCGCGAATGTAGGGCGCCGCGACGGCAGCGGTTGCTGCCGCGACAAGAAACTTACGACGGCTGGTTTTCGACTTGGTGGTTTCGTTGGACATTGCTACCTCCCTGTTGATCGTTATTCCGCTCTTCTGAGCGGTTATCTGTGCAGCTTAACCCTACGGAACCTGCGATTATTCCACATGGTTTCGTGCGGTTCGGATCAGCGGTCGAGAGGATCGGCTCGGCAAGATCGCTCACAAGCTCGCGAAGTCCGAAGGCCCCCACCCCGCGCCGTTGGGCCCATGCTAGGGTTGCCGGCCCGGACAAGCCAACCCAAATTGCAGAGTTTGCGACTTTAGTCTAACCACCGCGCTTATGTCCGCCGTCGCCTCAGCCATTGGCTCCGGGCATTTGCGCACACCCCGTCAGGAGATCCCCCTCTGTGAAGAACATAAGCGCCACGCTCGCGACCGTCTGGCGAATCGCCGGCCCGTATTTCCGATCGGAGGACAAATGGGCCGGCCGCGGCCTGCTCGGCGTCGTCGTCGCAATGGAGCTGGCGCTCGTCGCGATCAATGTGCTGCTCAATCAGTGGCAGAACCGGTTCTACAGCGCACTCCAGGCCTACGATCTGAACGAGTTCGTTATGCAGGTCTGGATCTTCCTCGGCCTTGCCTTCACCTACGTCGCGCTTGCCGTTTACAAGCTTTACCTGAACCAGTGGCTGCAGATCCGCTGGCGGCGATGGATGACGCAGCACTATCTCGGCGAATGGCTCGACGGCGCCACGCATTACCGCATGCAGCTGAAGGGCGACGCCGCCGATAACCCGGACCAGCGTCTCACTGAGGACGTCACGAATTTCGTCGAGCAAACGCTTGTCCTCGGCCTCGGTCTGCTGTCGTCGATCGTGACGCTGGCGTCGTTCATCGTCATCCTCTGGGGTCTGTCCAACAGGGCGCCCCTGCACATTTACGGCACTGATATCGTCATCCCGGGTTTTCTGGTCTGGTGCGCGCTGGCCTACGCGCTTCTGGGTACGGGCCTGACGCACTGGATCGGCGCGCCGCTCATCAACCTTTATTTCGAGAAGCAGCGCTACGAGGCCGACTTCCGCTTCAACCTGATCCGCGTGCGTGAAAATTCCGAGCAGATCGCACTCCTGAAAGGAGAGAGCGCGGAGCGAGGTCATCTCCTGCAGCGCTTCGGCTACGTCATCGGCAACTGGTACGCGATCATGAGCCGGACCAAGCGCCTCACCGCCTTCACGGCCAGCTACGGTCAGGCCGCAACGATCTTTCCCTATGTGGTGGTCGCGCCCGCCTACTTCGCCAAGAGCATCCAGCTCGGCGACATGATGCAGACCGGCTCGGCCTTTGGCCAGGTGCAGGATGCGCTGTCCTTCTTCGTCACGGCCTATCGATCGATCGCGGAATGGCGCGCGATCGTTGCGCGTCTCGACGGCTTCGAGATGTCGGTCGATAGCGCGGCAAACCTGCCGGCGCATGAGGCGACGATTATGCTCGAAGCGGCAGGCGGCAGCCGCAATATCGACCTCGAGAAGCTCTGCGTGTATCTCCCCAACGGCACGCCGCTGGTCGCAGCCGACGGCTTCGCCATCCATGCGCCGGAGCGCGTGCTCGTGACCGGGCCGTCGGGCTCCGGCAAGTCGACGCTGTTCCGGGCCATCGCCGGCATCTGGCCGTTCGGCACCGGCACCATCGCCATCCCCGTGCAGGCGAAGCTGATGATGCTGCCGCAACGCCCCTATTTCCCCATCGGTGCGCTGGGTGACGCCGTGATCTATCCCGCAGCACCCGGTGAATTCCAGGCGACCCAAATCCGGGACGCGGTGATCGCCGTCGGCCTGCCCGACCTCGCCGAACGGCTCAACGAGGACGGCCACTGGAACCGGACGCTGTCGCTCGGCGAGCAGCAGCGCCTCGGACTCGCCCGCGCGCTGCTGCATGGGCCGGACTATCTCTTCCTCGACGAGGCCACCGCCTCGCTCGACGAGCCGTCCGAGGCGCGGCTCTACCGGCTGCTGGCGGAGAAGCTGCCGCAGGCCACCATCGTCTCGATCGGCCATCGCTCGACGCTCGATGCCTTCCATACCCGCAAGGTGGCGATGGTGAAGGAAGGCGCGGTCCACGTGCTGGGCAATGACGATGCGCCGGCCGAGCCGGAGGCGAGCGCGGCGCGCTGAGGCGGCGCGAGCGTGCCCTCCGAAAGACCTTCGTTGCGGCCGTCCTTCGAGACGCCCGCCTTTGGCGGGCTCCTCAGGATGAGGTTTTGTTTCGCGGCGAAATCTTAGACCCTCATGGTGAGCAGCGCCGCTTTACGGCGCGTCTCGAACCATGAAGGCCCGGACCTCTCGCAGCCCTCTTTACCCCGAGCCCAAAACACAAGGGCGGCAGATTGCTCTGCCGCCCTTGTCAGTCGTCTCGGAAAGAAACTTACTTCAGGTTGGTCATCGCCGTCAGGTCGAAGGACAGCTTGGCAATGCCCGCCGCGCCGCACCAGTTGGAGCCAGCGCCGCCCGGGTTGATCGCGGTGACGTTGGTGGTGCCGGTGGCGTTGAACGCGCTGGTGAAGGCGTTGCAATCACCCTTGTTCAGGTCGGTGTCGGAGTAACGCAGATCCAGCGTGAACACCTTGTAGGTGAAGCCGATGCCGACGTTCCAGGTGTTGTAGTCCTTGTAGGGGATACCGTTGGCGAACACGGTGCCGACACCGGTGCCATAGAAGGCGTCCGAGGTGCCGAACCACTGCCGGCCGAACTCACCCGACACGTACATGCCGACGCCCGAGGTACCGAAGGCCGTGCTGGGCGCCGTGTACTTGGCAGTCAACGAAGCGTAGTTGCCCCAGGCACCCGAGTTCAGGAAGTTCGGCGAGTAGTACTCGGTCGCGCCGACCGTCCAGCTGTCGTTGATGGTGTAGTTCACCTTGCCGTAGACTTCGAAGAAGCTGACGTCCTTCTTCATGACGTTGCCGTCGGCAAGGAAGATGGTGGTGGTGCTGACGGGGCAGACGCCGCCGCCGGGAATGCCGCCGGTAAGCACGTTGTCGGCGCAGCTCCCGCCCGGATACAGATAACCCCACACGCCGATGTCGAAGGCGAAGGCGCCGAAGGTCGGGCGGATACCGCCGTAGACGTCGACCTCAGCCGCGGCGCGATTGGCGAAGGAAATGCTCTCGGCCGAGACGCCGACGTAGAGCTGCAGGTCCTTGTTGATGTTGTAGCGGGGCTCGAAATAGGCGGCGACCGACGGCTTGTGGTTCGACTGGGTCACGCCGCGGAAGATGTAGTCGCTCATGATCGCGCCGCCGAAAGCGACGTCCCAAGGATCAAACGCGGGCGCCGGAGGAGCCTTCAGAGCCTTCAAGGGCATGTCCGCCGCGAAAGCCGAACCCGTCACCATTGCCAGCGCCGTTGCTAACAAAGTCACTTTCTTCATTTCGATCCCCATCACCAGTTCTACCGAGTCGGATTCCCGGAAGCCCCCCGGGGTGTACGACTTGTCTGCAAAATTGCGTTACAGCGGCAATCTGAAGGGAGGGGCGTAAAGCGAGAAGCAAAAAACAAGAGCATCTGCCGACTTTTTGGGCGTTCTGACGATTCCACGAAAGGTTGTCAGCTGGTGTTGCTTCTCGATCACATTATTTTCACTCCAAAGTGCACAGAGCCGTCCGGGATACTACGTAGGGCGCCGACGCCGTGGCGCGCGTGCTACGAATCAACTGACTCAAAAAAGGGCAACCTCCGGCAGCCGTCGTGGCGATGCAAAAAGGCCGCAGCGTCACCGCTGCGGCCTTCCTGTTGTCGATCATGGTCGGGGGCGAACCCGGCCTTAGGGCCTAACCCTCGGGACCTAACCTTGCCCTTCGGCCGGCGTCGGTTCCGCAGAAGACGAAGGCATCGCCCAGCTCGTCTCGGCGGCAGGCTCGGGTGCCGGCGCTGCCATCGGAGCCGCCGGCTTCGGCGCGGGAGCTGCCTTCGCCTTCTTCGGAGCTGCTTTCTTGGCAGCCTTCTTCGGTGCTGCCTTCACAGCCTTCTTTGCCGTCTTCTTGGCGGCCTTCTTCGGCGCAGCCTTCTTGGCTGATTTCTTCGCAGCCTTCTTGGCCGCCTTCTTCTTCGTCGCCTTCTTCGCCGCTACAACCTTCTTGGCCTTTTTGGCCTTCTTGCTTTTTTTCTTGCTCGCTTTCGCCATCGTGGTCCTCCTGTTGCCGCCGAACAATGGTCGATCGGGCGCCCTTCGGCCGTCACTCCGGACGAAAGCTCAGCGCGACGCATTCAGTGCCGGCCGCGACCCGCCCGTAGCCCAATCGAGAAGCTCAATCGTGTGTACGACCGGAACTGACGTGCCACTGGCAATCTGCACCATGCAGCCGATATTGCCCGCGGCAATCATGTCCGGCTTGACGCTCGCGATGTTGGCGACCTTGCGATCACGCAACCGGCCCGCAAGCTCGGGCTGGAGAATGTTGTAGGTCCCCGCCGAACCGCAACACAAATGGCTCTCCGGGACATCTTTCACCACGAATCCATTCTTGGAAAGCAATTCTTTCGGAAGACCCGTGATTTTCTGCCCGTGCTGCAACGAACACGCGGAGTGATACGCGACGACGATGTTGTCCTGCTGCGTGCTCGGCGCGAGGGCGAGACCGGCGACATATTCGGTGATGTCCTTCGCGAGCGCTGACACCTTCGCCGCATCGGCTGCAAAGGCAGCGTCCTCGCGCAGCAGATAGCCGTAGTCCTTGATCACCGTGCCGCAGCCGGACGCCGTCACCAGGATGGCATCGAGCCCCTCGCCAGCGGCCTCCTTCTGCCACGCCGTGACGTTGGCGCGGGCCCGGCGCAGCGCGTCATCGTCGTGACCGAGGTGATGGGTCAGCGCGCCGCAGCATTGCTCGTCCCTGACCAGGACCACCTCGATGCCGTGGCGGGTGAGAAGGCTGATGGCGGCCTGGTTGATGCGCGGCGCCAGCACCTGCTGGGCGCAGCCCTGGAGCAGCGCGACCCGGCCGCGCTTCCTGCCAAGCGCTGCGAACACGCTGCCCGGAAGCGCGCCCGGTGCCGGCAGCCGGCCTGGAGCCAGCGCCAGCATCGCCTTGAGGCGCTGGATCAGGCCGGGGGTGGCTGAGGGCCGCGGGGTCGGCAGGAAGACAGCAAAGGGCCGGGCCAGCTGCGCCAGCCGCATGCTGATGCGAAACCGCTGCGGGTCGGGCAGGACGAAGGCCAGCACCTGCCGCAGCAGCCGCTCGGCGAGCGGCCGCTGATAACGCTGCTCGATCCTGACACGGGCCTGATCGACGAGGTGCATGTAGTTCACCCCGGAGGGGCAGGTCGTCATGCAGGCCAGGCACGACAGGCAGCGGTCGACATGCTTGACCACCTCGGCCGTCGGCGCCTGGTCCTTCTCCAGCATCTCCTTGATCAGATAGATACGGCCGCGCGGGCTATCGAGCTCGTCGCCGAGCAGCACATAGGTCGGGCAGGTCGCAGTGCAGAAGCCGCAATGGACGCAGGCGCGCAGGATCTTGTCGGCTTCCGCGATGTCGGGGTCGGCGAGCTGCGCGAGTGAGAATTCGGTCTTCATGCCGCAGCGCCCCGCGTCAGCCGTCCCCGGTTCAAAATGGACTTCGGATCGAAACTGGCGCGGACCCGTTCGCTCAGGGCGGCGATACCCGGCGCTTGCGGATGGAATACGTCGATACTGCGCCTGACGTCCTCGGCAGCCCGGATCAGCGTGGCATGCCCGCCGAAGGCGTCGGTCCGCTGGCGCACCGCCGGGGCATGCGCGTCGCTCTTCGGCGGCAGCGCCGCCCAGATCAACCCACCGCCCCAATCGTAGATGACGTCGCCACCGGTCTCGCGCGCCAATTGCGTGCCGAGTGCCGCTCCCGAGGCCGGCGGACAGACGATCCGCCACACCGGCCAGGCGCCGAGCGCGCCGCTGGCAGCGAACGGCAGCACGTCGCGGATGGTGGCCCACAGCGCGGACGAGGCTGCGTCCTCGATCAGGGTCGCGGTTCCGAACGGCGCCAGCAACTCGCGCAGCGAGCCGGCGCGGTGAGCAGCCGAAGCCGTAATGCCCTCGAGCCGCAGCACCGTCAGCGCCTCGCCCTGACCGGCGACATCGCCGAGCCCGTCGGTCCTGGCCCGAAACGCCGATTTCGGCAGATGCGCGGCGGCGGAGACGTCGAAGGGCGAGCCGAGGGCTGCGGTCATCGCCTTGTTGGCGGCGGCATCGTCGAGCCCGCGCAGCAGCAGCGTCCGCTCGGCTTCGGGCTTCGGCATCACCTTCAGCGTCACTTCAGTCATCACCGACAGCGTGCCCCAGGAGCCTGAAAGCAGCTTGCAGAGATCGTAACCTGTGACGTTCTTCACCACCCTGCCGCCGGTCTTGAAGCTGTCGCCGAAGCCGGAAACGGCATGCGCTCCCAGCAGATGATCGCGCGCCCCGCCCGCCTTGATCCGGCGCGGGCCGGCGAGACCGGCCGCGATCATGCCGCCGATGGTGCCTGATACGGGCGTGTCGAGCAGCGACGCGGTGTTGATCGGCTCGAAGGCGAATTGCTGGTTCTTGGCATCAATCAGCGACAGCACGTCGGCCAGCGGCGCGCCCGCCTGGACCGTGACGATCAACTCGTTGGGTTCGTAGGAGGTGACGGCATTCAGCGCGGAGACGTCGAGCACCGCGTTGGTCGCCATCGCGTGCCCGACGCTGCGCTTGGAGCCATGACCGATGATCTCGAGCGGCTGCTCATTGGCAATCGCCGCGCGCACCACCTCTTCGACGTCTTTGGCGTCTCTGACCCTGAGCGTATCCACGCGTCTAGCGGGTAACGAAATTTGGCGCCAAAATCAAATGCAGACACCGAACAGGGTGCGGAATGCGTCAAGCCCGGTATCGGTGATCTCGACGGAGCGCCCCTGCGGCCTGCGGCGGATCCAGTCCCGCTGGAACGCCAGCTCGGCGAGCGCCGCCCCTGCCCGCCCGGCCAGATGCGGCCGGCGTTCGCTCCAGTCGAGACAGGGCCGGCACAGCACCCGCCGGTGCCGCGCCGACGGGTCGAGATCGATACCGAAACTGCCGAGGAACGCCGTGCCCCCTTCCGTCAGCTCACCAACCTCCTGATCGAGAACCAGATATTCGCGCTCCCGCAGCGCGTCAGCGAGGGCGACACCGAGCTCGCCCGCGAGGTGATCGTAGCAGGTCCGAGCTCGCCGCATCGCGGCATCAATCCGTGCCGGCGGCCGCGTGGCGTGCGGACCGGTCACGGCAACCGTCATCATGCCCTCGAGGATCTGCGCGACCAGCGGCGTGGCCAGCCGGTACAACCGGCGCGGCCCCCGCCGCTCGACCTTCAGAAGCGCGTGCTGCACCAGCCGGCCGAGATGCCAGCTCGCCGTCTGTGGCGTGACGCCGGCGACCAGCGCCAGCTCGCCCGCGGTCTGAGGGCGTCCGTCCATCAGTCGCGACAGGATCAGGGCACGGCCGGGATCGGCGATCAGGGCCGCCAGGCCGGCGAGCTCGCGTGCGATGGTCGGCATGGCCGGCTCCGGCATATGACGAAAACCCATCAGGCTTGTCGCACAGGGCGCCGCCGTAACGTTTCGATCATGATCGAAACGTTCACGACATCGACACTTCGATCACCAGCGAACCCAACCGGCAAGCCGTCGCGACATGGTTGCGGCGATCGCGATCGAGATCGAGCAACGGAGATACGGATGGAGCGATCGACACATGCGCGGCCAGCGCCGCGTGCACGTGAACCGTTCAGCCGCAGGTCGGTGATCGCCGTCCTGGCGATCTATCTCTCGCCTTGGACGGCGGCGTCATCTCAGGCACAGGAGCAAGGAGCAAAGACAATGAACCACTATGCAACACAGAAATCGATCAGCGATGCCGTCGACGGCGGCGGCCTGCTCGTGGTCGCGCAATGGGAGGCGAAGCCTGGTGAGGCCGACAAGATCGCCGCCATCCTCGACCGCTTCCTGCCGGAGGCGCAGCGCGAGGACGGCGTCAAGCTGTTCCTGATCTCGCGCGGCAAGGACAATCCGGCGCAGTTCCTGTTCTTCGAACTGTTCCGCGACGAAGCCGCCTTCAAGGCGCATCAGGAAAGCGCACACTTCAAGACCTGCATCGCAGGCCAAGCGCTGCCGCTGCTGGCGAAGCGCGAGCGGGCGCAGTACGGGCTGCTGTAACGGCTCCTGGAGGGAAGGGCTCGCGACGCAAGCTCTTCCCTCCACAAGATCCTAGAACCGCGGAATATCCGGGAACGCCACTTTCCCCGCATGGACATGCATGCGGCCGAGCTCGGCGCAGCGGTGCAGGGTCGGAAACACTTTTCCGGGATTGAGCAGGCCCTGCGAATCGAAGGCGCATTTCAGCCGCTGCTGCTGGTTGAGGTCGATCTCGGTGAACATGTCGCCCATGAGATCGCGCTTCTCGATGCCGACGCCATGCTCGCCGGTGAGCACGCCGCCGAACTCGACGCAGGCGCGCAGGATGTCGGCGCCGAAGGCTTCGGCGCGCTCGATCTCGCCGGGCTTGTTGGCATCATACAGGATCAGCGGATGCAGATTGCCGTCGCCGGCATGGAACACGTTGGCGCAGCCGAGCTGGTATTTTTCCGAGAGCTCGCGGATGCGGGCGAGCGCCTTCGGCAGCGCGCCGCGCGGAATGGTGCCGTCCATGCAGAGATAGTCGGGCGAGATGCGCCCCACCGCAGGGAACGCGGCCTTGCGCCCGGCCCAGAACAGATTGCGCTCGGCCTCCGAGGTCGAGATCTGGCAGGTGGTCGAGCCGCAACCGTTTGCGATGGTCTCAACGCGCGTGATCAGCTCGTCGACCTCGATCTTGGGGCCGTCGAGCTCGATGATCAGCAGCGCCTCGACGTCGAGCGGATAGCCGGCATGGACGAAGGCTTCGGCCGCGTGGATCGCCGGCTTGTCCATCATCTCCATGCCGCCGGGAATGATGCCGGCGCCGATGATGCGCGCAACGCATTCGCCGGCCGCCTCGACTTGCGCAAAGCCGACCATCAGTGCGCGCGCCGTCTCCGGCTTCTGCAGGATGCGCACCGTGATCTCGGTGATGACGCCGAGCAGCCCTTCCGAGCCGGTGATGACGCCCATGAGATCGTAGCCGGAATTCTCCGCCGACTTGCCGCCGATGCGCAAAATCTCGCCGCTCATCAGGACAATCTCGCAACCGAGCACGTTGTTGGTGGTCATGCCGTATTTGAGGCAATGCACGCCGCCGGAATTTTCCGCGACATTGCCGCCGATCGAGCAGGCGATCTGCGAGGACGGATCGGGCGCGTAATAGAAGCCGGCATGCGCGACCGCCTGGCTGATCGCGAGGTTGGTGACGCCAGGCTCAGTGACGACGACGCGGTTGTCGAAATCGATCTCGCGGATGCGTTTGAACTTGCCGAGGCCTAGCAACACGCCGTCCTCCAGCGGCAGCGCACCACCGGATAGCGAGGTGCCGGAGCCGCGCGGCACCACCTTGATGCCGTGGGCGGCACAATATTTCAGGACGAGCGAGACCTGCTCGGTGGTGTCGGGCAACACCACGACCATCGGTGGCTGACGATAGGCGGTCAGCCCATCGGATTCATAGGCCCGCATCTCGGCGGCGCTGTCGATCACGCCCTCGCCGGTCACGATTGCGCGCAATGCGGCAACGATCTCCGCGCGGCGCGCGAGCACCGCCTGATCGCTCGCAGGCATCATGATGGCCATATCAAATCCTTCATGGGATATCCTTGCGGCTTCCGCCGCACGGTCGATTTAGCACGGCAAATCAACCACGTCCGCGCTGGTTTGGGTAGGCCGTCCGAAAGTCGGAGCCACGATCTCAGGCTGAGTTCGCTCTGGGACAAGTAGGAAATCATGAAACCTGTCATGGTTTCGTGGCTTGTCCAAGCCGAGCGGGCCGTGCCAAAACCGGCAGGGTTCGACGATCGCCGACCAATTGAGACCTCACCGGGAAAAGAGACGAAGAGCACCCTATGAAAAAACTGACTTTTGGCGCGCTGATGATCCTCACCGTTACTGCCACGGCCTCCGGCGCGATGGCGCAGGATGCCGCTGCCGGCAAATCGTCGTTCAACAAATGCCTGGCCTGTCATGCCATCGGCGAAGGCGCCAAGAACAAGGTCGGCCCCGAACTGAACGGCCTGGATGGCCGTCATTCCGGCACCGCGCCAGACTACAATTACTCGGATGCGAACAAGAATTCCGGCATCACCTGGAATGAGGCGCAGTTCAAGGAATACATCAAGGACCCGAAGGCCAAGATCCCCGGCACCAAGATGGCGTTCGCCGGCATCAAGAACGAGACCGAGATCAACAATCTCTGGACCTACGTGTCGCAGTTCGACAAGGACGGCAAGATCAAGCAGTAAGCGGAAGAACGGCGGCCGCTAGTCGGCGGCCGCCTGCGCCGGGGCGATGTTAGCGATCATCGTCTCGATCTCCGTCTTCACGAGATCCGGCACTGCGTTTTGCACCATGTGGCCGAGATCGGGCAGCACGATCAGCTTTGCGTTCGGCACCGTCGCGGCGAACGGGCGCGCGTGGATGTCAGTCTTCACCGTCTTGTCGGGCGCACCGGCGATGATCGTTACAGGCAGCCTGATCTCGCCGTAGCGCGGAGCCTGCGCGGCCACCGCTGCCTTCAGCGTCACCAGATCATAGGCATTGGCGATGAATTCGCGCGGACGCAGCAGCAGCGGCGTCGCGGAGTCCTTCACGAAACCGTCCGGCATCGTCTGCGGCAGGAACACGTTGCGCGCGCCGGACTCGGTGACGAAATAGCCCAGCGGCAACGTGACGGTGTAAGCGAGCAGCGGGCCGATCACCGGCATTGCGATGATCTCGTTGTAGCGGCCGACGCCGCCGCGCCAGGGATGGGTCACCGGCGCCAGCATCACGAGGCCGGCCACGCGGCTGGCATGATCGAGCGCCAGCCGCGCACCGAGCGCGCCGCTCCAGGAATGCACGACGAAGACCGCACGATCGATCCCGAGCTTGCCGAGCGCCGCGCCGATCATCCGCGCCTGGATGTCCGGCGTCGAATCCTGCCGGCGCGCGCGCGTGCTCCAGCCATGGCCGGGACGGTCGATCAGGATGACGCGATGCTGCTTGGCCAGCAGGCCGCCGAGACGATGCCGCATCACTTCGAGGTTGGAGCTCGCGCCATGCAGCATCACGATCGGCAGGCCGGCGTCGCGCGGGCCGATGTCGACGACATGGAGCGTCGCGCCATCGACCTCGATCATCCGGCCCTGCGGCGGAAAGGCGCGCTGCACGGCGACGACGCCGGCCTGCGTGACCAGCGCCAGCAGCACCAGCGCCGTCACGGCTGACATCACGATCATGGAGAGAGTCCGAGTGATCCAGGGCACATCGCTGTTACGGGTCAGGCAGGCGACAGTTTCGCCTAAGGCGGCTCAGCACGTCCACCGGAAATGCCGGCCTGTGGATATGTGCATAATTACTGAACCAAAAAACGCAATAGAATCAAGAGTTCGACCGAATGACTCACAAGCCCCGGACCAGCTTCATGCAGTCGTCTCGCAGCTTCCTTATAATCGCCACGGTCGGTTCCGCCATCTAGACGCGGATGGGCGCCGATCCCTCCTCGCGATCTCAGGGGATGCGGGAAAGACCGGCTGGATAGTCCTGGTTTGAACCGGAGGATTTTTCGATGAGCATCAGATCGAACGACACCGCAATCGACGAGATTGTCGCAAGCTGCAACGGCGATTTGCGCGGTGCCGTGCGGGCGCTGCTCCTGATCAACGAGCATCTCGAGACGGAACTCGCAAAGGCCTATGCCGCAGCCGCCGATCGCGGTCTCGCCGAGCGTGGCACCAGCGCCCTGCACTGACGCAGGCTAGCCTGTGCCGTCCTCGGCCTTCTGCTCGCCGGGCGTGAGCGCGGGACAGGCGCGGATGGTCGAGCGTGCAAGCTTGGCGTCGTCCTTGGATTTGTAAGGACCGTCGCCGAACCAGATGTCGCCGTCGATGACCGGATTGCTGGTCACGATGTTGCATTTGCCGGTGGCGCGATTGCCGACCACCCAGAACAGTCCGTCGGCGAAGCACATCGTTCCCGACGCCAACAGCAAGCTGCAAGCAAAGATCAAACGCTTCATGGCTTTTGCTCCTGCCATGCAGGTAGACCTGCGGCGGCGGCGACAATAGTCCTGACCATGCGACGCGTGAGATCGTGGTTAATCCCACCGCGCTACAACCGCTCAAGAAATGATCGAGTTATCGGCTAGATGTCGCGGCCTTCGACCTTCTCGGTCAAGGCCTTCACCTGATCGGGAATCTTCTCGAGGTGCGGGTTGACGGCGAGCGCCTTGCGATAGGCCTCGAGCGCGCGCTTCTCGTCGCCGACGTCCTGCATGATCATGCCGAGCCCTGCGAGCGCGCCGAAATGACGGGGCTCGCGAATCAGCACCTCGCGGATGTCGGAGAGCGAGCGGGCGTAATCGTTCTGCATGTAATAGAGCGTGGCGCGCCGGTTCCAGGCTTCGATGTAGTCGGGCCGAAGCTTGATGACTGAATCCAGAAGCTTGATCGCAATCTCGATCTTCTGCGCATCGACCGCCGCCTTGGCCCGCGCCATCAACAGCGCAGCGGTGTCGCTCGGGGTCTGCAGCCAGATCGCCCAGATCCGCGCTTCGACATGCTTGGCGCTGGCATCGTCAGGGGCGGCCTTGAGCGCGCCGAACAGGAAATCGAGATTCTTGGTGCGCTCCGCCTTGGGCAGCTTGGCCGGCGCCTCCGGCAGCTTCTTCTGCTGCTTCGCCGGCGGGGCCGGATCATCCTGCGCCAGTGCCGGCGCGAGGCCGGCGGTCCCGAGAACCAGGGCCAGACACATCGTACGCGCGAAAGGGAATCTCACTGCCATGGGGAAAGTCTAAACGCGCAAAGCCGCCCTTGCAAAGCAGGGCGGCGTCAAACTCGCGTGAGACCGTGGTCTTGCGGGGCGTGCGCGCGAGGCGACCGCGAGGGCGAAATCAGCCCTGGCGAGCCTTGAAGCGGCGCTGCACCTTGTTGATCACATAGACCCGGCCCTTGCGGCGGACCAGGCGGTTGGCGCGATGGCGACCGCGCAGCGACTTCAACGAGTTACGGACCTTCATGGCAGAATCCTGAACGTTCGAAAGGCCGTGTTCGGCACTACCGTTTCGGCACGCGCGAATGTGGCAAAATGAGATCTTTCCCGCTGGCGGACCGACCGCCCGGGACGGGGCGGTTCTTAAGGCATGGCGGGAGGTCATGTCAATGTTAACTGCCCGGTTCCGAACCGGCAAATTCGTGAAAACAACCCCATGCACAGTAGAAACGGCCGGATCGGCCGGATCTGTTCATGCGCGGCCACTCGAGCCAAGGCCATGTCAGGCCGCGGTTTTACTCCGCCCGCGAGCTTGCCAATTTCGTTATATCATATAATCAATTTGGCAACCCGTCGGGAGGACACCAATGCCGAAGCTGAAGCTGCCTGATATCGACGACGTCGTCGCCATCGACATCCACACCCATGCCGAGGAGCCCTGCGGCTGCCATCCCGACGACGGCTATGACGACTTCCAGGCGCAGATGGCGGACTATTTCAAGTCGCCGAACAAGCATCCGCCGACCGTGCCGGAGACCGCGGCCTACTACCGCTCCAAGAACATCGCCGCGGTGATCTTTCCGGTCGATGCCGAGCGCGAGACCGGCTTCCGCCGCTACAACAATTACGAGATGATCGAGGCCGCCTCCGACCATCTCGACGTCCTCATCCCCTTCGTCTCGATCGACCCGCACAAGGGCAAGCTCGGCGCGCGCGAGGCGCGCAAGCTGATCGAGGAATACGGTGTCCGCGGCTTCAAATTCCATCCGACCATGCAGGGCTTCTACGCCAACGACCGCATGGCCTATCCGCTCTACGAAGAGATCAACAATGGCGGCGCGATCGCGCTGTTCCACACCGGGCAGACCGGCGTCGGCTCGGGCATGCCGGGCGGCATGGGCATGCGGCTGAAATATTCCAACCCGATGTACATGGACGACGTTGCGGCTGATTTCCCCGACCTCAAGATCATCCTCGCCCATCCCTCCTTCCCCTGGCAGGAAGAGGCGCTGTCGGTCGCGACCCACAAGCCGAACGTCTATATCGACCTCTCCGGCTGGTCGCCGAAATATTTCCCGCCGATCCTGGTGCGCTACATCAACTCGATCCTGCAGGACAAGATGCTGTTCGGCTCCGACTGGCCGGTGATCACGCCGGACCGCTGGCTGTCGGACTTCGCCAAGATCGACATCCGCGAGGAAATTCGGCCCAAGGTGCTGAAGGCGAATGCGCGCAAGCTGCTCGGGATCTAGGCGTGTAGCCATGAATTG
The DNA here is from genome assembly GCF_000473045.1 of Bradyrhizobium sp. WSM3983. GTDB lineage: Bacteria > Pseudomonadota > Alphaproteobacteria > Rhizobiales > Xanthobacteraceae > Bradyrhizobium. The sequence goes on along the minus strand of NZ_AXAY01000028.1, from coordinate 21,971 downwards.
GCGGAGGCGCTTAGCCCCTTCAGCGATAGGCCCGCAGCGCGGAAGGTGATAAACACCTAGCGTCCCAGTCCGGCGTCGGACGTCTGGCCGGGCCGCGTCCGGCGGACGGCTGCCCAGGGGGAGAGCGCTTGCGGTCGCGATCCAAAATGGAGGGAGTTTCCCGCGGCAAGAAGATCGCCGCGAAGAGCCGCGCGTCTGATCCCTCGTTGGACGAACTCCTGGCGTTTGAACGTCTGCGCTTTGATCTCTCGTCCCGCTTCGCCAACGTTGCCGCTGACGAGGTGGTCACGGAAATCGAAACCGCGCTGAAGCGACTCTACGAGTTTCTGGGCTTTGCTCGCGCTACCTTTGGGGAGTTCAGCGAGAGAGGCGATCTTTCCATTCTGTGCTCGGCGGCGGCCAAAGGTCTGGAAACGGTTCCGCTTGGCAGGATCACGGGATTCAGAAAATGGTTTGAGAAAGAGCTATTCTCCGGGCGTACCATAGCATTTCGATCATGGGACGATTATCCCGCTCCGGTCAGCCGGGCCGTTGAAGAGCACTATCGCCAACGCGACATTGTCCCGCAGCTTCTGATTCCGCTGACCGTGGGCGGCAACGTGGTTGCGATGATAGCCCTTGTTGCGTTCCGATCCGGCCGGGAATGGCCGGACGAGTTCGTCGCGCGCATCAAAGCCATTGGAGAGGTGATGGCCCAAGCGCTGATTCGCAAGCGTTCCGAGGACGCACTCCGGGCGACGCAGTCCGAGCTCGCGCGGGTCAGCAGCCTCACTGCCGCCGGGCAGATGGCCGCTTCGATCGCGCACGAAATCAACCAACCGCTGAATGCGATCGTAACGAATGGCAGCGCGGGTCTGCGCTGGCTCTCGAATCCAGAGCCGGACATTCACGAAGTACGCGCCGCGTTCGAGCGCATCGTGAGGGAGGGCAACCGGGCGAGCCAGATCATCGTGGGCATTCGGGCGATGTTCAAGAACGACAGTCGGGAAGCGTCGCTGGACCTCAACCGGCTGGTCCGCGAAACACTCACGCTTCTGGATTCGGAGTTGCGAATGAACAAGGTTCTTGTCCAGTTAGAGCTAATCCCGGAGCCGTTAAGGGTGCTGGCGGACCGGGCGCAGCTCCAGCAGGTGATCGCCAACCTGATCACAAACGCGATGGAAGCCATGAATACAGTCGACGATCGCGCGCGAACACTGCGCGTAAAATCGGCGACCAGCAAAACTGATGGCGTCTTGATCACCGTCGAGGACTCCGGGCAGGGAATCGATCAGGAAAACCATCGGCGCATCTTCAACCCGTTCTTTACGACGAAGCCCCAGGGCATGGGGATGGGCCTCACAATCTGCCGGTCGATCATTGAATCTCATGGAGGCAATCTCTCGGCGTCGGCGGCTCATCCGCACGGCACGGTGTTTCGCGTCGTTCTTCCGATCGAAACGGCGGACAGCGCATGAGAGAGGACCACCTCAAGCTCCAGCCGGCCGTCTTCGTCATCGACGACGAAGCGTCCCAGCGCGACGCACTCAGCAGCCTCTTTCGATCGGTCGGATTGCAAGTCGAGCTATTCGCCTCCGCCCCGGAGTTCCTCGCGAGCAGGCGCCCCGATGTCGCCAGTTGCCTGGTGCTCGACGTTCGGCTGCCCGGCCCCAGTGGATTGGATTTTCAAGCAGAACTAGCCAAAGCGAACATTCACATCCCGATCGTCTTCATGACCGGTCACGGCGACATACCGATGACCGTGCGGGCCATGAAGGCCGGCGCGGTGGAGTTTTTGCCCAAGCCATTTCGTGACCAGGACATGCTGGACGCAGTACGCGCTGGCCTCGAACTGGACCGGAAACGACGCGAGGACGCGAGCGAGGTCGCCGGACTGACGTCGCGTTTCGATTCTTTGACTCCGCGCGAGCAAGAGATCATGCGCCTCGTGACCTCCGGTCTGATGAACAAGCAGATCGCGGGCGAGATCGGGGTCAGCGAGATCACAGTGAAAGTCCGCCGCGGCAGCGTCATGAAAAAGATGGGCGCCAAATCGCTCGCCGAGCTGGTGGCGATGGCGGAGGCATTGGGCGTTCGCGGCAAGCCAAGATAGTTTCCCCGTATACTCATGTATATTCCTTCGGACTTGGTTCCTCGTGCTTCCCGATGCACAGTGGCGAGATTCGCCCTTAGACAGCGACGTATCCAATCCCGGCAAGGACTCACGCGTTGAAGGTTCCGTTGATTTCCATCGTCGACGATGACGAACCTAATCGAGAGGCCATCGAGGCCCTCATTCGGTCGCTCGGCTACGCCGTCGCCACCTTCGCTTCCGCCGAGGAGTATCTGCAGTCCGACTGTCTCGAGAGCTCATCCTGCGTGATCACCGATCTGCAGATGCCGGGTGGCATGAGCGGAGCGGACCTGCAGGAGCGGTTGATCGCCGACGGCTGCCATACGCCGATCATTTTCATGACCGCGTTTTCCGAAGAAAAGATTCGCGCGCGAGTTCTAGGAGCTGGAGCGTCCGGCTTCCTCTGCAAACCTTTTAGCGAGGAATGCCTGATCCGGCACCTGAACAAAGCACTCAGGTCTCCCGGGGTTTGCTGAGCCCCGATCCGGCACCGTTTCTGCCGCTTCATCTCAAAAACGCGCCAAGTCCCCGCTTCGCGGGGCGCGCCGCTACGCGAAAATTCCCGAGCTATACCGACGTATAGGCCGCTTTACGTTTCGGATACCGATCATTACCGACGGACACTGGAGTCGCGTGTCGCGACGATCCTAGTCTCCCCGTGAAGAAGAACAGCAACACAACAGGGGGACGCGACATGGCAATGTGCATCGCCAGCTTTCGGGGTGAATTGGCTGATAGCGTCTCGAGACATTCGGAGCCGCTGCGGCCCGCTGCTCGCCAAGACGCAGACCGGGATTTTCTGAACCGCGTTGCCGAGGCAGACAGGCTGGTGATGCAGAGATTGTTCAAGGACGTGTTCCGATCCCGCGCCGCCATGTCGGATGCCTAACTCTTTCTCTTTCCGTTTTCTGCCGCATCGGCTCCGGCCGACTGCAACGGAAGTCTCACAAGAAAGGATCGGAGCATGAAGGGGAAAACCGTGGCCATCATGGCTGCGACATTCTGTGCCGGAATGTTCGTAGCCTTCGTTCCGGGCGATGCTCCTGGCGTCGCCACCGGCCTCGTCGAAGACAGCGGCGCCGTCGTGCCCCATGTCGACGCGGCCGACAGGTTCGCCGCGATGTGGGCGCCTTTGGCGACCGCCGGCAAGAAGATCGTCCAGGACCGTCGCCTGAGCGACAAGCGGGAAAGGACAGCCCCCAACCAGGACTGGCCCTATTGCGATCCAGCCTGTCTCGAAGCCAACAGGCATGATCGCCAGACCCAAGAGAGCGTGGTCGAGAAAAATCGAAGATTGTCGCCTTCGACCGAAACCTCGCCTGCTCCAACTAGGCCGGTGCCGCTCGGATGCGACCCATCCTTCAGTCCGGTCGCCGATCCGGCACGCGCGCATATCTACAGGCGCTGCATCGCCTGAGATTACGACGGCGCGAAATAATTTGCGCCGCACGAACATTGATCGAGATCAACATGTCTGCTCGCCGAAACTATCCAATGAACGCCGATTTCCTGAATGCAGGTCCGGCGTCGCAGACTGTCTCCATGACAACTGGCACAGGAAAGGATCCATCATGTCTATCCGGAATGTCATCGCGCTTTCCGCCATTGCCGTCATCGCTTCTCTTTCAATGGTTTCTTCCGACGCCTTTGCGCGCCCCGGACGTGGGGTTGGTGGGGTCGGCGGCCCTGGAGTGGGAGTCGGTCGTGCAGGCGCTGGAGCAGGCGTTGGTCGTGCGGGCGTTGGAGTAGGCGTTGGCACACCTGTCAATCGTGGCGGTCCGGTCAACCGCGTCGGTCGCCGCTGAACGATGCGAAGCATGTTTCGACAGGGCTGCAGGCAAGCGTGCTTCAATATCCCTTAAGAGCGGCCGAGCTGAACGAACGATTTTGCTCCCAAGGAAAGGTATTACCATGTCTCGTCGAAGCGTTTTTTCACTGGTAGCCGCGGTTATGGGCGTCGTGTTCATCGTGTCTCTTTCCTCTGACGCGTTTGCCAGGCCCGGCCGTGGAGGTGGCGGGTTTGGTGGTCCAGGAGGCGCCGGTCGGCCCGGGGTCGGAGCCGGCGGGGTAGGACGCCCCGGTGTCGGGGTCGGTGGCGCCGGGCGCCATGTCCATCATCATGTCCATCGTGGCTATCCCGTCGCCCGAGGCGCGGCGGTAGTTGGCGTCGGTGCTGCTGCTGCAGGCGCTTATTACGCCAGACCACAGTGCGGATATTAACCCTACCCGCCCTGCTACTAGCCTGGCGCGGAGGAATAGTCGCTTACGTACCGCGGTAGTTCGCCGTGTTTCGCCGACCTGAGCGAGTTCGCAATGACTCATCGCGTTCGATGTGGCTCAAGAAGTGGCTATCGGCCTGGCTTCCCAATCGCCTGTCTGTTGTCCGTCGCGGCCTCGCTCATGGGCTGCAACGATGGAAGCGATGTGTCGTCCAAACCACCGACGCTGGTCCACACCGAAAAAGCGCGGCTTCAAGATCGCCAGCGGTCGGCCACGCTGACGGGCGACGTTCAGGCCCGGGTCCTCGCTGAACTCTCCTTCCGCGTCAGCGGCCGGGTGACCGAGCGGCTGGTGGATGTGGGAGCGCATGTGAACGCCGGCGACGTGCTGGCGCGCCTGGATACCAATCAGCAGCAGGCCGATCTCGAAGCGGCGGTCGCGAAGGTCGCCGGCGCCGAGACCGAGGTCCGGGTCACGTCGGCCACCTTCACGCGACAGAACACCTTGTTTGCGCAGGGCTTCACCACCCGCTCGACGTTCGAACAGGCCCAAGAGGACTTGCGCAAGGCGCAGGCATCGCTCGAGTCCGCCAAGGCAGAGGTCGGCACCGCGAAGGACAATTTGAGCTATACCGAGCTGCGCGCCGAGTCCCCGGGCGTGATCACGGCGCGCAATCTCGAGGTCGGCCAGGTCGCCCAGACGGCGCAGTCGGCATTCACGCTGGCGCATGACGGCGCCCGCGACGCCGTTTTCGATGTCTATGAATCGATCTTCTTCGAACAGCCGGAGACCAGTGCCATCACGTTGGCGCTGGTGTCGGATCCGGCCGTTACTGCGCAAGGACGGACCCGCGAAGTCGCAGCCACCATCGATCCGAAGACGGGAACGGTGCGGGTCAAGATAGCGATCGATAGCCCGCCAGCGAAGATGACGCTGGGAAGCGCGGTCTCGGGAACGGTGCGGTGGACGCCGCGGGACCGGATCGTTGTGCCATGGAGCGCGCTGGCGGTCGCCGGCGCCGCGCCCGCGGTCTGGGTGGTCGACCCCGAGCGCAAGACGGTGTCGCTGAAGCCGATCGCCGTCGACAGTTACGACACCGGTATCATCGTGATCAAGAGCGGCGTTCAGCCCGGCGACCGCGTCGTTACCGATGGCGGCAAACTGCTGAGCCCGGGACAGATAGTGACCTTCAGCGCGGAGGGTGCGTCATGATCGAGCGCGGAATTCGTATCGGTGCGGCGCTTGCCGTCTGCGTGGTGACGGCCGGATGCCAGGACGAAACGGCCGTATCGCTCCCGGTGCGCCCGGTGTTGTCGAGCATCATTACGCCGGTGCAGGCCGAGGATGGCAGCATCGTCGGAACCGTGGAGCCGCGGTTCAAGACCGATCTGAGCTTCCGCGTGCAAGGACGGCTGATCGCGCGCCCGGTGCATGTCGGCGACACGGTCGAGAAAGGACAAACGGTAGCGGCGATCGATCCCACCTCGCTGGAGCTTGCGGTGCGTTCTGCGGTTGCGGACGTGGCGAGTGGTCAGGCCAAATTGACCAACGCCAGCGGTTTCGAAGAACGCCAGCGCACGTTGCTCAAGACCCAGGTGATCAGCCAAGCAGACATGGAAAGTGCCGAGCAGGCCACCGCCTCTGCGCAAGCCACCCTGGCACGCGAAGAGGCCGATCTGACCAAGGCGCGCGAGAATCTAGGCTACGCGCAATTGAAGGCAGAATTCGCCGGCATCGTAACCGCGGTCGGTGCGGAGGTCGGCCAGGTCGTCTCGTCCGGCCAGGCCGTCGTGACTGTCGCGCGGCCCGAAATCCGCGAAGCGGTCGTCGATGTCGCCGACGACGTGGCCGACACGCTGCAGATCGGCCAGCCTTTTACGGTCAGCCTTCAGCTCGATCCCGAAATCCGGGCCGAGGGCAAAGCCCGCGAGATCGCGCCGCAGGCCGACGCAGTGACGCGTTCGCGGCGCGTTCGTATCACGCTCGACAACCCGCCCACGACGTTCCGGCTGGGGACGACGGTAACCACGGCCGTCACCAGCAGCCGGCCGGTGCTGCGACTGCCGCTTTCGGCCATTCTCGCCAAAGACGCCAAGACGTTCGTGTGGCTGGTCGATCCGGCCAAAAGCACTGTCGCGCTGCGTGAGATCACGAGCGAGCCGGACGATAGTGGCGGCGTGCGCGTCGTCGCCGGCGTCGAGACCGGCTTGCGCGTGGTGACCGCGGGTGTGCACAGCCTCGCCGATGGCCAGAAGGTCCGTTATCGATAAGGAAGCTGACCATGAAGTCGTTCAACCTCTCGGACTGGGCGCTCGAGCATCGTTCGCTGGTCTGGTATTTCATGATCGCGTTCATGGCCGCAGGGCTGTTCTCGTACCTGCAACTGGGCCGCGAGGAGGATCCTGCGTTTACCATCAAGACCATGCTGGTTTCGGCGCAATGGCCCGGCGCGTCCGCCGACGAGATGACGCGTCAGGTCACCGAGCGGATCGAGAAGAAGCTCGAAGAGCTGGAATCGCTCGACTACACGAAGAGTCTGACGGTCGCCGGACAGACGACCGTCTATGTCAATCTTCGCGCAAGCACCAAGGCGCGGGACGTGGTTCCGACCTGGCTGCGCGTGCGCAACATGATCAACGACATCAAGGGCGAGTTTCCGCAAGGCGTGATCGGGCCGGCGTTCAATGACAGGTTCGGCGACGTCTTCGGCAACATCTATGCATTCACGAGCGACGGGCTGAGCCAGCGCCAGTTGCGCGACCAGGTGGAGTACGTCCGTTCCAGGGTTCTGACCGTGCCGAATATCGGCCGCGTGGACACGATCGGCGCGCAGGATGAGGTGATCTACCTCGAATTTTCCACCCGCAAGATCGCTGCATTGGGCCTCGATGAGCGCGCGATCTTGACCTCGCTGCAGGAGCAAAATGCAATCGCGCCATCGGGCGTTTTCCAGGCGGGACCGGAGCGGATCAGCGTCCGTGTAGGCGGACACTTCACGTCCGAGGCCAGCCTGAAGGCGGTCAATCTTCGGGTCAACGACCGGTTTTTCCCGTTGACCGACGTCGCCACGATCACGCGGGGCTACTCCGATCCCCCGACCAAGCTGTTCCGCGTCGGCGGAGAGCCGGCGATCGGGCTCGCCATCGGCATGAAGGCCGGCGCCAATCTGCTGCAATTCGGCGCAGCGCTGAAGAAGGAAATGGCCACGGTGGTGGCCGACCTGCCGGTCGGCGTCGGCGTGCATCTGGTGTCGGATCAGCCGGTGATCGTGGACCATGCGGTCTCCGGCTTCACCAAGGCGCTGTTCGAAGCCGTCGTGATCGTGCTCGCCATCAGCTTCCTCAGCCTGGGCGTGCGGGCGGGCCTCGTCGTTGCGATCTCTATTCCGCTGGTGCTCGCGATCACCTTCCTGGTCATGGCAGCTGCCGGCATCTCGCTCCAGCGCATCTCGCTGGGCGCGCTGATCATCGCGCTCGGCCTGCTGGTGGACGATGCCATGATCGCGGTCGAGATGATGGTGGCGCGGCTGGAAGTGGGCGAGACGCTGAAAAAGGCGGCGACCTACGTCTATACCTCCACGGCGTTTCCGATGCTGACGGGAACGCTGGTCACGGTCGCCGGATTCATTCCGATCGGCCTGAACGACAGCAGTGCCGGCGAGTTCACCTTCACGCTTTTTGTCGTCATCGCGGTATCGCTCGTCGTGTCGTGGATCGTCGCGGTGTTGTTCACGCCGCTGCTGGGTGTCACCATCCTGCCGGATGCGATGAAGGGCCATCACGGGCAAAAGGGACGATTGGATCGCGGCTTCTCACGCATTCTCGGCGTCTGCATGCGCTGGCGCTGGGCGACCATCGCGGTCACGCTTGCGGTATTCGGCTTGTCGCTGGCCGGCATGGGCTTCGTGCAGCAGCAGTTTTTTCCGGCATCCGACCGCAACGAGCTGATCGTCGACATGAACCTGCCGCTGAACAGTTCGATCGCCGAAACCTCTGCACAGATAGCCCGTTTCGAGCGGGAAGCGCTCAAGGGCAATCCAGCGGTCGCTCACTGGTCGAGTTATGTGGGACAGGGCGCGCCGCGCTTCGTGCTGTCCTTCGATGTTCAGCCGGCCGATCTGGCATTCGGCCAGGTCGTGATCGTCACCAAGAGCCTTGAGGTGAGAGACCGCCTCAAGACGGAATTGCAGGCCTATTTGAAGAAGACGTTCCCGGGCACCGACGCTTTCGTGAAGCTGCTCGACATCGGGCCACCGGTCGGTCGGCCGGTGCAGTTCCGCATGAGCGGTCCCGACGTCGCCGCGGTGCGGGAATCGTCCCGGCAACTGGCGGGCATCCTGAGCAGCAATCCGCATCTGGGCGAGGTGGTATTCGACTGGGCGGAACCAGCGCGCGTCGTCAAGGTCGATGTGCTGCAGGACAAGGCGCGCCAGCTCGGGGTCTCCTCCGAAGACATCGCGACGGCGTTGAACGGCGTGCTGGACGGCACCAACGTCACCCAGGTGCGCGACGACATCTATCTGATCAAGGTGCTCGGGCGAGCCAAGGCCGCCGAACGCCGTTCGATCGAAACGCTGCGCGATCTGCAATTGTCCGGTACCAATGGCCAAGCGGTGCCGCTCGCCGCCGTGGCCACGCTGCGCTACGCGATCGAGGATCCCACGATCTGGCGGCGATCGCGTCTGCCGACCATTACGCTGAAAGCAGGCATTCTGGACTCCGTGCAGGCGGCGACAATCGTCGATCAACTCAAGCCGAAGCTCGCGGAATTCACCGCAAAACTGCCGCCCGGTTATTCGCTGGCGATCGGCGGCAGCGTCGAGGAGAGCACCAAGAGCCAGGCACCGATCCTCGCCGTGATTCCGCTGATGCTGTTCATCATGGCGACGCTCCTGATGCTCCAGCTGCAAAGCTTCCAGCAACTATTCCTGGTGTCCGCCGTTGCGCCGCTGGCCCTGATCGGCGTCGTCGCCGCATTGCTGCCGAGCCGGGCGCCGCTCGGTTTCGTCGCCATCCTCGGGGTGTTGGCGCTGATCGGCATCCTGATCCGTAACTCGGTGATCCTGATCGTGCAGATCGAACATTTGCGCGACGAAGGGCAGTCCGCGTGGGATGCCGTAGTGGAAGCGACCGAACACCGGATGCGGCCAATCATGCTGACGGCCTTGGCGGCCAGCCTTGCGCTGATCCCGATTGCGAGCGAAATATTCTGGGGACCTATGGCATATGCGATGATGGGCGGCATCATCGTCGGCACGGTGCTGACGTTGTTGTTCCTGCCCGCGTTGTACGTCGCCTGGTTCCGGATCAAGACACCCGTCGGCACAGAAGCGCAGCCCTACCGGCAGGACTGAAGCGTGAACGACAAGCGGCATTGCTCCGCACAAGCATCCGCCGACCGTCCCGGACACCGCAGCCTTGGAGACTGGCCGGTGATCACGCCGGACCGCTGGCTGTCGGACTTCGCCAAGATCGACATCCGCGACGAGGTCCGGCCGAAGGTGCTGAAGGCCAACGCGCGGAAGATTCTTGGAATCTAGGACGCGGACTCATTAACTTGCCAGTGGCGCCAATCATGCCGAGCTGGGGAGCGGCTTCCGCCAGGCGAGCCAGCCGACGACTATCGATAGTATCGCCACGATAAACGGCGCTACCCCGTGCCCGTATTCGCCGTGGAGGGTGACGGTCGCGAGCGCCGCTAACATCACGGCGCAGCCGAGCGCGGAGCCCCACAGCCGCGTCCGTGCCTGCGCCAGCAGAACGGCCGTCGTGAGTTCCAGCGATCCGGTCACGAAATGGAACCAATGCGGGTATCCCCACCGCAGATATTCCTCGTAGATAGACGCAGGGGCCAAGATGTTGCTGAGCGATCCCACGACGAAGAAAGCGGCCAGTGCCAAGGCCGGGACTTGGCGCCAGGAAATCTTTGACATTTGTTCAACCTTTTCTGATGGGCCGCCGCGAAGGACCGGTGTGGGTCTGGCCAAGAGACGGCCGGCCGCGACGCATTCATTCCGAAGGAGATGCGAATTTCCGGAGCAGGTCCGAAAGTCGCATCTCATCGCTGATCCGCAGACCTACGCCGTGGCGGCTTTGTGGGCCGCCGCGAAGACATCGCGGGGAAGCGTTGTGCCGGCGACGTGCTCCGTGCCGGCCACGCCGAGGTCCATCCAGCCCGCGTTGACGGCCTCGAACATCGCTTCAGCCGGCCCGGTTTGGCCCTTCGGGATGCCGAACTGCTCGAACGCTGCCGGCCACTCGGCCCGCGGGACAGCGAAGGCCTTGACTTCGCGCTGCATGACATCGCCCAGTTGCGCTGCGACTTCATCTGCGCTGACCATCGAGCCAAGTTCGATGACGCGATGCCCCGACCACGTCGGCCCGGTCAGCAGCGTCGCCACCTCGGCGCCGATGTCGTTCGTCGCGACCATCGTCGATTTTCGGCTGGTCGGATTGTAGTAGACTGGGAGCGTGCCGCTCTGGGCGACGTGCAGGCCGTAGAGGAAGTTCTCGAAGAACCCGCCAGCGCGCACGAAGGCGATCGGCGATGTCAGTTTGCGAAGGCCTTGCTCCAGCAACGACAGGGCCGTGACAATCCCCAGCCCACTGGTCCGGTTCGCCCCCATCGACGAGAGCCCGACGACCCGCGGCGGCGCGGCCTTGGTCAGCGCCTCGACATAGTTCGCGATGACGCCCTTGGCTTCCTTGAAGTCCGGCGAGGGGGCCCAGACGGCCGGCAACATCACAAACGCGCCGTCGACGCCCTTGAGCGCCCGCTCGATGGCGGCCGTGTCGTTCCAGTCGCCGTCCACCAGTTCCACGCCCTGCTCCGTCCAGCTTGCCGCCTTCGCGCGGTCGCGAACCAGCGCGCGTACTTTCTTGCCTTGCGCCAACAGATGCCTGGCCGTTGCGCCGCCGACTTTTCCTGTAATTCCAGTGACTAGAAACATGCGTATTCTCCGGGGACTAGATGGCCTATATTCTAGGGTAGGTCTCACATAGAGACCTCCGGCCTGCACCGTAAGGAGGCAGTTTTTTGTAACCAGGAGAGAAAAAGGGGACCGGCATGAGCGACGCATTGAGCGCGATCGAGCGATTCAGCCGATATCAATCGGACGACGCCCAGTCAGTAGAGCCCGTGCATTGCCCGGTGCGCGACGTGCTCGACTGCATCGGCGACAAGTGGAGCATACTCATGATCATGACCCTGGCGACGCGACCGCAGCGCTTCGGCGAGCTTCGCCGAGCCATCCGCGACATCTCGAAGCGCATGCTCACACAGACGCTGCGCGACTTGGAGCGCGACGGACTCATCACCCGCCATGTCTTTCCGACCAAGCCGCCGAGCGTTGAATATTGCCTTTCCCCGCTAGGCCGATCCCTGCTGGACCCGATGGCGAGCCTTATCGATTGGGCCGACCGTCGTTATTCTGATATCCATGCCGCGCGCGTCCGCTTTGACGGAGCACCCCTGTGATGTCCAGCGCTACACAGAAGTTCCCTTCATCGCATGTGCAGGTTGGCGCATGCGACACATTGCGCTGCGCACGAACTTGGTCCCTATAGGGGCAAAGCGGACCTAGCCTTCGTTGCATCACGCGTCCGGTTTTATGGATACACGGCCTGGTCTAGCCGGGACTTATCGCCCCGGCACATCGAGGGCTTCGGGGGACCGAAGCCCTGATGCTCAACCGCTAAAGGCCTCAGACCTGCGCCAGACCGCCGTCGACGAAAACTTCGCCGCCGGTCATGAAGCTGCTATCTGACGACGCCAGGAACGCGGCCACCGCCCCGGTCTCTGCCGGATCGCCCACGCGCCCGATGGGCGTGGCGCTTCCGAGCGCATCGAACGCTTCCTCGCCAACGATCTCCAGTGCCAGCTCCGTCTTGGTTGGCCCCGGTGACAGCACATTGACCCGGATGCCTGTGCCGCGCAGGTCCAGCGCCCAGCTCCGCGCCAGATTGCGGATCGCGGCCTTGGTCGCGCTGTAGATGCTGAACTGCGGCGTCCCCATCACGCCCGTGCTCGAACCGGTCAGGATGATCGACGATCCCTGCTTCATCAGCGGCAGGGCTTTCTGCACCGTGAACACCAGCCCTTTCACGTTGACATCGAAGATGTGATCGTAATGCTCGGGCGTGATCTCGCCGAGCGGGGCAAACAAGCCGGTGCCGGCATTGGCAAACAGAATGTCGAGCCCGCCGCGTTCGGCCTTCACTGCCGCATACAGCCTGTCGAGGTCGGACAGATCGGTCACCGAACCCCTGACGGCGCGCGCCGAGGATCCGAGCTTCGCAACGGCGGCATCGAGCGGCTCCTGCCGCCGCCCGAAGAGATAGACGAACGCGCCTTCGTCAACGAACCGTTGGGCGGCTCCAAATCCGATACCCGTTCCGCCGCCGGTCACGACTGCCGTCTTGCCTTGTAGTCTGCTCATGATGTGCTCCTTCATTGAGGTTGCACTGAGCTGGCGGCATACCCACCTAACGACAAGTATGCACCTTTTGGTAAGTATCCAAAAATGTCGTCAGATCATTCAGAGCCAACCTTCACGCCTGCGCCAGCATCGCCACCGGTCCAGAGCTGCACACCGACCTTGCCCGGCTTTACCTGCGGCCTCGACGCAACCCTGCGGGTCGTCGCCGGCAAGTGGAAGCCGCTGATCCTGTACTTCCTCGCCCAGGACGGCCCGACCCGCTATGGCGAACTCCGGCGCGCCGTGCGCGATGTCAGCGACAAGATGCTGATCCAGCAACTCAAGGAACTGGAGGCCGATGGTCTGGTGAAGCGGACCGACCACAAGGAGGTGCCGCCCCGGGTGGACTATAGCCTCACCCCTTTGGGCCACAGCCTCGCCCAGGCGCTCGTGCCGCTCTGCTCGTGGGGCACAGAGCACATGGCCGAGGTCAGCCAGGTCTTCGCCGAGCGGGCGACCTGGACGCGGCGAGGACGTCAGCCGACCGTCTAGCTTGCGGGCACTTCGTCCGAGGTCTGCTCCGCCCCTGACAGCAGCGTGAAGCTCGCCCTGAGGCCGGCTTGGTCCGAATTTGTCCATTGCTTCCGTAAAACTTTATTGAATGGTGCCGGGCTTGGCTAACGCCTCGCGCGTAGCGTGTATCCTATGAAGATGCCCGAACGTTCATGTCATACAAGGCCGTTGCGACGCTGCGCTGGTGCTCGTCGGTGCAGACGATGCGGCAAGATGGCAGCATAGCGTCGTCATACAAACTTAGCCTCCCCGTTTTAGGATCAACACGTGAGACGCCTTGTGACCGCAATTATTGCAGCATTCGTCAAAACTGTCGTTGGCCCGTTGTCCCAGAAAAGGACCTGCCTTATCGGCTTCCTTGCGACGTGTCTGGGCGTGCTGGCGACGCAGGCTTCCGCCGATAACGATTGGATCGTCGCCCGGATGAGCGGCTCCATCCGCGCGCAGGCGACTTGGGATCAAGTCAGGTCGCAGATGCTGATCGCATTTTTTCAGAGCAATCCCGACGAGCGTGGCGTCAGCGCGCAGGGAATCGAAGATCTACGCAAAATCTCGGTGGCGCAGCGGCGATCGCAGGCCGTCGCGCAGATCCTGATCTACGACCTTGACGGCGACGGCTCCGTTACAACGGATGAAGTTACCGCGGCAATGAAGCCGCGGGCGCGTCAGATGATCCATGCCAACGGTGTACAGCTTGAACCGACACCTCAGCAGGTTCGTACGCAGCTCGACAAGCTCGTCTCCGATCTCCTCAAACCGGATACCGATCATGACGGCGTCATCAGTGCCGCCGAAATCCAGCAAGAGGGAGCTAGACAAGCGGCGCAAGCGAGCATTTCCTGGCAGCAAAGCGCCACCCAGCTTGTTCCGATGACGCTCGACGCGAATGGAGACGGGGTCGTCTCTCTCGCTGAGTACGAGGCAGCGGTCCGCGAGCAGTTCGATTTGACGGACCAGGACCGCGATGGTCGCATCTCCGCAAGTGAGGCCATGGAATTCGGCAAGCGGCTGAATGAAGCCCGCCAGGCGACACAGCGCGCGCGTGAAGCCGAGACTCGCAAGCAGCGGCTTGAAGCAGCAGTGGCTGGATGCAATGTGCCCAACCCACCGCGCGACGCGCGCCTGGTGGTTGTCGGTGCCAGAGAAGGCAGAGCGCTATCGAACGCCTGGGTCGGGAGCCAGGACCGGGTGACTTCAGTAGTAACCGTCGAAGTCACTCCGGGACCCGAACCGCTCTACCTGGCCTTGGTGAGCGATGGGGCGACCATCTGGGATGTCATAGGTGCAACCGAACGCGTTGTCGGTGTCGTTGCTCATGCGGACACCGCCGCCGAAAAAGCCGGAGACGCCGGCCGCAGTCCCGCAGGCGGTGCGATTGGGCCTCAACCCCGTGGCAAGCCTCTTGTCGGCGTGATGGGGATCCCGCGCGACAAGATTCGGTTCACCGCATACACGGGATGTCTGATCCCACCAACGGAGACGACCTTGAAGGACGGCAGCGCGCAGGAAGCAGCTACGCTGTTGTTCGGGCGGCCCGCAGATGAGATTGGCGGCAAACACAGTGCGGGAACGTTCAGCGTGCCGGGGCTGCGCCATTCTCCGGATCGGCCAGTTCGGAACACAATCCAGCTGCCGAAGGAAGGGCTGGGCGAACTGCTGTGGCGCAACGTTTTGGGAGATTACCCACTTGGGATTGCGCAAATCGACCTGGGATCAGTCGTGTCGGCTCTGCCGGTGAAAAATTATTCAGTCTTGCCAGGGAGTGCGGGGCTGGCGACCTTGGTCGACGCGGGAGACCTCAGGATTACCGGCATGTCGCGCGGCGTCAGAATCAATTTTGGTGATTATCAACCCTATACGCAGCCGGACAAATTCAGAATCACCAGAAAGCTCAGAATGCCGGCCGGCGCATCAGGTAGCTTTGTATTGGCAGATCAAGTCCCACCTCCTGAGGGCGACCTAAGCAGCGTCTGCGTTTCCTCGGAGAGCGACAAGAAGCCCGTCGGGGGCTCTCGCACGAACTGCAATTGAACCGTCCGCTCCTCAAACTATTCGGATAGAAGAAGCACTGTGGGCCTGCTGCCGTCTTTACCGGCCTAGCGGTTTTGCTTGTATGCGCCTGCCGGCTTGATCGGCAAAATGGGCGCATGGAAACAAGGCCCGCCTGGGTCACGAGCCGCTGATTACGCTTGCAGTGGCAGACTTCCGCTGTGCTTGGTAAGCTGACGATGATGCGGCACCCCCCAAGCGGAATTTTTGTGACCACAACGGCCCGAAGGACAGCCGATGAACCTCAAAGCCGTCGTCTTCGACGCCTACGGAACGCTCTATGACATCCAGTCGGTCGCTGACATCACCGAGGATGCGTTTCCGGGCTATGGCGAGATCATCACGCAGGTCTGGCGGATCAAGCAGCTCGAATACACCTGGTTGCGCTCGCTGATGCAGCGCTACCAGGATTTTTCTGCCGTCACGCGCGACTCGCTGGCCTATACGCTGCGCGTGCTCGGGCTTGCCTATGAGAACGAGGCGTTCGAGCGCGTCATCGAAAAGTATCTGCATCTCGATCTTTATTCCGACGCGACGGCCGCGCTCACCGCATTGAAACCGCGAAAGCTTGCCATTCTCTCCAACGGCAGCCCTGACATGCTGAACGCGCTGGTGCGCAATTCCGGCCTCGACCGCCTGCTCGATGCCACCATCAGCGTCGATACGAAGAAGATCTTCAAGCCCGACCCGCAGGCCTATGAGCTGATCGGCGAGATGCTCGGCACCGCGCCGGATGAGGTGCTGTTCGTCTCCTCCAATCCCTGGGACGTGGCCGGCGCGAAAGCGTTCGGGCTCAACGTCGCCTGGATCGAACGGGTGACGCCGGAGGCCATGGCGCTGGCTTGTGTCGAGAACGAACTCGTGGCGCCGCTGACCATGTTTAGGGCGATCCGCACCCAGATGGATGAGCTCGGCTTTGTGCCGGATCATCGCGTCCGTTCGCTTTCGGAGCTAGCCGGGATCGTCTAAGGATGACCCAGGGATAACTTAGGCATCGCCGCCCGCCCGCAAGTCCCCGATGAGCTGACTGGAATGAGCCTGGAATCCGTTCGCGCCTTCTTCGCCGAGAAAGCCCCCGACATCTCCGTCATGGAATCCCCGATCAGCTCGGCGACCGTGACGCTGGCTGCGGAAGCCTATGGCGTCGAGCCCGGGATGATCGCCAAGACGCTGTCCTTGCGCATCGGCGAGCGTGTGATCCTGATCGTCGCCGCCGGCACCTCACGTATGGACAACAAGAAGGTCAAGGCTGCGTTCGGTGGCAAGCCGAAGATGCTGGGGCTGGAAGAGGTCGCCGAGATCACCGGCCACGAGGTCGGCGGCGTCTGTCCGTTCGGGCTGAAATCACCGCTGCCGGTCTATTGCGACGTTTCGCTGAAGGCGTTTGACATAGTGGTGCCGGCCGCCGGCTCAACCCACAGCGCGGTGCGTATCACGCCGAAGCGGTTGGCCGAGCTGACCGCGGCGGAATGGGTCGATGTCTGCGAGCACAGACCTTAGATCAGGCGGGCGTGAAACCTATAAATCGCGGCGCGCAGATCTGGCGCACTTGATGCCCGCTATAATTCCGACAGCCGCAGAAATGCCGACGTCGCTCGTGGTCCGAGTTGGGCCATTCGCGTCGATTTGGCCGCGCGTCGACCATTTCCGGTCCCCCCCTGAAAGCCGACACGAGGACAGGCGTTCGTTCGTTTACGCCGGCCATAAGTGTCCGTGCAGTTCTTAGACTTACGGTGTGGATGGGCGGACATGAGCCTGCTACGCTGACTCCGTTCGGGAACCGGAGGGAAGGAAAATGGTTACACGAGCCAAAGCATGTCTCGGTGTAGCAGTGTTCGTTGCATACCTTTCCACCAACGCCGCCACCTTGGCGGGAGAATTGGTCAGGTTCGAAAGTGCTCCCGTTCACGTCGGCCAACTCCAGCAGCGCCTGGCGCGCGAACGTAGCGAAACGTCGAAAGCAGCGTCTGAAACGATTGAGGGTTACCTGTCGAAACCTGAGGGCGACGGCCCGTTTTCCGCCATTGTGTATCTCCACGGATGCGATGGACTTTCAGAAGACGCCCGAAGGTACAACGCGCGGGACTATGTGTCGCTTATGCTGGATAGCTTTGCGACCCGTGGCATCAAGAACGCCTGCACCCAGGTGACGCCGGGCCTGCTGCTTACCCGCCAAGGTGATGCTTTAGGCGCGCTATCCTATCTTTCCAGTCTTCCCTTCGTCGATTCTCAACGTATCGCGGTTATTGGATATTCGCAGGGTGCAATGGTTGCGCTGCAGTTGGCGTCGAATCATCAGGCCGAAATCTTTGACGTCCCCCGGGATCGAAAGTTCAAGGCCGCCGTGGCCTACTACCCGCTTTGCGGCGTCGCCTCCGAGGAACTCATCGTTCCTGCATTAATCATGATCGGCGAACTCGACGACTGGACGCCCGCGACGGACTGCGAGCGTTGGATGAAGCGGCGGGCCGACAGGGGAGCACCCGTAAAATTGATCGTCTATCCCGGTGCCTATCACGCCTTTAATTCCCCCGCCTTCGCCGATGGCAGGGAATATCTCGGACATTGGCTCAAATATGATCCCACCGCGGCCGCCCAGTCAGTCCAGGAGATGCGGAGTTTCCTCGCTGCTCAATTTTCCCATTGAGTGACGGCGAAAGCGAGTGCGCGGCATCGGCATCACGCATCGTCCGCTCTGGGTCAGTCTCGACATTCTCGCAGTTAGCCGGCGGCGTCCGGTCCACCCCCAACTTCAGACGTACCAACACACTGCGCCAGCTGAAGTGATGGGCCGGCAAAGTCCGAAATTTAGCTGATCTCGCGAGCTAGCCGCCCCAACCGCAGTAGGGACGGCAGCGATAGCGTGCGCTATGCCAATGGCCCCAGCCATGGCGCCACCAGCCGAAACGTGCTTGGGCCAGATCTTGAGCCAAATCTTGGGCCCGATCTTGGGCCAAATCGCCCTCCTGCACCGTCGGCCTGGCGGCCCCGGACAGAGGCGTGACCGGCGCGGCCATTGCAGGCGCACCGAGCAATATCGCAGCGCCGATCACGACACGCGCTCCAGGAATTTTGGTCACAGACATGCCATTCCCTCCAATCCGAAAATTTTCGACCGCAATCAACTCGGCGGACTGCAATTCGTTGCACGGTTGTGACGGGTTTGGGGCCGGCACTGGTCGCGAAACGGCCATGGCACCGGATGCGACGCTTGATGCAGATGCGTTAGGGAGGCTACCATATGGCCGATGACCGACGACAAGGTGAAACGACGACTGACCACGGTGCTGTGCGCTGACGTGCACGGCTATTCTCGCCTCATGGAAGCAGACGAGACGGGAACGCTGGAGACGCTCCGCCGCTACCGCACTGCCATTGCGGGATTGGTGGAGCGCCATGACGGCCGCATCGTGAATACCTGGGGCGATGCCGTCATCGCCGAATTCGCCAGCGTCGTCGAGGCCGTGCAATGCGCGGTCGAGATCCAGCAGGAAATTTCCAATCAGGATACGGACCCGCCTCACGTGAACCCGATGCGGTTTCGCATCGGCATCAACCTCGGAGATGTCATGGTGGACGGCTCCGACATCTATGGCGACGGGGTCAATATCGCGTCACGGCTGCAAGAACTCGCCGACCCCGGCGGCGTCGTGATCTCGAGCTCCGTCTACGATCAGGTGCACAACAAGCTGTCCGTTGGCTTCGACTGTCTCGGCCAGCGACCCATGAAGAACATTGCTCCGGTGACGAGCTATCGTCTGACCTTGGGCGGCCAAACCGCCGGGCGCGGAAGCTTCGCGGTCAACGAAAGCCCAACTCGGCGCGAGGAAGCCGGTCGCCTGCGGACGGGCGACAGGCACGAGCCATCCTCGTGGATGGGTGTCGTCTCGGGATGGCTGGCCAAGCTGCCCCGCCCCGTTGCAGCGGCCCTCACGGTGTCGGTCTTTCTGATCCTGATCAATCTGTTCACAGGCGCGCACAAGATCTGGTTCCATTGGCCCGTCGCAGCGATACTCTTCGGTGTCCTCATGCGAACAGCGCTCGGACATCGACCTGGGTCGGACAGCAAGGAGAAGCGCTGAACGAGGCGGCACGACCGCATCGTCGCAGATCTCGCGGCGTAGCGAGATCTCGTAGGGTGGGCAAAGGCGCACTTGCGCCGTGCCCACCATCTTTCAACAATATTGCAGGGGATTGGTGGGCACGCTTCGCTTTGCCCACCCTACGGCACCGTCGTCCTGCGCACGTTTCCGGATCATACTCCGGCCAGCGCTAATCGTCGTCATCGTCATAGGGCCGCGGCTGCGCCTGCAGAGGTGGCGGCGGCGCATTGTTATAGCGCGGCGGCGGTGCAGCCCGATTGCGCGGGGTCTGCTGCTGCGGCGGCATCTGATTGTTGGACTGGAACACCGCGCGGCAGCCGCTCGAGAGCTGCGGCGTGTTTTGCCGCAGGCAGGCCGTGATGCGGCTCACATCCGGAATCTGGTCGCTGCACAGGCGCCAGACATCCGGCGTGCAGGCCATCTGCTGCTCCATGGTTCCGCGATATTCTTCGGCGGACGCAGCGCTCTGCGCGACGATGCCGCCAATCGCAAGCGCCACACCCAGCGCAATTCGCTGTGTTGTCATGTCAGGATCCCTTCCGAGTCTCTCGAATTCTCGCCAATCAATGAGACGCGGACAGGTTCTGGCCCAACAAAAAAATGTGAAAACTCCGCTGGAACCTATTCGACTCGGCCGATCTTCCTGACGGCCGCGATCAGCCTCGAGCTGTCAGCGCGGCGATCGGCAAGAACAAGCTGTTTACGAAGCGTTAGCCATCTTCGCCCCGCTCCGGAACGCATCCCTGCACCCTCCGTTGCCTTCGCAGAATGTCTTGCCAGGGAGTGTGCCATGGGAAAACTTGCGACCATCGACCTCGCCCTGGACGAGATGCTGGTCAATCTCGCCGCGATCGTCTTGCGGCTTTCAAAGCCTGACGTGACGCGCACGCCGGAAGCGCGGCGCGCATTGGCGCAATCCGTTCATCAATACGCGGCCTGCGCCGCGCGCTCGACCGACCCGCGCGTTCAAGAATTGAAGACGCAACTGGAAAAGACACTGAAGCCGAGCTTGCGCATCGTCGCGATCGACGGTGAAGGTGTTGTAGTCAGAGGTGGTGGGCACGCTTCCGCCTTCGCTCTTCGAGCTACGGCGGACAAGTCGCTTTTCCCACTCTACGATAGCTTGCTCGTACGATAGACTAGCGAGATCTCGTAGGGTGGGCAAAGGCGAGAAGCGCCGTGCCCACCATCACTCGCCGAAATTTCCAGCAATGTCCCGCATGTCCCCTCCCCAATCCACGGGAAGGGTGCCTTGAGCTGCTGCCGGTTTGATGGACACCAAGATTGGGTGTTTCATGAAGCCGGAGGTTGTCATGCAGAGACGGAAGTTCAGTCGAGAGTTCAAGGTTGAGGCGGTCAAGCTTGTCAGGGAGCGCGGGGTGTCGGTGGCGCAAGCGGGCCGAGACCTGGGCGTGCATGAGAACGTGCTGCGCAAATGGGTGAAGGAGTTCGGCTCCGACCCTGTGCAGGCCTTCCCCGGCCACGGGCAGATGAAGCCTGAGCAATTGGAAATCGAGCGGCTGCGGCGCGAGGTCACCAAGCTGAAGGCAGAGCGGGACATCCTAAAAAAGGCCGCTGCCTACTTCGCGAAGGAAGCGACATGAAGTTCGTCTTCATCGCGAAGCACCGGAATATCTGGCCGGTGGCATGGCTATGCGAAGCAATGGGCGTGTCGCGGTCGGGCTTCCATGCCTGGCTGAACCGATCGCCCAGCGCCAGATCCCGAAGCGACGAGACGGTAGGCCAGCGGATCAAGGCAAGCTTCCTTGCCAGCGACCGGACCTACGGCGCACGGCGCGTCTGGAGAGACCTTCTGGCGGACGGCGTCGACTGCGGTCTGCATCGGATCGAGCGGCTGATGCGCCTGCAGGCCTTACGGGCGCGGCCAAGGCGCCGGCGCCTGCCGAAGGACGAAGGCAATCGCCAGATAGCGAACGTGCCGGCGAATCTTCTGGATCGTCAGTTTGTGGCCGAGCGGCCGAACCAGAAGTGGATCGCCGACTTCACCTACATCTGGACCGCCGAGGGCTGGCTCTATGTGTCGGCCGTGATCGACCTATTCTCGCGCCGGGTGGTCGGCTGGTCGATGAGCGCCAGCATGACAGCTCAGTTGGTTGCGGACGGCCTTCTGATGGCCATCTGGCGGCGCGGCAAGCCGGATGCCTTGATGCATCATTCCGATCGCGGCAGCCAATACGTCAGCGAACAGTTCCAGCGCTTGATGGCTGACAGCGGCATCGTTTGCAGCATGAGCCGGTCCGGCAATGTGTGGGACAACGCCGCGATGGAGAGCTTCTTCTCGTCGTTGAAGACCGAGCGCACCGAGCGCAAGACCTATCGAACCAGGAACGAGGCAAGAGCAGATGTGTTCGACTACATCGAGCGGTTCTATAACGCCGTCCGGCGTCATTCGACGATCGGATACCTCAGCCCTGTTGAGTTCGAGCGCAAGGTGGGATTAGCTTAACCGGGTGTCCATCAAACCGGCAGCAGCTCA
>NZ_AXAY01000027.1 GCF_000473045.1 Bradyrhizobium sp. WSM3983 | reverse complement strand
CTCGTGCCGACGCTGCCGCGTCCACCGCAAACCCGGCTCGCAATTCGTGACGACGTACGATCGCCCCTCAAGGATGAGCCGGGATAGCGCGACACATACGCTATTTCCGAATTTCGGTAAAGTGGAATGTTTTCACCGAGAGGGATTGACAGGCCGTGCAGCTGTTTTGCCCGTCGGGCAACCCTCAATACGGACTGTAGTAGCGCGGACCGCCATAATAGCCATAGCCGTAGCCGGGACCGTAATAGCGCGGGCCGCCATAGTAATAATTGTCGTAGTACTCCTGGCGCCGGCTCTCGGCGATCGCCCCGCCGATCAGACCGGCCGCGATACCCATGAAGGCAAGGCCCGCAGCATTCGGTCCGCGCCGATAGTAGTGACGACGCCGCGCGGCGCTGAAATCGGTTGCGTTAGATGAGCCTTGCCCTGCCACTGCGGCCGTTGTCTTGGCCGTTGTCTTGGCCGCTGTCGGAGACGCGGCAGCCGACGGCGACATGGACCCCGCGACCACGGCGAGAGTGGTGAGCGCGGCCAGCGCAGTTTTGCGGCCAATTCTCGAATTCGCGAACCTGTCACGCATCTTAACGTCCTCTGTTCTCGCCAAAGAAGAGATAGGGAAACAACACATAATGCGCAAAGCACCGAAATGGTTTCGTGATCGCGGCAATCTGCCGCGCTTTGAGCGAGCGTAAACCCTCAGGCGCGATAGCTCCAATATTTCCGGAGTGCATCGCCTGCGGCCTGGAGGTCGAAGCGCTGGTCGGGTGCGAGCTGCTGCGAGATCAGGTTGAACATGTCGTTCAGGATCGAACGCTTCTCGCCGAAGTAAGAGTGGTGCAATCCGACCAGGCTGGTGTCGACCAGCGACGCATCGATCGTATCGATACCATCGACGACCGTCAGGGCATCGCCGGCCTCGCCCGCCCGGGGATAGCCGTGCACGAATTTCGAGGCGAGAAGAGCGACGTCGCGGGACGAGGCGTAGAGCGTGACGCGCGCGGCGCAGCCTTTGAACTTCGCGGCGAGCTGGACGAAGCGGTCGCGGTCGATGTCGGGCGCGGCAAAGATGATCTGACCGAGCTTTGCGGCGCTGGCCGGCAGCTGCCAGGACGTGACGCGTTCGAGCGTGTTGATCACCGCGCGGTTGCCCATGCTGTGGGCGATGATGTGAACCTTGCCGGCGCCGACCTCGCCGATCGCGAGCTGGAGAAACGCCTCGAAATTGTCGCGCGACCAGTCGATCGTGCTCTCGTCCACGGTGTACTTCTTCGTATCAGCCGCCGACGCCCAGCTGTACAGCAGCGTCCGGCCTGCGAATTTCAAATCCACTGCAAGCTGCCCGGAGCGCCGCGCCGCATCCTCGAATGTCACGTTGTAGCCGTGCACGAAGATCAGGACGTCATGCTCGCCCGCCGCCGCCAGGGAGTTCTTCAGGCTCGTGACGAAGGCGTCGCGGCCAAGCGCACCGACACCTTTGAGGATCACGTGCTTTTCCGGATTGGCCGTGAATTCGAGACGCCACCAGTTGGGACTGGTGAGTTCGCCGAGGTCGCGGCCGCGCGTGGGCACGCTGACCTCAGCGATCCCGAGGGAGAGCGTCCCGCGCGCGCCGCCAAAATAGGTCGCCGGCGTATCGTCGCCCCGGGCGCGGTCGGTGCCATAGAAGACGGGGATGGTGACGACGCCAGTCGCCTCATCCGTGGTCGGCTGGACTGTGTCCGGGACAACAGGTGGCGACACCCGGCCGCGACGGGTCACGGTCTCCCTGGCGCCAACGGGCGCCGCCATGTCTGCCATAACGCGCTCGACGAGTTCCATGGCCGGGGGCTCCGCGAGCAGCCGCACGACCAGCAGATCGAGCGCCTGGCGAAGTTTGGCCGGGTCTTCGCCCTGATGACCAGCGCGTCCGGCGAGCTCCTGCAATTCCTCGCCGTAAGGAGGCCATTTGTCGCCCAGCAGATCCTTCAACCGGGGCCCGAGGTCGAGCAGGGCAAGCAACAGGCGAAGCGTGTCCGACATCGCACGTCCCTCGTCGCAGAGCGCGGCCAGGCACCAGCCCTGCCGTCCATCCCTAGCCTAGAGGTTGTAAACGATCTGGCAAGTCCGCAGCGCGTGCCAGCGTCAACTTGCCCGGGCGGCTACGACAGCGCCCCCAGCACGCCGCGCGTGGCCTTGTCGATCTCCTCGACATAGCGGCGGCGGGCGAAAGTCTCGGTCAGGAAGCCCACCACCTTGCGGCTGTCGGTGGAATCGACCACTGCCAGCATTTCGGCCTCCGCCTCGTCGAACACCGCCATCGCGCTCTTCACGTTCATTTCCGGGATCAGCACGATCTCGGTCAGGCGCGCGAGCTCGATGACCTGGATCTCATCGGCGATGGTGTCGAGGTCGCTGGAGAACAAATCGGGCAGCAGGACCAGGCCGACATATTCGTCAGCATTGTTGACGATGACGATTCCGGGCCGCGACCCAAGCGCAAATTCACTCCTTGTCGCAGCGATGGTGGTGGTCGACGGCACCTTGCCGACGTCGGAGCGCATCAGGCGCTCGACGGTGAGGTTGCGCAGCCAGCCGACGTCGTTGGCGCTGCGGATGGTCTCGCCGCGCAGATGCAGGCGCCAGGTCGAGAAGGAGTGGCCGAACATGAAGCGGACGCAGATCGAGGTGACGATGCAGCCGGCCAGCACCACGGCGGTGACGTCGACATTGCGGGTCATCTCGAGCACGAGGAACGACATGGTCAGCGGACCGCCGACGATAGCGACACCGAGGGTGGCCATGCCGGTCAGCATCGCCACCAGTGGATCGATCACGAAATTCGGGCTGATCAAGAGCAGCACCGCCGAGAAGAACTTTCCGATCAGGCTGCCGACGAACAGCGAAGCAAAAAAGAGTCCGCCGCGGAAGCCGGAGGCCAGCGAGATCAGGCAGGCGGTCACCTTCAGCGCGATGATGATCGCGATCAGGCCGATCGTCATGTCGTGGAAGAGATCGAGCACCATGGCGCCGTGGCCGGCCGCGAGCACTTGCGGCGTGACAATGGCGAAGCCGCCGACGATGAGGCCGCCGATCACCGGACGCAGCCAGACCGGCAGCCATTTGAACAGGCGCTCGAACATCGAGGACGAGCGCATCACCGCGATGCCGACGCCGCTGGTGACGAGCGCGAGCCCGATCAGCGCCAGATATTGCTCGACACCGACGGCGCTGACCTTGGGGATTTCGATCGAGTAAGGCGCGCCGCCGAGCCATTGTGCGGTCAAGGCGCCGGCGAGCGAGGCCGCCAGGATCGGCGCGGCGCTGCCGACCGAATAGACGCCGACGATCAGCTCGCAGGCATAGAACGCCCCGGTGATCGGTGCGCCGAAGGCTGCCGCGATCGCCGCCGCCGCGCCGCAGCCGACGATCAGGCGGAGGTCGTTGCGGCGGAGATTGAAGAACTTGCCGAGCAGCGAGGCAATGCCCGAACCGATCTGGGTATAGCCGGCCTCGAGGCCGACCGAGGCGCCGCATCCGTTGGAAATCAAGGTCTGGCTCGACACCACCATGCTGTCGCGCATCGACAGGTTGCCCCCGCGCAGCGCATTGGCCTCGATCGGGTCTACCGCGTTGGAAATCTTCAGCCGCCGCCGCCACCATTCCATGATGCCGAGCACCAGGCCACCAAGCGCCGGCGCGATCAGCGCCGCCCGGGGATTGATATAGGTGTTGGCGGAGAGGCGCACGTCGATTGGAATGCCGTAGATCACGACATGGGCGATCTGCGCGATCTCGGCCATCAGCGTCACGATCGCCCCGGCCAGCGTGCCGATCACGAGCGCCAGCGGGATCAGGTAGAACTCGTTGCTGCGCAACAGGGCGCGCAGCCGAACCATGGTGCGGTTCGTCCCCTTGCCGTCGACGAAATATCTGATCCGCGCGAACACCTGCTGCCAGCCCTACCCTTCCGACAGGCCGTAGCCGGCCATGCGCTGGCGGACCCGCTCGATTTCGGCGCTCGACAGCAGCGGTGGTTTGCCGATCTGGAGACAGCCATGGTATTGCCGCGCCAGCGTCTCGACCTCGACGGCGAGCCACATCGCCTTGTCGAGCGTCTTGCCGACCGCGATCATGCCGTGATGGTCGAGCAGGCAGGCGAGCCGGCCCTCCAGCGCGCGGACCGCATGCTCCGACAGTTCCGCTGTGCCGAAGGTGGCATAGGGCGCGCAGCGGATGCTGTCGCCGCCGGCGGCCGCGATCATGTAGTGCACGGGCGGGATGTCCATGCCCATGATCGCCAGGATGGTGCAATAGGTCGGATGGGCGTGCACGACGGCGTTGACGTCGGCGCGCGCCTTCAGGATGTCGAGGTGGAAGCGCCACTCGCTGGACGGCTTCTGCTCGGGGGCATGCGAGCCGTCCATTGCCATGAACACGATCTGGTCCGGCGTCATGGCGTCGTAGGGCACGCTGGTGGGCGTGAGCAGGAGCCCTTCCCCGTGCCGCAGGCTGATATTGCCGGAGGTGCCCTGGTTGATGCCGAGCGCGTTCATGCGGCGGCAGGCGTCGATGATGGCCTGTCTCTTGTCGAGTTCGTCCGCTGTCATCGACATCTCGATTTCATCTCGACCTTCTTGGCGATGGGCGCTTATTAGACCGGAAGTACGTCAAAGCAATATGGCAGTGCAAGCGAAAGCGGACCTGTTCAGGCGCGGTCTTGCCGGCGGGCCCGCCGCAATACGAAATGTATCGTAAAATCAATAGATTAACAGATTGTCGCGGCCCCAAGAAAACCTCAAGACAGGGTCGCCCGGACGGCCGCAAACCCGTTGATCACGAACTGCACCGAATAGGCTGCGAGCAGCATGCCGAGGACGCGCGACAGCACGGCATTACCGGTGCGTCCAAGTGTCCGCGCGATCAGGCTGGCTGAGACGAAGCAGAGCATGCAGATCAGGCAGACGGAGAGGACGACCGCGATGATGATCGCGAGCTTCGCCCCGTAGCCGGCATCGCCCGCCAAGAGCAGCGTGGTCGCGATCGCGCCTGGACCCGCCATCATGGGGATGGCGAGCGGAAACACGGCGACATCGGAGGCATGCTCCGCGGTCGCCTTGTCAGCCTCCCGCGCCTCGCGATGGGGCCGGTCGCCGAAGATCATCTGGTAGGAGACGCCGAACAGCAGCAGCCCGCCCGCGATCTGGAACGCGGGGATACCGATCCCGAGCTGTCGCAGCAGCCAGTTTCCGGCCAGCGCGATCACGACCAGGATCGAGGCCGCGATGAAGGGGGCGCGCAACGCGACCGTCCGCTTGATCTTGTCGGGCATGCCACCCGTTGCGGCCAGAAAGGCCGGCGCGAGGCCGACGGGATCGACCACCAGCAGCAGCGTCACGAAGGCGGACAGGGCGAAGTCGAGCATGGGCGTCTCGGGCGAGCGTGGGTCGGACGGCCAGCCATAGCGGCTCGCGAAGACCTTCGCGAGGAACATTTGCAAACGCCGGCTCTTGATCGCGTGAGGATTGAGGAAGGGACGTGCCTTCCCGTGTCACCTCAAGAGGAGGATTTATGGCTAAGAAAGCAAAGAAACGTGCACCTAAGAAAAAGACCGCATCGCGCCGCCCGCGTCGGGCGCCTAAGCTGCTGAGCGATCTGTTTCTGGAAACGCTGAAAGACATCTATTTCGCCGAGAACAAGATCATCAAGACGCTGCCGAAGATGGCCAAGGCTGCCCATTCGAAGGACCTTGCGGCCGCCTTCAACAAGCATCTGCGGGAGACACAGGGCCAGGTCAAACGTCTGGACCAGATCTTCAAGATGCTGGGCAAGCCCGCGCGCGGCAAGCCTTGCGAAGCGATCAACGGCATCACCGAGGAGGGCGCCGAGATCATGAAGGACTTCAAGAACGCCCCTGCCCTCGACGCCGGCCTGCTCGCTGCGGCACAAGCGGTCGAGCACTATGAGATCTCCCGCTACGGCACGCTGCGCACCTGGGCCGAGGAGCTCGGCATGCCTGACGCCGCCAGGCTGCTTCAGGAGACGCTGGACGAGGAAGAGGCGACCGACCACGCGCTGACCGAGCTCGCCACCTCGGTCATCAACCTCGAAGCGGAACAGGAGTACCGCGCCGCCGCCTGACCATAGAGTCCCGCCCAATTGTTGCCTCCGGCGCCGCGGAATGTCTCCGCGGCGTCGATGCGTCTCAGCGCAAGGGCCTCGTCTGCTTCGAGGGCCAGGCATGCTCTGAACGCGCGATGCTGGAATTTGCGGGAACCATCACCATATCCCCGTTTTCCAACCGCAGCGCCTTCCCCCGAGTTTTGCCATGCAACCCAAAAATCCCTTCGACTGGATGCTGTCCGAAGCCCTGGACTCGCTCAACCGCGCCGAACGGATGCGGCAGCAGTTCGGCCGTCAGGAGGCCTGCTGGGAGCCGCCGATCGACGTGCTCGAGACCGAGCATGAGCTCCTGATCCTGGTCGCGCTTCCCGGCGTCAATCCGGACAATGTCGAGACGGTGATCCATGACGGCGTGCTCGTCATCTCCGGCCAGCGCACCCTTCCGCCGGAGCTTCGCAACGCCCGCATCCACCGGCTCGAACTGCCGCAGGGGCGTTTTGAGCGCCGCATTGCATTGCCCCTTGGCCGCTACGCCATCAGCCGCTTCGTGATGGACGGCTGCGTCGCACTGCGCCTCGCCAAATCCTGAGGTCGATCATGGCCACCGAACAGATGAATACCGCACAGACCAATTCCCAAAACACGTCCGACGTGAAGATTCCCGAAGACGCACTGATCATCATCCCCGTGCGCGAAATGGTGCTGTTCCCCGGCGCCATCGCGCCGATCGCGATCGCACGGCCGAAGTCGATCGCCGCCGCGCAGCAGGCGCTGCGCGAGCAGAGGCCGGTCGGCATCGTCCTGCAGCGCAGCCCCGAGACCGAGGAGCCCGGCCCGGACGATCTCTACCGCGTCGCGACCATCGCCAACATCGTGCGCTACATCACCGCGCCCGACGGCACGCATCACATCGTCTGCCAGGGCGTGCAGCGCGCGCGCATCCTCGACTTCCTGCCGGGGACGCCGTTCCCGGCCGCGCGCATCCAGCAGATTCCGGAGCCGGCCACGTCCTCGCCGGAGATCGAGGCGCGGGCGCTGAACCTGCAGCGCCAGGCCATCGAGGCGATCGAGCTGCTGCCGCAGGCGCCGCCCGAGCTGGTCGCGATGTTCCAGAGCACCACCGCGCCTGGCGCGCTGGCCGATCTGGCGACGTCGTTCATGGACATCAAGCCGCAGGACAAACAGGAGGTGCTGGAGACCATCGACCTCGTTCTGCGCGTCGAGAAGGTGTCGAAGCATCTGGCCGAGAGGCTGGAGGTGCTGCGCATCAGCAATGAAATCGGCCAGAAGACTCGCGCCAGCTTCGACGAGCGGCAGCGCGAGGCGATCCTGCGCGAGCAGATGGCGACCATTCAGCGCCAGCTGGGCGAAGGCGACGGCAAGGCCGCCGAAGTCGCCGAGCTGACGGCTGCGATCGCCAAGGCCAACATGCCGCCGGAAGCGGATGCGCATGCCAGGAAGGAGCTGCGCCGCTACGAGCGCATGCCCGAGGCTGCCGGCGAGTCCGGCATGGTGCGCACGTATCTCGACTGGCTGATCGAGCTGCCCTGGGCGCTGCCCGCGGAGAAGCCGATCGACATCAAGGAAGCGCGCCGCATCCTGGATGCGGATCACTTTGGCCTGGAGAAGATCAAGAGCCGGATCATCGAATATCTGGCGGTGCGCAAGCTGGCGCCGCAAGGCAAGGCCCCGATCCTGTGCTTCGTCGGTCCGCCCGGCGTCGGCAAGACCTCGCTCGGCCAGTCCATCGCGCGTGCGATGGATCGCCCCTTCGTGCGCGTCAGCCTGGGCGGCGTGCATGACGAGGCCGAAATCCGCGGTCACCGGCGCACCTATATCGGCGCGCTGCCCGGCAACATCATCCAGGGCATCAAGAAGGCAGGCAGCCGCAACTGCGTCATGATGCTGGACGAGATCGACAAGATGGGCCGTGGCCTGCAGGGCGATCCCTCTGCCGCCATGCTGGAGGTGCTCGACCCCGAGCAGAACGGAACGTTCCGGGACAACTACCTGGCCGTGCCCTTCGACCTGTCGCGCGTGGTCTTCATCGCGACCGCCAACATGCTGGACCAGATCCCCGGTCCGCTGCTGGACCGCATGGAGCTGATCAGCCTCGCCGGCTACACGGAGGAGGAGAAGCTGGAAATCGCCAAGCGCTACCTGGTGCGGCGGCAGCTGGAGGCCAACGGCTTGACCGCCGAGCAGGCCGAGATCGAGCCGGAGGCGCTGAGGCTGATCGTCAAGGGCTACACCCGCGAAGCCGGCGTGCGTAACCTCGAGCGCGAGATCGGCAAGGTGTTCCGCCACGCCGCGGTGCAGGTCGCCGAAGGCACGGCTGCCAAGGTCGTGGTGACGGCAAAGGACATCGCTGATGTGCTGGGACAGCCGCGCTTCGAAGGCGAGATCGCGCAGCGCACCAGCATTCCGGGCGTGGCCACCGGCCTTGCCTGGACGCCGGTCGGCGGCGACATCCTGTTCATCGAGGCCTCACGCGTGCCCGGCCGCGGCGGGATGATCCTGACCGGCCAGCTCGGCGATGTCATGCGCGAGAGCGTGCAGGCGGCGATGACGCTGGTGAAGAGCAAAGCCACGCAGCTCGGCATCGATCCCCAGGTGTTCGAGAAGAGCGACATCCACGTTCATGTCCCGGCAGGTGCAACCCCGAAGGACGGACCGAGCGCGGGCGTGGCGATGTTCACGGCGCTGACATCACTGCTCACCAATCGCACGGTGAGGAGCGACACCGCGATGACCGGCGAGATCTCGCTGCGCGGCCTGGTGCTGCCGGTCGGCGGCATCAAGGAGAAGGTGGTGGCCGCGGCCGCCGCCGGACTGACGCGGGTGATGCTGCCGGCGCGCAACAGGCGGGACTACGACGACATCCCGAAGAGCGCGCGGGACAAGCTCGAATTCATCTGGCTGGAGCGCGTCGACGAGGCCATCGCCGCAGCGCTCGAGCCGGCGGAAGCCAAGGTCGAAGCGGCGGAGTGATGCGATGAAGAAACTACTGGAAGAAGCGAAGAGGTCGCGGACAACGCAGCGGCTGCGCCGACTGCTCGATCGTGCCATCGACCGGGTGCGCGATGCGCTTGCAGGACCGGAGCCCCGGCTTCAGCCGATCCCGGTCCGGGTGAAGCGCCGCAAGGGCTGAACCCCTCCGCCTCAGCCCTCGCGGTCACATACTCAGTACAAAAGGCCCCCTCTCATCGAGGGGGCCTTTGCGTTATCAGGCCACGGCGTCCTTGGCGGCCTTGACCGGGCGGGCGCGGACGATCTTCCGGGCCGGCTTGGCCTTGAACATCATCTCTTCACCCGTGAACGGGTTGGTGCCCTTGCGCGCCTTGGTCGCGGGCTTCTTGATGACGACGAACTTGGCGAAGCCCGGCACCAGGAACAGGCCGTTCTTCTTGAGCTCCTTATGGCCGACGTCGGTCAGCGTCTCCATGACGCTCTTGACGTCGCGCTTGGAAAGCTCGGTGGCGGTCGCAATCTTTTCGATCAACTGCGATTTGGACATTTGGGCTGGCATCGTGTCTCCTCTGATTCGTTGCCGGTTGCATATTAGACCAACCGGCGAAGGCCTAGGGCCTTCTGCACAGTTTTGTCGCGGTTTTACGGGCTTTTTTGGCCCCCTGTGGCAAAAAACCCTGCATTTTAGCGGCTTCCTGAGCGGAAGGCGCCTCGGGCAGCGGTTTTTGCCTTGTTTCAAAGGCCCGCAAGCAGCCTTGCTAAAGCTGATTCGATGCGTTCGACAAGCGACGACCGGCCTCTTTGCGGGAGGAGGAGCGCGATTCACCCTGAAAATAAGGCTGGATCGTCGCATTGCGGCCGCGCAATCTTGCGTCACCTCGCCGCGGTTGCGGGGAGAGAGACCTACGCTCCCGCGGCGTTGTTCGCGATCACGTTGCGGTAAAAGCTCGCGCTGAGTTTTGGCGTCCGCACCTGGGTATCGAAATTGACGTGATAGAGCCCAAAGCGCTTGTTGAGCCCGAACACCCATTCAAAATTGTCCATCAGGCTCCAGAGGAAGTAGCCGCGCACCGGCACGCCCTCGGAGGTGGCGCGCTGGAGCTGGGCGAGATAATTCCGCAGATACATGATGCGGTCGGTGTCGTAGATCTTGCCGTCCTGCATCACTTGGTCGTCGCCGGACGTGCCATTCTCGCTGATATAGATCGCATCCGTCTTCCAGATATTTGCAGCCAGCTTCGGTACCCAGTAGATCGTCTCGGGGCCGACGCGCAGCCAGTCCGAATTCATGTGCGGAAAGGCTTTTGGGATCGGCAGCGGCATGAAGCCCGCGCCCAGGTCGGAGGCGACGATGTAGTGCTGCGGCGCGTAGATGTTGAGGCCGAGGAAGTCGACCGGCGAAGAGATGATCTTCAGCTCGGCGTCGGTGTATTTCGGCGCGTCCGAGCCGGCGTATTTCAGGAACGCGTCGGTGTAGCGGCCTGTCATGATGACGTTGAGATAGCCGGCGTTCATCTCGCGTAGCGCGATCTCGGCGGCGCGAACGTTCTCGGGCGTATCGATCGCGGGAATGCAGGCATCGATATTCTCGGCCGGCCCGACACGCGTGCCACGTCGGCCGTAAGCGCGCACCGCCTGGACCGCGAGCCCATGCGCGAGCGCGGTGTTGTGTCTGATCTGGTTCACTTCGGCTTGCGGCAGCGACAGGCCCGGCGCGTCGATGCCGATGCCATAGCCGAAGTAGACGAAGCGGCCGCTTTCGTTCAGCGTGAACACATTCTTGACGCGGTCGGTCAGGTGCTCGGCGACATAGGCCGCGTAGTCGCCGAAGATCTTGCAGGTCTCGGTCGAGCGCCAGCCGCCAAAACGGTCCTCCAGCGATTGCGGCAGGTCCCAGTGATAGAGCGTCAGCCACGGCTCGATGCCGTTCTTCAGGAGCTCGTCGACCAGGCGATTGTAGAAGTCGAGCCCTTTCGGGTTCGGCTTGCCGTCGCCATCCGGAAACACCCGCGGCCAGGCCACCGAGAAGCGATAGGCCTTGCAGCCGAGCTGCTGGATGAGCGCGATATCGTCCTTGTAGCGGTGATAATGCTCGTTGGCGCGGTCGCCGGTGGTGCCATCCTCGATCTTGCCGGGGATGCGGACGAACTTGTCCCAGATCGAGGTCCCTCGCCCGTCCTCGTCGACCGCACCCTCGACCTGGTAGGACGAGGTCGCCGTGCCCCAGAGGAAATTTTGCGGAAAGCCGCCGGCGCTGCGCGGCACCGCTGCCGGCATGGCATCGGCGCACTCCAGCGGCCCCGTCATGCCGGCTGCGGACAACCCCGCGATTTTCGCGAACTGGCGACGCGAGACCTTGTCCGACATTGATGCTGCCCCCGAGATGATTGATGCGGCGGCACAATGACGGGGCGCAGGCGGTTTGAAAAGCGCCGGCACCGACGTTTGAGGATACAGAATTGCGCGGCCCTGGGGCGCGACGCAGAACGCCGAAGCCTTGATAGGTACCCCACCCGGCAGTTGGTGAATGGTTTTGGATTGGCGCTGCTTTTCGGCGATGATCACCCTCTAGGAGGACAGGCGAAGCCAGACGTCCTTGCTCGCCAGCGTCCCGTCGGGGGTGGCGATCTCAATGTCAATGACATGCAGGGAGCCGGGCTGATCTCCATAGATGTATCTGAGATGCCACATGGGACCCAGGTCGGGCGAGATGACAAAATCGTCCAGTCCGTCGGTGATCGAACGAACGGCATCGCGATGTGCCAGAGGCGCTGCAAACATTGCATCGATCAAATTGGCGAGGCTCATGCCCTCGACGAGCATGAGGCGGGCTACTTCGTCACCGTAAACGTGTCGAAGCGCCGCAACGATCGAAGCGACTGCGTCCGGATTTTTCAATGACACAGCAAAACGAGCCTCCAGGACCATCATGCCGGAGGGGGGATATTGTGCAAGTGCATGCTATTGGGTGTCTGGTGGACGGCCGCGCTTCAAAGGCGGCTAGAACGTCATCCGCATGCCCGCATAGAACCAAGCGGCCTTGCCCGGCTGAGCGAGCGCAGTTGTTTCCGCCGTTGGTGAAATTCGGCAATGCGTCTGTGTCGAAGAACTGTCCGTAGGCCGCGTAGCGGGTGTCGATGTTGTCGACCTTGCCATAGAGCTGAACGGTCTTGGTCACCTGATAGGAGGTGTGAAGGTTGAAGACAGTGCAGCACGGCAGCTTCGAATATTGGTTGGACTCGTCGCGACGCCGGTGATGCGATGTCGAAAGCCAGGGCTGCGATGTCAACGCCCCGTGCGGGTCGTCGAGAATGGAGTTCCCCGATGATCCCCTGATTTCAGATATTGCGACGCAAACATGCACACCGCGGCTTCGCCCACATGCAGGATGACGAAAGCCAGCGAGGCGAGCAGTGCGGTCGATTTCGCGCGGACGTCGCCTTCCGGTTGCACACTCGGCGTGCTTTTGCTACGTTGAGGTACGTGCCTCATTTCACCTCGCGGGCCGCTTGGCCCCGCCCCTGCCGCAAAGATGCGGATGGCGGCTGACCTGCGCGTCCCGCGGGGGTTGAGGCATGTGCCCAATTCGGGCTCAAGCAGAGTTGGCCTTCGTCAAGGGCTGACCGCACAAGGGGAGGATGACATGCAGCGTCTCTTGATTGCAGGTGTATCTGTCGCGTTCGCGATGGCTCTGGGTCTCGGCTCGGCCGATGCGGCGGACAAGAAGGTTCTGGCCTTCGTCGTCAACGGCGCGTCCGACTTCTGGAAGATCGCCGAAGCCGGCGTGAAGAAAGCCCAGGGCGAGCTGCCCAACTACAATCTTCAGCTCAAATATCCCGAACAGGCCGCCGCTGCCGTCCAGCAGCGCATGATGGACGACCTCGTCGCCGCCGGTGCCGCCGGCATCATGGTCAGCGCGGTCGATCCGAAGAATCAGGTCGAGCATCTCAACAAGATCGCCTCGCAGACGCTGCTGTTCACCACCGACAGCGATGCGCCGAACTCGAAGCGCATCGCCTATATCGGCTCGTCCAACGTCGACCTCGGCAAGGACGCCGGCAAGCTGATGCTCAAGGCGCTGCCGACCGGCGGCAAATGCGTCGGCTTCGTCGGTCTGCCCGGCGCCGACAATGCGCGCGAGCGCATCGAGGGCGTCAAGGAGACCATCAAGGGCTCGAAGGTCGAGCTGGTCGACGTTCGCGGCGACGAGATCGATCAGACCCGCGCCAAGCGTAACGTCGAAGACATCCTCGCCGCCATGCCTGACGTGAGTTGCCTGGTCGGCTTCTATTCCTACAACACCCCGCGCATCTACGAAGTGCTGAAGGAGGCCGGCAAGCTCGGCAAGATCCAGATCATCGGTTTCGACGAGGATCCGATCACGCTGGGCGGCGTCAAGGAAGGCGCCATCTCCGGCACCGTCGTGCAGCAGCCCTTCGAGTGGGGCTATCAGGGCATGAAGCTGATGGCGAAGTACATCGAGGGTGACAAGTCCGGCGTGCCCGCCAACGGCATCATCATCGTGCCCGGCAAGGTCATCGACAAAACCAACGTCGACGACTTCATGTCCTCCATGAAGTCGATGCTCAAGAAGTAGGAGACGTGCGGGCGTTGTCCGCAACCGTTAATGCCTGAGCCGTTTCTCGAACTGATCGATATCAGCAAGAGCTATCCCGGCGTGGTCGCACTCGACCACGTCGGCCTTGCCGTGTCGCCGGGCGAGGTGATCGCCCTGATCGGCGAGAACGGCGCCGGCAAGTCGACCTTGATGCGGGTGCTCGGCGGAGTCGTGGAGCCGAGCGGCGGCGTGATCCGCGTCGACGGCATCGAGCGAAGCTCGCTCACCGTGGCGGATGCGATCGAGGCGGGCATCGCCTTCGTCCATCAGGAATTGAATCTCTTCGACAATCTCGACGTTGCCGGCAATGTCTTCATCGGCCGCGAGCCCGTGCACGGCGGACCCTTGCGGCTGATCGACCGCAAACGGCTCTATGCCGACGTCGCTCCTCTGCTCGAGCGGCTGGGCTGCGATTTCGCGCCGGACGCGCCCCTCGCCGAATTGTCGCTGGCGCAGCGCCAACTCGTCGAGATCATGAAGGCGCTCTCGCTCGATGCCCGTCTCGTCATCATGGACGAGCCGACCTCGAGCCTGACGCTCACCGAGACGGACCGCCTGATGCGGGTCGTCGCCGGCCTCAAGGCCGACGGCGTCAGCATCATCTTCATCACGCATCGCCTCAACGAGGTGATGCAATGCGCCGACCGCGCGGTGGTATTGCGCGACGGGCGCATGGTCGGCGCGCTGACCCGCGCCGAGCTGTCTCCTGCGGCGATGATCCGCCTGATGATCGGACGCGACCTCAAATCGCTTTACGTGCCGCCGGCCGCCCCGCCCGGTGAGGCCGTGCTCGACATCGTCGAGGCCGTCACCGACACCTATCCGGAGCGCGCGGTGAGCCTGTCGGTTCGCCGCGGTGAGATTTTGGGGCTGGCCGGCCTGGTCGGCTCCGGACGCACCGAGCTGGCGCGGGCGATCTTTGGTGTCGACCCGCTCCGCAGCGGCGCGATCAGGCTCGAGGGCGGTCCGATCCGGGTCGCGAGCCCGCGCGCGGCGATCGACCATGGCATCTACCTGATCCCGGAGGACCGCAAGGGCTGCGGGCTCCTGCTCGACGTGTCGATAGCGGAGAATATTTCGCTGCCGGATCTGTCGTCCTATTTGCGCTTCTTCCTGGTGAACACGGTGCAGGAGACCGAGAATGCCCGCGGCCAGCGCGAGCGGCTCAAGATCCGTGCGCCCGACGTCGAAACCACGGTCGGCTCATTGTCCGGCGGCAATCAGCAGAAGGTCGTACTGGCCAAATGGCTGTCGATGCGGCCCAAGGTGCTGATCTTCGACGAGCCGACGCGCGGCGTCGACGTCGGCGCCAAGCAGGAGATCTACGAGATGCTGCGCCGGCTGACCGACGCCGGCGTCGCGATCCTGATGATTTCGAGCGACATGGAGGAGGTGATCGGGGTCAGCGACCGGATCGCCGTCATGCACGAGGGTGCGATCTCAGGTTTCCTTGATCGCAGCCAGTTCAGCGAGCACAATGTGCTCCAGTTGGCTGTCGGCCATGCGGTTGAGATGAGGGTGCCTTGAACAAGAAAGATCTGAGCCTGCTGGTCCTGATCCTCGTGGTCGGCACGGTCGTGGCCTTCATCAATCCGCGTTTCCTCTACGTCGGCAATCTCTCCAACACACTGAACCAAGTCGGGATGTTCGGCATCTTCTCGATCGCAGAAGCCTTCGTCATCATCATCGGCGGGATCGAGCTCTCGGTCGGATCGGTGATCGCGCTGCTCGGCGTTCTCTTCATCGACCTCATCGTCAATCACGACGTCAACTGGATCCTCGCCTTTGCCGCGATCATCGCCGCAGGGCTCGTGATCGGCCTCGTGCACGGCGCGCTGGTGACGCGGATGCATATCCAGCCGTTCGTGGTGACGCTGTGCGGGCTTTTGATCTATCGCGGCGCGGCGCGCTATTACACCGAGGACGCGACCGCCGGCTTCGGCTTCGGCGCCAGCTTCCCGACGCTGGAATGGCTGATGGCTGGTCGCACCAACGTGCTGGGCTTTCCGCTGCCGCACAGCGTGGTGGCGCTGATTGTCGTCGCCGCCGTGGCATGGGTGCTGCTGCACCGCTCGGTGTTCGGCCGCTATCTCTACGCTGTCGGCAAGAACGAGGAGGCCGCGCGCTATTCCGGCATCCGCTCCAACCGCGTGATGATTTCCGCCTACGTCATCTGCGGCGGGCTGACCGCGTTCTCCGCGATCCTGATCGCGATGTACACCCGCTCCATCTCGCCGGCCGTGCACGGCTCGTTCTACGAGCTCTATGCCATTGCGGCGGCCGTGCTCGGCGGCTGTTCCTTGCGTGGCGGCGAAGGCTCGATCATCGGCGTCGTGCTCGGCACCGTGCTGCTCCAGGTGCTGCAGAACCTGGTCAATCTGCTGGGCATCCCGAGCTCGCTGAATTTCGCGGTGATGGGAACGGTGATCCTGATCGGCGTGCTCGCCGACCAGTATCTCGTCCAGCGCCGGCACCGCGTGAGTGCGGCGAAGGGCCCGGGCCAGACCAGCGTCGCGGCTGCCGCGCTCGAGCGGGTGAAGGTGGAGTGAGCGGCGAAGGGCTTGCGCAGCGGCGTACCACGGGTCCTCCGACAAAGGGCGCCTTGGCAGGCTCAATAGAGGACGTCTAGGCTGCGAAGGTATCTAGAACGTCACGCGCGCCCCCGCGTAGAACGCGCGCGGCCTTGCCGGGCTCAACGAGCGCGGATCGTTGAAATTGTTGCCGCCGTTGGCGAAATTCGGCAGCGCAGTGGTGTCGAAGAAGGTGCCATGGGTCGCGTAGCGATTGTCGAGGACGTTGTCGACCTTGCCGTAGATCTGAAGGTTCTTGGTGACCTGGTAGGACGTGTGGAGGTTGAACACGGCATAGCCCGGCAGCTTGGCCTCGAGATTGGCTTCGTCGCCGACATAGTACTGGCTCGAGACCCAGAGCGCGTCGCCGCCGATTTTCCAGGCGTCGGTGACGGCATATTCGATGCCGGCCTTGATGCGATGGCGCGGAACGGCCGGGATCTGGTTGCCCGGCGTAATCGGGATGATGCCGCCATTGGCGACCGCGGTCGGGCTGTTGGAGGCGACGTCGAGTGCATCGAGGAAGCGGGCGTCGACGAAGGCATAGCTCGCGTGGAACTGGACTTCGTTCGACTTGAGGCTGATCTCGGCTTCCAGGCCCTGCCGGCGCGTCGAGCCGACGTTCTGAAAGAAGCCGAAGCCCTGCAGGCCCGCGATCGGCAGCGCCAGGATGTCATCGTAATTGGTCGCTCGGAAACCGCCGATCTTCCAGCCGAGCGAGCCGATGGCCAATTCCTTGGTGCCGCGGAAGCCGGCTTCCACGGTTTTGGACACCACCTGCTTCAGGTCGGGATCGGAGACCAGGAACGCTGCGATCAGGCAGGGATTGTTCGGATCGGCGCAGCCGAGCTCGAGCGGCGTCGGCACGCGGTTGGCTTCCGAATAGCCGGCATAGGCGGTCAGCTCCGGCGTGATCTTGTAGGTGCCGCCGATCACGGGATTGAATCGGTTGTAGGTGTGGTCGCCGTTCAGCGCGGTGCCGAGCTGGTCTTGCAGCGTGACGCGGGCCGCGTTGAAGCGGCCGCCGCCGGTGATCGCGAATGCGTCCGTCACGTTGAACGTGTCGAGCGCATAGACGCCCTGATACTGGTTGACGGTGCGCAGCGATACCGGGCCGATCGAGGTCGGATTGCCGGACTGGCCCAGAAAGATGCCGCTGCCGGTGACGACGTAGTTTTCGCCGATCGTCGCGAGCTCGGAGCTCGCGTCGAAATGGCTGACGCTGGCGTCGTAGCTCGCGCCGAGCACGAGACGGTTCTCGTGCCCGAATAGTCTGTCGCTGTTGGTCGCCTGGCCGGAGATGCCGAAGGAGGTCGAACGCGTCGTGGTGCGATCGATCTCGCCGAGCACCGCGCCCGCAGGAAAGGGATTGGCGAGTTGGACGCCGTTGAGGCCGAAGGCCGGCGTGGTGTCGTCGCCGAAGCACAGTGTTGTCGGATCGGCACCGCAAGGCTGGGCGTCGGTCGGGTTGCCGTCCTGGGTGTTCTGATTGAAGCCGCGCACATGCGCGGTGCCTTCGAACGTCCAGGTCGGCGTCGCCTCGACCTTGCCGGTCAGATTGACGTAGCCGACCTTGTTGGCACTGGTCTGCGGCGTGGTGTAGGTGGCGCCCCAATATTGCTGGAGCAGTTCGATCGGAACTGTGCTGGGCCCGGCCAGATGATTGTCTGCAACGCCCATATTGACGTGGAATTCGCTGCCCTCGAAGCGGTAGCCGACGTCGCCGTAGAAGCGGCGGATGTCCGACGTCGAGAAATTGCGGAAGCCGTTGTCATGCGCGCCTTCCAGCGCACCATAGACCGCCCAATTGTTGTCGATTGTCTTGCCCCACTGGGCCGAGCCCTGGATGCGGCCGAACGAGCCGCCCATGACGTCGACCTCGGCGCCCTGATAGGTGAAACCGTCCTTCATCAGCAGATTGACGGCGCCACCGAGCGCGTTGAGGCCGAAGGCGGGATTGTTGGTGACGATCGTGGCCGAGCGGATCGCCGCGGTCGGGATCGCGTCCCAGTTCACGCTGTCGGAAAACGCCTCGTTGATACGCACGCCGTTCTGGTAGACGGCAAGGCCCTGCGGCGTGCCGGCCAGGGGCGAGGCGACGTAGCCGCGAAACTCGATGTTCGGCTGGAACGGATTGCCGGTGACTTCGCTGAGATTGACGCCGGGCACATATTGCTGAAGCGCATCTCCGATGTTCAGCGACCCCGTGCGCTTGATCTGGGTCGGATCGACCGCGTTGACGCTCGATGGAATCTTGTCGACGTCGATGCTGCCGGAAGCACCGGGCGAGGTCGGGTAGACGTAGATCCGGCCGGCCCTCGGCTTGCCGATGGTCGCAACAGCCCGCGGCACCGGCCGCGACGGTGCGCGCCGGGCTGTAGGTTGCGGCGCCACCACCTCGACCGCCGGCAGGTTCTGGACGTTGGTCTCCTCGTCCTGCGCAGCGCCTGCGCCGGTCGCGAAAACGAGCCCGGACACCAGCCCGGTCGAGACCGAGGCTACCAGCAGATTTCGCGTGTGTCCCGGCTTGCGCATCCCATCGTCCCACCCGTCACCCTCGGCTGTTTTCGTTTCGCCGTTTGGTCGAGACGAGTGTATTCGGCGGCGGCTGACGCACCAGCCACAAAAGGTCGGGCAATATCCGCTCCCGTTTTCCCGACGAAATCGGGAGTTTTTCCCGATCGGGACTTTTCCCCGCTCGAACCGGGCGCGGTCAGGCCGCCGCGGTCGGAACCAGCGCCTCCACGGTGACGCCGCCCTCGCCTGACGCCACGTTGAGCGTGCCGCCCAGCGCCAGAATACGCTCACGCATGCCGACGAGGCCGAAGCCGAGTTTTTGGCCCGGCTCCATGCCGCGGCCGTTATCGCTGACCCGCACCCGGGCGCAGAAGCGACCGTCGCGCCCCGCCTGCTCAGCCGGTTCGATCACCACATTGATCGCGGTCGCGCCGGCGTGGCGAAACGCATTGGTCAGCGCCTCCTGCACGACGCGGTAGATGGTGAGGTCGGCGGTCTCCCCTGTAACCCCCAGCGCCGGCGAGATCGTGGTCTCGATCGTCACGTCGGGATGCGATTCCCGCCACAGCCGCGACAGCGATTCCAGCGCCTTGCCGAGGCCAAGCTCGGCAAGGCCGACGGGTCGCAGCCGCTCCAGCACGCGACGGGTGAACTGCTGCAGCGCGTTGATCTGCTCCAGCAAGGCCCCGCCGTGCTTTCGCACGGCATCTGCATCTAGTGCACGTCCGTCGGCGAGCTTCGCCAATGCGCTGGCATGCGCGCGTAGCGAGAACAGATAAGGCCCGAACTCGTCATGCAGCTCGCGCGCGATCTCCTTGCGCTCGACGTCCTGGAGCGATACCGCGCGCTCAGCAAGCCGCCGCTTGTCCTCGACCGCCTCGCCCAGCGTTGCGGCGAGATGATTGAGCTTGGTGCAGATCGCGGCGAGCTCGGGCGCGCCGCCAGGCACCACACGCGCGTCGTAGCGGCCGTCCTCGAGCTCGCCCATCGTCTGCGTCAGTGACAGGAGCGGCGCGAGCGCCCGGCCGACGACATTCATCATCACCAGGAACAGCACCAGCGCGATGGCTGAACCGACCTCGAGCTGCGTCACGATGGCGTCCCAGATCTCGGCGATCTCGTCATTGGGATGCGAGGTAATCGCCAGCGAGCCCGGCTTGCCGTGGACCAAGACCGGCACGCTGACGGCAGTCTGCTCGGGATGGACCAGGCTCACGAACCAGGCCGGCGGCCCGGGCGTGTCGTCATCGGCATCGGGCCGCGGCGGCGTCAGCGGGTTCCCGCCGGCGTCCCGGAGCGCGATGCTGACGTGGCGCAGACGGTTCAGATCGCGCGCGATCTGGTTCAGTCTGGCGTCGGGATCCGGCGCCTCGTTGAGATCGGCAACGATCATCTCGATGAACTCGCGCGCCAGCCGGATCACGCTCTGGTCCTCGGCCTGCACGCGGGGACCGGCCTCCGCGACCTGGCGGGCGATGTTGACCGCAAGCCCGAGCGCAAGCAGCAGCGCCAGCAGGAGGTTGATGCGCCCGCGCAAGGATAGATTTTGCCACATTGCTCTCGCCTGCCCCACGAAGGATCGCTCGCGCCTGTCCGATAGCGTTGACAGAGACGAAGCGCCCGATATCTAATCGGAAGCGTACAGCAATCCCGGCCGGGTTGCATGACCCGACATGAGACGCGCGTCTGTCTCGTCCGGAATCATGCGGCGCGAAAACAGGCAAATTCTACCAGGGAAACGCGCTGTCACGGGGAACGCCTATGCGCATTCTGATCGTCGACGATCATCCCATTGTCGCCTCCGGCTGCCGCGCCGTGCTGGCCGACGAAGGCGAGATCGAGATTTTGGAGGCCGCCGACGCCGAGGACGGCGAGTGCGTCTTCATCGTCGAGCGCCCCGATCTCTGTGTCATCGACATCAACCTGCCGACCGTCTCCGGCTTCGAGCTCGCGCGCCGCATCCTTGAGCGCGCGGCTGATGCCCGCATCATCATGTTCAGCATGAACGACGACCCGGCCTTCGCCGCGCGCGCGATCGAGTGCGGTGCCAAAGGCTATGTCTCCAAGACCGGCGACCCCGATGATCTCGTCGAGGCGATCCGCACCGTCGGCGGCGGCGGCACCTATCTGCCGAGCGCGATTGCCCGCAGCATCGCCTTTGCAGGTCCCACGCTGGCACAAAGCCCGCTGTCGAAGTTGAATGCGCGCGAGATGGAGATCTTGCGGCTGCTCAGCGCTGGAAAGAGCCTGTCCGAGATCGCCTGGCTGGTGCAATCGTCCTACAAGACGGTCGCCAACACCTCCTCGATCATGCGCCAGAAGCTCGGGGTCAAGACCTCGGTCGAGCTGGTGCGGCTGGCGATCGACAGCGGCGTGGCCTGATCTTGCGTTAGACTTGGCGCGAGTTAGACTTGGCGCGAGTTAGATGTGGCGCGCGCCACAAATTTCGGTCACACGAGCATTGCATTCTCGATGTGGTGAGATGCCACGGAGCACAACGGCATGACGATCCAGACTGTCTCGACCAACACATCCTATGGCGGTGTCCAGGGCGTGTATCGCCATGCGAGCGCGGCGACCGGAACCGACATGGTGTTCTCGGTTTATGTCCCCCCGCATGCCGACGGCGCCAGGCTGCCCGTGGTCTGGTATCTCTCCGGCCTCACCTGCACCCATGCCAACGTCACCGAGAAGGGCGAATTCCGCAAAGCCTGCGCCGAGCTCGGCCTGATCTTCGTCGCCCCCGACACCAGCCCGCGCGGGCCCGACGTGCCGGGCGATGCCAACGATGCCTATGATTTCGGCCTCGGCGCCGGCTTCTATGTCGACGCGACGGAAGCGCCGTTCGCGCGCAATTATCGCATGTGGAGCTACGTCACCGACGAACTGCCGAAGCTCGTGGCGGGAAATTTTCCCGTCGACGCCAAGCGGCAATCGGTGATGGGCCATTCCATGGGCGGCCACGGCGCGCTCACGGTGGCGCTGCGCAACCCACATCGTTATCGCGCGGCCAGCGCCTTTGCGCCAATCGTGGCGCCGTCACAGGTGCCCTGGGGAATCAAGGCACTCACCGGCTATCTCGGGCCGAACAAGGATGCCTGGCGCAGCCATGACACGGTGGCGCTGATCGAGGACGGCGCGAAATATTCCGGCTTCCTGGTCGACGTCGGCGAGGCCGACAATTTCCTCAAAGAACAACTCAAGCCCGAACTGCTCCAGGCTGCCTGCACCAAGGCTAACATCCCGCTGACGCTGCGGCGTCAGCCGGGCTATGACCACAGCTATTATTTCATCTCGACCTTCATGAGCGACCATCTGCACTGGCATGCGGAGAGATCGAAGGGGTGAGGCCGGCTCTCTCCTCCCCCCGCAGGCGGGGAGAGGCGAAGACCTCACGGCTTGCCGTAATTCGGCGCCAGCAGGCGGTTGCGGATCAGATAGCTCATCGTGCGCGACCAGGATTCGTCGGTGTTGCCGCGCATGTCGGCGCTCGCCGCCGTGATCATGTTGCCGGTCTTCACGTCGCGCAGATAGATGTTCAGATTGATGATCAGGTTCGAGACCTTCTGCACCATGCCGGTGATCTCGAGGTCGGCACCGAGCTGCCCGGCAAGCTTGAGGTCGCAGCCGCCGCAGGCCTGCAGATTGGCGTGACGGGCGGCGTCCCTGACCGGCGCGATGTCG
The DNA here is from genome assembly GCF_000473045.1 of Bradyrhizobium sp. WSM3983. Taxonomy (GTDB): domain Bacteria; phylum Pseudomonadota; class Alphaproteobacteria; order Rhizobiales; family Xanthobacteraceae; genus Bradyrhizobium. The sequence goes on along the minus strand of NZ_AXAY01000027.1, from coordinate 116,164 downwards.
AGCAGCTGGAACCGGCCTGACTCAGTCAGCTCCTTGCGCAGCTGGTCGCTGATGTGCGCGAGGCGCGCTTCCTCCGGCTTCGAGCCGTAGAACTCGCCGGGCAGGCTGGTGTCGATGAGCTCGAAATCGAACACGGCAAGCTTTGGCGGATCGGCGGCTGCCTGCGAACCCATCAGCAGCAAAGCTGCGAAACATATCAGCGCTCGCATGATCGTGATTCCGCCTGTGGTGTCGCGACGACCAAATGCGGGGTTGCAAGCCCGGCCAAATCGGTCATGCTTCAAGAGAGACAATTCTTCACCGACGGTCAAGCCGGGGAGAACCTCAGGAGGAAGCATGATCCGATGGTTGCTCGGCTCGATCGGTCTGTGTCTGGCGGCGATGCAAGTGCTCGCGGCCGACCCGATCACGATCGGCGTCGGCTATCTCGGCATCGCCGGGACGAGATCGACGCTCTCGCTGGTCGAGCAGCCCGCGGCCAATGACGGCGTCGCCGGCGCGAAGCTCGCGATCGAGGACAACAACACCACAGGCAAGTTCCTCAACCAGCGCTTTGCGCTGGAAGAACGCCGCATCAAGGAAGGTGAGGACGTGGTCCAGGCCGCGACCGACCTCGCCGCGCGCAACGGCTTTGTCATCACCGATCTGCCGGCCGATGCGTTGTTGAAAGTCGCAGACGCCCTGCGCGATCGTGCCACGCTGCTGTTCAACGCGGGCGCGATCGACGAGCGGCTGCGCGAGGCCGATTGCCGGGCCAATGTCATCCACACCGCGCCGACGCGGTCGATGCTGGCGGATGCGCTCGGCCAGTATCTGGTGTGGAAGCGATGGCCGCGCTGGCTGCTGGTGGTCGGCTCGCATGACGAGGACAAGCTATACGCCGATGCGCTCCGACGCGCCGCGACGCGGTTCGGCGCCAAGATCGTGCAGGAGCGCACCTTTGAAGACACCGGCGGCGCGCGCCGCACGGACTCTGGCGTGACGCTGATCCAGCGGCAGATGCCGGTGTTCACGCAACAGGCGCCCGCCTATGACGTGCTGGTCGCCGCGGACGAGAGCGAGGTATTCGCCGCGTACCTGCCCTACCGCACCTGGGATCCGCGGCCCGTCGCGGGCTCGGCCGGCCTGGTGCCGCGCAGCTGGGACGCCGCGCAGGACCAGTGGGGAGCGACGCAGATGCAGAACCGCTTCATGAAGCTGAACTCGCGGCGCATGACCGCGCTCGACATGCAGGCCTGGACAGCAGTGCGCATGATTGGCGAGGCCACCTCGCGCACCAATTCCGGCGACGTCAGGAAGGTCACGGAATTCATCAAGGGACCGGATTTTTCGGTCGCGGCCTTCAAGGGCACGAAGCTGACCCTGCGCGATTGGAATCTGCAACTGCGCCAGCCGATCCTGCTGGTCGACGGCCGCATGGTGGTGTCGGTGTCGCCGCAAGAAGGGTTTCTGCACCAGGTCTCCGAGCTCGACACGCTCGGCTACGACCGCCCGGAGAGCAAATGCAAGCTGAAATGAGCGATGTGATCCGATGGAGCCGCCGCAGAGAGGGTGTGCTCCCTCCCCCGCGCGCGGGGGAGGGTTGGGGAGAGGGTATCTCCTCGACAAAGACTCCCCAAGAGGCGCGAACCCTCTCCCGTATCGCATCTTGCGATGCGATACGACCTCCCCCGCAAGCGGGGGAGGTAAGAACCGCCCGCGGACAGATGTTCCGTATGCTGATGGCAACGGTGCTCGTAGCACTCGCGTTCGCCACGCCCGCCCATGCCTTCGTCGCCTATGTGTCGAACGAAAAGAGCAACACGGTGTCGGTGATCGACACCGACAGCTGGACCGTGACAAAAACCATCAAGGTCGGGCAGCGCCCGCGGGGCATCGAATTTACCCGTGATGGCAAATTCGTGATGGTCGCGGTCGGCGACGACGACACCATCCAGGTGATCGACGCCAAGACGCCAGGCGTGGTGGACACCCTGCCCTCCGGCCCCGACCCCGAATTATTCACCCAGGATGCTGCCGGCAAGACGCTCTATGTCGCCAACGAGAACGACAACACGGTGACCGTGATCGATCTGGAGAAGCGCGCCCGCCTCGGCGACATCCAGGTCGGCGTCGAGCCCGAGGGCATGACCATCAGCCCCGACGGCAAGACCCTGATCAACACGTCCGAGACGACCAACATGGCGCATTTCATCGACACATCGTCGCGCCAGATCGTCGCCAACGTGCTGGTCGATGCGCGGCCGCGCTTTGCCGAATTCAAGCACGACGCGTCCGAATTGTGGGTATCCTCCGAGATCGGCGGCACCGTGTCGATCGTCGACCCGCAGAAGCACGAAGTCATCGGCAAGGTCAATTTCGAGATTCCGGGGTTGAGGAAAGAGGCGATCCAGCCCGTCGGCATCGGCATGACCAAGGACGACAAGACCGCCTTCGTTGCACTCGGTCCCGCCAACCGCGTCGCGGTGGTCGACGCCACCACGCGCAAGGTGACGAAATATCTGCTGGTGGGCCAGCGCGTCTGGCACATGGCCTTCACGCCGGATGAAAAATATCTCCTCACCACCAACGGCGTCTCGAACGACGTGTCCGTCATCGACGTCGCGGCGCAAAAGGTGATCAAGACCATTCAGGTGGGCGAATTACCCTGGGGCATCACGATCGCGCCATGACCAGCCCTGCTCCCATCGCCGAACCACGCGAAACACCACGGCCTGATCCGGCCGCCGCGCCAGCGCTGTCGATCGACGGTATCAGCCATTCTTACGGTCCGCGCCGCGCGCTGATCGACGTCTCCTTCAACGTGCAGCCCGCCAGCTTCACCGCACTGCTCGGTCTCAACGGCGCCGGCAAGAGCACGCTGTTCTCGCTGATCACGCGGCTGTTCGGCATCCAATCGGGGCGCGTCGGCATTTTCGGCCACGACATCAGCCGCACGCCTGGCGAGGCGCTGCGGCTGCTCGGCGTCGTGTTCCAGCCGCGCACGCTCGATCTCGATCTGTCGCTGACACAGAACCTGCTCTATCACGCAGCCCTTCACGGCATCAGCCGCCGCGAGGCGGCTGCGCGCAGCGCCGAGCTGCTCGCGCGCATTGGCCTCTCCGACCGCGCCGGCAGCAAGGTGCGCGATCTCTCCGGCGGGCAGATGCGCCGGCTCGAGATTGCCCGCGCGCTGCTGCACCGGCCCCGGCTGTTGCTGCTGGACGAGCCGACCGTCGGCCTCGACGTCAAGGCGCGTGCCGACATCATCAGCCATGTCCGCCAGCTCGTCACCGAGCAAGGGATCGGCGTGCTCTGGGCGACGCATCTGTTCGACGAGATCATGGCCGGCGACGACCTCGTGGTGCTGCACCAGGGCAAGGTTCTGGCGCAGGGGCCGATGAGCCGCGTCATCACTGAGCCCGGCGCGCAGGACGTCAACACCGCCTTCATGCGCCTGACCGGCGCGCAAACCATGCCGGGAGGCGGTCCATGAGCAGCATCACCACGCGCGATGCGCCACGCGGCTTCTCGGCCTCGGCGTACATGACCTGCCTCACCGGCATCGTCTGGCGCGAGGGCCTGCGCTTCCTGCATCAGCGCGAGCGTTTCGTCTCGGCGCTGGTGCGGCCCTTGGTGTGGCTGTTCATCTTCGCTGCCGGCTTCCGCCAGGTGCTCGGCATCTCCATCATCCCGCCTTACGAAACCTACATCCTCTACGAGGTCTTCATCGCGCCGGGGCTGATGGCAATGATCCAGCTCTTCAACGGCATGCAGTCCTCGCTCTCGATGGTCTATGACCGCGAGATGGGCAATATGCGCACGCTGCTGGTGAGCCCGCTGCCGCGCGGCTTCCTCTTGTTCTGCAAGCTGCTCGCGGGCACCGCAGTGTCGCTGCTCCAGGTCTATGCGTTCCTGATCATCGCCTGGTTCTGGGACATCACCCCTCCCCCGATCGGCTATCTCACCGTGCTGCCGGCGCTGATCCTGTCCGGGTTGATGCTGGGCTCGCTCGGCATGCTGATCTCCTCCGGCATCAAGCAGCTCGAGAATTTTGCCGGGGTGATGAATTTTGTCATCTTCCCGATGTTCTTTGCTTCCTCTGCGCTCTACCCGCTGTGGCGCGTGCAGGAGGGCAGCCCATATCTCTATTATCTCTGCGAGGCCAATCCATTCACCCACGCGGTCGAGCTGATCCGCTTTGCACTTTATGGACAGATCAACTGGGTCTCGCTGGCCGTGGTCGCCGGCTGCACAATCGTCTTCATGATCGCCGCGATCTATGCCTATGATCCCTCGCGCGGGCTGGCACGGCGCGGGCCTGCGGGAGGCGAAGGATGATGGTTCGGACACTTGCCATGGCGACCCTTGCGTTGGCGGTCTCGGCCACCGCCGCACGCGCAGCCGATCCCCGCTATCCCGACTGGCCGTGTGCGCAGGCCAAGGTACCCGAGATCTCGCTCGCCGCCGTTTGGGCCGGCCCTGCGCTCGACGACGCCGCGAGCAAGTGGAAGGACGACAGCAAGGTCAGCGCGCTGGTCTCGAAGCTGGCGGCACGCAAGACGCCGCTGGACGAGGCCGAGAAATCGGTGAAGGAATTTTTGACCGGCGCCGCCGCCGACAAGACCGCCAACGCAAAGCTGCTGTTCGCCGGCCTGTTCGACACCCTCAATGCCCAGCGCGCCCAGGTCATGAGCGGGCTCGAACGGGTCAGCCGCAAGCAGCGCGAGGCCGCCGACAAGATCCGCGAGGAGACGATCCAGCTCCAGGCGCTGCAGGACGCCACGCCGCGCGACGACACCAAGGTCGATGCGATGAGCAACCAGCTGATCTGGGAGACTCGCATTTTCGAGGACCGCCGCAAGGTGGTGCGCTTCGTCTGCGAGGTTCCGACCACGATCGACCAGCGCCTGTTCGCGCTCGGCCGCGTCATCCAGCAGGAAATGGAATAGCGTCAGCCCCGCTGTCGGCTTTCATAAAAGTTCCCGCGATATCAACGCCATCCTTAATGTTGCCATGTTATCTGCCGGAACCAAATCGATCTACGATGGCTTGTCCTGTGAATCTTCAACGCCGGGAGGCCTCGATGGGAACAGCAAAATTCATCCTCGCAGGCGCTGCAGCCGTCACCATGCTCTCGTCCAGCGCCTTTGCTGACGACATGACCGGAATGGTCACCAGGATCGATCGGCTCAACAACACGATCTCGATCCAGCAAACGCAAAAGGGTACGGTCGGCGGCAGTGCCGGCGGCGCCGGCGCGCTGCAACAGTTCAAGGCCAAGGACGCCGCGATGCTGGACGCCGTCCACGCTGGCGACAGGGTGACTTACACCGCGACCGACACGGATGGCGCGGGCACGCTGACGAAGCTGCAGAAGCAGTAGGGCGACGCTCCACCACATCGTCATTGCGAGGAGCCCTTGCGGCGAAGCAATCCAGAGTCCCTCCGCGGAGGGATTCTTGAATTGCTTCGCTGCACTAGCAATGACGGATTGCGCGTCTCTCCGACACCGTGATCGCAGGACCCATCGATTCGCTCACTGCTCCGGCCGCGGCTCCGGCTGCGCCTCGTCGGTGGGCAGCTTGGCGTGCTCCCAGCCATCCGTCCCCTCTGGATACCAGGCGACATTGGAATAACCGTAAGCCAGCGCGCGCTTGGCGGCATTCCAGGACATCCAGCAATCGGCGAGGCAATAGATCACGAGCAGCGCGGTCTTGTCGCCGTGCGAGGCTTGCGCGAGACCGCGCTGGAAATACTCGTCCATCGCCGGCGCCAATGCGCCGTAGCCAGTATCCGGCAGCCAGATGCTGCCGGGAATGTTTTTCCGCGGCGCATCGCGCCACAGCGTGCCTGCGGGAAGGTTCTTCGGCTTCGGGGCGCGCGGCAGCACGTCGATGAAGGCACCGCTCTTCGCGCGCCAGATCGCCTCGGTCTCCGCCGTCGTCAGCACGCGCGCGCCTTCCAGCGTCGCCGGCACCGGCGCGCGGTAATTGTCGGTGCGGTAGCCCTCGGGCTCGAACGGCTCCTGCTGCTGCGCCGAATCTTGCTGCGCGACGGCCGGCGCCGCCAGCATGGCGGCGACGAGCGCAGCGGCAAGAGGCCGCTTCATGGCACCTTCTTCGTCTCCGCACCGAGCGGCCGGTCGTTTTCGTCCAGCAACGGCACGCCGAAGTCGAGCAGGATCTTGTTGATCTCGCCCTGGTTATCCTGAATCAGCTTGTTGAGCTGCCGCTTCCAGTTCTGATCAGCGGCACGCACGCCCATGCCGATGCGATAGACCAGCTTTGGACCGGTGGTTTCCTTCACCAGAGGCGTCACATGCAGCGAGCCGGCCTTCTTGGCGTAGTACCCCGCCATCGGTCCCCACAGCACGCCGGCGTCGATCTTGCCTGCGGTGAGATCATCGATCATCGCCTGCGCGGAGTTGTCGTAGCGCGTGTCGATCATCAACGGATACGGTTTGGCATCGCCCATCAGACCGGCGAGTGCCATGTTGGTCGCCGGTGGCGTGCCGGCGACGATGCCGACATGCTTGCCCTTCAACCTGGGGTCCTCGAGCGTGTCGACGTCTTCAAGTCCGCTGCCTGCTTTCGCAACCAGCGCGTACGACGTGCGATAGTAAGGATTGGTGCCTTGCACGAGCTCGTCGCCCTGCGGAAAGCCCATGATGACGTCGCAGCGATGCGCGCCCAGCGTCATCCGCACGAAGCCCGTGGCCTGTGGAAAGAAGACGTAGTCGAGCTTCTTCTGGAGCTTGTCCGCGAACAGCTCGGCGAGCTTGTTCTCGATCCCTTCGCCCTTCTCGTTGGAGAACGGCAGATTGCGCGGGTCGGCGCAGACGCGCAGCACCTTGGGGTCGACCAGCTCGAACGAGAGGTCACCACTATCGGTCGTCTGCGCGCGGGCGACGTCGCCGATCAAACAAGACGCCGCCATCACACACATCGAAATCAACCAGCGACGATGTTGTCCGGCCTCCATCGCGCTTCCTCCTCATTTCATTCGAATTCTATCCATGCAACGCAGGACCGCACCATGTTTTGCCAAACTTTGTGTTGGCTTGATGTGTTGCAGTGCAACGCAACGAACCCTGAACTGAGGCGGAATAGTGTCGCATCTCACGTCAAAGATCGCAGCCCTGTCCCTGCTGGGGATAGCGACGCTAGCACGCGTCGGGGCAGCCGAATTGCCTGTAAGCGAAGTCGCACCGGGAATCTTCGTGCACTCCGGGACCATCGCCTTGATGACCCGCGAGAATGAGGGCGACATTGCCAATGTCGGCTTCATCGTCGGTGAGGATGCCGTGGCCGTGATCGACACCGGCGGCAGCCTTCGTGAAGGCGAAGCACTGCTGGCCGCGGTGCGGGCCCGCACCAGCAAGCCGATCCGCTACGTCATCAACACCCATGGTCATCCCGACCACGTCTTCGGCAATGCGGCCTTTGTCGCAGAGGGAACCGGCTTCGTTGGCCACAGCAAGCTGCCGCAGGCGCTGGCGACGCGCGGGCCGTATTACCTCGACAATTTTAGGCGCATCATGGGCAGCGAATTGATCGATCCCGTCAAAATCGTGCCGCCCACTATGCTCGTTAAGGACACCATGACGCTCGATCTCGGGTCACGGCAGTTGACCTTGCGGGCGTGGCCGACCGCGCACAGCGACAACGATCTGACGGTGTTCGACGAGACCACGATGACGCTGTTCGCAGGCGATCTGGTCTTTCTCCGCCACATTCCGGTGATGGATGGCAGCATTCGCGGCTGGCTTGCCTTGCTGAAAGAGCTGGAGGCCGTTCCGGCGGTCCGCGTCGTTCCCGGTCACGGCCCTGTGAGCGACTGGCCAGCCGCTTTGGCCGATGAACTGCGTTATCTCTCGACGCTGCTGTCGGACGTGCGCGCACTGAACAAGAGGGGCGACCCGATCCGGGCAGCCGCCGACAAGGCGGCCTCCTCCGAGCGCTCCAACTGGGATCTCTTCGACGACTACAACGCCCGCAACGCAACCGCAACATTTTCAGAAATTGAATGGGAGTAGCGGACGCGCTACGCTCATCACTGCTTCGTCCTCGCAGGACCACGACCATGATGGGATGCACACGCCGCCTGCCCCTGATCGCCGCACTGCTCGGTATCGCCTTCGTCGCGCCTGTCGGCGCCGAAGAGGCTTATGATCCCTGGCCGGGCCTGGTGCAGGACATCTTCAACAGCCGTCCGATGAACGACGGCAACGGCGTCATTGCCATCGAAATGCCCTATCGCGCCGAGGACGCGGCCATTGTGCCAGTGACCCTGCGCAGCAGGCTGTCACCCGGCGATGCCCGCCGCATCCGCTCGATCACGCTGGTGATCGATCGTAATCCGGCGCCAATGGCCGCGAAATTCGAGCTTGGCGCGGATGCCAACGTCACCGAGATCTCCACGCGCGTGCGCGTCAACAACTACACCGACGTGCATGCGGTCGCCGAACTCAGCGACGGCCAACTCTACGTCTCCAAGACCCATGTGAAGGCGTCAGGCGGCTGCTCAGCCCCGGCGGGGAAGAATGCCGAAGATGCCCAGAACCGCCTCGGCCAAATGCGCTACCGGCAATTCGCGCGCGAGGAGGCGCCGGCGAGCCGCATCCGCGAAGCGCAGATCATGATCGGCCATCCCAACAATTCCGGCCTGCAGATGGACCAGGTGACACAGCTCTATATTCCCGCCTTCTTCATCAACCAGCTGAAGCTGACCCAGGACGACAGCCCCGTGCTGTCGATGGAAGGCGGCATCTCAATCTCGGAAGATCCCAATCTGCGCTTCTCCTATGTCTCCAACGGCGCGAAGCGATTCCGCGCGGAGGCGACGGACACGGACGGGCACGTGTTCCGGAATGAGTGGGACGTGGAGAAGCCGGGGACGTGAGGATCGGAGTACCCTCCCCTGGAGGGGGAGGGTCGGCTCACATTGAGCGCAGCGAAATGTGAGACGGGGTGGGGTGACGGTCTATCCACCTCGCACAGTGCCCGAGTGGAGAGATCACCCCACCCCGCTCGCGCTGCGCGCGATCGACCCTCCCCCTCCAGGGGAGGGTGAGACACCATTCAGAAACACCTCACCTCGGCTTCCGCCTGTGCCCGCCGCAAATCATTCACAGCCGAATTCGCCTGCTCTGATGTCCGGAACTGGGTGCCGAGATTGCCGCGGACCTGGGACATGCTGAGTGCGGTTTCGGCGGTGACATATCGTTCATAGGGTACGATCGAGGCGACCACGTCGATTGAGCAGGAGCATTGCTCGATCGCTTGCCGCGTTTCGCCATTGGCCTTCATGCAGCCATAGACATATTCCGCGCGCGCCGACGTCGGATAATCATTGGCCTCCTCGGCCCGCGCCGCGCAGGCGGTTGCCGCGAGCACGGCCACAGCGGCGACAATCGGTCGTACCCGTCCCGCAAAACTCATGAGCGTCCTCCCGCTGGTTGCGATGGAAGCTATGCTATGCCTATTGTCCTGAAAAGCACTCCCTTCGAGGAAATGGCTCACAAGGCGATGAGAGTTTTGGCACGAATATTGGCGCTCGCAATGATGCTGGCGCTGACGCATGGTGCACCGGCCCGTGCTGCGGACACCATCCGCCTGGCGGTGCAGAAGACCGGAACGTTCTCCTGGGAACTGGCGACGATCCGTGGCGCCGGCCTCGACAAGGAGGCCGACCTGTCGCTGGAGGTCACCGAGCTTGCGAGCCCCGAGGCCGGCAAGATCGCGCTTCGTGCCGGCAATGCCGACATTATTCTGTCGGACTGGCTGTGGGTCTCGCGCGAGCGCGCGCTCGGCGCCAAGCTCACCTTCTATCCCTATTCCAGCGCGCTCGGTGCGGTAATGGTGCCAGCCGCTTCGCCGATCAAGACGCTCGCCGACCTCAGGGGCCGCAAGCTCGCCGTCGGCGGCGGCCCCATCGATAAGAGCTGGCTGCTGCTGCAAGCGCGGATGAAGCAGGACGGCATCGACCTGAAGTCCGATGCGACGATCGTCTATGGCGCGCCGCCTCTGATCGCCGCCAAGGCACTCGACGGCGAGATGGATGCAAGCCTCAATTTCTGGAATTTCTGCGCCCAGCTTGAGGCCAAGGGTTTTCGGCGCCTCGCCGGCATCGAGGAGATTTTGCCGAAACTCGGCGCCAAGGGCGCGGTCTCCGCCGTCGGCTATGTCTTCGACGAGGGCTGGGCCGCGAGCCATCGCGATGCCGTGGCGCGCTTCATCGCCATGACCCGCAAGGCCAAGCAGCTGCTGGTCACCTCGGATGCGGCCTGGGACAAGATCGCACCGCTCACCGGCGCGAGCGATCCGGCCATGCTCAAAACCTACCGCGACCGCTATCGTGACGGCATTCCACGCCGGAACATCAACGATGAGGAAGCGGATGCGCGCGTGCTCTATCGCGTGCTGGCCGAGACCGGCGGTCGCGACCTTGTCGGCCCGGCAGCCGAGCTTGATCCCGGCACGTTCTATCACGAAGTCCCCGGAGACTGAGGTGCTGCGCCTTCTCTCGTTCGCCCTTTTCCTCGCGATCTGGTGGATTGCCGCGCTGTTCGTCGGCGGCGCCAAGCTGCCTTCCCCGCCGGCCGTGCTTGACGTCATCATCGCGGAAGCGTCAAGCGGCGCGCTGTTTCTGCATCTCGGTGCGACGCTCGCGCGCGTCGCGTTGTCCTTCGTGCTGGCGATGTCGGTCGGCAGCGCCATCGGCTATTTGATGGGGCGGGTGAAGCTCGCCGACCGGCTCGGCGATCCCTGGCTGATCCTGCTGTTGAACCTGCCGGCGCTGGTAGTGATCGTGCTGGCCTATATCTGGGCCGGGCTGACCGAGGCCGCGGCGATCGCTGCCATCGCCATCAACAAGCTGCCGACTGCAGTCGTCACCTTGCGCGAGGGCACGCGTGCGCTCGACAGGTCGCTGGATGAAATGGCGACCGTCTTTGCGATGCCGCGCTGGCGCGCGTTCCGCCACGTCGTGCTGCCGCAGCTTGCGCCCTATATCGCGGCCTCCGCCCGCTCCGGCCTGTCGCTGGTGTGGAAGATCGTGCTGGTCGCCGAGCTGTTGGGGCGGCCGAACGGCGTCGGGTTCGAGATCGGTGTCGCCTTCCAGCTGTTCGACACGCCGCGGCTGCTCGCCTATTCCCTGACATTCGCCGCGGTCGTGCTCGTGATCGAGACAGCGCTGGTCCAGCCGTTCGAGGCCCGCGCAACGCGGTGGCGGCCCCGTGCGGCTTGAGGTCGAGATCACAGGCAAGACCTACAGGAGCGCTGCGGGCGAGACGCACGAGGTGCTGGCGCCGCTGAAATTCGCGCTGCAGTCCGGCGAGATCGGCGTGCTGATCGGCCCCTCCGGCTGCGGCAAGAGCACGATGCTGCGCATCATCCTCGGGCTCGACCGCGACTTCGCCGGCCATGTCGCGCGCCCGCCGAAGGCGCGGATCGGCATGGTGTTCCAGGAGCCGCGGCTGTTGCCGTGGCGCTCGGTCGAGCAGAACGTGCGGTTGGCTGCGCCTGACGCCTCCGATGCGAAGCTCGCCGAGCTGTTCAGGATATTAGAGCTCGACGCGCATCGCAGCCACTATCCCGGCGAATTGTCGCTAGGGCTCGCTCGCCGCGTCGCACTGGCCCGCGCCTTCGCAGTCGAGCCCGACCTGCTCGTGCTCGACGAGCCGCTCGCCTCGCTCGACGACGCGCTCGCCCGCCGCCTGCGCGACGAGATCGCGACGCTGGTGGCGAGCCGTTCGGTGATGACGTTGCTCGTCACCCACAGCCTCGACGATGCGATCCGTCTCGGCGACCGCCTGTTCTTCCTGTCGCCGCGCCCGGCTCGCATCGTGCAGGAGGTGCCGATCTCGATTCCGCGCGCTGAGCGCAGTGAGGCTGAGCTTGCCGGGATCAGGGTGGGGCTCGCATCGCCGCCGCTTGAATCGAAATGAGAACTCGTGGTCAACTGAGCCCAACGAGATTGTCGAGGGAGATCACCATGCGCCGTCACCTGATTGCGATCGGCATCCTGTTGGTCGCGATGCCGGGCGCGGCGCTCGCGCAGACCAAGGGCAAAGGCATCCGGCTTTGGAATTTGACGAGTGAGACGATCTCGGGCTTCCAGCTCGCACCGGCCGGCAAGACCGACTGGGGTCCGAACCAGTGCCTGAACGACAAGGACAAGGAGGTCGACCACGACGAGCGCCTGCGGATCACCGGCGTCGAGCCCGGTCGTTACGATGCCAAGGTCAGCTATCCCAACTCACGGCAATGCGTCGTACGCGACATCGAGATCAAGGCCGATGCGGTGTTCTCGATCGCCGACAAGGATCTGAAGGACTGCACGAAGTAGCGCCTTAGGCCTTGTCGTTCGGGTGCGGATATTCGCAGCGCCAGCGTACCGCTTGCCACTTCGGATGCTCACCGACCCACTGCGCGATATAGGGCGGCGCGGCCATCGCGCATTGCGTCGGCGATCCCGCATAGTTGAACACCAGATGCTGCTCCTCGCAGGTCGCAGGCGAGAGCACCGCACACACAGTCACCACCAGGTCGATTGGATTCATGCCGGGATCCTCGCGCGGAAGCGATTGAGATTAGCACGAAAAGTTACGCTCCAAGGAGCGGGAAAGTTTCAATCCGGCGTGAGAAACGGGCGGGGAACGCGTTTTGCTAGAAGTTAATCCCGAACACCAGCCGCGCCTGATGGCGCTCGAAATTGACGAGATCGAGATTGGCCCCCGATCCGGCTGGACGGCCCCAGGCCTGCATGCTCCAGCTCAAAGTGAGCCGCGATTGCCCGGAGAGCTGGAAATAGGCGGTCGGTCCGACGAATAGGGCCTGGCCGGAGAACTCGCCGAGGCTGATGCCTTCATACTGGCGGAAGTAGCGTATCTCGCCGCCGAGCAGCACGTTGGGGCTTACGCGCACCATGCCGGCGAAGGCCGCGCCGATGGTCGAGCTTTTCTCTGACAGTCCGCTCACCTCGAAGCGAGTCCACTCCGGCTGGTAGATCAAATTGAGCGCGCCGATCGCAAAATTCGGGATCAGCTCGCGATCGAAGGCGAGCGTAAAGTCGGTGCCGTACATCCGCCCCTTCGCACCGCTGACCTCGTCGATGCGATCGCCATGGGTCTCGGCGGCGACGGTCATCCCGAACGGGGCTCTCTCGCGGTCGAGCAGGCGATAGCGCAGGTCGAGCGAGAGGCCCTGGAAGTTGAACTGGCGCCGGTCGTCGATATCAGGGACGCCGGTGATGTCGTGCAGCGTGGCGGTGCCGCCGACCTCGATGCGAAAATTCGGCAACGGCACGATTTCGATCTCGACCTCATGGCCGAGCGCGCGATAGTTGCCGCCGCCCTTGCCGAAGCGTCCCGTCGTCTCGGTCTGGAATTCGCGCTCGCCGACATTGCCGACATCGCTACCGATCATGAAGCCGAAGATGTGCTCGGTGTCGAAGCCCTCTTCGGCGCTCGCAGGTACCGGCGCAAGCGCGATTGTGCAGGCAGCTATGGTCCAGAGTGTATCGGCTCTCGCGCGCATCCCTGACACTACCACGGCTTCGACGGCATCCGCCATCGAAGCCGTGGTAGGTCGTTCGTTCAGTCTTACTTGCGCGCAGCGCAGGCGTACATGTTGATTTCCATGCCGACCGGCACTTCCACGATCTTCGGAGCTTTCCAAGCCATTCGGGGTCTCCCCAAGTATTGAGCGCGACATCGCGCCGGGCAAAACCTAGGGCTGCGCCCGATACAGTTCAAGCCTCGATTCGAACGTCGAGCGAGTCCGTGCCGATTCTTCGCGGCTGCATTTCTCTCTCGGGCAAAGCCAGTTCTCTCGTGGTCAAACGCGGCCTGTGGAGGGCGCCTTGCGCGACGCCGCGAGCGTCTCGATACGAGGCACGCCTCGCTGTCAGCAGCCCTCGTTGGAGGCCATCGCGTTCGGCTTGGCACCTTCGGCCTCCTGAGCCGCCGTCGGCTGGCCTTGCATCTGACGCTGTGCGTCCTCAGACGACGCCGGCGTTTCGCCGCTCGCACGATTCATCGTGCTGGTCGGCGGGTGCTGGCCGGTGTTGCCGGCCGCGTCGGATGAATGGGACTGCGCCGAGCCCACCGTGGGACCAGAGCCGGCGTCCTTGTCCGCGGCGCTGCCGGTGCTGCATGGGCCCGCCATCGCCGTGCCGGCGCTCAACGTCAGGACTGTGCACGCAACAAGAATGGATCGTTTCGTGTTCATCTGCTTCGTCTCCTTATCCTTCCCGCCGCGCGGCCCCAGCGCCGGGATGTTGAGGAGAACAGGTCGAATCGACCGATGTTCCGAATTTCAGGGCAGAAATTCGGTGTCCGCTCCCGGCGGCCCGCCTATCGCAACAGCCGCAGCAGTGCGCGGCCGGCGCGCGACTTCAACTCCTTCGCATCCAGCGTTCCATCCTTGTCGGGATTCGCGGCGTTGAAGCGCTGCTCCACCACGGCGAGATATTCATCGAGCGTCAGCGTGCCGTCGTGATCGGGGTCGGCGGCGGCGAATTCTTTCGCCGTTAACCGTCCGCGCAATTCGCGCGCGTCGAGCGTCCCGTCGTGGTCGGGATCGAGCTTTGCGAAGAGCGCGGCTGCAGCCTTCTTCGCCTCGGCGAGATCGAGCGTGCCGTCATTGTCGGTATCGAACATCTTGACGGCGTCGCCGGATGCCGACCAAGCCGGCCCCGCCAACAATGCAGTCGTGAGCGCAAGCGCAACTGAGCGACGCGATATCATTTGAGACCTCCCTGACCAAGAGCCCCGATTCGATGGGGACCGAATGACATAAATCCACTTGGGGGCGCCCGGTTCAAGTCCGGAAGTGCAACCTGCGCACCGCACAATTCGCGGATCCGGCCAGCCCCGCGCCAGAGCCGATCGCTGGCCCTGCATCATGCCGCGGAATTTTTTCAGCGCCTGCGCGCAAGTGACGACAAGATTGTCAGGTTTCCGTCAGGTGACCGGCATCCGCCGCGCAACATATTGGCAGCGCGCTTTCGACTTTCGTATTGACGCGTTTTGCTTTCCGACGGAGTGTTGTTCCTGCAGCGCCAAAAGGCGCGCATATTGGGAGGAACGGATGAAACGCTTTGCGATGGCCGCGAGCCTCGTCATATCCGCATGCTCGGTTGCGAGCGCGCAGACGACCGATCAACTGGTCAAGGGCGCAACCGATACGTCGAACGTTCTCAATTACGGGATGGGCTACAATCTTCAGCGGTTCTCGACGCTGAACCAGGTGAACAAAGACACCGTCAAGAACCTCGTCCCGGTCTGGAACTATTCCTTCAACGACGATCGCAGCGAGGAATCGCAGCCGCTGGTGTACCAGGGCGTGATCTACGTGACCTCTCACAACGCAACCATGGCGGTCGACGCCAAGACCGGCAAGCAGATCTGGAAATCCAAGATCGAATATCCGGCCGAGACGCCGCGCATCGTCTGTTGCGGCATCATCAACCGCGGCGCCGCACTGTTCGACGGCAAGCTGTTCCGCACCACGCTCGACGCCAACGTGATCGCGATCGATGCCAAGGACGGCAAGGAGCTGTGGCGGCAGAAGGCGGCCGACATCAAGGAAGGCTATTCGATGACGGTGGCGCCGCTCGTTGCCGACGGCGTTGTCATCACCGGCATCTCCGGCGCCGAATTCGGCACGCGCGGCTTCATCGACGGCTGGGATCCGGCGACGGGCAAGCATCTCTGGCGCACCCATTCGGTCCCCTCGCCGGATGAGCCCGGCGGCGACACCTGGAAGGGCGACACCTGGAAGCTTGGCGGCGGCTCGACCTGGATCACCGGCTCCTACGATCCCGAGCTGAACACGGTGTATTGGGGCATCGGCAATCCCGGCCCGTTCAACGCGGCCGTGCGTCCCGGCGACAATCTCTACACTTGCTCCGTGCTGGCGATGGATCCCAAGACCGGCAAGATCAAGTGGCACTACCAGTTCTCGCCGAACAATCCGTTCGACTATGACTCAGTGGCCGAAATGGTCCTCGCCGACATGAACGTCGAGGGCAAGCCGACCAAGGTGCTGATGGACGCCAACCGCAACGGCTTCTTCTACGTGCTCGACCGCACCAACGGAAAGGTGCTCGCGGCCAACCCTTACGTGAAGGTGAATTGGGCAACCGGCGTCGACCTGAAGACGGGCAAGCCGATCGAGACTGACGTCGTCAAGGATGCGCGCGACGGCAAGAAGGTCACGGTTTATCCGTCAGTCCTCGGCGGCAAGAACTGGGAGCCGATGTCGTTCAATCCGCAGACCGGCCTTGCCTACGCCAACACGCTCGCCTTCGGCGGCAGGTACAAGTCGGAGCCGGCCACCTTCAAGCAGGGTGAATGGTATCTCGGCATGGACCTGACCGATCCCTGGGAATGGGGTGACGGCGCGCGCGGCCATCTGAAGGCGATCGATCCGATGACCGGCAAGGCGAAGTGGGAGGCGGCAAGCGACATCCCGCGGTTCTCCGGCGTGCTCTCGACCGCGGGCGGCGTCGTGTTCACGGGCGCGCTGACTGGCGAGTTCGAGGCCTTCGACGCCGACACCGGCAAGAAGCTCTGGCAGTTCCAGACCGGCTCCGGCATCGAGGGACAGCCGGTGACATGGCAGCAGGACGGCGTGCAATACATCGCCGTCACCTCCGGCTATGGCGGCGTCTACTCGCTGTTCTCCGGCGACGAGCGGCTGGCCAAGGTGCCGCCCGGCGGCTCACTGTGGGTCTTTGCGGTGAAGCAGTAACGGCAAGAGACGTTGAGAGACATATCTCACAAGACGGTGGCGATCCTCGCCGCCGTCGCGGTGCTGACGGTCGCGCTTGCGACGACCGTTCGTGCCGCGGATGATTCAAACGGCAATCCGCTGCAGGCGCAGATCGACCACGGCAAGTCGACCTATGCCGAAAAATGCTCGCACTGCCACGGCCCCAACATGATGAACTCCGGCACCATCACGCCGGACCTGCGCGCCTTTCCCGACGACAGGACGCGCTTCGTCACGACCGTGAAGAACGGCAAGAACAACAAGATGCCGCCCTGGGGCGACATTTTGAACGACGACGAGATCGGAAATCTCTGGGCCTTCATCTCGAGCCGGAGGAAGCCATGAGAGGCCGGCTGGCAGCACTCGGTCTCGCCGCAATGCTTGCGACTCCGGCAACGGTGGCGTGGGCGGCAGATCCCCTGAGCATCTGTCTCGACGAGGACCGGCCGCCTCTCTCGGCGCATCACAAGGGCCAGGCGGACGCAGGCTTCGACGTTCTGCTGGCACAGGCGATCGCGGACCGAATGGGACGCCCGCTCAGGATCCAATGGTTCGAGAGCAAGCTGGATGAAGATTCGAGCCCGCAGCTCGAGGCCAACGCGCTGCTGTCCGACGGCCGCTGCGCGCTGGTCGGCGGTTACGCGCTGACGACAGACTCTCTCGTCAAGCCTGGCTTGAAGACGGCGCGCTTGCCGGATTTTGCGGGTGCCACGCGCGACGACCGGCGCCGTCGCGTTGAGCTCGGCGTGCTGACGCCGAGCCGGCCTTACGTCTATTCGCCGATGACGGTGGTGCTGGGGCCGAAGGCGCGCGAGCGCAAGATCAGCGATATCGGCGACCTCGCCGGCCTACGCCTCGCGATCGAAAGCGGCTCCCTGGGCGACGCCATCCTGATGACCTTCGACAGGGGACGGCTGATCGACGACATCACCCATCTCGTCCCCGCCCGCGACGACATCCTGGGCGCGCTCGATCGCGGCGACTATGATGCGACCCTGATCGATCTCGCGCGCTTCGACGCCCACCGCACCGCGCATCCCGACACCGCCATATCAGCCTCCGGCTATTATTATCCAATCGGGGCCAATCGCGCCTATGTCGGGCTTGGCAGCGATCCAGCCTTGATCGAGGCTGTCAACAAGGCACTCACGGATCTTGCGGCCGAGGGCAAGATCGCCGAATTCGGCAAGCAAGCCGGCCTGACCTATCTGCCACCGCGCGAGCCCGCGATTCTCGGGGACGTCTGGACTAAGATCATTCAGCGGTGAGGTGGTCTCACGTACCGCCTCATAGCCACTGTCATGCCCCGCGAAGCCGGGCGATGACAGCGAGAACGTAGAGAACGCCCGCCAAAATCCATTCGCTGGCCTAGCGGCATCCGGAGCCATATGATCGCGGCGTTTCATCCGCCCCTGCGGTGCCCCGTGAACGCCCCGACTATCCCGCCCTCCACCGGCCTGCGCGATCTCTTTTCCCGCGAAATCAACACCGGCGAGCTGCTGCGCGCGCTGATCGTCGTCGGCCCGTTCGTGGCCGCCTATTTCATCTCGCGCGAGACGGCGCTCTTGAACTTGGGACTGATCGCCGTGTCACTGCTCATTCCCGCGCTCAGGCTGCACTGTCCGCCCAAAGTGATCGCGTGGCACTATTTTGCAATCCTCGTGGCGTTTGCCGCGCTCTTCCTTGCGGCTCCCGTCAAACCGCTGTTCGTGGTGCTGACGGCGCTCGCCGGCTTCCTTGCGGTGGCGGCGACACGCTATGGCGAACATCTTCGCACGCTCGGCAATTGGGTGTTCATTCCGGCCGTCTATCTCGCCTGCGAGGTGCGCGAGGGCGTGAGCGCCTCGGAAGCGCTGCGTCACGCCGGCATCATCATCGTCTCGTCGCCGATTGCACTGGCGCTGGTTTGCGGCATCCAGATTTACGACCAGCGGCGGCGTGGCAATGCCACGACCTCATTCGGGCCGGCGGCGGCCGAGTGGCTGCTGCCCGCGGCGGCCACCGCCATAGCGGTGTTCGCCGCGGCGGCGCTGGTCGAGATCCTGGATCTTGCGCAGGGGCAATGGGTCATGTGGTCGGCCGCGAGCGTCGTCGTCGGCGATCTCTCCGCCTCCACCGACAAGCTGAAGCTACGTGCCATCGGCGCCTTCGTCGGTGTGCCCCTGGGCTTCCTCGCTGGCCTCGCGCTTCCGCAAAATCGCGTCGGTTATGCACTTGCGGTTCTCGCGGCCACGCTGACGCTGATCTCGTTCTCTCGCTATGTCGTCGGCTTCGGCCTGCGCTGCTTCTTCATTGCGCTCGCCGCATCCTTTGCCGGCGGCGCAAGCGGCATCGCGGAGGAGCGCGTCGCCAATGTAATCATTGGTGGCGCGTTCGGCCTCATCGCGGTGGCCCTGACCGACATCGTTTGGCAGCGCATGGTGCGGAAAGCCCCGTCATCGGGTTAGAGCCCGGCATTCAACCAAAGCCTAGTGTCGGGGACGCGTTTGCGAGTTATGATCAGGCGCTACAACCGGAAGCCCCTTACCGTCCGGTACGAGAAAGGCCGCTCGCATGAGACCCGATGCTGTCGCCGTGGCCGCCTTGGTCATCCTGCTTTTTCCGACGGGCTATTTCCTGCTGGCGTCGCCCGCCTTCCTGCTGGTGAAGCTCGACATCCCGCCGGTCACGCAGCTGTTGCGCGGGATGTTCAACATCCAGTTCAGGATGATCAGCGTGGCCGGGATCATCGGGACGGCGGCTTTCATCTTCGCAGGACGACCGCTGTTCGCGGCGGGTATCGCCCTGATTGCAGCCCTCGCAATCTGGGGACGCCCGTGGTTCATGCGCCAGATGGACGACCAGCTCAGTGCCAGAGATGCGGGTAATGCGGACGCCGTGCGCCAGCTACGTCGCCTGCATTGGAGTGGGATGCTGTGTAACGCTGCGCTGATCGCCGCTCTCGTAGCCAGCATTCCCTACGTTGCCACATCGACGTGAGACGATCACGGATCCGGGAACCGAAGTCCACGATCAGCCGCAGTCTGACGCGCGCTTAATTCTCGTCCACGGCAACGGCGCCCTGCTGCCCTTTATGGATCGAGGACGGCACCACACCAAAGTATTTCCGGAACACGCGGCTGAAATGCGATGAGCTGGAAAAGCCCCAGGAGAACGCGACGTCGGTGATGGTCTTGCCGCCGTGAGCCTCGAGCTCCTGGCGGCAGTTCTGCAGGCGCGCCTGCCAGATGTAATCGCTGACCGTGGTGCCGCGCTCGGAAAACAGCATGTGCAGATAGCGCTTGGAGCAGCCAAGCTCGGCGGAGATCTGGTCGATGCACAGATCAGGATCGCGCAGGTGCTCGCGGATGAAAAATTGGGCACGCACATACATCGCCTCGGGCCCGACTCGATCGAACATCGTGTCGGCTTCGCGCAGCGGCAGCAGCAGCAGGTCGATCAGCGAATCGGCAACGCCGACCGCGCTGTTGGCCGACAGCTTCGCCGCCTCGTCGAACGTGGCATGGACGAAATCATGGGCGATCCGCCCCGTCCCCGTCTTCGCCGACAGCTTGCAGGCCGGCATGCGTTGCGACGGGAAGCCGCGATCGCGCAGCAGCGCCTTCGGCACGATCACCACGTCGTGGCGCGTGAAGGCAGGGCTGACGATCAGATGCGGGCAGGAGACGTCATAAGCGATGATGTCGCCGGGGTTCAGCTCGATGTGGCGACCTTCCTGCTCGAAATAGGACACGCCGTAGGTCTGGAAGTGAATCTTTATGTACGGGTGCTCATTGGCCTTCGCGCGCGCCAGCGTGTGCGAGATGCGATGCTGGCTCACCTCGATCTGGCAGAGCTTCAGGCGCGAGACGCTGGTGTAGTCGATGCGCCCTTCGAGCGATGACGCCTCCAGCGGATCGACATCGAAGTGTCCGCACAGACTCGTCAGCCCGTCGATCCAGCTCTGGATCTGCCGCTTCGGCGTCAGTCCGGTCGTCGAGAGCGTATGAATTGTGTCGGACATTAATCCAGCCACTGGTGATACCCGGAGATTCGACGCGAATCGCGGCCAGCGCCTGCTGCAGCCCTCAGCCAAGATTGCGTGACGTTTACCTCAAATTTGGGCGGTCTTTTGAAACGAGCGCCATCGTTCCTTTGCTACCCTTGTAACTTAATCCTCCGCCTTAGTAGCAGCGCCGTCAAGGGGAACCTGAGCGCTGAGCGTGGCCCCGCGCCGCACGGAAGCCGCTGAATTCGCTACCGCAATATCAAAAACTTTGCCTCCGTGCGCTGTCGAGCAAAGCGGGTTCACTCTTGGGCAAGTTTCCTGTTGGCGAAGTCGTTAGAAATTGCGGCAGGAACAAAAAGAACGGGCCGCTCCTGCGCGTGGACCCGTAGCTCTCATCGGAGGAGGAAACAGCACAGCATCGTTTCTGGTCCCCCAAGTGACCGCCCTGCACGAGCAGACGCCGGACGAGAAGCCCGGTGATTGAGCAATGCTTCGGAAACAATAAACGAGACCAACGGAGGAATGACTATGCGCAAGGTGCTACTGGCAACCTTTCTTGGCTCCGCGGCCGCTCTCGCCGTCGGGAGCGCCTCGGCCAATGACGAGGTCCTCAAGATGTCGCAGAACCCAAAAGACTGGGTCATGCCGACAGGTGACTATGCCAATACCCGCTATTCCAAGCTGAACCAGATCAACGCCCAAAATGTCGGCAAGCTCCAGGTCGCCTGGACATTCTCGACCGGCGTGCTGCGCGGCCACGAAGGCGGCCCGCTGATCATCGGCAATATGATGTACGTCCATACGCCGTTCCCGAACAAGGTCTACGCCATTGACCTTTCGCAGGAGAACAAGATCGTCTGGAAGTACGAGCCGAAGCAGGATCCGAACGTCATCCCGGTGATGTGCTGCGATACGGTTAACCGCGGCCTCGCCTTCGGTGACGGCAAGATCTTCCTGCATCAGGCCGACACGACCCTCGTCGCGCTCGACGCCAAGACCGGTCAGGTCGCATGGACCGCCAAGAATGGCGATCCGAGCAAGGGCGAGACCGGCACCTCGGCACCGATGGTCATCAAGGACAAGGTGCTGATCGGCATCTCCGGCGGCGAGTTCGGCGTTCAAGCTCACATGAGCGCCTACGACATCAAGACCGGCAAACTGGCCTGGCGCGGCTATTCGGAAGGCCCGGATAACGAGCTTCTGGTCGACGACAAGACCACTGCACTCGGCAAGCCGATCGGCAAGGATTCGAGCCTCAAGACCTGGCAAGGCGATCAGTGGAAGATCGGCGGCGGCGCCACCTGGGGCTGGACCTCCTACGATCCCGAGCTGAACCTGATCTACTACGGATCGGGCAACCCCTCGACCTGGAATCCGAAGCAGCGTCCCGGTGACAACAAATGGTCGATGACGATCTGGGCACGTAACCCGGACACCGGCGTCGCCAAATGGGTCTACCAGATGACGCCCCATGACGAATGGGACTATGACGGCGTCAACGAGATGATCCTCTCGGATCAGTCGATCAACGGTCAGCCGCGCAAGCTGCTGACGCATTTCGATCGTAACGGTCTCGGCTACACGCTCGACCGCACCAACGGCGAACTGCTGGTCGCCGAAAAGTACGATCCGAAGGTGAACTGGACCTCCGGCGTCGACATGGACAAGAACTCCGCCACCTATGGTCGTCCGAAGGTGCTCGACGCAGCTTCGACCGACAAGGCCGGCGAAGATCACAACGTGAAGGGCATCTGCCCGGCAGCGCTCGGTACCAAGGACGAGCAGCCGGCGGCCTACTCGCCCGACACGCAGCTGTTCTACGTCCCGACCAACCACGTCTGCATGGACTACGAACCGTTCAAGGTGAGCTACACCGCGGGCCAACCCTATGTGGGCGCGACGCTGTCGATGTATCCGCCGCCGGGCGAGACCAACATGGGTAACTTCATCGCCTGGGACGGCAAGACCGGCAAGATCGTCTGGTCGAACAAGGAGCAGTTCTCGGTCTGGTCGGGTGCGCTCGCAACCGCCGGCAACGTGGTGTTCTACGGCACGCTCGAAGGCTACCTGAAGGCAGTCGACGCCAAGACCGGCAAGGAACTCTACAAGTTCAAGACTCCCTCCGGCATCATCGGCAACGTCACCACCTACGAGAACGGCGGCAAGCAGTATGTCGCAGTGCTCTCCGGCGTGGGCGGCTGGGCCGGCATCGGTCTGGCAGCAGGCCTGACCGATCCGACCGCAGGTCTCGGTGCAGTCGGCGGCTACGCCGCGCTCAGCAACTACACGGCACTCGGCGGCACGCTGACCGTGTTCTCGCTGCCCGCGACGAACTAGCCTCGACTCCGTATCGCTCCGGCGCGTGGATCAACTCCACGCGCCGGCTCGTCTCCACCTGATGCCTTCGAGGAACACCTTTTGCGTAAAATCTGCTCTGTCATTGCTGCGATGATCTTCGTTGCGTCCGGAGGAATTGCTGTCGCGGACGACGGCTCGGGCGACCCGGCCGCCGTCAAGCAGACCGAAACTGGCGAATGGCTCGATAAGGAGGGCAACCCGACCTACAAGATCAACGGCGACACCGTCGACTGGTACACCTATTCCGGATACCGCCGCTATCACTCGGACTGCCATGTGTGTCATGGCCCGGATGGCATGGGCTCGACCTATGCGCCCGCACTGAAGGATTCGCTCAAGACGATGAGCTATGCCGATTTTCTCGGCGTCGTCGCCTCGGGCCGCAAGAACATCTCCACCGCCGCAGAGAACGTGATGCCGGCCTTCGGAGATAACCCGAACGTCGCCTGCTACATGGACGATCTCTACGTCTATCTGCGCGCCCGCTCCAACGAGGCCTGGGGCCGCGCCCGCCCCGGCAAGCATGAGGACAAGAACGACGCCTATACCAAGAACGAAGACTCGTGCATGGGCAAGAAGTGAACGTTTGCAGCCCGGCCGAGACTTAAGTCTTGGCATCCTGCGAGAATTTGAGGAGTTACCGATGAAGACACGCGCCGCTGTCGCTTTCGAAGCGAAAAAACCGCTCGAGATCGTCGAAGTCGATCTGGAAGGGCCGAAGACTGGCGAAGTCCTGGTCGAGATCAAGGCGACGGGCATCTGCCACACCGATGCCTACACGCTCGACGGTCTCGACAGCGAAGGAATCTTCCCGTCGATCCTCGGCCATGAGGGCGCCGGCATCATCCGCGAGATCGGCGCGGGCGTGAGCTCGGTCAAGCCGGGCGACCACGTCATTCCGCTCTACACGCCGGAATGCCGGCAGTGCAAAAGCTGCCTGAGCCAGAAGACCAATCTCTGCACCGCGATCCGCGCGACGCAGGGCAAGGGCGTGATGCCTGACGGCACCAGCCGCTTCTCCTATCAGGGCAAGCCGATCTACCACTATATGGGCTGCTCGACCTTCTCCAACTTCACGGTGCTGCCGGAGATCGCGGTGGCGAAGATCCGCGAGGACGCTCCCTTCGACAAGAGCTGCTACATCGGCTGTGGCGTCACCACCGGCGTCGGCGCCGTGGTCAACACGGCCAAGGTCGAGCCGGGCTCCAACGTCGTCGTGTTCGGCCTCGGCGGCATCGGGTTGAACGTCATCCAGGGCGCCAAGATGGCCGGCGCCGACAAGATCATCGGCGTCGATATCAACGACTCCAAGGAGGAATGGGGCCGCCGGTTCGGCATGACCGATTTCGTCAACCCCAAGAAGATCACCGGCGACATCGTCCCGCACCTGGTGACCCTGACCGACGGCGGTGCCGACTACACCTTCGACTGCACCGGCAACACCACGGTGATGCGCCAGGCGCTGGAAGCCTGCCATCGCGGCTGGGGCACCTCGATCGTCATCGGCGTTGCCGAATCCGGCAAGGAGATTGCCACCCGCCCGTTCCAGCTCGTCACCGGCCGCAACTGGCGCGGCACCGCCTTCGGCGGCGCCCGCGGCCGCACCGACGTGCCGAAGATCGTCGACTGGTACATGAACGGAAAGATCCAGATCGACCCGATGATCACCCACACGCTCAAGCTCGAAGAGATCAACAAGGGCTTCGACCTGATGCATGAGGGCAAATCGATTCGTTCAGTCGTCGTGTTCTAACTCAAGCGTCACACCCAAGGAGGATCGACCCATGACTGTTGCACTCCACCCCTCGATCGACAACGGCATCAAGCAAGGCAGCGGCCACTTTGCCGGCGGCACGCTCGTCTGCAAATGCAAGGACCATCCGGTCAAGGTCGGCATCAAGGGCGACGTGGCGCACAACCACGCCTGCGGCTGCACCAAGTGCTGGAAGCCGCAGGGCGCGACCTTCTCCGTGGTCGCGGTGGTGCCGCGCCAGAACGTCACCGTGCTCGAGAACGGCGACAAGCTCCAGATAATCGACGCTTCGGCGGTGATCCAGCGACACGCCTGCAAGGCCTGCGGCACCCACATGTACGGCCGCATCGAGAACAAGAACCATCCGTTCTACGGGCTCGATTTCATCCATCCCGAGCTGTTCCAGGAGCAAGGCTCGCAGGCGCCGCAATTCGCCGCCTTCGTCTCCTCGGTGATCGAATCGGGCGTGAAGCCGGAGCAGATGGCCGGCATCCGGTCGCGGCTGAAGGAGATCGGCCTCGAGCCCTATGACTGCCTGTCGCCGGCGTTGATGGACGCAATCGCGACCCACGTGGCGAAGGCCAAGGCCGCCTGAGCAAGCCGCCAAAAATTTGTCCGTCGCCTCGCTGGTCGCCAACGAGGCGACGGACAGCTCTCGAATGATCGCGGCGAGTTCGCCGCCCGTGCACTTTGCGTATGCGAGCGCTTTCCGCTCCCTCAGTCCTGGTCTCTGAATGACTGCGCAGTGCCGTCCTCTTCCTGCTTGAAGTCAGCGCGCCTTGCGATTCTCCCTCCCTCGACTGAGGAATACTGCTTCGTCCGCGCAGTCCCTCTGGCGGACGAAGCTTTTTTTCACCCGTCTCAGATTCTATATTTGCGCAACGCGCGACATGTGGCCGCGCCCAGCTTTTGACAAACCCCGGATGCAATCTGTTCACGTCGAGAACACCCGGCTGTGAATGCCGGTCCGGCGCGATCTCTGCTACGGTCGCGTCGTCACGATGCCGCGCGAGTTCAATCAATCAAGAACAAAACGGAAGGTATCGAGCACATCCGGACATTGCGATTCGCATTCCAGCTTCCTGCCGGGATTTGCCCGCGCGGGACAACGGGCCGGGATGCGGTTGCGACGACACACGGACCACGGAGCCGACCGACGTCGGCTATTCCAACTTCGGCAAGCTTATGAAGAGCGAGGGACGATCATGATCAAGGTGAAGATCAACGGCCAGGAAAAGAGCTGGG
The DNA here is from genome assembly GCF_000473045.1 of Bradyrhizobium sp. WSM3983. GTDB lineage: Bacteria > Pseudomonadota > Alphaproteobacteria > Rhizobiales > Xanthobacteraceae > Bradyrhizobium. The sequence goes on along the minus strand of NZ_AXAY01000027.1, from coordinate 90,060 downwards.
ACGGCGACCCGGATCTCCCGCTACTCTGGTTCCTCCGCGACGAAGCCGGGCTGACCGGCACCAAGTTCGGCTGTGGCCAGGCCCTGTGCGGTGCCTGCACCGTCATCGTCGACAAGGAGGCGGTGCGGTCCTGCATCACATCGATCAACGACGTGGCGGGGCGCGAGGTCACCACGATCGAGGGGCTGCATCCGGACGGCGATCATCCCGTCCAGAAGGCATGGCGCCAGGTCAATGTTCCTCAATGCGGCTTTTGCCAGGCCGGCCAGATCATGCAGGCCGCAGCGCTCCTGATGGATAATCCCAAGCCGTCGCACGACCAGATTCGCGAGGCCATGTCCGGCAACATCTGCCGCTGCGGCTGCTACCAGCGCATCGAGAACGCGGTCCATCTCGCATCGACCGGAGTGTGACATGAATTTCATCGACAATCCCCGGAAGCTTCGTGGCTTCGAAAAGAATTTGAAGGTCGAGAAGGTATCGCGTCGCAGCATCCTGAAGGGGCTCGGCGTCACCAGCGGCTTCGTGCTCGCCGCACCCGTGATGACGCGCCAGGCTTTTGCCTATGAGACCGGCGCCGGCAAGATGCCGCACGGCGTCGTGGTCGATCCGCGCGTCTTCGTCGCGGTCGCGCCCGACGGCACCGTCACCATCCTGGCGCATCGCGCCGAGATGGGCACCGGCGTGCGCACCAGCCTGCCGCTGATCGTGGCCGAGGAGATGGAAGCCGACTGGTCCAGGGTCAAGGTGCAGCAGGCCCATGGTGACGAGGTCAAGTTCGGCAACCAGGACACCGACGGCTCGCGCAGCACGCGGCACTATCTGATCCCGATGCGCCAGATCGGTGCCTCCGCCCGCACCATGCTGGAGCAGGCCGCGGCCAAGCGCTGGGGCGTGCCGGCGACCGAGGTCAAGGCGGTCAATCACGAGGTCGTCCACAGCGCCAGCGGTCGCAAGCTCGGCTTCGGCGAGGTCGCAGCCGATGCCGCCAAGGAATCGGTGCCGAGCATCGAAGGCCTCAAGCTGAAAGACCCCAAGGACTTCCGCTATCTCGGCAAGGGCCAGGTCGGCATCGTCGATCTCCACGACATCACCACCGGCAAGGCCCGTTACGGAGCCGACGTGCGCCTGCCCGGGATGAAATACGCCGTGATCGCGCGCCCGCCGGTGACCGGCGGCAAGCTCACCTCGTTCGATCCGGACGCGGCGCTGAAGGTACCTGGCGTCGAGAAGGTGATGCAGGTGCGCGGCTGGCCGTGGCCGTCGAAGTTCCAGCCGCTCGGCGGCGTCGCGGTGATCGCGCGTAACACCGGCGCCGCGATCAAGGGCCGCGACGCGCTGAAGCTCGTTTGGGACGACGGCGCCAACGGCAAATACGACTCGGTCGCCTATCGCAAGGAGCTCGAGGAGGCCTCGCGCAAGCCGGGTTTGGTCGTTCGTCAGGAGGGCGACGCGGACGCCGCCCTGAAGGCCGCTGCCAAGGTCGTGATCGGCGAATATTATCTGCCCCATCTCGCCCATGTCTGCATGGAGCCGCCGGTTGCGGTTGCCGACGTCAAGGGCGACAAGGCGGAGATCTGGGCGCCGGTGCAGAGTCCCGGCGGCACGCGCGAGGATGTCGCCAAGACGCTCGGCATCCCCGAGGGCAATGTCACCGTCAATGTCACGCTGCTCGGCGGCGGCTTCGGCCGCAAATCGAAATGCGACTTTGCACTCGAGGCCGCGCTGCTGTCGAAGGAGCTCGGTGCGCCCGTCAAGGTGCAGTGGACGCGCGAGGACGATCTCCACCACGACTTCCTGCACACCGTCTCGGTGGAGCGGATCGAGGCCGGGCTGGACAAGGACGGCAAGGTGGTCGCCTGGCGCCACCGCAGCGTAGCGCCGACCATCGCGTCGACCTTCGCGGCCGGTGCCAAGCACGCAGCGGCATTCGAGCTCGGCATGGGGCTCGTCGACATGCCGTTCGAGATCGCCAACATCAGTTGCGAGAACCCGGAAGCCGCGGCGTTCACCCGCATCGGCTGGTTCCGCTCGGTCTCGAACATCCCGCGCGCCTTCGCGGTGCAGTCGATGGTCGGCGAGATCGCGAACGCGACCGGACGCGACCAGAAAGAGACGCTGCTCGCGCTGATCGGCACGCCCCGCATCGTCAAGCCAGCGGTCAAAGACCTCTGGAACTATGGCGAGCCCTATGACAGCTACCCGATCGATACCGCACGCCTGCGCAAGGTCGTCGAGCTGGTCGCCGAGAAGGGCGAATGGGGCCGTCAAGTCCCGAAGGGCCACGGCCTCGGCATCGCCGTGCACCGCAGCTTCGTCAGCTACATCGCGACCATTGTCGAGGTGGCCGTCGACGACAAGGGCAAGCTGACGGTGCCGCGGGTCGACACCGCGATCGACTGCGGCACCTATGTCAACCCCGAGCGCATCGCCTCGCAGATCGAGGGCGCGGCAATCATGGGCCTGAGCCTCGCCAAATATGGCGAGGTCAGCTTCAAGGACGGCAAGGTGGAGCAGAAGAATTTTGACGACTTCCAGGTCGTCAGGATCGACGAGGCTCCGCTGGTGACGAACGTCTACATCGTGCCACCCGGACCCGACACGCCGCCGAGCGGCGTCGGCGAGCCCGGCGTGCCGCCATTCGCACCGGCGCTGATGAACGCGATCTTCGCGGCGACCGGCAAGCGCATTCGCGCGCTGCCGATCGGCAAGCAATTGGAAGCTTGACGCGGAACATCAGGCGGCTTCGCGCCGTTTCTCTTCGATCTGACAGGAGCAGATCGATGATCAACTTCCCAAGGGCGCTCGCAGTCTCGCTGCTGTCGAGCGCCTTTCTTTTGACGAATGCAGCCGCGTTCGCCCAGAGCACCGCCACACCGCCAACCACGGCAACGCGCCCCACCGCGCCGGACCAGAACTCGCCTCCCAACGCCAGCGCCCCGCCCGCTTCGACCACCCAGACCACCGGGCAGAGCAGCACCGATCCGAAGGTTCAGGAGATGAATCAGGCGGAGAAAGACAAGGTCGACCGTCAGGGGAAGTAGTGGTTTGACGCCTGCGCATTGATGTGCCCTCTCCGCTTGCGGGAGAGGGCAGCGACGCTGATTGCTGCGATCTCACTTGGGTGAGGGGGCCGCCTCCGCGAGGCTCGCGCATTGTTGTTCGCGGATAAATACCCCTCATCCGGCGCCATAGCCGATGCGAAGCATCGGCGTTCTCAAGAACGGCGGCCGAAGGCCGCCTATTGCCACCTTCTCCCACAAGGGAAGAAGGGAAGAATCTCTTCCCATATCACGCTACGCAAAGTGCGGCGGACGTTGCCGTCCGCCGCACTCGCCACCCCCCCGCGGCTCCGCTGTCTTCGATCCGCCTGCGGAGCTTACTTCTTCAGCGCGAACACCCAGATCACGCCGCCTTGCGGCACGTTGGATTCGATGCCGATATTGTTGGTCGCGAGCGCGTCCGGGATCCGCTGCGCGTCCACGCCCCAGCCCGACTGGATCGCGACATATTGCGTGCCGTCGATCTCATAGGACATCGGCGTGCCCATGATGCAGGAGTTGGTCTTCTGCTCCCACAACAACTCACCGGTCTTGGCGTTGAAGGCGCGGAAGTTGCGGTCGTTGGTGCCGCCGGCGAAGACGAGATCGCCCGCGGTCGCCGTGACCGAGCCGTGGCACATGCACTTGAGGACGTCCTTGTCGCCGACATCGCTCTTGACCCAGGCGGTGACGGGACAGCCGGCATGGGAGCAGATCGCCGAATAGGCGAGGATGCCGTCGACGGCACGAGCTTTGGTTTGCTCGTCGAGCTCGGCGGGATCGAGCTGGATGATCAGGATCTCGTTGAGCCGCGAGGCGTTGCGCACCACCGATGTCTTGGGATCCTGCGGCCAGGCATGCACCGGCGGACCGCCGGCCTGCAGATCCGCGGTGATGAGCTTTCCTTCGCTGTCGCCCTCGGAGAACACGAGCACATCGCCCTTCTGCGGCCGCTCGTCGGAGCCAGGCGGATCTTCGCCCGCACGCGCTTGCGCGGAACAGCCGAGACAGGCGGTGGTGGCGAGCGCTCCGAGCAGCAGCATTCGCCGCGTTTGCTCCGCGTTCACATCGGCTTCGGGTGCCGCAGTGCTGTCGGAGGATGGGGATACAGTGTTGAACGATGTCCGCGACATGCATGCTAGCAGGCGCTGGAACTCTGCCGAAATGAAGGCGCAGATTTGGCGCCGCAGTGCATCAATATGGCTTTACTCGCTTTGATTGAACGCGATTGCACGCATTCATGCGCGTTTTTGCGATTTCAACGTCATGCTGCGCGAGCGGCATGACGTTTTTGCAGATCAGACCGATGATGTTGGAATTGATGCGACGCGCTGCTTTCTACGCAACGCAACCATAGCGCGATTCAACTGCACGTTTCGCAGGCAGGCCCGCTGTGGTCAGGACCGCAGCAGGTGACGCGGCGCGGCGATGCGGCCGGCAATGGTGGCCGATGCCATCTCAAAACTGTCGGCAATGCGACGCGCCTTGTCGATGAAGAGCGCAGCCGCCGGCGGCGGGCAGACTTCGCGCGCGGTCAGTTCGAACAGGTCGAGCCAGCGGTCGAAATGATCGCCAATCAAACTCAGCGGCATATGCGCCCGCATCGGCGAGCCATGGTAGCGCCCGCTCATTAGCACGACCGACGACCAAAAATCCCTAAGCTTGGCGAGATGCTCGTCCCAATTCTGCACGATCGCGAACACCGGCCCGAGCAGCGCATCCTCGCGGACGCGTCCGTAGAAGCGGGTGACGAGTTCCCCGATCATCTCCTCGGTAATCCCGGTGCGCTCGATCGCATCCTGGGTCAGCAGGTTCCGCCGCGTGGCCGCAGCTTCCCGCTCGGCCTTCAGTCGAACCGACATGTCCTTCGTTTTCCGTTCGTTGTTCTCGCGAGCCGCCCGTTCGACATTCTCGGGCCAATTGCGCGCGACGTCCTTGTCCTGGCGCAAATTGCGGCATGGGCGGCGGATGATCACCATCCGCCGCCCACGCCATGATCAGGCGCCGTAGGTGTAAAAGCCCTGCCCGGTCTTGCGGCCGAGATGGCCGGCATCGACCATTTCCTTGAGCAAGGGGGCCGGACGGTATTTGGGGTCGTTGAAGCCCTTATAAAAGACCTCCATCACCGACAGCATGGTGTCGAGGCCGACGAGGTCAGCCAGCGCCAGCGGCCCGATCGGATGGTTGCAGCCGAGCTTCATGCCGGCGTCGATTTCTTCTGCGGTCGCGATGCCCTCCTGGAGCGCGAAGATCGCCTCGTTGATCATCGGGCACAGGATGCGGTTGACGGCGAAGCCCGGGCTGTTCTTGGCCGTGATCGCCACCTTGCCGACGCGCTGGGCGAAATCGAGTGCCTTGGCGTGGGTGTCGTCCGAGGTCTGCAAGCCGCGGATGAGTTCCAGCAGCGCCATCACCGGCACCGGGTTAAAGAAGTGCATGCCGATGAAGCGGTCCGGGCGATCGGTCGCAGCCGCAAGCTTGGTGATCGAGATCGACGAGGTGTTGGTCGCAACCAGCGTGCGCGACGACAGCGTGGCGCAGAGGTCCTTCAGGATCTTGACCTTGAGCTCCTCGTTCTCGGTCGCGGCCTCGATGACGAGATCGCAATCGGTAAGCTTCGCACGATCGGTCGTGCCGGTGATGCGCTTGAGCGTCGCCTCGCGATCGGCCGCCGACATCTTCTCCTTCTTGACCAGGCGCTCGAGGCTGCCGCCGACTGTCGAAATGCCGCGGTTCACTGCCGCATCGGAGATGTCGACCATCACGACCGAAAGCCCGGCTGCGGCGCAGATCTGGGCAATGCCGTTGCCCATGGTTCCTGCTCCGATGATGCCAACGGTATTGATCATGGAATGACGTCCTTCTCGTTGAGCGAGCCCGGCCGCAATGGCGGCGTGCCCGGTTTGACCTGAATTTCGATCCGCGGACGCCTTGAGTGCTGCGCCGCATCCAGGCTCTTCCTTAAAGCATCCGTGGCGAGAATAAAGTCGCCTTTCCGCTCGCAAAGGGCATGATTTCGCGGCCTCGCGGCCATTTCGGCCCGAGTTTTGCGGCTGGTTTGGCCCCCCGGGAATGCCGAGGGCGCAGGGAAGGCCGGGCGCCAGCTGGCACCCGCGGTTCGCTGTGCGTGTGTAGCGCAAAAGGAGGCTGCACAGCGACGTACAGGGCAGCCGAGACATCCCGACCTTCCCTGCGCGAGTGGTTTGACGGCTTATGCCGTGCCCCCGGAGCCGAATTCCTTTGGCCTCCGTCGCCCTGCGAAAAGTTGACGGCGAGGGCCGGTTGGCCCTCATGCCGCCTTCCGCAAGACTTGACTGTAGCGACGACAGTCAGGACCACACGGCTTTGCCGTACGCCGCCCGCGCCGTTCGTCACACGCGGCCAGGTGCTCACGAGGTTCGGCTCAATCCTCCGCTCGCCCTGCTCCCGACCTTCGCGTGCCGACGCGAGCCCGCGTCCACCGCAACTCACCCACGTACCGGACGACTCGCGATCCGTCCCTCGTGCCGGGTGAGATGCGCGAAACATACGCCAATTCCGAATTTCGGTAAAGTGGAATATTTTTGTGGGCAGGGCTTGACCTTTTGTGGCGGCGCGGGTGGCAAGGTGTTTTGCCCGTCGGGACAGCCAGATTTAGGTTGACGCGCCAGGCGCGAGGGGGGATCGATGATTTCTGCGACGCGGTTCGTAATCTTGAATGAGCTCGTCAATCTGACGGAAGGTGCTGCCGATGGACCGATCATCTACCACAATCCCGAATGCGGCACGTCGCGCACCACGCTTGCCACGATGCGGAATGCCGGTATCGAGCCGCACGTGATCAAATATCTGAAGACACCGCCGTCGCGGGCGCTGCTGCAGCAGCTGATAGCCCGCATGGGGATTTCGGTGCGCGAGGCCGTACGCGAGAAGGCTGCGCCCTATGCCGAACTCGGACTCGAAAACCCGGCACCAACTGACGATCAGTTGCTCGATGCGATGACGGCACATCCGATCCTGATCAACCGGCCGATCGAGGTGACGCCGAAAGGCGTCAGGCTTTGCCGTCCCTCCGAGCTGGTGCTGGATCTGCTGCCCACACGGCGAAATCCGGGATGAACGATTTCGCGCGCTCCATCGTTGCTGCGTTCGCGCTGATTAGCGAGGCCGATCCCGAACTGCTCGGCATTGTCACCCTGTCGGTGCACGTGAGCCTGACGGCCAGCATCATTGCGCTGTTGATCGGGGCCCCATTCGGGGCCCTTCTTGCGATCACCCGCTTCCGCGGACGGCAGGTCATCATCGTGCTGACCAATGCGTTGCTCGGCCTGCCGCCGGTCGTGGTCGGGCTCGCGCTTTATCTCATGTTGTCGCGGTCCGGCCCGTTCGGGGCAGCGGGCCTGTTGTTCACGCCGACGGCCATGGTGATCGCACAGACGTTGCTGGCCACCCCGATCGTGGTCGCACTGGTGCACCGGCCGGCGAGCTTGCTGTGGGCGGAATATGGCGACCTCGCGCGGATCGACGGGCTATCAACGCTGCGCAGCATCGGCCTGCTGTTCGCACTCGGCCGGACCTCGCTGCTGACGGCCTTTCTCGCAGCGTTCGGGCGCGCGATCGCCGAAGTCGGCGCTATCATCATCGTCGGCGGCAACATCCGCAGTTTTACCCGCACGATGACGACGGCAATTGCGCTCGAGACCAGCAAGGGCGACCTGCCGCTGGCGCTCGGGCTCGGGCTGATCCTGCTCGCGCTCAGCGTCGCCGTCTCGACCGTCGCCTTCCTGCTAGTGGGACGCGTTCGGGAAAAATAGCTGCTCGCCGCCGACCTTGTAGCCTGCGATCGCATCCTGCCCCTTCGGGGAGACCAGCCAGTCGATGAAGGCCTGCCCGTCCTTCGCCTTCACATTCGCATGCTTTTCCGGATTGACCAGCATGACGCCGTATTGATTGAACAGCCGCTTGTCGCCCTCGGTCAGGATCGCAAGCTCGCCGCGGTTCCTGAACGACAGCCAGGTGCCGCGATCCGACAGCAGATAGGCGTTCGATGACGATGCCATGTTCAGCGCCGGGCCCATGCCCTGCCCGATCTCGCGATACCAGCTGTCCTTGCCATCAGCGATGTCGACGCCCGCCTCCTTCCACAATCTCAGCTCGGCGGCATGGGTGCCGGATTTGTCGCCGCGCGAGATGAACGGCGCCTTTGCCGCCGCGATTCTGCGCAAGGCATCAGCGACGTCCTTGCTGCCGGCGATCTTCGCGGGATCGCTCTTTGGCCCGACGATGATGAAATCGTTGTACATGACGTCGAAGCGCTTCACGCCCTGCCCTTCGGACATGAACTTGTCTTCGGCCGGCCTGTCATGGACGAACACCACGTCGGCATCGCCGCGCCGCCCGATGTCCAGTGCCTGGCCGGTGCCGACGGCAACGACCTTCACCTCGATGCCTTCGGCCTTCGAGAACAGCGGCAGCAGATAGCCAAACAAGCCCGACTGCTCCGTCGACGTCGTCGAGGCCACGGTGATGCTGCGGTCCTGCGCGTAGGCACAACTCGACCAGACCAGAACCGCTGCGATGGCGGCAAGCTTCTTCATGGCGTTCCTCACTCCCCGGATGTTTCAAATTAGGCCGGAAGGATGGCGCTGGAAAGCCCGACGTTATGTCTTGCCGGTCACGTGTTCGCTCCTTCGCTGTCGAACGGACACGCCCCCTCACGCCGGCCTCACGGCCGTTAAACCCCGCGTGAGCTGCCGCGCGATCATGTGGCGGCGCGGAATATCGTCCCGCCTAGCCTGATCCTGCTGATGGAACGGATTGGAGCGTCCCATGACAAAGACAATCATCGTCACCGCCTTGCGGCTCATCTTGTCCCTGGCAATCGCCGGCCCGGCGCAGGCGTGGTCCGCACAGTCGTCAAGCCTCGACTACGCATGGAGCAGCGAACAGGCGGAATGCGACGCGCTGACCGTGGCACTGGTCCGCAGGCACGCGCCTGCGCATTCGCACATCCGCAAGACGGAGCACGCGGTTGCTCCGACGCATCTGCCCAATCGCGACGAAGATCCGCTCGCATCGATGCATTTCGAATGACCACTGTGGCGCGCGAGGCTGTGCAGATGTTCTGCAATTGGTCTCGCCTCAATTGACAGGGGTGTGACGGCCGGGGCAGTTTTTCACATTGCTGGCGAATCAGCGATTGCCTACGGCCTGCGTACCTCTTGGACAACTCCCGGTGCTTTCGAGACTGATATCGTTGCTGAGCCGCATCCCTGCGGTGAAATGGGCGTTCAACCGGCTTCGGCCTCTGCCGCACAGCGGCAGCATCGACGTGGCGCAGATCGCTGCGCATGAGTCGCCGGCCGTCCTAGCTGTTGCAGAAGCTGCTCCGGTACTCGACGGCGCTGGGCCGTTGCATCGTAACGCCGACATCGAGGTCGTGACTCCGATCGCTGAAGACACCGCTGCCATCTCCGTCCCCGTGGAGAGCCTGTCAGCAGCGCCGACAGAGACCATCGTCAGCGACGATTCATCAGTAGAGACGCCGGCAGAGGTCGAGCCCGTCACCGTGGAGGAGGTCTCGGTCTCTTCGATTGAGACCGAGAGCGAGCCGGTTGACGCGCCCGAGTTCGTCACTGAGGACGAACCCGCATCCGTCGCTTCCGTGGAGATCGAGCCGGTCGTCGCAAACGATCTTCAGCCCGTCGCGGCCGTTGCCGCCGAGGAGACGATCGCCGACGCGCCGGTTGTCGCCCCGCACATCGAGCCGGAGCCCGTGTCGCCCGCCCCAAAGAGCTCCAGCACGCCGAAGCCTCGCGCGAAAGCCGTCGAGCCCGCCGATCGCGCCGCGCTGATCCGCCAGCGCTGGACTGAGACAGGGATCAGGATGTGGAATCCGCGGCTTCACGGCACGGGCGAAGCCACGCTGAACATCCAGGGGCGCATCGGACTGCTGCCGCCCGAGCCTGGCGAAACACTGCCGCGCTACGACAAGCTCGAATTCAGGATGCTCGGCGGCCAGATCGTCTGCGAAGGCGTGATCGTCGAGGCACCCGTGCATGCGGGCCAGCGCAGCTTCACCCGGCTCGCCGAGCCGCGTGGCGCCGATCGCAGCCGCGAGACGGTGCGGGAACGCCAGGCCGCCCTCGCCTGACGTCCAAAGGACGCGGCGCGCTCGACCGCTGGGGTGACGATTATTCCGCGCATGACGCGGAATTTTTCGAACGCAGGCCGTTGCTGCCTCATCGCTTAACATTTAGCGTGCGGCCGGTCGATCAGCGCGAAGGCGCGGTCGCAACGAAAAACAACAATCGGGAGGACCCATCCATGAGAAAGCTCACGGCCGCGCTGTGTACGCTGACACTCTTCGCACCTGTGGCGCAGGCGCAGACCCTCAAGGACTTCCTGGCAACAGTGATGCAGAAATGGACCGCCCCGTTCGAGCCGTTCCAGCTGATCGACAACATCTACTATGTCGGGACCGACGGCATCGCTGTCTATGTCATCAAGACGTCCCAGGGCTTGATCCTGATGGACACGGCGATGTCTCAGTCGACCGGCATGATCAAAGGCAACATTGCCAGACTCGGCTTCAAGGTTGCCGACATCAAATACATCCTCAACACGCACGCCCATCTCGACCACACCGGCGGCTTCGCCGAGATCAAGAAGGAGACGGGCGCGCAGCTCGTGGCCGGCGAGCGCGACAAGCCGCTGCTCGAAGGCGGCTATTATCCGGGCGACGAGAAGAACCAGGATCTCACCTTTACCCCCGTGAAGGTCGACCGCGCCGTGAAGGAGGGCGACAAGGTCACGCTCGGCGACACCACGCTGACGGCACATGCGACGCCCGGCCACTCGCCCGGCTGCACGAGCTGGGAGATGACGGTGAAGGACGGCGGCCAAGACCGCAAGGTGCTGTTCTTCTGCAGTGGCACCGTGGCGCTGAACCGGCTGGTCGGCCAGCCGACCTATCCCGGTATCATGGACGACTACCGCGCAACCTTCGCCAAAGCCAAGGCGATGAAGATCGACGTGCTGCTCGGGCCGCATCCGGAGGTGTATGGCATGCAGGAAAAGCGTGGGCAGCAGATCAAGAACGAGACGCCGAATCCGTTCGTCAAGCCAGGCGAGCTTGCGACTTACGCTACGGGCCTGTCGGAGGAATTCGACAGGCAACTCGCCAAGCAGACCGCCGCGCTTCAGGGCGCGAAATAACACCCTCCCGGAGAATGGCCGCGGCGTCGCCAGCGACGCCGCGCGCGAGGCCAAGGTCGTTGCTGACGTAGCGCTACTTCGCCAGGCTCGGCAGATCGAGCCCCTTGTCGCGGGCGCAGTCGATCGCGATGTCATATCCCGCGTCGGCATGGCGCATGACGCCGCTGGCGGGATCGTTCCAGAGCACGCGCTCGATCCGCTTGGCGGCCTCAGGCGTGCCGTCGGCCACGATCACCATGCCGGCGTGCTGGGAATAACCGATGCCGACGCCGCCGCCGTGATGCAGCGAGACCCAGGTCGCGCCGCTGGCGCAATTCAAGAGCGCGTTGAGCAGCGGCCAGTCGGACACCGCATCCGATCCGTCCTTCATCGCCTCGGTCTCGCGGTTGGGGCTCGCCACCGAGCCGCTGTCGAGATGATCGCGACCGATCACGATCGGTGCTTTCAACTCGCCGCGCGCGACCATCTCGTTGAAGGCGAGGCCGAGGCGATGACGATCGCCAAGGCCGACCCAGCAAATCCGCGCCGGCAGGCCCTGGAACTTGATGCGCTCCCTGGCCATGTCGAGCCAGTTGTGCAGATGCTTGTCGTCGGGCATCAGCTCCTTGACCCTGGCGTCGGTCTTGAAGATGTCCTCGGGATCGCCCGAGAGCGCGGCCCAACGGAACGGCCCGACGCCACGGCAGAATAAGGGACGGATATAGGCAGGCACGAAGCCAGGGAATTCGAAGGCGTTCTTCAGGCCCATGTCCTGCGCCATCTGGCGAATGTTATTGCCATAGTCGAGCGTCGGAATGCCCTGCGCATGGAAATCCAGCATGGCCTGGACGTGCTCGACCATCGACGTCTTTGAGGCGCGCTCGACCGCCTTCGGATCGGACGCGCGCCTGGTTTCCCAATCGGCGAGGGTCCAGCCCTTCGGCAAATAGCCGTTGATTGGATCATGCGCGCTGGTCTGGTCGGTGACGATGTCGGGCTTGACGCCGCGGCGCACCAGCTCGGGAAAAATCTCCGCGGCATTGCCGAGCAGGCCGACCGAGACGGCCTTCTTCGTTGTCGCGGCGTCCGACATGATGGCGAGCGCTTCGTCGAGCGTCGCGGCCTGGCGATCGAGATAACCGGTCCGCAAGCGCATCTCGATGCGGCTCGGCTGGCATTCGACCGCGAGCATCGAGGCACCCGCCATGGTCGCCGCCAGCGGCTGCGCGCCGCCCATACCGCCGAGACCGGCGGTGAGGATCCATTTGCCGGCGAGGCTGCCGCCATAATGGCGACGGCCGACCTCGACGAAGGTCTCGTAGGTGCCCTGCACGATGCCCTGGCTGCCGATATAGATCCAGGAACCCGCCGTCATCTGGCCGTACATCATCAGGCCCAGGCGATCGAGCTCGTTGAAATGATCGAGCGTCGCCCAGTGCGGCACAAGGTTGGAGTTCGCGATCAGCACGCGCGGGGCATCGGCATGGGTGCGGAACACGCCGACCGGCTTGCCGGACTGGACCAGCAAGGTCTGGTCGTTCTCGAGCTTGCGCAGCGCGTTGGTGATCCGGTCAAAGCTCTCCCAGTCGCGCGCGGCGCGGCCGATGCCGCCATAGACGACGAGCTCGCTCGGACGCTCCGCAACGTCGGGATCGAGATTGTTCATCAGCATGCGCAGAGGGGCTTCGGTCAGCCAGCTCTTGGCGCTGATGTCGCTGCCGCGGGGGGCGCGGATGGTGCGGTCATTGTCCAGTCGGCGGTTCATGAAGACCTCTTCAGACGAGTCTTGGGAACGGATCAGATGGAAGCGCGGCGATCGCGACGGCCGGGAGTGCATCGGCTTCGATCAGCGCAGCGGCTTTGGCGAGATCGCCGGCCATGTAGCGGTCGGCACCGAGCGCGGGCACTTGCTCACGCAACGCCGCGATGATGGCAACGAGCGGCGCGCTGGTTGCATGCGGCGCGCGCAGCGTGATGCCCTGCGCGGCAACGAGCAGCTCGATGCCGAGGATCGGAGCGAGATTATCGGCCATGTCGGAGAGCCGCCGCGCGGCATGCGCGGCCATCGAGACGTGGTCTTCCTGGTTGGCGCTGGTCGGCGTCGAGTCGATCGAGCAGGCCGCTGCGCGCTGCTTGTTCTCGGCGTAGAGCGCAGCCGCCGTCACCTCGGCGATCATGAAGCCGGAATTGATGCCGGGGTCCGGTGTCAGGAACGGCGGCAGGCCGAAATTGAGCGCGGGATCGACCAGCGTCGCGATGCGCCGCTCGCTGATCGCACCGATTTCCGACAGCGCCAGCGCGATCGTATCGGCGGCAAACGCGACTGGCTCGGCGTGGAAATTGCCGCCGGAGACGATCTCGCCGGTCTCGACCAGCACGAGCGGGTTGTCAGTGACGGCGTTGGCCTCGACGACCAGCGTGCGCGCGGCCTGCGTGATCAGGTCGAGCGCGGCACCGGCGACCTGCGGCTGGCAGCGCAAGCAATAGGGATCCTGCACGCGCTCGTCGCCTTCGAGATGCGACAGGCGGATATCGCTGCCGTCAAGCAGCGCGGTCAGCGTCGCAGCAGCGGCGATCTGCCCGGGATGACCGCGCAGCGCCTGGATTTCGGGGCGGAATGGCGCGGTCGAGGCCATCGCCGCATCGACCGACAGCGCACCCGTGACGAGCGCGGCGCGCGCGAGACGAAATGCGCGCAGCACGCCGGCGATGGCATAGGCGGTCGAGAACTGCGTGCCGTTGATCAGCGCAAGCCCCTCCTTCGGACCCAGCGTCAGGGGCGCAAGCCCGGCCGCAGCGAGCGCCTCGGCGCCTGATACGGTCTTCCCGTCAACGATCGCTTGCCCCTCGCCGATCATCACCGCGGTCATATGTGCAAGCGGCGCCAGATCGCCGGAGGCGCCGACCGAGCCCTGCTGCGGCACCAGCGGGTAGACGCCGCGCGCCAGCATCTCTTGCAATTGCTCGATCACCTCGCGGCGCACGCCGGAGGCGCCGCGCCCGAGCGAGACAATCTTCAGCGCCATCATCAGCCGAACGATGGGCTCAGGCGTGGCCGGCCCGACGCCGCAGCAATGCGAGACGATGAGATTGCGCTGGAGCAGCGCAGTCCGGTCCGGCGGAATCCGCTTCGACGCCAGCTTTCCAAATCCGGTGTTGATCCCGTAGACGGGCGCGGCGGCCTGAGCAGCCTTCGCGACGATCGCCGCAGCCCTATCGACGCGCGGCCAGAACGGGGCATCGAGCATGACGGATGCGCCTGCAAGCACGCGCGCGAGATCGTCGAGGCTCACCGTTCCCGGCTTGACGACGATTGCGGCGCCCTGCTCCGTCATTGCCCCCTCCACACCCGGCGATGCAGCGGATTGAATCCGATGCGATAGACCAGCTCGGCGGGCCGCTCAATGTCCCAGATCGCGAGATCGCACCATTTGCCGGCTTCCAGCGTGCCGGTTTCATGGAGCACACCGAGCGCCCGGGCGCCTTCACGGGTGATGCCGGCCAGGCATTCAGCGACATTCATCCGGAACAGCGTCGCGCCCATGTTCATGGCGAGCAGCAGCGACGTCAGCGGCGAGCTGCCGGGATTGCAGTCGGTCGCGAGCGCCATGGGGACGCGATGCTTGCGGAAGGCTTCCACTGGCGGCTTTTGCGTCTCGCGGATGAAGTAGAAGGCGCCCGGTAGCAGCACGCCGACCGTGCCGGCCTTGGCCATCGCGGCCGCGCCGGCTTCGTCGGTGTGCTCGAGATGATCAGCTGAGAGCGCCGAGTATTTTGCGGCGAGCGCAGCGCCGCCGAGATTCGAGAGTTGGTCGGCATGGAGCTTGACGGGCAGACCGAGCACCTTCGCCGCCTCGAACACGCGCGCCGTCTGCTCAGCCGAGAACGCGATGCCTTCCATGAAGGCATCGACGGCATCGGCCAGGCCAGCCTTTGCGACGGTCGGCAGCATCTCGTTGCAGACAAGATCGATGTAACGATCCTTGTCGCCGTCGGCCTCGACCGGCAGCGCGTGTGCGCCGAGGAAGGAGGTGCGGATTGCAACCGGCCGCTGACGGCCGAGGCTGCGCGCGGCGGCGAGCTGCCGCATCTCGGTCTCGGTGTCTAACCCGTAGCCGGACTTGATCTCGATCGTGGTCACGCCCTCGCCGATCAGCGCGTCGAGCCGCGGCAATGCGCTCGCGACCAGTTCGGTTTCGTTCGCCTTGCGCGTCGCGGCCACCGTCGAGACGATGCCGCCGCCGGCGCGCGCGATCTCCTCGTAGCTCGCGCCCTTCAGGCGCAGCTCGAATTCGTGCGCACGGTTGCCGCCATAGACGAGATGGGTGTGGCAATCGACGAGGCCCGGCGTGATCCAGCGCCCCTCGCAATCGATCCGCTTGATCGCGTCGGCGTCCGCCGGAAAATCCGCCGCAGCGCCCGCATAGACGATGTGGCCGCCGCGCATGGCGATCACGCCATGCCCGATCTCGCCGAGATCGGGACGGTCGGCCCGCATCGTGGCGAGCCGGGCGTTATGCCAGATCCGGTCGAAGCGTTCTGCCATGCAACGGTCCCTTCGCGAAGTCCCTGCGCCCTGGGATGCTTGACTTATATGTCTAGACATATAATCGTAAGATGGTTCTGTCCAGCCGGCGTGTCACCATGTCCCGACTGCATTTCGCCTCCGCGCTCCTGCCTTCGGGCTGGGCCAATGACGTGCAGGTGGTCATCACCGCCGGCGCGATCGCAGCGGTGACGCCGGGCGTAGCGCCTGCCGCAGGCGACGAGCGCCACGCTGTCGCGCTTCCCGGACTTGCGAGCCTGCACAGCCACGCCTTCCAGCGCGGCATGGCGGGACTTGCCGAGCTGCGCGGCGACAGCACCGATACATTCTGGACCTGGCGCGAGACGATGTATCGCTTCGCGCTGGCGATGACACCGGACGATGTCGCCGCCGTCGCCACGCTGCTGTATGTCGAGATGCTGGAGCAGGGTTTTACCCGCGTGGGCGAATTCCATTATCTGCATCACGATCGCGACGGCTCACATTACACCGATCCCGCCGAGATGGCCGCGCGCATCGCGCAGGCTGCCGAAGCCTCCAGCATCGGCCTGACGCTGCTGCCGAGTTTTTATGCGCATGGTTCCTTCGGCGGTGCCGCACCGCATGACGGCCAGCGCCGCTTCATCTGCTCTGTCGATCAGTTCACCACGCTGATGGCTGCCTCGCGCAAGGCGATCGCAACATTGCCGGGTGCGAATATCGGCATCGCACCGCACAGCCTGCGCGCAGTCATGCCGGACGAGCTCGCAGCCATCATTCCGCTAGCGGATGGCGGGCCGGTGCACATTCACGCCGCTGAGCAGGTGAAGGAAGTCGAGGACTGCCTGGCCTGGTCGGGTCGGCGCCCCGTGCAATGGTTGCTGGAGCACGCGCCGCTCGATCAGCGCTGGTGCCTCATTCACGCGACCCAAACGACGGATGCGGAGGTCGCAGCATTCGCGAAGACCGGTGCGATCGCTGGCCTCTGCCCCATCACCGAAGCAAGCCTCGGCGATGGCATCTTTCCGGCACGGGAATTTCTCGACGCTGGGGGCATGTTCGGTGTCGGCACCGATTCCAACGTGCTGGTCGGCGTCGCCGACGAGCTACGCCAGCTTGAATACGGCCAGCGGCTGAAGCATCGCGCGCGCAACCTGCTGTCCGGCGGCGCCGGCCGTTCGACCGGGCGCACGCTGTTCGACGATGCCCTCGCTGGCGGCGCGCGGGCACTTGCGCAGCCGATTGCCGGCCTCACGCCGGGCGCGCACGCTGATATCGTCACGTTTGACGCTGCCCATCCATCGCTGGCAGGGCGCGCGGGCGATGCCATCATCGACGGCTGGATTTTTGCGGCCGGCAACGGTGCAATTGATTGCGTCTGGGCCGGCGGAAACAAAGTTGTTGAGCGCGGGGAGCATAAATTGCGCCAGTCCGCGCGCGAGCGCTTCAACGCATCCGTGCGGAGGCTCGTCGCATGAGCCTCGCGACCGACGCGGCCGACAAGCCGACGCTCTACAAGCGTATCCGCGCCGACATCGAAAAGCGCATCCTGACCGGCGAATGGCCGCCAGGCCACCGCATTCCATTCGAGCACGAGCTGGTCGCGCGCTACGGCTGCTCGCGCATGACGGTGAACAAGGCGCTGTCGGAGCTCGCCCAGGCCGATTTGATCGAGCGCCGGCGCCGCGCCGGCTCTTTCGTCCGCCGGCCGCAGCATCAATCGGCTGTGCTCAAGATTGCCGACATCCGGGCCGAGATCATCGCACTCGGGCGCGGTTACGGCTACGAGCTCATCAGCCGCAAGCTGCGCGCTACGACCGCCGCCGACCGCGAGCGTCTTGGCGTCAAGAAGGCTGGCAAGGTGGTTGCGATCTCTTGTCGACACAGCGCCGACAATGTGCCGTTTGCGGTCGAGGACCGGCTGATCGACCTTTCATCCGTGCCTGACGCCGCGACCGCGGATTTCTCTCGCGAGCCGCCGGGCTCGTGGCTGCTTCATCATGTCCCATGGACGGAAGCCGAGCATACGATCAGCGCCATTGTCGCGGATGATCGCATGGCGGACGCGCTCGACATCGCCGTCGGTGCGCCTTGCCTCGTGATCGACCGCTATACCTGGCGCAGCGCGCGCACGATCACTGCGGTACGCCTGCTCTATCCCGGTGACTCTCACCGCCTTGTCGCCCGATTCAAGGGAGGCTGAGAGAACGATGTCGGCACAAATCGTGCAGCGCTTCGGGCAACGGTCCCCACAGACCGACAGAGATCAACAGGACGTCAATCCATCGATCGGCAAGAGGACGACAATCATGCGTAGTTCGACAGTTTTTGCGACAATCATTGCGCTTACGGCCGCCACTCCCGTGCTCGCCGACGACGTCAAGGTCGGCGTCGGCATCTCCGGTTGGACCGGATTCGCGCCGCTGACGCTGGCGAAGGAGGCCGGCATCTTCAAGAAGAATGGCCTCGACGTCACCATCAAGAAGATCCCGCAGAAGGACCGCCACCTCGCCATCGCCTCCGGCGACGTGCAGTGCGCGGCGACCACGGTCGAGACCTGGATTTCCTGGAACGCCAACGGCGTCGCGACCAAGCAGATCTTCCAGCTCGACAAGAGCTTTGGCGCAGACGGCATGGCTGTGCGCAACGACGTCACGTCGATCAAAGAATTGAAGGGCAAGACCGTTGCGGCCTCCGCGCCCGGTACCTCACCCTATTTCGCGCTGGCCTGGATGCTGAAGAAGAACGGCCTCACCGTGAAGGACGTCACTGTCGTGAACCTCGAGCCGGCCGCAGCTGCGCAGGCCTTCGTCTCCGGCCAGAACGACGCCGCGATGACCTACGAGCCGTATCTATCGACCGTGCGCGCCGCCCCCGACAAGGGCAAGATCATCGCGACCACGCTCGATTATCCGATCGTGATGGACACGTTCGGCTGCACGCCGAAATTCCTCAGCGAGAACCCCAAGGCGGCGCAGGCATTGGCCAACAGCTATTTCGAGGCGCTCGACATGATCGCCAAGGATCAGGCCAAGTCCTATGAGATCATGGGCGCCGACGTGAAGCAGACCGGCGAGGCGTTCGGCAACTCGGCAAAGTACCTGCGCTGGCAGGACAAGGCCGCGAACCAGAAGTTTTTCGCCGGCGACTTCCTCGCCTTCAACAAGGATGCGGCCGACCTCCTGCTCGAGATCGGTATCATCAAGGCCGCGCCGAAGGTCGAAGACCTCTACGACGCAAGCTTCATCAAGTAAGCCTGGATAAGCTGCTGGTCCTGCCGCGCGGTGGGACCAGCACAAGATCGACCATTCGGATAACTATCGATGCGTCCTCTGGATTCCGTGACATCGAGGCAGCGCGTGGCCTATGGCCTCGCGTTCTTCGTGCTGTTCGTCGCCCTCTGGTCGTGGGCAACCTTCGGCGGCCATGTGTCAAAAACCTTCCTTGCCAATCCGCTGACTATGGTGCAGGAGGGTTATGACCTCCTGGCCAAGCAAGGCTTCCTGTTCGACATCGGCATGACGATATGGCGCGTTGTCGGCGGCTTTGCGCTGGCCGCGATCATCGCGGTGCCGCTCGGCGTTCTCATGGGCGCTTACAAGCCCGTCGAAGCCTTCCTCGAACCCTTCGTCTCCTTTGCGCGCTACCTGCCCGCCTCCGCTTTCATCCCGCTCCTGATCCTGTGGGCCGGCATCGGCGAGTTGCAGAAGCTGCTGGTCATCTTCATCGGCTCGGTGTTCCAGGTCATCCTGATGGTCGCCGTCACCGTGGGCGCGACGCGGCGCGATCTGGTGGAAGCCGCCTATACGCTTGGGGCAAGCGACCGCGGCATCATTCGCCGTGTGCTGCTGCCCTCCTCCGCGCCGGAGATCGCAGAGATCCTGCGGCTGGTGCTGGGCTGGGCCTGGACCTACGTCATCGTCGCCGAGCTGATCGGCTCGTCCTCCGGCATCGGCCACATGATCACCGACAGCCAGGCGTTGCTGAACACCGGCCAGATCATCTTCGGCATCATCGTGATCGGACTGATCGGCCTGCTCTCGGACTTCATGTTCAAGGCGTTCAACGCCTGGCTGTTTCCGTGGAGGCTCGCATGACCGCGCTGAAGATCGAGCAGGTTTCGCGAACCTTCCCCGCGCGCCACGGCAACGCTCCGACCAAGGCTCTGGAGCCGACCGACCTTGTCATCGGCAACAACGACTTCGTCACCATCCTCGGCCCGTCCGGCTGCGGCAAGTCCACGCTGCTGCGCATCGTCGCCGGCCTCGACCGCCCGACCAGCGGGCGCGTCACGCTCGACGGGCGCGAGGTGACCGGTCCTGGCGCCGATCGCGGCATGGTGTTCCAGTCCTACACGCTGTTTCCCTGGCTCACCGTGCGCGAGAACATTGCCTTCGGCCTGCGCGAGCGCGGCGTGTCCGAGGCGGAGCGCAACAAGATCGCCGACGCCTTCACCCGCCAGGTTGGGTTGTCCGGCTTCGAGAACCACTGGCCGAAGCAGCTCTCGGGCGGCATGCAGCAGCGCACGGCGATTGCACGCGCGCTCGCCAATGATCCAAAGATCCTGTTGCTCGACGAGCCCTTCGGCGCGCTGGACAACCAGACCCGCGCCTTGATGCAGGAAATGCTGCTGGGCATCTGGGAGCGCGACCAGAAGACGGTGCTGTTCGTGACCCACGACATCGAAGAGGCAATCTTCCTCGGCAGCCGCGTCATCGTGATGAGCGCGCGTCCCGGCCGGATCAAGGCCGAGATCAATGTGGACCTGCCGCATCCGCGCTCCTACAGGATCAAGACCACGCCCGAATTCGTCCAGTTGAAGGAGCGGCTGGTCGAAGAGATCCGCACCGAGGCGCTGAAGGTTGCCGAACATGCCTGACACCAAGCCGCGCGCCAATGGCGAGCGTGTTCTCGCCGATCTCAATGCGCTGCGTGCGCTCGGCATCTACAAGACCGGCGTGCACAAGCCGACCTTCTCCGGGCCGCACAAACAATCGCTGGACTGGCTGGTGCGGAAGTTGCCCGATGCCGGACTTATTGGTGCGATCGACGGCATCGGCAACATTCTCGGCACGAGCGCCAAGCCCGGGCCAAGACTGCTCGCGGGCTCCCATCTGGAAAGCCAGAACTACGCCGGCTGGCTCGACGGCCCGCTCGGCGTCGTTTACGCACTCGAAGCCGCGCGCGTGCTCAATGCCGATCCCTCCGTGAAGGGTGCCGTCGAAGTGGCCGCGTGGTGTGACGAGGAAGGTCATTTCGGCAGCTTCCTCGGTTCGCGCTCCTATGTCGGACAGGTGACCGAGGCGGAGATCGACGCCGCGCGCGACCGCACCAATGGCCGCGCCATGCGCGACGCGCTGGCCGACATGGGGCTCGCCGGGCGTCCGCGTATCGCCGCCGAGCCCGGACGGCACGTCGGCTATCTCGAGGCGCATATCGAGCAGGGTGACACGCTCGAGAGCGGCAAGCTCGCGATCGGCGTCGTGACCTCGATCGTCGGCATCTGGCAGTATCGCATCACTTTCGCCGGTGAGCAGAACCACGCCGGCACCACGCGCATGGCCGTGCGCAAGGATGCTGGCCTGGCGCTTGCCAAGTTCTGCGTGGCGATCGATGAGAGCTTCCCGGCTGCATGCGGGCCGCGCTCGGTCTGGACCACTGGCCGCATCACGCTCGATCCGGGCGCCCCGAGCATCATCCCGGGTGGCGCGGAGATGCTGTTCCAGATTCGCGATGACACCCCAACCGTAATCGCGCGGCTGGAAGAACTGCTGCGCACGATGGCGGACGAGGCTAGTGCCAAGGGCCCCTGCATCGTCAACGTGGAGAAAATCCGCACCGGCGCTCCCGCAATGATGAACGCCGGTTTTCAGGACGCGATCGAGGCCGCGAGCAGGGCACTGGCCGGTGGACGATCGCTGCGCATGCCGAGCGGCGCCGGCCACGACGCGCAGATGCTCGCGACCATCATGCCCGCTGGCATGCTGTTCGTGCCCTCGATCGGCGGCATTAGCCACCATTGGACCGAGAACACCGCCGACGCCGACATCGTTACCGGCGCGCAGGTGTTCGTCGATGCCTGCCTGCGGATTTTGGCAGGCTAGAACGATGTACCGCCGCCGAACCTGAACTCCTGCACCACGTCGTATTTGCCCTTCGTGAGCGGCACGGCGTAGTCGAAGCGCAGCGGTCCGAACGGCGAAGCCCAGATCAAGCCGACGCCGACTGACGAGCGCACCACGCTGCTGTCGTCATATTGCAGTCCGCAGGTCGGGCAGGCCTTGGTATTGACCTCGCCCGTGGCCGTCCACGAGGTCGGCCCCTGATAGCCCCAGAGCGAGCCGGCATCGGCATAGACCGCGCCCTTCAAGCCAACCTCCTTGGGCAGGAACCAGAACGGCATCTGCAATTCCATGGACGCGCCCCAGTATTTCGTACCGCCCAGCGCATCGCCGGTGGCGCCGAAGCTCGCATAGGTGATGTCGCGCGGACCGATACCGTTGGAGGCGAAGCCACGCACGAGGTTCGGGCCCATCTGGAAGTGATCCAGCATGCGCAGATCGTTGTTGCCGATCTTGCTGAGAACGCCGCCCTGGAGGTGGATCACACTGATGATCTCGGACACCAGCGACGTGTAGTACTTGGTGTCCAGCGCAGTCTTCAGATAGGTGACGTCGCCGCCGACGCCGGCAAAATCCTGCTTGAAGTCGACCAGCAGACCGTCGGTCGGGTTCTTGGTATTGTCGAGCGTGTTGTAGGTCAGCGTGTAGCCCAGCGCCGAGGTCCAGGTCGGACCGTTCCCCAGTTCTTTTCGGACCGGCAGGCTGGATTCGCCGTCGCCGTAGCAGCCATAGCCGTAGACGCCCGAGCTCGTGGAGTTCGTCGGATCCACCCCGCCGAGGACATTCTGGATGTAGGCCGGCGTCGGATTGAAGGCCAGCGACATGTTGGCTGCGTTGTTGTTGCAATTGTTGTAGGCGCTGGCGAGCGTGATGCTCTGCTGATAGAGCGAGTAGCGGAGCTGGAGCGACAGGTCCTCGCGCAACGCGAAGCCTACGCGCGGCGAGAAGCCCAGCGTCGTCACCCCATAGCTCGTATAGCTGTTCGACAATTGCTGGCGCCAGTAGGTGTCGAATCCAAGCGCAATCCGGTAGTCGAGCAAATAAGGCTCGACAAAGGACAGCGATAGCCCGCGGGCATATTGGCCGTAGGTCACCGACGCCTTGGCGAACAGACCGCGGCCGAGCAGGTTACGCTCGGAGACCGAGACTTCGGCCAGCGCACCGTCGGTGGTCGAATAGCCGCCCGAAACCGAGAAGTCGCCGGTCGACTTCTCCTCCATGTCGACGATCAGAGTCACGCGGTCGCTGGACGAGCCGGGCTCCGTGGTGATCTTGACGCTTTTGAAATAATCGAGGTTCTTCAAGCGGCGCTCGGCGCGATCGACCAGCGCACGGTTGTAGGCATCGCCCTCGGAGAGGTCGAATTCGCGCCGGATCACGTAGTCGCGCGTGCGGGTATTACCCCGCAGATTGATGCGCTCGATATAGGTGCGCGGCCCTTCGTCGATGTTGAACACGACGGAGACGGTGTGCGCCTCGAAATTGCGGTCTCCGCCCGGCCGCACCACGGCGAAGGCATAGCCGCGGCGCGAAGCCTCGATCTGCATCTCCTCGGTCGACTTCTCGACCGATTCAACGTTGTAGAGCGAGCCGACATTGACGCGCGAGAAGATGCGCAGCGAGTTCGCATCAAAATTGGCGATGCCGGAGCGGAACTCGACGGTGCCGACGCGGTATTGCTGGCCCTCCTCGATCTTGAAGCTGACGAGGAAGCCCTTCTTGTCCGGATCATATTCGGTCAGC
Source organism: Bradyrhizobium sp. WSM3983 (assembly GCF_000473045.1). Taxonomy (GTDB): domain Bacteria; phylum Pseudomonadota; class Alphaproteobacteria; order Rhizobiales; family Xanthobacteraceae; genus Bradyrhizobium. Next base: position 66,454 of record NZ_AXAY01000027.1, on the reverse strand, counting down.
GCCGCCACAACCTGCGCGTCGGCAAAACCGTTCTTCAGATAGAAACGTCGGATCAGGTCGCGGTCGGCCTCGACGCGATCGGGATCATAGATGTCACCGCTGCTGAGGAAGCTGAGCAGATTGCTCTCATGGGTCTTGATCACGTCGCGCAGGCGCGCGGCTGAGAAGGCGCTGTTGCCGATGAACTCGATCGACTTGACGCCGGTCTTGGCGCCCTCCTCGACCGTGAAGACAAGATCGACGCGGTTGCTCGGCTGCTCGATGATTTCAGGGGTGACGCGAACATCGTAGCGGCCCGAGCGGCGGTAGATCTCGGCGATCCGCAGCGTGTCGGATTGCACCATTGCCCGCGAGAAGGTGCCACGCGGCTTGGACTGGGTTTCGGCCGAAAGCTGCTCGTCCTTGATCTTCTTGTTGCCCTCGAACGCAACGCGGCCGATCACGGCGTTTTCCACCACCGACACGACGATATGGCCGCCGGCCCGGTTGACCTTCACATCCTGAAACAGGCCGGTCTCGATCAATGCCTTGAGACCGTCGTCGATGGCCACCTGGTCGAACTGCCCGTTGGGGCCGGCCTTGAGGTAGGAGCGAACCGTCTCGGCCTCGACGCGGCGATTGCCTTCGATCACGATCGCGTCCGTGGTCTGCGCCGCGGCCGGCTGCGGCAACAGCACCAGCGGAAGTGAAGTTGCAATCGACACGCCACCCACGACCGCCGCGACTAGCCAGGCCCGCAAAAACGACATTCCACACCTCAAGAGCACCTGACCTGCTCTGAAACGGGAAAGCTGTGGCCACGGTGTGGCTTTCAGATTGCTGGACTGTTTCCGGGGATTGAGTTTGATTGAGCCGCCAATCTACATGACGTTGCCCGCGCCCGGCACGTCATTCGCCAACCAGAACAAACAACCGCCCGCTCGACCGGCAGCCGCTCAGCCCGGCCTCGGACCCCAGCGGATTTGAGCAGAGGATGCCGCTCGCCTGGTAACAGGCCGAGACCATTTCTCACGCCCATCACGTCTTATATTGTGCCCTTCATCCGATCTGCCATGCGCTCAGCGATGGCGACCGTGGTCAAATGGGTGTTGGCGCGTGGCACTTCCGGCATGATCGAGGCATCGATCACGCGCAATCCCGCGCATCCGATCACCCGGCATTCGTGATCGACGACCGAACGTGCGTCGTCCGACGCGCCCATTCTGCAGGTGCCGCTGGCGTGCTGCGCGTCGCTACACTCGGCGAACAACCAGTCATCCAACTCTGCGTCGCTGAACGGCGCGTCCATGGAGCGTCCGCTGGCGCCATAATCGACGCGGTGAGCGATATCGGTCACCGCTGACTGCAGGCAGATATCACGCAGCCGGCGGACGCCGTCGCGCATGCGCACGAGATCGCGAGGATCGGACAGCATGCGCTCCTCGACCACCGGATCGACCTCGGGGTCGGTCGTAGCGATGCGAACGTAGCCTTGGCTGAAAGCCTGATAGACGGAAACGGCGATGCGTCCCAGCGTGACATCAGCCATCGATTGCGATGAGCGGGCAAGATTGCCGGCGATCATGATCATGTCGTTGTCGCCGGCGTCTGCGAGGCTGGACGAATAGCGCAGGCAGCAATTGGTGTGCCGGTGCATCAGCGTGCTGACATGGCTGCCCTCGCGCAAATGCAGCAGTGCGTTGACGATCGGATGGTCCAGCAAATTCTCGCCCACCGGCAAGGCCGCGCGGATGGGGATGCCGAGCTCCTCCAACAGGGCGGCGGGCCCAATGCCGGAGCGCTGCAGAATGGCCGGCGAATGGATGGCACCGGCGCAAAGGATAACGTCCCGCGTCGCGCGGGGCGTGTAGGACCGATCGTTCACGCGGACCCGGACGCCGCTGGCGTGCAGCCGATTGCCTTCGAAGGTGATGGTATCGACCAGCGCGTCACCGACGATGTCGAGATTGGTGCGACCGCGCGCCGGCTCCAGATAGCCGTCATTGGTGGAGATTCGTAAGCCGCCGTCGCTGTTGATGGCGTAGGGTGAGACACCGGTGCCGGTCGGCGCGTTGTGATCCTCACACCAGCCATAGCCAAGGCCGAGCGCCGACGCGCGCAGCGCGCGGTCGACGTTGCCCCAATCCGGGATCGGAGCGCGATACACCGGGATCGGACCGCGCTCGCCGTGATAGGGTGCGTCGGGAAAATTCTTGTCCGTTTCGAGCTTGCAGAAATGGGGCAGAAGCTCGTCCCATGACCAGCCCGTGCAGCCCGCGCACGCCCAGCGGTCGATGTCGTCGGGAACGGCGCGGATCGCGATCTGGCCGTTGATTGTCGAGCTGCCGCCCATGGCACGGCCACGCCAGAGCAGGATCGGCTGCTGACGCTCGGTGCGTCGCGCCAGGAGCTTCGGCCAGCGGAAGTCGTCGTCACCGATGGCGCGCATCGGATTGGGAATGCGGATGTGTTCCGGCGTGGTCGCGGTGCGAAGATCTTGCCCCGCTTCAAGCAGCAGCACACGATGCGATGGATCTTCGCTGAGGCGCGCGGCCAGCGTCGCTCCGGCGGAACCTGCTCCGATGATGATCGTATCGTATTCCTGTTCAATCACGTCCGGTGCGCTCCTACGACGGCCCAATGGGACGTGGCGATTATTCCTTCAGACCGGTTCCCGCCACACCACGCACGAAATTTCGGCGCATCAGCGAGAAGAATAGCGCGCTAGGAACGAGGGCGAGGGCCGCAGCCGCGCTGAGATGACCGATATCGACGGTAAAGCCGGTCTGGAAAAGCGCCAGCCCAACTTCGAGCGTATACGTATCCTTGTTGGTCGTCACGACAAGCGGCCATGCGAACGCGGTCCAGGCCTGAAAAAACGCCAGCACGGTCAGCGCCCCCAAAGGGCCTCGCATCAGCGGCACCACGATCCGCAGAAAGATCCACCCCTCGCCCGCGCCATCCACCCGCGCGGCCTCCAGAAGCTCGTCGGGGATCGACGTCGTCACATATTGCCGCACCAGGAAGATGCCGAAGCTCATCACGAGATAGCCGACCAGGAGTCCGGGCAGCGTGTTCAACATCCCTGCCGCCTGAACATTCAGGTAGAGCGGGATCATGTACACTTCAAAGGGAACGACCGATGTCGCGATGATGATGCCGAACACGGCCGGAAACCAGGGCAGATCGAACTTGCCGAGCACGTAACCGGCGATGGCGGAGGTGGTGACGATGCTGGCCGTCGAAAGCCCCGCAAAGACGAGCGTATTGCCGATCCAATGAAGCAGCGGCGTCTCGTGCAGCACGCCGAGGATGTTCTCCAGCGTCGGTCGGTCCGGAATGATGGTTGGCGGCCACGCCAGCAATTCTGGCGGCGTCTTGAACGCGTTGCTGATCAGGAAGACGAGCGGCAGCAGCATCATCAGGCCGACGGCGAAGAGAACGACATCGATCGCGAGGCCGGCAGGCGTGTTCCGATCGGCATCGCTGGACGGATGGTCTGGATCGCTCACGCGCGGCTCCGATCCCGAAATAGTCTGAACTGCGCGCCCGTCAGAACGAGCACGATCGCGAGAAGGACAACGGCCTCGGCGGCGGCATAGCCGACCCGGTAATTTCGAAAGCTGTTTTCGAGCATGTCGAGGACGAGGACGCGAACGAGATGTCCTGGCGCACCCTGGACGTCCGAGGCCAGGACGAAGGCCTGCGCATAGATGTTATAGGACGAGATCAGCGTAATCACCGACACGTACAGCATCACCGGCTTCAACAGAGGTATTGCAACGTAGCGGAAGGCCTGGAACGAGGATGCGCCGTCAAGGCGCGCCGCCTCGTAGAGCGCCTCGGGAACGTTCTTCAAGCCGACGAGAAAGATCAGGACGGCGTAGCCGATTGACTGCCAGGAGCACAGGACGATCAGACACACTATCGACAGGACGGGGTCGAACAACCAGGCCTGGGCGGGAATTCCAAACCACCCAATGAGGGCGTTGAGTGGCCCGAGCCGGGCATCGAAGATCCATTTCCAGGCCATCGCCGCCGGCACCAGCGACACGACGTGCGGCAGGAAGATCGAGGTTTCGTAGAAGCCACTACGCCGCAGCCCCTGCCGGCTGTTGATCAGTGCGGCGAGCGCCAGTCCGACGGGAATCGTAATCACCAGGACGCCGAAGGCTACAATGGTGGTATTGAAGATCGCTTCGAGAAACAGCGGGTCACTCATCAACTCGATGAAGTTGTCGAGTCCGACGAACGGCTTGCGCCGCGAGATGATGTTCCACTTGAACAGGCTGAGACGGAGTGTCTCGGCGATCGGATAAATGCGCAGGCAAGCATAGAGGCCGAGAACCGGGAGCAGCGCCAGAACCGGAAACAGCCATTTCGGCTTGGAACGCATGAATTCTCCCGGAGGTGGCCGCCGGCTAGCGCCGCAATTGTGTCGTCGCGACCATGGGCGGCGATCTTACGGTTTGGCCAGCAAATCTTCCCGGGCAAGAATCTTGTCGCTTTCCTCAGCAGCAGATTTCAGGAAGGCGTCGATGGCGGCATCGTTTCCGGCCAGCGATTTGTCGGTGAATGTCTTCTCGAGGCGCGCCGCGAGCCGGGTGAGAATTTCGCTGGCCGGACTGATCGCTGGAACGGTGAAGAAGACGTGGTCGGCGGGGGTGTTAACGAACGCGCCGAGTTGAGGAATCCTGCCGAGGACCGCAGAGTAGTCGAGCCCCTTGCGGTTCGGCACCCATGCTGTGTTCTCAAGCAGCCACAGCAAATTCTCCGGCTCGTTTGCCTTCCGAACGAAATCCCAGGCGATCTGGCTCTTCGGCCCCTTGTTGGGGACGTAGAGGTCGACGGGGACCATCAGCGTTCCCTTCGGCAACGGCGCTGTTGCATATTTGAGGTTGGGCGCCTTCTTGGCGACGTCGCCGATCACCCAGGACTCCCGGATGAACATCGCCGTCTGGCCGAGCTCGAAGGCTTCGGCATCTGCCTTCATCTCGGGCGACACCGTCCGATAGGTTACGACGTTGTCGAGGTACTGCTTGAGCGCATTGCGGCCTGCTTCGTTCGCATAGGCCGCGCGCCACTTGCCGCCCTTCTCCTCCAACAGCGTGCCGCCGTGATTATAGAGGATGGTCCAGTACTTCTCCGCGATCCCGGAGCCACCGCCGCTGAGACGCAGGCTCCAGCCGCTGACCGTCGGCGCGCCGGACGCGTCACGCTGCACGAGCTTCTGCGCATAGGCCGTGTATTCCGCCATCGTCTTGGGAGGCGAGTTGAGGCCGGCCTTGGCAAACATGTCGGTGTTGTAGAACAGCGCGCCCTGCCCCTGGAACAACGGAACGCCGTAGATCTTGCCGTCATACGTGGCGGTCTTCACGCGCGTCATGTCGTAATTGGCTTTGACGAAATCCACGATCGAGGCCGGCGGCTCCGGAATCAGGCCCGCCTCCAGATATCGCGCCGCCTCGACCTCCATCTCGATGACGTCTCCGGCCGCGCCGGATGGAAGCGACAACGCAAGCCGCTTCTCGTGCTCACGCAAGGCAATTGCCTCGACGCTGATTTCGAGATCGGGATACTTCGCCTTCAGCTGATCTCCGACGCGCTTATAGAATGGGGCGAGGTCAGGCCAGCCGCTCCAGATGGTCAGCTTCTCCGCCGACGCAGGCGACGCCAGCATTGGCAGGGCCATAGCCACCGCCAGCCACCGAGCAGCTGACAGCCATGAACGACGCTTCTTCCCGGGAGAGGTTGGATATCCGAATCTGCCGACCGATGTCGCGATGAAGGCCATGTCCCCGCTCCCTACATACATAAATCCCGATCAAAAGCTGTCATGCAACCGGTTGCGTGTCAATTGCGATCCGTTGCCGCTTTCCGCGGCGATTGACCAAATCGTCAGCGGCCTTTTCGTTTCGCAGGCGCCGGACCGGTGCTCGCACGAACGACGAGATGAGAGTTCAGCTTGTGGCGGATCTCGCCCGACGCGCCGCCATTCATCTGGCTAAGCAGGAGGCCAACCGCGACATCGCCTGCATCGGCGCAGCGCGCCGACACCGTGGTCAGCGGCGGGTAAGTGGTTTCGCCGAGCACATCATCGCAGCCGACCACGCTGAACGATTTGGGCACGTCGACATCGAGGGCAGCAAGCCCAGCCAATAGGCCCTGGGCAACGAGGTCATCGAACGCGATGGCCGCGGTCACCCCGCTGGCAACGATCGGGGCGGCTGCAAGCCGGCCAGTGTCGTAGGACGGCGGGCGGGCCGGAATGGCGATCACCTTGAGCCCGCGTTTTGCCGCCTCCTTGCGGATGGCGTTGCGCCGCTGCTGGTTCGACCATGACGTCGTGGGGCCGCTGACATAGGCGATGTGTCGATGCCCGAGCTCTGCAAGATGCGTGATCGCGGCTGCAACGCCCGGCGCCGTGTCGATCAATACCCGCGTAATCCCCTCGATGTCGCGATTGATCAACACCAGCGGCCGACGCGCCGCATAGATCCGGATTTGCGCTTCGTCCAGACGCGATGAAGCGAGAACAAGTCCCTCCACCTGGCCGATAAAGCGGCCGAGCAACAACTCCTCACGGGCGGGATCTTCGTCCGAGTTGCCCAGAAAGACGCAGAGTCCCGCCCTGTCGGCATGAAGCTGAGCGGCCCGGATCAGGGGCGGAAAGAACGGGTTCGCAACGTCGGAGACGATGAGCGCGACATTGCCGTGCCGCCCGGTCGAAAGCGCGCGCGCGACCTGGTTGGGCACATATCCCAGCTTGTCGGCGACCGCCTTGACGCGACGGACGGTCTCTTCACTGAGCATTTCCGGTCGTGTGAAGGCGCGCGACACAGTCGCGCGCGAGACCCCGGAGATCTTTGCGACCTGACTTATCGTCGGCGCGATCTCTGAGCGCTGCTCCCTGCCGTCGGAATCGCGTTTCACCGGGGGCGTCTCCTGTGCGGGATCTCGGGACTACACATGCCTTGATCGTCGCCGGGGCGCAAGCTTGACATGCAACCGATTGCATTACATCCTTGATCACGTGGAGTGACAGGCCCCGACGAGAACCACGGATGAGCATGATGGCTTCGGTCGCTCCAGGAATCGCGACGTTCGAGACGCGGGATGCGATGGGTCGGGCCGCGGCGTCGGACATCGCGGCCGCGATGCGCGATCGCCTCGCGCGGCAGGATATCGTGAGGATGGTGTTCGCCGCCGCGCCGAGCCAAGCAGAGATGCTGGATGCGCTCGTTACAGAACGCGATATCGATTGGCGACGCGTGACCGCCTTCCACATGGACGAATATCTCGGGCTTCCGGCGCATGCGCCCGAGCGCTTCAGCACTTGGCTCACCCGCCATTTCTTCTCGCGGGTCCCCATGGGCAACGTCCACTTGATCGGACAAGAGCCAGATCCGGACCAGGAGGCGGCGCGTTATACGGCGCTTCTGGCCGAGGCCCCGATCGACATCGTGTGCCTCGGCATCGGCGTCAACGGACATCTGGCGTTCAACGATCCGCCCGTCGCGGATCTGCACGACACGAAGCAGGTCAAGATCGTCGAGCTCGATGCGACCTGCCGTCAGCAGCAGGTTGACGACAAGTGCTTTGCCATACTGGGCGACGTCCCGACACACGCGATCACCCTGACGATCCCCCGATTGCTGGATGCCAGCCAGCTTTTTTGCGTGGTGCCCGGTGCATCCAAGCAAGCCGCGGTCGAGCTATCTCTGTACGGCCCGATCGGCGCCGCCTGTCCGGCGAGCGCATTGCGTACGCATCCGCGATGCAAGCTGTATCTCGACCGGGCTTCAGCACCGCCCCAGCTTTCGCTGCAAGCGCCGGCACGCGCATGAGCGGCGCGACGACATCCGTCTCGGGCCGCGATCCGGAAACCGGACAGCCTCGCACCATTACCATGATCGATGGCCGTATTTCAGGCATCGCCCCGGGCGGTGCCGATGACGGGCATTGGTTGTCGCTCGGACTGTTCGATCTGCAATTGAACGGCTTCGGTGGCCATGACCTCAACGGCGGCACCGACCCCCAGACGGTTCGCGATCTCACTATCGCTGTCCATGGCAGCGGCGTGTCCCGTTTTGCGCCGACGCTGATCACGGCATCGCGCACCGCGCTCATCGATGCATTGAAGGCGATTGCGCAGGCGCGCGACAGCGACCCACTGGTCAAGCACGCGATCCCCTTCGTCCATGTTGAAGGCCCCCATATCGCACCGGAGGACGGTCCTCGCGGCGCGCACCCGGCCGAACATGTCAGGCCGCCTGATCTCGATGAGTTCGACGCCTGGCAAGCCGCCAGCGGAAACCTCGTTGGTCTCGTGACATTGTCGCCGCACTGGCCGGAGACGCCCGACTATGTGCGAGGGCTGCGGGCGGGCGGGGTTCATGTTGCGCTCGGCCATACCGGCGCTACGACGGATCAGATCTCCGCCGCGGTCGAGGCTGGCGCGATGTTGTCAACCCACCTTGGGAACGGCATCGCGGCGCGGCTGCCGCGGCATCCCAACCCGATCTGGACGCAGTTGGCGGAGGACAGGCTGTGGGCGAGCTTCATCGCCGATGGCCACCATCTTCCGCCCGAGACCTTCAAGGCCATGCTGCGCGCAAAGGGCCTCGAGCGATCCATGCTGGTTTCGGACGCCGTCGCACTCGCGGGTTGTCCGCCGGCGATCTACGACATGCCTGTGGGCGGACGGGTCGAACTGAAGGCGAATGGCCGGCTGGAAGTGGTGGGCACGCCGTTTCTGGCGGGAGCAGCCGCCAGCCTGGCATTCGGGATTGCGACGGCCAGACGAATGGCCGGATTGACGCTGGCCGAGGCACTGAAGTTGGCAACGATTAATCCCCGCACACCATTCCAGCTTCCGGCTCTGACAGTCGGTGCGCCCGCCGATCTGCTTCGATTTCGTTTCGGAGATGACGGGTCGATTATTCCCGAGACCGTCTATGTTGCCGGTCAGCCCTTTCCGGCCAAGCATTGAGGAAATTGAGATGAGCCGACTTCGCATCGGGTTGGTCGGTCCAGGGGCGATCGGTGAAACCCACGCGTGCGCGATCAGGGCGCTCGACGAAACCGTCTTGGCCGCTGTCGCCGGCGGCACCCCCGAGCAAATCGCCGCGTGCATCGATGGCGAAGCTGTTCCGACATTTGCAACCACCGACGCCATGCTTGCCGGTGCAGCGATCGACGCGGTCGTTATCTGCACCCCGAGCGGCGCTCATCACGATGCAGCACTTGCCGCCATCAGATCCGGACGACATGTGCTTGTCGAGAAGCCGCTTTGCGTCGATCCGGCCGAGGCTGCGTCCCTGGTCCATGCTGCCGAGAGTTCGCAGCTGACATGCGGCGTGGTCTCGCAGCGTCGGCTCGAACCGCAGCACCAGGCGATCAAGAAGCTGCTCGACGCAGGCAACCTTGGACAACCGCGCCTAATCGAGGCGGCGATCCACTGGTATCGCTCCGATGCCTACTATGCCGAGAAGCCATGGCGTGCCGAAGCCGATCATGGCGGCGGCTCGCTCTTCAACCAGGGCGTCCACAATCTGGATCTGATGCTTTGGCTGTTCGGACCCGTGGCGAGTGTTCAAGGCAAGACTGCAACGCTTGGACACGCGCACGCCATCGAGGACACGACGGCAGCGCTACTGTCCTTCGTATCCGGCACGATGGGCGTGATCGTGACGAGCACGGCGCTGCCGCCGGGACGGCCCGCTATGCTGCGGCTGTTTACCGATCGCGGCAGTTGCGAGCTCGCGCACGACAGCATCGTCCGCTGGGATTTTCCCGGTGTCCCGCAGCCGGCGAGCGCGGCGGGACCAGGAAGTGCCGCCAACGATCCCAAGGCCATCGGCATCGAGGGGCATATCGCGCAATGGCGCGACTTCGTCGAAGCGGTCCGGGAGCGACGGGCACCCGCCACTCCGTTCAGGGATGGGTTCGAGGCTACGCGCGTGGTCACAGCCATTTATCGTTCGGCCACGGACGGTCGGGCCGTCGACCCCCACGACGTTTCGCCACAGGTGTAGCTCGATGGCCGATAATTCAACGCTCGACATCGCCATCATTGGTGCGGCTCATCCGCATGTCGAATATGTGCTCTCGGAGATCGCGACCCGGACCGACGTCAGGATCGCGGCGGTCGCCGACCGCGACGCCGCACGCCTTGCCGAGCTGGTACGACGCACGCAGGTGCCCGGCTATGCCGACCTGATCGCGCTGTTGGAGGCGCACAAGGTCCAGGCCGTGGCTGTTTTCACCGAGTTCGGTCTCCGGGCTCCGATCGTGGCCGAACTGCTGCGCCGGAATATCTTTGCGATCGTCGACAAGCCGATGGCGGTGACGCTGCCGCAGCTCGCGCTGATCGAGGACGCCCTCGCCGGCCGCGATCTGCTGACGCTTCTGCTCGAGAAGCGCTTCTATCCGGTGACGCTCGCGCTTCGCTCGGTTCTCGATAGCGGCGAGTTGGGCGACATCGTCTCGATCAGCTCGACCGGGCCACACAAGCTCGTGCCAAACCGCCGTCCGGCATGGATGTTCGAGCCATCGACCTATGGCGGCATTCTCGCCGACCTGACGGTCCACGACATCGATCTGACGCTTTGGTTGACGGGACATACCGGCGGTATGATCAGCGGCTGGGTCTCGCCCACCCCGGCTGCCGGCACGACGAACTTTCCCGCGCTGGGACGCGCGATCCTCGCCTGCGATGACGGCCCGCAATTTTCAATCGAAGTCGACTGGATTCAGCCGGAAGCTTCTCCCCGCCATGGCGACTATGCCATGCGGATATCGGGGACACGCGGACGCGCTGACGTTCTCTTCGCCGAGAACCGGCTTCTCGTTGAAACCGCAACACGACCGCGGCGTGAGGTCGACCTGCCCCCGGGCGCCTCACCGGCCGGCTTCGTCTTCGATCACCTTGCGCGCGGCGAATCCCTGCAAATTTCGGCGAAGGACGCCCTGCGCGCCACGCGCATCGCCATCCTCGCCGAAGAAAGTGCGAAGCAAGGCGGCAAACTCATTCGGTGGGGTTGAGAGAAAAGACCAAGGCTGCCGGCTACGATTCTCGAAGTTACGGCAGATTGTCCCGCAGAAAAATGTCGATACGGATGCGCTCCTGGTCGGGGCTGATCGGCTCGCCCGAACAATGCGCGAGCAGGACGCGCGCCGCAGACCGCGCCTCGTGGCCGGGATCCTGATTGATGATGGCATCGAGCGTGCCACGGACCAGGAAACGCCGCGTGTACTGAGTGAGCTCATGGGTGATCCAGACCACCTCGCGCGCGCGGCCCGAGGCCTCGAGCGCATCGGCGATGCCACGGTTGCCAGCGCCGCAGCAATATATGCCGCGGAGATCAGCATGGCGCGCGAGCAGCGCGGCGGTGAGCTCCCGCGTGCGCTCGCTGTCGTCGCGGCCCTCGATGACCGGTAGCGCGCGCAGGTTCGGATACTCGCTGGACAGGATCTGGTGGAAGCCGAACTGACGCTCGGTATGATCGCGTAGCGACAACGATCCCGCGATTACGGCGACCGTGGCCTCGCGCCCGGCAAGAAAGCGTCCAATCAGCGTCGATGCAGTCCGCCCCGCGGCCGGGTTGTCGATACCGACATAATGCAGGCGGCGCGAGCTCGGCGCGTCCGACACGAGGGTCACCACGGCGACCCCGCGCGCGGCGAGCTCGTCGATCGCGGCGCGCACCCTGGGATGATCGAGCGCGATCACGGCGACGCCCTGATAGGCCGGCGACAGGTTTTCCAGCGCGCTTGCCAGCACATCCGGATCGAACACGTCGACATGGAGGATATCGATGAAGCCGCGCTGGCCGGCGAGCCAGTCCGCGGTGCGCTGGACCTGCTCGGTCAGGTTGGTCATGAAGCTATTGCTGCCGGACGGCAGCACGAAGGCGAAGCGAAAACTCTGCCCGCGTGCGAGCCGTGCGGCCGCCACGTCCGCGCGGTAGCCGAGCTTGGCGACGGCGGCTTCGACGCGCGCGACGGTCTTGGCGCGCACGCCCTCGCGCCGGTTGACGACGCGATCGACGGTGGCGAGCGAGACTCCCGCCGCACGCGCGACGTCCTCCAGAGTGGCGCGAACCGCCGGCTGCGTCGCGCCAGCTGTCATTCGCGCGCCGCCCACAGCATGCCGCGAGTCATCAACGTCCGGATCTCCGGCACGTCGAGCTCGTAGGCGCGGTGGCCGAGCGAGGAATAGAACACCCTGCCCGCGCCGTATCGCTTCTTCCAGACCACCGGCATCACCACACCCTCGATCCAGGATACGTGCTCGCCGGTAAAGGTCGTCGTCGCCAACACCTCGTTGGCGGGGTCGACATGCATGTAATATTGCTCGGAACGATGCTCAAAACTTTTCAGGCCCTTCATGATGGGATCATCCGGCTTCGTCAAGTCGACCGTGTAGTCGATGATGTTGCCGGGATGCGCGACCCACTGCCCGCCACACAGAAACTGGTAGTCGACGGACTCGCGGAACGCATCGCACATGCCGCCGTGGTGACCAGCGAGCCCGACGCCGCTACGCACGGCGGCGCAGAGATTGAGCGCGTCGGCCTTCTCGATCTTCGACATGGTGTAGATCGGGATGATCAACGAAAGATCGTGGATCGCGGGATCGCCGAATGCCTCTGTCGTCGTTTCAATCCGGACCTCGAAGCCTTCCGCCTTCAGCCAGCCGCGGATCATCGAGGCACAGAGATCGGGATCGTGTCCCGGCCAGCCGCCCCATACAATCAATGCCTTGCGCATGGTCATTCCCTCAGTCGATCTGTCCGGTTTCACGTCCGGCCGGCAACATTGCCGGCCGCTCGACGCGGTTCTCGATCTTGACGCGCCGCCCTTCGTCGGCGGAGGTCTGGAACGCCTCCATCACCTCCAGCACATGGAAAGCGAGCGCACCGCTGGCACGATGCGGCCGGTTGTTCAGGATCGCGGAGGCCATGTCGGCCACGCCGATGGAACGGAACTCGCCTTCAACGTGACCGTGTGTCAACGGCACCGTCTCCCATTCGCCGCCGGTCTTCGCGACCTGCACCTCGCCCCCGAAGCGGTTCGGGTCCGGCACCAGCATGCTGCCCTTGTCACCATAGATCTCGATCGGCGCGCGCCGGTGCTTCGGCACATCAAAGCTCATCGCGATCGAGACGACCGCGCCGCTCTCGAATTCGAGCGTGCCCGCGACATGGGTCGAAACCTCGACCGGGATCAAGGCGCCGTTCATCGGCTGGCTGGTGACCAGGCGCTCGGATTTCGGGCGTGCTACAGATCCCATCACGCTCGCGACCGGGCCCAGCAGCTGCACGAGATCAGTGATGTAATAAGGGCCCATGTCGAGCATCGGCCCGCCGCCGCGCAGATAGTAGAATCCCGGCGCCGGATGCCAGCGCTCGTGGCCGGGGCAGCCGAAGAAGGCGCTGCCCGCCACGGGCGTGCCGATCGCACCGTCGTCGATCAGCTTGCGCGCGGTCTGGTGCCCCCCGCCGAGGAACGTGTCGGGCGCGCAGCCGACGCGCAGGTTCTTCTGCGCGGCGATATCCATCACCTTGCGGGCTTCCGTGACGTTGATGCCGAGCGGCTTCTCGGAGTGAACGTGCTTGCCGGCGTTCAGCACCGCGAGGCTGACGTCGGTGTGGGCGAGCGGCACGGAGAGATTGATGACGATCTCGACGTCGTCGCGTTTGAGCAGCTGATCGACCCGCATCGCCGGCAGCCCGAAGGCGGCGCCCTGGCGCTCCGCCGCGTCGCTGCGCATGTCGGCGAGCGCCTTGATCTCCATGACCGGGAAGCGTTGGGCAGCTTTCAGATACGCGGTGCTGATATTGCCGCAGCCGATAATTCCGACGCCGACTTTTCTCATTGTGATCTCCGTGAGGTACCGTTCATCCCTTGACCGCGCCTGCGGTGAGGCCGGCGACGATGTGCTTCTGTGCCAGCAGGAACAGAATGATCGTCGGCAGGATGGTGAGCGTGATGAAGGCCAGGATCAGGTGCCATTCGGACGAATACTCGCCCTGGTAAATCATGATGCCGAGCGGCCAGGGATAGAGCGCATCGGTGTTGAGCATCACCAGCGGCAGAAGATACGCATTCCAGCTGTTGACGAAGGTGATGGTCCCCACGGTCGCCAGGATCGGCCGGGACAACGGCAGCGTCACGTAGCGGAAGAACTTGATGTAGCTGCAGCCATCGACCAGCGCCGCCTCGAGCAGTTCATGGGGAATGTCCTTGAAGAAGCGCCGCAGCAGCAGCACGCTCATGGCGAGGCTGAAGGCCACCTGCGGCAGCGCGACGCCGAAATAAGTATCGAGCAGTCCGAGATCGCGCACCTTGATGAACAACGGCAGCACGGCGGTCGCTGCCGGAAACAGCAGGCCGAGCGTCAGGTAGCTCAGCAGCATCGATGAGCCGTAGAACTTGACATGGGCGAAGGTGAACGCCGCCATCGAGGCTGTGATCAGGGTCAATATCACCGTGAGCGTCGAGATGATCAGCGAGTTGCGCAGGAGCTGCCAGTAACGCCCGGAGAACAGGATGTCGGCATAGTTCTGCCATTCCCAGTGGCGCGGCAGGCCGAACGGATTCACGCGCAATTCGCCGAGCGATTTGAAGCCGCCGAGCAGGGTCGCGAGCAACGGCACCAGCACGAAGACGGCAACGACGGCGAGGAACGCCGCCTTGAACAGCACAGCGGGATCGAACGGCGTGCGGGTGATCTCGGCGTTACTCATCGCGCATGAACCATCGCTTGTAGGTGAACGCAAAGGTCACGCAAATCACGAACAGGATGACGCCGATGGCGCTGCCATAGCCGACACGCATGCGCGAAATGCCGTTGTTGTAAAGGAAGCTCACCATGGTGTTAGAGGAGTCCGCTGGCCCCCCGCGCGTCAGCGGCATGACGAGGTCGAACAGCTGCAGCGAGCCGACGATGGCGAAGAACACGGAAAGCCGGATCGTCGGATAGAGCAAGGGGATGACGACATGGCGCAGGGCTTGCGAGCGCGTTGCGCCGTCGATCCGCGCCGCCTCGATCAGGCTCTTGTCGAGGCTTTGCAGCGCCGCGATGAACAGCATCATGTGGAAGCCAAAATACTTCCAGACGATCACGATCAGCACCGCCAGCATCGCCGTGTCGGTCGAGGCCAGCAGATGTGGCGGCTCGGCGCCGAAGGTGCGCCAGATCGAGGCGACAAGGCCGTAGTCGCCGTCATAGACGAAGCTGAAGATCAACCCGGTCGCGATCTCGGCCAGGATGTAGGGCATGAAGAACAGCATGCGCAGCGCGACCGCCCCGCGAAATCGTTCGGCGAGCATCAACGCCAGCGTGAGCGCGAGCGGGAGCTGGATCGCGAGCGAGACCGCGATGATCAGCCCGTTGTTGCGCAGCGCGAGCCAGAAGGCGCGCGTTTCCAGCACGAAGCGGTAATTGTCGAAGCCGATCCAATTGGTCGGCCGGCCAAAGCCGTTCCAGTTGAAGCCGGAATACCAGGCCGCCTCGCCGATCGGAAGCACCACGAACAATGTGAACAGCAGCAGCGCCGGCGGCAGGAACAGGACCAGGACGGTGGAGCGGCCGTCCCAACTCGGGCCGCGGACCGCGGCCTGCGAGACCGTCTCGCCGGCAACGCCCATCGGCGACGCGATCGCGATCCGCCGCGCCACCGTCAGTTACCCTGCTTCCGCGCCGCTTCGATCGCTTTCGCAGCGTCCTGCGGGCTCATGCTGCCACCGGCGATCTCCGCGGTGACGTCGTTGACGACGCGGCCAACCGAGGGGCCGAGACTCTGGTCATAGAAATTCTGGTGGTAGTTCGACTTCGCGAGGTTGGACGCGATCAGCTTCATGAAGGAATTGTTGAGGCCGGCGTCCGCGCCCTGCACCACGGGGATGATGAAATTGGACGCCGCGAGCCGCGTCTGCACGTCCTTGGAGATAAAGTACTTCAGGAAATCGACCGCCTCCTTCGGCGAGCCCTTGGTGATCAGCCAACCGGTGATGCCGCCGAGCGTATCCGTCGGCGCGCCCTTGCCGCCTGACACGACCGGAAAATCGAACCAGCAAATTCTGTCCTCGCTCAATCCCACCTTGTCGGCAGCGAGCGCGCGCTGCAGGTTATAGACGGTCGAGATCGCGAGCGTCATCGCCGCCTTGCCGTCGCCGAAATAGCCAACGGCCTGCGGGTTCTTGAAACCGAGAAAGCCGTTCTGGAACGGCTGGAGATCAACGAGCTGCTTGAACAACTCGCCTGATCTTTGGAAGGTCTCGCCGGCAAAGCCGCCATTCTCGCCACGCAGCGCCGCATCGAAGGCCGCCTTGCCGCCGACGCGAACCGCGAGATGCGTCCAGTAGAAATGCAGCGGCCATTTGTCGGCGCCGCCGACCACGATTGGCGTCACGCCGGCTGCCTTCAACGTCTTCACTGCGGCGAGCAGATCGTCCCAGCTCTTGATGGCAGCAGGATCGACCTTCGCCTTGGCCATCAGCTCCTTGTTGCAGAGGAATCCGACCTGCGACAGCGCGGTCGGCAGGCCGTAAATCTTGCCATTGCTGGTGAAGGCGGCGAGCGCAGCCGGGGTGAGGCTGTCGCTGTAACCCTTCACAGAGTCGGTGATGTCGTCGAGGACGCCGGCCTCGATCTGGGTCTTCAGGACGCCGCCGGCCCAGCTGTAGATGATGTTCGGCCGGTCCTTGGATTGCAGGATGGTCGGCAGCTTGGCCTTGTAGGCCTCGTTCTCGAGGAACTGCATCTCGACCTTCACGCCGGGATGCAAGGCCTCATAGGCACGCGCAACCTCCTCCCAGATCTTCACCTGGGCCGGATTGACCTCGATGTGCAGCCATTTCACTGTGGTGTCGGCTGCGGCGACGTTGGCGCCAAGCAGGCATACGGCAGCGGCGAGTCCCAGCTTCGTGAGCAGCCTCATCACATCCTCCCAACCGGCTCTTATTCTTTGGCTGCAATTCTGCCTTTGATTTTTGAGGTGCGCAACACAAATTCTGACCTATGCACCTCACGAAAGGAATGGCTAAGGTCAGGAAAAAGAATCGGGCCGGCAGTCGCGCTGCCCGCAACAAACTGAGAGGTGCCCATGGCTGCCATCTATTCCGACCTTGCCGGCAAGGTCGTTCTCGTCACCGGAGGCGCAGCGGGCATTGGCGCTGCGATCGTGCGGCACTTCGCGCAGCAGAAATCCAGGGTCGTGTTCTTCGACATCAAGGTCGACGAGGGCCAACGCCTGGCGCGCGAGCTATCGGATCAAGGTCTCACCGCGCATTTCCAACAGGTCGACCTGACCGACATCCCCGCGCTACGCGCCGGCGTGGTGGAGGCGCGCAAGGCGCACGGCGCGATCAACATCCTCATCAACAACGCCGCGCATGATGAACGGCACAAGACCGAGGAGATGACGCCGGAATATTGGGACGACCGCATCGCGGTGAATTTGAAGCACCAGTTCTTTGCGTCGCAAGCCGTGCTGCCGGACATGAAGGCCGCGAATGCCGGCGCCATCATCAACTTCGGCTCGGTATCGTGGATCGCCGGACAAGGCGGCATGGCGGCATACACCGCCAGCAAATCAGGCGTGATCGGCCTGACACGCTCGCTGGCGCGCGACTACGGTCCCTACAATATCCGCGTGAACGCGATCGCACCGGGCTGGATCATGACCGACCGCCAACTCGAGAAATGGATGACGCCGGCGGGCGAGGTCGAATTGCAGCAGCGGCAATGCCTGAAGCGCAGGCTGGTGCCGGACGAGGTCGCGAAATTCACCGTCTTCCTCGCCTCCGACGAGGCCTCCGCCTGCACCGCCCAGCACTACATCGTCGATGGTGGCTGGGTGTGAGATCCTTTGAGAGCTGGTGCATGCACCAGCTCTCAGCTTGGATGCGCCGATTGTGAATGCGTGTTGACTTGTCAGGAGATTCATCGGCTATTCCAACAAACGTCTGGCCGTCCCGGCAACGTCAGAGGTGGCACCATGATCAAGCGCGTCCTACCCTATGAGGGATTGCTCCACGAGGTTGTCGAGCACAACGGCGTGCTCTACATCGGTGGAATTGTCCCTGAGGATACGAGCCTCGATATGGCCGGCCAGGCAAATGATGTACTTGGCCAGTTGTCGCGTTTGCTGGAAACCCTCGGATCGGACCGGTCCCATGTCCTGCAAGTGACGATCTTCGTTACTAAGCTCAGCGAGAAGGCCGCATTCAATACGGCCTGGAAGGCATGCTTCGCGGAAGCATCTTTGCCGGCGCGCGCGGTCATCGGGGTGGCCGACCTCGGCCCTGGCGTCAAGCTCGAGATGACCGCAATTGCGGCTCGTCGAACCTCGAGCTGAAGGCGCGTATCTGATCCGAGGCGAACTGATAGCCCGCTGTTGTTCAGGCTACTCAGCGAGATTGTGCTGCTGCCAACGTAGCAGGTAGGCCTGCAACCGCCAGATCAACGCGGATAGCGCAACACCGACCAGCATCAGAACGATGACGGCGACCATCATTCCCGAGGCCTCCGCTCGCGCCTCGGACTCGATGATGAGGCGCCCGATCCCCCGTTCCGCACCGATGAACTCGCCGACAATCACCCCGATCAGGGCGAAGGAGATCGCGGGTGTCAGCGAGGCAAAGACCCAGGCCATGGTCGAGGGGATGACCACCGTGCGGGTGATCTGCCACTCGCTGGCGCCGAGCAGCCGCGCCGCATTGACAAAACCCTCGTCGATCGAGCGCGCTCCTTCGAACGTATTGAAGAAGACGAGAAAGACGACCACGATCCACGACGTGACGATCTTCGAGGTATCGCCGATGCCGAAGGCCAGCACGATGATCGGCGCGAGAGCGATGCGGGGAATCGAATTCACCGCCGTGATGAACGGCTGAAAAATTGCGCTCAACCGATCCGAACGGCCGAGCACCAGGCCCGCGGCAAAGCCGCTACTGACGCCGGTCACGAAACCGAAGAACGTGTTCTTCAGGGTGACTGCGGTCGCGATCCAGAGATTGTTCTCGGATCGTGCCATGCAGCGGCCGAATTCGCCATTGAACCAGCCGTTGAACACCCCGACCTTCGACTTGAGGCAGCTCAGGATCAGGAAATGCTCGAAGATTTCCGAGGGCTTGGACACGAAATAGGGGTCGAGCAGATCCGGCACCAGCCAGGGAAGGCGGCCGTGCAGATCGTAGCCCCACTGCCAGATCGAAAGGAAGCAAAGGCAAATGATCGCTTGCCATGCCAACGTTCTGCCAGGGTGGCGCGCTCGCCTCATGGGCTACGGCCCTTTATGAACTCCTCGCCAAGCGAGTGCCAGATCAGCTGAAACAGTTCGGCATAACGCGGCGTCTCCCGGATCTTCACGGCGTTGCGCGGGCGGGCAAAATCCACCTCGAAGCTCTCCTTGATCCGGCCGGGCCGCGCGGAAAACAGAATGATGCGATCTGCCAGTGTCAGGGCCTCGCCGAGATCATGGGTCACGAACAGCACGGTCTGCTGCTCGCGTTCCCAGATGCGAAGCAGCACATCGTGCATATCGATCTTGGTGTGGGTGTCGAGCGCGCCGAACGGCTCGTCCATCAACAGAACCTGCGGTTCAACGACCAGCGTTCGCATCAAGGCCGCGCGCTGGCGCATGCCGCCCGACAATGCCGAGGGATAGGCGTTGCCAAAATCCTGCAGCCCGGCTTGCTTCAGGCAGGCACTGATACGTTCCTTTCGCTCCGCCACCGGAACGCCCGCCAGTTGCAGGCCGTAGCCGATGTTGTCGGCGACGGTGCACCAGGGAAACAGGGTATCGCGCTGGAACACATACCCGACATTCGGCGTCGCCTGTCCGGGAACAACGGGCGTTCCATCGATCAGGATATGACCGCTGGTTGGCTTGACCAGTGTCGCGATCATGTTGAGGACGGTGCTCTTGCCTGAACCGGATGGCCCCAAAAGAGCGACGAATTCGCCGCGGCGGACATTGAAGGAAACGTCGCGCACCGCCTCGATGGCCGTACCTGCCAATTGGAAGGTCTTGCACAAGCCGCGCACGTCGATGCGCTGCATCTCGGGCGAGGCAACGCGGCGCGACACGTGCATGGCCCGCACCGTCAAGCCGGATAGGCCTTGCGTGCCGCTTCGATGAAG
Source organism: Bradyrhizobium sp. WSM3983 (assembly GCF_000473045.1). Lineage (GTDB taxonomy): Bacteria > Pseudomonadota > Alphaproteobacteria > Rhizobiales > Xanthobacteraceae > Bradyrhizobium. The sequence continues at coordinate 46,320 of NZ_AXAY01000027.1, read as the reverse complement.
CTGCTATTGACGATTTCGGCCATCGCGAGCGGCTTGATGCCGGTCATTTCACGAAACCAGACCTTCTGACCGCGCGCGAAGCTGTCCGCGTCGATGATGCCTTCGTAATCGGTGACCTTCTTCATGACCGTGATGTCGACAATGTTCGCATCGCGCGACGTGCTCCCGACATAAGGCTCGATCGCGTCATAGACCTCTTCGGGAGAATGCCCCTTGATCCACTGGGTTGCACGCCACAGCGCCGTGACGAACGCCTGCATCTTCTGCGGGTCCCTGTCGATGGTCGACTGCAGGGTGAAATGAGGTCACCGGAACTTTGCCCCCGATATACTTGGCCCAGACCGCCTCGTCCGTTCCATCGAACAACAGCGCGCCCCAGCCCTGCTCGATCGAGTCCTTCAGGATCGATGGCGAGTTGATGAGAACATCGACCTGTTTCGTTTTCAACGTGCCCATCATGGTGTCGACGTTGCCGGTGCCGATCCAGGTCACCTTGTCGTCGAGTCCCATGGTTTCCATGTAGTAGGAGGCCCATACGTGATTGGTCCCGCCCAGCGACGACACCGAAACGATCGGCTTTCGTCCGTCAGGCCGTTTCCACTTCGCCAGTGCCTCGAGGGTGGTGATGCCCTGATCGAAGAGATCCTTGCGGATGATGAAGATCGCGGCGTTGCTGCGCGTATCGACCGGCATCAGGACCCGCGCACTGCGGCCGTGATTGCTGAGCTGCATCGGGTGGGTGATATCTCCGATACCGATATCGCCCTGGGACGAGGCGATGATCTCGCGCGTCTTCACGCCGCTTCCACCCTGGATCAGCCTGCAGTCGAGGCCGGCCTCCTTGAAGAATCCGGCCCGGTCCGCGACGAATTGAGACTGATAGATCGGAATGGCCACCGGATAGATCACGCGGCCCGACGTGACATCAGCCCGCGCCCGCCCCGCCGCCATAGAGACACCGGCGCCGGCGACAATCGTCAGCGCGGCCCGTCTGGTGACCCGAGTTCTCATCACGCGTGCTCCCTCTCCTTGCCGACCACTTTGTCGAGTGCGTTCAGCACCGCATCGCCCATCTCCTGGGTCGAAAGTCTTTTTGCGCCGGGCTCGGCGATATCGGCGGTTCTTGCCCCGGCCGCCAGGGCCGTATCCACGGCCTTCTCCAGCAGCAGGGCATCATCGGGCCGATTGAGGGTGATGCGCAACATCATCGCGACGCTGAGGATCGAGCCGAGCGGATTGGCAATGCCTTTTCCCGCAATATCGGGCGCGCTGCCGTGGACCGGCTCATAGAGCGCCTTGCGGCGCCCCAGCCGGTCGGGCGGTCCGAGCGAGACCGACGGCAGCATGCCGAGCGAGCCGGACGCCATCGCCGCGCAATCGGAGAGAATGTCTCCAAAGATATTGCAGGTCACCATGACGTCGAACTGCGACGGCGCCCGCACGATCTGCATGGCGGCGTTATCGACATAGAGGTGCGTCAGTTCGACATCGGAGAATTCCGCAGCATGCAGCGCCGTGACTTCTTCGCGCCACAGCACGCTGGTTTCCAGCACATTGGCCTTATCGACCGAGCAGACCCTGCCCTTGCGCGTCCGCGCCAGTTCAAACGCGGTTCGCGCCACCCGGCGGACCTGGCTGGTGGTGTATTGCTGTGTGTTGAAACCGCGGCGCTGGCCGTCGGGCAGCGTTTCGATGCCGCGCGGTTCGCCGAAATAGATGCCGCTGGTGAGCTCGCGGATGATGATGAAGTCGACGCCTTTCAGCACCTCGGCCTTGAGCGGCGCGGAGTCCGCCAGCGCCGGATTGGCGACGATCTGGCACATGCTTTCGGCCTGCTGGCGCGACAGGCGGTCGACCGCCTTCGATTTCAGCGCGGAACCCGGCTAGTCATGGGCAACGCGCTGGCCGGCCGGCTGTTCTACGATGTGCGCGGAGCAGGCGTCGATGTGCGATTTGAAGCCGCCCTCCAGCAACTGCTCGTCGAAGACGGGCGGGTGATTGGCGCCATAATGAACGCTCCTGGCCGCTCGCTCTGCATAGGTGCCCGCAAAGGCATCGTATTGGCGACGGGTGGTGCAGGTTGGAGTCCCCAACTTCGCGAACGACTGCTGCCGCCCGCCGCGCGGCGCTTCTCGCTGGCGCCCGCCTCGAATTGCGGCGATGGACTTTCGACTGCCGAAGCCATTGGTGGCGAGATCGTCGCCGATACGGAGAGCGCCGCCCTGTGGATGCCCAGTTCAGTGATGCGGCAGCCCGACGGACAGCTCTCCGTCATTCCGCACATCATTCTCGACCGAGCGAAGCCGGGGCTTCTCGCCGTTGACGGCTCCGGCCGGCGCTTCGTCAATGAGGCTGATTCTTACCACGACTTCGTCACAGCCATGCTGCAAGGGAGCGGCACCGCGTCCCGGGTACCGTCGTTTCTCATTTGCGACCGCCGCTTCATTGCCGACTACGGGCTTGGGCTCATCCACCCCCGAGCGAGCAATCTCAAAACTTTCATTGCTGCCGGCTATCTCCTCGGAGCCGATACGATCGAGGGATTGGCGAAGGCGATCGGCAGCGAGCCGACCGAACTTCGAGCCACGATCGAGCGCTACAATCGTTACGCAGAGACCGGCGTGGACGAAGAGTTCGGCCGCGGCGCGAGCGAACTCAATCGCTTCAATGGCGACCCGTCAAACAAGCCGAACCCATGCCTGCGCCGTATCGGGTCCGGCCCGTACTACGCCCTCGCGGTCTGGCCATCCGATCTCGCCAGCAGCGCCGGCTTGCGGACCGATGAGTGCGGACGTGTGCTCGGGCGCGACGGTAATGCGTTGGACGGGCTTTACGCTGCGGGCAACGATGCAGTCTCGATATTTCGCGGGACCTACCCGGGACCGGAACGATGTTGGGACCGGCGATCATATTCGGGTGGTGTGCCGCAATGGACGCAGCCGGAGCGTTGAACGACTATCGACCCTGACGTCCGCAGTTGGTTGCCAGGCCGGTCCCTGCGCCAGCGACCTTGCGAGCGCGGCCTCGCGCAACTCAGCGTCGGGTACCACGCGGTTTACGAGAACAAGCGTCTCGCAGCGGCGCGCGTCGATCCGCTCCGACAGGAACATCAGCTCCCGCGCCCGCGAGGTCCCGAGAGGGCGGGTCGACAGCCACGCGGTGCCAGAGCCCCCGGTCAGCCAGATCCGGGCATATCCCGTGGACATGATCGCGGATTATCCGGCAATCCGGATATCGCAGGCAAGCGCAAGCGCCGTCGCGGCGCCGGCTGCGGGTCCCGGAAGGGCTGCAATCGTCGGATTTCTCACCGCCGCCAGCGCTCCGGTCAAGTTACGTTGCCTGACCTGTAGATTGGCAATCCGATCTTCAAACGCGGTTTCGATTTCCAGTTGAATTGCTCCCTATGCCGTTGACGTCGCCGTCAGCGCAAAAGGCCGTACCCGCGCCCGCGATCAGGGCGACGCGGTCGCGGATCTCGCATAACAGCTCGCCGGTTCCGGAGTCGATTTCGATCTGAGCTTCCGCCATCTCAATCACTCCCGCTTGAATCCGCGGCAGCCGCTCTCACGCAATCGCCTAGATGACGATCACCTGGCCGCAAGGCTCGGACGAATAGATCAGTTCCATCTGCGCGGCTCGATTGATCAGAACGGCGCGTTGATTGATGTAGGCCTTGTCCGTGATCTCGCCGGCCGCCAGCGAGGGCGGCTCCTCAAGCAGCGTGAACGCGCAGATGCGCTCGCTGCTTCCGACATTGGAATTGTAAAGCCGGAGGCATTGCTGGAGAAAAGCGATCACACCCGGGTCGCAGTTCAGATTGCCGTCGGCGTTGGTGGCGTGCCTTCTGGCCATGACAGGATTCAACCAGCCCAGCACGGCGCAGGAGTGGCGATTCTCACCGGCAACAACGGCGTCCTGTAGGATGCCATGGGTGGCCGCCAGAACCGCGGCGCGCAGATTGCCGACAGCCACCCATGTCCCGTTGGCGAGTTTGAAGTTTTCGGAAACTCGGCCGGTGAAGCGCAGGCCGCGGTTCGGATTGGCAGGATCGATGAACGAGATGGTGTCGCCGACCCGGTAGAAGCCTTCATCGTCGAAGGCCGCCGAGGTCAAATCCGGACGGCCGAGATAACCTGGTGTCACATTGGGGCCGCGCACGCGGGCCTCATACGTGTCGCCAGCAGGGATCAGCTTCAATTCCACCCCGGGCGCCGGGAGTCCCAGTTCACCCGGCGTGTCGGTCGCCCAGTGCGTAGTGGCGATCGTGGGCGCCGTTTCGGTGGTGCCATAGCCTGCCATCACTGGAATAGGTCTGCCGGTCGATTGCTTCGCCAGCTGATAGAGCTTGTCCAGCGTGGTGCGTGATATCGCAGCGCCAGCGTAAGTCATCCGGTCGAGCTGCCGGAAAAGATTGGCTCGCAGATCCAGGTCGGTCTCCAGCGCTTCGCACAACAGCATGTATCCCGCCGGCACGCTGAACATGGCCGTCGGCGATATTTCCTTCAGATTGGCAATCGTCTTGTGAAATAACTGGGGGACCGGACGCCCATCATCGATGTAGAGCGTGCCGCCATTCTTCAGAATGCCGTGCAGGATGACGTTGCTGCCCATGGTGTGATGCCATGGAAGCCATTCGACCTGCACCGGCGCCTCACGAGGCGCCACCAGCAGCGTCCCCATCTGGAGCGAACTTGCCATCATCGTGTGGGTGTTGATCACGCCCTTGGGAAGCCCGGTCGAACCCGAGGTGAACAGAATTTTGGCGGCGGCTTCCTTGTCGATCGAATGAAAGGCCTGCTCGAACTCAGTGCCGGGATGCGTCGAATAAAGCGACTGAATCGACACGGATCCGGCCTTCTGATCCGCGCTGATCCATGTTGCGGACGCAAGCTCCGGAATCGTGCGCGCACCCGAATAGGTTTCGCTGTCCTGCACGAAAACGAAGGCGGGCCCAAGCAGTGTTGCGATATCCTGCAAGCGAGCCAGGCCGCCCGGCATCAACGAATAGTTTGGAGATATCGGAGCTACGACGACCCCGACCGACATCGCCGCGAACATGACGATTGCCTGCTCGATGGAATTGCCGGAGAGAATCGCCAGCCGGTCGCCACGCTTGGCGCCCAGATCGATCATGGCCTGCCCAACGGACCGCACCCTTTGCCAGAGTTCGGCGTAGGAAATCCTCTGCCACTCGCCGTTGCGGCCGCGCTGGGCCAGAAATGCGCGCTGCGGCGCCTTCTCTGCCCATTCTGGGATGAAATCCAGGATCGACCATTGCGGCCTTTCGAACCCGATCGGGGACCGCAGCACCAGCGTCCCATCTGGCCGCGTCTCGATCCTTACCTCTCGCGGCGCAAACTGGAGGCCTTCTGCAGGAATGGCTAAAGATTCGTGGCGGGTCATGCGGCGTGCTCCTGTCCGACGATCTATGCTGTTGGTTGAGTGCCGAGGGGTTCGCGCATCTGGCCCTCTCGGCGGCAGCCGTCGCTATGCGGCAAGTTGAAGAATCTCGACGATATTTTCGGGACCCTTGATGGCCCGTGGGTTGGCGCGGGTGAAGATCGATTGCATCGCGTTGCGGCCGATCAGTTCGAACTTCTCCTTGGTCACACCGACTTCCGAGAGATGGCCGGGCAATCCCAATCGACCGATGAACTCAGCGAAGATGTCGCTGGCGCTCGCGTCCGGCGCGCCCCACGCCTCGACAATTTTCTTTTGGGCTTCATCCGTGACCGGCTGATTGTATTTCAGCACACTCGGCATCATCACCGCCGTGCACAGGTAGTGCGGGACGTCGCAGGTGCCGCCCAGCACGTGTCCGATCGCGTGGCTGGCCCCCATCGGGACGCGGCATTGCAGTCCAAAGGCGGACATCCAGGAGCCCAGCTGGCAAAACTGTCGTGCTTCCAAATCGCCCGGATTGTCCTTGGTGGCCTGCAGGCCATCGTACAGGTAGCGCAGGCCGCGCAGGCATACGCTTTCCACCAGCGGATTGCCTCTCGGAGAGCAGATCGCTTCGATCCCGTGATCCATCGCGCGGGTGCCTGACCCGAGCCACAACGTCTGCGGGGTATGCCGGGTGATTTCCGGATCCAGGATGATCGACAGCGGCATCATCAATGGATGGCTGAATATCTGCTTCAACTTCCTGCGCGAGTCCGTGACGAGCGTTCCGGAGTTGTACTCTCCGCCCGAGAGCGTGCTCGGGATCGCGATCATCCTCACCTTCGGGGCGCGAAATGGACCGGGCCTGGGCCCCTCGGGAGTCGAAACCAGCTCAAATCCGTCGAGGCCTGATTCCTCGGTGATACCGTGTTCAAGGCACATCAGGACGATCTTGGCCGCATCGACGACCGATCCACCTCCCACGGCAACGACCAGGTCCGCCTTCGCCTCGACGGCATGCGCGGTTGCCTCTACCGCCGACGCTCGCGTCGTATGCTGCGGAACACCATCGTACGTGCCGGCATGTCTGCTACCCAGCGCGTTGCGGATCTTTTCGATCTCATCGGTCTTCGTATTCAACGTTCGGCTGACGATGAGAAAGACGCGCTTGGCACCACGCCGTTCGGCCTCCTCGCGCAATGCCTGGGCCGCCGGCTTTCCGAAGATCACCTGATCCATCGGCGGATATTGATGAAAACCGACTTTCGTCATGCTCATTTTCCCTGGTGATCTCAGCTGCAAGACGGCACTTCGACGTTGCTCGGACGGCGTCTCTCACGCATTCATTCGGAACTTGCGTCCAGAATCGGGCCGAAGGGCTCCCAAGCGCTGCCGCTCCACCGCTGCAACTGCATCTGGCTCCAGATCATGTTGCTGGATTCACTGGTATTCACCTCAATGCCCGGGAATGCCGTGGGGAGCACGACGCGGCTCAGCGACTTTGCCTGCTTGAGGATGTTTTTTCGCGAAAGGTCGTCCCCACACTGTTTGACGATCTGTTCAAGGATCATGCCTTGCATGTAGCCGGTGAGATAGCTGGTGTTATCGAAGTCCGCGCCCGCTAGATATTTGCCAAAGAACGCCTTGTAGCCGCGCACGCCTTCATCGTCGTTCCACTTCGCATCGGTCGGGTCCTTGTTGATGGTACCGACGATCACGCCGACGGAATTCTCCAGTCCGGCGGGCCTTAGCGTGCCGCCGATCGACCCCGACGGAAAGTTGATGATGATCTTGGGCTTCCAGCCGGTCTCGGCAGCCTTGCGGATCGCCTGCGCGGCGAATTTCGGCGTGCCGGCAATGAACAGCGCCTCGGCGCCCGAGTTCTTGAGATTGACGACCTGGGAATCCACGGTCGGCTCGGTCACCTCATAGGCCGCGGTGACGACACGCGTGTCGAATTCCGCCTTCAGGAACGATTTGAAGGCGCTGACGTAATCCTTGCCGAGGTCGTCGTTCTGGAAAAGAATCGCGTATTTTGCTTCGGGCAACGTCTTGTCGAGGAACTTGGCGTAGATTCGTCCCTCGGTTTGATAGCTAACTAGACCGGTCGTGGTCAGCGGATAATCGGCGACGTTGGTGAATTTGCTCGAGCCACTGACGATCGCGATCGAGGGAACGCCCTTGGCTTTAAGATATTTTGCCGTCGCCGAATTGCCGGGGGTACCTAGCTGGCCGAAGATGAATGATACTTCGTCACTTTCGACCAGCTTGCGGGCTTGCTCGACTGCTTTTGGCGGGCTGTAGGCATCATCCATCGCGATATAGTTGATCTTGCGACCGTTGATGCCGCCCCGATCGTTGATCGACTGCACATAGGCCACCACGCCTTTGCCAACCAGGCCGATTGGGGACGCCGGACCGCTGAACGGGAATATCCCGCCTATCTTGATTTCCGTCGCGCTCACGCCGGGTTCGTCGGCTGCTGAAGCGGGCGACCCAAGCAGAGATATGACCGCACACGCGGCCACGAAGGCGAATTTAGTATTCATGTCTCTCTCCCTTTGCGCCGGTTCGAGCCGTGCGCCTTTGCCTGTTCGGCTATTTTTCTAGAAATAGAATCGCCGTTCGACGACACGTCGCGAACGGCTCACTTCATGCGGCCTTCACCGCCTTTGACTGCTCGACGCCGTCAATGAAGCCGATCAGCCGCTGCCGGATGATTGCTTCCGCTTCCACCATGATGCGGTCGATCAACTCCTTGACCGTTGGGATGTCGTGGATCAGCCCGACCACCATGCCGCAGCTCCAGGCGCCCGCGTCCATCTCGCCATCGACCATCACCTTCGGATAGACGCCCGCGACCTGCTCGTGGATGTCTTCAACTTTCAGGCTGGCGCCCCTCTCGCGCTCGATCTCGAGCAGCCGGTCGACACCCCTGTTCTTCAGCACGCGCTCGGTGTTGCGCAGCGCGCGCATGACAAGCACGGTGTCGAGCTCAGTCGCCTTGACCAGCGCCTGCTTCACATTGTCATGGACCGGCGCCTCTTTGGTGGCGACGAAGCGAGTCCCCATGTTCATGCCGGCGGCGCCCATCGATAGCGCCGCCACAAGGCTGCGCGCGTCTGCCATGCCGCCGGAGGCGACGAACGGGATCTTGAGTTCATCCGCCGCCCGCGGCAGCAGGATCATGTTGGGGATGTCGTCCTCGCCGGGATGACCGCCGCACTCGAAACCATCCACGCTCACGGCGTCACAGCCGATCTTCTCGGCCTTGAGTGAATGCCGCACCGACGTGCATTTGTGGATCACCTTGATGCCGGCCGCTTTAAGCGCCGGCATGTAGGCTTCCGGGCTGCGGCCCGCGGTCTCGACCGCCTTGATCCCGCCCTCGCGAATGGCGGCGATGTATTCCGGATAAGGCGGCGCAGTGAAGCTCGGCAGGAAGGTGAGGTTCACGCCTAACGGTTTGTCGGTCATGTCGCGGCATCGCGCGATCTCTTTCGCCAGCAGTTCGGGCGTCTTCTGCGTGAGCCCGGTGATGATGCCGAGGCCGCCAGCATTGGACACGGCAGCCGCGAGTTCGGCGAAACCGACGTAATGCATGCCGCCCTGGATGATCGGATGCTGGATGCCGAACAGTTCAGTGATCGCTGTCTTCACAAATCTCTCCCGCGTTTCCGATCAGTGGACGATTTCAAACAGACCCGCCGCGCCCATGCCGCCACCGATGCACATGGTCACCACCCCGTATTTCGCCTTGCGTCGCCGGCCCTCGATCAGGAGGTGGCCGGTGAGGCGAGCGCCGGTCATCCCATAGGGATGGCCAATCGCGATCGAGCCGCCGTTGACGTTGAGCTTGTCCGGATCGATGCCGAGCTTGTCGCGGCAGTAGATCACCTGCACCGCATAGGCTTCGTTGAGCTCCCAGAGGTCGATGTCGTCGATCTTCAGGTTGTGCCGGCTCAAGAGCCGCGGGATCGCCGCGACCGGACCGACGCCCATCTCGTCCGGCTCGACGCCGGCGGCGACGAAGCCGCGGAAGATGCCGAGCGGCTTCAGGCCCTTCTTCGCCGCGATCTTGTCACTCATGATCACGCAGGCCGAGGCCCCATCTGAGAGCTGGCTGGCGTTGCCGGCGCTGATGGTCTTGCCCTCAAAGACCGGCTTGATTTTCGCGAGGCCCTCCGCGGTGGTATCCGGGCGCGGACCTTCGTCCTTGGACAGCGTCACCTGCTGATAGCTGACCTCCTTGGTGTCCTTGTCGACGACGGCCATTTTGGTCGTGATTGGCACAATCTCTTCGTCGAAGCGGCCGCCCTGCAGCGCGGCACCGATGCGGCGCTGGCATTCGAGGCTGTACTCGTCCTGCCGGTCGCGGCCGATTCTGTAGCGCTCGGCGACGACCTCGGCGGTCTCCAGCATCGACATGTACATTTCCGGCTTCATCGCCATCAGCTCATCATCGACGGCGCGGAACCTGTTCATGTTGTCGTTCTGCACCAGACTGATCGACTCGATGCCGCCGCCGATCGCGATCTCGACGCCATCAAGCATGACCGAACGTGCCGCGACCGCGATCGCCTGGAGACCAGAGGCGCACTGGCGATCGATCGTGGTGCCGGCGACAGTGACGGGAAGGCCAGCGCGGACCGCGCCCTTGCGCGCAACGTTCATCACCATGGTCCCCTGCTGCATGGCGCAGCCCATCACCACGTCCTCGACCTCACCGGGCGTGATGCCCGCGCGCTTCACGGCTTCGGCGATCACATGTCCCGCCATCGTCGGACCATCAGTGTTGTTGAGCGCGCCGCGATAGGCCTTGCCGACGCCGGTGCGCGCGGTGGAAACGATTACTGCCTCAGTCGTCATGCTTGCCTCTCTGGTTAAGCCGCCGTGTCGAGTTGGGCGTAGCGCAGCAGGTGATAGGCGGGATCACCGAACTGGATGTTGATGGACGAAATCCGCTTGAAGTAATGACCGATATTGAGCTCATCGGTCATGCCCATGCCGCCATGGAGCTGCACCGCCTGGTCGGCCACGAACCTGCCCGCATAACCGATCTTCGACTTGGCGCCGGACGCGAGCCGCGCGACGCCGGCTTCGCCTGTGTTAAGGCTGAGATTGAGGTGCTGCATCAGCGAGAGTGCCTCCTGATGCGCGATGAACATGTCGACCATCCGGTGCTGCAACACCTGAAAAGAGCCGATCGTGGTGCCGAACTGCTTCCGGGTCTTGGAATACTCCAGCGTCGCGGAATTGAGTTCGCTCATCGCACCAACGGCTTCGGCGCAAAGCGCGCCGATCGCGCGGTCGCGGCAAGCTTCCAGCGCGGGGACGCCCTCGCCCTCTCTACCGAGCAATTGTCCTCGGACACCGCGCAGGCTGATCTCGGCGGCACGACGACCATCGATGGTCTTGAAGCTCTGCAGGTCGAGATTGGCTGCGCGGCGATCGATGACGAACAGGCTGACGCCGCCGCGGTCGTGGCGATGACCGGAGGTGCGGGCGGACACGATCAGATAGTCGGCCCATGGCGCGGCGATCACGGCGCTCTTGTCACCAGTGAGGACATAATCTTCTCCATCTCGGAGCGCGCCAGTCGTGACGTTGACGAAATCGAACCGCGAGCTTTTTTCGGTCCAGGCCAAGGTCCAGATCTTGGTTCCCGCGATGATGTCCGGGATACACGCCTGCTTCTGGGCCTCAGACCCCAGCTGCTCGATTAGCCCACCGGCAAGCACGACCGTCTCAACGAATGGCTCGACCACGAGATGGCGGCCAAACTCCTCCATGATGAGCATGGTCGACAGCGGACCGCCGCCGAGTCCGCCGGTGTCCTCCGAGAAGGGCGCGGCAAGCAAACCGAGTTCAGCAAAGGCCCGCCACTGCCTGCGGCTGAGCCCATCCTCGCTGCCAAGAATCTTGCGGCGAGCCTCGAAATCATATTGGTCCCGCAACAAGCGCTGGACGCTGGACCGCAACAATTCCTGCTCTTCCGTGAACTGGATATCCATCCGATCCTCTTGTTGCGTCGTTGCTAGAGACCGAGCACTGCCTTGGCGATGATGTTGCGCTGGATCTCGTTTGATCCGCCGTAGATGCTGAGCTTGCGGGAGTTAAGATATTTTTCTGAAGCTGTGTGACCGTAGTCCGGTCCGGGCATGAAATGGTTGGCGCTGACCGGATGCTCACGGATCGCCAGGCCGTAGTTGCCGATGGCGCGGTGGGTCAGTTCCGTGATGTTCTGGAAAATCTCCGTGCCCCGGATCTTGAACAGCGATGCCGCCGGTCCCGGATCGATGCCGCGCGCCATCTGCGCCACAACCCGCAGCTCGGTCGCTTCCAGGGCCAGAACGTCGAGCTCGACCCGCGCGATGTCCCGCAGGAATTCGAGGTGGGCCGGATCATCCGCTGCAATCTCGGCCTTCACGATCTTTTTCAGCTTGTCGATGTAACGCGTCGAGCGGCCGATCCCGGCCATGCTGGTGCGCTCATTGCCGAGCAGGAATTTGGCGTAGGTCCAGCCCTTGTTTTCCTCGCCGATCAGGTTCTCGACCGGCACCCGAACGTCTTCGAGAAAAACGTCGTTGACCTCGTGGGAGCCATCGATGGTGATGATCGGGCGTACGGTGACGCCCGGCGACTTCATGTCGATCAGCAGGAACGAAATGCCAGATTGTGGCCTGGCGGTCGGATCGGTGCGGACGAGACAGAAGATCCAGTCGGCGTGCTGCGCGAGCGTGGTCCAGGTCTTGTGCCCGTTGATGATGTAGTGGTCGCCATCACGCACCGCCTTGGTGCGGACGGTGGCAAGATCGGAGCCGGAGCCAGGCTCGGAATAGCCCTGGCACCACCAGTCCTCACCAGAGAGAATACGGGGCAAGAACTTTCTCTTCTGCGCCTCGTTGCCGAACGTGTAGATGACCGGGCCGACCATGGTGACGCTGAACGCCAGTGGCGGCAGCGTACCGGCGCGGCTAGTCTCCTGTTCGAAGATGAATCTGCGGGTGATCGACCAGCCGGGTCCGCCATATTCCTTCGGCCAGAGCGGCGCGATCCAACCCTTCCTATGCAGGATGCGATGCCACAGCAGCATCTGCTCCTTGGAGAGATCGGTCTCCGGATTGGGAACACGCATCTCCTCCGGATAGTTCTCCGCGATGAAGGCGCGGATTTCGTCACGAAAGGCAGCATCCTCCGCCGACAGCGCCAGCTCCATCGAACGCGCTCCCTACCACTTCTCGCCGAAGGGACGGATTTCCAGCTCGAACGTCCAGGCGCTCTTCGGCTGCTGGTAAAGTTGCCAATAGGACGCGGCGACTGATGCCGGTGGCATCAGCAGATCCGGGTTGTCCAACGCGTCGGGGCCGAGCGCTTCGATGCGGCGCTGCCGCACCCATTCCGTATCGACGCCGGAATCGATGATGAGGTGCGCGACATGGATGTTCTTCGGCCCCAATTCGCGCGCCATCGCCTGCGCCACCGCGCGCAGGCCGAACTTGGCGCTGGCGAATGCCGCGTAGCCGCTGCCGCCGCGCAGGGATGCCGTGGCGCCGGTGAAGAAGATGTTGCCGCCCCCGCGCGACAGCATCAGCCGTGCCGCCTCGCGGCCCGCGAGAAAACCGGAATAGCAGGCCATCTCCCAGACCTTCCGGAACACGCGCTCGGTGGTTTCCAGAATGGGGAAGTTGACATTGGCGCCGATGTTGAAGATGCAGACTTCCAGCGGCGCATGCTTGTCGGCCTCATTGAGGAACGAGGTGATCTCCTCCTCTTTGCGCGCATCGAGGGAGCGGGCATGGATCTCGCCACCTGCAGCCTCGATCTCCTTGACCAGCGGCGCGAGCTTGTCGCCATTACGGCGGCCCGCAAAAATCGTAAATCCTTCGGAAGCGAATTTCTTGGCGATCTCGCTGCCAATAAAGTCGCCGGCACCAATGACAGCGACAGTCGCGTTTCTCTTCTGCATGGTCCTACTCCGGCCTCAAATTTGAGTGAACTCTCGAACGGAACATCAGCCTTCGCTGCGCGGCGACGCCGCCAGTTTGTGTTTCGGGCGCTTGCCCGTCGACGTCGCAGGGAGAGCGTCCATCAGGATGATCTCGATCTTTTGTAAGCGTCCAGGTGTCGGCGATTCACGCCGTCTTGCGCTGGGCGCCATTCAACTGCACCACAATCTCTTCCTCGACATTGGGCAGGCTATCCTTCCCGAAGAAGATTTCTTTGCCGACGAAAAAAGTCGGCGAGCCGAACGTGCCGCGAGCCACGGCATCGCTGGTGTTCTCAATCAGCTTCTTCTTGACGTCATCCTGCTGCACGCGTGCGATGAGGCGATCGATGTCGACACCGGATGACATGAAGGCGGCGCGGAAGATTTGGGGATCATCCATCTTCTTCGGCTCGACCCACATGTGGTGGTAGGCGGCGCGGAAATAGGGATCGAACAGACCTTCGAACTGGGCGGCGACCACGCCGCGCATCAACATCAATGTGTTCACCGGGAAGAACGGGTTCGCCTTGAATTTCGTGACGTTATGCCGGCGCAGGAAACGCTCTGTCTCGAGGGCGTTGTATTCGGGCTTGTTCTTGATTCCGTGCAGGGATTCGGCTGGCGACATGTTGCCTGTCGCCTTGTAGACGCCGCCGAGTAGCACCGGAACATAGTCGAACTTCACGCCGGTGCGCTGCTCGATCTCTGGCAAAGCAAGTTCGGCCAGATACGCATTGGGGCTGCCGAAATCGAAGTGGAATTCGACCTTGAGCGGTGCAGCCATGGGCGCTTCTCCCCTTCCAATTGGTTGCAGGCGCGCGAGTTGGCCCCGGCGGCCGTGCTGAAGTCTTAAAGTTCTATTTTAGAACCGTCAACCCGAAACTGATCAATCTTGATAAAAATGCCCTTCAATCATTGAAGCCTTGCGAGTTCTGAATTAGAATTGTTAATCATTTTCTTTGGCAGAGCATTGGAGACATTGATGAAATGGGACTCGCTCGAGGACGAACCGTGTTCGCTGGCCCGCACCGTGGCGGTGATCGGCGACCGCTGGAGTCTGCTCATCCTGCGCGAATGTTTTCTTCGCATCCGCAGGTTCGATGAATTCCAGGCATCGCTCGAAATTACTCGGCATCTGCTCGCCGACCGGCTCAAGAAGCTGGTGCGTTTCGGCGTGCTGCGTCGGATTCCCTATCAGGAATCGCCAAAGCGCTACGAATACATTCTGACGCAGAAGGGGCTCGACCTCTATCCGATCATCATGTCGATCGTGCACTGGGGCAACATCCACATGGTGGATTCACGCGGTCGACCAATGCTGCATCAGCACAAGAGCTGCGGAAAGATGTTCGACCCCGTGATGGTTTGCTCGGAATGCGGCGAGCCGCTCAGCGCCAAGGCGGTCCACGTACATCCGGGTCCGGGCGCGCGACGTCCTTCACCGGTGCTCGAGCAGCGAACCAAGCGAGGTCTTGAATCGCGTTAAGCTGGTGGCTAGAGCGTTGCTGCGGTCGGAGCATAAATCACGTGCTGGTTGAGCCCGACTCGCCGCGAGCAACTAGCATAGGCTTGCAATCGCAACCAGCCCACAACCAAGTCGCTTGCGACAAACAGAACCGGCGCAATGGCCGCCGTTAGTCCTGTCGATGAGCCCCGCACCGGCCCGTTTGCAACAGGAGCTGCGAGATCGCGTTGGCCCACCAGCGCTCCGGTGCGGTCCAGAACCGCGAGCCGCGAGATAGGCTGACCTGATGCCGATCTCCATTCCGCTTCGTCGTATTCCCACGTCAAACGATAACCGGAGCTCATCGTGCGCCAGTGCGAAGAGCTTCGACCAGAATCGAGAAGGCAGGCGTCGGCTGTCGCCGGCTTGGGTAATACAGGTGGTAGCCCGCAAACGGCGCGCACCAGTCGTCGAGCACCTGGACTAGGCTAGGCTTTCTCCCTCCAAAAGCACGATGACTCGTTGCGGCAAAGGCAGTTTCTGAAGTATCGCCTTCGCCGCTACGGCGTCTGGCGGCGAGACTATCGCGCCGAGAGCGAAGCAGGCTCCCCATGGGAGGGTCGGTTGCACCAAGTGCGCCACCACTCCGACGACCAGCGTCGTAAAAAAACAACGGCTCCCACAGCAAGTTGCATTATGATTCTTATGTCCGCGCGGAAATCCCGCCAGGCGGTGAACCATGCGCTGGCCATCAACAACGGCGGCAGGAAAAGGACCATGACGAGATCGGGATCGAGTTCGATGTTTGGAGTTCCCGGGATCATGGCAAGACCGATCCCACCAACGATAAGCGCCGCGGCACGAGGACGTTGAAGCCGCTGCGCGAGCATTTCAAGGACAACGATCATAGCGATGAGCAAGAGCACGATCTCGAAGCGAGTGACGGAGGACATGTCTTCCTTGTCTGGACTTGCCCATCAACAGGCTTGATTGAGCAGTCATTGAGACTGGGACGGGCTCGGCCTGATCCCAGAGGAGCCGGCGAGAGCTTTTGCCCGTTGTGTCTCGTCTAGTGGGCAAAAGTGTCTCAGCCTGCCCAACAGCGGCTGCGTCGCGAACATAGCGCGCTTTTGAGTCTACCCCAGTTTGAAAAAGCGAAATCTGCGTTCCACTTTGCACGACACAGAGGATCAAGTCGTGCGACTACCGCGTTTGGTCCCAAAGCGATATGCGGCAAGCAGTCGGAGCGTCATGGTGGGCGCTCCCGGAAGAGCCGAGTCGATTCGGGATCGCCTGATCTCATCGAGATGGGAAAAGGCGGACAATGACGATCTCGATGCCGCAGTGCCCGAAGGTGAATCGGGCGATCTTTTCAGCTAGGGCACCGGCTGCTTCGATATTCTCGAAGCCGCTGATGGGAACTGGTTCGCGGCGCGAGAAAGAATCGCGGACCCCGTCGAAGTGGGTTTGGATGTTTGCCCTGAGCATGATCTCCTCTAGCGCATGGGCGGATTCGATCTGCCCCTCGCCGCCGCCCTATGCGCTGCTGCGTCAGGATGAAGACTACAGCTATCTTCGTGACCCCGGGTGCAAACGCGATTTCTTAGACCCCATCAAGTTCATTTCTTTGAGTCCTCAAAAAGACCAGTATCTAACCCTGGGCGGTGAAGTTCGGGAGTGGTACGAGGTATTTAGGAACGCCAATTGGGGGGTGGGGCCACAAGATCGCGACGGTTACCTCCTTCAGCGCATTTCAACTTACTCGGATTGGCATCTAGGAGACGGGATCCGGCTCTTCGGGCAACTTTCCAGCGCGACATTAGATGGACGCAACGGCGGGCCCCGCCCGGTGGATGAGGCTCAACTGTGGCTGGAACAGGCGTTTGCCCAGTTCGACGTACCGGCCTTCTCGAGCGCGGATATTACGGTCCGCCTTGGGCGGCAGGAGTTTCGATTCGGCTCTGGTAGATTCGTGGACGTGCGCGATGGACCGAACGTCCGGCGGGCATTCGATGGAGTCTCGGCTGTCTTGGATGTCGGCGGTTGGCACGCAACCGCGCTCGTCACCCGACCGGTACTGAACCGACCGTCCATGTTCGACGATCCGTCGGACACGCGCACGACGTTTTGGGGCCTCTACGCGACTAAGGCGGTCTCTTCGATGGGTGGCGGCGTCGATCTGTATTATCTGGGCATCAACAATCGCCAAGCTACCTTTGATCGCGGTACGGGAGACCAGCAGCGTCATACATTCGGCGCGCGGGCTTTCGGGTCGAAGGGAAACTGGGATTACGACTGGGAATTGACATATCAGGCCGGCAGTTTTGCGGGTCTTCCGTTAAGCGCCTATTCTTTCGCCACAGAAACGGGCTACACCTTCAAGTCCATACCTTCCGCGCCTCGCGTAAGTCTGAAGGCGGCGGCGACGAGCGGTGACGGCGGCCCGGCAAGCGGTACATTCGGAACGTTTAGCGCTCTATTCCCCACTGGAATCTACTTCGGTCAAGCTGCAATCGGCTTGAACGGCGCTCCCAATCTGTTGGCGCTGGGCGCCACGTTCAAGGCCAATCTATCGGACTCAATTCAACTGGGAATTGGCTACGACCTGTTCTGGAGAAATAGTCTACACGACGGCGTCTACGGGTTAGCCGGCAATTTGCTTCGGACGGGACAGGAGAGCCGCGAGCGCTACATCGGAGACCAGCTTTCGGCGTCGATCGTTTGGCGAGCCACCCGGCACGTAGACGTTTCGCTGGCCTATGCCTACTTTTTCGTTGGACCGTTTCTGACCGCGAGCGCGATCCCCGGTCGCGACGTCCAATATGGCTCGGCCTACGTGAGATTTAAGTTCTGAAAGAAACTCAGGCCAATCGCTGTGCTGCTCCGATGCCGACGTAGTGGCCGGCACAACGACTTCGTTGTCCCGCTCCTCGACCAGCCTTACGGAAGACTTTGATTACGCCGCGCATTGGAGAGGAGTTTCTCCACTGAAACCATCAAAGTTCACGGAGGTTAGTAGTGACAAAAAGTTGCCCTGTTCTTACGCCGGCTGAAAGAAAGGCCGTCGACGTAATCAAACGTGCGGACACGGCGTTGGCTGCTGCGGTCTCTCTGGCTTTGGAAGAGGCGGTCAAACAGGCTACCGAAGACATGCGAGCAATCGATCAGGTAGACGCCACGCCGGTGCTGGAATATTTTGCAGGCGTCGTTCATCAGCGAATGTATTGCCTGATGTGCGGTGCAGATCCGGACACTTTTGAAGGAGGCGATCCGGATATTGCCTACCACGTCATCCGAAACATTCAGAATATCGCCAGGCATTATTGGTCTGCGGACATCGAGCCCTACCCACCCAAGTAGTAAGGGGCTGTCTTATGGCAACCGGCGCAGGCTGTTCCAGGCGCGGCTGGATCCGGATGAGCAAGACCAGCAGTGACGGGCGCGGGCCAGCGTACGGTCATGACTGTGCACTCTGCTAGAACTGACGTCAGAAGCTCGAAAGGGTTGGGTCCAAGTCCGCCGCCACCAGCCTCCACCGGTTCATCACCTGTCAGGGCATGGCCGCCCGCGTCGATACGGACTGAAAACGGGCTCTGCCCGGCTTCCGAGACTTTTACTTGAATGCGCAGTCCTGCCATTGAGACCTTGGTTGGATGTCGGCGAGAGTTCGACCGGCCGCCTTGGCGGCGTGCTCCGTCGCGGATCGACGTTCGTTTCATCGGCTACCCACGCCTCATCGGAAGGTCGGTATCGGCCCGTCCGGCAGCGGAATGAACTCGACATTGTCGGCGTCGGGAAGCTTCATTCTTCCCGCCTTCCAATCCGAGGCCGCCTGCGCGAGGCGATCCTTCGAGGATGATACGAAATTCCAGTAGATATACCGTTCGCCGACGGGCTCTCCTCCCAAGACCATCACTGAAGACTGCTCCAGGGCGAGCACGCGGGAGGCGACGGAAGCCAGCACCAGCATCTTGCCTGCCTCGTAGCGCTTACCATCCAGTTCCACCGCCCCTGTAGCGATGTACAGGGCGCGCTCTCTGTGCCCGCCCGGTATCTCGGCGGTCGCGCCGCTCGCCATATTGAGATGAGCGTAAAACAGCGGCGAATGCGTCGTGGCACTCGCCGTCAGACCATAGGCGCTGCCGGCGATGAGTTGGCCTACCACGCCTGCTTCGTTCCATTGGGGAAGGTCCCCTCCGGAATAGTTGGAGAAGGAAGGCGCGGTCTCTTCATGTTCGGTCGGTAGCGCGACCCAGGCCTGGACGCCGTGTAAATGATCACCTTGCAGTCTCGCCCGCTCGAGCCGCTCGCTGTGGGTAATGCCTCGACCTGCGGTCATCCAGTTAACCTCTTGCGGACGGATAGCTTGCTCGTAGCCGAGGCTGTCGCGGTGCATCACTTCGCCCGCGAACAGATAGGTGACGGTCGAGAGTCCGATGTGCGGATGTGGGCGGACGTCGAGGCTACGATCGACACCGGGCGCAAGATCGAGCGGTCCCATATGATCGAAGAAGACGAAGGGACCGACCATGCGACGCTTGGCGATCGGAAGCACGCGGCCGACTTCAAATCCGCCGCCGAGGTCGCGGCGCCTCTGTTCGATGACCATTTCAATCATGTTGAACAACCTTATCGCGTTCAGACGCTCTCGATCCGCTCCCTCCGTGCGGACAGTTTCTTGTTCTCGCTCGCATTGAAGTTCCCTCTTTCGCGACTCGAATGAAGATCAAAGGCCGACGCGGCTCTACGACGCGCATCGAGTTCGGAGTCGGTTTTCTCGTGAACATCGACGAGCATCTGCTCGGCATCTTACCCGATCGCCGAGCGAGTCGGCGCCGGATACCGCTCAGCGAGCTCGATTATGCGCGCGGCGACCGACGACGACGATTCGTTCAGTTGGACGCCTCTCATTTTTTTTGCGACGATATCAAGGGATTTGCCGTAGAGCTTGCGCTGCTGAGGCGTCATGGCATTCGCCTTTCGTGTCAATGCTGCTGCCGTCGCCGCGCCGTTCATGTCGCCCGTGGCTGCGACCAGAACTTCGATGCCAAAAGGCTTGAGTTCGGCGCGATAGACCGCTGAGAACACCTCGATGGCCGCCTGCGAAGCTCCCGACGCGCCCCCGAACGGCAATGGCACGCTCGCCAACCATGTGCTCACTTGAACGATGCGCCCGCGCGACTTCCGTAAGGCCGGCAAGAACGCGTTCGTCACCGAGATGGTGCCGAACACGTTGACCTCGAATTCATGGCGGATGTCGTCGAGTTCGAGGAGCTCGATCGGGCCCTGAGCGAGAAGTCCGCCGTTGTTGATCAGGAGGTCAAGGCCGGCATGGCCCAGTGCATCGCTCACGCCGCAAGCCCATGCTTCCACGGCGACCGTCTCGGTGAGGTCGCAGGCCGTCAGACTGACCCGACCGCCGGACGCATTCTTGATCTCTCTAGCCTCCGCAGCGGACATTGCTGTCCCGAAGACCATGTATTTCCTTGCGGCGAGTCCAAGCGCGATGTCGCGGCCGAGACCAGCGCCGGCGTTCGTCACGACGACGGACCTGCCCGATCGTGGCGGGACGGATACCATCATGTGTTATCCTTCCGACGATCGAAAGTGCTTTTGCTGTGTCCTGTCGCCGCCCGGACCGCCGGCGCGACCTCGTTACCCAGCAGTTCGATCGAGCGGTTCATCGCTGCGGTTTCAAGCGAAGCAGTGCTCATCTGGAAGGTAATGCGGGAGAGTCCCCCAAGAAGTTCGTTGGCGCGAAGCATTTTGGCTGCGACTGCCGCCGGATCGCCGACGAGAAAGGCCCCCTCGGGACCGGCCATGACGTCGAATTGCCGTCGGTTCGGCGGCGACCAACCGCGCTCGCGGCCGATCTTCGCGGTCAGGTGCGCCCATCCCGGGAAGAAGGCGTCTCTGACGGCGGCGACGGTCTCTCCGACGAAGCCCATGGCGTGCACGCCTACCGACAGTTGCTTAGGATCATGGCCTGCGCGCAGGCCGGTCTCGCGATAGAGATCGACGAGAGGACGGAACCGTTCGAAGCTGCCGCCTATGATCGCGACCATCAACGGAAGGCCAAGCTCGCCGGCTCGCGCGAAGGATTGCGGCGTGCCGCCGACGCCGATCCAGAGCGGAAGTTGCGACTGATGCGGGCGTGGGAAGATGCTTTGGCTATGGAGCGCCGGCCGGAAGCGCCCCTTCCAGGTGATGTTGGTCGATTCGCGGAGCTTGAGAAATAGATCGAGTTTCTCGGCGAAGAGCTCGTCATACGCCATGGTGTCGAGGCCAAACAGCGGGAAGGCCTCACCGAACGAACCGCGACCGACGACGATCTCCGCCCGGCCGCCGGCGATCAAATCGAGTGTCGCGAACTCCTGGAACACGCGCACCGGGTCGGCCGCGCTCAAGACGGTCACGGCGCTCGTCAAGCGGATCTGACTGGTGCGGGCTGCCGCCGCGGCCAAGATGACCGCGGGAGCGGAATCCAGGAACTCTGCGCGATGGTGCTCGCCGACACCGAATACATCGAGTCCGGCCCGGTCGGCGACCTCGACCTCCGCGATGAGGTCTGCCATGCGATCGGTGCCGGATGGAAGCTTGCCCGTCGCCGGATCGGGAAGCATGGCCGCGAAGCTGTCGATACCGATTTCCATGGGAAGCCTTGCGAGCAGTTAAGGTTGGCGAGATCCCTCGTCGGGATCGAACATCGAAGCGCCCCCGATCGTCGCGGTTGCCGGCACATCGTTCTGTAGAACGTCCCAATGCTCGGCCAGTTTGCCGCCTTCGATCCGGAAGAGATCGACTACGACCTGCGGCACGTCTGCCCA
Source organism: Bradyrhizobium sp. WSM3983 (assembly GCF_000473045.1). Classification (GTDB taxonomy): domain Bacteria; phylum Pseudomonadota; class Alphaproteobacteria; order Rhizobiales; family Xanthobacteraceae; genus Bradyrhizobium. The sequence continues at coordinate 24,674 of NZ_AXAY01000027.1, read as the reverse complement.
ACCTCGGATTCGACCGTGGATCGCGACGAAATTGCCTTCGGCGACCATCAGGCCAGGCGCGTAGTATACGTCGCGCGACAGATTAGCGACGAGCGCCTTCAAGGCGTCTCGGCCTTGTGGGATGCCGGGATTGTGCTGGATGTAGGCTGGAGCATAGAGCCGCTCGACAGACGCTGCGTCTCGACGCTGGAATAGAGATGTCATCGCATCGAGGACCAGCGCCTTGTTTCGCTGGGGCCGATCGTCGGCGACGCGGTCGGGCGGCCGGGTGACAACCAAAGGCCCTGTCATTCGCATGAATTGACCACTCGGCAACGTAGCGAATGAAAGGACTTGGCAGCGGTCGAAGTCCGCCCCTCTTTGATTTCGAACGTCAATTGCGTCGCGGACAGCAACGTCAGGCTGACTTTGAAATTCCGATAGGACACATCCATTTGCAGTCCAACCAGGTAGTGTTCGGCCACCATTTTGAGCCTTCCTTGCGGGTCGATTGATACACAAACATTCGGCCGATCGCGCCGCGACGTCCTCCGCGGATGAACAGTGAAAGGCGGCTGGAAATGGATCAGTTACGTTGCCCGATTCGAGCGAGGTCGCTGTAGGCTCAACCCCCGCTGAAAGCGGTTCGGTTCCCAGTTTTCCGGAAAGAGGGGATGACAAGACTAGCCCAGCGGACACCCTTCACAATGCATCGTCCGGACGCCCGTCACCCCCCTTCAATTCACTTCGCTGCGCTTGGTACCGGAGTATTGAGCAATTGCTGTTCCCACATATAAGCGATACCGCTGCCGGCGAAGTGCTGGATGAGAATCTCGGTCAGCTCCTCGACATGCTCGGTGCGCGCCCAATCGCGTTGCCATTCGCCAGCGAGCGCCATCACGGTCATCACGTTCGCGCCGGCCGCGATCATTCGCTGGATGGCAACTTCGTGAGACTCCTTCGAAATCCCGCCCGACGCGTCGGTGATCACGGTCACGTCCCAGCCTTCGCCGGCGGCCTGAATGACAGGCATTGCGACGCAGACCTCGGTCCACAGACCCGCGATGATCAGCTGCTTGCGGCCGGTCGCCTTGACGACGTTCACCACATTCTTGTCCTGCCAGGTGTTCACCCAGGTGCGATCGATGACTTCCTCTTCCGGAAATACGTCGGTGATCTGCTTAAAGAGAAGTCCACCGCGCGCCGCGATCACGCTGGTGAGAATGGTCGGAACATTGAATGCTTTTGCTAACTTCGCCAGCGCGGTCGTGTTGTTGACCACAGCTTGCGGATCGTGGCTGTTCAGGTTCGTGAGCTGATAGGGCTGGTGATCGATCAGAACGAGTACCGAGTCCTCGGGACGAAGAAGCGACGCAAGGCCGTTGCGAAAGGTCATGAATATCCTCTGCTGCCGTTAGATGAGGCTGATTTGTGGGAGACATCCGCCGACTGCGACGATGTCTGCGTGGACACTGCCATTCCCATTTGCGATACGGTAGCGCTCGCCCTCCCCACACTGTGTCGCAAAAGCAGGAACGCTAAAATTGGACATTGAAGAACTGCGAACATTCGTAGAGGTCGCTGACGCCGGCGGAGTATCATCTGCTGCGCGCCGGCTCGGGGTCTCCAAGTCGATCGTTAGTCGGCAACTCGCTCGGCTCGAAGCAGAGCTCGGCGTCCAGTTGCTTGCACGAACCACTCGCGGCGCCGTACTCACAGAGGCGGGTTCCACATTCCGAGATCACGCCGCCAGAGTCTGCGCCGAGATCGATGTTGCCAAGGAAACGATCCTACCCGCGGGTGATCTTCGCGGCCGCTTGCGGATTGCTGCACCACTTACCTTTGGCCCGACTCATCTTGCTCCGGTGCTCGCCGAAATGGCGCGACGTTATCCTCAGCTTGGCATCCACACCTGCTACACTGATCGCTTCGTAGATCTCATCGCAGAGGGTTATGATTGTGCGATACGGCTTGGCCATCTTCCGGACTCTAACCTGATCGCAAGGCGCGTCGGACCGATCTATGGGAGATTAGTTGCGAGTCCGGAGTATATCAAAGCGCACGGATCGCCTGAGACACCGGATGAACTCCTCACGCATCAGGCTCTCATGCAGGGCACTGAAACCTGGCAGTTCATGGATGGTGAACAAACCGTCACGGTTCGACCGCAGGGGCGCTTCAAAGCCGACAACGGCACAGCTCTGGTCACTGCCGCCATAGCAGGACTCGGCATCGCTTATCTCCCCGAGGGCCTGATCCATGAGCATCTGGCCTCTGGCACGCTTGTTGCGGTCATGACCCGGCACCCGATACGTCCGGCGGGTGTATTTGTCGTCCGGCCACCAGGCCAGCATCCCGCTCGCAAGATAAGAATCCTCACCGAAATGCTGATCGAGTGTTTCGGAAAAGCTCCGGACGTTGTCGGCACTGCACCTGTCTGAGTGGAGCACTGGCGCGCCATACGGGCGCTGATCGACAGCGGCCAGGCTGAACGCGCGCTCAGCGCCGGCGACACGGCCCCTGACTTCGAGCTCGAGGATGCCAACGGTAATTCGGTCAGCTCGCGCAAGCTGGTAGCCGAGGGAACGCTTGTCCTGACCTTCTATCGCGGTGTCTGTTGCCCGTATTGCAACTACGACCTCCAGGCGCTCGAAGACGTGCGCACCCTGATCGAGGACCGGGGCGCACGCTTGGTCGCGATATCTCCGCAGACTCTGGCCAACAGCCGCGAATCCCAACGTGATAACAAGCTCGGCTTCCCCATTCTGAGCGATGCCGGTGCGCACGTGGCGGATCGTTTCGGACTGCGCTTCGAACTCCCGGCCGATCTGATCGAGGTCTACAAACAGTTCGGCAACGACCTGCCGATGATCAATGCTAACCCGCAATGGGTGCTGCCGATGCCGGCGCGGTACGTCATCGGAGCCAACGGTGTCATCGCCTATGCCGAAGTGAACCCCGACTACACGCACCGCCCGGACCGTCCGAGCTGCTGCCGGTACTTGATCAGCTCCGCAATGATCGGCCGGCATAGGCCAGGCCGAAAGCATCGGGTGCTCCCGTTAGCGGGCGCCCGCTTGTCATCCTTGCTGAAGATTCCAAAACTGAGGAGGTTTTATCCTATGCCTATCAAGATTTACGGCGATCCCGGTTCGGACAGCCTGCGCCGTGTCACTTCTGCCGCAGCGATCATGGGGACCGCGATCGAACGCGTGAACGTGGATCTCTTCAAGGGCGAAAGCCGCACGCCCGAGTTCCTGGCACTGAACCCGCACGGCCTCACGCCCGTGATGGTTGACGATGAGACGGTGCTCTACGAAGCGTCCGCGATCAACATCTACCTTGCCGAGAAAGCCGGTTCCGATCTCCTCGGCGCAAACGACCAGGAGCGCCATCAGGTGCTCCAGTGGATGTTCTGGTCTGGTGAGCAATGGCGGGTCTTTTCGGTGCTGCAGTTCAACGAGCGAGTCGGAAATCGCTTCCTCGGCGAAGCCGAGAACAAGAGCATCGTCGACCTTGCGCTTAAGAATATCCGCGCAGCCGCGGCAGTGCTGGACGCGCATCTTGCCGATCGACGCTTCATCGTCGGCGACCATCTGACATTCGCCGGCATCGACATCGCAGCACCTTTTTCGCAGGTGACGCGCAACCACCCACCGTTCGCCGAATTCGGCCACCTCGCAGCTTGGCAGCAGCGATTGCTCGATACGGTGCCGGCCTGGGCAGCTACGAAGCAGGAAGTCGATGTGCGGATGGACGCGGCGCTCGCCGCCGCTGGCATCGAACTCTGACGGCCGACCGAGGGCTCTCGCCGTCGGCATTTTACCGGCGGAGAGCACCTACATCCCAGGATTGCTGACTGGTCGCCGTGCAAGGCCGTGGGTCAGCGGCGAAAAGCTGCGTGTGCTTTATGCTCGGCATCACATCGATCGACCCCATCCAGCACGAGCTGCTTTCGCGAGTTTCGTTTCCGGCGAACGCAAGGAGCCGCCGGATATAGACGTCGATTTCGAGCCTGAGCGGCGCGAGGAAATCATCCAGTGGATATATGAAACCTACGGCCGGCATCGCTCCGCACTAACCGCCGTCGTCACCCGCTACCGCACGCGCGGCGCCGTCGCCGAGGTCGGCAAGGCGCTCGGCCTGCCACACGATCTCACCAAGATGCTGACCGGCCTGGTCTGGGGCTGGTCGGTCGACGGCATCTCGACCGACCAGATCGAAAACCTCAACGCCAAGGACCATCGCCTCCGACTGACGCTGGACCTTGCGCGTCAGCTTATCGGCGCGCCGCGCCATCTTTCCCAGCATCCCGGCGGCTTCGTGCTCACCCAGAAGCGGCTCGACGATCTCGTGCCGATCGAGCCTTGCCCGAATGGAAGACCGCCAGATTATCGAGTGGGACAAATACGATATCGACGCCCTGAAATTCATGAAGGTCGACGTGCTGGGGCTCGGCATGCTCGGCTGCATGAACCGCGCCTTCAGTCTGTTGGAGCAGGACAAGTGCATCAAGGTCACGATGGCCGACCTGCAGGACGATGATCCCGAGGTTTATAAGATGATCCAGCGCGCCGACACGCTCGGCGTCTTCCAAATCGAGTCTCGCGCGCAGATGTCGATGCTGCCGCCGATCGAGCCGAACAAATTCTACGATCTCGTCATCAAGGTGGCGATCGTCAGACCCGGGACGACCGAAACAGACTTTCGCATCTTCTGTCCCGTTGAGTTCTGCGCGAGGCGCGTAGCCAACTAGAGCGGATGGTGAGTTTTGCAGCAGCGTTCGGGCTGACGGCCCTGCGCCCGAAGCACTGTCTCTGCAAAAGCCGCTCGCCGAACGGAGCACTCTAAATTGACGCCTGCGGAGGCCTTCCGGCTTATTCGTCAGTCCTGCCTGCCGATCAGCTTCGGCGTCGGCCCGGCTATCCCAGAACGCCCACTTTCGGCAAAACTCTCGATCAAGGACAGCGCGCCAGCGAATTTGACGATCAACTTTGGCGATCCCCGAAGTCGTCCAACACCGGCTAAGTGTCTCGCTGGGCATCGTGGCGCCCAAGGATGGGTACGCATGACAAGACTGCGAGGACGCCTGCTGCACGATTCGTTTGGCGAAAGCGTGAAGCAGAGCGGAGTCGCAGTTAAGATGCAGCAGGAAATCGAACAGGCGATCGACGGGTGACGCTTCAGCGTTTTCGTCGACGAAACGCGCACGTTCATCAAGCAGAGTTTCACCGTGAACAGCGCGTTCTGATGATCTCCCACAGCAGATGCTCATGCCGATCTCGACCACAGCAGAACACGGCGAAGCCGGCGATGGAAGCGAGAATGAGCTGCGGCTGGGTTTCCTGATTTGCGCGCCGAAGTTCGCCAACCTTCGCCGACGCTTATTCAATGAACATTCGACGACTTCTGCGAAAGGGATCTAAACGATTGAAATGGTTGGCGCTCCCTAGGGGAATCGAACCCCCTGTTTCAGCCTTGAGAGGACGATGGCAAAGCGCTTGAAGAAGTTGCGACTGTTGAGCCAATCACCTCCGAACCGCGAACTGGCAACCGCACCAGTTTCGCACCAGAAACGACCTCGTCGAAACGCAACAAACGCGATCGAACGCAGGCGAAACCGCAGCAAAATCAACGAAGGTGATCGATAGTCTGCCGCTCATAACGGTCTGGTTGCAGGTTCGAGTCCTGCCGGGCCCACCAGCTAAACAATGGCTTAGCTGCTTTTCGCTTCGTATATCGTCGGCCACCGCACCAGAAATACCTTCGCCTTCGTTCGAAAGAAAGGTTTAGCAGTTCCGCAAGTTAGTTCTCCGGCTTCAATCTGGCTACCCTGCTCTGCGTGATCGCAAATTCGGCGGCAATTTCGTACTGCGCGTCGACGCAACCGGTTACATTCCTGGTCAAGAAGGCCGTTGGCCGGCTGAGATCCTGCGAGCAGAACGTGCAGATTTGCGAAGGACAGAGGCGCATCAACACGAGTCCGTGATTGTCGACGAATTGGAATAGATGGGCTTAAGCGTGGTCTGCTCCAATCTCAAAAGCAGAGACGGACTGCTTGCGAGCATCGGCTCCAAGCGCGGCGTCCCGGCATCTACCGTCATAGGACTCGTTAATAGCCAAGGTCCGCAGTTAGACCTTCATCGCAAACTCAACATCCAAAGCATAAGCGCGGCTCTCGCCGGGCAAAAGCACCGATTCGGCTCCATTCACCTTGGCGCTTGTGCAGGGCTCGATCGCAAGCACGCAGGCATGCGGCCGCAAATCGTGCCAGAGCTGAAGATGTGGCAGGGTGCTGACATCAAAGCTGATGGCAATCTCCAGCATCATGCCGCCGTCCATGGTTGTGAGTTTGCATACAGCGGTAGCGCCGCCATTGTCGGCAGGATAACTCACGGATTCGGATGATAACGACACGTCGGGCAGCGCCTTGACCTCCAGCAGGCGCCGAGAGCCAAGGGTCACGGATGATCCCGGCGCGAGAGCGGGGTAGCCGAAATTGAAGTGATAAAGGCTCGCCTGCGGCGTGGGCTGGTTCGAAAGGTTGGTCACCTCGTCGCGAATTCGCAAGACGTTGCCGCCGATTGGCGCCTCGAGCCGACGCCTGAGGCGTAACGCTTCGCCGCCGAACCGGAACTGCATCACCTCACCCTCGCAGAACAGCACGGGCTCGCTTCGATTCCAGTCCTCGCCATGGGCCGTCACGCGCGCGGGGGTGAACGGCAGCCGGCCGTGCATGGGATGACCGGGCACGGGTTGTCGAAAATGGTCGAGCCCGCAGGTGACGAGAAACCCGGAATTGGTGCGGCTGTAGCCGCGCCCCCCATCCTCCTCCGGATGATGCAAATGCGGGCTGCGAAATCCCGCCATGCTCTGCCAGGCGACCGGCAAGCCCTTCCACCAGAGCGGCCCGATGTCGAGCGAGCGGTCGGCAAGCGCCCAGAAATCGAGGCCACCTCCGTTCGTGAAGGCGAGCGCAGAGACGCCGCGCTCGACGCCGTCGTCGAGCACAATGCGGCGAACATTGGCGAATTGCCTGAGATCGCCGAGCTTGACACGTAGATCCTCGCTGATCACGAGGACATCTCGCGCCCGGCTGCAGGCTCGGCCAGATCCAGTCTGCCGAACGCTTCGGGCGGCGCCTCGTTCGCCGCCATCAGCCGCGTCATCAACGCGACGAGGCGCGCCTCCTGCGCTGCGTTCTGCACGGGCTGTTGCTGGCCAGGATCCTTCGCGAGATCATAGAGTCGCGTGTCATTCTCGAGCAGCGCCCCCGGCCCGTAATTGAGATACATCGGCGACCTCTCGATCACCGGGACCTTCAACAGTTTCGCGCCCTTGGTAAAGGGAAAGCCATTCGACAGCGACGCACCGGCCAGCTCCTCCGGCAGGAACGGCGAGCGGATATGCGTCGGCATCACCGTATACTGGAAGATCTCCCGTGTATTCAGGTCGGCGGGAAAACGATGATAAGTGTAGTGCCCGTCGGTGATGTTCACCGCGCCGCCGAAATAGCCGAACAGCGCCGCCTCGCGTAAGGGCTGGCCGGATCGCGCAGCCTTCAGGATCGAGTGGCCCTCCATCTCGCGCGGCGGCGACACGTCGAACAGATCGAGGAATGTCGGCGCGAGATCGATGGACTGGGTGAGTACCCCGCTTCGCGCACCGGGGTGCGCGCGCCGTGGATCGTGCACGAACAATGGAATGTGCACGATCTCTTCATAGAGGTTCATACGGTTCTTGGCCCAGAAATCGTGCTCGCCAAGCAAGAAGCCGTGGTCGGTGGTCACGACAAGGGCGGTGTCCTTCCACATGTCGTGGCGATCGAAATCGTCGAGCAACTGGCCGAGCAGGAAGTCGCACATCGACACGACGGCATAGTAGTTGGCGCGCAGCTCCTCACATTCGGCCGGCAATTCGTCGACCCGGCCATAGCGCGGCCAGTCGCGGATCGGTCCATTCCAGCCGCTGTCGAACGGCGCCTTGAAGCGCGCTGGTGCATGAAAAGGCTCGTGCGGGTCGAAGGTCTCGAGCTGGAGCAGCCAGTTGTCGGCGCTGCGGTTGCGATCGAGAAAGTCGAAGGCGTGCGCGAAGCACTGCACGGACGGAAAGTCCTTCTCCTCCCTGATGAACTCGCGGTTGATGACGTTCTGCGAATGGTATTTCCGTCGCTCGGTGGTGAATTGGCGCGCGTGATACATCTCGCGCAGCCGCTCCCAGTGCGGCTGTACCATCGCTTTCCAGGGATCGCCTTCCTGGCCGCGCACGAATTCATAGCTGTCGTAGCGATTGTGATAGGTCGCGCCGCCGTCCTCCCAATAGTGGAAATGATCGGTGATGAGGTGGCTGTAGACGCCGGCGTGATGCAAAAGCTCCGGCATCGCATTGTCGAACGGCTCGAGCGGGCCCCAGCTCCGGTGCAGAAAGCTGAGCCGGCCGGTGAGGAGATCGCGCCGCGCCGGCATGCAGGGCAGGCTGCCGACATAGTGACGGTCGAAGGTCAGCGTCTTCGCAGCGAGACGATCGAAATTCGGTGTCGGAATCCGGCTGCCGCCATAGGCGCCGAGCAGATGGCGGTTGAGGGAATCGAAGAGAACGAAGACCGTCTTCATGGCATTTCCTTCGTTGATCGGGTCTTATTTCACGGCACCTTGAGTGAGGCCCGCCACGATATAGCGCTGGCCGATGATGAGCAGCACGAGTGCGGGCAGGATCGACAGCGCGGCGGCGGCCGCCATCTGCGTGTAGAGAATCTCGTAGTCTTGGGCGAATTTGGCGATCGCGACCGGAACCGTTGCGGTCTGCTTCATGGTCAGCGTGAGCGCGACGCCAAAGTCGTTCCAGCTGAACACAAAGGTCAGGATCGCGGTCGCGACGAGGCCGGGTGCGATGATCGGCATGACGATCCGCCATAGGAGGATCGGCGTCGTGGCGCCGTCTAGCCGCGCGGCTTCCTCGAGCTCGAGCGGTACGTCGCGTACGAACACGCCCATCAGCCACAACGCCATCGGCAGATTGAGCACGGTGTGTGCGAGCACCACGGCCGTCAGCGTGTTGTCGAGACCGACGGTGCGCATGATGGTGAACCAGGCGCTCGCCAACGCCAGCGGCGGGAACATGTGAAACACCAGCGCCCAGCCGAGGAATATGTGCACGAACCAGCGCGGCCACGACATCCGGTTGAGCGACCATGCCGCCAGCGTGGCGGCGACGAGACAGATCAGCGTGCTCAATGTCCCGACAACGAGCGAGTTGCGATAGTTGACGAGGAAGTCTGAGGTCTTGGAGAACAGCACCTCGTTGAAATTCTTCAGGACCGGGGTGAACCAGAACGCGCCGGAGAGCAGCGAGATCTGGGTGCGGAATCCGGCAGCGACGACCCAGAGGACCGGGATGAGCACAAGCAGGGCCGCCGCGATCAGCAGGGCATGAACAATCAGGGGCCGCGCTCTTGGAGATGTCGTCATTTCGCGGCCCCCATCCGTCCGCGAGCGGCGAAGGCGGCCGACAGCAGAATGCAGGTCATGAATATGATGGCGACCGACATTGCCGAGCCATATCCGGTTTGGTCCTCGCGGAAGAAGCGCTGGTACAGCGTGAAGCTCATGACCTGGGTCGATGTCCCTGGACCGCCGCCTGTCAGCAGATAGACCTCGTCAAAGACCTTGAACGCGAGCACGAGGCGGAAAGCGAACGTCACCATGATGGTCGGCAGCATCATCGGCAGCGTCACGTAGGTGAGCTCCTGCCAACCGCTGGCGCCGTCGATCTGGGCGGCTTCGTAGACATCCTGCGGCAGCGATTGCAGGCCGGCGAGGAATAGCAGGAAGCAGAATGGCGTCCAGTGCCAGATGTCGACGAAGATCACTGAGGCAAGTGCTGTGTTGGCTGAGCCGAGCCAGTTGAGGGGATCGAAGCCGACCAGCTCGACGGCTTGGTTGACCAGGCCGAAGTCGAAGTTGAGCAGGAGCTTCCAGATCGCGCCGACGACGATGCCGGGAACCAGGATCGGCAGGATGAAGATGGTGCGGTAGAGCAAGCGGCCACGTGTCACGCCGGTGCAGAGCAGTGCGAGCACGAAACCGCACAGCATCTGTCCCCCGACGGCAAACAGCGCAAACAGGACCGTGTTGAGAATACCAGCACGGAATAGTGTGTCGCCGGCGAGCGCGCGGTAGTTGTTCAGGCCTGCGACTGCGAAGCTCGAGTGGCCGCCACTCCCGCTCACGGTAAAGAGGCTCGTTGCGAACAGGTTGACCAGTGGCAGCACGCTAAGGGCCAGCAACAGGAGCAGCGCCGGCGACAGCGTCAGCCAGCGCCAGAGCCGCTCGTCGAGGCCGCGCTGGAAATCGGCCGCGATCGGCAGGCCCCTCGGCGCGGCTGGCTCTGGCACCGCCTCGACGTGCGCCGCAGCGCTCGCGGTCGGCTTCATCGTCGGCCTCAGCGCAATGCCGGCAGTTTGCCGGTCTTGTAGTTGTGCTTCGACATCACGCCAAAAATCTGTTCGGCCATGCTGTTAAGCGCCTGCACCGATGTGGCGTTGCCGGCGACGGTCTGGTTGAGGCCGAGCTCGAGGATGGAGATCACCTCGCTCGCCTCGGGGAATTGGTAGATGTTGACCGCGTGCGGCAGGGCTTCGCTGAGCGGTTTCATCCAGCGGTAGCGGCGCTCCTGTGCGATCGGGTCGCGATAGCTCGCTGCGCTGACGGGAATGCCGCCGACCTTGGCGTAGGCGAGCTGCGCCTCCCTGGTCTGGAACCAGCGCAGGAATTCGAGCGCGCTGCGCTTACGATCATCAGGCACGTTGCGCGCGATGCCGCCGAGCCAGTGGCCGAGACCGGGACCGGTGGAAAAGCCCTCGGCATGCGGAGTGACCGCGAATTCGACCTTGTCGACGACGGCGGATTTGTCCGGATCGTCCATCTGTGACCACGCCGACACCACCACCATGATGTGCGCGGCCTTGCCGGTCAGCATGTTCTGGATCACCTCGGCCTGGTCGAGTGAGGCGGTCTGCGGATGGCCGGCCTCTTTGGCGATCCGCGAATAATAGTCGAGCGCGGTGCGGCCGGCTTCATTGTTGAGCGTGACAGTATAATCGCCGGCTGCCTGGTTCTTGAAGATGCCGCCGCCAAAGCCGTAGAGGTAGGGATAGAAGTCGTAGCTGACGGAGGCCGGGCCGCGGGCGCCGCGCTGGACGATGCCGTAGCGGCTCGGCGGCTTGTGCAGCTTCTTCGCGTTGGCCTCGAGCTCGGCGAACGTCTCCGGCGCCTTCAGGCCCGATTCCCTGTAGAGATCGCCGCGATAATAAAGTAGCGGGATCAGCGGCGAGATTGGCACCGACATCAGCTTGCCGGCGGCAGACATCGTCTTCTTGTCGGCGTCGAAATAGACGGTGTTGTCGAGTGTGTAGATGTCAGGATCAAGCTTGAAGGACGGATCGATCGCCCCGATCGGCTCGACGAAGCCGCCGAAATACATCTCGGCGACCCATCCGGAGTTCATGATCAGCAGGTCGTACTGGCCGTTCGCGCTACGCACTGAGTTGCGCTGCTTCTCCAGCGATCCCGCGAAAGGGTTGACGTCGAGCTCGACCTGGTTGCCGCTCTCCTTTTCGTAGAGCTCGACGGTCTTGCGGAAGCTGTCGAACCAGGGCGACTGGTTGATCACGATGGTGATCGGTGCGGCCTTGGCGGCTGCCGCATAGCGCCACGGCGCGGCGAGCCCGAGCGCCACCGTGCCACCTGCACCAACGACCTGACGGCGCGTCAGGCCGCGCTTCCCGCTTTGTCCCGGCATCTCAATCCTCCCGCCCGCACTTCGGCCGATTCCGGCTCTCTCGGAGTCCAAGCAAAACAGGATTCAGGTATTCTTACAAAGAGATAATTATGCCATAGATATAGATGAAAGCTATGGCTTGCCCTTGCGGCCCGCTGTCTCCGCGGCGCAGACGGCCTTGAGCGCATCGATGATCCCCGCGGCCGCCGGTGAGACCCAGCCGTCCTTGCGCGTGATGACGCCGGCATCGCGGGTCAGCGCAAGCTCGGGAACATTGAGCATGACGAGGCCATCGCCTTCAGGCGTTTGTAGCGTCTTCGACACGGTGGTAGCGAGCGCGTCGGAGTGCCGGAGGACGTTGAGTTGAAGGGCGACCGACCCGCTTTCGAGCATGCTTTTCGGCGGCGGCAGATCATTGGCGACGAACAGCGAGTCGAGCCGCCGATGGGCCCGCGTCGCATGCGGTGGCTTGATCCATGGATATTGCAAGAGATCGCTCATGCTGACCCGCCGGCGTTGGGTCAGCGGGTGACTGCGGCGGCAACAGACGCCAAGCCGATCGGATGTCAGTGTCAAGGTCTCGAACTCCCGCTGGTCTTCCGGCGAAGGAATTTCGGCGACCACGAATTCGAGTTCGCCCTGCCTCAACGCACGGAGCAGCAACTCGTCGAAACCGGCCTCGACGCGGACCCGGATCGACGGATGTGCCGAGATCGTGCGCGCGAGCGCACCCGGGAGATATCGTCGCAGCCATGTCGGGCCTGCACCGATCACGACGGTCCCGACGGCGCCGGAACGCTGCGCGGCAATCTCGTGACCGGCATCCTTCATCTGCACATGCACGGCCTCCGCATGACGCAGCAGCGTGGTCCCGAACGACGTCAGTGCAACGCCACGTGGCAAACGCTCGAACAATTTGACGCCGAGCTGCTCCTCGAGCTGCCTGATGCTCTTGGTCAGAGTCGGTTGGGCAATGTTCAGATCGACAGCGGCAAGTGATATGTTCTTGCGCTGCGCGACGCGCAAAAAATATTCAAGCTGTCGGAAGTCCATTGCTGCCCATGCCCCGAACACATTGCGCTTTCAACATTCCCATCGCGCCAGGAAGAAGTACTTTCGCAGCGTGCGCCTTGGAGTGAGTTATACCGGGCATTCGGTCGTGACAACCCATCCGCCAGTCGAAGATCTCCGTCTCGAACCGAGAACGGGGTTCTGGTCACAACCGGAAAGTCTCAAGTTGAGCGATCCGTTCCGCTTCTCACCCCATGGCGGATGCAGACCTCCGGAATCGAACCGACGCACGGTTGAACCGCACCAGTTTCGCACCAGAAACAAGATGAATGAACCACAGCAAACGCGATCGATACCAAACAAAACTGCAACAAAATCAACAGTGCTGACCGATGTCCCGTCGCTCATAACGGCCAAGTTAAAGGATCGAGGCCAACGGGCCCGCCGGTGAATTAGCGGACCGTCGGACGCGGTTTTGGATCACCGCACCAGACACAACTCAATTCCGTGAAATCCCACAAGCGGATTATCGCGCGCATCGACCCGTCCGATTTCCACTCCAAGCTAACCGAATGCGCGATCGCCAGCCCGCTGGTCTTTTGTCGGCTGGCTTCTCAGCCTTGATCAACAACTCCGCCGCCCAAAACTGGGCTATTCAAACTGGCGTGAAGTGGGAGTGTTGAATGATCGAGTCCCGTGGCATGTCGAAAGAGCAGGCTGCGGCCTATGCTGGCTGCGAGACGTTATCGGCATTCAACGATTGGATCCGACGTGGAATCATGCCGGGGCCGATCCCCGGGACGCACAAATGGGATAAGAAAGCTATCGATGCAGCCCTTGACCAACTATCTGGTCTTCAGCCTAAAATTGAAACCCAACTGTCACCATACGACGCGTGGAAGGCATCCCAAAATGCGAGTGCGGCTGAAGGGAATCAACTGGTCAATCAAAAGGCTCGCTGACGGTACGTCGAAGACCTACTGGTACGCTTGGAAGGGCGGCCCGCGTATAGACGCGGAGCCTGGCACGCCGGAGTTCATGCGCCTCTACAACGAAGCTGTGGCGTCGTACAAGAAGAAGGGCACCGAGACGTTCAGCTCGCTCATCGACTACTTCAAGGACTGCAGCGGGTACAAGGATCTTGGTGACAAGAGCAAGCGCGCCTACGACGGATACCTCAAACTCATCGAGGCCAAGTTCGGCTCGATGCCAATCGGCGCCCTCGAGGACAAGCGGTTGCGGGGTGACTTCAAAGAATTTCGTGATTCTTTCTCCGCTACGCCCCGCAAAGCGGACTATGTCTGGACGACCATCGCGCGTGTGCTGTCGGTTGCAAAGGATCGAGGCAAGATCGTAGTGAACGTCTGCGAGCGCGGTGGCCGGCTCTACGAATCTGATCGATCGGAGATAGTTTGGACGGCCGAGGACATTCGTGCCTTCTGCGCTGTCGCGACGATCGAGCTGCAGGCCGCTCTGCTCCTCGCGCTATGGAGGCCAGCGCCAGGGTGACCTGCTGCGGCTGCCCTGGAATGACTACGATGGCACATACATCCGGATGCGTCAGTCGAAGGGACGCGGCCGCAAGGGCCGGCGCCGTCTAACTATACCGGTGGGGTCACCGCTGAAGGCGGCGCTTGATGCTGCTCTCAGGGAGAAGCGCTCGGCCGTCACAATTCTGGTCAACTCGTTCGGCCGACCATGGACGGCGGACGGTTTCAGAGCGAGCTGGGACAGGGCATTCAGGAAAACGTCGCTGAAGGACCTGCACTTCCACGATCTCCGCGGCACTGCCGTTACGCGGCTCGCCTTGTCGAATTGCTCGGTGCCGGAAATTGCTTCGATTACCGGCCATTCGATGAAGACGGTGCAGGAGATCCTGGATGCGCATGCGCACTACCTGGGCGGCCGGGTCGAACTCGCCGAGTCAGCAATCAAGAAACTGAGCGAAGTGTACGGGTAAGAACAGAGAATAAGTGGGATCGATGCCAAGTGAAGGCGTCTTCCGTCGCCAAGGCTTCTGGGCGCGATAGTGCTCCACGCCGCCGGGAATGAGCTAGCCGCCGTCCCGCGAACGTTAGAGGAGACAAAATAGCAAATGCGCACGAATACCGAACAAATTTCTCAAACCGGACATCAAACCGAAGAGACCGTTCTGACGCCTACTACCGCTAAGTGCTTGATTTGCTTGGTGAGCGCACCAGGGCTCGAACCTGGGACCCGCTGATAAGAGACAGCCCCGGGTTGGGAAAAATCAATGAGTTGCCCGTCGCACCACTGGGCTTATCCGATGAAAAAGGGCATTCGTCGCACGATCATAGTGGCTTCGTTGTGCTCATGTCAGCGCCAGCCACAATAGTCCGCTAAATGCCGCGTTTTTTTGCGCTACCCTAGTGCGGTCTTCTCCGAGCCCACATTGACATGCTTGCTCGATGATGCATATCATATATTATGTAGTTCATACTACGGAAATTCCATGCCGGATGCTGAACTTCGGGGAATTCTGGTCGCCCGCGGCCTCCGACCAACCAGGCAACGGATCATCCTGATCGGCCTTCTGCTACAGAACGATGCACAACCGGCCACGATCAAGGCGGTCATCAAACGTGCACAAGACAATGGTCGCAGGATCTCGCGATCGACCGTTCGCAACGGATTGCGCGACTTCGAGCAGTTCGGATTGACGGATAGCCGCTCAGTCCAGGGCGTCC
Organism: Bradyrhizobium sp. WSM3983; assembly: GCF_000473045.1. Classification (GTDB taxonomy): domain Bacteria; phylum Pseudomonadota; class Alphaproteobacteria; order Rhizobiales; family Xanthobacteraceae; genus Bradyrhizobium. The sequence continues at coordinate 9,198 of NZ_AXAY01000027.1, read as the reverse complement.
GAGAGACGCACTTTGCCCTCAACCCGCCATTGGGCGGCAATCGGTCTGGCTAAGCCTTTGAGCGCAGGCTGATGCCCGCGATGATCGGCCCGTAGTCGATGCGCCGGGTCCCAGACCACGCAGACCTCAACGGCCCGTCAACTGGCCTTCTTCACTCCCGACATCTTGATAAAATCCGAGAACGCCTTGAGCGTCGCTTCGGAAACATGATGCTCGATGCCTTCGGCGTCTGCTTCCGCGGTCTCCCGGGGTACGCCAAGCGCGAGCAGCATCTCCAGCACTACCCGGTGGCGCGCGCGCACGCGCTTGGCGAGCGCTTCCCCCTTCTCGGTCAGGAAGATACCGCGATAGGGACGGGCAATCGCCAAACCCTCCCGCTTCAGCCGCGTGATTGTGTTGATGGTCGTCGGATGAGACACCCCGAGCCGGCGCGCAATATCGGTCGCGCGAGCCTCGCCGGTCGATTCAATCAGGTCGGCAATCAGTTCGACATAGTCCTCGAGGATTGCGCTCGAACGCGCCGAACGGGCCTTGCCAAAACGCCGCGCCTGCGCCTGCTCGGTCGGGAGGGCGTGAAGCGATGGCGCAAGGTCCGCAGTCTTCCGGCGCATTTGAAAATCCAGAATCTCAACGTCTAAACCATGGGCTCTCCATGGCGACATTGCAAGCAGACGCGACGCTCCCTGTCACCCTGTTGCAACAGCCTCGCAATTGCAACAGCCGTCCCTTGACTCTGTAGCCTCTACTCTTCAATTGTAGCCCAAGCTACATTTTAATGCGTTAACTAGATGCCCGTCTCGCCAGCGGCGCATCGGGGGTTGAAGATGTATGTGCGCGTAACCCGTTCGGCTGTTCTGGGCACGACATCGATCGTCATGATCGGCCTGAGCGGTTTTGCCCACGCCCAGCTAGCCTCTCCCGAGGCGCCTGCTGCTTCGCCGACCGAGCAGGCCGCGCCGAGCCAGCCGCCGCCTGCCACAACGACCGCTCCTGCGGCCTCCACCTCATCCGACGCGGCCACACGGCCCGCCTTACAACCATCGAACACGGCAGCGTCACCTCCATCATCCGGCGCGCCGGATGAAATCGAGATTCCGGTGGTCACGGTCGAAGGCCGGCAACCGAGGCCGGCCCGTCGTGCCAACCGCGGAGCCCCGAGCCGGCCGGCGCCGAGCAACGCAACAACCCCGCCTGCGTCGGCACCGGCTTCGACGGCGGCCTCCAGCCAACCGGCTTTCGCGCCCTCGGCCCAGACCAGTAGTCAGATCCAGTCGAGCACGAGTCCAAGCTTCGGAAACCTGTTCTTCACCGCGCCGGGCGCGACGTCGGCGGGTCTGTCCACCCAATCGGCGCGCCCCGTCCTCCGCGGATTGTCCGATGCCAAGGTGCGCATCCAGGAAAACGGCATCGGCAGCGTCGACGTTTCCGACATCGCGCAGGATCACGGGGTCCCGATCGATCCGCTGGCACTCCAGAAAACCGAAGTGTTCCGCGGACCGGGCGCGCTGCGGTTCGGATCGCAAGCGGTTGGCGGCATCGTCGACGTGACCAACAACCGGATTCCCACCGCCGCTCCGATCGGCGGAGTAGCCGCGGAGCTGCGGTCTGCCGTCACCTCGGTCGACAGTGGCTGGGAGAGCGGCCTTCTGCTCGACTCAGGAAGCGGCAATGCCGCCATGCATGCCGACGTCTACGGCCGCGGCGCCCAAGACTATCGCATTCCCAGCTACCCTTACCTCGTGCCCCCCAGTCCCGCACCGGCGTTCAACGGGCGGCAGCCGAACTCGGCCACGCAGAGCGCGGGTGCGTCAATCGGCGGCTCCTATCTGTTCGATGGTGGCTATGCCGGCCTGTCGATCTCGCGCTTCACCAGCGACTACCACGTTCCCGGCATCGCCTCGTCGGAAAGCCAGCAGCACAACCAGCTCGAGCAGACCAAGATCGCCAGCAAGGGCGAATATCGACCCGACGCCGCGGCCATCGCCGCGGTCCGTTACTGGCTCGGATATTCCGACTACCGGCACGATGAAGTCGACGTCAACAGCACGAACCTCGGCGATTTCCAGACCATCGGCGCAACGTTCAAGAACCGCCAGACCGAAGGCAAGCTCGAGCTCGAAACCGTGCCACTCTCGACCCCGCTCGGGATGCTGACCAGCATCGTCGGCACGCAGGGCGCCTACCAGCGCCTGGACACGCTCGGTCAGGCAATCCTGCTTCCCGCGCAGACTACGACCGCCGCCGCGTATTTCTTCGAGGAGCTGAAGCACACCGACACGCTGCGAACGCAGCTTGCTGGGCGTATCGAATCCGTCAACGTCGCAGGGACCTCGTTCGATTTTCCGTCGGCCTATCTGCCGCCGCCGGACGCGCCGTCGAGCTCGCCGTCCAAATCGATCTTCCTGCCGACCAGTGTCAGTTTCGGCGTGATCAAGGATCTCTCCTCGAACCTCGAGGCGAGCCTCACGCTCCAACGCATCCAGCGTGCCCCGCGCGCGCTCGAACTCTTCGCTTCCGGTCCGGACGATTCCGAAAAGACCTTCAAGATCGGCAACCCGGATCTGACGGTGGAGACGGCCAATACCGCGGAGATCGGTCTGAAACGAGCACGCGGCGATTTCAGGTTCAATGCGAACGTCTACTATACTTTCTACGACAAGTTCATCTACGGCCGCGCCACCGGCAATTTCTGCGGTGCGACCTTTGCGACTTGCGCTGCCGGCGGCAATGGCGACTACATCCAGGTCGCCTACTCGCAGCGCGACGCGATCTTCCGCGGCGGTGAGTTGTCGTGGCAATGGGATGTGTCGCCGCTTTCGGACGGAATCTTCGGCGTGGAAGGCCAGTTCGATACTGTGCGCGCCACCTTCACCGACGGCACCAACGTGCCGCGCATCCCGCCAATGCGGCTGGGCGGCGGCGTCTACTGGCGCAACGACAATTGGTACACGCGGCTGAACTATCTGCACGCGTTCACGCAGAATGATTTCGATGAATTTGACACGCCGACCAACGGTTACGACCTGCTCAAGCTTCAGATCGAACACCGGCAGAGATGGCAAACCTCACCCTGGGGACCGGTTGAGGTCGCGACCGGCCTGATCGGCGACAATCTCCTGAACGCCGATATCCGCAACTCCGTGCAATTCCACAAGGACGAGATTCTCCAGCCCGGCCGAACGTTCAAATTGTTCCTCAACGTCAAATACGGCGCCGATACACCTGCAAATGCGCCGATCGGCGCTGTGCGGCTGCAGCAAGCGGACACAGTCTTCCGCAAGGCGCCCGCGGCGGCGGCCTGGAATTGGAGCGGGTTCTACGCCGGCGGCAATCTCGGCTATGTCTGGGGGACAGCCACCACATACGCCGGCTTCGTCGACAATGCATCGCAGACGCCGCTTTTCGGCAACACGCCCGCGGCCCGGCTCGACCATGCGGGCGTCGGCATTCACGCCGGCTACGACTGGACGGCGGGGCCGATCATCACCGGCATCGAGGGCGATGTCATATACGCGAACCAGGCCGGCCGCTCGGCGAGCAATTGTCCCGGCGCGGTTTGCAATGCGGCGCTGCTGCCATTCAATGCACCGATGTCGGCTGACCTCGGCTACCGGCTTGACTGGCTGGCATCCATTCGTGGGCGCATCGGCGTCGCGGTCACGCCAACCGCTGTCGCTTACGTTACAGCCGGTATTCCGTTTGGCGTCGTCACTGCGTCGGGCTCAGTGGCAGGGTTCACGGCCGGCGGCGCTCCCGTCGCGACGCCCTATAACGTGGATACGTTCCGCTTCGGCTGGGCCGCCGGTGCAGGCATCGAGACGCGGCTAGCCGGCAACTGGACCGGACGCATCGAATACCTGCATGCGGACCTGGGATCGTTCCGCGCGACACCGAACCTGCCGGCCGGCATGGCGACGTCGTTCGATGCAGACGCGCGGGTGAGAACCAATGCGCTGCGTGTTGGGGTCAACTACAGGTTCGGCGCAACCGATCGTGCGGCCGTGACGAACTAGCGCCGCCGGCCGCGTCACAGCAGACTTACTTGACGGTGAAGCGGATCGGCAGCTTCACGGCCACCGATTGGCCCTCAAATGAATTGGGCGGAGCTGGAAACGGCTGCGCCCGCTGCAGCAACGCGATGGCTTCACCGTCGAGGGCGGTGGAGCCGGAGCTTTGCGTAACCTCGGCGTTGCTCACCTGTCCCTTGCGGTCCAGCGTGAACCGGACCCGTGTGATCCCTTGCTCGTGCCGGGACCGCGCGGCTTCCGGATAGCGCTTGTTGCGCTCGACCAGCGCGAGGATCTGGGAACGCCAGGTCGCGACCGCCTGCTCGTTCTTCAGCTCCGGCCTCCCCTGCATCGGCGCCGCAGCCACCGGCGCGAGCCGTTCCGAGACCATGGCGGGCGCCGCAGTGGCCGCCGCAGCCTGCTGGTCCGGTTCGGCGTTAGGCTGCGCCTTGCTCGCGCTATCGACGAGAGCCTCCGGATTGGGTGCCTGCGGCAGCTCCGGCGCATCATCAGGCGGCGCTGCATCCGGTTTCGGCGCCGGCCGGGCCTCCGCCATCGCCTGCTCCGGACCGGGCGGAAGATCGGACGGTGTGAACGACGGTGCGCCCGCTTCAGGCGCAAGGTCAACCACGACCGCGCCGGATGGCTCAGCCGGCTCGACGTCGTCGGGCTGGCGCCAAACGAGGAGCGATGCGGTGAGCGCGCCGTACAGCGTCACCACGGCAAGACCACTGAACGTCCAGCGTCTCAGGTCGGAGGCGTCTTCCGCCGCAAGAGTCTTCATGGTGCGGTCGATTGCTCCAGGCCGACCAGCGCCACCTTGAGGTAGCCCGCCGCTCGCAAGCCGTTCATGACCCGCATCACCTCGCCATAGGGAACCGCCTTGTCCGCGCGAAGGAAGATGCGGCTATCCTTCTGTCCATGGGCCGCCGCATCGAGCGCGGCGGCCAATGAGGCGCGGCTCACGGACTCGTCTCCCACCGACAGGGAGAGATCGGGCTTCACGGTGAGATACACCGGCTTGTCCGGGCGCGGATGCGGCTGCGCGTTTGAGGCCGGTAGATCGACCGCGACATCGACGGTCGCCAGTGGCGCCGCCACCATGAAGATGATGAGAAGCACGAGGATGACGTCGATGAACGGCGTCACGTTGATGTCGTTGAGTTCGGCAAGCTCGGTGCCGGATTGGCTGAAATTGACCGCCACCGGATCACTCCGCGGCCGTGAGATGCGCTCGTCGCACGACGATCGCACCACCGTCGAGATCACGGCCTGCGAGCCGCGTGATCTCGGCAACCCCGTCGCCGAGCAGAGCCCGGTAGGCGCCGATCTGGCGGACGAAAAGGTTATAGATCACCACCGCCGGAATTGCCGCGACGAGACCGAGCGCGGTCGCCAGCAACGCCTCGGCAATGCCAGGGGCGACGACCGCGAGGTTGGTGGTCTGCGATTTCGAGATGCCGATGAAGCTGTTCATGATGCCCCAGACCGTGCCGAATAGGCCGACGAATGGCCCGGTCGCACCGATGGTCGCCAGCACGCCCGTGCCGAACGCGATGCGTCGGCCGGCGGCAGCCTCGATCTGCTGCAGACGCGACAGGATGCGCGCCTTGATCCCGTCCCTGTCCATACGATCGGTGCTGAGCTTCAGCTCTGCGACAGCGCCATCGAGCAGCCGCGCCACCGGCCCTGCAGGCACCGTCCGCACTGCATCTTCGACGCCCCTGGCCTCCGCGAGCTCGCGCAGCGAGCGTCGCACGGTACGGCGCGCATTGAACAGCTCGATGGTCTTGGATAGCCATACCGTACAGGTCACGACAGTGGCCAAGGCAAGCCCGGTCATCACGGCCTTCACGACGATGTCGGCCTGCATGAACATGCCCCAGGGACTGAGGTCACGTGGCAGGACGGCGGTTCCGATCGCCGCGCCTTCGGATACACCCTGTGCAAAGGCAGGTCCGGTGAACCCGGCCAGGCAGAGCAGGACAACCGACGTGCCAACAGCACCGGAACGAGGCGCCCTAACAGTGCAACAAGCGACACCTCGCGGGTTTGAGCACAACTGCATGGATCAGCCTTCCTCGATTTGCGATTATGTCAAGGCTCCACCATGTATCATACACTACATCTTGCTGTAAACGCTAATGGAGCTCACGAGCAAGCGACGGCCCACCGAGCCTCACGGGGCTCCATCATGGCGCGTACCCGGCCGCACGCGAAGGAAACGCGGACCAGGCGTCCGTCCATTCCGACAACCAAGCTGCCAGAGTTGCATTGAACCCTCACTGGTTTTTCTCTTTGTCGGAACGAGCGGTCTCGGTTGACCAAAGGGATTGCCTGAGGACCGCGGGTGTTGGGCACTCCGGTCAAATGCTACAATCTGGCGCCAGCGCCCAAGCATCTTCTTGACCTCCGCCAAGGACAAGCCGGTTTCCCTTAGCGGCGCGCCTCTCCCCAATGCCTGCTGAGCTTCGATCTGCCGCACCAGCCGACTCCAGCCGAACAGTTGCGGCTCGGCCAACTCGACAACGCTCCGCTTGATGCATCGAGTAGCTTCGGGGAAATTTTCGCGAACAAGATCCTCGTGAAATGTCCGTGAAAACGCGCTTCAGGTATAGAGTCTCGGATCGAAAGCTGCTTTCAGTTCATCGAGAGTGACGTCGAGAATCGATTTGTGGATTCTTGCGATGGTCGGCTTCTCCCCCTCTCTCAGGATCGCGACGATGGTTTCGACATCGGGACATCCTGGCTCTCGGCAGGTCAACTCGCTAACCGAGATTGTGACCTCGTCCGACAAGCCCAACAGCTTCTGCGTTTGCAGCTTCAATTGCTGAACTGCCTGAGGATAGCCGGCCTTCTGGACCCGCCGCGCCATAGGTAAGGCAATCTTTTGCATGCTTTTGACGTCCGAATGGATTTGCGAGGGCTGGCGGCCTCAGCATGGCACGGACAAACTCCAATGCCATGCTGCGGCCTGATACATCATCCGCGCCTTCGATCAGTGACTTGGGCCCTGACACTGCTCGAAACCCGCCTTCAAAACGTCCTCGGGCAAGTCGCGGCCGATGAAGACCAGACGGCTTGTCCGGGGTTCATCGGGATGCCAGGGGCGCTGATGGTCTCCCTCGAGCAACATATGCACTCCCTGAATAACAAAGCGGTCGGGATCGTCCTGGAACTGAATGATTCCTTTTAGCCGCAAAATATCAGTCCCGAACTGACGAACTGTCTCCTGCATCCAGGGAAGAAATTTCGCGGGAATGAGAGGTGTCTGCGACGCCAATGACAGGCTCTTGACGTGGGTGTCGTGCTCATGGCCGTGGGCCTCAGTGAGAAAGCCCGGCTCGAACTCAAGAACCCTGTTGAGATCGAACGCGTTGCGATCCAGGACTTTCTCGAGGTCGAGCGCGCAGCGCTCCGTACGATGGATTACGGTATAGGGATTGATTGAACGAATTCTCGCCTCGACGAGCGTGAGGTCCGCCTCCGAGACCAGATCGGTCTTATTGAGCAAGACGACGTCGGCGAATGCGATCTGCTCCTGCGCCTCGTGGGCCTGGTCGATCTCTCCGAGGAGATGCTTTGCGTCGATGACCGTGACGATGGCGTCAAGCTTGGTGTTGCGACGAACGTCATCATCGATAAGAAAGGTTTGCGCCACCGGCGCGGGATCGGCAAGCCCGGTGGTCTCCACGATGATCCCGTCGAACTTGCCGCGCCGCTTCATCAGCCCTTCGAGAATCCTGATGAGATCGCCTCTCACCGTGCAGCAGATGCACCCGTTGTTCATTTCGAATATCTCTTCGTCCGCGTTGACGATGAGATCGTTGTCGATTCCGACCTCGCCGAACTCGTTCACAATCACCGCATAGCGTTTGCCGTGGGTTTCGGTCAGGATTCGGTTCAGCAAAGTCGTCTTGCCCGCGCCTAGGTACCCGGTGAGGACGGTGACCGGTGTTTGTGAAATCGCGTCGTTCATGCTTGGTCCTTTTCAACGTTTGGAGTTTGGTAGATCGTGGATGACGGCAGAGGGTTCGAACTGGGCGGTGGCGCGCTCGTGGAACATGAGCAAGATGCCAGCGACCAGCGCCACGCCGAGAAGGCTCAAGCCAGCGGCAGTCAACACCAGTTCCGCTTTTGCGCGCGTTGAAAGGCCTGTTATCGTCGTGAACAGGTTTTTCACGATGGCGTCGTCCAGGCCGTGGCTAATGACGACAATGCGCGTGCGACGATCGTCCGACGGCCAGACCGGCAGCCGATATTGATGGATCGCATGCTGAACGCCGTGCACGACCAGGGGCCGATCCGGATCGTCCTCGAGTCCAACAAGGCCCTTGAGGCGGAGCAGTTGCGGGCCCGCCACGGCCTTGAGCAGCTCAATGAATGTGGCGAGGTTTCGTGCCGATACGGGGCGGCCGTCCAGCAACGCCAGCGTTTGGATGCCAGCCGCCGCATGGCGGCTTGCGCCTGCGCCATTGTCGTGAGCTTGCCCTTGCTCGGCCAACGCCTGCTCTAGAGCCAACCATCCTTCAACATCGGCCCCCTGCTCGGAAGGAACGTAGCCGCGCGGCGCGAACGCAGTGGCGAGTTCGAATTCAGCCCCGTGACGGTCCACGATGGGAGCCGCCGCATTGATTTGGCGGATCTGTTGCACCAGTTCAGAAATGGGGGGACGATCTGCGGGCTCTGCGCCAACATCCGTCTTGGTGAGCACGACGAAGTCCGCAAACGCCACCTGCTTCATGCATTCGAAGTGCCGCTCCATCGACGCTTCGATCGTCGTTACATCGATTGCGCAGACGACGCCGGACAGCCGGAAGCACCTTGCGACGACATGATCCCGAAACCCCGCTGCCGGAAGACCGCCCGGTGTGACCTGATTGATGATCGGAGCCGGATCGGCCAGCCCGGTCGTCTCGACGATCACGCGCTTCAACGGCGGGACAGCCTTGCTCTCCACAGCGTCGTAAAGTTCGAACAGGGAAGTCCTGATGTCGCTCGCGACCGTGCAGCAGAGGCAGCCTGTGGTCGTCACCATCATTTCGCGTTTGTTCACCCGAACAAGATCGTGATCGATGGAAATATCGCCAAACTCGTTGATGATGACGGCGGTGTCCGCAAAGGCCTCGCTTTCCAGGAGCTCGTTGAGCAGCGTGGATTTCCCGGCACCCAGGAAGCCCGTGAGGATCGT
>NZ_AXAY01000026.1 GCF_000473045.1 Bradyrhizobium sp. WSM3983 | reverse complement strand
CCGAGCAGGCGACGATTCCCCCCTCAGGACCACGTTCCGCCCCGTCAGTCCCGGTACCTCGCTTACCCGACGATTATCGACCGAGAGGCTCCGCCCACGCGGCCTGAACGCCACGTCCCGAACTCGATCGCAACCATGCGCGCCCGATTGATCCGCATGCTCATTAAAACCTTGCCGCGATGTCCATGCTGTGGCATCGGCGCAGCATCCAATGGACGACGACGCCCATGACGCAGTAAGACTAACCCACCCTACAAGAGCTACGCCACCCGCCACTCCGGCACACCATCCGCGGCCATCGCGATCTCGCCGAGCGAGCCGACCGGCGTGCGGTTCATGTCGAGCAGGTGCGCAAGCGTCGCATGATCACTCGCCGGAATCCGCGCCAACGTGCGCCGGTCATCCGCCGTACGCAGCATCACCACACCGTGCACGGCATCGCCGCCACGGCTATAGAGCACCGTAAAGCTCTCGACCTTGCCCTTGCCTGAGGCTTCCGTGACGAACTCCGGCGCCGCACGCTTGTTGCGGTCGGCCTCGCCTTGCACGCTGGTCTCCTGCGCAATCGCGTCACGCGACGGCACCTTGGAAACAACCAGCGCGTGGTGCTTGGTAACAAAACCGCCCTGGCCGTAGAGCAGACCGAGCTTGTCGCCGCCGCGCACCCGCCGCACCATCGCGCAGGCTGCATGCGTCATGTAGGTGTTGAGCGGTGCGCCGAAGAAGGTGAGGCCGCCGTTCACGGTAGGCTGCACATCGGCGCCCAGACCCAGCGTCCGCCGCGCCATTTTTGGTACGCAAGGAAAGCAGCTATAGAGTTCGATCGCGTCGAACTTTTTGCCGTTGCCGCCGGCGATGTCCATCACGGTCTTCAGCACCGCGTTCTGCGGATGGCTCTCGTAAAACTGGTCGCGCACGAGATAGTCGGGCGGCTCCTCTGCGGAGGCGCCGCCGAGCGGATAGACCAGTCTATCTTCGGCAATGCCGGCCGCGCGCGCCTTGGCAAGGTTGGTGAGCAACAGCGCGCCGCCCATGTTGACGCTGGGGTTGGCGACCATGAGCTTGTTGTAGGGCCAGGCGATGAGCCGGTTGTCCGCGGTCGGCGTCGTGATTTCCTCTGGCGCATAGCGCCGCTTCAGCCAGGAATTGGGATTTTGCGCGGCGGCCTCCGAATAGCGCGACCACAACGTCCCCGATTCCACCATCGCCTCACGCGGCGTCTGGCCCCAATGCGCGGAGGAGGCGGCCTCGTAGAACGGATAGACCGTGACAGGGCGGAACACGCCGAGCTGCATGGCCAGCGGCTTCTGAAACGCCGCGCCACGCTTAGGCTCCGCGACATCATGCGCGAACGGCGTCCATGGCAGCTTTACGCCGGCACGCTCCGCCTTGGTCGCAGTCGATTGCGCCTCGGCACCGCAGACCGCCGCCACAGTGCATTCGCCGCGCGCGATGCGCTTTGCGGCCTCGTGGAGGTAGCGGATCGGGGTCTCGCCGCCGACCGGGCCGTAATAGCAATGTTCGGGCCCAATGCCGAGCCGTTGCGCCAGCAGCTTCTCCGGATCGCGATAGCGCCAGCTCAGGAAATTGACGACGTCGAGCGACTGCACCTCGACGAGCAGCTTTGCGCCGGCATCAACTTCTGCGCGTCGTAGTGCCTGTTCGAGCAGATCGAGTGGCTCGAGGCCCTCGGTGATCTCCTTGGGACGGTCGACGATCTCGCCGATGCCGACGATGACGGGGATGCGGTCTTCGGAGGGAGAGGAGATGGTCATTTCTTCTTGCTTCGCGTTTCAGAGCTTAGGCACGCCGTCGTCCTTCGAGGGCCGCTGAAGAAGCGGCCACCTCAGAGTGACGGCTACGGCGGAGGCGTCATCCTGAGGTGCGAACTCAGCGGCGCATTGCGCCGCTGGGCGAGCCTCGAAGGATGGGTCGCGCACAACATCACTCCGCCACCAGCGCATTCATGTGCTCGACGGCTTCGGCAAACTCTTCCTTGAACTCCTGCACCACGGCGCCCGCCGACTTCACGCTGTCGATCAGGCCGACGCCCTGGCCGACAAAATAGCTGACGAGGTCGCGCGCCTTGGTGTTGCCGGCGGCCGCGGCGCGATCAATTGAGTTGAAGGCGTCGCGGCTGACGATGCTCTGAAGCGGCATCGGCAGTGCGCCCGGGCTCTCCGGCGCGCGGTCCCAGGCATCGGTCCAGACCGAGCGGAGCTGCCGCGCCGGCTTGCCGGTGCGGCCCTTCGATCGGATCGCGCCGCGCGAAGACGCCGCGATCATCTTTTCGCGAAAGATCTCAGAGGTCTCGGACTCGACGGTCGCGAGCCAAACCGAGCCGGTCCAGGCGCCGGCCGCGCCCATCGCCATGCACGCCGCCATCTGCCGCCCCGTCATGATGCCGCCGGCCGCCAGCACCGGCACGTCGCGGATCGGTTTGATCGCCTTGATCACCTCCGGCACCAGCACCAAGGTCGAGACCTCGCCACAATGGCCGCCGGCCTCGGTGCCCTGCACCACGAGGATGTCGACACCGGCTGCGACCTGGCGCAGCGCGTGCTCCTTGGCGCCGACGAGCGCTGCGACCGGCACGCCGTGCTTCCTGCCCATCTCGATCATCGCCTTTGGTGGCACACCGAGTGCGTTTGCGATCAGCCGGATCGGATGGTTGAAGGAGACTTTTAGCAGCTCCAGCGCGGTCTCGGCGTCGAACGGCTGCGGCTGGTCGTCAGCCACATCCGTTGTGGTCAGCTCGATGTCGTATTTCTTCAGGAGATCGCTGGTGTATTTGCGGTGCTCCTGCGGCACACGCGCCTCCAGGCTCTTCCAGGTGACGTCCTTCTGGCCTGCAGTGGAAATGTTTTCGGGGATCAGCACGTCGATGCCATAGGGCTTGCCGTCGACGTGATCGTCGATCCATTTCAGCTCGCGCTCGAGCGTATCAGGCGTGTGCACGGTGGCGCCGAGCACGCCAAAACCGCCGGCTCGGCTGACGGCCGCAACGACGTCGCGGCAATGGCTGAAGGCGAGCAGCGGGAACTCGATGCCCAGCATGTCGCAGATCGGCGATTTCATGGTCCTCTCCCGGCGGCCTTCGCATTGCTCTTCTTGTTTTGCCTTGCGAGGGCCGTTCGACGCTAGCCCTTCGTTGCAGGTGATGCCACGCCGGATTTGGGCGAGCATCTTGCGCGTAGGCGTTGCGTCGTGGACGAACCATTCCGCTGCATAACCTAAGAAGAGAGCGTCACGTCGCCATGTGCCGCCAGATCATCAGCTGCGCAGGCTGGTGACAGGCTAGACTGCATGACACCGGCCCGAGGCCCGCGCGCAACGCAGAGCCGGCAGGGCTTGCCATCGGCCGTTGGCGGGCTAATTAATGCAGGCGCATCTTTCCGCCGGAGCTCTTCGCATGACCGATTCCCCCGCCTACGTGCCGCCCAAGGTCTGGACCTGGAACAAGGAGAACGGCGGTCAGTTCGCCAGCATCAACCGGCCGATCGCCGGCCCCACTCACGACAAGGAGCTCCCGGTCGGCAAGCATCCTTTCCAGCTCTATTCGCTGGCGACGCCGAACGGGGTGAAGGTCACGGTGATGCTGGAGGAGCTTCTGGCGCTCGGCCACAAGGGCGCCGAATACGACGCTTGGCTGATCAAGATCGGCAACGGCGATCAGTTCGGCAGCGGTTTTGTCGATATCAACCCGAACTCGAAAATCCCGGCGCTGATGGACCGCTCCGGCCCGGAGCCGATCCGCATCTTCGAATCCGGCTCGATCCTGTTCTATCTCGCCGAAAAGTTCGGCGCCTTCCTGCCGAAGGAGATCAAGGCCCGCACCGAGGCGATGTCCTGGCTGTTCTGGCAGATGGGCAGCGCGCCCTATCTCGGCGGCGGCTTTGGCCATTTCTACGCCTACGCGCCGTTCAAGATCGAATACGCCATCGACCGCTTCGCGATGGAGGTCAAGCGCCAGCTCGACGTGCTCGACCGACGTCTTGCCGACAACGAATATCTCGCGGGAAAAGAATATACGATCGCCGACATGGCGGTCTGGCCGTGGTACGGCGCGCTTGCCAAGGGGCTGGTTTACGGTGCCGGCGAATTTTTGTCGGTGCACGACTACAAGAACGTGCAGCGCTGGACCGATGAGATCGCCAAGCGCCCGGCCGTCAAGCGCGGCCGCATGGTCAACCGCGTCTCCGGCGATCCCGCGAGCCAGCTCCACGAGCGCCACGACGCCAGCGATTTCGAGACCAAGACCCAGGACAAGATCGAGGCAGCGAAGACTGCATAACGTCACTTGCGAATATCGTAGGGTGGGCAAAGCGAAGCGTGCCCACCACTCTTTGTGATGCCCGAGATGGTGGACACGGCGCGCGAAGAGCGCGCCTTTGCCCACCCTACGGCTCTCCCCGAGTGGGAAGAGGAGAGACCTTTACGCCATGCTCAGCTCGTGGCGGCCGACCACCATCCAGTGCACCTCGTCCGGACCGTCGGCAAAGCGCAGGTGACGCACGTCCTGGTACATCTCGGCGAGCGGGGTCCAATGCGAGATGCCGGTGGCGCCGTGCATCTGGATCGACTGGTCGATGATCTTGCAGGCGCGCTCCGGCACCATGGCCTTGACCATGGAGACCCAGACGCGGGCCTCCTTGTTGCCGAGCACGTCCATGGCCTTGGCGGCCTTCAAGACCATCAGCCGCATCGCCTCGATTTCGCAGCGTGCCTGCGCGATGATCTGCATGTTGCCGCCGAGATGGGCGATCTTCTTGCCGAAGGCTTCGCGGGTGAGGCCACGCTGCACCATCAGGTCCAGCGCCTTCTCGGCCTTGCCGATGGTGCGCATGCAGTGGTGGATGCGGCCGGGCCCGAGACGCAGCTGCGAGATTTCGAAGCCGCGGCCCTCACCTAGCAGCATGTTTTCCTTGGGTACGCGGACATTGTTGAAGCGCATGTGCATGTGGCCGCGCGGCGCGTGGTCCTGGCCGAACACGTACATCGGGCCGAGCACCTCGACGCCGGGCGTGTCGCGCGGCACCAGGATCTGCGACTGCTGCTTGCTCGGCGCCGCATCGGGATTGGTCTTCACCATCACGATGAGGATCTTGCAGCGGGGATCGCCGACGCCGGAGATGTAGTACTTCTCGCCGTTGATGACCCATTCGTCGCCGACGAGCTTTGCGGTGGTCGAGATGTTTTTGGCGTCGGAGGAGGCGACGTTCGGCTCGGTCATGACATAGGCTGAGCGGATCTCGCCGTTCATCAGCGGCTTCAGCCACGTCTCCTTCTGCTCCTTGGTGCCGACGCGCTCCAGCACCTCCATGTTTCCGGTGTCCGGCGCCGAGCAGTTCATGGTTTCCGAAGCCAGCGGGCTCTTGCCGAGTTCGGAGGCGATATAGGCGTAGTCGAGATTCTTCAGGCCCTGGCCGGTCTCGTCATCGGGCAGAAAGAAGTTCCAGAGGCCTTCGTTCTTGGCCTTGTTCTTGGCGACCTCGAGCACCTCGAGCTGCTTCGGCGTAAAACTCCAGCGATCCTGCTTGCCTTCGCCGGCCTTGGCGAATTCGATCGACATCGGCTCGACGGTGTCGCGGATGAATTTCCTGACGTGATCGTAGAGCGGCCGGACCTGGTCCGACATGCGGAGGTCGTTGAGCTCATCGCCGGGATTGAGCGTGTAGTTGGTGGTGCGGGGAATGTAGGCGTGCTTTGTCATTGTTCCTCCCGGGGGCACTGATCGCGTTGGGCCGGAGAATAGTCGCAGCGCGGCCAAAGCGCGAGCGCGCATTTTCTCGCGCGAGCCATGCCATGCGATGGAATTTCGCGAGGGCGTTTGAAATGTTGTTTGAACGGGATCGCGAGCTATCTCCACGTCGTCCCGGACAAGCGCAGCGAAGCGGAGCGCAGATCCGGGACCCATAACCACAGGGAGAAGTTTGGCGAAGACTCGCGGTCGCCAGCTCGCGCCAAACTTCTCCCTGGGGGTATGGGTCCCGGCTTTCGCCGGGACGACACAGCGTGTGTGGTTGCAGCTCAGTTCGGCATCCGATGCGTCGCGCAGATCTTGTTGCCGTCGAGGTCGCGCAGATAAGCAAGGTAGAGCTTGCCGCCGGGCCCCTGGCGCACGCCGGGCGGGTCTTCGCAGGTCTTGCCGCCGGCGGCGAGACCTGCCGCGTGCCACGCATCCACCTGCTCCGGCGAGTTGCAGGCAAAGCCGATGGTGCCGCCATTGGCACACGTTGCGGGCTCGCCGTTGATCGGCTTCGACACCGAGAACACGCCGGTCTTGGTGATGTAGAAGATGCGATGGCCGTCGACCCGTGCCGGGCGCACTTCGAGCGTGTTCAGCAAATTGTCGTAGAACGCCTTCGCCTTGTCGAGGTCGTTGGTGCCAATCATGATGTGTGAAAACATTTTGCCCGTTCCCTCTGCGCCTACAAAACCAGAGACCGTAGGGTGGGCAAAGCGCAGCGTGCCCACCACGGCACGCGAAAATATCGTTGGTCACCATGGACAAGAGCGCGCCAAAAATCAAATATGCGCCCCGGCAAAACTAATTCCGGTCTGCGAAACATCGCTGGCCGCAACTGACGAGGAAACCATGCAGTTCAAACACGTCACGCTCGAATTCGATGGTTCGGTGGCAATCCTCAGGCTCGACCATCAGGAGGTGATGAACGCGGTCTCCATGGACATGCTGGGCGGGCTCTCCGAGGCGCTCGACGCGATCGAGGAGAAACGGGACGAGGTGCGCTGCGTCGTGCTGACCGGAGCGGGCCGCGCGTTCTGCACCGGTGCGAATCTCCAGGGCCGCAACAACCAATCGAAGAAGACCAAGGCCGGCCTGACGCTCGAGACCGGCTTTCATCCGTTCCTGCGCCGCATCCGCAATCTGCATTGCCCGATCGTGACCGCGGTCAACGGTCCGGCGGCCGGCGCCGGGATGAGCTTCGCGCTGCTCGGCGACATGATTTTATGCGCGCGTTCGTCCTACTTCCTGCAAGCGTTTCGCCGCATCGGCCTGGTGCCAGATTGCGGCTCGACCTGGCTCTTGCCGCGCCTGATCGGCAAGGCGCGCTCGGTCGAATTGTCGCTGATGGGCGAGCGCCTGCCGGCCGAGAAGGCGCTGGAATGGGGCCTCGTCAACCGCGTCTATGACGACGGCGTGCTGATGGAGGAGGCGATGAAGCTCGCGCGCGATCTCGCCAGCGGCCCGACGATCGCGCTGTCGCTGATCCGCAAGCTCTATTGGGACAGCCCGCAAAATTCATTCGAGGACCAGCTCAATCTCGAATTCCAATGCCAGCTGCGCGCCGGCGATACGCAGGATTTTCGCGAGGGGGTCGGCGCGTTTCTGGAGAAGCGGCCCGCGCAGTTCAAAGGCAAATGATCGAGGCGGAGCTTTCCCGCAGCGTTCAGCGTTGGTGTCCCGGTGCGACCGGTGTCACCGGCGCCGCAAAACTGTCGGGCGGCGCCAGTCAGGAGACCTGGCGCTTCGACATCGTGCATCCCGACGGGCCGATAGGCGCGATCCTGCGCCGCTCGCCGAAGGGCTATGGCGCGGCGCCAACGCGCGCGGCGGGTCTTGCCGCCGAAGCGCAGCTGATGCAGCTCGCCTACGAGGCAGGCGTACCGTCGCCACGCGTGATGCATGTGCTGACGCCGGACGAGGATCTCGGCACCGGCTTCATCATGCAGCGGGTCGAGGGCGAAACCATCGCGCGCAAGATTCTTCGGGATGATGAATTCGCCGCGGCGCGGCCGCATCTCGCGCGGCAGATCGGCGGCGTGCTCGCGGGCCTGCACAGGCTGCCGCAGGACAAGCTGCCCGAGCTGCGCAGCCGATCCGCGACTGAGGAGATCAGCGAGCTCGATCGCGACTATCGCAGCCTCAATTGGCCAAAGCCGGTATTCGAGCTGGCGTTACGCTGGCTGCGCGACCATAATCCAGGGCCCTCGGCCGAGACGACGCTGGTGCATGGCGATTTCCGCAACGGCAATCTCATCATCGGTGCCGATGGCGTCCGCGCCGTGCTCGACTGGGAGCTCGCCCATCTCGGCGATCCCATGGAGGATCTCGGTTGGGTCTGCGTCAACTCCTGGCGGTTTGGCGAGATCGACAAGCCGGCGGGCGGTTTTGGCTCGCGCGAGGAGCTGTTCGCCGGCTACGAGGCCGCGGGGCGCAGGGTCGATCCTGCGCGCGTGAAATTCTGGGAAGTGATGGGCACGCTGCGCTGGGGCATCATGTGCGGCGGCATGATGCAGCGGTTCCGGGAGGGGCCGGATCATTCCATGGAGCGCGCGATGATTGGCCGCCGCGCCTCGGAGACCGAGATCGATCTGTTGCGGCTGCTTGCGCCGCGCGGGAGTTGACCATGCAAGACGAACCGACACCGATCGAGCTGACCAAGGCGGTCGCCGATTTCCTCCGTAGCGACATCACCCCGCTGATCTCGGGCCACCAGGCCTTCAAGCTGCGCGTTGCGGTCAACATCCTCGATCTCGTCACGCGGCAGCTGACATGGGAGGAGGGGAGTGATTTGAAGGAAGTAGAGCGGCTGCGCGCGCTGCTCGGCATGGACGGCTCGGTCACCGAGCTTAATCGCGCGCTCGCCGAGCGCATTGCCAAGGGCGAGGTGGACCTCGCAACGCCGGGCCTCGCCGAGCATCTGTGGGCGACCACGATGGACAAGTTGGCGGTCGATCAGCCGAATTACGCATCGTACAAGCGGGAGTTGTCGCGGGGCGCGTAGGCGACGTTCCATCCGCCGTCATTGCGAGCGCAGCGAAGCAATCCAGAGTCTTTCTGCGGAGGCAGTCTCGATTGCTTCGTCGCAAGGGCTCCTCGCAATGACGGGCGGAGAAAGACCGATTACCTCCCCACCCATTTCGGCGGCCGCTTCTCCGAGAACGCCTTCGGGCCCTCGATGTAATCCTGCGACGCCACCATCGCCTTTACCGCCGGATACTCGCGCTGCTCCTCGATCGCCTGCTCCAGCGACACGCCAAGCCCCTTCTGGATGGTCTGCTTCGAGGCGCGGATCGACATCGGCGAATTCCTGGTGATCATCTCCGCCCAGCGTAGCGCGCCCGCGAGCGCTTCGCCCTGCGGCACCACCTCGTTGACGAAGCCGAGCTCATGGCCTTCCTTGGCGCTGACGTGACGCGCGGTGAGGATCATGCCCATGGCACGCTTCAAGCCGATTTGCCGCGGCAGCCGGTGCAGGCCGCCGGCAAGGGCGGCGAGGCCCACGCGCGGCTCGGGCAGGGCGAAGGTCGCGTTCTCCGATGCGATGATCAGATCGCAGGCGAGCGCGATCTCGAAGCCGCCGCCCATGGCGACGCCGTTGACAGCGGCGATGATCGGCTTGTCGCAGTCGAAGCGCGAGGTGAGGCCGGCAAAGCCGCCCTTGTCCCAGCCGCGCTTGCCGCCCGCCGCTTGCCACTTCAGGTCGTTGCCGGCGCAGAACGCCTTGTCGCCGGCGCCGGTGACGACAGCGACCCATTGCTCGGGATCCGCCGCGAAATCGTCAAACACCTTGTTGAGCTCGAAATGCGCATCGATATGCAGCGCGTTGTAGACCTCGGGCCGCGACAGCATGATGATCGTGATCGGCCCCTTGCGTTCCACTGTTGAGAATTTCAGCTCCATCGCGCGCTCCCGCAGTTTCTCGTGAAGGAATATTGGCGTCATACTACCGCGCCTCAGCACTGGAGCACCATCGAATTGCGCAATGCGCCTTGCGCCTCTCACACGCCTCGCGTTGCTTGACTTGCGCGCGCTCTTCTCACCTTAATCGTGCGAAGCAAAAACGCGCCCAGCGCCTTAACGCAAAACGATAAAAATCATCCGGGAGAGAACCGTGGATTTCTCATTGCCTGCCGATCTCGTCGCCTATCTCGGGGAGCTCGATCGTTTCATCGAACGCGAGATCAAACCGCTGGAACAGGCCGACGACAACATTCGCTTCTTCGATCATCGCCGCGAATGGGCGCGCACCGATTTCGAGAACGGCGGTCTGCCGCGTCACGAATGGGAAGCGCTGCTGCGCAAGGCGAAGGATCTTGCGGACGCCGCCGGCCATCTCCGCTTTCCCGTGTCGAAGCAATATGGCGGCAAGGACGGCTCCAACCTCTGGATGGCCGTGATCCGCGAGCATTTTGCGGCCAAGGGCCTTGGCCTGCACAACGATCTTCAGAACGAGCATTCCATCGTCGGCAATTTCCCTGTTGTCACCATGCTCGATCGCTATGGCCGCGACGACCAGAAGGCGATGATCGACGGCTCGATCAAGGGCAAGTACCGCATCACCTTTGGCTTGACCGAGCCGCATCACGGCTCGGACGCGACCCACATGGAGACGCGTGCGGTGCCGGCGACCCGTGACAACGTCAAGGGCTGGATCATCAACGGTGAGAAGATGTGGACGACCGGCATGCACGTCGCCACGCATTGCGCGCTGTTCGCGCGCACCAGCGGCAATGACGGCGATGCCAGCGGCATCACCTGCTTCCTGGTGCCGGCCAAGAGCCACGGCGTCAGGATCGAGGAGTACATGTGGACCTTCAACATGCCGACCGATCACCCGCGGGTAAGCTTCACGGACGTGTTCGTGCCGGAGGATGCCCAGTTCGGCGAGGTCGGCCTCGGCCTGTCGCTGGCGCAATGTTTTGTGCACCAGAACCGCATTCGTCAGGCCGCAAGCTCGCTGGGTGCCGCCGTCTACTGCATCAACGAGAGCGTCAAATACGCGCGCGAGCGAAGACCGTTCGGCAAGGCGCTGGCCGAGAACCAGGCGATACAGTTCCCCCTGGTCGAGCTCGCGACGCAAGCCGAGATGCTGCGCCTTTTGATCCGCAAGACCGCCTGGGAAATGGACCAGCTCAACGAAGAGCAGATCGAGAGCACGCTCTCCGATCGCGTCTCGATGTGCAACTACTGGGCAAACCGTCTCTGCTGCGAATCCGCCGATCGCGCCATGCAAGTCCACGGCGGCATGGGCTATTCACGCCACAAGCCGTTCGAGCACATCTACCGCCACCACCGCCGCTATCGGATCACCGAAGGCAGCGAAGAGATCCAGATGCGCAAGGTGGCGGGGTTCCTGTTCGGGTATATGGGGCCGGGGAAGCATTAGCCGTTGTTGCGCGTGACCTCTCTTCCCTGAGTCATCCCGGCCCCCGTGCGCAATTGCGCACTAGGCCGGGACGACGAAGATTACCCCCGCTTCGCCCGGTCCTTCTCGTTCTGCGCCATGATGCTCTCGCGCGCGGTCTTCCAATCGTCGTCGCTCCAATCGCGAAGCTGGTAGAAATTGCCGCCCATGGCGAGCGCTTGCGCGCCATCCATGGCGATGGTCTCGCCGGTGATCCAGTCGCAGCCGCCGGAAATCAGAAACACGGCGAGGTTCTGCAGTTCCTCCATGGTGCCGACCCGGCCCATCGGGTTCATTGCCTTGGTGCGTGCGCCGGCCTCATCGCCCGGCTTGATGCGCTTGCTCATGCCCTCGGTCGGAATCTCGCCCGGGGCGATGGTGTTGAGGCGGATGCCGTACCGGCCCCATTCGGTCGCGAGCGACATCGTCATGGCGTGGATGGCCGACTTGCTCATCGCCGACGGCACCACGTAGGGCGAGCCATTGCGCACCCAGGTCACGGTGATCGAGACGACGTTGCCGGGCTGCTTCAAGGCAATCCAGCGCTTGCCGACCGCATGTGTCACATAGAACGTGCCGTGCATGACGATGTTGGCGACGGCATCGAAGCCGCGCGGGGAGAGTTCCTCACTGCGCGAGATGAAATTGCCGGCCGCGTTGTTGATGAGATCGGTCAGCGGCGCATCGCGAAAAATGTTCTCGATCATCTCTTCGACGGCGAGCGCGTTGCGGATGTCGACGCCGTGGCTGGTGACGCGTCCACCATACTGATCCATCAGTTCGGTCGCGGTCTCGTCGCAGACGATCTTGCGCCGGCCGCAGATGTGTATCTCGGCGCCGAGCTGGAGGAAGCGCGCCGCCATCGACTTGCCGAGCCCGGTCCCGCCGCCGGTCACGAGAATGCGCCGTCCAGCCAGAAGATTTTCCTTGAACATGGCTGTTTCTCCCGTACGGATTGTCAGTTAATTGGTCGATTGACTAAATCCGGCCGCCAGCTTTCTGTAAAGCGGCACCGAACAAGAACAGGGGAGAATTCATCCATGGAAGAGCGCGTCTCGATCTCGATCTCGGAAGGCGTCGCCGACGTGCGCCTGGTGCGCGCAGACAAGATGAATGCGCTCGATCAGGCCATGTTCGAGGCCCTTGTCGCGGCAACTGAGCGTCTTTCGAAGGAAAAAGGCGTGCGCGTCGTCGTGCTGTCCGGTGAGGGCCGCGCCTTCTGCGCCGGTCTCGACATGGGGCGTTTTGCCGCCATGAAGGAGAAGGGTGGCAACGGAATTCCGGGTGGCGAAAATCGCGATCTCGCCGCGCGCACGCATGGCCAGGCGAACTTTCCGCAAGCTGCGGTGTGGGGCTGGCGTCAGCTTCCGGTTCCCGTGATCGCCGCGATCCAGGGCGTTGCCTTTGGCGGTGGCTTCCAACTCGCACTCGGCGCCGACATGCGCTTCCTCACGCCCGATGCGCGGATGTCGATCATGGAAATCAAATGGGGCCTCGTGCCCGACATGGCGGGCACCCCGATCCTGGCCTCGCTGGTGCGCGACGACATCTTGCGCGATCTCACCTATACCGGCCGGATCTTCTCCGCGCAGGAGGCGATGACCTACGGCCTCGCCACCCGCATCTGCGATGATCCGCGCGCTAGCGCCCTCGAAGTCGCGCGCGAGATCGCGGGAAAAAGCCCCGATGCGATCCGCGCGGCAAAACGCCTGCTCAACAACCTCTCGGTCGATCCCGGCCCCGCGCTGCTCGCGGAGTCCGTCGAGCAGCAGAAGTTGATCGGCAGTGCGAACCAGACCGAGGCGGTCCGCGCCAATCTCGAAAAGCGCGCGCCGAAGTTTGCGGACTAGCGAGTTCTCCGTCATGGCCGGGCAAAAGCGCGAAGCGCGTCTTCGACGGGCGAGCCGAAGTTTGAGGGCGATAGTCCCGTCCTGCGCACGCTGGGGTGGCAAACATCATGTGGCTCGGGTAGGCTGCCGTTCTGTCCAGACGTTAGCGATCCCCCATGCCCTCATACCGCGCCAGTCCCGGCTTCTTCGAAGTCCCGCATGCCGCCGTCTACGCGCTGATGACGGTGACCGTCCTCGCGTCGGGGTTTTGCTTCATCCAGGCGGGCGGCCCGGCGGCGCCGGCGGAGTTGCTGTATCGCTACGGCGGCATGTATTCGACCGCAATCGCGCGGCATGAGTACTGGCGCCTGTTCGCCTATGGCCTCCTGCACGTCAATTTCGTCCACCTCACGATGAACATGTTGTGCCTCGTGCTGTGGGGCGGACATCTCGAGCGGCGGGTCGGACCGGCCTATTTCCTTGTCATCTATCTCTGCGCGATGGTGTTCGGCGCCGTCATCGGCAATGGCATCCACTCGACGCCCTATTTGACGGTCGGTGCGTCCGGCGCCACGTCGGGCATTCTGGGCGCTCTGCTGTGCCTGTGGATCCTCGGCAAGCTCGACGTGAGATTCGACTTCTTCGCCATCAACATCGGATTGAACATCGCGTTTGCGCTCGGCAATTCCCGCATCGACTGGGGCGTCCATCTCGGCGGCTTTGCGGCCGGGCTGATCGCCTGCGCATTGCTGGACCTCGTCGAGAAGGCGAATCCCTACGCGCTTCGGTGCAAGTTTCCCGAAGCCGTGAAGGTCAATCTGACCCTGCTTGCCTGTGTTGCGGCACTGTGGGCCTGGAGCGGCCAGGCCCAGGCTATCGCAGCCGGCGTTTCCGGATGGGGCCTGGCCATCGTTATCGTGGTCGCATGTTGTGCCGTCGTGAAGCTGATTGATCTCGTCCTCTCCATGAAGAAGGGTCTTGCGATCGTCGTGATGGCCTTGGCTGGAGCGAACGCTGCCGCCGTGATGCTCTCCGGTTGGGCGCTGGCATCGTCTTGCAGCCCGCGCTGGCCAACGGGGTCCGTGCCGCTCGATAATTTTCTCGTCACATTCTGTCTCAATCCTGTTCTCATTGCGGGGCTGGCCGCGATCGGCGCCGCGGCGCTGACGCTGTGGCTCTGCGCGAAGGAGATCTCGCGCGGGATCGAGGATGTTGGATTTGTCGGCACATCGCTGCGTGCCGAACGCAGCCGGCGTCGTGGACTATGACCGCGGCGGTCGTGCTATAAGAGGGCTCATTGACCCCGGATCATGCCATGGCCCCAGTTTCCATTCTGCTCAACGTCATCTGGATTCTCATCGGCGGTGCCTGGATGGCATTCGGCTGGCTGGTGGCGTCCATCATCATGGCGATCACCATCATCGGCCTGCCCTGGGCGCGGGCCGCGTTCAACATCGCCGTGTATGCCCTGCTGCCGTTCGGCTCGCGCGCGGTCAGCCGCGATGAGGTCACGGGCGCAAGCGATATCGGCACCGGCCCGCTTGGGGTGATCGGCAACATCATCTGGTTCGTGCTGGCCGGCTGGTGGCTGGCGCTCGGCCATGTCCTAACGGCCGTGATCTTCGCCGTCACCATCATCGGCATTCCCTTTGCCTGGGCTCATCTGAAGCTCGCGGGCATCGCGCTGTGGCCGATCGGCAAGGTGATCGTACCGGCCTAGGACGGGGAGCCATCAATGTCGGTTTCCGGGGTCAGCTCGTAGGATGGGTAGAGCGCCAGCGAAACCCATCAATCCGCCCGCAGACACGAAGGATGATGGGTTTCGCAAGGGCTCAACCCATCCTACGCGTGCTTACACGTGCTCAAGCGCCTTCGCCCCCAATCCCTCGCGTTGCCCGACGGGCAAAACACGCCATAGGCAGGTCAAGGACAGCGTCCCGAAATATTCTGATTGACCGAAATTGCATCTTCGGGTAAACCGCAAAGCATCCCGGCCCGTCAAAGGGACGTTTCGCGATCGTCACGATACGTCGGCCGGGATGCGATGGACGCGGTAGCGCCGGCGCGTGACGGGGTGGCAGGGCGGGCTGAACCTGTGAGTCATTCCGATCCGCGGGATCGACACGGCGCGGTCACAGCGTCTCTCTTTGGCCTCGGGGGCGAGCACGCGCGAGCTTCCGAATGGTTGGGGAGGGATGTCCGCGGACGGCAAAAGCGTGTGGTCCTGGCGCCCGAAGTCTGTGCGTCAAGGCTTGCGGTGATGCGGCGGCCCGACCGGGCGCGCGCATCGGTCATCCGCAAGGCGACGGGGGCAATAGTGCATCGCTCCCCGTGGAGAGCACGCCATAAGCCGTAAAACCATTGCGCAGGGAAGGCCGGATGTCCCGGCGTCACCTGTGGTCACCCCGCGTGCGTTTTTCGCGTGCGGACCCTGGGTGCCAAGCCGGCGCCCGGCCTTCCCTGCGCCCTTTCTTCTCGATGAGGGCAAACGGACAGCAAAGCTTCGGGCGCCTGCGCCGCGAAACCGAGAACGTGCGCGCGCCGTTGTGCGCGGTCCATCCTGCCTCGGCCAGCCATCTTGCCGCGCCGCCATCAAGTTCATCTTGCACTGCGGTAGAAAAATTCGCACACTCCTCCGGACCGAGGAGCCATTAGGAGCTCTAAAAGGGGAGCGAACCAATGTCCCTCCAGACCGTACCATCAGACGCCGCCGATCTTCGCCCGAACAGGCCCGAGGACGCCCAGGCGCTGGAGGCCGATGCGCGGCTGCGCGACGATATCCGCCTGCTCGGACGCATCCTGGGCGACACGGTGCGCGACCAGGAGGGCGCAGACGTGTTCGACCTGGTCGAGCGCATCCGGCAAACCTCGATCCGGTTCCACCGCGACGAGGACCGGGTTGCCCGCCGCGAGCTCGAACAGATCCTCGACAGCATGTCGACCTCGGAGACGGTACGGATCGTCCGCGCCTTCAGCTATTTCTCCCACCTCGCCAATATCGCCGAGGACCAGAACAACATCCGCCAGATGCGCGCCCGTACTGCCGCCAAGAATGGCGGCTCCGGCGTGCTCGCGGAAACGCTGGCCTATGCCAAGGGCGCCGGGATCAGCTCCGACGTGCTGCGCAACTTCTTCAAGAGCGCGCTCGTCAGCCCGGTTCTGACCGCGCACCCGACCGAGGTGCGCCGCAAGAGCACCATGGACCGCGAGATGGAGGTCGCAGCTCTGCTCGACCGCCGCGAGCGGGTTGCGCTGACGGAGGACGAAGCCGCCGCCAGCGACGAGCAACTCCGGCGCGAGGTGCTGACACTGTGGCAAACCAATCTGTTGCGCCGGACCAAGCTCACCGTGCTCGATGAGGTCGCCAACGGCCTGTCGTTCTACGATTACACCTTCCTTCGCGAGGTGCCGCGGCTGGTCAATTCGCTGGAAGACCGGCTGGAGGAGGGCGGTGAGCAGGCCGCCAGCGAGCTCGCCTCTTTCTTAAGAATGGGAAGCTGGATCGGCGGCGACCGCGACGGCAATCCCTTCGTCACCGCCGACGTCATGCGCGGCACGCTGCGGCTGCAGTCGAGCCGGGTGATGCAGTTCTACCTCAACGAGCTGCACGTGCTCGGCTCGGAACTGTCGATCGCGGCGCATCTCGCCGACGTCTCCGAGGAGCTGCGGACGCTGGCGGAGCGCTCGCCCGACACCTCGCCGCACCGGAGCGGTGAGCCATATCGTCTGGCGGTCTCCGGCATCTATGCCCGGCTGACGGCCACGGCCGAAAAGCTCGAGGTCGAGATTACCCGCCGTCCCGTCGGCAAGGGCGCGCCCTATGAGAGCGTCAGGGAGCTCCAGGCCGATCTCGACGTGCTGCACCGCTCGCTGATCTCCAACAACGCCCGCGTCATCGCCCGCGGCCGGCTGCGGCTGTTGCGGCGCGCGGTGGATTGCTTCGGCTTCCATCTGGCGCGGCTCGACATCCGCCAGAACTCGGCCGTGCACGAACGCACCATCGCGGAGCTGATGGATGCCGCGAACCCCGGCATGTCCTACCTCGCGCTCGGCGAAGACGCGCGCATCTCGTTGCTCACCAACGAATTGCGTAGCACGCGCGCGCTGGTGTCGCCGTTCGTCAAATACAGCGACGAGACCATGGGCGAGCTCAACGTCTTCCATGCCGCCGCGGAGGCGCATGCGCTGTTCGGCTCGGATGCCATTCCCCAATGCATCATCTCGATGTGCAAGGGCATGTCGGACATGCTCGAGGTAGCCGTGCTGCTGAAGGAGGTCGGCCTCGTCCATCCCTCCGGCCGCAGCGCCATCAACATCGTGCCGCTGTTCGAGACCATCGAGGATTTGCAGGCGTCAAGCAGCATCATGGATCGCATGCTGTCGCTGCACGATTATCGCCGGCTCGTCGACAGCCGCGGCAGCGTGCAGGAGGTCATGCTCGGCTATTCCGACTCGAACAAGGATGGCGGCTTCGTCACTTCGGGCTGGGAGCTCTACAAGGCCGAGATCGGCCTCGTCGAAGTGTTCGAGCGTCATCACGTGCGGCTACGCCTGTTCCACGGCCGCGGCGGGTCGGTCGGCCGCGGCGGCGGACCGAGCTACGACGCCATCGTCGCCCAGCCGGGCGGGGCCGTGAACGGCCAGATCCGCATCACTGAGCAGGGCGAGATCATCTCGTCGAAATATTCCAACGCAGAGGTCGGCCGCAACAATCTGGAGATCCTTGCCGCAGCGACGCTGGATGCCAGCCTGTTGCAGCCGAGCCAGAGCGCGCCGCGCCGCGAATACCTGACTGCGATGGACGAGCTTTCGAACCTCGCCTTCAAGGCCTATCGCGGCCTCGTCTACGAGACCGACGGCTTTGTCGACTATTTCTGGGCGTCGACCGTCATCAACGAGATCGCGACGCTGAACATTGGCAGCCGTCCGGCCTCGCGCAAGAAGACGCGCGCGATCGAGGACCTACGCGCGATCCCCTGGGTGTTCTCCTGGGCGCAGTGCCGCCTGATGCTGCCGGGCTGGTACGGCTTTGGCAGTGCGGTCGAGCAATGGATCGCGGAGCATCCCGACAAGGGCATGCCGTTCCTGAAAGAGCTCTACAAGGAATGGCCGTTCTTCCGCATGCTGTTGTCGAACATGGACATGGTGCTGGCGAAAAGCTCGATCGCGATCGCCTCGCGCTATGCCGAGCTGGTGCCGGACGAAGCCCTGCGCGAAAAGATCTTTGGTCGCATCCGCCGCGAATGGCATTCCTGCATCGAGACGTTGCTCGACATCATGGATCAGGATCGGCTGCTGCAAGGCAACCCGCTGCTGGAGCGCTCCGTGCGCCACCGTTTCCCCTATCTCGACCCGCTCAATCACGTGCAGGTCGAGCTCTTGAGGGCGCATCGCGCGCAGAACCCGGACGAGCAGGTGCTGCGCGGGATTCAGCTGACGATCAACGGCATCTCGGCGGGGCTGCGGAATACGGGTTAGGGGGAATGGCGAGTAGCGCCTATTCGCCATTCGCCGCTCACTATCCGCGCAAGCTACACCGGATCCCACGGGAAGATGTCGGCGGAGCGATCGAGCTTGTAGAACGAGCCCTTCAGCGCCGGCATGCCGTGTTCCGCGATCGATTGCGGCGTCCAGCCTTCGCTGCGATGAACCGAGCGCAGCGGCCGGTTCTGGCTGAACAGGAACAGCTCGTTCATGCGCGCGCCGAAGATCTGCCCGGAGACGTCCTTGGCAGCATCGGAGAGTAGATAGGCGCAAATCGGCGCAATCTTCTCCGGGCCCATCTGCTTGATCTTCTCGACGCGCGCCTTCTCGGCCTCGGTCTCGGTCGGGATGGTACCGATCATGCGGGTCCAGGCGAACGGCGAGACGCAATTCGAGCGGACGTTGAAGCGGCCCATGTCGAGCGCGATCGATTTCGACAGGCCGACGATGCCGAGCTTGGCGGCAGCGTAGTTGGCCTGGCCGAAATTGCCGATCAGGCCCGAGGTCGAGGTGAAGTGCACGAAGGAGCCGCTCTCCTGCTCGCGGAAGATGCGCGCTGCCGCGTGCGAGACGTAGAACGAGCCCATCAAATGCACCTTGATGACGGCCTCGAACGCCTCCACGCTCATCTTGTGGAAGATCATGTCGCGCAGGATGCCGGCATTATTGACGACGCCGTCGAGCCGGCCGAAATGATCGGTCGCGGTCTTCACGATCTTGCTGGCGGGAACGGCTTCCGCCACCGACTCGAAGTTGGGGACAGCGATGCCGCCGCGCTTCTTGATCTCCTCGACCACCTCCTCAGCGGGCGTGACGCTCGCGCCGGCGCCGTCGGCGGCCCCGCCGGGATCGTTGACGACGACCTTGGCGCCTTCCGCCGCGCAGAGCAGCGCGATTTCGCGCCCGATGCCACGGCCTGCGCCGGTGACGATGATGACCTTGTCCTGCAGTGACTTGCTCATGTGGGTTACCTCTCGTTCGTAAACACGATCGTGCCACTTGCGGCGAACATGCCGCCGACACCGTGGCACACTGAAATCCTCGCGTTCGGCACTTGCGCCGGCGCGATGCCGCGCATCTGGCGCACGCTCTCCTGGAGCGCATACATGCCGTACATGCCCGAATGCATGTAACTCAAGCCGCCGCCATTGGTGTTGAGCGGCAGCTTGCCGCCGGGCCGCGTGTTGCCGTCCGCGATGAACTTGCCGGTTTCTTCGTGCGGCATGAAGCCGAGATCGCCGAGGCCGAACAGCGGCAGATGCGCGAAGGCATCATAAATCATGAGATGGTCGACGTCCCCGTGCGCGATGCCGGCCTCCCTAAAGGCGAGCGGTCCCGCGGTCTTGAACGCGCGCGAGGAATTGAAAGTCTCCATCTGGCTGACCATCGGCGTCTCGACGCTCTCGCCGGTGCCCATGATGTAGACGGGCTTGCGCGGAAAATCCCTGGCGCGGTCGGCTGAGGTCAGGATCAGTGCGCCGCCGCCGTCGGTGACGAGGCAGCACTGCAAGAGCCGGAACGGATAGGCGATCATGCGCGAGTTGAGGACGTCGGCGACCGTGATCGGGTCCTTCATCATCGCGCGCGGATTCTTCGCCGCCCATTCGCGCTGCACGACCGCCACCGAAGCGAGCTGCTCATGCGTGATGCCGTAGGTCTTCATGAAGCGCAGCACGGGAATCGGGAACATGCTGGGCGGGCCGAAGACGCCATAGGGCGCCTCGAACTGCCCTTGCAGGCTGTCGGCGGGGATCGAGCGCGGCGCCTTGCCGATCATCGACTTGCCGCTCTCGGCATGCGTGATCAGCACGGTCTTGCACAGACCCGCCTCGATCGCCGCGGCGGCATGGCGGACGTGCAGCATAAACGAGCAGCCGCCGACCGAAGTGCCGTCCACCCAGGTCGGCTTGATGCCGAGATAGTGACAGACCTGCTGCGGCGTCTCGACCGCGGTGGCAAAGCCGTCGACGTCCGAGAGTTTCAGCCCGGCATCCGCAATGGCATTCAGCGCCGCATCCGCGTGGAGCTGGAGCTGCGACATGTTGGGGATGACGCCGAGCTCGGTGGTCTCGGCCGCGCCGACGACGGCAACCTGGTTCTTGCGCATGGCTTACCCCTTCGCCGGACGGAACACGGGAAGGGTGATCTTGTCGTCGAGTGCCTCGAAGGCGACCTCGAGCTTCATGTCGAGCTCCAGCGCTTCCGGTGTCTGCGGGCAGTCGATGATATTGCTCATCATGCGCGGCCCCTCGGCGAGCTCGACCACCGCGATCGCGTAAGGTGGCGTGAAGCCGGGCGCGGCGGGGCGGTGGTTGATCACGTAGCTGTAGAGAAAACCCTTGCCGCTCGCCTTGAAGACGGAGACTTTCCGCGACGCGCAGGACGGGCAGAACGGGCGCGGCGGGAAGTAGACATGCGCGCAGGCGTCGCACCGCTGCAGGCGCAATTCGCCCGCTTTCGTGCCGTCCCAGAAATGCTGGGTTTCCGGCGTCGGTTTCGGTCGCGCGCGCTGCGGTTCGGCCATGTGGCTCCTCCCAAGGGACAGGCTTCGCGCCCGCCTGTTTCGATCTTGATGCGACAATTGACTATGGGGCGTCAACGGTCCAGCAGACAGCATGCATGCCATCATGCGCACAATGCTTGTGTCGAACTGAGCCGGCGCTATAGATTGCGCGCGCAAATATTCCGTGAGACAGACATGCCCGATTTTCCGACACTGGCGAAGCTCGCCGAGGACCTCGAAAGCGGCCGCACCACCTCCCGCAAGCTGGTCGAGGCGTGCATCGCCAGGATCGCCGACCCCGCAGGCGAGGGCCAGCGCACCTTCATCCATGTCGACAAGGACGCCGCGCTCGTAGCCGCGGACGCGATGGATGCCCTGCGCAAGGTGAAGGCCGCGCCGTCGTGCTATGCCGGTATTCCGGTCTCGATCAAGGATCTCTTCGATATCAGGGGACAGACGACGCGCGCCGGCTCTCGTGCGCTCGACGATTCCGATCCAGCGGAGCACGATGCGGCGGCGGTTGCGCGGCTGCGCCACGCCGGCTTCGTCGTGATCGGGCGGACCAACATGACCGAATTCGCCTATTCCGGCATCGGCATCAATCCGCATTACGGCACGCCAAAGGGGGCCTGGAACCGGGCCGTGGGCCACGTGCCCGGCGGCTCGTCCTCGGGCGCGGCGGTGTCCGTGCTCGACGGCATGGCGCATGGCGCGCTCGGCACCGACACCGGCGGCTCCTGCCGGATTCCGGCGGCCTTCAATGGTATCGTCGGTTACAAGCCGACGCAGCGCCGCGTGCCGCTGGACGGCTCGGTGCCGCTGTCGTTCTCGCTTGACAGCATCGGTCCGCTGGCGCGATCGGTCAGCTGCTGTGCCATTCTCGACGCCGTGCTCGCCAGCGAGCCGATCCTCGCGCTGAAGCCGCGCCCCGTGAAAGGCATGCGGCTCGCGGTGCCGACCACGATCGCGCTCGACGACCTCGACGCAGAAGTCTCCGGGACCTTCGAGCGCGCGCTGAAATCGCTCGCCGATCACGGCGCCATCATCGAGCGCATCGAGATGGCGGAATTCCACGACATCGGCCCGATGAACGCCAAGGGGGGCTTTGCCGCGTCCGAAAGCTACGCCTGGCACCGCTATCTCATCACGGCCAAGGGCGACGTCTACGATCCCCGCGTGTCCGTCCGCATCATGCGCGGCGAGGCGCAGAGCGCGGCGGACTACATCGATCTCGTCAACGAGCGCCGCTCGCTGATCGCGCGCGTCAATGCCCGCATCGCGCCCTATGACGCGCTGGTGCTGCCGACCACCGCCAACACGCCGCCGAAGATTTCAGATCTAGCCGACGACAAGGTGTTCACCACCCAGAACATGCGCGCGCTGCGCAATTGCACTCTGATCAACATGATCGATGGCTGTGCCATCTCGATCCCTGCTCATCGCGAGGGCGACGTCCCCGTCGGCCTGATGCTGGCGGGCGCGGGTGGATCCGATCGTCGTATCTTCGAACTTGCTGCCGGCATGGAGGCCGTCATTCGTGTTTGACCTGACTTTCACCGTCGACGCCCAGGACACCACCACGCCGCTGACGCTGGCGATCGACCAAATGGTCATCGCCGGTTGGACCGGCCGCGACGCGATCGCGCGCGACAAGCACATAGCCGAGCTCGAAGCCATGGGCATCGCGCGGCCGGCGTCCACGCCGATCTACTACCGCGCCTCGCCGCGGCGGCTGACCCAAGAGGACAGCATCGAATGCTGCGGTGGGGACTCGTCCGGCGAGGTCGAGTTCGTGCTGATCGGCTGGCAGGGCCACATCTTCGTCGGCTGCGGCTCCGACCACACTGACCGCAAGGTCGAGGCCTACAACGTCACGGTCTCCAAGCAGATGTGCGACAAGCCGATCGCATCGACGCTGTGGGAGCTCGAAGACGTCATCGGCCATTGGGACAGGATGATTTTGCGCTCCTATGCCACGATCAAGGGCGAACGCGTGCTCTACCAGGAGGGCACGCTCGACGCGATGCTGCCGGTCGCCGACCTCATCGCGCGAGGGTTTGACGGCAAGAAGTTCCCCGACGGCTGCGCCATGTTCGGTGGCACGTTTGCAGCCAAGGGCGGCATCCGCCCCGCCGACCGCTTCGAGTTCGAGCTTGAGGATCCCGTGCTGAAGCGGACGATCAGGCACGGGTACGACGTCGTGACGCTGCCAGTGCGGGGCTGAGGTCCTTCTTCCGTCATTGCGAGCGTAGCGAAGCAATCCAGACTGGTTCCGCGGAGGGATTCTGGATTGCTTCGTCGCAAGAGCTCCTCGCAATGACGGGAGAGAGCGGAAATCGGGTGGCGCCGGGGGATCAGTCTTGCGAAAGTCGTGATCATGACAGCAACAGCACGAAAATCAGCCCACACCTCCGCCGACATCGCCGCCCAAGTCGACGCCCTCGACTGGCCCCAAATCATCGCCGAGCTCGACACCCAGGGCTGCGCCGTCCTGAAGGGCCTGCTCACACCGGAGCAATGCCGCGCCGTCGCCGCGCTCTATCCCGACGACACGCAGTTCCGCAGCCGCATCGTCATGGGCCGCCACGGCTTTGGCCGTGGCGAATACAAATATTTCTCCTATCCGCTGCCCGATCTGATCGCGGAGCTACGCCCGGCGCTCTATGCGCATCTGCAAGGCGTCGCCAATCGCTGGAACGAGGCGATGGGGATCGACATCCGCTATCCCACAGCGCATGCGGCGTTCCTCAAGCGCTGCCACGAAGCAGGGCAGGCGCAGCCGACCCCGCTGCTGCTGCAATACGAGGCCGGCGACTTCAACTGCCTGCACCAGGACCTCTATGGCGAGCACGTCTTCCCGCTTCAGGTGGCGATCCTCCTGTCGGAGCCGGGCCGCGACTTCAGCGGCGGCGAGTTCGTGCTGACCGAGCAGCGCCCGCGCATGCAGTCCCGCGCCGAGGTCGTGCCGCTGGCGCAAGGCGACGCGGTCGCCTTTGCCGTGCATCATCGCCCGGTGCAGGGGACACGCGGCACGTACCGCGTTAATTTGCGCCATGGCGTCAGCCGGATTCGCTCCGGCCAGCGCCACACGCTGGGTGTGATCTTCCATGATGCCAAGTGAACATGACAAGTGAACATGCGAAGTGAGCAGAGCAATTGACGGCTGATCTGTTCGATAGCGTCGCCGAGGCGCAGCAGTCTCGCGAGGAGATCGCCGACGGCGCCGTGCTGCTGCGCGGCTTCGTCAAGCCGATCGAAAGCGAGCTGATCGAAGCCGTGCGCGCGATCGTGGCGCAGTCGCCGTTCCGCCACATGACCACGCCTGGCGGCCGCCTGATGTCGGTGGCGATGACCAATTGCGGCGAGCGCGGCTGGATCACCGATCACACCGGCTACCGCTATGATCCCATCGATCCGCGAACCGAGGCGCCGTGGCCGGCAATGCCGCCCGTGCTCCGCGACCTGGCCCGCCGCGTGGCAGAGCAGGGCGGCTTCACTTGCTTCGCGCCCGATGCCTGCCTCGTCAATCGCTACGAACCCGGCACGCGGCTGTCGCTGCACCAGGACAAGGACGAGCTGGATTATTCGGCGCCGATCGTCTCGGTTTCGCTCGGCCTGCCCGCGACCTTCCTGTTCGGCGGCCTGGCGCGCAGCGACAAGCCGCGCCGCTTCCGCCTCGTCCACGGCGACGTCGTGGTCTGGGGCGGGGCCAGCAGGCTCGCCTATCACGGCGTCGCGCCGCTCGCCGACGGCGAGCATGCGCTGCTCGGGCGCAAGCGGATCAATTTGACGTTTCGCAGGACGCGCTAGTCCATCCCCTCATCCTGAGGAGCTTGCGTAGCAAGCGTCTCGAAGGATGAAGGCCGAGATGCGAGAGCCGGGCCTTTCATGGTTCGAGACGGCGCTTCGCGCCTCCTCACCATGAGGATCACTAAGGCTTCGGCGGGTGAATGAAGGCCCACGGACTGACCTCCGAATCCCGCGTCACCTCGACCGAGATCAGGTACGGCCCGCCATGCGCGAGCGCCTTCTCCATCGCCGCCTTGAACTGGTCCGGCGCGGTGACGCGCGCGGAGGCGACGCCAAAGGATTCCGCGAGCTTGACGAAATCCGGATTGACCAGATCGGAGGCCACCACGCGGCCGTCAAAACGTTCGCGCTGGTCGCGGCGGACATTGCCATAGGCGTCGTTGTTGAACACCAGCGTCACCACGCCGATGTTGAACTGCACGGCGGTGGCAAGCTCCTGCACGCCGAACATGAAGCCACCATCGCCGGTGATCGCGACCACGGGCTTGTCGGGGTTCGCGACCTTGGCGCCAAGCGCGGTCGGAAAACCCGAGCCGAGCGTGCCCTGATAGCCCGAGGTGATGAAGGTGCGCGGCTCGTAGATCGGAAAGCCGTACCAGGAGGCGAAGCCGAATTGCGACAATTCATCGGTGACGATCGCATTCGCCGGCAGCACCTCGCGCAGGATGTTCAGATACGCCATCTGCGGCTGGATGCGCTGGATCTCTGCCAGCGCGGTCGCGGTCGCCTCGCGGATCGCCGCGCGGCGGCCGGCGGTCTTGCCGTAGCCGGCCTTGCTGACGGCGGCGGTGAGATCGGCCGTCGCAGCTTTGGCATCGGCAACAATAGCAGTGTCGGAGATGAATCGCCGCATCTCGACGGGATCGATGTCGATGCGGATGCTCTTCAACCCGTCGGGACGGAACGGCCAGCGCGACATGGTCGGCAGCTCCAGCCGCGTGCCGATACCGATCATCAGATCGGTCTTGGCCCACAGCTTGTAGGCGGCGGCCATGGTCAGGCCGAGCTCGTGCGCGTTGGAGACGATGCCGCGGCCGCTGCGGAAGGCGACCACAGGCGCGTCGATCATCTCGGCGAGCTCGAGGATCTCCTCGCGCGCCTCGATCGCACCGCTGCCGACGAAGATCATCGGCGCCTTGCTGCTCGTGATGAGCGCGACCGCCTGCTTGATCATGTCAGGATCAGGTTGCGGGGCGGGCAACGGTTCCAGCACCCGCGCGGCGGCAGTGTCCGCGCGCTGCGTAAAGATATCCCAGGGCATCTCCACCGAGGCGGGACCGCGGCGGCCGGACGTCATCTCCTGGAACGCGCGTGCCACGGCGGTCGGAGCGTTGCCGGGATGTTCGATGCGATCGGCCCATTTCACATAGGTGCGCAGGGTCGCGAGCTGGTCCGGCATCTCGTGCAGATGGCCGCGGCCCTTGCCGAGAAACTGCGTCGGCACCTGGCCGGTGACGCACAGTACCGGCTCGTTGCAGCCATAGGCGGTGAGCAGCGCCGCGCTGGCATTGAGCACGCCGGGGCCGGGCACCACGCTGAACACGCCGGGCTTGCCGCTGGCGCGCGCGTAGCCGAACGCCATGTAGCCGCAGGCCTGCTCATGCCGCGCGCCGATCACCTTGAGCTGAGCCTGATGGAAGGCGTCGAACAGCCCGTAGACCTGCGCGCCGGGCAGGCCGAACACGGTGTCGACGCCATGGGCGACGAGCCCGCTTACGATCGCTTCGCCGCCGGTGAGGGTGGTCATTGCATCATTCCATTCGCGTTGTTGGTCAGGTTTCGTCGACGACGCCGTTGCGCAGGTTGCCAATGCCCTCGGCCGCGACCTCGATGACGTCGCCCGGCTTCAGGTAGCGCGGCGGATCGAACCGTGCGCCGGCGCCGGTCGGCGTGCCCGTGACGATGATATCGCCGGGAATGAGCGTCGCGAAGGTCGAGATATAGCTGATCAGGTAGCGGAATGGGAACATCAGGCGGCCGGTAGAGTCGTCCTGCCGCAGCTCGCCGTTGACATGCGTGGTCAGCCTGATGTCGGCGATCTGCGCCTCCCTCATGTAGGGCACGAGCCAGGGGCCGAGGCTGCCGCTGGAATCAAAGTTCTTGCCTTGTGTGACGTTGAATTTGGCGTGGCGGAGCCAGTCGCGCACCGAACCTTCGTTGCAGAGCGTGAGCGCGGCGATGTGGTCTAGCGCGGCGCTCTCGGCAATATGCCGGCCGGGCTTGCCGATCACCAGCACGATCTCGCCCTCGTAGTCGAGCTGCGCGGATGCGCGCGGGCGCACCAGCGGCGTGTCGTGGCCGACGAAAGAACGGGGCGAGCGCATGAACATGCTCGGATATTTCGGCGTGTCCTGGCCGTCCTTGTACTCGGCATTGCGGTCGGGATAGTTGACGCCGATGCAGATGATCTTTTCCGGCGCGGGCACCGGCGGCAGCCAGGTGATGTCGCCGAGCGCGTGGTCCGGCGTGAGGCTGGCGGCTTCTTCGGCAAGGCTCGCGAGTTTTCCGGCTGCAATCACCTCGCGCAGCGTCGGATAGTCCCTGGCATGGCGCGGGGAGAGATCGACGATGCCGCCCTCCAGGACGGCGCCGTAGCGGGTTTCACCCTTGACGGAGTAGGTGGCGAGGCGAGGGAGCTTCATCGGCGACTCACTGTTTCTTTGTCGTCCCGGCGAAGGCCGGGACCCATACCGCGTGATCTATCGATCGGACGTGATGACAATCCCGAACGGCCAGCCTTCGCCAAACCCCATCCTGTGGTTATGGGTCCCGGCCTTCGCCGGGACGACGGGGAGAGAGTTCGGGCCGGCAACTCGCATCAATCCGCCACCAGCACGTCGGCCACGAACTTTGGCTCACGTACTGCTTGCCCTGTGAACGGCGAGCCTTGTTCGAACCAGGAGCGCGGCGCCGGCGCGCCCCACAATGTCTGGCGCCGCGGATCGCGCAGTGACCAGCGCAGCGGCTCGTGGTCGTGATCGCCCGTAAAGTAGTCGCTGGTGTAGAGCTCGAGGCGATGCCCGTCGGGATCCCGGACGTAGAGGAAGAACGCATTCGAAATGCCGTGGCGTCCCGGGCCGCGTTCGATGTTCTTGACGAAGCCTGCCGAAGCCATCACGTCGCAGAGATGGATGATGTTCATCGCGGTCGGCGTCCAATAGGCGAAATGGTGCAGCCGAGGGCCTTTGCCGTTGGTGACGGCAAAATCGTGGACATTGCCCTTGCGGTGCATCCAGGCGGCTGCGATGCGGCCGTTCGGCCCGTCCTCTTCGGCATATTCGGTGAGGCGAAAGCCCAGCCGCGCATAGAACTCGACGGTGTCCTGCACCTCGGCGGCGAAGACATTGAAATGATCGAGCCGCTGCGGGTGACAGCCCTTGTAGAGATCGAAGCGGCGGAGCAAATGCGGCCGGCGGTCCATCGACGCATAGAGCTCGATCTGGAAGCCGAAGGGATCGGTGAATTGCAGCGTGCGGCCCTGGAACGGCTGGTCGACGAAGCCGTAGCCAAGGCCGTTCCCGGAGAGAAACTTTGCGGCCTTGTCGAGGTCGCCGTCATTGCCAACCTTGAAGCCGAGCCGATTGCAAGCGGGCGCCGCGGCCTTGCGCAGCACCAGCGAGTGATGCTGATGCTCTTCGGCTGCGCGCAGGTACACGACATTGTCATCGGCGTCCTCGACATGCAGGCCGACAATGGTCTCGTAGAACGCGCGGCTCAGTTTCAGATCGGTCACGTCGAGCACGACGTGGCTGGAGCGGATGATGTTGAACGGCGGCTCGAAGATGTGTTGCGGTACGGGCATTGCGTTTCCCCTCGGAACGACGAGCGTCAGATTCCCAGTTTCTGAATCTTGTGCGTGCCCCGCGCCAGCGAGACGTGCTTGGTTTCCATGTAGAAGTCGAACGAGTAGTCGCCGCCGTCGCGGCCGATGCCTGAGGCCTTCATGCCGCCGAACGGCGTCGGCAGATGGCGGACGTTCTCCGAGTTCAACCAGATCATGCCGGCTTCCAGCGCATCCGCAACGCGCAATGCGCGGCCCACATCGTTGGTCCAGACATAGCCGGTGAGACCATAGCGGATGTCGTTGGCGATCTCGATCGCCTCCGCCTCGTCTTTAAAGGGCAGCACGGTGAGGAAGGGACCGAACACCTCTTCCTGCGCCACGCGCATCTTGCCGCTCGCGCCGGTGACCAGCGTGGGCTCGACATAGTGTCCGCCGCCCGGGCCGTCATAGGCTTTGCCGCCGACCGCAATCGTGGCGCCGTCCTGGCACGCGACGTCGAAATAGGAGCAGACCTTTGCCAGGTGCCGCTCGTGGATCAGCGGCCCGATTTCGGTTAAGGGATCGAGGGGATGACCGACCTTCAGCGCCTTCACGCGCGCGGTCAGCTTCTTGATGAACTTCTCCGCGATATTCTGCTGGATCAGCAGGCGGCTCGAGGACGTGCAGCGCTCGCCATTGAGCGAGTAGATCATGAAGACGACGGCATCGAGCGCGCGGTCGAGATCGGCATCGTCGAACACGATCACGGGGTTCTTGCCGCCGAGCTCGAAATGCACGCGCTTCAGGGTCGGCGCGCCCTGCACCATGATCGCGGAGCCCGTCGCGCTCTCGCCGACGAAGCCGATCGCCTTGATCGCGGGGTGTTCGGTGAGCGCCTTGCCGGCCTCTTCACCAAGGCCGTGGACGGTGTTGAGCACGCCGTCGGGTACGCCGGCCTCCTTGACGAGCTTGGCCAGGATGGCGGCGGTCACCGGCGACCACTCGGCCGGCTTGTGCACGACGGTGCAGCCAGCGGCGAGGGCAGGGGCGATCTTCCAGGTCGAGAGCATGAACGGCGTGTTCCATGGCGTGATCACGCCGATCGGGCCGATCGGCACGCGCGTCGAGATATTCCAGTGCTCGTCGCTCGGCGTATTCTGTCCATCGCGCGCCTCGGCGCATTTGTCGGCAAAGAAGCGAAAGTTCTCGGCGGCGCGGATCGCGGCCTTGGCCATGAAGCGATAGGCCTGGCCGGTGTCGATGCATTCGAGCACGGCGATGTCCTCGGCGTTGTCTTCGATCGCATCGGCGACGCGATGCAGCAGCTTTTTCCGCATCGCGGGGCCCATGTCGCGCCAGGATTTGAAGGCGAGCGCAGCGGCAGTCGCTGCGGCGTCGATGTCCTCGGCATCGCCGCGAGCCACGGTTGCGAGCGTCGCGCCATCGACCGGCGACTTCGTCTCAAAGGTCTGACCGGAGATTGACGGGACGATCTTGCCGTCGATCATGTGACCGATGCCGTCCGCCTGCAGCTTCTTCAGCAGCGGCGCGACGCGGTCGCGATTGGCCTGAAACACGTCGGCTTTGGGCGTGGGCTTATCCATGGGCAGCCTCCACTTTCAGGGCATCGTGGATGTTGTTGCGCTTCCAGCTGGTGTCCTTGTCGTTGATCTGCATGTCGAAGGACAAAGCGAATTTGCTGGCGGAGAAGACGGGATCGAGATGCTTGGAGAGCGCCTGGAAGACGTGCTCGCCCGCCTTCTGCCGCGTGGCGAGGTCGCGACCCTCGCCGATGCGCAGCACCATGTCGAGAAAGCCGTAGTCGTTCCGCACGTCGGCAACCGCATAATGCTCGCACCTGACCGCGCGGACACGGATGCCGCCGAGCGGGAAGATGCCGGTCTCGACCGCCGCCTTCCGCACGACCTCGCACACGGCGCCGATGTCGAGTCGGCTGTCGAGATTGGCCGAATATTCGATCGTGAAATGCGGCATGGCGGTTTCACTCCCTGTGTATTCTTATTGCTTCAGGCGAAGTAGCAGCTGACCGAGCCGTAGGCGCCATAATCGGCCTGAATTGTGTCGCCCTTGCGGGTCTCGATCGGACGGATGAAGGAGCCCGCGAGCACCACCTGGCCGGGCTCCAGCGCGAGTCCAAGCGGCGCGATCTTGTTGGCGAGCCAGGCAACGGCAGTTGCGGGATGATTGAGCACGCCGGCGGCAAGGCCGGTCTCCTCGATCTGGCCGTTCTTGAAACAGAGCGCGCCGATCCAGCGCAGGTCCGCGTCGAGCGGACGGATCGGCCGTCCGCTAAGGACGATGCCGGCATTCGCCGCATTGTCGGCGATGGTGTCGCAGATTTTTCGCGTCGCTTTGGTCTTGGGATCGACGCGCTCGATGCGCGTGTCCAGGATCTCCAGCGCCGGCACCACGAAGTCGGTGGCGTTGAGCACGTCGAACATCGTGCAGTCGGGACCTGAGAGGCGCTTGCTCATCACGAAGGCGAGCTCGGCCTCGACCCGTGTCGCGATGAAGCGCTCGGTCGGGATAAGGCCGCCATCGGCGAAGAACATGTCGTCGAGCAGCACGCCGGAATCCGGCTCGTCGATGTCAAGCGCGCTCTGCATCGCCTTCGAGGTCAGGCCGATCTTGTGGCCTTTGACGAGGCGTCCCTCGGCGATCTTGATGTCGACCCACGCCTTCTGAATCGCGTAGGCATGGGCGATGGTGATGTCGGGAAAATCCTGCGAGAGCTGCCGGATCTGCACGCGGGTCTTCTCCGCCTGGTGCAGACGGTTCGCACAAGCTTGGATATCGTCTTTGGAAAGCGCCATCGGTGAACGACCAAAATCGTGGTGCCGAAAATACTTAACATGTTAAGTTGATGCGTCAAACACAATTCGGGCTTGCTGCACTGCAAACGTTTTGCGGTCTGAAAGGGCGACTTTGAAAGGGCGTCATGGCGAAGAGACCTGCTGATCCCCCGAACGGAAGCGCACCTGCCGCGCGCCAGGTGCCGATGCGCGATTTCTCGCAATCGCTGCCGATGTCGCTCTTACGGGCACGCGAGGCGGTGATGCGGCAATTTCGCCCATCGCTGCGCGAGCACGGCCTGACCGAGCAGCAATGGCGCATTCTCCGCGCGCTCGCCGCCATCGAGGCTGCGGAGGTCACGGAACTCGCGCGCACCGCGTTTCTCCTCGGGCCAAGCCTGTCGCGCATCCTGCGCGATCTCGAGGCGCGCAATCTGATCGAGCGCAAGACCGCGAAGACGGACCAGCGCCGCAGCATGGTCTCGATCTCGAAGGAGGGCGTGAAGCTGATGGCCTCCGTCGCGCCGTCCTCGGAAGCGATCTATGCCGAGATCACGCAGCGCTTCGGCGCGCGCAAGCTTGCCGAGTTGCAGGAGATGCTCGGAGAGTTGGAACAGAGTCTCGCAGGACCAGGCGCCGGCGACGGGGCAGGTGCCGAGGAGTGAAAGCAGATATGCGCAGTCGGGCGGCGACGGCCATGGACATCCCCGGTGTTTTTCGGTCAAAGGTGCTGATTCCCGGCGATCCCGAGCGGAAAACCCTGATCAAGCGCACGAAAAGGCATCCCCTTGCCGGATGACACCCGGGCGGCGATAGTGGACGTCGCCCGCGAGGCCCGCACCCAGTGGGCGAGCGCATAGGTCTTGCGTCATTGCGAGCGTAGCGCGGCGACCCGGTTCGCGGTAACAGCGAGGTCGTGCTGTCGTGGCGCTCGGCGTGGTGACGACGGTCTAGACAACGCGGTCCA
Source organism: Bradyrhizobium sp. WSM3983 (assembly GCF_000473045.1). Taxonomy (GTDB): domain Bacteria; phylum Pseudomonadota; class Alphaproteobacteria; order Rhizobiales; family Xanthobacteraceae; genus Bradyrhizobium. The sequence continues at coordinate 115,118 of NZ_AXAY01000026.1, read as the reverse complement.
AAAACACGGTCCAAACAAACGAAGAAGGAAGGCAACGTGGCGAACAAGGTCAAGGAAATCTGGAAGTCGGGCAAGGCCGTGGTCAACGCGTGGCTGGCTATACCCTCCGGCTTCTCGGCTGAGATGATCGCGCAATGCGGCTTCGACAGCGTCACCGTCGATATGCAGCATGGCGTGCAGGATTATCTCTCGATGGTGCAGTGCTTCCAGGCCATGGACAAGCACCCGGTGACCCCGATGGTCCGCGTGCCCTGGAACGAGCCCGGCATCATCGGCAAAGTGCTTGACGGCGGCGCCTATGGCGTGATCTGCCCGATGGTCAACACGCCGCAGGAAGCCAGGAACCTCGTTTCCTATTCGAAGTACCCGCCGAAGGGCGTCCGCTCCAACGGACCGATCCGCGCCGGCATGTACGGCACCGCGGGCTCCTACCAGAAGACGGCCAACGACGACATCGTGCTGCTGCCGATGATGGAGACGAAGACGGCGGTCGAGAACATGGAAGCGATCCTCGACGTCGAAGGCCTCAACGGTGTCTATATCGGCCCGTCCGACCTCGGCTTCTCCTACGGCCTCGAGCCGAAGCTCGATCGCACCGAGCCTGAGATCCTCGCGATCTACGACAAGATCATCAAGGAGTGCGACAAGCGCGGGCTCTTCCCGGGCATCCATTGCAGCGGCGCCGAAGGTGCGGCACGCGCCATCAACATGGGCTTCAAGCTGGTGACGCTCTCGAACGAGGTCGGCATGATGACGACCTACGCCAAGATGCAGGTGAATGCGACCCGCAAGGATTCAGCCGGCAAGGCCTAGGAAACTCGCGAATGGCGAATGGGGAGTAGCGAATGGTGCCGCTCCCCTTTTTCCATTCGCCACTCACCATTCGCTACTCGGCTCCGAAGGAGATTCGCCATGACCATCAGCCCCGTCATTCGCCTGCATCCCGCTGACGGCGTGCTGATCGCGCGCGCGAGCCTGCCGCCGGGAACAGTGGTCGCTGATGGCGTGACCACGGTCGAGCGCATCCCCTCCGGCCACAAGGTCGCGATCAAGCCGATCGCGGTGGGCGAGCCTGTCATCCGCTACGGACAGATCATCGGCTTTGCGACGATGCCGATCGCGCCCGGCCAGCACGTGCACGTGCAGAACATCGGCATGGGCGATTTCGCCAAGGACTACGCCTATTGCGCCGACGTCAAGCCGACGCCGAATTTCGACCTGCCGGCGACCTTCGAGGGCATCCGCCGCCCGGACGGCCGCGTCGCCACGCGCAACTATATCGGCATCCTCACCTCGGTGAATTGCAGCGCGCATGTCGCAAGCCTCGTCGCCGACGTCTTCAAGAAGAATCCCTTCACCGGCGACAATCCGCTGGCCGAATTCCCCAATGTCGACGGCGTGGTCGCGCTGACCCACAAGACCGGCTGCGGCATGACGCAGAACGAGCCGCTCGCGCTGCTCCGCCGCACGCTCGGCGGCTATGCGCGGCACGTCAATTTCTCCCACGTCATCGTGCTGGGGCTGGGCTGCGAGGTGAACCAGATCGGCGGCCTGATGGAAGAGCAGAAGCTCGCCGGCCGCCTGCGTGCGATGGACATCCAGGAGGTCGGCGGCACCCGCAAGACGGTGGAAGCCGGCATCGCCTTCGTGAGCGAGGCACTCGCCGACTCCAACAAGGTCAAGCGAGAGTCCGTGCCGGTGAGCGAATTGACCGTGGCGCTGCAATGCGGCGGCTCGGACGGTTATTCGGGCGTGTCGGCTAACCCTGCGCTCGGTGCTGCCAGCGATCTCATCGTCCGTCACGGCGGCACCGTGATCCTGTCGGAAACGCCCGAGACCTACGGCGCCGAGCATCTGCTCACGCGCCGTGCCGTGAGCCGCGAGGTCGGCGAGAAGCTCGTCGATCTCATGCGCTGGTGGGACGAATACACCGAGCGCGAAGGCGCCGAGATGAACGCCAATCCGAGCCCAGGCAACAAGGCCGGCGGTCTCACCACCATTCTGGAAAAGTCGCTCGGCGCGATGGCGAAGGCCGGCACCACCAATCTCGTCGACGTGCTGCGCTACGCCGAGCCGGTGACCAAGCGCGGCTTCGTGTTCATGGACACGCCCGGCTACGATCCGGTCGCCGCCACCGGCCAGGTCGCCGGCGGCGCCAACCTGGTCTGCTTCACCACCGGCCGCGGCAGCGTGTTTGGCTGCAAGCCCGCGCCCTCGATCAAGCTCGCCACCAACACGCCCATGTACAAGCGCATGGAAGAGGACATGGACGTCAATTGCGGCACCATCCTCGAAGGCGAGGAGAGCGTCCAGGAGTGCGGCGAGCGCATCTTCGATCTCATCCTCAAGACCGCGTCCGGCCAGCCGACCAAGAGCGAAAGCTTCGATTTCGGCGGCGCCGAGTTCGCGCCCTGGGTGCTGGGCGCGACGATGTAGTTGAGCGTGCAGCCCGTGCCGTAGGCACGCGCTGCCCGTTGTTAATGCTTGATCGAGGTCACCAGCAGTGTTCTGCTCAAAAAAGCTGCTGGAGCACCGTACCCCGTGTCGATCTACGTCGCATTACACCACGTCACGCACTACAAATACGACCGCCCGATCGATCTGGGACCGCAGACCATCCGCCTGCGGCCGGCGCCGCATACGCGCACGCCGATCCTGAGCTATTCGCTCAAGGTTACGCCGGCCAATCACTTCGTGAACTGGCAGCAGGACCCGCAGGGCAACTGGCTCGCCCGCTACGTCTTCCCGGAGAAGACGACCGAGTTGAAATTCGAGGTCGACTTCACGGCGCAGATGACCGTGGTCAACCCGTTCGACTTCTTCGTCGAGCCCTACGCCGACAGCTTTCCGTTCGACTACCCGAAGGACCTCAAGACCGAGCTGGCGCCGTATCTCGAGACCATCAAGCCCGATCCCGCGTTCGCAAAATATCTCGCCTCGATCCCGCGCGAAGCGCCGAACACCGTCAACTTCCTGGTCGATTTGAACAGGGAGCTGCAACAGAGGATCAACTACGTCATCCGCATGGAGCCGGGCGTGCAGACGCCGGAGGAGACGCTCTCCTCTTGCGCCGGATCGTGCCGCGACTCCGCCTGGCTTCTGATCCAGACCTTCCGCCATCTCGGCCTCGCCGCCCGTTTCGTCTCCGGCTATCTGATCCAGATCCGCCCCGACATCGATCCGATCGAGGGACCGCCGGAGGTGGAGAACGATTTTACTGATCTGCACGCCTGGGCCGAGGTCTATCTGCCGGGCGCGGGCTGGATCGGCTTCGATGCGACCTCCGGCATGCTCGCGGGCGAGGGGCACATCCCGGTCGCGGCAACACCGCATTATCGTTCGGCTGCGCCGATCTCCGGCGGCGCCGGCTTTGCAGAAGTCGAATTCGATTTCGATATGAGCGTCCGCCGCATCCGCGAAGCGCCGCGTATCACAAAGCCATTCTCGGACGAATCCTGGACGCGGCTCAACGATCTCGGCGAGCAGGTTGACGGCGATCTCGCAGCCCAAGACGTGCGCCTCACCATGGGTGGCGAACCGACCTTCGTTTCCGTGGATGATCTCGAAGCGGCGGAGTGGAATACGGAAGCCGTCGGCCCGACCAAGCGCGCGCTCGGTGACGATCTGATCCGCCGCCTGCGCAACCGCTTCGCAGCCGGAGGCCTGCTGCATTACGGCCAGGGCAAATGGTATCCCGGCGAGAGCCTGCCACGCTGGGCCTTTGGCCTCTACTGGCGCAAGGACGGCGTGCCGATCTGGAAGAATGGCGACCTCATCGCCAAGATCGAGAAGCCCAAGCGCGCCGTGACCGAGGACGCCGAGGATTTCATGGAAGGCACGGCGGCGCGGCTCGGGCTCGATCCCGGCTACATCATTCCGGCCTATGAGGACACCGCCTATTGGCTGCTGAAGGAGGCCGAGCTTCCCGTCAACGTCGATCCGTCCGATTCCAAATTGTCCAATCCGGAGGAACGCGCGCGCATGGCGCGGGTGTTCGATCAGGGCCTCCGCAAGCCACGCGGCTATGTGCTGCCGGTGCAGCGCTGGAACGCGCCGCCACGCTGGCGCAGCGAGCGCTGGCAACTCCGGCGCAATCATCTGTTCCTGATGCCCGGCGATTCGCCTCTCGGCCTGCGCCTGCCGCTCGACTCGCTCGGCTACGTCCCACCCGATCAATATCCCTACATCATCGAGCGGGATCCGATGGAGGCGCGCGACAAGCTGCCGGTGTTCAGCCTCCCGGCGCGCCCGGAATCGCCGCCGCCGCGGGTCGCGCCCGAGCAGCTCAACACGTCCGTCCCCGTCCGTACCGCGCTGTCGATCGAGGTCCGCGACGGCGTGATCTGCGCCTTCATGCCGCCGGTCGAACGCATCGAGGATTATCTCGAAATGATCGCGGCGCTCGAAGCCACGGCCGAGGAGATGCAGCTCCAGGTCCATGTCGAGGGCTATGCACCGCCGTTCGATCCGCGCATCGAGGTCATCAAGGTGACGCCTGACCCCGGCGTCATCGAGGTTAATGTCCAGCCGGCAAAGAATTGGCGCGAGGCGGTCGACATCACCGTCGGGCTCTATGAAGATGCCGGCAAGATACGCCTCGGCGCCAACCGTTTCCTGGTCGATGGCCGCCACACCGGCACCGGCGGCGGCAACCACGTCGTGGTTGGCGGCTCGAGCCCACAGGATTCGCCGTTCCTGCGCCGGCCTGATCTTTTGAAGAGCCTGGTGCTGTACTGGCAGCGGCATCCCTCGCTGTCCTACTTCTTCTCCGGCCTCTTCATCGGCCCGACCAGCCAGGCGCCACGCATCGATGAGGCGCGTCACGACAGCATCTACGAGCTCGAGATCGCACTCTCGCACGTGCCGCCGCCGGGCTACCAGACGCCGCTGTGGCTGGTGGATCGGCTGTTCCGGCATCTGCTCGTCGACATCACCGGCAACACCCATCGCGCCGAGATCTGCATCGATAAGCTCTATTCGCCGGATGGTCCCACGGGCCGGCTCGGCCTCGTCGAATTCCGCGCGCTCGAAATGCCGCCGGATCCGCGCATGTCGCTGGCGCAACAGCTCCTGATCCGCGCGCTGATCGCAAAGTTCTGGCGCGAGCCCCAACAAGGCAAGTTCGTGCGCTGGGGCACCGCGCTTCATGATCGCTTCATGCTGCCGCATTTCATCTGGGAAGATTTTCAGGAGGTGCTCTCCGAGCTCAAGAGTTCCGGCTATCCGTTCGAGCCGGAATGGTATCTGGCCCAGCTCGAATTCCGCTTCCCTGCCTTCGGCCGCGTCCACCAAGGCGGCGTGACGCTGGAGTTGCGCCAGGCGCTGGAGCCCTGGCACGTGCTCGGCGAGGAAGGCTCGGCCGGCGGCACCGTGCGCTATGTCGACTCGTCGGTCGAACGGCTCCAGGTCAAGGCGGAAGGTTTTGTCGAGGGACGCCACATCGTCACCTGCAACGGTCGCCGCCTGCCGATGACCTCGACCGGCCGTTCGGCCGAGGCCGTGGCCGGCGTCCGCTTCAAGGCCTGGCAGCCGGCCTCCGGCCTGCATCCGACCATCCCGGTCCACGCACCCCTGACCTTCGACCTGATCGACACCTGGAATGGCCGCTCGCTCGGCGGCTGCGTCTATCATGTCGCCCATCCCGGCGGCCGCAGCTACGACACCAAGCCCGTCAACACCTATGAGGCCGAGGCGCGGCGGCTGGCGCGCTTCCAGGACCACGGCCATACGCCCGGCCCCATGCAGCCGCCGCCCGAGGAACGCACAAATGAATTCCCGCTGACCCTCGACTTGCGGACCCCGCTTCTGCAATGAGTATGATGGTGGGGCAGGGAGAGGCGCATGGGCGAGGGCGCAGCCGAACAGGACAAGGCGGGTAAGGCGCAAGGCCAGCGTGAAGGCCAGCGCCGCCTCGCGCAATGGGTCCGCGACTATCGCCGCCTGCCCGGCATTCCCGACGAGTTCCTGGGGCCCGACGGCGCCCCACGCGCGGTCTGGAGCCGCTTCTTCAACGCCTTCGGCGCGCTCGCGCCTGACGAGGTCGAGCGGCGCTTCGGCATGGCCGACCGTCACCTGCGCGAGGCCGGCGTCACCTACCGCGCGCCCGGCGACAGCGCCGACCGGCCCTGGTCGATCAGCCATTTGCCGCTTCTGATTGATGAGGCCGACTGGAAGCAGCTCTCCGACGGCATCACCCAGCGCGCCGAGCTTTTAGAGCTCGTGCTGCGCGACATTTATGGCGAGGGCCGGCTGGTCGCGGAAGGCGCGCTGCCCGCGGGCGCGATCGCCGGCAGCCCCGAATATCTGCGCCCCGTCTGCGGCGTGCCGCCGCCGGGTGGCCGCTACCTCTCGCTCTATGCTGCCGATGTCGGCCGCGGGCCCGATGGCCGCTGGTGGGTGCTCGGCGACCGTACGCAGGCGCCGTCGGGCGCGGGCTACGCGTTGGAAAACCGCCTGGTGTTGTCGCGCGCGTTCTCCGATCTCTACAAGTCGATGAACGTGCCGCGCGTCGCGCCGTTCTTCGAGGCGTTCCGCGACAGCCTTCGCGGGCGCGCCGATCGCGACGAGCCGCGGATCGGCGTGCTCACGCCCGGCAGTTTCAGCGAGACCTATTTCGAGCACGCGACGCTGGCGCGCTATCTCGGCTTCCTCTTGGTCGAGGGCGACGACCTCGCCGTCAGCGACAATCGCATCCACATCCGCACGGTCGCCGGGCTCAAGCGGCTCGACGTGCTTCTTCGTCGTGTCGATTCCAACTCGCTCGATCCGCTCGAGCTCGATGCCTCCTCGCATCTCGGCGTGCCGGGCCTGATCGACGTGCTGCGCAAGGACGGCGTCGTCGTCGCCAACATGCCGGGCTCGGGCGTGCTGGAGGCGAGGGCGCTGCTTGGCTTCCTGCCGGCCCTCAGCCGCCGCCTGCTCGGTGAAGAGCTGAAGATGCCGCATATCGCGACCTGGTGGTGCGGCCAGCGCTCGGCGCGCGACGAAGTGCTGTCGCGGCTCGACGAGGTCGCGATCGAAGGCGCCTATCGCCGCGGCGTGCCCGGCTTCGACAGCAACGGCCCGGTGCTCGCAAGCGAGCTCGACGCAGCCGGACATCAGCGCCTGGTCGATGCCATCAGCGCGCGCGGCATGGATTATGTCGGCCAGGAGGTGGTGCGCCTGTCCACCATGCCGGTGTGGGAGCAGGGGCAGCTCACGCCGCGTCCCTTCGTACTGCGCGTCTTTGCGGCCGCAACGCCGGATGGCTGGGCCATCATGCCCGGCGGCTTCTGCCGGATCGCCGAGCAGGCGGATGCGCGCGCTGTGTCGATGGGCGATGGCGCCCGTGCCGCCGACGTCTGGGTGGTTTCGGACAAGAAGGTCTCGACCGCATCGCTGTTGCCGGCGACCGACAAGGTGCGCATTCGCCGCATTGCCGGCGTGCTGCCAAGCCGCGCCGCCGACAATCTGTTCTGGCTCGGCCGCTATCTCGAACGCGCCGAAGCGACGCTGCGGCTGGTCCGTGCGCTGGGCTCGCCGAGCGGGCCCAACAAGGGCACTGCGGCCTCGCTGCAATCGGCCGAACGGATCCAGCGCCTGCTGGTGACCTGGGGCGCGATCTCGCAGACCTCGCGCGCGGCACCGGGACGCATCGTCGCCGAAGCATTGCAAAGCCCGGAGCGTTTCGGCTCGGCGTTGTCGCTGGTGCGCTCGGCGCAGCGCACGGCGACCTCGTTGCGCGAGCGGCTGTCGCCCGATGCCTGGCAGGTCATCACCGAGATGGCCGAGCGTCTATCTTACGAGGTCGAGGACGACGACAGCGTGCTGAGCGCAGCCGAGCTGACCTTGCAGGAGCTCGCGAGCTTTGCGGGGCTGGCGCAAGAGAACATGAATCGCGCCGCCGGCTGGCGCTTCCTCGATATCGGCCGCCGCACCGAGCGCGCCATCAACACCGCGCGGTTTGCACGGCAGTTCGCCTATGACGAGGCCGGCGACGAGGACCTCGATATCCTGCTGACGCTGGTGGACTCCCAGATCACCTATCGCTCGCGCTATCTGCTGGCGCCGATCCTGGCGCCGGTGCGCGACCTCGCGGTGCTCGATAGCTACAATCCGCGCTCGGTCGCCTTCCAGGTGGCGACCTTGAACGAGCATATCGCAGCGCTGCCTAGCCTGAAGGAGCACGGCCTGATCGAGCAGCCGCAGCGGCTTGCCGTGGCGGTGCAGTCCATGCTGGCCACCGCGGAAGCCGAGAAGCTCGAGGTCAAGACACTCTTCGCGCTGGAGCAGGATCTGCTCAGCCTCGCCGAGGCGATCGGGCTGCACTACTTCCCGCATGGTCCGAATGCGAGCCGGCCGGAGAAGCTGACGGGGCTGGCGTGATCTACGACATCCGGCACGTCACCACCTACGAATATGAGAGCCCGGTCAGCTTCGCCCGCTGCACGCTGCGGCTCGAGCCGAAGGACGGCAACGGTCAGGAGCTGATCTCGCACAAGGTCGAGATCCGTCCGCGTCCGTCCGAGCGCCACGTCCGCCGCGACTTTTTCGGCACGCTGACCGAGAGCATCGTGATCGAGGCCGCGCATCGCAATCTACGCATCGACTCGCGCTCGCGCGTGTCCGTCGAGCGGAAGCCGCCGGCGCGCGAGGCCGTAAGTCCGCCGTGGGAGAGCGTCCGCGACATCGCGTTTGAAGCGACAAGCCTCGGGCCGTCCTCGCCGGTCGGTTATGTCTTTGCGAGCCCGCTGGTGCCGGTGCTGCGCCCCGTCAGTGCCTATGCTGCCGAGAGCTTTGCGTCAGGCGCAGGTATCCTTGCCGGTGCGGTTGATCTCATGCATCGCGTCCGCACCGAGTTTCGCTACGATCCCAAGGCCACCGTGATTTCGACGCCGCTCAACGAGGTCTTCGACAAGCGCCACGGCGTCTGCCAGGATTTTGCCCATGTCATGATCGCGGGGCTTCGCGGGCTCGGCCTGCCTGCGGCCTATGTCAGCGGTTACCTGCGCACCATTCCGCCGGCGGGCCAGCCGCGCTTGCAGGGCGCGGATGCCACGCATGCCTGGGTGTCGCTGTGGTGCGGGGCGGAGCTTGGCTGGATCGACTTCGATCCGACCAACGATCTGCTGGTCGCCAACGATCACATCGTCCTGGCGGTCGGCCGCGACTTCTCCGATGTGTCCCCCGTGGACGGTATCATCGTCGGCTCGCCGAAGCAGAAGCTCGGCGTCGCCGTGGACGTGCTGCTGGTGGACTGACCGTAGTTTTCGACCGGATGCTCGCGCGCTTCGCGCAAGGGAATTGACGCCGCAGTCCGCACCCCTGATCCCACCGCGGTGGACGCCCGGCTCTCCCAAGTCCTTTCCAACAACACGTCCTTTTCCAACAAAACGGCGTTTGACGGTCGGCCATTGGCCGGGCCGACAAAGCTCCCCATGGCCTGGCCGTGAGGTGCATCGGACTGTGACCGCAACCGTGATGCTGCGCAGCGGGACGGTATCATATTTACGTATTTTTGTTCCGGGATTTGGCCTGCCGCCCCAGATTGGGTTATGCTGAGCCTGCGTCGAGGGCGAGTATGAGGCGTCAGGAGCTAGCGTGGGACACCACCGACAGACGGGGCTGCATCCATGATGACGTTACCGCGACTGGCGGCTGAATCCCTGGAGAAGCTGCTGGGCACGTTCATGCGGCGTCGGTATGACGAGTCCTATGCCAGGGTGGTGGAGGCCTCGACGCGCACCGCGATGGAATGCATTGGCAACAGCGACGCGCTCTACCACAATATCGAGCATACGATGCTGGTGACATTGGCGGCTCAGGCGATCATGCTTGGCCGCAATCTCCATGCGCACATCGAGGCCGACGACTACATTCATATTCTGATCGCCTGCCTTGCGCACGATATCGGCTATGTCCGCGGGCTGTTTCCGGAGGATGACGAAGATGGTTTCGTCATCGACGAGGCCGGCACCAAGGTGTCGCTGCCGCGCGGCGCCTCGGACGCCAGCCTGATGATGTATCACGTTGACCGGTCGAAGCTTTTCGTGCGACGGCGGCTGCCGCCGATCCGTGGCGTCGACAGCGAGCGGGTCGCCCGCGCCATCGAGGGGACGCGCTTTCCGGCCCGCGAGGGCCAGGAATACGACGACGAGGCGTCGATCCTGCGCGCCGCCGATTTCATCGGGCAACTCGGCGATCCCAACTATCTGCGCAAGGCCAATGCGCTTTACTATGAGTTCGAGGAGGTCGGCATGAACCGCCAACTCGGCTACGACTCGCCCGCCGACATCGTGAACCGCTATCCACAATTCTATTGGAATAGCGTCGCACCGCACATCCAGACCGAGATCGGCTACCTCAACAAGACCGAGATCGGCCGGCAGTGGATCGCCAATCTCTACAGCAACGTCTTCCGCGCCGAACGCGAGATCTCGCTGTCGGGGCCGCAGAGGTAGCCCCGTAGCCCGCATGGAGCGAAGCGGAAAGCGGGGGCGCCTGCATCCGTGAATCCCGGATTACGCTGCGCTCCATCCGAGTTACGATCTCGCAACTCCGGGAGCAAACCATGCAACAAAAGACAGTCCTAACGGATGTCCTCGACATCGGCTATCTCGACTACGGCGCGCCGGATGGCTGGCCCTGCATCATGGGCCACGGCTTTCCCTATGATGTGAACGCCTATGCCGAGGCCGCGCCGCTGATCGCGCAGGCGGGCGCGCGGGTGCTGGTGCCCTGGCTGCGCGGCTACGGGCCGACGCGGTTCCGGTCAGCTCAGACCTTGCGTTCCGGCGAGCAGGCGGCGCTCGGCGCCGATCTGCTCGCTTTTATGGATGCGCTTCGCATCGAGCGTGCTGTGGTCGGCGGCTATGATTGGGGCGGCCGCGCGGCCTGCGTCGTCTCGGTGCTGCATCCGGAGCGCGTGGTCGGGCTTGTCTCCGGCAATTCTTACAACATCCAGAATATCGCGCGTTCCATGGAGCCTGCCTCGCCGCCGGAGGAGGCCGCGCTGTGGTATCAATATCTCTTCCACAACGAGCGCGGCCGCCGCGCGCTGGAGCGCAACCGCCGGGGGTTTGCCCGCCAGCTCTGGGCAATGTGGTCGCCGACATGGCACTTCGATGACGCCACTTTCGAGAACAGCGCGGTGTCGTTCGACAACCCTGACTTCGTCGACGTCGTGATCCACTCCTATCGCCATCGCTATGCGCTTGTCGAAGGCGATCCCGCCTATGCGGAAATCGAGGCGAAGCTCGCCGCGCAGCCGCCGGTCCGCGTCCCCACGATTGCGATCGACGGCGACAGCGACGGCGTCAATCCCGGCACCGCGCATCACGCGCGCAAGTTCGAGGGCTTTTTCGAGCGGCGCGTGTTCGCCGGAGCCGGGCACAATCTGCCGCAGGAGCGGCCCGTCGAGTGGGCGCAGGCCGTGGCGGACGTGCGGCAAGCGGGTTGAAAAGGCATCGCTTCCGATTTTTCCTGATCTCGGGAACCTTTTCCGACTGCAGCAGTCCAAGCTGAGGGGCCGTTTCTGTATGCGGCTCGTTGCAGGGGAGGTTGTAGATGACGTCACAAACGCGCAGGCTGGAACGTGTCGCGGTCGCGCAGGCGCCGAGCGGGCGGCCTGACAAGGCGGAGGTCGAGCAGGCGGTCCGGACCATGATCCGCTGGGCCGGCGACGATCCCGCGCGCGATGGCTTACGCGATACACCGGATCGCGTCGCGCGCGCCTTTGAGGAATATTTCTCTGGCTATGCGCAGGATCCGAGCGAAATCCTGCAAAAGACTTTCGAGGAGATCGAAGGCTACGACGAGATGATCGTCCTGCGCGGCGTTCGCTTCGAAAGCCATTGCGAGCACCACATGGCGCCGATCGTCGGCCGCGCCTGGGTCGCCTATATCCCGCAGGGGCGCGTGGTCGGCATCTCAAAGCTCGCGCGTCTCGTGGACATCTACGCAAAACGTCTCCAGATCCAGGAGAAGATGACCGCGCAGATCGCCAACACGATCGACGACGTACTCAAGCCCGAAGGTGTCGGCGTCATCATCAAGGCGACGCATCACTGCATGACCACGCGCGGCGCGCACAAGCCGGGGACCGATCTCGTTACCAGCCGTATGCTCGGCGTGTTCCGCGACAATGCGCTGACACGCCAGGAATTGCTGGGGCTGGCCAATTCGGACGACTGATCCGCAAGGAGGCAATGCCATGACCGAGGACAAGAAGCCAAGCGGCCCGGACCTGACCAAGGGCGTGTCGCTCGCCGATTTCAAGGACAGCAAGCTGCTCGGTCATGTCGGCGAGGAGGACGTCCTGTTGGTCCAGGCCGGCAGCGAGATTTTTGCGATCGAGCCGTCTTGCAGCCACTACCACGGCCCGCTCGCCGAAGGGTTGGTGGTCGGCGACACCATCCGCTGCCCCTGGCATCATGCCTGCTTCTCCTTGCGCACTGGCGAGGCGACGCGCCCACCGGCGCTGAATGCGCTGGCGGTGTGGGATGTCACGCGCGATCAGGACAAGATCGTTGTTGCGCGCAAGCGCGAGGCACCCAAGCCGTCGGCTGCTCACCGCACCGCGCCGGCGCCGGAAAAATTCGTCATTGTCGGCGGTGGTGCGGCCGGCTTCGCGGCAGCCGAGACGCTTCGCCGCGAGGGCTTTGCCGGCGCCATCACCATGTTCAGCAGCGACGGCGCGATGCCGGTCGACCGGCCCAACCTCTCCAAGGATTATCTTGCCGGCAATGCGCCGGAAGACTGGCTGCCGCTGCGGGGCGAGGACTATTATCAGGACGCCGGCATCGATCTCCGGCTCAACACCAACGTTTCGGCGATCGATCCGAAGACGCGCAGCGTGACGCTCGGCAATGGCGACAAGCTGCCGTTCGACCGCCTGCTGCTCGCGACCGGTGCGGAGCCCATAAAGCTCCAGATCCCCGGCGCCGACCAGCCGCATGTCCACACCTTGCGCTCGGTCGCCGACAGCCGTGCCATCATCAAGGCTGCGGGCAGCGCAAAGCGCGTGCTGGTGATCGGCGCGAGCTTTATTGGCCTCGAGGTTGCGGCGTCCTTGCGGGCGCGCAAGCTCGAGGTGCACGTGGTTGCGCCGGAAGAGCGGCCGATGCAGCGCGTGCTCGGGCCTGACATGGGCGACTTCGTTCGCGCCCTGCATGAAGAGAACGGCGTCAATTTCCATCTCGAGGACACCGTGGAGAAGCTCGATGGCACCCGCGCGACGCTGAAGACCGGTACCGTCATCGATGCCGACCTCGTCGTGGTCGGCATCGGCGTCAAGCCGCGTCTCGCGCTCGCCGAGCACGCAGGGCTTGCGGCCGATCGCGGCGTCAGCGTCAGCGAATATCTCGAAACCAGCGTCGCCGGAATCTTCGCCGCCGGCGATATCGCGCGCTGGCCCGATCCGCATTCGCGGCAAACCATCCGCGTCGAGCACTGGGTGGTCGCGGAGCGGCAGGGCCAGACCGCGGCGCGCAACATGCTCGGCAAGCGCGAGCGTTTCGACGCCGTGCCGTTCTTCTGGAGCCAGCATTACGACGTGCCGATCAACTATGTCGGCCACGCCGAGAGCTTTGACGACATTGCGATCGACGGCGCCATCAAGGATAAGGACTGCCTGCTGAAATATCGGAAGGGGGGCCGTGTGCTGGCGGTCGCCTCAATTTATCGCGATCTCGAGAGCCTCAAAGCCGAGCTCGAGATGGAGCGCTCGCGCGCTTGATCTGCGTCAACGTTGGTGGCCGCCGGGGCTGCTGTGCTGGCTGTCGTCCCGGCACGATCGGTGCTATCCTAAGGTGTGCTCTGGGCTTCACACGCAGGAGTAGTCGTCATGACAAGCGCTTCGGATACGTCCCCTAACCTCGGCCTGGGCTCAGGCTTTGCCGCACTGCACGCCAAATGGGGCTGGATCGTCGCCCTCGGCGTCGTCTATCTCGTCACTGGCTTCATCGCGCTCGGCAGCATGGTGATGGCCACGGTGGCGAGCGTGATCGTGGTCGGTGCGATGATGATCGTCGCAGGGTTCACCGAGGTGATCGGCGCCTTCCAGATGAAAAGCTGGGGCAAGTTCGTGCTCTGGGCCTTGCTCGGCGTGCTCTACATCATCGCGGGCTTTCTGACCTTCGAGAACCCGTTGTTTGCAGCAGCGCTGCTGACCTTGTTCCTCGGCGCGTCGCTGCTCGCCTCCGGCGCGGTGCGGCTGTTTCTCGCCTTCAGCATGAAGCGCGAGAGCCCTTGGGTCTGGGTGGCGCTGTCTGCAATCATCACGCTGCTGCTCGGGCTGTTGATTTTGGCGCGCTGGCCGGTCAACAGCGTCTACATCCTCGGCCTGTTCCTCGGCATCGATCTCATCATGGCCGGTGCCGGCTGGATCAGCCTGGGTTTCAGCCTGCGGCGGCGTCATTAAACAGGCTGCGTAGAGCAGAGACCGTCGGCCGGTCGACAGCGAGCGGGGAGAGGCTAACCCTTGGGGAGAGGCTAACCCTTGGGGAGAGGCTACTCTTGGTGAACGTCAAGCGCGTCGAACCCGACTGGACAATCCGGCCGTTCCGGCTTGGCGACGCGCGCTCGGCGCGGCGGCTCATCGAAGCTGTTTGGCGCGAGCATTTTCATGATCACCCGGACGTCTTTGTACGGGAGTTCATCTATCCGCGACTGTCGGACGTCGACAACGCAGAAACTGAGTACGCCGACCGGGCCCTCTTTTTGTGCGCGATCGCCGAAGACGAAATCGTCGGCACCGGTGCGATTCGGCGCTTCGACGATCGGGAGTGTGAGATGGTTCGTATGTTTGTCGCTCCGCTCTGCCGAAATCGCGGGATTGCAAGGGCTATCGCAGATGAACTCATCGGCTTCGCCCGCAATGCGGGATACGATCGGATACGCCTGTGCAGCAACAACGCGCTGACAGCCTCGCATCGTCTGTACGAAAAGATGGGATTCCAGCCGACGCCCCCATGGGAGCCGGGAGGCGACACCTACTCGCGTTATTACGCCTTGCACGTATGATCGCAGACGCTCGCCATCACGGCGCCCGATCTACCAGTCGTAGGGTGGGCAAGGGCGCACTTGCGCCTTGCCCACCACCGATCCAACACCGAAACTGAAGCGGTGGGCATGCTTCGCTTTGCCCACCCTACGATACTGCCACCGTCCGCAGGGGCGTGTACTCGTTGGTGGTGGAGGAGTCGCGGCTATCACCCGAATGGGTGAAGACGTGCCGCGCAATGCAGCTTACCCTGGAGAACCTCAATTTTCGGCAGGGAGCGACGATGCATTCCACTAAGCTGATGGTCGGTCTCTCAATCGCAGCCATTTCGCTCGGATTGCCGTTGGCACGAGCGCAGGATCAATCACCTGCATACGTCCGCGTCACGCAGGCGGACGTAAAGTGGAGTCCACTAGCTTCCATGCCAAAGGGGTCACAAATTGCCGTTCTGTATGGCAATCTGGCCAAGCCCGGCCTGTTTACGATGCAGGTGAGGGTGCCTGCGCACTCCAAGATCCCGGTACATTTCAATCCCGACGAGCGCATCCGTACAATCATTTCCGGCACCTACTATTCGGCAATTGGCGACAAGATCGACAACTCGAAGCTGGTGGCTTTTCCTCCGGGCACGATCTCGAATGTGCCTCCGAAAGTTTGGCAGTTCGCGGAAACGAGAGACGAAGAGGTCGTATTTCAGATAACGGGCGTCGGACCAACCGGCATCACCTATCTGAACGCCGAAGACGACCCGCGAAAAGCTCAATAGACCCGTCGTCATCTGGAGCTGTGCACCCTTCGCCGACTCACCAGGGCGAACTGGTCTTGTCTGAACCCAAGAACAGAGCGGACCGAGGCACATCTTCGCGTGCCGATGGATGATGAGGCATGGCAGGCCGGCAACCCATTCTCATCGTCTGCGGCGGCCTTCCCGGCACCGGGAAGACCACGCTCTCGCGCGAGCTGAAGCGGCGTCTCGCAGGACACCTTCCTCGCGCGCTTACGTCTACGCCCGCTTCATCCGCATCAGTGACGCCCGGACCAGGTGCATCTGGCCGCGGTCGGCAAGGAGTTGATCAAGCGCGGCGGGGTGATGGCGTAGGGGGAAGGATTTCGTGGCGCAATTTTAGTGATGGTCCCAGGGAGACCGCTCGCGTAGTGTCATTCGCTACGCTCACCCAGTTGTTCCATGCCTCCGATCTTTACCCATCGCCTCCGCCGCTCCATCAGGGTCGTTTCAGTCCGCTGGCGAAGACGCCTGACCTTCCTGATCGGCGGCATCGCGGTCGGTGCCTCGGCCGTAGCTCTGGCCAAGTTGGCAGACTGGGCGCAAGTCGCGTTCGCCTACCTGCTCTCGGAATCGCGCTACGCTGCAATGCTGGTGACGCCGCTCGGGTTTGCGCTGTCCGTCTATCTGACCAGCCGCTTCTTTCCAAACTCGCAAGGAAGCGGCATCCCGCAAGCAATTGCCGCACGCCAGCTCAGCGAGCACGCAGCGCGCAAGAAGCTGGTCTCGATCCGCATTGCCGTCGGGAAGGTGTTGCTCACGCTGCTCGGGCTGCTTTGCGGTGCCTCGGCGGGCCGGGAGGGGCCGACCGTGCAGGTCGGGGCTTCCGTCATGTTCGCCCTTGGCCGCATGTCGCCACGCCGCCAGCCGGGCCTGATCCTGGCCGGAGCCGCAGCCGGGGTGGCAGCCGCATTCAACACGCCGCTGGCGGGCATCGTGTTCGGCATCGAGGAGATGAGCAGAGCCTATGAGACCAGGACGAGCAGCCTGGTCATCGGCGCTGTGATCGCGGCAGGTCTGACCTCGTTGGCCCTGGTTGGAAACTACGATTACTTCGGTAGCAGCTCGACGATGCTACGGAACGGCACGGACTGGCTTGCCGTGCCGTTGTGCGGCATCGCCGGCGGACTGGCCGGTGGCGCATTCAGCAGGCTTCTCATCGAGGTCGCGCGCGGACTGCCTGGCCGGCTGGGATCACTGACAAAGCAGTATCCTCTGCCATTTGCCGCGGCATGCGGCCTTGGTGTTGCCCTTTGCGGCCTGGCCTCAGGAGACATGATCTACGGCACCGGCTATGCGCAAGTGAAGACGGCCCTGGAGAGCGACGTTCCGCTGCCCTGGGATTTCGGCGTGTTGAAGCTCGCTGCGACCGCGCTTTCCGCGATCAGCGGCATCCCGGGCGGGATTTTCGCGCCTTCGCTCGCTGTCGGTGCCGGCATCGGTACGAACATCGCACATCTGTTTTCGGGTGCCCCGCTCGGCGCGTTCATGCTGCTCGGAATGGTCTCCTACTTTGCCGGCGTCGTGCAGGCTCCCATCACGGCCTTTGTCATCGTGACCGAGATGACCAACAACCACGCCATGGTGGTGCCGTTGATGGCGTCCGCGTTGATCGCGCAGGCCACGTCGCGTCTCCTGTGCCCCGAGGGCATATACCACGCGCTCGCCAAGGGCTTCCTGCGGGCGCATTCGACGGAAGCCCCTGCGCCGCTATCTCCGTCGACCTGAGCGTTCCCTGCTCATGCTCGAGCTCCTAGCAACGCAGCCGCGTAACGGCTTGGGGCAGCGACGCCAGGAGCAGCACGACGCAGACACAAAACAGGACGATGTCCTTGAACAGGAACTCGCCCGCCAGATTCCAGGCCATCGGGTCGGTCGAGATGCTCCATTTCACGACTCCAGGGGTCGTGAAAAAGAACGACCAGGTGACGGCAAAAGTCACCACGCCCATGAACGATCCTACCGCCGACAGGATCGGGCTGAATGCACCGGCGGCCAGCAAGGCTGCGATCACGAATTCGGTGACACCAAGGACATAGGCTTCGCCCCTCAATCCGAAGATCGGCAGCCATGAGACAAACGGACTGTTGCTGATGAATTGCGCGATGCCTTGCGCCGACTGCAGCGTGAATTTCTGCATGCCGAACGACACGAAGATCACGACCATGACCCAGCGCAGGATGGACAGAGGTCGATAAGATCCCGCCCCATCTTCTGCAATGTGGAAGGTCGTTCGCGTTAGCTCTGTCATTCTACCAGCTCTCGATGATGATGCGTTGCCGGCTGTACGGTTGTTCTCCTCGACTCGTTACGCGCGTTCGGTGGGTCTTCGGTTCACGGTTGTGTGCGGCGCGGCCGGGCTTCGATCACGAAGATTACAGTCGGTCGCGAGAATTTTTGATCCCGAGGCGTAATATTCCCCGGCGCGGCCCGAATACCCTCTCGGGCTGAATTGAACTGCGGAGGACGGATATGCTCGGTGAGGTGATCGTCATTGGAGATCTCAAGCTGCGGGATGGTGCTTCGGCTGAAGAGTACGATCGCCTGGGCGAGCGCATGTATGGAATAGTCAGCGCCCTTCCGGGATTTCTGTCGGCGAAGTCGTTCAAGGCGGATGACGGCGAGGAGGTCACCGTCTTTCGCTTCGCTTCAGAGGAAGCGCTCGAAATATGGCGCACTCAGCCCGATCATGTCGAAGCCATGAAGCGAGGCCATGCCGAATTCTACGCCAGCGGATTTTTGCAGATCTGCAAGGTCATCCGCGAAGTTGGGCCGTTTGAGCACGGGTGATGGTTCGTCGGGCCGGTTCGGCTCACGGATGATGGTGGAAAAGGCCGCGCCGTTCGCTGTCGTTCGTTGATCTGGATCAACGAGAACGTGCCACCACATGGCGCGATGCGACCGCGCAGTCCCGTTCGCATCGCACTGGAGCCCCGTCATGTGGGTCCTGATGTATGTGTTTTCCTATTCGGTCAGCCCAGCCGCAACCAACGACAGGGCGGAATGGCGGCTTCTGCCGACCGTCGTGTTTCAGGAATTCTCGAACGAAGAACGGTGCAAGGCGGCCAAGTCGACGCTTGAGGCGAGCTTGAGCCAGGCGGGTGCCAAGCTGAAGAGCGGCCTGGAAGATCTGAAGAGCCTGGGAAAGGCCGATCCCAGCCAGCTCATCATCGCCTACAATGTGGAATGCCTGCCGAAATAGGCCGACGAGCTTACCTGCCTGGCCCTGCGGCGGACGGCAACCCGCCATCCCCCGTAAAATCTCCCAATCGCCGTTTTGGCACAAACTGCACAGGCTTGCGGCCCTGTCATGGGTTAACTTTGGGCATGGGCAGCGAGCTGATGGTACGTGTGGTTGCCATTACGGCCGGTGTTTTCACCGTCGCCGCCGTGTCCGCACTCTTGTTCAGCTATTGATCTATCTCAAATAGCGCACCGTCCTCGGGTGTTCCCTGCCATGGGCAGGACATGCGAAACGGGGTGCAATGATGCGGCCGTGGGCTTTGCATTCGTTGGCCTGGGGGCTGGCCGCCATCGGCCTGATAGTCATCGCCTCCATGATTCTCTGAGGTCGTCGCTCTGCGACCGAGCCATTGCGGGCCCAGGCGTGTCGATGGATGATGCACCATGACAAGCCTGCAACCCGTCCTCACCGTCTTCGGCGGCCTTCCCGGCACCGGAAAGACCACGCTCTCACGCGAACTGACGAAACGGCTTGCGGCGACCTATATCCGCGTCGACGCGATCGAGCAGAGCTTGCGCGCGGCGGGCCACGACGTCGGCCCGATGGGCTACGTCATCGCCAATGCGCTGGCGTCTGAAAATCTGCGGCTCGGCCGCGCGGTTGTCGCGGACTGCGTCAATCCGGTGCTGGCAAGCCGCGATGGCTGGTGGCAAACGGCCATGCAATCATCGGCCCGCATCGCCGAGATCGAAGTGATCTGCAGCGACGTGGCTCTGCACCGGCAGCGCGCAGAAGCGCGTACGTCCGACATCGCCGGCCTCAAACTGCCGGCCTGGCAGGACATCGTCGGGCGGCATTATGAGCCGTGGGACCGCGACCATCTGGTGCTCGATACCGCCAATGATTCGATCGATCACCTGCTCGAACGGGTGGAGATCTATCTTCGCGACCGGGACGGGTGATCCGGTTCCGCTCCTTCGCGACATTTTGTCCGCGCCCAACCCCGTCATCATCCGTTCAAAATCCGTTGCTAGTCTTCCACTCGACGATTGGTTCGCCGGATGTACGCGGGCTGGATCGCAAGCCTCGGCCCGCGTGCCGGGGCTTTTCGTTGTCGAAGCACGCATCAGCGCAGATATTCGCGCTATCGCTCGCGAATTCACAGGCCGCGTTCGAGTATTTCTCAATCACACGGTCGGGTGCTAGCCCCGCTTTCTTCGCGCTTCGTGATGGCGGAGCGCGTCGACGATCACCTTGAATGCAGCCGAGTTCTGCCGTGAGGTCGGATAGTAGATGTAATAGCCGTCGAATTTCGGCGACCAGTCGTCGAGCACGACGACGAGCTCGCCGGACCGCACGTGCCGCCTCACCATGTCTTCGGGAAGATAGGCGATGCCGAAGCCTTTGACAGCGGCTTCGATCATCGCGCGGGAGTCGTTGAAGGTCAGTTGCCCCTCGACCCGCACCCGGAGGTCGGGACCATTTTTGGCGAACTCCCATACATAATGACCGCCGGCCGCCGCGCGCCGCTTGATGCAGACATGCGTCAGGAGGTCCTGCGGATGCTTTGGCTTCGGATGCTCTTTTAGATAGGCGGGCGAGGCGACGGCGACGAGCCGCCAGTCCGGACCGATGCGCACCGCGACCATGTCTTTCTCGACGCTCTCGCCGAGGCGGACGCCTGCATCGAAGCCGTCTTCGACGATGTTGCGGAAGGCCGTGTCGAGGCTGAACTCGACCTTGATGTCAGGATATTCCGTCAGGACCGGCGCCAGCTTCGGCCAGACGGCTTTTTCGAGCGCATGGTCCGAGAGCGTGATCCGGATGGTGCCCGAAGGCTTGTCGCGCAGGGACATCAATGCGGCGATATCGCGCTCGATCTCCTCGATGCGCGGCGCAACCGATTGCTGGAGCCGCTCGCCGGCCTCGGTCAGGCCGACGCTTCGGGTCGTGCGTGTGAGAAGCCGCAGGCCCATCTGCGATTCCAAGCGCTTGATCGTATGACTGAGCGTCGACTGCACGACGCCCAGCTTCGCGGCGGCCTTCGTGAAGCTGCGCTCGCGGGCAACCGCCACGAAAGCCAGCAGATCGTTGAAATCCTGGCTTGCCATGGCCGTCACTATTCATGGCGCGCATCGATTAATGCAAGCAAATTATATCGGCTAATCGAACGCCGGCCGGGGCTCTATGTGTTGCCGTGAACAGCGCCGCCTTGGGCGCATCTCGACATATGGATTCCCGATGGACGTGACGACAAATCAGACGGCAGCGCAGCCCGCGGCTCCATGGAGCGCGGTTTTCGCGCTGTCGCTTTGTGCCTCGACGCTGGTCGCGTCCGAATGGATGCCCGTGAGTCTGCTCACGCCAATCGCGGATAGTCTGGATCTGACCGAAGGGCAGGCAGGACAGGCCATTTCCATATCCGGCCTCTTCGCCATCCTCACCAGTCTCTTCATCTCGGCCGCGACGCGCGGTGTCGATCGTCGGTCCGTCTTGCTGTGGCTGAGCGGCATCACGATTGTCTCCGGTGTCTTCGTTGCTTTCGCGCCCGGTTACCCGGTCTTCATGGTCGGACGTGCGCTGGTCGGCATCGCTGTCGGCGGCTTCTGGTCGATGTCGGCCGCGACGATGATCCGCATCGTGCCAGGCAAGGACGTGCCGCGTGCACTTGCGATTCTGAATGGCGGCAATGCCCTCGCGACGACGGTTGCCGCGCCTCTCGGCAGCTTCCTCGGCCAATACATCGGCTGGCGTGGCGCGTTCTTCTCCGTGGTGCCAGTTGCCGTGCTGACCCTGCTCTGGCAGTTTTTCACGCTGCCGGGGATGCCGAGCCAGGAACGCGCAAGTCCGGCGGCGGCGTTCAAGGTCCTGCGCCGCCCCGAAGTCCCCTACGGCATGATTGCAGCTGCGCTGTTCTTCCTCGGACAGTTCTCGCTCTTCACGTATTTGCGGCCTTTCTTCGAAATGGTGACGCGTGTCGAAGCCACGACCGTTTCGGTCCTGCTGCTGGTCATGGGCGTTGCTGGTCTTGTCGGCACGTCGCTGATCGGGCTCGTCATCCGCCAGCGCCTTTATGCTTCTCTCGTCTTGATGCCGTTCGCAATGGCCGTCATGGCGGTCGCGTTGACGGCGTACGGTTCCTCTCTCGGCGCGACGGCGGCGCTGATGTTTCTGTGGGGCTTCGTCGGCACGGCGGCGCCCGTGGGCTGGTGGACGTGGCTGAGCAGGGCATTGCCTGACGACGCGGAAGCAGGCGGCGGCCTGATGGTCGCGGTGGTTCAGTGCGCCATCACGATCGGAGCGGCGGGCGGCGGCGTGCTGTTCGACGGCGGCGGCTATCGGGCCACCTTTCTGTTCAGCGCGGTCATCCTCGCGCTCTCATCCTCGGTCATCTTGATCGGAGCCTTTCGTCGCAGGGTAAGAGCGCGTCCGCAATGCGCGGCCTGTGTGCCGGCAAGCCTGGCCTCGTAACGCGCAGGTCCCGTAACGCGGCATCGTTCGCAAGATTTGAAGCACCGGCAATAACGACCAACTCAAGGAGGCATAACATGCAAATTCGGCAAGCAGGCTCCCAGCCCTCGGCCCGGGCGCCAACTGAGTACTTCACCGGCACGGTCCGTATCGATCCCCTGTTTCCGGCCGTCGATCCATCTCGCGTCGCTGGCAATCACGTCACCTTCGAGCCTGGCGCGCGGACGGCGTGGCACACGCATCCGTTTGGCCAGACGCTCATCGTAACCTCAGGCCTCGGCCGCGTGCAGCGTTGGGGCGGCCCGATCGAGGAGATCCGTCCAGGCGATGTGGTCTCGTTCGAACCCGGCGAGAAGCACTGGCACGGCGCGTCTGTGGCAACAGCCATGAGCCATATCGCGATTCAGGAAACGCTCGACGGCAGCCCGGTCACCTGGATGGAACGGGTGACGGACGAGCAGTACGGCGATCCCGCCGCCAAAGGAGCATGACCATGAAGGCAACCGTCCTCTACGGCCCGGGCGATGTCCGCTACGAACAGGTCGACGACCCAAAAATCGTCCATCCGACCGATGCGATCATCAAGCTGTCGGCCACCTGCATTTGCGGCTCCGACCTCTGGCCCTATCGCGGGCTGCAGCCGAAGGAGGGGCCTGCGCATATGGGCCACGAATATTGCGGCGTCGTCGTCGAAATCGGCAGTGCGGTGCGGACCATCAAGCCCGGCCAGTTCGTCGTCGGCTCCTTCTGCCTTTCGGACAACACCTGCCCGCATTGCAAGTTCGGTTTCCAGTCATCGTGTGAGCAGCGTGAATTCATGTCGGGCGCGCAGGCCCCTTACGCGCGCGTTGCTCTCGCCGACGGTACGCTGGTCGCGACCAGGGAGATGCCGGGACGGGATCTGATCCCGCATCTGCTTGCGACCTCCGACGTGCTCGGCACCGGTTGGTACGCGGCGGACGCTGCGAATGTGAGGCAAGGCGCCGTGGTCACGGTGGTCGGCGACGGCGCGGTCGGCTTGATGGGCGTGCTTGCCGCGAAAGAGATGGGCGCCGAGCGCATCATCACCATGAGCCGCCACAAGACACGCCAGGATCTGGCCCGGGAGTTTGGCGCCACCGATATCGTCGTCGAGCGCGGCGCAGAAGGCATCGCACGCGTCAAGGAACTGACCAGGGGCGTCGGCGCCGACTCGGTGCTCGAATGCGTCGGCACGCAGGAAGCCATGTCCCAGGCCCTTGAATGCGCGCGACCTGGCGGCACGATCGGTTATGTCGGCGTTCCCCATGGCGTGACCTTCGATGGGCAGGCGTTGTTCTTCGGGCAGCGGCGCATGCTGGGCGGTCCTGCTCCGGTGCGGCGGTTCCTGCCCGATCTGATGGACCGGGTGCTCAACGGACGGATCCAGCCGGGCAAGGTGTTCGATCTCACGCTGCCGATCGACCAAGTCGCCGAAGGCTACAAAGCGATGGACCAGCGCCGCGCGATCAAGACGCTGCTGACGGTGTGACGGCCGGGCAGGGCGCTATCGGGAGCGGCTTTGCAGGCTCCCGATCAGTTGCCCGACCAGCTCATCGATCTTGCCCAGCGCCGTTGGCGGATCGAGGAATTCGATATCGTCCACGTTCCAATATTCGACACGATGGGCAACGTCGGCAAAGCGACGCTCAATCATGGGGCGATGTTCGGCGTCCTTCAGCGCGACCACAAGCGCCGCCTCCGCCAAGTCGTCGACGGTGCAGAGCACCGGATCGCGCGTAGCGCCTTCCGGCGTGATGCCTTTCGCTTGCAAGGCATTCAGCGTGTAGGGCGACATGGGCCCCACGTTTTCAGGAAAGAGCTTTTCGGCGACGGCGCGCGAGAAGGCGTGCCAACCCAGCCCTTCGAGCCGGGCTTGATGGTTGAAAACCTCCTCGGCGTAGCGGCTTCGATAGTAGTTGCCCGTGCAGAGAAACAGCACGCGATCGGTCTTGGTCATCAAGTCTTGCTTTCACCAACGAACTGCCTGCCGGAGACGTGAGGCGAGGTTCGAGGAAAAGCACCGCCGCCATGATGACATCATGACAGTGTTTTGCCCGACGCGTCAAATGGATTTCGTAAAATCCGTAAGTGACCAGGGCCGGCGGTCAAACCATTGATTTGGCTCACCCGTCTACTGTGCATGGGGTTGTTTTCGAGAATCTTTGTGTGAGGCAGTCCACCACCGGCTTCGCGGGCAGTGAACGTGCGCGATCATCCCGCCTTGGCGACGCGGCTCTCCGCCGCGTCCGAGCGCAGGTTCTGGAAGAATTTTTCGACCTCGCGCGACAGCGTGTCCGCCGTCGTGGTCAGGCTGCTTGCTGCCGTCAGCACCGAGGATGCGGCGGTATCAGTCTCGCCGATTGCGTCGCGGAGCGAGGTGATGTTGGCGACGAGGGTCTCGTTGCCTTGGGCGGCCGATTGCGCGTTGGAGGAGATCTCGCGGGTGGCTTGGTCCTGCTGGCCGACGGCGCCGGCAATCGCGGAGGTGACCTCGCTGATCTCGCGCACCGCGCCGCCGATCTCGCGGACGGCGTCGACCGCATTGCGGGTGGAGGACTGGATCATGGCGACGTTCTCGCTGATGTCGGCGGTCGCCTTCGCGGTCTGTCCCGCCAGCGCCTTGACCTCGTGGGCGACGACGGCAAAGCCGCGGCCGGCGTCGCCGGCGCGCGCGGCCTCGATGGTGGCGTTGAGCGCGAGCAGATTGGTCTGCTCGGCGATCGTCTGAATGAGGGTCAACACGCCGTCGATGCGCTGCGTGGCCGCGGCAAGGCTCTCGATCTCGGCGATGGATTTTTCGGTGCGCTGGCCGGTCTGCTCGACCGCGCTCGCGCTCTGCCGCACCTGGCGGCCGATCTCTTCCACGGACGCCGACAGCTCCTCGGCCGCACCCGCAACCGCCGTGACGTTGTGCGAGGCCTGCTCGGTGGCGTTGGCCGCCGTGCCGGCGCGGCTATTGGCATCCGCGGTGACGCGGGTGATGGTCTGCGCGGTCTCGCGCATGACCGCGGCGTTGTCGCTGAGCCCACGCATGATCGCACCAATGGCTTCGCGAAACGCCTCGACGGATTGCTCGATGTGGCGCGCGCGCTCTTCGCGTGCGGCGGAATCCTGCGAGACCTGCGAGGCGAGGTTCCGATTGCGGCCCATCGCGTCCTGGAACACCTCGATGGCGCGGGCCAGCGCCCCGATCTCGTCCGCGCGGCCGCTGTGCGGCACCACGACGTTCTCGGTGCCGTCGGCGACCTGCTTGATGGTCGCGGTGATCGCGGCGAGCGGCCTGGCGATCGAGCGGGCGATGATAATGATGCCGATCACGACCAGCGCCAGCGCCACGCCGCCGAGGCAGGTCAGCACCAGCGATAGGACGCGGTTGGTCTCAGTCTCCTGCGCGATCTGCTTGGCACGCCCGGCATAGACCTTGGAGAGCGCCTCGAGATCCTTGTTTAGCGCCGAGCGCACGGCGCGGTTGGCGTCGTTGTCGCCCCATTCGCGGCCCGCGGCTGCATTGATCTCGACGCCGCGGCGCACCAACTCCTTGCGGAAGTCGACGAACTGCTCGATGCGCTTCTTGAAGGTTGCGAACTGCTCGGAATCGTCAGCCTTGACGATGCTCTCCCAGCCCTTCACGACGCCCAGGATCTGTTCGTTGAACTTGAGCAGGCCGTCGCCGTATTTCTTCACGACGGCCGGTTCGGTCGACATGTAGACGCCGCGCGATTCCATCACGACGGCATAGACCAGCGAGTTGACGCGCTCGACGTTCAGCGCGGCGGCATTCGCCGTCTCGATCGCCCTGATCAGGTCGGCGCTGCGGCGGCTGTTGTAGTCGGACAGCATCGCGATCGCCGCGGTGAGCAGTGCGAATAGCGCAAAGATCGCATAGAGCTTGGTCGCAAGCGTGAAACGGCCTGCCAGATTGGCGGCATTCCCAGATCGGTCTGATGTCATGGTGTGGGGCCCGAATGGCCGGGAGTGGCCGGTGCGCGCGGTCGTACAAAAATGATGCAAAATTATGCAGAATGAAGATGGACGCAGTGTTAACGCGCAAGTCAGGGGTGTGCGCCTTTGGTCGCTGGAAAGGCGAGCTATCTCAGTGACCTGGCGTAATCCTATCGGTTCCCGGCAAGTCGACCTCGGGGATCGCCCGGAGTGCCCCAAACATCGGCGTGCATACAGACTGCCGAGCGGGTATTTCCCTGATGTCAGCGCCGCCTTCAAGATCGCCCTGGAGTCGGTCACTGGCTGACGAACCCCGGAGGGGCCTTTGGTCTACCGCCATACCATCGACGCCACGACCTACACCTTCCCGGACCTGCGCGACCTCCTCGCCAAGGCGACGCCGCCGCGCTCCGGCGATCGGCTGGCCGGCATTGCGGCGGGCAGCGCCGAGCAGATGATTGCCGCGCGGATGGCGCTTGCGGACGTCCCCCTCAGTCAATTTCTCAACGAGGCCATCATCCCCTATGAGGCCGACGAGGTTACCCGCCTCGTCATCGACAGCCATGACGCCAAGGCGTTCGCGCCGGTGGCCTCGCTGACCGTCGGAGCCTTCCGCGACTGGCTGCTGTCGGATGCGGCTAAGGCGGAGACCTTGCGCAACCTCGCGCCCGGCATCACGCCGGAGATGGCGGCCGCGGTCTCAAAACTGATGCGCAACCAGGACCTGATCCTGGGGGCGCGGAGATGCGAGGTCGCCACCGCCTTCCGGAACACCATCGGTCTGAAGGGCCGGATGAGCACGCGGCTGCAACCCAACCATCCCTTCGACGATGCCAGGGGTATCACCGCCTCGATCCTTGACGGTCTGCTGCTAGGGGCCGGCGATGCCTGCATCGGCATAAATCCGGCGAGCGACGATCCGGCCGTGATCGGGCAGTTGCTGCGGCTGCTGGACGAGATCATCGCGCGGCTGAAAATCCCGACGCAGGGCTGCGTGCTGACCCATGTCACCACGACGCTGGCGCTGATCGGGCAGGGCGTGCCGGTCGACCTCGTCTTCCAGTCGGTCGCCGGCACCGAAGCTGCCAACCGCAGTTTTGGCATCGATCTCGCTTTGCTGAAGGAGGCGCACGAGGCCGGACTGTCGCAGAAGCGCGGCACCGTCGGCGACAACGTGATGTATTTCGAGACCGGCCAGGGCTCGGCGCTGTCGGCCAACGCCCATCACGGCGTCGACCAGCAGACCTGCGAGGCGCGCGCCTATGCGGTGGCCCGCGCCTTTTCGCCATTACTGGTCAACAGCGTGGTCGGCTTCATCGGTCCGGAATATCTCTATGACGGCAAGGAGATCATCCGGGCGGGGCTGGAGGACCATTTCTGCGGCAAGCTGCTCGGACTGCCACTCGGGATCGACATCTGCTACACCAACCATGCCGAGGCGGACCAGGACGACATGGACAATCTGCTGACGCTGCTCGCAGCCGCCGGCGTCACCTTCATCATGGGGGTGCCCGGCGCCGACGACGTCATGCTGAACTACCAGTCCACCTCCTTCCACGATGCGCTTTATGTCCGCGACGTCTTCGGTACGGCCCGCGCGCCCGAGTTCGACGACTGGCTGGTCCAGAGCGGAATTGCCGGTGCCGACTTCCGGCTTGCCGGTGACGCAGGCCTGTTGCCCGATTTCGCCTCCCGGCTGATCGCGTGAGGTGAAAATTTCGCGAAAAACCCCAGCTCCCGGCGTGAACCGGAGAAACCATTGGCGCGTCTCACGAATTAGGTCGCTGCCACAATATTGAGGAATTCCGGTCGCAGCGTTACGTTATGTGTCTGGAGACCTCGTCAGTACCGTTCGTAGCACGTGGTTGGGGGAAGTTCGATGCGCGCTGAAAGCAACGGAACGTCGCGGCGGATCCTGTGCGTGTTTCCGCGTTACACCTCGTCGTTCGGGACGTTCGAGTATTCCTATCCGCTGACCGACGGCGTCCGCGCCTTCATGCCGCCGCAGGGCCTGCTGTTGCTCGCGGCCTATCTGCCCAGGGAATGGCAGGTCAAATTCGTCGACGAAAATCTTCGCCGCACGACGAAGGAAGAGTTCGAATGGGCGGAGGCCGTCTTCGTCAGCGGCATGCACATCCAGCGCCAGCAGATGAACGACATCTGCCGCCGCGCCCATGAATTCGACCTGCCGGTGGCGCTCGGCGGCCCCTCGGTCAGTGCCTGCCCGGACTATTACCCGTCGTTCGACTATCTCCATGTCGGTGAGCTCGGCGACGCTACCAACCAGCTGCTCGAAATCCTGTCGCGGGACACGTCTCGCCCCGAACGGCAGGTGGTGCTGACCACCAAGGACCGCGTGCCGATGACGGAGTTTCCGATCCCGGCCTATGAGCTCGCCGATGTGAAGCGGTATTTCCTCGGCAGCATCCAGTATTCCAGCGGCTGTCCCTATCAGTGCGAATTCTGCGACATCCCCGGCCTCTACGGCCGCAACCCGCGCATCAAGTCGCCGGAGCAGATCATCGCCGAGCTCGATCGCCTGCGCGAATGCGGCATGACCGACACGGTCTATTTCGTCGACGACAATTTCATCGGTAACCGCAAGGCGGCGATGGATCTGCTGCCGCATCTGATCGAGTGGCAGAAGAGGACCGGCTATGTGATGCGGCTCGCCTGCGAGGCGACGCTCAATATCGCCAAGCGCCCCGAAATCCTCGAGAAGATGCGTGAGGCCATGTTCCACACCATCTTCTGCGGCATCGAGACCCCCGATCCCGACGCACTGCACGCGATGCACAAGGACCACAACATGATGGTCCCGATCCTCGAGGGCGTGCGCACCATCAACTCCTACGGCATGGAGGTCGTCTCCGGCATCATCATGGGACTCGACACCGACAAGCCGAATACATCCGATGCGTTGCTGGCCTTCATCGAGGAATCCCAGATCCCGCTTCTCACCATCAACTTGCTTCAGGCGCTGCCGAAGACGCCGCTTTGGGACCGGCTTGAGCGCGACGGGCGCCTGGTCCATGACGACGGCCGCGATTCCAACGTCGACTTCCTGCTGCCTTATGACGAGGTCGTCGCATCCTGGAAGCACGCGATGGGCGTGGCTTACGAGCCCGAGAAGGTCTATGCGCGCTTCCAGTATCAATGCGACCACGTTTATCCGCATCGTCTCAAGATGCCGGTGCCGGACGAGATGAAGACCTGGCCCAACATCCGGCGCGGCTTGATCATGATGCGCAATATCTTCTGGAAGGTCGGCGTGCTCGGCGACTACAGGCGCGTCTTCTGGAAATTCGCGCTGGGGCGGATTCGCTGCGGTGACATGGAGGGCCTGATCGGCTGCACCATGATCGCGCATCATCTCATCACCTTCGCGCGCGCGGCTTCAACCGGCCAGCAGAACGCATCGAATTATTCGATCCGGCTGCGCGAAGCGTCCGTTCCCGCCGAATGAGCGACAAGCCCGTTCCGGCGCGCCCGACCGTCGACCTGAAGTCGCTTACACCTGCGCGCGTCGCGCTCGGGCGCAGCGGCGCGAGCCTGCCGACAAAACCGCTGCTCGATTTCACGCTGGCGCATGCCCGCGCCCGCGATGCCGTGCATTCCGCTTTCGATGCGCCGGGTCTGCTTGCCGGGCTCAGGGCGCTCGGCCTTGGCGCCACCGAGGTCACGAGCCGCGCTGCCGATCGCAGCGATTACCTGCGCCGGCCGGATCTGGGACGACAGCTCGATGCCGGCTCCGCCGCGGCGCTGGCGGATGGGGCCACCGCGCCGTGCCAGCTTGCGATCGTGATCGGCGACGGATTGTCGGCCGCCGCGGTCCATGCCCATGCGGTCGCGCTGCTGCATAGCCTGCTGCCGCTGTTGGGCGAAGGCGACGCTGTCGCGATCGGCCATGCCGTCGTCGCCTCAGGCGCGCGGGTCGCGCTCGGCGACGAGATCGGGGCCATTCTCGGCGCCCGCATGGTTTTGATGCTGATCGGCGAGCGGCCGGGCCTGTCGGCGCCCGATAGCCTCGGTGCCTATCTGACCTTCGCACCGAAGCCCGGCCTGACCGATGCCGAGCGAAACTGCGTGTCGAACATTCACAAGGCTGGGTTGAGCTATGACGAGGCGGCCCTCAAGATCGCCTGGCTGGTCCGCGAGGGGTTGGCGCGGGAGGCCACCGGCGTGACGCTCAAGGACGAGAGCGCCGACCGCGCGCCGCGTCGAATCGGCACGGCTGTGCCAGAATGACAGGCATTCCGGCAAAATCGCCGCATCTTGATCGATTTGGAGACCCTTGGCGTGCTTGCGAGAAGGGTGATTGACCTGCTAAACCGCTGCCGGCGATTTTCCGCGCATTTTCAAAGGGCAAGCCTCCCATTGGTATGGCGTTTTCAAGCCGTTCGCGGGGCGCAATAAGCTCGCTGACCGAACCGATTTAGGAACTGGACAAGGCATGCTCGAAAAGCACCGCGAGAATGAGGTTCATGTCGACAAGGTCGAGCAGGGGCCTACGTCCTCCATCGCCTTCGGGCTGGAGCGCATCGGGCTGATTGCGGTCCGCGCGCCGATCGTCTCCTGCATCATACTGCTCGCGCTGATCGTCGGCGCGGTGTTCGGCATCCATCGCATCAAGATCGACGATTCGCTGTCCCAGCTGTTCCGCTCCAACACGCCGGAATTCCGCCAGTATGAAGCGGTGACCAAGAAGTTCCCGGCGGAGGAATTCGACGTTCTCGTCGTGGTCGAAGGCCAGAAACTCCTGGCGCGGAACAATCTTGAGAAGCTGCGCGATTTCGTCACTGATATGCAGCTGGTCGAAGGCACCCGCGGTTTGGTCTCGCTATTCTCCGCGCGCCAGGCGCCGGCGCCGGGCAAGCTGCCGGCCGCGTTGTTCCCGGCCGAGCTGCCCGAGGGCGCGGCCTATGACCAGTTCATCGAGACCGTCAAAAACAACGAGATCATCCGCGGCAAGCTCTTGTCGGAGGACGGCACGCTCGCGCTGATCGTGCTGTCGCTCGATCCGGAGGTGGTAGCCTCCAACAAGCTCACCAAGACCGTCGGCGACATCCGCGCGCTGATGAAGGAGGATCTCGGTGATACCGGGCTGAGTGTGCAGCTTTCCGGCGTGCCGGTGATGCAGCTCGAGATTCGCAACGCGGTCGAGCGCGACGGACTCACCTACAACATCCTCGGCATTCTCGCCGGCTGCGTCATCGCCATCATCTTCTTCCGCAAGATCTCGTTCATGGTGGTGGCGGCATTCCCGCCGATGATAGCGATCCTGATCGCGCTCGGCGCGCTCGGCTGGGCCAATTTCAATCTCAACATGTTCCTGAACGTGATGACGCCGCTCATCATGGTGATCTCGTTCTCGGACTCGATGCAGCTGACCTTCGCCGCGCGCGACCGGCTGATCGCGGGCCAGGACAAATTCACCGCGTTCAAGAATGCGGTGCTGGTGGTGGGCCCGGCCTGCGTGCTGACGCACGGCACCGCCGGCATTTCTTTCATTGCGCTGCAGTTCTCCGACTCCGACCTGATCCGCAAATTCGGCGAAGCGGGACTGGCCGCGACCATCATCGCGCTGATCACGGTGCTGTCGCTGGTGCCGGTGTTCGGCGTGCTGTTCGTGCGCAATGAAAAGATCTTCGCCGTCAAATTCCAGACCGCGGACGCCGGCGTGCAGGCGCTGCGCAATTTCTGCTACTGGATCGCGGTGCGCATGGTCGGCCGGCCCGGCCTGTTCAGCTTGATTGCGGTGCTGTTCGTCGGCGGCCTTGGCGTCATCTACGGCCATCTGGAGCCGCGCTACCGGCTTGCCGACCAGGTGCCGGACAAGCGCCAGGCGGTGGCCGCCAGCAACCGGCTCGACGCCAAGCTGACCGGCGCCAATCCGGTCAACGTGCTGATCCAGTTCCCCAAGGGTGAAACGCTCTACTCGCCGGAGACGCTGCAAACCATCGCGGACGTGCACGCGACCGTGGAGAAGGCGGCCGGCGTCGGCAATGTCTGGTCGCTGGAGACGCTGCGCCGCTGGCTGGCCGAAAAGGCCGGCAGCGACGATGTCGCGACTCTCAAGGAATATGTCAACGTCATCCCCGAGCATCTGGTGCGGCGGTTCATCGATGCCGAGCAGGATGCGGTGGTTGTGGCCGGCCGCGTGCCGGACAAGGATTCCAGCCAGCTCCTGCCGATCGTCGACAAGCTGGACTCCGAGCTCGACGCCGTCCGCAAGAAGCATCCTGGCTACGAGGTTGCCGTCACCGGTCTCGCCGCCATCGCCGCGCGCAATTCGGCCGGCATGATCGAGAAGCTGAACCGCGGGCTCACCGTCGAATTCGCGCTGGTCGCGATCTTCATCGGCCTCGCCTTCCGCTCCTGGGTGGTGATGTTTGCCTGCATCCTGCCTGGCATCTTCCCAGTGGTGATGTCGGGAACGGTGCTGTGGGCGATGGGCGAGGGGCTGCAATTCGCCAGCGTCGTCGCGCTGACCGTCTCGTTTGGCTTGGGCTTAAGCGCCACCATCCACTTCCTCAATCGCCTTAGGCTTGAGAGCAAGCCGGGCGTCGGTTCAGCGCTCGCGGTGGAGCGCGCGACCGTGCTGGTCGGCCCGGCGTTGATCCTGACCACGCTGGTGCTGGCCTGCGGTCTCGTCGTCACCGTGTTCTCGGACCTGCCGTCGCTGCGGCTGTTCGGCTGGCTCAGCGCTTTCTCGATGGTGGCGGCGCTGGTGGCCGACCTCTTCATCCTGCGGCCGACGGCGATGTGGCTGATCAACCTGCACGCCAAGCTGCAGGGCCCCGACAAGCCGGCGATCTGAGCGGAGGTCATCACGCGGCCACCGAATCGCAGCACGCTGGCTGCGGTTCGAGAGGTATCATGCGGGAAACGCAGCACGACAACTCCATCACGGCGTTTCAGCAGAAGCGGGGCGGCGACTCCGCCGCCTTCCTTGCGCCGTTCCTGACACCGGACATGGTCCTGCTCGACGTTGGCTGCGGTCCAGGGACGATTACGGCTGCGCTTGCCGGGGTTGTTGGCAAGGCGATCGGCCTCGACATCGAGTCGAACGCAATCGCCGCGGCTCGTCAGCTTGCCGCCAGGGCTGGCTTCACCAATCTGTCCTTTGTCGAAGCCGACATGACCGCGCTTCCGTTCGAGGATGAGGCATTCGACGCGGTGTTCTTTCACGCGGTGCTCTATCACCAGAGCGAGGCGACGTTGATGCGAACGCTGGCGGAGGCGCGGCGGGTGCTGAAGCCGGGCGGGGTGCTCGGCACGCGTGACGCCGATGTCGGCGGCAACATTCTCCATCCCGAACTCGACGGCGTGCGCCTCGCGCTCGACCTCTGGCAACGCTGGTACGGGCACGACGATCCGGAGGCGCTTCGCTTTGGTCGCCGGCAGAGTGCCATTGTTCGCGCGCACGGCTTCATGCCGGTCTGGGCCGGCGCAAGCTATGTCAACCATAGCGCCGATGCGGCAAGCCGCGCCGAGGCGGTCACGGATGCGCGACGAAGCCTTCTCGGCCTCGGGCCGCAGCTTCTGAGCAGGGCGCTCGCGAGCGCCGAGGAGATCGAGGCGGCGCTTGCCGGTTGGGACGCCTGGGGGCGCGATCCGGATGCGGTTTACTTCAGGTGCCGATGCGAATGCGTTGCGCGGAAGGATTGATGTCAGCAAAAAGCCTCCGGCTCGCGAAAACCGGGGGCTTGTTTCTCTCGAAGCAGGAAGGGGCGATCAGCCCTTCGTCATCGTGATGTTCACGCCGCGGATCTCGCCCTTGGACGAAATCTGCACCGTCTGTTTGGAGCCGTTGGTGCGCAGCGAGAGATTGGCGGCAAAGCCGTTGGCCTCGACGAATACCTCGATCTGACCGCCACCGGCGGTGCCCTGAAGGTTGCCGAAGATGTTGCGGTTGGACTCGCTCCAGTTGCCGGAAATCCGCTCGCCCTGGCTCGTCACGTCGCTGGTGAGGTCGAACTTGTAGCTGTCGGAGGCGCAGTGCAGGGCCTGCTTGAGGCTGAGACCGGTGCCGGCGACCTTGTAGTCCGCCTTGCAGCGGATGCGCTCGGTCGAGCCGTCCGATAGCGACACCGTGCCGGTGCCGGTCCACGCCCCGTCGAAGCCGGCGAACGGCCCGGACGACTGAGCATGGCCTGCCGCAACTGAGAAGAGCAGCGCCGCACCAATGCCCGCCGCCTTGATCGCCAGTTCAGATCGCCCAAAGATTTTCATCATCAATATCCCGTTTTGGAACGACGTCCGTTCATGACAGGACGTCTCGCCACATCGAAAGTTTAGTGTTGCGAGCCTGAGTCAGGTTCAAGAGCCTGGATCAGGTTCACAGCCTAACCGCCCACAATGTCAGCGGTCTGACCTCGGATCTCCTCTGTTTCCATGTATTTCTGGCCGAAATGGCGGATCGGACAGATGCAGCTCTGCAACAGGTATGCAGTAAAACGCCGCTTGCCAGAATTATGACGTAGGATCAAACCCTTACATCTGCCAATGAAGGCCGAGGGAAGACCTGATTTGGTGGGCGCGGCGCCAATTTGGCCGCATTTGCCAGTGCTTGTGCCTTCTCCGGTGCCGCCCTTTCCGCGGCAACTTGCCATCAGAGCAATCCGTTCCCGTCGTCCGCCCTGTGCTGTCCGGGATCGGTGCGATTCTGCCGTCAGAATGAAGGAATACAATGCGTAAGCTTCTCGTCGCTCTCACCGTGCTGTCGGCAACCCTGTCCACGGCTGCGTTCGCCCAGCAGGGGCGTGGCACGGATGCCGAGCAGAAGGCCTGCACGCGTGATGTGCAGAAGTTCTGCCGTCCGGTTATCGACCAGGGCGATTTCACCGTCTTGGCCTGCCTCAAGGAGAACCGGGCCAAGATCTCGCAGGCCTGCGACCAGGTCCTGAAGAACCACAACCAGTAAGCTCGGCCACTGGCCCACAAAGGCGGCCGTGGGGCCGCCTTTTCAGGCCGGATCCGCAAGGCTGCCATCGAGAGACAGGATTGGTTTTGCGGCCGTATTCCCCTATATGGGGGCCGCGGCAGCGCCGGCATTAGGCCCGCGCGAGCGCAAAAGCCCTTCCTGTCCAAACGATTGTTGATCAGCCCTCGATGACCTCTGCGAGCGAATTGCGATCCGGCAAGGGTGACCGCGACGAGAATTTTCCCGTCGCGTCCTGGATCATTCATCCGCGTCATCGCGCCCTGATCCTGGCGTATTACAATTTCGTCCGCACTGCCGACGACATCGCCGACCACGCGACCCTGCCGGCGGACGAAAAGCTTCGCTATCTCGACCTGTTCGAGGCGGAACTCCTCGGCAAGGGCGACACCCAGGCCGAAGCCGTCGCGCTGCGGCGTGCGCTGGCCGAGCGCGGCATGGCGCCGCGCCACGCGCTCGACGTGCTCATCGCGTTCCGCATGGACGTGACGAAACTGCGCTACGAGAACTGGGACGAGGTCATCCACTATTGCCGCTATTCGGCGATGCCGGTCGGCCGCTTCATGCTCGACGTCCATGGCGAGAGCACCTCGACCTGGGCTGCGTCGGATGCGCTCTGCGCGGGCCTTCAGATCAACAACCATCTTCAGGATTGCGGCAAGGATTTTCGCGAGCTCAACCGCGTCTATCTGCCGCGCGATGCGCTGGCCGCAAGCGGCGCCTCGGTCGAGCAGCTTGGGCTTGCACAGTCGCCACCGGCGATGCTGTCGTGCCTTCAGGCGCTTGCCGTGCGCAACGAAGCGCTGCTCAACCAGGGCAAGTCGCTGAGCGCGGAGATCAGGGATTTCCGCCTCGGCGTCGATGTCTCGGTGATCCAGGCCTATGCCGACCGCATCGTGCGTCTGTTGAAGGTGCGCGATCCCCTGCGCGAGCGCGTGCATCTGAACAAGTTTGAAGTTCTCACTTTCAGCCTCGCCGGCATGATCGGCGAAGTCGGCCGTCGCGCGATCGGCCGCAAGCCGATCTCGAATCCGGGGACTGCCCATGACGCTTGAGGCGACCGCGCCCAGCGCCAATTATGGCTCGTCCGCATCCGGCAGCTCATTCTACGCTGCGATGCGGATCCTGCCGCGCGACCAGCGCGAGGCGATGTTCCAGATCTACAGCTTCTGCCGCCAGGTCGACGACATCGCCGATTCCGACGGCCCGCGCGATGAACGGCTCGCCGCACTTCAGCAGTGGCGCAACGACATCGACGCGCTCTATCAGGGCAGCCCGCCGGCGCGGCTTGCCGATTACGTCACCTCCGTGAAGACGTTCGGGCTGAAGCGCGAGGATTTCCTCGCCATCGTCGACGGCATGGAGATGGACGTGCCGCAGGATATCCGCGCGCCCGACATGGCGACGCTGGATCTGTACTGCGACCGTGTCGCCAGCGCGGTCGGACGGTTGTCGGTGCGGGTGTTCGGCCTGCCCGAGGAAGACGGCATCGAGCTCGCTTACCATCTCGGGCGCGCGCTGCAGCTCACCAACATCCTGCGCGACATCGACGAGGACGCAACGCTCGGCCGGCTCTATCTGCCGCGCGAGGCGCTGCTGCATGCCGGCATCACCTCCAACGATCCGAACCGCGTGATCGCCGAGCGCGCGCTGCCAAAGGTCTGCCTGCCGCTGACGCAGCGTGCGAAGATGCATTTCGAGAAGTCGGACGAAATCATGAATCGCAACAAGCGCCGCACGGTGCGCGCGCCCCGGATCATGTCGAAGTACTATCACGCCATTCTGGACCTCCTGATCGCGCGCGGCTTCAATGCGCCGCGCGAGCCCGTGCGTGTGTCGAAGGTCACACGCTTCGCGATCCTGTTCCGCTACGCTTTCCTCTGATGCAAAACACAGCTCACATCATCGGCGCCGGAATCTCCGGCCTCTCCGCCGCTGTGCGGCTCGCCAATGCCGGCTTCAAGGTCGCCGTGCACGAAGCGACGCACCAGGCCGGCGGCCGCTGCCGCTCCTATTTCGACGGCGCCACCAATCTCATGATCGACAATGGCAATCATCTGCTGCTGTCGGGCAACAGCCACGCGCGCGCCTATGCGCGCTCGATCGGCACCGAGGCGGGCCTCGTCGGCCCTGAAACCGCGCAGTTTCCCTTCGTCGACATCAAGACCGGGCAGCGTTGGCAGATCGATCTCGGTGCCGGCCGGTGGCCCGCCTGGGTGCTCGATGAGAGCCGCCGCGTGCCCGACACCGGGCTCACCGATTATCTCAAGCTGGCGCCGCTGATCTGGGCATCGGAACAGACGCTGGTCGGCAAATCCATTCCCTGCGAAGGCATTCTCTATCAACGCCTGGTGCAGCCGCTGCTGCTCGCGGCGCTCAATGTCGATCCGCCCGAGGGTTCGGCCGGGCTTGCCGGCGCGATCGTGCGCGAGACGCTGCTGGCGGGCGGGCAGGCCTGCCGTCCGCTCATCGCGCGCGACGGCCTCAGCGCCGTCTTGATCGAGCCTGCCGTGAAATTCTTGCAGGAGCGCGGACACACCGTTCAGCTCGGCCATGAGCTGCGTTCCTTCGTCACCACTGACGGCAAAGTCAGTGCACTGAATTTCGGCGGCGAGGATGTGGTCCAGCTCGCTGCGGGCGATCCGATCGTGATGGCGGTGCCGCCGCGCGCGGCGACGAGCCTGCTGCCGGGCCTGACGGCGCCGACCGAATTCCGCGCCATCGTGAACGCGCATTTCCGCGTTGAGCCGCCGCCGGGCTCGGCGCCGATCCTCGGTGTGATCGGCGGCGTCGTGGAATGGCTGTTTGCGTTTCCGAACCGGCTCTCCGTCACCATCAGCAATGGCGACCGTCTCGTCGACATGCCGCGCGAGGAACTCGCGCAGGCGATCTGGAACGACGTCTGCGAGGCGGGCGGCGTGTCCGGCGAGCTGCCTCCGTGGCAGATCGTGCGCGAGCGTCGTGCCACATTTGCGGCCACGCCGGCGCAGAACGCCCTGCGTCCGGGGCCGATCACCGCGCTGAAAAACCTGTTCCTTGCCGGCGACTGGACTGCTACGGGATTGCCTGCAACGATCGAAGGATCGGTCCGGTCCGGTGATCGCGCCGCCGATCTGGTTTTGGCCGCCAAAGGATCCTGAAAAGCGGCTCTGACGGGCAATGTCCCCGTCACTTTCAATCGACTATCGGAGCAATCGAGCGACATGGATTCCGTGAACGCGACCAGCCGCGAAGCCTTGGAATCGAACACCCTGGAATCGAGCATTGCGTTGGCCACGCAAGGCGTACTCGGCTTTCAGCAATCCGACGGCCATTGGGTGTTCGAGCTCGAGGCCGACTGCACGATCCCGGCCGAATACATCCTGCTGCGCCATTATCTCGCCGAGCCTGTCGACACCGCGCTCGAGGCCAAGATCGGCAACTATCTGCGCCGCGTCCAGGGCGCCCATGGCGGCTGGCCGCTGGTGCATGACGGCGAGTTCGACATGAGCGCCAGCGTGAAGGCCTATTTCGCGCTGAAGATGATCGGCGATTCCGTGGACGCGCCGCACATGGCGCGCGCGCGCGAGGCGATTCACGCACGTGGTGGCGCGATCAACAGCAACGTCTTCACCCGCTTCCTGCTGGCGACGTTCGGCGTGGTGACATGGCGCGCGGTGCCGGTGCTGCCGATCGAGATCGTGCTGCTGCCGTTCTGGTCGCCGTTCCACATCAACAAGATCTCCTATTGGGCGCGCACCACCATGGTGCCGCTGATGGTTATCGCCGCGCTGAAGCCGCTGGCGAAGAATCCGAAGGGCGTCGGCATCGACGAACTGTTCCTCCAGGATCCGCGCTCGATCGGCATGACCGCCAAGGCACCGCACCAGAGCATGGCCTGGTTCCTGCTGTTTCGTTCGCTCGATGCCGTCTTGCGTGTCGTCGAGCCGATGTTTCCGAAGCGCCTGCGCCAGCGCGCGATCGATGCCGCGCTCGCTTTCATCGAGGAACGCCTCAATGGCGAGGACGGCATGGGCGCGATCTATCCGCCCATGGCCAACATCGTCATGATGTATGACGCGCTCGGCAAGGACGAGAACTTCCCGCCACGCGCGATCACGCGCCGAGGCATCGACAAGCTGCTCGTGATCAAGGACGACGAGGCCTACTGCCAACCCTGCGTCTCACCGATCTGGGACACGACGCTGACCGCGCACGCGCTGCTGGAAGCCGGCGGTGACAAGGCGGTGCCTGCGGCCAAGCAGGGGCTCGATTGGCTGATCCCGAAGCAGGAGCTCGAGGTGAAGGGCGACTGGGCGGTGAAGCGGCCCGACGTGCGTCCGGGCGGCTGGGCGTTCCAGTACAACAATGCCCATTACCCCGATCTCGACGACACCGCCGTGGTGGTGATGTCGATGGATCGCATGCGCCGTGAGCACGGTGCGACCGGTTATGATGCCGCGATCGACCGCGGCCGGGAGTGGATCGAGGGCATGCAGAGCGACGACGGCGGCTGGGCCGCCTTCGACGTCAACAACCTCGAATACTATCTGAACAACATCCCGTTCTCGGACCACGGCGCGCTGCTCGACCCGCCGACCGAGGACGTCACGGCGCGCTGCATCTCGATGCTGGCCCAGCTCGGCGAGACCGAGAAGACCAGCAGGCACGTGGCCGACGGGATCGCCTATCTCCGGAAGACCCAGCACTCCGAGGGATCCTGGTACGGCCGCTGGGGCATGAACTTCATCTATGGAACCTGGTCGGTGCTGTGCGCCCTCAACATGGCCGGCGTGGACCGCAACGATCCGATGATGCGCAAGGCGGCCGGCTGGCTGGCCTCGATCCAGAACAAGGACGGCGGCTGGGGCGAGGACGCCGTCAGCTACCGGCTGGACTACAAGGGCTGGGAACCTGCTCCATCGACCGCCTCGCAAACGGCATGGGCCTTGCTTGCGCTGATGGCGGCTGGCGAGGTTGATCACCCGGCCGTCGCCCGCGGGGTGGAGTACCTGATTGCAACACAGAACGAAAAAGGACTGTGGGACGAGAGCCGCTACACCGCCACGGGCTTCCCCCGCGTATTCTATCTGCGGTACCATGGTTACCCGAAGTTCTTCCCGCTGTGGGCGCTGGCGCGATATCGGAACTTGCGGAACACCAACAGCAGGGTGGTAGGGGTCGGAATGTGACTTTGGGGACGGGGGACTATGTTACCGCGGGCAATGCCATTGATCCGCGGCCGATATTGATCGTGACCGGTTTGGTTCAGGAGGCCCGCATTGCTGCTGGGCCCGGAATGGCGGTGATCTGCTCGTCCAGCAGCCCGACCCAGTTGCGGGCGCTTCTGACGGTGGTCGATCCCGAGACGATTCGTGGTGTGATCTCGTTCGGCGTGGCCGGCGGGCTCGACCCGACGCTGCGCTCCGGCGACGTCGTGGTGGCGACCGAGGTGCTCTCGGGCGATGCCCGCTGGGGCGCCGGCCTGTCGCTCAGCGACGACCTGATCGACAAGCTGACCTCCGGCCGCCGCCGGGTCGTGCGCGGCTCCCTTGCGGGCGCCGAGGAAGTGGTCACGGGCAGCTCTTGCAAGGCGGCGCTGCATTCGGAGACCGGCGCGTCCGCCGTCGACATGGAAAGCCACATCGCGGCCGCGTACGCTGCGGAAGCGGGGCTGCCCTTTGCCGCGGTCCGCGTCATCAGCGATCCCGCCCATCGCGCACTGCCGGCGCTGGCCCGCGCCGCGATCAAGCCGAACGGCCAGATCGACCTAGCCGCCGTCCTGCGCGGCATTGTGCGCAATCCGGCAACCCTGCATGCGCTGGTCTCGACCGGCCTCGACTTCAACCGCGCGCTCCGCAGCCTGCGCGGCTGCCGCGACTTCCTGATCGGGACGGAGCTGGCCGACGGCGCGGCGCTGGTCTCGAAAGCTGCCTGAGCGGCGTCTTCGAAACTGACAATAAGGCCCGGTCGCCATTGGCGCCGGGCCTTTCTTTGATGTACGTAGCCGGAGGGGGCGAACCCATTGAATGTGAGCTCGCCTGCGCCCTATCTTACCTTTGTCTTACACTAGGAAGGGCGGGCCGATGGCCGGCGCGGAAAAGCTCACCACCACCGTTTCCACCAAGGGGCAGGTCATCCTGCCCAGCGCCATTCGTCAGCGGCGGAAATGGCGGGCGGGAACACGGCTCACCGTTGAGGACACCCCTGAGGGCGTGCTGTTGAAGCCGGCCCCGGCCTTTGCCGAGACGCGGCCGGAGGACGTATTCGGCGTACTCGCCTACAAGGGCAAGCCGAAGACGCTGGAAGAGATGGACGCAGGCGTGGTTGCCGAAGCCCGGCGCCGGCATGCTCGCGATTGATCTGATCGTCCTCTGCCTGACGGGGGACCATGCCAAACAATCGTCGCAGGCGCTCGACCTCGCCGAGAAGGGAATGGATTTCGCGGATGCGCTGCATCTGACGCGATCCCGACGTTGCGAGGGTTTCG
Source organism: Bradyrhizobium sp. WSM3983 (assembly GCF_000473045.1). Classification (GTDB taxonomy): domain Bacteria; phylum Pseudomonadota; class Alphaproteobacteria; order Rhizobiales; family Xanthobacteraceae; genus Bradyrhizobium. Next base: position 73,323 of record NZ_AXAY01000026.1, on the reverse strand, counting down.
TCACGTTCGATCGCAAGCTTGTTAAAGCGGCGAAAGCGGCTGGCTATCAGGGGATGCGCGACGCATGATCATTGCGGTGACACCAAACTAACAAAAGAAAAAGCCCGGTCGCAGTGGCGACCGGGCCCTTTTTCGTTCGTGCGACTCGCGCCGCTTACGCCGCCGTCGAAGCCTTCCGTGCCGCCTTCTCCTGTGCAGCGGCGGCCTCGTCCTTGCGGATCTCGGAGAGCTTCTTCTGGACCTGCTCCGAGAAGATGTACTGCGCCGGGCGCTGCTTCGACATGTCGATCTCCGGCGCCATCGCGCCCGAGGTCCTGATGCCGCGCAGCGACACCCACATCGCCTTGATCGGGTTGTTGAGCGCGGCGGTCGCGGCTGTCGGCTCGTAGCCGCAATGGGCCATACAGTCGGCGCACTTCTCGTACTTGCCGGTGCCGTAGGTCTCCCAGTCGGTGGTGTCCATCAGCTCCTTGAAGGTTTTGGCGTAGCCTTCACCGAGCAGGTAGCAGGGCTTCTGCCAACCAAAAATGTTGCGCGCGGGCATGCCCCACGGCGTGCACTCGTATTCCTGGTTGCCGGCGAGGAAGTCGAGGAACAGGCCGGAATGCATGAAATTCCACTTCTTGCCCTTGCCCATGGCGAAGACGTCGCGGAACAGCTTCTTGGTCTTGGTGCGGTTGAGGAAGTGCTCCTGGTCCGGCGCGCGCTCATAGGCGTAGCCGGGCGACATCGACACGCCGACACCAAGCTCGACGGTGAGGTCGAGGAATTTTGCGATCTCTTCGGCCGGATGGCCGTCGAAGATGGTGGCGTTGACGTTGACGGTGAAGCCGCGCGCCTTCGCCGCCTTGATCGCGGACACGGCACGGTCGAACACGCCCTTCTGCGACACGGCCTTGTCGTGATGATCCTTCAGGCCGTCGAGATGCACGGAGAAGAACAGGTAAGGTGAGGGCTCGAACAGGTCGAGCTTCTTCTCGAGCAGCAGCGCGTTGGTGCAGAGCGAAACGAACTTCTTGCGCGCGACGAGGCCGCGCACGATCTCGCCGATCTCCTTGTGGATCAGCGGCTCGCCGCCGGGAATCGCCACCATCGGCGCGCCGCACTCGTCGGCCGCGTCCCAGCACTCCTGCGCCGTCATGCGGCGGTTGAGGATCGCATCGGGATAATCGATCTTGCCGCAGCCGACGCAGGCGAGGTTGCAGCGGAACAGCGGCTCCAGCATCAGCACGAGCGGATAGCGTTTGCGGCCAAGCAGTTTCTGCTTGAGCAAATAGCCGCCGATACGCATTTCCTTGAAGAAGGGGATAGCCATTGCACGTTTCTTTCTGGGCTTGAAATTCGGATAGGTCAGCTCGCAGCCAGTTGGGCCGGAAGCCTGAATTCGATGTTTTCCTCGCGGCCCGGGAGCACCGAGACCGTCACCGGTCCGATCCGCCGCAGCGCTTCGATCACGTCATCCACCAGCACCTCAGGCGCCGAGGCGCCGGCCGTGAGGCCGACGGTCCTGGCACCTTTCAACCACTCCGGATTGAGCTCGCGGCCATCGGCGATCAGATAACTCGCGACACCGGCCTCGGTGCCGATTTCGCGGAGCCTGTTCGAGTTCGAGCTATTGGCAGCGCCCACCACCAAGATCACGTCGACCAGCTTGCTCAAGTCCCTTACCGCAGATTGGCGGTTCTGTGTCGCATAGCAGATATCCCGGATGTCTGGGCCTTGAATATCTGTAAATTTGGCTTGAAGAGCCCCGATAATGTCCCTGGTGTCGTCGACCGACAGCGTGGTCTGGGTAATGTAGGCCACTGGCGTATCCGCCGGCAGCGCCAGCGCGATAGCCTCGTCAACGCTCTGGACCAGTAGAACGGGCCCGGGAACCTGGCCCATCGTGCCCTCGACCTCGGGGTGGCCGGCATGGCCGACCAGGATCAGGGTGCGGCCCTTGGTGATGTAGCGCTTCCCCTGATTGTGAACTTTCGTGACCAGGGGGCAGGTGGCATTCAGCACCGGAAGGTCGCGCGCGGCGGCCTCTTCCTCGACGCTGCGGGCGACGCCATGGGCACTGAAAACGGTGACAGCCTTCGGTGGAACTTCGGACAGCTCCTCGACGAAGATCGCGCCTTTGTTCTTCAGGCTCTCGACGACGTATTTGTTGTGCACGATCTCATGGCGCACGTAGACGGGCGGGCCATATTTCTCCAGGGCCCGCTCCACGATCTCGATTGCGCGCACCACGCCCGCGCAAAAGCCGCGCGGCTGCGCTAGATAAACTTCCATTGGACGCCCATCACGCAATTTGCACCAATCCGCTCAATTGTCCCCGGTGGCACCCGATACAGGCCAATGCTGCAATATCCGCACCATTGGCGTCGCGACCGCGGTAACCGCCCACCCCATCCTGGGTTCCCGGCGCATGCAGGCACAGCACTTTGTGTCAAAAAATCGGCGATAAGGAAAGGTGGAGCGAGGCCAGGGGTTCCCGGCAGGACTGATGGCGGGTACTATAATACTCTATTCCGCGTGGGCGAGGCAGCTACATTTGTGCTCACCCCTTCGTCACTTTACCGCCTCAACTCGACGGCTATACCGCCCCTTCGCATGATTTTGCCATGGTCCTTCCGGCGTTTACTTCGAACCTGGTTCCCGCGAGAGCCACGCAAACAGCAATAGGTTTCGCCTGGGAACTCCGATAAACAGCGGGCGTTTCCGGCAGGCTGTTAACACTAGAAAGAAAAGAAGTGCTGCAGAGCGTAGTCGTTGCCATCGTCAGGGCCTGTACCCGGTTTGCCTCCCTCGTCGTCGTTCTCGGGCTCCTGCTGGCGGTGGGGGCGGGCTATTACACGTCCCAGCACTTCGCCATCAACACCGACATCAATTCGCTGATTGCCCAGAATCTGGACTGGCGCCAGCGCGACCAGCAGTTCGACCGCGCCTTCGACCGTGACGCGACCATTCTCGCGGTCGTCGAGGCCAGGACGCCGGAGATGGCGACCGCAGCCGCGGACGCGCTGTTTGCCAAGCTGAAGGACAACAAGACCGAATTCCAGTCGATGCAGCAGCTCGGCACCGGTGAGTTCTTCGAGAAGAACGGTCTGTTGTTCCTGCCGACCGAGGAAGTCGGCAAGATTACCAGCCAGTTCGAATCCGCAGCGCCCCTGATCGAGATCATGGCCGGCGATCCGTCGATCCGCGGCCTGACGGGCGCGCTGGAGACCGGGCTCGCCGGTGTCAAGCGCGGCCAGGTCAAGCTCGACAGCACCGAGCGGCCGTTCAACCAGATCGCAGAGACGGTCGAGACCGTGCTCAACAAGGGCAATGCGATCTTCTCCTGGCGCGAGCTCGTCAGCGACAAGCCGCTGGAGGATTCGGACAAGCGTGCCTTCATCGAGTTCAAGCCGATCCTTGACTACAACGCGCTGGAGCCCGGCAAGGGCGCAACCGACGCGATCCGCAAGGCAGCGCTCGATCTCGATTTTGCGACAAAATATCAGGCACGGGTACGGCTGACAGGTCCGGTCCCGATCGCCAACGAGGAATACGCCACCGTCCAGGAAGGCGCTATCGTCAACGGCATCGGTACGGTGCTCGTCGTGCTCCTGATCCTGTGGCTCGCGCTGCACTCTTCGAAGATCATCTTCGCGGTGTTCGTCAATCTCTTCGTCGGCCTCGCGCTGACGACCGCGGCGGGCCTGATGATGGTCGGCTCTTTCAATTTGCTGTCGATCGCGTTCGCCGTGCTGTTCGTCGGCCTGGGCGTCGATTTCGGTATCCAGTACAGCGTCCGCTACCGCTCGGAGCGCTACAAACACGACGATCTCTCCGGCGCGCTGGTGCTTGCCGCGAAGCGCTCGGCGGTGCCGCTGTCGCTGGCGGCAATGGCGACCGCCGCCGGCTTCCTCTGTTTCCTGCCGACCGACTACAAGGGCATCTCCGAGCTCGGCCAGATCGCCGGCGTCGGCATGCTGGTGGCGTTCGTCTCCAGTATCACCGTACTGCCCGCGATGCTGAAGCTGCTGAATCCGCCCGGTGAGATGGAGCCGGTTGGCTATGCCTTCCTGGCGCCGCTCGATTACTTCCTGGAGAAGCACCGTGTGTTGGTTGTGGGCGGCACGTTGCTGCTGGCGCTCGCCGGCCTGCCGCTTCTCTACTTCCTGAAGTTCGACTTCAACCCGATGAACCTGCGCAACCCGAAGGCGGAGTCGATCGCGACCTTCCTCGACCTGCGAAAGGATCCCAACACCGGCGCCAATGCCATCAACGTGATGACCACGTCGGATGAGCAGGCCAAGCAGGTCGAAGCGAAGCTGGAGAAAGTACCCCAAGTGTTGCGCGTGATGTCGCTCGACAGCTTCGTGCCGGAAGACCAGCAGCCGAAGCTGAAGCTGATCGCACAGGGTGCCAAGATCCTGAACCCCGCGCTCAACCCGGACCAGGTCGACGCGGCGCCGTCGGATCAGGAAAACGTCGAGGCGCTGAAATCCTCAGTCGACAATCTGCGCCGGACTGCCGGTGACGCCAAAGGCCCGGGCGCAATCGCCTCGCGCCGGCTCGCGGCCGCGCTCGACAAGCTCGCCAATTCGGATGAGGCGACCCGCAACAAGGCGCAGGACGTATTCGTCACGCCGATGAAGATCGTGTTCGACCAGCTCAGGAACGCAATGCAGGCCGAGCCGGTCACCCTGAAGTCGCTGCCGCCCGATCTCGTCAGCGCCTGGAAGAGCAAGGATGGAATCATTCGTGTCGAGGCGCAGCCGAAGGGCGATCCCAACGACAACGATACGCTGCGCAAATTCGCTGCAGCCGTGCTCGAGGCCGAGCCGACCGCGATTGGTGGACCGGTCTCGATCCTGAAGTCGGGTGACACCGTGGTGAGGGCGTTCATCCATGCCGGCATCTATGCGCTGCTGGTGATCGGCCTCTTGCTGTGGATCACGCTGCGCCGCCTGGTCGACGTTCTGATGACGCTGGTGCCGCTTCTGGTTGCGGGCGCAGTGACGCTCGAGATCTGCGTGTTGATCGGCCTGCCGCTCAACTTCGCCAACATCGTCGCGTTCCCGCTGCTGCTCGGTGTCGGCGTCGCGTTCAAGATCTATTATGTCGTGGCGTGGCGGTCCGGCAGGACAAATCTGCTTCAGACCAGCCTGACGCGCGCGATCTTTTTCAGCGCACTGACGACGGCGACCGCGTTCGGCAGCCTGTGGCTGTCGAGCCATCCGGGCACGTCCAGCATGGGCAAGCTGCTCGCACTCTCGCTGGTGACGACGCTTGCCGCAGTGCTGCTGTTCCAGCCGGCCCTAATGGGCAAGCCCCGCAATCTCAGGGAGTAGGCAGATGTCGCCGACGGGATCGGCGGCACCTTTCTGACCGGGCTTGGTCGCGGTGGCGCTCTTCGGAGCTGCCGTCGTCGGCGCGGGGGCTGCGGCACTCGGCACTGCTGGCGCAGCCCTGGGCGCCGCACCTGTGGTTTTGGGCGCACCCTTGGCCATGGCGTTGGCGGTGCTCAAGGGAATCGGCGGACCGACGCGGGTCCAGGTCTCGCCGCCGCACAGGAAGCCCAGGACGCAGCCCTTGATCTCGAGCTGGTCGGTGCCGACAGGCGTGATGGTCGCACTATACATCTGACCATCCTTCGCGTTGTAGACCTGACCTTCCCACTGCTCGGCGCCGGCCGTCTTCTTCATGTTGATCAGGGTCGCCATGCCCAGTGACGGTCTGTTCTTTTTTGAGACATCCGGGTTGTTGTCGTCGCGGCCGCCGGGCTGCTTTTCCCAGGAAACCGCGCCCCACATGCTGCCGTTGCATTGGGCGACGCGGATATTGGCAACGCCATCGGCGACCCGCCAGTCGCCGGTGGGATCGGCGGCGAGCGCCGGTGTCAGGCCGGCGTAACCGCCCGCCAGTATTATTCCGGTGTAAATGGCCAAACGCATGAGTGTTCCTTGGCAGTGCAACATGGTTTAAAGCTGTGCTTGCGAACATGGTCCGAAAAAGGGCAAAAGGCCGCACAGACCCTTTTCCGTTTGCTGACCGTTTTCAGTTGACGAAGCGGCCCTCAACCGAAGTATGTAGCGGATGAACAGTCCAAATCCAGACATGTCTCAGCTATTCGCGGACCGTCAGGCCCAGCGTAGCGCCCTGCATAATCGGCATCTGAACGAGCAGTTCGTTCGGGTTCTCAAGACCATCGGCTACGATGTCGGCTTCCAGAAGGGGCAGGGGCAGTACCTCTACGATCGCGACGGGGCGCGCTATCTCGACCTCCTGTCCGGCTTTGGCGTGTTCGCAATCGGGCGCAATCATCCGGTGATGCGCGAGGCGCTGAAAAGTGTGCTCGACGCCGATCTGCCCAATCTCGTCCAGTTCGACGTCTCGGTGCTCGCCGGCGTGCTCGCCGAGCGGCTCCTGAAATATGTTCCCTATCTTGATAAGGCGTTCTTCGCCAATTCCGGCGCCGAATGCGTCGAGGCCGCGATCAAGTTCGCGCGCGGCGCCACCGGCCGCCCCGGCATCGTCTACTGTGCCCACGGCTATCATGGCCTGACCTATGGCGCGCTGTCGCTGACCGGTGATTCGAACTTCCGCACCGGCTTTGAGCCGCTGCTGCCGGGTTGCACCTCGGTTCCGTTCAACGATCTCGCCGCGCTCGAGAAGGCGCTGGCCTCGCGCGAGGTCGCGGCCTTCGTCGTCGAGCCGATCCAGGGCAAGGGCGTCAACATGCCCTCCGACGAGTTCCTGCCGGGCGCCGCCGCGCTCTGCAAGAAGTACGGCACGCTGTTCGTCGCCGACGAGATCCAGACCGGCATGGGCCGCACCGGCCGTTTCCTCGCGGTCGAACACTGGAACGTCGAGCCCGACATGGTGCTGCTGTCGAAGTCGCTCTCGGGCGGCCACGTGCCGGTCGGCGCGGTGCTGACGCGCAAGAGCATCTTCGACAAGATCTTCAACCAGATGGACCGCGCCGTGGTGCACGGTTCGACGTTCTCCAAGAACGATCTGGCGATGGCCGCGGGCATTGCCACGCTCGACGTGATGGAATCGGAGAAGCTGATCGAGTCCGCCGCCAAGCGCGGCGCCGAGCTTCGCCTCGCGCTCACCCGCATGGTGCCCGGCTACGAGCTGCTGAAGGAAGTGCGAGGCAAGGGGCTGATGATCGGCATCGAGTTCGGCCCGCCGAAATCGCTGCGGCTGCGGGCGTCCTGGAACGTGCTGGAAGCTGCCAACAAGGGCCTGTTCTGCCAGCTCATCACCGTGCCGCTGTTCAAGGATCACAAGATCCTGACGCAAGTCGCCGGTCATGGCAGCCACACCATCAAGCTGCTTCCGCCGCTCACCATCACCGAAGAAGACTGCAGCTGGATCGAGCGCGCCTTCGACGACGTCATCGCCGGCAGCCACAAGGTCCCCGGTGCGATCTGGTCGCTCGGCAAGACGCTGGTGGACAACGCGGTGCGGCGGTCGGCGTAGGCCGATCGCTCAGGCGGCTTCAGGCTTGTTCACTGTCTCGATGCGATCGAGTGCCTTGCCCAGATCGCGTTTGGCGATCTGGATGTCGAAATCATTTTGAAGATTGAGCCATAGCTCGGCCGTCGTGCCGAGCGCCTTGCCAAGCCGAAGTGCGGTGTCGGCTGTGATTCCGGTCTGCTCGCTCGCAATCCGCTCGATACGCGTGCGCGGCAGGCCGCATGCCTTGGCGAGCCCGCCAGCCGACATATTCAGCGGGATCAGAAATTCTTCCCGCAGCACCTCACCAGGATGCATGGGCTTGAGTTTCTTGGCCATCGTCGCGTTCTCCTAGTGATAGTCCACGATCTCGACCTCTGCATGGTCTTGGGCGGTCGAGCCTGCTGCCGGCGGTATGCGCTTGCCTCGTAAATCTACCAGTAGTCACGCGACCGCGGTTTACTTATCGATGGCTGGGGCGCCTGAATAGATTTGACGATCAAGGTTTATCCTCAGCATGGATTTCGTCCCGCCGTCCTCCAGGAATGCTGCGCATCGCCGCGCGATATCTGAGACCTTGCGTTAGGTTCGGCGCTCGCGATGGCTCGGATTCTGCTCGTTGATACCGAAGCCTGGCGGGGGAGCGTGCTCTTGCGCCGGCTCTGGCCGACGGTGCGGGATGTACATCACATCAGCGATCCGCAGCTGATAGCGGGAGCAACGGATTCATTCGAAGTCGCAGTGATTGTCATTCGGGACCCGCTGCAGCTGTATCTTCAGGCGATCGGGTATCTGAAGGCTCTGAGTGGCAAGGTTCAGGTGCTGGCAATCTTCGCCGGCGGCAACCTTCCGGCAGACTACTCGCTACTGGCCGCGCGCGTGCGTGGTGCTGACGCGGTTCTGTACCACCCGCATAGCGAAGACGAGCTTGTCAACGCGGTGCTGTACTTGCTTGGGAATCAGTCAATTCCCTGATTGCCGGAGTTGCTGATGCAGCGCGATGAGACCCTGCGCCAGCGCTTCGCGATCTTCGGCGGAGAGCTTGTTCAGGCTGTCGATCAGGTGCTGCAGGGGATCGGAGGCGAGGAGGTGACGGCCGCGCTCGGTAAGATCGAGCTGTACGATCCTGCGGTCTTCTGCCCGGTGTCGTCGAATAAGCAGGTCCTTCTTGACCAGGGCGGTCACCGTTTGGGTTGCCGTCCCCTGGGTTGTGCCACGCGCTTCCGCGAATGCGCCGACAGTGCGGGCGCTGTCGTTTGCCCGAGCAAAATAGCGAAGTGCTTCCCATTGGGCTGCGTGCAGCCCTTCGGTGAAACCGCGGCTGTAACTGCGCCCCGAAATACCGGCGAGGAGTTCTGCGATGGCGCGTGTTCTCATGGCGATCCGTTGGTCGCTTCAGCCTATGATGGTGGTGGCATCCCTGTAAACGCTTCATAAACTATTCGAGTCGAATATATCTGAAGAAGGTGCAGCCGAGCCGAGGACGATACAAGGACGAAGTGACGCTGAGCCGCCGCGGCCATTGGCGCAGGCCGGCCGGAATACAGTCCAAGGCTCACGCGCCACTCGGCGATTGGCCGATGAGGTGATCGCCGAACTCAGGACGATATCCTGGGAGGGAGGAGGGAAACGAATGAATGTCGTACAACTGTCAGCGCGACGGAAACCGGCTGTGAAGGACGTATCGCACGAGTCCGCAGCAAGGGATGAGTGGTTGAACAGGCTGGCGCTGGCCGTGGAAGCATACGCCGCGCTTCAGGGCGTACTTCGGGTGACACTTCAGACGACCAAGCTCGTAAAACAAATCGCGGAGCAACCTGCAGCTTACAGTCCTGTCCATCTGTGTGCAGTCGAAGCAAGCCTGGAGCGTGAGCTCGTCGCCCTCCGCAATCTTTTTCAGGCGTTGCAGTCGGATCAATGCCCATGAGGTCGCTTCATCCAAGTTGATCGACACGACCGGCGGTGCATTGTTGCGCGGAACGGGATTACTCGGGTCGAGCGTCGTGTGCGTCGCGTTCGTGCACCCCAAGCACGATTGCAATCAGCTCCGCGGTATTGCGCGCCCCCAACTTCCGTATGATGTTTGCGCGGTGAAACTCCACAGTCCGCGGGCTGATGCCGAGCTTCCGTGCGACACGCTTGCTGGAATTTCCTTCGAGGAGTTCCCTGAGCACGACCCGCTCGCGCGGGGTCAGCTGTTGCAGGTCAGCGGGACCATGGCGCCGCTTCTCCAGATCGTCACCGGGCACCAATCCCCGCGGGCGAGGCCTATAGGCCGATCGGGGAGCGGCAGGGGGCGTAATGACGACCGGCCACGGCTCGATGCCGGAAAGGGGTATCAACGAGGCGGCGAAATTGCCGCCAGCGGCACGGAAGAACAGCGATCGGGCGGGTCTGAAGACGGACCAGAGGCTGACGCCATTCTGAGGCGTGTCGTCGTGGCGCAGAAGGCGCTGGGCATTCCGATCTGCCCCGATGATCCGCTGGTCGTCATCGAGGGCAATGAGCATCGGCGGTGCGCTTCCACCTGGTGGGGTGAAACCAACTACCCAATCCCGATGGTGACGCGAACGAAACCAGCGTTCTTCGATCGCACACGCGGAGGTCCGAACCAGCTCCCCCGTTAGCGCATGAGATTGCTCCGATAGCACGCGATCGAACGACGAGACGTCCAGGACACCGACCAATTCTCCGTCTTCGCCGAAGATCGGAGCTGCTGAACAGCTCAGTCCGATATGGCGCGCCCGAAAGTGCTGCTTTCGATGCACGGTGATCGGCTGTTGCTCGACGATGCAAGTGCCGATTCCATTTGTGCCCTCGATGTCCTCCGACCAAACACCACCAAGCCAAATGCCCCAGTGCTTGAACAGCGCGGCGTCCGCCTCATCACCGCGATGATCGATCGCAATGCCGCGGCTGTCGCAAAGCAACACCGTGTAGTGGGCAGGGCGCACGATCTTGACCAAGCGATCAAGTTCGTCACTTGCCTCGCTGATCAGCTCATTCAGTGGCTCTCGCATCGTGCTGAGCTCACTTCCAGTCAGAACCCGGGGCGGCTCGCCTGATCCTGGATCGACACGGTTCGCATTGCTGCGGCGCCAAGAGGTGGCGATCCCGGGGTTCTTGTCCGCCACGGTGGATCGTTCCGCAACCGAGAGCACGCGCTCGATGTGCGTAATTGCTTCCTTGGCCTTTCCAGGGAGGCCGGGCCGGAACGAGTCCGATATCGGGAATTTGGGAACCACGACGCACCTTGGGTGGAGATCAGCAGCGTGCCCCTCAAGCGTGCCAAAAAAACTGGAATGGAGATTAGCTGGTGCTAGTCAAGTCCCATTCAAGTCCATTCGGCGCATGGAACCGACAAAACCAGCATACCGTAAATGAATCTTAATATTCGAGTCGAATATATAACAGATACTTTGTGCACTGAAGAGGGGCAACACCATGCTGTGGGCACTGAAGAACCAGACCATCAAGGCGAAAGTCATCGCGGCGTTCTGCACGGTGCTCGCCGTGACCATTCTGCTTGGCACATTCGCCATCCTGCGACTCGCAGCGGTGAACGGAGAGGCCGAGCAAGTGCGGCAGAACTGGCTGCCAAGCACGCGCGCCCTGGGTGAGCTTTCCGGGAAAACCGAACGCTATCGTATTGCGGAGGCGAACTGGCTCATGACCCGCGCAGAGGACAGGGCGTGGGCAGAAAAGAACATGCGCGCCGCCCTGGAGATGAGGGACAAAGCATGGGCGGCCTACGAACACCTGGTTTCGCCGGGCGAAGAACGCCAGATCGCGGACGAGTTTCTGGCCGCGTGGGCAGCCTATATGCAAGCCCACGACAAGCTGGAGAGCCTCGTCCGCAGCGGACAACAGGAGGACGCAGTGAAGTTCTTTGTGGTCGATACCCGCCCCACGTTCGAACGCGTCAGGACACCACTGGCGCGAGATATCGCCTTCAACACTGCCGAAGGTCAGAAGGCGGCCGACCGGGCCGCCGAAATGTATGTCTCAGCACGGTTCATGATTATCGCCGCAATCGGCCTGGCGGCCATCATTTGCATGCTCTGCGCCTTCCTTATCATTCACAGCGTCTCCCGCCCCATCACGGCGATCACCGAGGCGATGAGGCGGCTTGCCGCGCGTGACATGGCAACGGAAATCGCGGGTCTAGGTCGGGGCGACGAGATCGGGCACATGGCCCAAGCCGTCCAAGTCTTCAAGGACAACATGATCCTCGCCGACCGCTTGGGCGCCGAGCAGCAAGCCGAGCGCAGTGTCAAGGAGCAGCGCGCGCAACGGCTCGACGTTCTGACCAAGGGCTTCGAGGCGAAGGTTGCGCAGCTTGTCGGGGCTCTTTCGGCGGCTGCGACCGAAATGGAGGCCTCTGCCGGGGGGCTCTCGTCCACCGCGGAGGAGACCAATCATCAATCCATGGCGGTTGCTTCCGCAGCCGAGCAAGCCTCCGCCAACGTGCAGACGGTCGCAATAGCTGCCGAAGAGCTCTCGTCTTCGATCAGCGAAATCGGGCGGCAGGTGCAGCTCTCCAATCAGATCACGAACAAGGCAGTGGAAGCCGCAAGCCGCACCGACAGTGTCGTCCAGGGCTTGGCAAGCGGCGCACAGCAGATCGGAGAGGTCGCGCGCCTCATCGGCGACATTGCCGGGCAGACCAATCTTCTCGCGCTGAACGCCACCATAGAGGCAGCGCGCGCCGGAGAAGCGGGAAAGGGCTTCGCCGTGGTCGCCTCCGAGGTCAAGGCGCTGGCGACGCAGACCAGCAAGGCCACGGAAGAGATCTCGGGCCAGATCGCCCGGATCCAGGATTCGACCAGACAGGCCGTCGACGCCATTCAGGGCATCGGCGCGACTATCAACGAGGTCAATCAGATTGCCGCATCCATCGCCGCGGCCGTTGAAGAGCAGGGCACCGCGACGGGGGAGATCGCGCGCAATGTGCAGCAGGCGGCACAGGGAACGCAGGAGGTGACGAGCAACATCGTGGGCGTCAAGCAGGCGGTCACGACAACGGGGTCGGCCGCGGCCCAACTTCTGGCGGCCGCCGGGGATCTGGCGCGCCAATCGAATCAACTTTCACAGGAAGTCGACCAGTTTCTCGATGGCGTGAAGGCTGCCTAGCGCTGCTTATCGGGTAGCCATCGGGCGCTTTAGGAACGGAGGGGTGCGCTACCCCTCCACATTCGCCTTCATCGCGGCCTCGAACCTGTCGACGAATTCGGCGAGCTCGTCGCCGCCGATATCGCTGACGGCCCAGAAATTCAGGCCGCGCTCGCCCCAGCGGCGGCAGTTGAAGCCCTGCATGGTCTGCGTCTTCGGCGACCGATGTTCGATGCTCGAGGTCTGCGCTACGAACAGGTTGATCACGTGCTGCCGGCGCTTGTAAACGACCGCGCCGATGGCACGGGCGTCGATATAGTCGAGCCGGCCACCGACCAGCGTAAAACCTTGCGCGGTGAGGTCGATCACGGGCGGGGCGACGTCGAGCTTGCCGTTGAACCAGGGCTTCACCGTGTGCTGGTCGGTCGAGACGACGTCGATGAGGTGGCCGGCCTGGAGCGAGCGCAGATGCGCGGAGACGACCTCCGAGAGGATGCGCTGCTGGTCGTCCTGGCGGAGCACGACGGCGACGACGCCGGAGGCGGCGAGGGCCGAGACCGCCGAGCCCATCGCGAAACCGCGCAGCACGGAGCGCCGGCTCGGCTGCGGTCGCGCTTGCGGCATCGACGCCTCGATACGGGCACGCAAGGTCGCGGGCGCGCTGTAGCGCAGCTCGGTGTCGGCTAGCACGCGCTTCATCTCGCGCTGCGCCGCGAACTCGGCCGTGCAGGCCGGGCAGCTGGCGATATGGGCTTCGACCTCGCGCGCATGGCTGGCATCGAGCTCGTTGTCGAGCAGCGCGTGAAGCAGGATTTGTGCTTCGTCGCAGGTCATTTCAAGTGCTCCTCTTCCGCCGTCCAGGCCGCGCGCAGCATGGCGCGGGCGCGGGCGAGGCGGGACATCACGGTGCCGACGGGGGCACCGACGGTCTCTGCAATTTCGCGATAGGACAGGTTGTTGATCTCCCGCAGCACGAAGGTTTCCTTGAACGGCTCGGCGAGTGCGTCGACCATTTTGCGAATGGCGCCGGCGTCGCGGCTGCGCAGCACTTCCGTCTCCGGGCTCGCCTCGTTCTCCTGCCACATCGGAGTCTGCTCGGCAGCGCCGGGCGTGTCCTCGATCGCGGCGTGCTTGTGTGCGCGTCGTGCATATTCGGCGTTGCAGACGTTGCGCAGGATCGCGAACAGCCACGGCTTCATCGCCGGGCCGCGATAGCTGTCAAAGTGCTTCAGCGCACGCAAATAGCATTCCTGCACTGCGTCCTCCGCGTCGGAGGCGTCGCGCAGCAGATAGCGTGCGAGCGTGTAGACGTCGTCGAGATAGGGTAGCGCCGCCTCGCGGAACCGCTGCGCCTTCTGGAAATCGTCGCTGACGGGCATCGCCTCTCGCTTTGCCTCTTGCTGCATTTCGTGCGTCGTTGCGTGCTTCGTGTCGTTCTTCGCGTCGCTGTGGGGCCTGACCGAAGTCACGCGAACCCGGCCGGCGTGGCACCACCGGCCGGGCAAGACAGAGATGCCTTGGTTGGAGACGTTACTCAACCTTGATCATCCCGGTCATGTGCGGGTGCAACGAACAAAAATACTTGTAGTCGCCCGCATTGGTGAAGGTGAACGAGAACTTGTCGTCGGTATCCAGCGTCTTGGACCTGAACTTGCCGGCCGACACCACGGTGTGGGGGATGTCGTCCCGGTTGGTCCAGGTCACGGTGGTGCCGACTTTGATGCTGAGCTCGGCCGGCTGGAAGGTGAAATTGTCGATGTGGATCTCCAGGTTGGTGTCGTCGGCACGGGCGGTTGTGACGGGCAGCAGGATGGCCGCGGCCAAAGTGAGACCGAAGTCGACCCCGAAGTCGCGGCGATTGAGTGTCTTCATTGTCAGCTTCCGTTCAGCCCTGAATCAACCCTGCAGCGGCGTGTCGATGATCGCGAGCCGCTGCTCGTTCTGCTTGAAGTTGACGCTGGCGACCCCGAGCATCGAACGGAGCTTGGCGTCCTCGACCTTCATCGGTCCGGGCGAGGCGGCGGCGCCCGGCGCCGGTTGCGGGAAGGCGGTCGAGCGCGCGGTGTGGAAGGTGACGTTGCCTTCGACCTTCTGCATGACCTGGTGAATGTGGCCGTTGAGCACGGTGACCGAGCCAAAACCCTTGACGTATTCGAGCGCGCGGCCGCCGTCCTCGGTGCCCCAACCCCATTCCGGGTAGACGGTCCAGAGCGGGATGTGGGCGAACAGCACGACCGGGGTGGATTTCGACTTGCCGCGGAGATCGTCCTCGAGCCAGGCGAGCTGCTCGGCGCCGAGATTGCCGAGACCACCGGCCTTGAGATCGACGACGTTGACGAGGCCGATGAAATGCACGCCGCCGGCGTCGAAGGAGTACCAGCCCTGGCCCTTGGTGCCGCGGCCGTAGCGCTCGCGATAGAACTTCACCTCTTCGTCGAGGAAGTCATGCTCGCCGGGCACGTAATGAACGTCCAGCTTGGACTGCGAGATGATGCGATCGGCATTGTCGAACTCGGCGGCTTTCGACAGATGGGTGATGTCGCCTGTGTGGATCATGAACGACGGCTTGACCGGCATCGCATTAATCTTGTTGACGGCTTCCTCCAGCGTGCCCAGCGCATTGGGATTGGCCGGCTTGTCGAAGCCAACATGGCTGTCGCTGATCTGGAGGAAGGTCATGCCGGGCGTGGCCGCGGTTGCGGCCTGCGCGGAATCGATGATGCCGAGCGAGCGCGGCACGCCCCCCGTGATGGTCCAGAGCACCCCGGTGCCGGCCCATGTCATGCATTCCAGCACCTTGCGGCGGCTGACGCCGTCGTCCCCGTGATCGTGTCCGCTCATGGCGCATCTCCCTTGGCCCGGAATTGGGCTTCGGGGAGGTGATCGGGGGAGGGGCGGGTTTATTCGCGGGGGCCGATGACGTTTTCGTGAGATGGGGTCACACACGCCGGATGCGGTTCGGCAGCGCGCAATTTGTTGCGCTGCGTCCGGGACAAGGGAAGAGAACGATGATCTACGCCGAAAATTCCCGGACCGTCCGCAGCACGAGGGCGGGGGCTTCCTGCGCCACACAGTGGCCGGCACCTTCGAAGGTGAGGGTACGGGCCTGCGGGATGAGCGACATGGCGCGTGACGCCATCTCCTTGTAAATCGGGCCCGACGTCTCGGCGGTCGTCAGCGTCACGGGACATGCGATTTCGCCGAGCCAGGCGAACGGATTGCCGCGGGCGTCGCCGACGTAAACCTGCTCCATTGCCTCGTAGATCGGGCGCAGCATCGCGGATTCGATCTCCGGCGTGCAGCAGAGGCGCACCCGGCCATTGTCGAGCGGCGCAAAACCGTGCCGCACATAGGCCCAGAGCGAAGCCTCGGTCCAATCCGCAAAAGCGGGCGCGGCACGGTAGCGCTTGAAGACGGCATCGTGATTGTCGAACTCCGCCTGCCGGCGCAGCGCGCCCTGCACGCGGGACAGCGATTGTTCGCTCAGTCCCACGGATGGATCGCGCGCCGCGTGCGGGTTCATCACGGTCGGCTCCATCACGAACAGGCGTGTGAAACATCCTGGTCTCATCTTTGCTGCCAGCAACAGATCGGTCGCGCCCGCGCTGTGACCGATGCCGTAGACGTCGCGCAGGCCCAGCGCGTCGATCACCCGGCAGATATCATCGGCATAGTCCGCAAAGTGATAGGTGAGGGGCTTATGGCTTGCGCCGTGGCCGCGGCGATCGAGCGCATAGACGGTGTAGGTCGATGCGAGATCGCGCGCGACCTCGTCCCAGACGTCGGCGACGAAGCCTGTGCCATGCACGAGCAGGGCGGGCGGCTTGCCGCTCTCGCCCCATTGCAACATGGCGATCTCTGCGCCGGCGGGGCCGATGGAAAAGCGCTGACTGATCATGGTGACTGGATGCTACTTCGCATCCTCCAGGATCATCGCCGCGCCCTTTTCGGCGATCATCGCAGTCGGCGTGTTGGTATTGCCCGAGGTGATCGTCGGCATGATCGAGGCGTCGATGATGCGAAGACTGCTGAGGCCATAGAAGCGCAGGCGCTCGTCGACCACGGCCATGGGATCGTTCGCCGCGCCCATCTTCGCCGTGCCGACGGGATGGAAGATGGTGGTGCCGATATCGCCGGCGGCTTTTGCGAGCGAGGCATCGTCGTCGCCGACGGTGGGGCCGGGCAGATATTCGCTGGGGCGGTATTTTGCCAGCGCCTTCTGCTGCATCAGGCGGCGGGTGGTGCGAATCGCATCGGCGGCGACCTGGCGATCGTCGCCGGTCGACAGATAATTCGGCGCGATGATCGGCTTCTCGTCCGGCGTCGCTGAGCGCAGCCGAACAGTGCCGCGCGAGGTCGGCTGGAGATTGCAGGCGCTCACGGTGATCGCAGGGAAGCGGTGCAGGGGATCGCCGAACTTGTCAAGCGACAGCGGCTGCACGTGGAACTGGATGTTGGCGCGCGCGCGTGTCGCATCGGAACGTGTGAAGATGCCGAGCTGCGATGGCGCCATGGTCAGCGGCCCACGGCGTCGGACGGCATAGTCGAGGCCCATCAGGCCGCGGCGGAACAGGTTGTAGTAGGTTTCGTTCAACGTCCGCACGCCCTCGACCTTGTAGATCGCGCGCTGCTGGAGATGGTCCTGCAGATTGCGCCCCACACCGGGCTTGTCCATGACGATATCGATGCCGAGCGGCGACAGCCAGTCGGCGGGCCCGATACCGGAGCGATGCAGCACCTGCACCGACCCGATCGAACCGGCAGACAGGATCACCTCGCGCTTGGCGCGTGCCTCGATGATCTCGCCGTTCTGGATGAAGCGCACGCCGACGGCGCCGCCTTGCTCGATGATCAGACGATCGACCAGCACATTCTTCTCGAGCCGCAGATTGGGGCGATTCAGCGCCGGTTTGAGGAAGCCGCGCGCCGACGACCAGCGCCGGCCGCGCTTCTGATTGACGTGAAAGTAGCTCGTGCCTTCGTTGTCGCCGGTGTTGAAATCCGGGATACGCTTGATGCCCATTTCTTCTGCGGCATCGCCGACGGCATCGAGCACGTCCCAGGACAGCCGCGGCGCCTCGATGCGCCAGCCGCCGCCGGCGCCGTGATGCTCGCTTGCGCCCAGGAAGTGATCCTCGAGCCGCCTAAACAGCGGAAGCACGTCATCATAGCCCCAGCCGGTCATGCCGAGCTGGCGCCAATGATCGTAATCGGCGGCCTGTCCGCGCATCGAGATCATGGCGTTGATCGCCGAAGAGCCGCCGATCACCTTGCCGCGGGGATAGGCCAGCGCGCGGCCGTTCAGGCCCGGCTCGGCCTCGGTCTTGAACATCCAGTCCGAGCGCGGATTGCCGATCGCGAAGAGATAGCCGACCGGGATGTGGAACCAGATCCAGTTGTCGTCCCCGCCGGCCTCGAGAATGAGGACGCGATTTTTGGGCTCGGCCGACAGCCGGTTGGCAACGATGCAGCCGGCCGTGCCGGCGCCCACGACAATGTAGTCAAACTCACCTTCGAGCCGCCTTGGCATTCTGCTTCCACCCGGATGGCCTCTAAACGTTCCGTCCTAATAGGCAGACGGAGACGACCGGGACAAGCCCGGCCATGCCGGGCGGACAGGGCTAGACCCGATCCCTGGCGGTTGGGTGGACTGGCGCTTGCATGGTAGACAGTCCTGCATTTTAACAAAGCTTGAGACCCTCCATGCCCATCGTGAACCGCGTCGCCGACCTTCAACCCGATATCCAGGCCTGGCGGCGGGACATCCATGAGCACCCCGAGCTCCTGTATGACGTCCACCGCACTGCAGCATTCGTCGCGGATCGCCTGCGCGAGTTCGGCTGCGACGAGGTCGTGACCGGCATCGGCCAGACCGGGGTGGTCGGCGTGATCAAGGGCAACAAGCCGGCCGGCGAGGGGCTCAAGGTGATCGGCATGCGTGCCGACATGGATGCGCTGCCGGTCGACGAGCAGACCAACCTGCCTTACGCCTCCAAGACTCCGGGCAAGATGCACGCCTGCGGCCATGACGGCCACACCGCGATGCTGCTGGGTGCGGCGCGCTATCTCGCCGAAACCCGCAACTTCGCCGGCGATGCCGTCGTGATCTTCCAGCCGGCCGAGGAAGGCGGCGCCGGTGGCGCGGCGATGGTCAAGGACGGCATGATGGAGCGCTTCGGCATCGAGCAGGTCTACGGCATGCACAACGGCCCCGGCATTCCGATCGGCTCGTTCGCGATCCGGCCCGGCCCGATCATGGCGGCGACCGACGAGGTCGACATCATGATCGAGGGCCTCGGCGGCCACGCCGCGCGTCCGCACAAATGCGTCGATTCCGTTCTGGTCGGTGCACAGCTGATCACCGCCTTGCAGTCGATCGTCGCGCGCAGCGTCGATCCGCTGGAATCGGCCGTGATCTCGATCTGCGAATTCCACGCCGGCAATGCGCGCAACGTCATCCCGCAAACCGCGATTCTGAGGGGGACCATCCGCACGCTGGAGCCGGAGGTGCGTAAGCTGGTCGAGAAGCGCGTGCGCGAAGTCGTCGCAGGCGTCGCCCAGATCACCGGCGCGAAGATCGATTTGCGCTACAAGCGCAACTATCCCGTGGTGAACAACCACGCCGCGGAGACCGAGGTGGCGTCGCGCATTGCCAAGCAGGTCGCGGGCGACGCCAATGTGCTCGAGATGTCGCCGCTGATGGGCGGCGAAGATTTTGCCTACATGCTGGAAGCGCGCCCAGGCGCGTTCATCTTCTGCGGCAACGGCGACAGCGCCGGCCTGCATCACCCCGCCTACAATTTCAACGACGAGGCGATCGTGTTCGGCACGTCCTATTGGGTCAAGCTGGTCGAGGAACAGCTCGCGGCGTCCTGAGCCTCGATGCTGACGTGGACATGAAAAAGGGCCCGCGCCTCGCACGGGCCCTTTGTTGTCAATGTCTGCGTCGCTCAGAACACGTGCGAGAAGAAGTAGTACAGCGAACCCGAGATGATCATCGCGGCCGGCAGGGTGAGCACCCAGGCCATGGCGATGTTGCGGATCGTCGACCATTGCAGGCCCGAGCCGTTGGCGGCCATGGTGCCGGCAATGCCTGACGACAGCACGTGGGTGGTCGAGACCGGGAGACCGTAGATGTCGGCGGCAGCGATAGTGGCGGCCGCGGTGATCTCGGCGCAGGCGCCCTGTGCGTAGGTCAGGTGCGTCTTGCCGATCTTCTCACCGACCGTGACGACGATGCGCTTCCAGCCGACCATGGTGCCAAGACCAAGCGCGATGGCGACCGCGATCTTCACCCAGCCCGGGATGAACTTCGTGGCGCTGTCGAGCGAGCTCTTGTAGGCATTGAGCACGGTGACGTCGGCGGCGCTGAGCTCGGCTTCCTTGTCCTTCATCAGGAAGCGCAGCGCTTCCGAGGCGAGATACATGTCGTTGCGGGTGTTGCCGACGACGTCGGCCGGCACCTTGGCGAGCGAGCCGTAGGTGGTCACCTGCTTGGCGATATCGCGCACCAGCACGGCGAGCGACGGGAACGTGCCGCCGTTGACTTCGCGCGTGGCGACGTAGCTGGTCACCGCTGGCCGCGGATTACCGAGCACGTTGTAACCAGCCGCCTTGCCCTCAATGATTTTGCTGGCCGCGTCCGAGTTCGTGACGAAATGTTCGATCTCGCTCGCCGGCAATGCGCGGTTGAGCGCATAGGCGGTCGGCACGGTGCCGATCAGGATCAGCATGATCAGGCCCATGCCCTTCTGACCGTCATTGGAGCCGTGGAAGAAGCTCACCAGCGTGCAAGTGAGGATCAGGATGCCGCGGATCCACCACGGCGGGGGCTGGTCGCCCTTCGGCTCGCCGAACAGCGCAGGCGTGGCGCGGAGCAGCACGGTGCGCAGGATCAGCAGCAGGACGGCTGCGAGTGCGAAGCCGAACAGCGGCGACAGCAGAAGTGCCTTGCCGATGTTGGTGGCTTGCGACCAGTCAACGCCCGAGGTGCCGCTGCGGCCGTGAAGGACGGCGTTCATGATGCCGACGCCCATGATCGAGCCGATCAGGGTGTGCGAGCTCGAGGCCGGCAGGCCGAAATACCAGGTGCCGACGTTCCAGATGATGGCGGCGATCAGCAGTGCGAACACCATCGCGAAGCCGGCGCTGGAGCCGACCTGAAGGATCAGCTCGACCGGCAGCAGCGAGACGATGCCGAATGCGACTGCGCCGGAGGAGGCGAGCACGCCGAACAGGTTGAACATGCCGGACCACACCACGGCGATATTGGCCGGCAGCGAGCGGGTGTAGATCACGGTCGCGACCGCGTTGGCGGTGTCGTGGAATCCGTTCACGAACTCGAAGCCGAGCGCGATCAGGAGCGCGACGAAGAGCATGAGGAAGGGGGCGATGCTCTTGACCTGCGTGCCGCTCGCGTCGACGTCGACCCAGATGCTGTAGGCAACGAAGAGCAGTGCGGCGGCGATCACGCCCATATAGATGATGCCGGTCAGCGGATGGAATCCACCTTCAAGGTCCGGGCCCTTACGCGCGGCCGGCTCAATGGAGCCGGGTAAAGCAACGTCACTCATCGGAATTCTCCTGTCCCAATGCCTCCGATCTTGCGCGCGGCATGTGACAGCCAGTTAAAATGGTTGAAAAACTATTGATAAGGCGGAACTTTTCCACCATCTGTTGCGGTGCATTGCAGAGCGTGTCAGGCGGCGTCAGCAGATTTCCTCTGCAAACCGGCGGCGATTGTCAGGTCTTCGACAAAGCGCTGATATTCCAGCACCTTCGCTTCCGGATCGGGTAGCCGCAACAGATAGGACGGATGCACCGTGACCAGAGCCTTGCGTCCGTCGGGGAGGTCAATGAGCCGGCCGCGGGTCTTGCCGATCGGTGTGATCTTTCCGAACACGCTTTGCGCGGCGGTGGCGCCCATCGCCACGACGAGAGCGGGCTGGATCGCCGAAATTTCCCGCTCGTACCATTGCCGGCACGCCTTGATCTCCGGCGTTGTCGGCTTCTGGTGCAGACGGATTTTTCCGCGCGGCACAAATTTGAAGTGCTTCACCGCGTTGGTGACATAGACCTTCTTGCGATCGACGCCGGCTTCCGCGAGCGCGCGGTCGAGCAGCTGGCCGGCAGGGCCAACGAAGGGATGACCGGCGAGATCCTCCTTGTCGCCAGGTTGCTCGCCGACCAGCATGATGGTGGCGTCCTTCGGGCCTTCGCCGAACACGGTCTGCGTCGCGTCCTTGTAGAGCGGGCAGGCGCGGCAATGCGCCGCCTCCTCGCGAAGCGATTCTAGATCATTGGCGGTAGTCTTGCGTGCCATCGGGGCCTCCGGCCGCTTCTGAGGCTTGTGCGGATCGGTCGCGGCATTGGCGATCATGGCGCCGGTCATGCGTTCGGCATCCTCGATCAGGGGCTTAATGATCGAAGCCTCGGGCAGGTTCCTCCAGTATTTTTTCGGCATCTCCGTCTGCATCGCCTTCACCTTGAGCCGTGCCGGATTGAGGATGCTGGCGTAGTAGCGCCGCCAGGTTTCCTCCAGCCGGTCTTCGCCCGGCGCCTCGTCCTTGCTCACGCCCGGCGTGAACGAAAGCGCGTGGCCATCCCAATGCGCGCAGAGATCGGGCGTCAGGATCGACCAGGGCATGTCGGCAAAGCGTTTGGCAAAGAATGGGGCTGCGAGTTCGACAATGTGATGCTCCGGCTCGAACCAGGCGACGTAATGCGCCGCGCGCTCGCGGCCAATCTCGCGGAAGCGCACAAAGGCGTGCATCTTGTGCTCGTCGCGATGGACCGCTCTCGCCATCGCCGTGACCAGCGCGACGTCAGGATCGGTCGCGACATCGATGAGATCGTGATTGTCCTTCAGCCGAAACAGCAGGCGATAGAGGATCGCAAAGCGCTGGGGATCGCGATGCAGGATGGCTGACTGGGCGAGGTCGACGAATTTTGCCGACACGCTAAAGGTGCCGTCGTTCACCTCGAGGATCGGAGACGGCGCGGGCGGTGCGAACAACTCGGCTTCGCCGCCCTGCACGGCCCAGGTGACATCGGTGGGCTTCACATGATGAAGCACGAGCGTGCGCGCGGCTTTGCGCCAGCCGTCGAAATCGGTTTCGGTGTCGAGGGTAATGTACTGCATCAGAAGCCAAATCCCAGTTGCGTTGCTTTCGGCTTGAACCGTTCGATCAGCCGCGCCCCGTCGAGGCGATGCGAGGCGGGCCGGTGATCGCTGAGGATGATGAAAGGCAGCGCCTTGTTGCGGGGCACGTGCAGCCGCGCGAGATCGGAGAGGCGGATCGTGGTGGTGCGCCGCGTGGCAATGATGCGCTCGACCGCTTTGGTGCCGAAGCCTGGCACGCGCAGCAGCTCCTCGCGGCTGGCGCGGTTGACGTCGAGCGGGAAGCGGTCGCGATGGCCTAGCGCCCAGGCGAGTTTGGGATCGATGTCGAGCGGCAGCATCGCGCTGTCGCCGACGATCTCACCGACATCGAAGCCGTAGAACCGCATCAGCCAGTCGGCCTGGTAGAGCCGGTGCTCGCGCAGCAAGGGTGGCTGTACCAGAGGCAGCGCGCGACTGGCATCGGGGATCGGGCTGAAGGCGGAATAATAGACGCGCCTCAACTGGTATGAACTGTAAAGATTGGCGCTGGCGTGGAGGATGGTGTGATCGTTCGCGCTATCGGCGCCGACGATCATCTGCGTGCTTTGGCCTGCCGGCGCGAAACGCTGCGGCTTCGCCTTCGTCTTCGTGCTGCGGTTGTCCTCGGCTTCGTCGAGCTTCAGCCGCAGCCGGCCCATGGTACGGCGGATCGCGCGGACGTCTTTCTCCGGCGCGAATTGCTGCAGGCTCGTCTCCTCAGGCATTTCGATGTTGATGGAGAGACGGTCGGCATATTTGCCGGCCTCCGCGATCAGCGCGTCGTCGGCTTCCGGAATGGTCTTGAGATGGATGTAGCCGCGGAAATGATGCTCCTCGCGCAGTTTTCGCGCGACGCTCACCACTTGCTCCATGGTGTAGTCAGGGCTGCGGATGATGCCGGAGGAGAGAAACAGGCCCTCGATGTAATTGCGCCGGTAGAAGTCCAGCGTCAGCTTGACCACCTCGTCGATGGTGAAGCGGGCGCGCGGCACGTTCGAGGAGGCGCGGTTGACGCAATAGAGGCAGTCGTAATTGCAGGCGTTGGTGAGCAGCACCTTGAGCAGGGAGATGCAGCGGCCATCCGGTGCGTAGGAATGGCAGATGCCCATGCCGGGCGCGGTCGAGCCCATGCCCTTGCCGTCGCTGGAATCCCGCTTCTCGGTGCCGCTGGAGGCGCAGGAGGCGTCGTACTTGGCGGCATCCGCCAGAATCTCCAGCTTGCGTTGTACGTCCATCCCGGAATCCCTTTGATTCGGCTCATGAATCTGATCGAGCGCAATTCGATTGACTCTTCGCACGCCGTTAGCTTTATATTAGAACATATCATGAACAAATGAGCCAGCCGCTGGTTCTCTTTTTGAGAGACATCGGCAATCACCTCTGAAGGAGCGGCGAGCATGAGCGGCGCACGCATGAGCGCGCTTGCGGCCTTGCGCAGCCAGATCGAACGGATCGAGACGGCGGAGGCCGTGCATCATCACGACCGCGTCGCGCTCGGCCACGGCGAGGTCGACCACGCCTTGAAAGGCGGGCTCGCGCGCGCGGCGATCCACGAGGTGTTTTGCGAGGGGCGTCAGGGCGCGGCCGCGACGGGCTTTGTCACCGGGCTTGCGGGCCGCGTCACGGTACGCAAGCCGCTGCTGTGGGTGCGGCAGGATTTCTCGGAACTTGAAACCGGCGCGCTGTCGATGAGCGGGCTCGCCGAGCTCGGTCTCGATCCGCGTCGCGTGGTGATGGTGCGTGCGGCTGACGTGGAGAGTGCGCTGCGCACCTCGGCCGATGCGCTCGCCTGCGATGCGCTCGGTGCCGTCGTGCTCGAGCTGTGGGGCGATATCAGGCAGTTCGATCTCGTGGCGAGCCGCAAGCTGACGCTGGCCGCGCAGTCGTCAGGTGTCACCGGGCTTTTGTTGCGGATGGCCGCGCAGCCGTTGCCTTCAACCGCGGAGACGCGATGGATGCTGCGCGCGGCGCATTCGCCGCCGGTGTCGATGTGGGGTGCCTGGGGCGCGCCGCGCTTCGATGTCGAGCTGTTGCGCAATCGTCATGGCCCGTGCGGCCGGTGGATCATGGAATGGAAAAGTGATGAGTGCCAGTTCAGTGAATCGTCGGCGTATCCTCAGCCTGTGGCTGCCGCGCCTGCCCATCGACAGGATCCAGCGCTTTTTCAGCAGCGCCGGGCTGGGTAAGACCAATGATCCCAGCATTGTCGTCATCAAGGACAACAATGCGCTGGTGATCCACGCGCTGGACGAGGCGGCCGAGCGCCTCGGCTTGTACATCGGGCAGCCGCTGGCCAATGCGCGGGCGATGTGTCCGGACTTGAAAGTGTTCGATGCCGATGTCGTGGCCGATGCGAAGACGCTGAGCGACGTCGCCGACTGGTGCGACCGCTTCACGCCGCTAGTGGCGCTCGATGCGCCGCACGGGCTGTTCCTCGACATCTCTGGCTGCGCGCATCTGTTCGGCGGCGAGGCTGCGCTGTTGCAGACGCTGGTTCGCGCGCTGGCCCGTCAGGGCTTTGCCGTCAGTGCGGCCATTGCCGGCACCTCGGTTTGCGCACGCACGCTGACGCGGCAGGCCACGGGCACCATCGTCGCGGATGGCGGGGAGGCGGCGGCGATCGACCGGTTTCCGGTGTCCGCGCTCGGTGCGGACGAGGCGGTCACCGCTGGCCTGCGCCGCGCCGGCCTGAAAACCATCGGCGATGTCGCCTCGCGCGCGCCGAGCGAAATCACGGCGCGGTTCGGCGCGCGGTTCTCGACGCTGCTCGCGCATGCGCTGGGGCAGGGAGATGCGCCGATCAGCCCGCGAAAGCCGTTGCCCGATTACATCGTGGAGAAGCGCTTCGCCGAGCCGATCGCGACCGACACCATGATCGCGATGACGCTGTCGCGGCTGGCCGATACGCTGATCGCATCCATGGAGAAGCAGGGCAAGGGCGCGCGGCGGCTGGAGGCCGCGTTCTTCCGCACCGACGGCGTGGTGCGCGCGATCATGGTCGAGACCGGACGTCCCGTGACGCAAAGCGCGGTGATCGACCGGCTGTTCCGCGAGCGTCTCGACGCGCTCGCCGATCCGCTCGATCCCGGCTTCGGCTTCGACATGGTGCGGTTGTCGGCGAGCCGCACCGAGATCGTGGTGCAGGAGCAGCGCGATCTCGATGCGCACGTTCACGACAATGACGAACTCGCCGCCTTGATCGACCGCATTGCCGCGCGCATCGGCGGAAAACGCGTCGTCGTGCATCTGCCTGAGGATACCCATATCCCCGAGCAGGCGGTGCTGGCTGCGCCGGCGCAGCATCATCTTGCCGCTGCCATGCAGGCCGAATGGCCGGCGCGCGCCGAGAGCGAGCCACCACTGCGTCCCCTACGGCTGTTCGACAAGCCGGAGCCGGTCACAGTGCCGTTCGCGACCGTGCCGGACGGCCCGCCGCATCAATTTACCTGGCGGCGCGCGAAACATGCGGTGGTGCGGGTGGAAGGACCCGAGCGCATCGCCATGGAATGGTGGCGGCAGGACGGCAAGCAGCTGACGCGGGATTATTTCCGCATCGAGGATGCCGAGGGCCTGCGCTTCTGGATCTTTCGCGACGGTCTTTACGAGGGAGAGGTGTTCGATGCCGACGGCAAGCCCGCTCCGCCCAACTGGTATGTACACGGTCTTTTCGCATGAAGACATCAGCCTATGCCGAGATCGGCATCACCACCAATTTCTCCTTCCTGCGCGGCGGCTCGGATCCGCGCGCCTATGTGCACCAGGCCAGCAAGCTGGGCATTCCCGTGATCGGCATTGCCGATCACAACACGCTGGCCGGCGTGGTGCGGGCCTACAAGGAGCTCGACAATGACAATGTGCTGCACAAGCCAAAGCTCCTGATCGGTGCGCGCATCGTCTTCATCGACGGCACGCCCGACATTTTTGTTTATCCGAGCGACCGTGCCGCCTATGGCCGCCTGTGCCAGCTTCTGACCCGGGGCAAACGCGGCGACGACATCACGCGGATCGAGAAGGGCGAGTGTCGTCTTGGCTTTGCCGATCTGCTGGAGTTTGCGGAAGGCCAGCTCCTGATCCTGACGCTGCCGCATCGGTTTGAGCCCGAGCAGGCGCTGGATATTCTTGCAAAGCTCAAGGCCAGCGGCGCCGAAGGCGTGTGGCTGGCCGCGAGCCTGATCTATCGCGGCGACGACCGTCGTCGCCTGGCGCGGCTCGACGATCTCGCAGCCAAAGCAAGAGTGCCGCTGCTCGCGACCAACGAGGTGCTCTATCACGATCCCGGCCGTCGTCCCCTCCAGGACGTGCTGACCTGCATCCGGGAAAAGACCACGATCGAGGCGGTCGGACGCAAGCTGGAAGCCAATGCCGAGCGCTTTCTGAAAACGCCCCGCGAGATGACGCGGTTGTTCCGCGATTTCCCCGAGGCGATCGCGGAGACCATGCGCTTTGCGGACAGGATCGACTTCTCGCTCGACCAGCTCAAATACCAATATCCGGACGAGCCGGTGCCGCCCGGCAAGACCGCGCAGGGGCATCTGGAGGATCTGACATGGACGGGCGTCGATAAATACTTTGGCGGTATCGAGAACATTGACGCAAAGCTGCGTGCCACCCTGAAGAAGGAGCTCGCGCTGATCGCCGAGCTGAAATACGCGCATTACTTCCTCACCGTGCACGACATCGTCCACTATGCGCGCAGCCAGAACATTTTGTGCCAGGGGCGCGGATCGGCGGCGAACTCGGCCGTCTGCTACGTGCTCGGCATTACCTCGGTCGATCCGACCCAGGTCGATCTGTTGTTCGAGCGCTTCATCTCGAAGGAACGGCTGGAGCCTCCGGACATCGACGTCGATTTCGAGCATTCGCGGCGCGAGGAGGTGATGCAATATGTCTATCGCCGCTATGGCCGCCACCGCGCCGCGATCATCGCGACCGTCATCCATTACCGCCCGCGCAGCGCCATCCGCGATGTCGGCAAGGCGCTGGGGCTGACCGAGGACGTCACCGCCGCGCTCGCCGACACCGTCTGGGGCAGCTGGGGCAAGGGTCTCAATGACATGCAGGTCAGGCAGGCCGGGCTCGATCCCCAAAATCCCATGATCAACCTCGCGGTCGAGCTGGCGACCGAGTTGATCGAATTCCCCCGCCATCTCTCGCAGCATGTCGGCGGCTATGTGCTGACCCAGGACCGGCTCGACACCTATGTGCCGATCGGAAATGCCGCGATGGACGACCGCACCTTCATCGAATGGGACAAGGACGACGTCGACGCGCTCAACATGATGAAGGTCGACGTGCTTGCGCTCGGCATGTTGACCTGCATCCGCAAGTGTTTTGACCTGATCGCGGATCACAAGGGGCAGCGTTACGAGCTTTCGGATATCAAGTCGGAGGATGACGACGAAGTTTATCAAATGCTGCAGCGGGGCGAGTCGCTCGGCGTATTCCAGGTCGAGAGCCGCGCCCAGATGAACATGCTTCCGCGCTTGAAACCGCGGACGTTCTACGATCTCGTCATCGAGGTCGCGATCGTGCGGCCCGGGCCGATCCAGGGCGACATGGTGCATCCGTATCTGCGCCGCCGGAACGGTCTGGAGAAAGTGACCTATCCCTCTCCATCGCCCGAGCATGGTCCCGCGGATGAGCTCTACAAGGTGCTGCACAAGACGAAAGGCGTGCCTCTGTTCCAGGAACAGGCGATGCGCATCGCGATCGAGGCGGCGAAATTCACCTCCGAGGAAGCCAACGGCCTTCGCCGCTCGATGGCGACCTTTCGCAATGTCGGCACCATCGGCCAATACGAGGAGAAGCTGATCGGCAATATGGTCGCGCGCGGCTATGATGCAAACTTTGCCAGAAGCTGCTTTGACCAGATCAAGGGTTTTGGCTCCTACGGCTTTCCGGAGAGCCATGCCGCGAGTTTCGCGCAGCTCGTCTATATCTCCTCATGGCTGAAGTATCATCATCCCGACGCCTTCTGCTGCGGCCTCCTGAACTCGCAGCCGATGGGTTTTTACGCCCCGGCGCAGATCGTCGGCGACGCCCGCAAGAACGGTGTCGAGGTACGCGAGATCGATGTGTCCTACAGTTTTGCGCAGAACACGCTGGAGAATACTGACGACAGATATTGTGCCGTTCGCCTGGGTTTCCGTCAGATCGACGGCTTTCACTGGCTGGACGAGGATGAGGAAAGGCTGAAGGCGGATCAGGCACTGCGGCGCAAGCGAAACGCCGACGTGCAGGAGTCAGGGAAGCACGAACGGGTGGGTTCCCTCCCCCCTTGTGGGGGAGGGTTAGGGAGAGGGGTGAGCCGCACGAGCGGTGGTCGTGGCTTACCCCTCTCTCCAACTCTCCCCCACAAGGGGGGAGAGAGCCCTACCACCTCCCGCACCGCCTTAAATGGGGTGGAGCAAGACTGGGCCGACCGCATCATCGACGCGCGCAATCGCGGCCCCTTCACCTCGCTCGAAGACTTTGCCCGCGACACCGGCCTGCCCAAGCGTGCGCTGATCCTGCTGGCAGATGCCGATGCATTCCGCTCGCTCGGGCTCGACCGTCGCGAGGCACTGTGGCAGGTGCGGCGGCTGCCCGACGATGTGGCGCTGCCGCTGTTCGAGGCGGCCACCGCGCGCGAGCAGCCGGACGAGCAGGCTAAGCCATTGCCGGTGATGCCGCGCCCCGAACAGGTCGTCGCCGATTATCAGACCATCCGGCTCTCACTCAAAGGCCATCCGATGGAATTCTTGCGCGAGACGTTTTCGCGCGAGCGGATCGTCGCCTGCAAGGAGATCAGCCATGAGAACGAGCGGCGTCGCGTCCGCTGCGCCGGCGTGGTGCTGGTGCGGCAGCGGCCGGGCAGCGCCAGCGGCGTGGTGTTCATGACGCTGGAGGACGAAACCGGCATCGCCAATGTCGTGGTGTGGCCCAAGATCATGGAGCAGTACCGGAAAGAGGTGATGGGCGCGCGCCTCATCCTGGTCGAGGGCTATATCCAGAGCAGCCCCGAGAAGGTGACGCATCTGATCGCGCAGCGCATGATCGACCGCTCGCACGATCTGGTCGGTCTCGCCAACGATGCGCTGAGCCGCAAGCATCCGGTGCCGGCAGGCGCCGATCTGATCGAACCGCTCAACGACGACCGCCGCGATCACGCGGATATGCCGGCGCAGAAAATCCGCCACCCCCGCAACGTCCGCATCCTGCCGCCGTCGCGGGATTTTCATTGAGGAGCCGTGAACGACTGCAAGGATCGGCTGATCCCGTCCAACGATCAATACGATTTGAATTAAGTCTCTAAGCAACCCGAAAGCGAGACACTCCTATATCCTTCCTGGTGCCCGATTTGGACATGACGGGGTGATGTTTGCAGCAACTGGAATCGCCGCAACGATCGCGCGGCCTCGCCGTCGCCGTAAAGCCGGATCGAAGATCCTCACGCATCGATAGGTTGGGCCTCTGGTTATCCAAGAGCCACACGATCGACAGGCTTTGGATCGGGACAACCGAAAGCAAACCTTACCCGGCGTTGCGCCGCGTGGAAGAGGCTCTCCAGCTCATCAAGCGCCACGACACACTCAACTATTCCCGTATCACCCGCAATCTCGACCGAATATGGGTGCACCTGCTCCCCAGCGCCCAGGCGCACTACGATCGGTCATTGAACGCTTGCGCCCTTGATGAACGTTACGTTCTCAACGAGACAACGACGCTTGAGCGGATTGCCTCTACCATCGTCCATGAAGCGACCCATGCACAGTTGGAAAGCTGGGGGATCATCTATGAAGAAAAAAGCCGCTATCGGATCGAAGCAATCTGCCTTCGACGCGAGCACAACTTCCTTACGAAGCTGCCTGACAGCGGGCTCATGCAGGAAGAAATCGAGCGTACATTGGAGTGGTGCGAAAGCGACCAAACCTACCTTTCCGACGCGAGCTTTCGAGACCGCGAAGACCAGGGCGAGATTGATACATTGCGCTATTTGAAAGCGCCGGACTGGCTCGTGCAATTTGCAGTGTGGCTCATTCGCAGGCGGCGTTCGCGTACATCCGCACCATGAGTGCCTGCGCCTTTGCGAGGAGCGAAGCGACGAAGACTGCATCCGCGGAAAGACTCTGAATTGCTTCGCTGCGCTCGCAATGACGGTGTGACAACAGCGTCCCTCTCACTCCGGCGCAGCCCCCACCGGCGGGCCGCCGGGTGGACGGTGCAGGAAGGTCAGCGACGCGTAGGCGCCGACCCAGGAGCCGAGCGCCGCGAAAGCGACATAGAAGGCGTTCTCTGTGTAGCTGATCACGGCATAGGACGACAGCAGATACCAGACTGCGCTCCAGTTCGCCGCCGGCACGCGTTTGCGCGCGATCACGGCCGAGGTGAACATGACATAGACCGCGTCGGTGGCCGCCGTTGCGATGAAGACGGCGCCTGCGGTGAGGGGATCGATGGCGGCCATTGCATTCCTTTATGTGCTAATGGATGGTCCTAGAAAAACTAAGGGAGAGAAGAGGTCATGCAAAGCCCCGCCGACGTTCTCCAGAATATCTGGACCTCCGCCGGCGGCGATAAGGCTGCTCTTGAACGTCTGCGCCTGACCGGCGACGAGCCGCAGATCCCGTCCTCGTTCCGTGTCGCCGTGGCCGGGCAGACGACAATCGCGGCCGCGGGTCTGGCGGCTGCCGAGATCTGGAGGCTGCGGAGCGGCGAGGCGCAGGATGTCAGCGTCGACATGCGCCATGCCGTCGCCGAATGCCGCTCCGAGCGTTATCTGCGCCTCGACGACAAGCCGCCGCCGCCGGCCTGGGACGCCATCGCCGGCGTCTACAAGACCGGCGACAATCGCTTCGTCCGCTGCCACACCAATTTTAGGCATCACCGCGACGCCGTCTGCAAGGTGCTTGGCTGTGTGCCCGAGCGCGAGAAGGTGCAGGCCGCGCTGATGCAATGGAAGGGTGAGGATTTTGAAACCGCGGCTTATGCCGCCGGCGGTGTCGTCGCTCTGATGCGCTCTTACGACGAATGGTCGGCGCTGCCGCAGGCGCGCGCGCTCGCCGAGCTGCCGCTGATCTCGATCGAGAAGATCGGCGACGCTCCGCCCAAGCCGTGGCCCAAAGGCGATCTCCCGCTCGCAGGCCTCCGCGTGCTCGATCTCTCCCGCGTCATCGCCGGTCCCGTGGCCGGCCGCACGCTCGCTGCGCACGGTGCAGACGTGTTGCTGGTCTCGGGGCCCGACCTGCCGGCCATTCCCTGGCTCACCATCGACACCGGCCGCGGCAAGCTCACCACCTTCATCGAGCTGAAGAGCGAGACGGGCAGGGCACAGATGCGCGAGCTGTTGAAGGACGCCGACATCTTCTCGCAGGGCTATCGCCCGCGCGCGCTGTCCGCCCTCGGCTTCTCTCCGGAAGAGGCAGCGGAGATCAATCCCGGCATCGTCTACGTCACGTTGTCGGCCTATGGCCATTCCGGTCCCTGGGCCGAGCGGCGCGGCTTCGATTCACTGGTGCAGACCACGACTGGCTTCAACGATGCGGAAGGTAGGGCGGCCGGCATCGACGGTCCCAAGGAATTGCCAGCGCAGATGCTCGACCACGCCACCGGCTATCTGATGGCGTTCGGCGCGATGATGGCGAAGGCGCGTCAGGCCCGTGAAGGCGGCAGCTGGCATGTGCGCGTGTCGCTGGCGCAGACCGGACGCTGGCTATGGAATCTCGGCCGGCTCGAAGGCGGTCTGAACACCCCGGATCTTACGGGCGAGGCTGTACATGCAGCGTTCATGGAAACCGTGTCATCTGGCTTCGGCACGTTGAAGGCAGTGCGCCATGCGGCGCTGCTGTCGACAACGCCGGCGCAATGGAGCCGTCCGGCGATGCCGCTCGGCAGCCATCCGCCGCAATGGCCGCGCTGAAGCTGACGTGAAGCTGACGTATCGCAAAATTTTAACGCAAACCGAAAGACGACCCGCGTTTTTTAGGTTGTTTGAAATCCCAATTCGGCACTATTAGCGCGATCGATGAGGCAGTCGTCTGCCGAGATCGTCGCAGACATGACCGGGCCCCATGGTAGTTGAAAATACCAAGCGATTGCAGGTGCTTACAAAACGGCGGATCATCACATCCGTAGTTTTACTGGCGCTTGCCGGGGCCGGCGCCTACGGCTTCCTGTTTGCAAGCGCCAAGGACAAGAAGCACTCCGAGGTTTCCAGCCAGTCGCGCAGGAACGCGCAGAATTTCACGCCGACACCGTCCGAATGGGCGACGCTGACGATCGAACCTGTCAATGCCAAAACCTTCCGCGCCGAGTACGTCACCGAAGGCAAAGTCGCAGTCGACGAAGACCGTTCGACGCCGGTGTTCTCGCCCTATGCAGGCCGGGTGACCAAGCTGCTCGCCAAGCCCGGCGAGAGCGTGACCCAGGGACAACCGCTGTTCACAATCGAGGCCGCCGACACCGTGCAGGCCCAGAACGATTTCATCGCGGCGATGACATCGCAGAACAAGGCAAAGTCGGCGCTCGAGCTTGCCGACATCCAGTACCGGCGCGCCAAGGATCTTTACGAAGGCCGCGCCATTCCGCTCAAGGACTATCAGCAGGCGGAAGCGACCCAGGTCCAGGCGCAGAACGACATGCGCTCCTCGGTGACGGCGCTGGAGGCCGCAAACAACAAGCTGCGCATCCTCGGTTTCACCGAGGAGACGATCAAGGCATTCCAGAGCAAGAGCACCATCAATCCGGAGATCACGATCTATGCGCCGATCTCGGGCACCGTCGTGCAGCGCAAGATCGGCCCCGGTCAATACGTCAACTCCGGCGCCAGCGATCCGGTCTTCGTGATCGGCGATCTCTCCACGGTTTGGCTCACCGCCTTCGTGCGCGAGAGCGACGCCGCCCTGGTCAGCGTCGGGCAGGACATCACTGTCAACGTGATGGCGTTGCCGGGCCGTCCGCTGACCGCCAAGATCAACTACGTCGCCGCCGCGATCGATCCCAATACCCGCCGCCTGCTGGTCCGCGCCACCATCGACAACAAGGACGGTCTGCTCAAGCCGGAAATGTTCGCCAACGTCACGATCTACTCGGCCGGCGACCGCGGGGCGCCGGCGGTGCCGAAGCAATCGCTGATCTACGAAGGCGACCAGGTCCGCATCTGGGTCGCGCGTGAGGACAAGTCGGTCGAGCTACGCCAGATCAAGATCGGCCTCATCAATGGCAACCTCGTCGAGGTCACCAGCAACCTGAAGCCCGGCGAGCAAATCGTCGTTAAGGGCAGCCTGTTCATCGATCGCGCAGCGTCCGGTAGTTGATCGACGACCCAAGAAACTTGAGACCGGAACTGAAGCCCTGAATGGATCGCCTCGTCGCCTTTGCCGTCAACCGGCGCTTCCTGATGGTCGGCATGTTCGTC
Organism: Bradyrhizobium sp. WSM3983; assembly: GCF_000473045.1. Lineage (GTDB taxonomy): Bacteria > Pseudomonadota > Alphaproteobacteria > Rhizobiales > Xanthobacteraceae > Bradyrhizobium. Next base: position 39,235 of record NZ_AXAY01000026.1, on the reverse strand, counting down.
GCCGTGTTCATCGGCGGCCTGCTTGCGTTCAACCAGCTCAACATCGAGGCCTATCCCGACCCGACCCCGCCGATGGTCGACATCGTTACGCAGAGCCCCGGCCTGTCGGCGGAAGAGATCGAGCGCTACATCACGATCCCGATCGAGACCCAGGTCGCGGGCTTGAAGAACCTGACGACGATCCGCACCATCTCGCTCTACGGCCTCTCCGACGTCAAACTGCAGTTCTCCTTCGCCTACACCTATGACGAGGCGCTGCAGCAGGTGCTGAACCGCCTGGCGCAACTCGCGCCGTTGCCGGGCAACGTGCAGCCGCAGATCTCGCCGCTGAGCCCGATCGGCGAAATCTTCCGCTATCGCCTGGTCGGTCCGCCGAACTACAGCGTGCTCGACCTCAAGACCATCCAGGACTGGATCCTCCAGCGCCGCTTCCGCGCCGTGCCCGGCGTGATCGACGTCACCGGGTGGGGCGGCAAGAGCAAGACCTATGAGCTCCAGGTCGACAACAACAAGCTGGTCGCCAACGGCCTGACGCTACCGCAGCTGCTCCAGGCCGTCAGCAATTCCAACGTCAATGTCGGCGGCAACACCGTCAATATCGGCCAGCAATCGGCTGTGGTCCGCGGCGTCGGCCTGATCCGCTCCATCGACGACCTCGCCAACACCATGATCGCCCAGACCAATGGCAATCCGGTGCTGGTGAAGGACGTCGCCACCGTCACCGTCGGCCAGAAGCCGCGTCTCGGCATCGCTGGCATCGACGATTCCGACGATATCGTGCAGGGCATCGTCCTGATGCGCCGCGGCGAGCAGAGCTCGCCAACCATCAAGCGGGTTCACCAGCTCGTTCAAACCATCAACGACTCCAGCATCCTGCCGCCCGGCGTGCGCATCGAGCGCATCTACGACCGCGGCGACCTGATCGAGCTCACCACCCATACTGTGCTGCACAACATGGTGGTCGGCATTCTCCTGATCGTGCTGCTGCAGTGGATCTTCCTCGGCGATCTCCGCAGCGCGCTGATCGTCGGCGCCACCATTCCATTCGCGCTGTTCTTCGCCGTGATCATCCTGGTGCTGCGCGGGGAATCGGCCAACCTGCTGTCGGTCGGCGCCATCGATTTCGGCCTGATCGTGGATGCCACTGTCATCATGGTGGAGGCGATCTTCCGCCGCCTGACACAAACCACGCCAACGTCAGAATCCGAGCAGATGTCGCCCGAGACGCTGTTCGGCATGAAGAGCCACGCCATCCTCAGCGCCGCGGCCGACGTCTCGCGCTCGATCTTCTTTGCCGCCGCGATCATCATCGCGGCCTTCCTGCCGCTGTTCACGCTGTCCGGCGTGGAAGGCAACATTTTCGGGCCGATGGCGCGCACCTATGCCTACGCGCTCGCCGGCGGCCTGCTGGCGACCTTCACCGTCACGCCTGCGCTGTCCGCGATCATCCTCCCTGCGCATGTCGAGGAGACCGAGACCAGGGTGATGCAGATCCTGCACCGGATCTACATGCCGGTTCTGAATTGGGCCGTCGCCAACCGCAACATCATGCTCGGCGCCGCGGTCGGCCTCGTGCTGATGACGGTTGCGCTCAGCCGGCTGCTCGGCCTCGAATTCCTGCCCAAGCTCGAAGAGGGCAATCTCTGGATCCGCGCCACGTTGCCGCCGACCATCTCGCTCCAGGAAGGCAACTCCTACGTCAACGAGATGCGCAAGCTGATCCGCGCCCGGCCCGAGGTCGAGTCCGTGGTCTCGCAGCACGGCCGTCCCGACGACGGCACCGACGCCGCCGGCTTCTTCAACGCTGAGTTCTTCGCGCCGCTCAAGCCCGCAAGCCAGTGGCCGGGTACGCATGACAAGGAGGAGCTCACCGCGGAGCTGCTCAAGCAGCTCGACGACCGCTTTCCCGGCGTCGAGTTCAACTTCTCGCAATATCTCCAGGACAACGTCTCCGAAGCCGTCTCCGGCGTGAAGGGCGAAAACTCGATCAAGCTGTTCGGCAGCGATCTCCAGGCGCTGACCGACACCGCCAACAAGATCAAGTCGGTGCTGGCGACCGTGCAGGGCGTCACCGACCTCGCGGTCTTCACTTCGCTGGGGCAGCCAACCGTGCAGATCGACATCGACCGTGCCAAGGCTGCGCGCTACGGGCTCGCTCCCGGCGATATCAACGCCACGATCAAGGTCGCGATCGGCGGCGACACCGCGGGCGATATCTACGAGCCGGGAAGCGACCGCCACTTCCCGATCATCGTTCGCCTTGCGCCGGAATATCGCCGCAGCGCCGAAGCGATCCAGAACATACGGATCGGCGCGCCCGGGCCGAACGGCTCCGTGACGCAGATTCCCCTGAGCGAGGTCGCCACCATCAGCCTCGTCTCCGGCGCGGCCTACATCTATCGCGAGCAGCAGGAACGCTATCTGCCGATCAAGTTCTCGGTGCGTGAGCGCGATCTCGGCAGCGCCATCCGCGAGGCGCAGCAGAAGATCGCCGATCAGGTGCAGCTGCCTCCCGGCTCCCACATGGAATGGGTCGGCGAGTTCGGCAATCTCCAGGATGCGATCCGGCGGTTGTCGATCGTGGTGCCGATCTCGTTGGCGCTGATCGCCGTCCTGCTCTGGTTCAATTTCGGCTCGATGACCGACACGCTGCTCGCCATGAGCGTGATCCCGATGGCGATCTTCGGTGGCGTGCTCGGCCTGCTGATCACCGGCACCGCCTTCAGCGTTTCGGCGGCGATCGGCTTCATCGCGCTGTTCGGCATCGCCGTGATGGACGGCATCATCATTCTCTCGCAGTTCAACCAGCTGATTGATGAAGGCATGGACCGCCTGAGCGCGGTGATCCGCACTGGCGAATTGCAGCTTCGGCCTGTCTTGATGACCTGCGTGGTCGCCGGCGTCGGCCTGCTGCCGGCCGCACTGTCGGCAGGCATCGGCTCGCAGGTGCAGAAGCCGCTCGCGGTCGTCGTCGTCACCGGCATGATGCTGGCGCCGGTCGTGATCCTGGTGACGCTGCCAGTGCTGATCTCCTTCTTCTCACGCCGCGCGCGCTGATATCAGCCCGGCAAATCAGAATCCGTAGAGCCGCGCCGGATTTTCGACCAGGATTTTCCTGCGTACATCTGCATCCGGCGCCCACACAGGAAGCTGGTTGAGCAAGCGGCCATCGTCGATCGCGTGGAACGGTGCGATGTCGGTGGCCTTGCGGCTCTCGACTTGCGCCGAATCCGGGTGCGGCCAGTCGGTGCCCCAGACGATGCGGTCGGGGTTTGCGTCGATCAGTGCACGCGCATAGGGCGCCATGTCCGGATAATCGGGCGCGAGGTTCGACGAGCGATAGGCGCCCGAAATCTTCACATAGGCGTTGCCGGATTTGACGAGCGCGATGAGGTCGGCAAAGCCCGGCTGCTCCAGTCCGAGCGAGGCCTCGAGCCCACCAAAGTGGTCGAACACCGTGGGCACCGGTGAGGCCAGCACCAGGTCCCTGATCGCCGAGATCATCGCCAGCGTGGTGTAGAGCTGCACGTGCCAGCCGCGCGCCGTCATGCGCTCGACGGCGGCGGTGAAACGGGCGCGGCCGACATCGGGACTGTTGACGCCGTCGGTTGCAAGATTGATGCGGATGCCGCGAAAGCCGTCCGCATGCATCGCGTCGAGCTGGGCTTCCGTGGTCTTGTCGTCGATCACGGCCACCCCGCGCGCGGTCGCGCCGCGGGCCTTGATCCCGAACAGGCTGGCGGAATTGTCGGTGCCATAGACGCTCGGCGTGACGATCACCACGCGCTCGAGATGCAGCGCCTTGTGCAGCGCTGCCATTTCCTCGGGGCTTGCCGGTCCCGGCGTATAGACGCGGCCCCTGAAGAACGGAAATTGTTCGACATCGCCATGGATATGGGTGTGACAGTCGCAGGCATGCGCCGGCACGTCGAAATTGATCGGCGTCGCGGGTTGAGTTGCGCGCGCGTAAATTTTGTCGGTCATGGCTGCTCCGGCGGCGGGGAAGACGCGCGCACGATATCACATCAGCCGGGCAGTCCCGCCACGTCGCTGCATAGCTGTTCGACCAGCTCCGCAACCGGACGTGCGCCGTCAACGCGGACGATCGGGCAGGGCAGGCCAGCAACCCAGACTTCATGCTTGGCGAGATTGCGGCCTTCGCGGTCGCCGGCTTCGTAACGCGAAGCCCATTCGACGAAGGCTTCGGTCTCCTCATGACGCCAGCCGCCGGGCACGACAGCATCGGCCCCGAAATGCGTGGCCTCGCGGGCCCGCAGCCGCTGCAAGCGAAGCTCGCGCGGCGTGGTCACGAAGATGACGAGATCGAACAACGGGACAAGTTGGTCGCCCCAGCTTTCGACGGATCCGCTCAGAACCCAGTCATGGCGCGGCAGGAACATCTCGCGCATGAGACGCAGCCGATCTGCGGCGGGGCGCACCGTCTGGTACGGTGGCGCGGTCGGCAGCCAGAAATAATCGTCGCTGTCGTGGTGCGGCAGCGCCAGCCGACCCGCAAGCGCGCGGCCCAGCGTCGTCACGCCGGAGCCTGAAGCTCCCATCAGATGGATGCGGCGACTCTTCATGTTCAGATTCCAGGAACGGCCGGCCAGGCGCTACGCGACCCGGCTGCGCTTTGATGGCCGTCCGCTTGTTGCGGGCTGTGCGGACAAGGTCAGGCCCAACGCCCCGACAATGCGCATGACAGTCCCGAACTCGGGATTTCCGGCCTCTCCGAGAGCCTTGTACAGACTTTCGCGGTTCAAGCCGGCTTTCTTCGCGATCTCGCTCATGCCGCGCGCCCGTGCGACGAGGCCAAGCGCATCACGCACGAAATCTGCATCTCCGGTTTCCAGCGCTGTTGCAATATAGGCGGCCTGACGCTCCTCGGTGTTGAGGTAGTCGGCGGCATCAAATCGTGTTGTCTTGGTAATCGTTTTGGCTATGGCTTTGGACGTCGCCTTGGGCATCATACTGTCTCCGCCAGCTTCTGGGCTTGCTCGATGTCTTGCCGTTGTGTGCGTTTGTCACCGCCACACAGCAGGATCACGATCTGCGCTCCGCGTTGTACATAGTAGATCCGGTAACCCGGACCATGGTCGATGCGCATTTCCCGGACATTGCGGCCGACGCTCTTGCTGTCGCCGGGATTACCCATCTCCATGCGACGAATGCGGGCGGCGATGCGCGCAACCGCATTGGCATCTTTGAGACGGTTCAGCCACGCCGAAAAGCGCGCTGTTTGTCTCACCTCGATCATGGTGAGACCACTGTAGTCCATGGGCTACAGAATGTCAAAAAGGATCGGTCCGTCTCGCCGAGACGACACGTGGTCGAGGCGGTCCGGATCCGAGCGTGTCGCGAGCGGCTACTGCCCCGACGGCGTGCGGAGGCCGTGCCAGGCGTCGCGGACCTGCTGGTAGTGCACCTCGGGCAGATAGTCCGGCGTGTTCAGGCTCAGCGTCTTGACGTCGAGATGGCCGACGGCGCTGAGCAGCGTGTAGGAGGCGATCACGCGGTCGCGCAGCGCGCCGATCAAGCGGGCCCTGGCCTGGATCAGATCGGCCTGCGAGTTCAGCACATCGACAGTTGTGCGCTGTCCGCCGGCGGCCTCGCGCTGCACGCCCTGGAGCGCGACCGTCGCGGCCTTCACCTCGGACTCCGAGGCCGACACCGCGATCTTGGCGCCTTCATTGGCGACCCAGGCGCTCACGGCGGCGGTCCGCGCCTGGTTGCGCACCTGGTCGAGCACGAGGCGGCTCTGCGCCGTGACTTCCTTGGCCTGCCGGGTCTGCGATGCTGCCTGGCCGCCGTCATAGATTGGCGCGGTGACATTGGCGACGATCGAGGCCTGGTCCGTCGCGAAGGTGCCGAGCGTCGGGTCGCTGTCGCGGCTGCGGCTGACGCTGCCCTGGAGGCTGGCGCTCGGCAGCAGCGCGCCTTCGGCAACGCGGATATTGGTCGAGGCGACGTCGACGTCGAAGCCCGCGGCCATCACCGCCGGATGCTCGCGGATCGACATCGCGATCGAATCCTCGCGGCTCTTCGGCAGATAGCGATCGACCACCTCGGCGGGGCGAAGCGCGGAGGGCGCATTGCCGATGACCTGGGAGTAGGTGGCCTGGCTTATTGCAAGAGCGACCTCGGCGGCATTGAGATCGGCAAGGCCGCGGCTGAGACGCGCCTCGGCCTGGGCGCTGTCGGTCGGAGTCACGTCGCCGGCATTGAGGCGGCGCTGGGTGATGGAGAGCGTCTCGCGCAGGAAGGCGACGTTGGAGCGCTGCGCCTCGACCAGCGACTGGTTGGCCAGCACGTTGGTATATGCGGTGACGGCGTCAAGCAGCACGCCCTGGCCGACATTGCGCAGTGCCTCGCGGCCGGACTGCACCTGAAGTTCCGCGACCCGCACGCTGTTGGCGGTGCGGAAGCCGTTGAACAGGGTCTGCGACACCGTGACTCCGATGGTCCAGGGTTTTAGCGTCGCGGTCTGGATGGTGTTGTCCGGCAGCAGGTTGCGCACCGCCTGTAAGCCGGCGCTGAGGCTCGCCACGATCTGCGGCCGATAGCCGGCCAGCGCCTGTGGCACGTTCTCGTCCGTGGCGCGCTGCCTTGCGCGCTCGGCGTTGAGTTGCGGGTTGGTCTGGTAGGCCTTGACCAGCGCCTCCGGCAGGGCCTCTGCGTAGGCCGCGGCGGGCAGGGCGCAACAGAGCGCCAGCGTGGTCCATGTCGCCAGGACAGGATCCACGCCCGATCGACGCCGCGTCACTACTCGACCAGCTCTGGCGGCACGCCCAATCATGTAATCCCGCAAAACCCCGGCTGTCCGCCCCCGCCGACGGTGGCCTCTTAACTGTTTAACCAGCGCGGGTCCCGCAGGCAAACTGCCGCGGGGAAAACCCCCATGTATTCCATGCTTGTTGCAGGTGCGTCACACACCAACCGCACCCCAAATGCGCTATAGGGTCCCGCAGTCCAATTCTGTCAGGTGCTTGTAATGCGGTCCGGACCCCACGGATGACGCCGACATTCTTCTCCGATCCCGATGCGCTCGCGGAGGAGCTCATTCGCGACGTCGGAACCGATTTGGTGGTCGGTTTGCCGCTCGGTCTCGGTAAAGCCAATCACGTCGTCAACGCTCTCTACGCGCGGGCCTGCGCCGATCCTGACATCAAGCTGACACTGCTGTCGGCGCTGACACTGGAAAAGCCGAAGCCGAAGGCCCTGATCGAACGCCGGTTCATCACGCCGGTGATCGATCGCCTGTTCGGAGCGTACCCTGATCTGGTCTATGCCGATGCGCTGCGCGAAAATCGGCTACCGCCCAACATCAACGTGGTCGAATTCTTCTTTCTTGCCGGGCGCTGGCTGCACGTGCCGGCGGCGCAGCAGAATTACATCTCGGCCAACTACACCCACGCCGCAGGCTATCTGCTGGCGCGCGGGATGAACGTGGTGACGCAACTGGTTGCCAAGCGCATCGTCGACGGCGTGCCGCGCTACAGCCTGTCCTGCAACACGGACACGACGCTGGACGTGCTGCGTGAGCGCCGCGCCGGAGGTGCGTCGTTCAAGCTGATCGCGCAGGTGAATTCCGAGCTGCCGTTCATGCCGGGCGAGGGCGATCTTGCGGCCGAAGAGTTCAGCGCCGTGCTGGACAGTGCGGCAACCGACTTTCCCTTGTTCGCACCGCCGTCGGAGCCGATCTCCGATACCAAATATGCCATCGGCCTGAACGCGGTGTCCCTGGTGCGCGATGGCGGCACGCTTCAGATCGGCATCGGGCAGATCGGCGATGCACTTGCGCAGGGCTTGACCCTGCGCCATCGCGACAGCGCAGCGTTTCACGATGTCGTCACGCGGCTGTCTCTCGCGCGCCCGGCCGTTGCGCAGGAAGCCGGCGCCTTCGAGGCCGGCCTCTACGGTGTCAGCGAGATGGTGACCGAAGCCTTCATCGGCCTGATCGACGCCGGCATTCTCAAGCGCGCCATCGACGGCATAGTGCTGCACGGCGCCTTCTTTCTCGGCCCAAAATCCTTCTATCGAGCATTGCGCGAGATGCCGCCGGACCAGATTGCGCGCATTCGCATGATGCCGGTGTCGTTCACCAACGAGCTCTATGGCGAGGAGGACCGGAAGCGCCGCGACCGCGTCGATGCACGCTTCATCAACAACACGATGATGGCGACGCTGCTGGGTGCTGCCGTGTCCGACGGCCTCGACGATGGCCAGGTCGTGAGCGGCGTCGGCGGCCAGTACAATTTCGTGGCGCAGGCCTTCGCGCTTCGCGGCGCGCGATCTGTCCTGACGCTCGAAGCCACGCGGCAGGCTGGTGGTGCAGTGAAATCCAACATTCTCTGGCGCTACGGACACGAGACCATTCCGCGCCATCTGCGCGACGTCTTCATCACCGAATACGGCGTTGCCGACCTCAAGGGAAAGTCGGACGCCGATGTGATCGCGGCGATGCTCGAGATCGCTGACTCCCGCTTCCAGGACGAACTGGCGCGGGTTGCGAAGGCCGCCGGCAAACTGCCGCGGAGCTATGAAATTCCCGCGGCTCACCGGGAAAACCATCCCGAGCGGATCGCGGCGGCGCTCAAGCCCGCACGCGAGGCCGGGCTATTGCCGTCGTTCCCGTTCGGCTGCGATTTCACCGAAGTGGAGCAGCGCCTGATTCCCGCGTTGGAAATCCTGCAAGGCGCGCAGCATTCGCCGCGCGCGCTGGCGGGCCTGCTGTGGCAGGGATTGATGCGAAAGCCGGACCGGGATGACGAGGCGTGTCTCGCACGCCTCGGCCTCGATCGCCCAAAAACGTGGGCCGAGCGCTTCTATCGCGCGCTCGTCAGCGCGGCTTTGGCGCGCTGCAGTGGCGTCTAGCTCCTTCGCCGGGACGACGGATAGGGCGAACTCTACCGGTTCTTGTTCACCGGCTTGCGCTTCTCGATGAACGCCGCCATGCCTTCGGAGCGGTCTTCGAGCGCGAAGGTCGAGTGGAATAAATTGCGCTCGACGCTCATGCCCTCGGCGAGCGTGGTCTCGAAGGCGCGGTTGACCGCTTCCTTGGCCATGGCGACGGCGGGGCGTGACATCGCGGCGATCTTCTCCGCGGCCGCCATGGTCTCGTCCATCAGCTTGTCGGCGGGCACGATGCGGCTGACCAGGCCCGAGCGCTCGGCTTCCGCCGCGTCCATCATGCGGCCGGTGAGGCAGAGATCCATCGCCTTGGACTTGCCGATCGCACGCGTCAGGCGCTGGGTGCCGCCGATGCCGGGGATGGTGCCGAGCGTGATTTCGGGCTGGCCGAATTTTGCTGTGTCGGCGGCGATGATGAAATCGCACATCATGGCGAGCTCGCAGCCGCCGCCGAGCGCGTAGCCGGCGACAGCGGCAATGGTCGGCTTGCGGCAGCGCGCGACGCGATCACCGCCGATCGCGGCGAAATCCTCGGAGAACATGTCGATGAAGCCCTTCGGCTGCATCTCCTTGATGTCGGCGCCGGCGGCAAAGGCCTTCTCGCTGCCGGTCACGACGATGCAGCCGATGGCATCATCGGCTTCGAGATCGTCGACGGCCGCGGCAATCTCGCGAAAGACGCCGAAGGAGAGCGCATTGAGCATCTTCGGCCGGTTCAGCTTGATGATGCCGACCGCGCCTTTGCTTTCGACGATGATGTGTTCGAATGTGCTCATGCTCCACCCACGCTTTTGATTGGGCGGGCAATGTGCCCGCTGGCGGGGTGGGCTTCAAGGGGGCCAAAGGCCGCCGGGACGCGCTGGCAGCGCGCCCCGCACAGGCCTGTCACGCCATGAACATGCGCGCGGCGGAGGCCAGCGTCAGCAGCGTGCCGACGCCAATGAAGATCTTGCCGATCAGGGAGCTCTGGTCCCAGGCCGAGTTCGGCTGGCTGCTTGCCATCATCGGCGCCGGGCGCGGCTGCGCGTCGGTTGCCGCGACCACCGCTTTCTGCCCGGGCGGATTGTCCTCTTGCAGGGCGCGATCGAGGTCGTTGAGCTGATCGGGCGCGACCACCTGGTTCTCGGCGCCAGGCGCGGCGGGATTATCGGCCGCGGCCTGCACATTGTCGTTGGCGCGGCCCGTCATCGCCGAAGCTGCGGCCGCAGGCGGCGTGTCGGCGGCTGCGAGCTGAGCGTTGGCATTAGCGACCTCCGCTGGCATCTGGCTCGAGGCTGGGACGGCCGTGCTGGGCTTATTGTCGATCTTGGCCGCGTCGGCCTGCGGCGTGGCATCAGTCTTGTCAGGCTTGTCGTCGGATTTCTGCGCCGTCTTGCTGTCGGTGTGGCGGCGCGACGAATGATGTCGCTGCTTGCCCGGCTTGACCGCTTCGGCCTGTTTGCTTGCGCCGTCCGGCTTCGTGCTCGCAGAGCTCGGTGCGGCCTGCACTGAGGCTCCAAACAGCAGCAATAGTCCGGCCAGAACGACCAATGCCGCGCGCCCGCTGGCTTTCATCATGTTGACGATCTCCCCAATTTGCCCGTCCCGGGGGCGAACAGAGACCCCGACGCATGACGACAGCGGGGCAAAAAATGGGAATCTTCGGGCTAGACCGGGCAAAAACGGGGCAAACCGGCCGCGGGGAACCGGCTGCCGGGTGCGAGGTGGACCGATCGGTGTTATGAGCCTCTGGGCTTTGACGGCGGGATCGGATTCTCAGGCAACGGTATCATCACGACTTGGTGATCTTGCGGGTGCCGGCGTAACAAATTGAAAGAGCGGCCGAATTGCCGTGTAGGAGCGCGCGTGCGCGGACGTGAGGACGAGTGGACCGGCCTGATGCGGTCGGCCATGGCAGGCGATGATGCGGCGTATCATCGCCTGTTGAGAGGGGTCACACCGGTGCTGCGCGCCGCCGCGAGGCGCGGCTTGGCGCGTGCCGGGCAGCCTCCCGATCAGGCCGAGGATATCGTGCAGGAGATTTTGTTGGCGGTGCATTTGAAGGGGCACACCTGGGACAGCGAAGCGCCCTTCGCCCCCTGGCTGTTCGCGATCGCGCGCAACAAGCTGATCGATGCGCTCAGGCGCCGCGGCCGGCGGGTCTTCGTCAACATCGACGATTTCGCCGAGACGCTGCCTGGCGAGATGCCGCAGGAGACGGCCTCGGCGGGCGAGGTCACCGCGCAGCTCAACACCCTGCCGCAGCGCCAGCGCGACGTGTTGCAGTCGATCGCGGTCGACAGCGCCTCGATCAAGGATACGGCGACGAAATTCTCGATGAGCGAAGGTGCCGTGCGGGTCGCGCTGCATCGGGGGCTTTCGGCCCTCACGGCCAAACTACGGGACCACTAGTCATGGACACCGATCAACTCATTCGCATGCTTGCGGCCGACAACACCCATCGCGCCCCGCGCGTCGGCGCCTTGCTGACGATGGGCCTCCTCGTCGCGGCGCCGCTGTCGATCCTGATTTTTGCGACCTTCCTCGGCGTGCGGCCGGACGTGATGTCGGCCATGCACAACCCGTTCTTCGACATGAAGTTCGCGGTGACGCTGTCGCTCGCGATCCCCGCGATCATTATCAGCCTGCATCTGTCGCGGCCCGAAGCCTTGATGCGCGGCTGGGGCTGGCTGCTGCTGCTCCCCGTCGGACTGCTTGCGGTCGCGATCGGCAGCGAGGCGATGATGGCACCGGCCATGCCGATGACGATGCGGCTCGTTGGCAAGAACTCGCGGTGGTGCATGTCGGCGATCCCCGCGATGTCGATGCCGCTGCTCGCGGGCGCATTGTTCGGCCTGCGCCACGGCGCGCCGTCGCGGCCAGCGCTTGCCGGTGCGCTCGCCGGCCTGTTGTCAGCTGGATTGGCCGCCACGCTCTACGCTTCGCACTGCACCGACGATTCGCCGCTGTTCGTCGCGACCTGGTACACGATCGCGACGGCGATCGTGACTGCGATCGGCGCGGCCGTGGGCTCCAGAGTCCTGCGTTACTAGGCCGCCGACGTCGTGCCCTGCTGCATCCGGTGGAAACGCAGCACCTGCTGCGCGGTGGAGCCGCGCAGGGCCTCGTAGGTATCCCGCAGCGTCAGCATGTCGGTCTGCGAGCCGCCGGAGAGCTTCTCGCGCATCGCAATGATCGCGCGCACGCTCGACCATTGCATGCCGGCGACCTTGGCGAGGATCATCACACCCTCGGTGCGGCTCTCGATCATCATGTTCTCAGCGGTCTCGACCGCGACGCCGGCCAATGCTGCGAGCCCCGCATTGGTTTCGTCGAACTTGCCCTGCTCGGCGAAGGTTGCGACCTGGAATTCGTTGAGACGGCCGTCGTCGTGCAGTGATTTCACCAGCGCGCGTGCCATTTCGGTCTGCCGGGTCATGGCGGCGGCGCGGACACGCTGGGCCGCTTCCTGAACCACGCTCGACACCTCGTCGGCGAGTTCGGGATGGGCGGCCTCCAGTTTCCTGCGCACGCTCAGGGACGCCTTCGCAACCAGCTTCAGATAGTGATGGCGCGGCAGGTCGGGCCGCATGCCGATGCAGGCGGCGAGATCGTCGTCGCGCTCGGCGCGGGTGACGAGGTCGGTGAGGCTTCCCTCGGAGAGCCGGGCGCCCGGATTGTTGACGGTCGATTGCACGACGTCCTCGTTGCCGCGCGTCACCAGCGCGTCGCTCAGTGCCTCCGAAAGCACCCGCCGCAGCGAGATCGCCTTGAGATGGGCCTGGCTCTTGCTGCGCGCGATCTCGATCAGGGTCGTCTCGTCCAGACGCTCCGACCTCGACAGCACGGGGCCCGCGACCTCGATGACGTCGTCGAGTGCGAGCGTGCGGATGATCTGGGGCGGTGCGGCTCCGATCGGCGCGAGCCGGTCGGCGAGCAGCGCTTTCGCCGAGGTCTCGATCTGCTCGACCAGGCACTGGAACACGTCGTCGAACACGCGGATATGCTCGTCGGAATAATCCACCGCGTTGTTGACGAAGAGATCGGTAACGCGGCGCAGCGTCTCGACCCGGCGTGCGACGGTGCCGTGCGCGAGTGCGGACTGCAATTCATCAAGAAGATTTTCGGATGACTTAATGGATTTGGATCTCATAGCCCTGTCCTGGAGCGTTCGGTCCGGCGGCGTCTTCTCACGCGCCGGCTGGAAATGAAGTGGTCAGCTCGTAGCAATGCGGTTGCGCCCTTGCGCTTTGGCGGAATAGAGCGCGCTGTCGGCGCGCGCGAGAAACGTGTCGGCAGTATCGTTGTCGCGCAGCGTCACGACGCCGGCGGAAATCGTCACGCGCATACCGGGCGAAAATGCGCTCCAGTCGAGCTCGGCGACGATGCTGCGCAGCCGGTCGAGCGTGCGCGAAGCGGGCTCGCTTGCTGTGCCGGGCAGCAGCAGCAGAAACTCCTCGCCGCCATAGCGGCCGAAACGGTCGTCGGGCCGGATATTGGCGAAGATGGTGATGGCGAAGGTCCGCAACACCTCGTCACCGATGGGATGGCCGTGGGCGTCGTTGATGCGCTTGAACCAGTCGAGATCGATCAGCGCGATGGCGCAAGGCGCGGCCGCCTGTCGCGACTTTTCCATCTCTGCGTCGAGGAGCCGCATGATGCAGCGGCGGTTGTAGGAGCCGGTCAACTCGTCGAGCTCGGCGAGCTCCTCGATGCGCTGATAGGCGGCCTTCAGTTCGATGCTGCGCCGGTACAGGATCTTGCGCAGCGTGGCGCCGAACAGGCCGAGGAAGGCGCACTGGCCGATCACCAGCACGAAGCACAGCATCGAGGCGATCCGCTGCAGCCGCGTCGCAACCGGCATGCCGATCGGCAGGTCCGAGCCGAGGAACACGGCCGCGAGCGCGCAGGTCGCAATCACCCAGGTCAGCATCGCCTGGGCCGAGGTCATGCGCAGCGTGCCGAATGCGAAGATCAGGAACAGCACGCTGACGAAGGCGATCCCGATCGTCGGCACCGACACCAGGAACACGAATTGCAGCGCCATATGCGCCGAGATCTGGAAGACCGTGAGATAGTGGTCGCTGCGCTTCTCGCCGACGCCGGCCTCCGACATCACGACGAAGATGCCGATGATCAGGAGACCGCCGACCCAGAACAGCGACGGAACGTTCATGTGAATAGCGCCGTCATAGGCGTAGAGCAGCAGCACGAAGGCGCCGAGCGAGTAGCTCGCGACCTGGCCGGCATACATCTGACGGCGCTGCCGGGCCCGCCGCGCCAGCACCTCGGGCGCGGCCGCCTCGGGGGCGAGGACGAGATCCGCGACCTCTACGGCATTCCTCTCCGGAAAGGACGTCGCGGCCGTGCTCATGGTCCCGCCAATGGTAGATGTCAGCCGAAAAAATCTACGTGGCAAGCCTTTAGGTTTGGTATCCTTTTGCACCGAATCCTGGACGGGACGCCGCGCGGATGAGGGGCCTTAAGCGGCGCGGAATTTTGCAGCCAGTTAGGCATCGCAGGCAATATCGCGGACCAAAGCCGGCGCCGTGCGACATAAGGTGCACAGGGCCGTGTTATGGATCGGGCACGCTAGAGCCGTCCGTGCCGGCCCACGGCAAGTCCGCAAGAGAGTGTTTCCGTATTATGTTACCGTTCTGGAGCGAGGTGGCCGACCGCCACGGGTGGGACAAGGAAATTGCGCGTATGTGGGGTAGATCACACAGGTCCCCGTATGACTGCGGTAGATTGAAGAATTTCGCATTTCTCGTCGAACCGTCCCCCGCATCGACCCGACCAACTTTGCGAGACGGCCTTTGAGCGTGACACAGGCGGCTACGGACGAGGTCCTTATCGCCAGGATCGCCCAAGGCGACCGGCTCGCTATGCAGGTGCTGTACGGGCGGCACCATGTCAGGGTTTACAGGTTCGGGCTGAGGCTCGTGCGGGACGAGCAGACGGCGGAAGACCTCATCAGCGAGGTATTTCTCGACGTCTGGCGTCAAGCCGGCAAGTTCGAGGGCCGATCCGCCGTTTCCACCTGGCTGCTGGCAATCACCCGATTCAAGGCCCTGTCTGCGCTTCGGCGCCGAAAGGATTTTGAATTGGACGACGAGGCCGCCAATGCGATCGAGGATTCGTCCGACAATCCAGAAACGGCGGTTCAGAAGAAGAATACCAGTGAAGCGTTGCGGGAGTGTCTGACGGGCCTCTCGCCGGACCATCGGGAAATCGTCGACCTCGTCTACTACCACGAGAAGTCCGTGGAAGAGGTGGCGGAGATCGTCGGAATCCCGGAGAACACGGTAAAGACGCGCTTGTTCTATGCGCGCAAGAAATTGGCCGAACTGCTGAAGGCAGCCGGCATTGAGCGAGGCTGGCCATGATGGCATTGAGCAAGAAGATGCTGGAGCAAGAGCCCAGTGAGATCGAGATGCTGCTGCCGTGGCACGCCGCCGGCACGCTGAACGCGCGCGATGCCCGCCGCGTCGAGGAGGCGCTCGCCAGCGATCCGGCGCTCGCGAAACAATATGCGGCGATCCGCGGCGAGTACGAAGAGACCATCCACCTGAACGAGAGCCTGGGTGCTCCGTCCGTGCGCGCGATGCAGAAGCTGTTCGCCGCGATCGACGCCGAGCCGGCGCGGGCGATCGGTTCGCTGCCGCTGTCGGCGCGCGTTGCCACGTTCTTCTCCAGCCTGTCGCCGCGCACGCTGGCCTGGTCGGCGAGCCTGGGTGCCGTCGCGTTGTTGCTGCAGGCCGGCATCATCGGCGCCGTGCTGATGAAGACCCAGACTGCGACCTTCCAGACCGCATCGCTCTCGACCGGCGCGCCGATCACGCGCGAACTCGGGGCGGCTGCACCTTCGCGGGCGCTGGTGCGCTTCACGCCCGAGGCGCGCGTCGCCGACATCACCGCGCTGCTCGACAGCTACCAGGCTTCAATCATCGGCGATGCCAAAGGCGGCATGTTCCGCCTGCAGTTCGACAGGGCGATGAGCCAGGACGAGCTCACTTCGCTGCTCAACAGGATGCAGCGCGAGAAGTTCGTCAACCTCGCCGTGGCGGCGCCTTAAACGCGCCGCTGCATCAATGACGCGCAAGTCCGAGAGCCAGTTGCGAGCCGGGGCCTATGCTTCGTCGGTCGGAGCGGCGCTCCTGCTCGCCGCCTGCCTCGGCATCGAGGTGGCGCACGCCCAGGCGATCATGCGCACGCCGACCATCAGCGTGCCCTCGCGCACGCCGACGATCTCTCCGAGTGTCGCGGCCAGGGTGACGAGCGTTGACCACGCTCCCCGGATCGCTCCCACCATCCCGCATATCTCCACGGCGCGGATCGGTTCGACGCCGATGCTGCCCTATGCGCGCTACTCGCCGAACCTCTATCCGGCCTGCACGGCAGCCAATCGCGACGCCGACGGCGAGTGCCTGGCGCAGCCGAACGGAGGTGGCGACGGCTCCGGCAAATCGGCCAGGAAGAGTGCCGGCAAGGGGCGGGGCAACACCACGCCGGTTGCCGTCAATCTGCGCAGCTTCGCCAACGAATTCGTGGCCGAGATTGACAGCGCGCTGTCGCTGACCGAGGCCGATGAACTCGCGCGTCGTCACGGCTTGACGCGGGTCTCTTCGGAAAACTTCCCGCTGATCGGGGCCACGGTCGGCCTGTTCCGCATCGCCGACGGCCGGCCGTTTGAGACCGTGCGGCGTGAATTTGCCGCCGATGGCAGCGTGCGTTCGCTCCAGCCGAACTTCCGCTACGTGCTCCAGGACCAGAAGCCGGCGGTGCCGACCGAGGGCGATCCTGCCCAATATGCGCTGTCGAAGCTGCGCCTGCCGCAGGCGCACACGCTGGCGCACGGCGCCAATGTCACGGTCGCCGTGATCGATTCCGGCATCGACGCCAAGCACCCCGAACTCGCCAACTCCATCGCCGACAATTTCGACGCGCTCGGCAGCAGCGAGGGCGCCCATATCCACGGCACCGGCATTGCGGGGGCCATCGTGGCGCACGCGAAGCTGATGGGCAGCGCGCCGGAAGCGCGTATCATCGCCATTCGCGCCTTCGGCGGCACCACCGGCAGCGCCGAGAGCTCGTCCTACATCATCCTGCGGTCGCTCAATTACGCGGCCGAGCACGGCGCCCAGATCGTCAATATGAGCTTTGCCGGTCCTAAGGACGCGGTGATCGAGCGCGCGATCGCGGCGACCGCCGCGCGCGGCCTGGTGCTGATCGCGGCCGCCGGCAATGCCGGCGCCAAATCGCCGCCGCTCTATCCCGCCGCCAATCCAAATGTGATCGCGGTCAGTGCGACCGACCAGCAGGACAAGCTGTTCACCGCGTCCAACCGCGGCAATTACATCGCGCTGGCTGCGCCCGGCGTCGACATCTTCCTGCCGGCGCCGGATGGCAAGTATCAGATCACGTCGGGCACCTCGTTCTCGGCGGCCTACGTCTCCGGCGTCGCGGCATTGCTGCTCGAGCGCAACTATTCCCTGAAGCCGGAAGCGCTGCGTATGACGCTGTCGAAGACCGCGCGTGATCTCGGTTCACCCGGGCGTGATGATCTCTACGGCGACGGCGAGCCCGATGCGTTTGCCGCGGTCATGGCTGTTCCGGCCGACAGCGCGACGCCGGTCGCGGCTGCCTCCGGTACAACTAAACGTGAAGATGCCGAGAAGCGTCGCGACGACCCCGGCATCCGCGCGATCGAGCAGCCCTCGCTGTCGAGCGCGGACGATAAATCCACGGTTTCTCAGGCGGATAGGCCGGCGGCGCGATAGCGCCTGCGACAACATTGCGCGCGGTGCGACAGTTAAGAAATCGAACGCCGCATTGAACGTTCAGCCAGCTGCCACGACCAAATTATGTGGGAGCGGTCATCCCTCCCCATAAGTCATATCAGGCGCGAGCGCCCATCCACCCCAAGCGCCCATATGGCTCGACCCGTCCGGTTGTCCCCCCGGACGGGTCTTTTCTTTTTGGGGGGTCGGATTTCTTGAAGCGTCATGCGAGATCAGCTTGCGGTTGAGTGCGCGAGCGCGATCGTCGTCGCGGGCCGTAGCGGCACGCGGCAGGACCGCCATGCTTGTGCGAAGCTTGACTCGCAAACCCCTGAAAACTCCGCTCGACTACGGTGTTTCGTGACGACAGCCGTGTCGTCGCTGGACAAGTCAAAACTTTTCCACAAAATATTCATGTCGCTTCTAAATTGATTCGTGTGCGTTGCGTCGCGTCCGTATTTTCTCCAGACGGGCTGACTTATGACTCATCGCCAAAGCGCGGCTGGAAGCCGCGAGCTTGCAGCACGCTGGTGCGCTCTCGCCGAACAGCGGCTGGAACATCTCTCCGAAATGTTCGAGACCGGACGCTGGCGCCGCTATCACTCCGAGCTCGCATTCCTCGAAAACATCCAGGAAGCCAAGCGCGCGGTCCAGACCTGGCGCGCCCTTGCCAACGGCGGGGACGTCGCCGCGGCCGCCGCGAGCGTGACCTCCGCATTCGGCTGGTCGCCGGCGACGATGCCGCGCGTGTTTCCGCGCGAGCAGGCCCAGACCATGCAGCCCCAGACCTCGCAGCCCAAGGCCGTGCAGCCCAAGGCCGTGCACCCCAAGGCCGTGCACATCGCGCCCGAGACCGCCGTTCCGGTCAGGCTCGAGCCCAAGCTGGACGTGCTCGCCGAAATCGTCGAGGCGCCGATCGCCCCGGTAGCGCCGGTCGCTCCGCCTGCACCGGTCGTTCGGACGGCGCCCGCCGCTCGGACTGCGCCGGCGGCTCCGACTGCGCCGGTCGCTCGGACGGCACCAGCCGCTCCGGCTGCGCCAGTGGCGTCGATCGCCTCGTTCCTGCAGACCTTCTCGCCGCCCGCCGCCGAAATCGTCGCGGCCCCCGAGCGCGTGGTCGAATTCACCTTCAGCCTCGACGGCATCGAGGCGAAGTACCCGCTGCTGCGGAATGCATTCTAAGGCCAACGCTTCAGAGGTTCGCCGGACCTCTCCAACCCGTCATCCTAAGGTGCGAAGCATGGGACGCAACGCGTCCCATGGAGAGCCTCGAAGGATGCACGGCCCGTCTGCGCGCCGTATCAATGCTTACTTCTTGGCCCTCGGCACTCCCGCCCGCCGTTGCGCAAGCTGGCTCACCGATTTCCAATCCGATCGAATGAGCGCTTCCTTCTTTGCGCGGCTCCAGCCCTTCAGCTGTCGCTCGGCCGCGATGCCGTCCGTAATCCGGTCGAAATGTTCGGACCACACCAGAACGACTGGACGCCTCGAATAAGTATATCCCGGATAGGCGCCGGCATTGTGCTCATCGACCCGCCGGGACGTGTCCTCGCCGGTGGCACTTCCGATGTAGAAGGAGCCATCCGCACATCGCAGCATGTAGACATAGACGCCCACAACATCATCCTTCGAGGCTCTCCGGACGGTGCTGCGCACCGCCCGGCTCGCACCTCAGGATGACGGCGGAGCGCTTGTTGTCAAGACTAGTTTAAGCAACTTCTGGATGTGGGTGGGGCGTACAAATTCCGTCATCCTGAGGTGCGAGTTCTGCGGTGCAGAGCACCGCAGGGCGAGCCTCGAAGGATGCACGGCCCGTCTGCCAACCGCGCACCTACCGCCGCACCGCGTTCCCGCCGACCACCACTTGCGCAAAGCGTTGGGCGCCGTCCGCTGACAGGTCCGCCGTCACGGCACGCGCGTGATCGAGGCCGACCACGGCGCCGCGCGGGGTTTCCGAGATCATGTTGTTGTTGACGAGCGCGGTGCCCGCGCCCGGCACCACGGAGACGCCGACGCCGGCCAGTGCCTTGCGGATCACATTGCCCGAGATCACGACGTCGCGCAGATATTTGCCCCAGCCGGCGACGATGCCGTAGGACGGCGCGTTCTCGATCACATTGCCGGTCACCGACGTGTCCGCCTCGATGTAGATGCCGACGCCGGCATCGTCATCGGGCGCGGTGCCGATCGGCCGCTTCGGGATCAGGTTGCGGATGATGTTGCCCTGGACCACCGCGATGCGGCCGCCTTCGTTGAAATTGCAGACCGAGACGCCGACGGCGGCGCCATCCACGGTGTTGTTGGCGATCACCGCGGCCTCGAACGCGAACTCGGAATAGAGCGCGACCTCGCGCACGTCGCTGACGCTGTTGCCGGTGATGTGGATGTTGGAGGCCGAATTGCCGCGCACGGCGGAGTAATCGCAATTCTTGATGCGATTGCCGCGCACGATCACGTTGCCGGCGCGGAAGGCGTTGATGGCGTTGCCGTACTGGCCCGAGCCGCCGGGGCCCGCCTTGATGTCCTCGATGCGGTTGTCAGCGACCAGCGTGCCGTCATCGCCGATCGCGGTGCGCAGGATCTCGATGCCGTTGTCGTTGGTGCCGGCAATGGTGTTGCGGGACACGCTGAGCCCCTTGGCGTCGAACGAGACCACCGCCGTCACCGCGATGTTCGTAAAGATGTCGCCGGAGATGTCGCCCGCGACCTGCTCGAGCCAGATGCCGCTGCCGCCGGAGCCGGTGATCTCGCAATCGCTGATGCGGACGTCGCGGCCGCCGAGCACATGGATCAGCCCGCGCCGTGCCGGCAGCGGAATGCTGCCGCCATCGAAGGTGAGGCCGGTGAGCCCGATCGCGTCAGACCCGTCGCTCTGGATCGCGGACGCCCCGCCGGTGAAGATGAGCTTCGTTGCACCGCGCACGCCGATCAGTTGCGCGCCGTTCGGCAGCCGCAGCAACCCGGTTCGGTAGAGTCCGGGTGGAAGCGCCAGCGGCATCTGTGCGCGCGAGGCTTCGTCGATCGCGCGTTGCAGCGCGCGTGTCTGATCCTCGCTGCTGCCGGGCCGCACGCCATATTGGGTCGCGTCGCGGCCGAGCAGCGATGTCAACGGCGCGGCGCGCGCGGCGTCGACAGGCATGGCGAGCGCGCCAGCAATGCCGGCGGTCGAAGCTCCGATGAGATGACGGCGATTGAGGTCCATGACGCGTCCTTCGGCGGACGCGGGAGGTCCGCGGAGGTTAGGTAGCGCAGAAATGGGGCAGGGCGGATGCAGCCGCTCGGATAGTTCGCAGTAGGGTTAAATGTTTACGGCAACGGAGGTGCCGTAGGGTGGGCAAAGCGCAAGCGTGCCCACGATTCTCGCTGCGAATGCCGATGCATGGTGGGCACGGCGCAAGGGCACCTTTGCCCACCCTACGAAGCCTGCGTGTTCCGCCCCTTCCTTGCCAAACCCACCATCTCCATCAGTATCGCTCCCCCCGCATCCACCAGCTCCTCCAGCGTGATCCGCGGGGCGCCCTTGCGCCGTATCGCGCCGCTGCGCGCAAGCAGGGGAATGTGGATGAACGCGGCGAGCCGCGGCCCGCCCGCCTTCACGTTTTCGATCGCGCGCCAGCTCAGATAGTTGCAGAGATAGGCGCCTGCATCGCGCGAGGGCCGCGCATCGATGCCGGTGAGCCGTGCCGCGCGCAGCAGCCTTGCCGTGTGCGGGCCGAACGTCATGGCGTCCGCATGACCGGCGATGCCGCGTTTGCTCGATCGGGTGTTGGCGGCATCTGGCCACAGCATGGTGACGGCGTTGCGTGCGCGGCTCTCGATGCGGAGGTAAGGCGTGCGCGCAGCGAGGCCGAACATCAGCAGCGCATCGGGCTTCACTTTCGCGAGCACCTCCGGCAATTGCCGGTCGACCGCGGCATAAGTCACCGGAAAGATATGGCGCGATAGCGCGACATCATCGAGCGCCGGCCGGCGCAGCTGCGCCAGCCGCACCACCAGCGGCTGGGTCGGATTATGCGGCGCGCCGGGAAACGGGCCGAAGCCCGTGAGGAGAATGCGGAGCTTATCGGACAATGGATGTGATCCTCTCGATCCTGTCGGGCACGCTGGCATCCAGTAAACACCGGGACCAACCGTCTTCCAAGCTCGCGGGTCGTCAGATCTCCGATGCGGGATCGTGCCTGTGGCGCTCGCGGTAGGTCCGCGTCTTTTCCCGGTTGCCGCACAAGGTGGATTGGCACCAGCGCCGGGTGCCGGGCTTCGAGCGATCGAAAAACACCCGCTGGCACTCGTCGGCGGCGCACATCTTCAGCCGCTCGAGCGTGCCGGCCGAGGCCGCGTCGTACAATTCGGCGACGATCGCCGACAGGCCCGCTTGCGCATCGCTCGTCACCGGCCTCAGTGCAAAACCATCCTTGCCGATGGTGGCGACACGCAGTGCAAATGGCTCCATCGCGGCGTTGAGGGGAGCGGTGACGGCTGGTTTGCGATGGCGCTCCGCCGGCTCGCATTTGAGGTAGTCGCGGATCGCGGCGCGCAGCCGCAAGGCTGCCTCGAAGGTCTTCGGCGATGGCGCAGCGGCACGTTCGATCAACGCATGCTGGCGCATCCACTCGCCGAGCGCGGCGAGATTGTGCAGCTCGTCCGCCTGCTGATGCTGGATACCGTGATGGGTGAAGTGCCGCAGATCCATCGTGTTGGCGAAATCGTAGAGATTCGCCAGCGCGTCCGGCACATGGAACTTGCGCGATTCTTTCGACATGGAACACCATTTAATCGCTTTTGCTCGTTGACTCAAGACACCATCATTCGTATTTTACTGGTGTCCAACGAGAGAACGGAGTTTCACCATGTTGCACGTCAACCACCCCCCGATCTCGACCGAGGAAGTCTCCTACCGGAAGTACATCGAGGTGCTGGATACCCAGATGGCCTACGTCGATGTCGGCGCGGGTGACCCCATCGTGTTCCTGCACGGCGTTCCGACGCCGTCCTATCTCTGGCGGAACATCATTCCCCATCTCTTGCCCTATGGCCGCTGCCTTGCGCCCGACCTCGTCGGCATGGGCAATTCGGGCGCGGCGCCGAACGGCTCCTATCGCTTCGTCGATCACCGGCGCTATCTCGATGCCTGGTTCGATGCGCTGGGTCTGACTGAGAACGTCATCCTCGTCGTACACGACTGGGGTGCTGCGCTCGGTTTTCACTGGGCCCATCGCCGCCCGGAGAGGGTCAAGGCGATCGTCTACATGGAAGGCATCGTCCGGCCGTTCCGCTCCTGGGACGAATGGCCCGACGCGACGCGCGCTTTCTTCCTGGGCCAGCGGAGTCCACAAGGCGAAGACCTGATCCTGCAGAAGAACCTGTTCATCGAATACCTCCTGCCGCTGCGCCATATCGCGCCGGAGGCGCTGGAGGTCTATCGCCGCTATTTCCGCAATCCCGGCCCGAGCCGCCAGCCGATGCTGACCTGGACGCGCGAATTGCCGATCGAGGGCGAGCCTGCCGATGTGGTCGCGATCGTCGAAGCCTATGCGGATTGGATGTCGAAGAACCGGATCCCGAAACTGTTCATCGATGCCGAGCCGGCGGGCTTCCTGATCGGCGCACAGCGCGAGTTCTGCAGAACCTGGCCCAATCAGGAGATCGTCCTGGTGAAGGGGTCGCACTTCCTGCAGGAAGAGGCGCCTCAGGAGGTCGGCGAGGCGACCGCGCGCTTCGTTTCGAAGGTGCTGGCCGGGCAGATCAGTTAGGTCATCGCGAGATTGAGCTGGATCGCGAGCTCGGGCTTCGCTTCACACTCTCCCTCGCTGGGGAGAGGTGAAGCGGCCTCAATGCAGGAGCTTCATGATCTCCTCGGCGGCGAGTGCCGGCGTGAGGTGACCCTCGGCGACCTCGGATTCGATCTTTTTCACCCTGGCGCGGACGGCCGCCTCACTGCGCAGCCGCGCCAGCATGCGCTGCTCCAGCATCGACCACATCCATTTCACCTGCTGGTCGCGCCGGCGCGCGGCGAACTCGCCGGACGCGTTCATTGCCTTGCGGTGATCCAGGATTTTCTGCCAGAGCTCGACGATGCCGGTGCCGGCCAGCGCCGAATAGGTGATCACAGGCGGGTGCCAATGTTCGGACCGAGGGCTGAGAATATGCAGCGCACCGCGATAGTCAGCAGCGGTGATGTTGGCGCGCTTGAGATTGTCGCCGTCGGCTTTGTTGATCGCGATCATGTCGGCGAGCTCGACCAGGCCCTTCTTGATACCCTGCAATTCGTCGCCGCCGCCGGGCAGCATCAGCGCGAGGAAGAAATCGGTCATGTCGCAGACCGCGGTCTCGGACTGGCCGATGCCGACGGTCTCGACCAGAACGACGTCGAATCCGGCCGCCTCGCACAGCAGCATCGCCTCGCGCGTCTTGGCGGCGACGCCGCCGAGCGTGCCTGACGACGGCGATGGGCGGATGAAGGCATCGTCGGAGGCCGCGAGCTGTGCCATTCGCGTCTTGTCCCCGAGGATCGAGCCGCCGCTGCGTGCCGAGGACGGATCGACCGCGAGCACCGCGACCTTGTTGCCCTGCTCGATCAGATAGGTCCCGAGCGCATCGATGGAGGTGGATTTGCCGACGCCGGGCGAGCCGGTAATGCCGACGCGAACCGCCTTGCCGGTGTCGGGCAGCAGCATCTGCACCAGCTCGCGCGCCTGCGCCTGGTGATCGCCGCGCCGGCTCTCCACCAGCGTGATGGCCCGCGCCAGCGCGGCGCGATGGCCTGCGCGGAGGTCGCGGGCGAGGGCGGTGATATCAAGCGAAGTCTTCTTCTCGACCATGCCCATGCTTTACAACGGCGGGCGCAGGCAGGCGAGAGCCCCCCGGCGGGATGTATGCGCGGTTACATCAGGCCTTGGCAAAACCAGCCGCCCTCATGGCCTGACCCATCTGGCGATCGGCCTGGTCCATGAAGGTCCCGAACTGGCCAGCATCGCGCCAGACGGTGCCGAAACCGCGTCCGGTCATGAAGTCCTTGAATGCGGGGGAGTAGTACACCTTCTTCAAGGCCGCGGTCAGCATGGCGGCGATCTCCGGAGGCAAGCCGGTGGGGCCGCCGATGCCGCGCCATGAGCTGGTGGAATAGCCGACGCCGAGCGCCTCTTTCAGCGTCGGGACGTCGGGGAAGATCGGATTGCGCGCATGCGCCATGATCGCAAGGCTCCGGGCCTGGCCGGCCTCGATGGTGGCGCGCGCCTCAGGCACCGAGCAGGTGGTGAGATCGAGGCTGCCCGCGACCAGGTCCTGCATGGCCGGTGCGGCGCCATTCGACGCTGACCACGCAACCTGGTTTGCCGGCAACCCCATCGCCTGCATCCAGCCGACGAGGGCGAGATGCCAGATGCCGCCTTGTCCGGTGCCCGAGGCCTTGAATCGTCCTGGCGCCGCCAGCTTGATGGAATCCATGAGCTCCTTCGCCGTCTTGTATGGCGAGGACGTCGACACCTGGATGCCCGGCGGGTCTTCGTTCACCAGCGCCAGCGGCGTGAAATTCCCGGGCGTCAGATGCGTCAGGGCTTGCCAATGCAGCATCGCGATTTCCACGGTCAGCATGCCGATCGTGTAGCCGTCCGGCGCTGCGGTTGCGATCTCGGCATGGCCGACGGCGCCGGAGCCGCCGCTGCGGTTGACGACGTTAAACGGCTGGCCGAGCTCCTTCTCCAGCAGCGTCGCGACAATGCGTGCGGTCGCATCCGTTCCGCCGCCCGCACCCCACGGCACGATCAAGGTCACCGGCCGCGCCGGATAGGCTTGCGCGCGCGCAGGTGAAAGGAGGGCGGACGTGGCGGCAGCCACAGAGGAGGCCGCGAAAATGCGGCGCGTGATTCCTGGCATCAATGATCCCGGCGACGCCCTCGGGAATCGGGCTCGTCAATGCAATATGCTACGCGGCTTTGCATGGATGTCGCAAGCGGCCGCCCAACGGCGCCGTGAGCAACGTTCCGTTGGAATTTATTGCTGCTCGTCAGCGTCGCCCTTTGGCCGCGCGCCGCCGAAGATGCGCGCCCCCTCGGGCGTGAGATAGGGCTTCAATGTCTCCCACGGAACGAATGCGACATATTGGCCCTCGGCGTAGGGGCCGACCGCATAGGGCGGGTAGTGGAAGGTGAGGCCGGAGCTCTTGCCTGGTTCGGTCGACGGCGCGAGCGTCGCGGCGCCGATCTTGAGCAGGCTCGGCTCGACGCCCTTGAACCACTCATTGGTCGCGGTCTCGCTGGTGTCGCGCTTCTTCTTCTCGGTCCTGAGCGAGGCGATCACGGCCTTCACCATCGCCTTCATGGTCGCGCCATTGTCGGCGGTCTCCGTGAAGAACGGGCGGATCGAGATGCGCTTGCTCTCGGACTTGTCCCACAGGATCGTGTTCACGTCCGAATTGGGATGGGCGCCATGGGTGTCCATGTAGTCGTTGCGCAGGACGCTCACATAGCGGTCGGCGACGACGGAGCGGATCGAATATTTGCGCTCAAAGTCCCAGCCGCCGTCCCTGAAGAACTGCGGGTCCTCCTTGCGCGAGGCAGCGGCGTCGGCTGCGTTCTTGTCGAGCCATTTCTTGCCCTCGGCAAGGCAGTCGGCCGCGAGTGGCGCGTCGGCCTTGATCTTGTCGTCGAGGAAGACACGCGCCTCGATGTTTCTGTTCTTGACGACAGCGTCCGGCTTGGGGTCAGCGGCGAGAGCGGGGGAGGCCAGGACGATCGCCGCGACGGCAGAAAGGCTCGCGAGCAATCCTGCCCGCACATTTGCACGATGATATGTCACTTCAATATCCATCAATTTTGCATCCGACCGCTGTCGACGTTCGGACATCGGCGTGAGCGTAATGATCGCAAGATGAACCGGCGCAGAACGCGCGGCGCGAACGACCAGTTCGTGAAGCTTGGTCGCTGCAGCCCGCCCGCGGGTTTGATACGGGGAGCCCAAGAGCGGCGGAATTACTCAGCCGCCTCGCTATGCCCGAGCCGGGCATTCAGCTTGCGGATCAGCTCTTCCGCTGCCTCGGCGATCACGGTGCCGGGCGGGAAGATCGCTTCGGCGCCGGCCGCATAGAGCGCGTCATAATCCTGCGGCGGCACGACGCCCCCGACGATGATCATGATGTCCTCGCGGCCCTGCTTCTTCAGCGCGGCCTTTAGCTCCGGCACCGCGGTGAGGTGGGCGGCGGCGAGCGAGGAGACGCCGAGGATGTGGACGTCGTTCTCGACGGCCTGCCGCGCCGCTTCGTCGGCGGTCGCGAACAGCGGCCCGATGTCGACGTCGAAGCCGATGTCGGCGAAGGCAGATGCGATCACTTTCTGGCCGCGGTCATGGCCGTCCTGGCCGATCTTGGCGACCAGGATGCGCGGGCGGCGGCCTTCCGCCTCCTCGAAGGCATCGATCAGCGCCTGAACCTTCTCGACCTGGTTGCCCATGCTGGACGCCTCCCGCTTGTAGACGCCGGTGATGGATTTGATCTCGGCGCGGTGCCGGCCGAACACCTTTTCCATCGCGTCCGAAATCTCGCCGACGGTCGCCTTCGCCCGCGCCGCGTCGATGGCGAGCGCGAGCAGATTGCCGTTACCTTCGCCGGCCGAGCGTGTCAGCGCGGCAAGCGCGGCCTCGACGTCCTTCTGGCTGCGTTCGGATTTCAGCCGGGTCAGCTTGTCGATCTGCAGGCGCCGGACATTGGTGTTGTCGACCTTGAGGATGTCGATCGGCGCCTCATCCGTCGGCTTGTACTTGTTGACGCCGATCACCGCCTGCTTGCCGGCATCGATGCGGGCCTGGGTCTTGGCCGAGGCCTCCTCGATGCGCAGCTTCGGCACGCCGGCTTCGATGGCCTTCGCCATGCCGCCGAGCTCTTCGACCTCCTGGATATGGCTCCAGGCTTTCGCGGCGAGGTCGCGCGTGAGCCGCTCGACATAATACGAGCCGCCCCAGGGATCGATGATGCGGGTGGTGCCGCTCTCCTGCTGCAGGAACAGTTGCGTGTTGCGGGCGATGCGCGCCGAGAAATCGGTCGGCAGCGCCAAGGCCTCGTCGAGCGCGTTGGTGTGCAGCGACTGGGTGTGGCCTTGCGTGGCCGCCATCGCCTCCACGGTCGTGCGCATCACGTTGTTGAAGACGTCCTGCGCGGTCAGCGACCAGCCGGAGGTCTGCGAATGTGTGCGCAGCGACAGCGAGCGCGGGTCCTTCGGATTGAAGGGTTTCAGCAGCTTCGCCCAGAGCAGGCGCGCGGCGCGCAATTTGGCGACTTCCATGAAGAAGTTCATGCCGATCGCCCAGAAGAACGACAGCCGCGGCGCGAAGCGGTCAACATCCAAACCTGCGGCAAGACCGGCACGCAGATATTCGACGCCATCGGCGAGCGTATAAGCGAGCTCGAGATCCTGCGTCGCGCCGGCCTCCTGCATGTGATAGCCGGAGATTGAGATCGAATTGTATTTCGGCATCTTCTGCGACGTGTAGGCGAAGATGTCCGAGATGATCCGCATCGAGGGCGCGGGCGGATAGATATAGGTGTTGCGCACCATGAACTCTTTCAGAATGTCGTTCTGAATGGTGCCCGACAGCTTCTCCGGCGGCACGCCCTGTTCGCCCGCGGCAGCGACATAGAGCGCGAGGATCGGCAACACCGCGCCGTTCATGGTCATGGACACGCTCATCCGGTCGAGCGGAATGCCGGCAAACAGCGTGCGCATGTCGTAGATGGAGTCGATCGCCACGCCGGCCATGCCGACATCGCCGCCGACGCGCGGATGGTCACTGTCATAGCCGCGATGGGTGGCGAGATCGAAGGCGACCGAGAGACCCTTCTGTCCGGCCGCCAGGTTGCGGCGGTAAAACGCGTTGGAATCCTCCGCCGTCGAGAAGCCGGCATATTGCCGGACCGTCCAGGGCTGGTTGACATACATGGTCGGGTAGGGGCCGCGCAGGAACGGCGCGATGCCCGGATAGGTCTCGAGGAAATCGAGCCCGGCGAGGTCAGCCTCGCTATAGGCGGGCTTTACGAGAATGCCCTCGGGCGTCAGCCACGGTTCTGCGCTGCCGGTTGGAGCGGCGGCGACGGCGCGCTCGAAGGCAACATCGGCGAAATTGGGAATGCGGGTCATCTCTTGGAGTCCTCAAAGCTGCGATGGTGCTCGATCAGCCTTTGCACATTCTTCTTGTAGACTGGATCATCCAACCGGCTCTCAGTCATCACGCCGGTCCCGCTCCACAGCAAGCGCGCGAGAAGCCTCCCGATCTTCCGTTCTGTCAAACCGAGCAACATTCCACCGAGCAGCTGAAGCATGGCATAGCCTATCACAGTCTCAATCATGATCCGGATGCTGATGGCTGACGATGGTGGCCATCTTCTCCGGTCCGTAATTCTGCTGCGTGGTCTGGCTCGGCAGGTTGGCGATGCCGACCACCCAGCCGAGGCGGGACTCCGTGCCATATTGCCGTGTCGGCACCACGTGGTCCGGCCGGTCGAAGGCGCCGGTCATGATCTCGATCCGGTCGCCATCGATGCGGCCGAAGCTGAGCGGCGTGCCGCAAGCCGCGCAATAGCCGCGATCGGCGATTGAGGAGGAGCGGAAGAATGACGGCTGGCCCTTGGTCCAGGCAAGATCCGCTATGTTGATGTCGGCAAAGGAGGCGAACGGCGCGCCGCTCGCCTTCTGGCACATCCGGCAGTGGCAGATCGAAACCTTGTTCGGCGTTGCCGAAATCGCGAAGCGCACCGCGCCACATTGGCAGCCGCCGGTAAAAACGGTTTTGCTGACGTCTGTCATACCTGTTCCATCCGCCGATAGGCGTCCTGCAATGTCGCAAGCGCGTCAGCCCCGGCAAAGACGAAGCCGCTCACGCCGGCTGCCCGAAGCGCCGCCTCGGCCTCAGCCGGACGGCCTGCCAAATAGATATGTCGCGCGCCCGCGGTTTGCAGGGCCTTCGCGGCTGCCTCGGCGTGTTCCGCATAGACCTTGTCACTGGAACAAAGGCAGACGAGCGCCGCGCCGGAGGCCTTGAAGGCTGCAGCGAGCTTGGCCGGATCGCTAAAACCCTCGCTGTCGATGGCCTCGATGCCGCCGGCTTCGAAGAAGCTTTTTGCGAATGTCGCACGTGCGGTAAAGTCGGCGGGCGTGCCGAGATTGGCCAGGAATACGCTGGGCCGCGCGCCGCGCGCCTTCAACGCCGCATCGGATTTGTCGCGCAGCGCTTCGAACGGGGCGGCCAGGCGCATCGGGGACAGCGCGTCGAACTTGTATTTTGCCTCGCCATAAGGCGCGACCGCAATGGGGGTCGCATTAAGCACCGTCGTTTCCCTCTCATGCAGGTTCGGAAACTCGCTCGCGCCCGTCAGCACGTCGCGGCGTTTTGCGATGTTGGTGTCGCGTGCCTTTCGCGCCGCTGCGACCTTGCTCTGGAACAGGCCCTGCTGAAGCGCCGCGAAGGCACCGCCGGCCTTTTCGCTCTCCTGGAACAGGGCCCAGGCGGCTTCGCAGAGCTGCGCCGTCAGTTGCTCGATGCCACCGGAGCCCGCCGCGGGATCGCTGACCTTGGCGAGGTTGCTTTCTTCGAGCAGCAGGAGCTGCGTGTTGCGCGCCACGCGCCGCGCGAACGGATCGGGCAGCCCGAGCGCCAGCGTATGCGGCAGCACGGTGATGGCATCGGCGCCGGCAAGTCCGGCCGCGAATGTCGCGATGGTCGCGCGCGGCATGTTCACATAAGGGTCATGCTGCGTCAGCATGCGCCAGGCCGTATCTGCGGCGATGAACAGCGGTTTCGGCGTCAGACCGCACGCCGTCTCGACGCGTGCCCAGAGCAGCCGCAGCGCGCGGAATTTCGCCATGGTCAGGAACTGATCGGCGTCTGCGGAAAGCCGCGCATAGACCATGTCCTGCGCCCGCTCCAGCGGAACGCCGGCAGCTTCGATCGCGCGCAGATAGGCGATGCCGCAGGCGAGCACGAAAGCGAGCTCCTGCGCCTCGGAGCCACCGGCATCGTGAATCACGCGTCCATCAGCAGAGGCAAACGGTCCCTTGAAGCCGAGCCCGGCGAGGCCCTTGATGCCACCGGTGACGGCGGGAACGATCTCTTCCCAGCTGTAGGGGCTGTTTCCCCACACGGCGCAGGCGGCCAGCGGATCGAGCCCGAAGCGGATGTTGCAGGCGGCCGGATCGAGGCCGTTGCTTTTCACATATTCCGCAACATGGATCGCCGCCATCCGCGATTGCGGGCCGACCTGGAGCTCGATGCCGATGCCGGCATCGAGATGAATGTCCTTCAAGACTTTTGCGATCGCATCGGCCGTCGGTTCCAGGCCGAAACCATGGCTGCCGCTGCCGCCGGCGAACACCAGCGCGAGCCCCGTTGCGCCGTTCTCCAGATCGGTCAGCGCCTGCGCATTCGCAGCCGCCGCATCGGGATGATCGATCCGCTGCATGATCTGCCATGGCGCGGCCGCGGGCCGTCCCATCACAGGCGCAACGCCCCTGGCGCGTGGATAGAGCGGCTCGATCTTGAGACCGTCATAGGTCTTGCCGACCAGCTTCTCGAACGGCGCGCCCTTGAGCACGCCGTCGACCAGCTTGCGCCAGTCCGCGTCCGTTGCCTTGGG
Organism: Bradyrhizobium sp. WSM3983; assembly: GCF_000473045.1. GTDB lineage: Bacteria > Pseudomonadota > Alphaproteobacteria > Rhizobiales > Xanthobacteraceae > Bradyrhizobium. The sequence continues at coordinate 7,951 of NZ_AXAY01000026.1, read as the reverse complement.
AAAATCGGCCGCCAGCGGCAGATTGTCAGTCACGGAGGTCATACGGCCCAGGGCTCCCAAACGTCTCATTGTTCGCAGGCGAAATTGCCACGGCCGGCCGTCCCTGCAAACGGTTGTTTTTGGTTAACCGGTATCCGGAAGCCGCTCAATGCCTTGCGTTGAGACGCTGGCAAGTCCGTCACGGACACGAATGCCTGAGATCACGCGGTCCGGCGCGATTTCGGCCAGCGGCACCAGCACGAAGGCGCGCTCGAACAGAAGCGGATGCGGCAAGGTCAGATCGGGCTTCTGAAACGACACGTTGTCATAGGCGATCATGTCGAGATCGAGCGTGCGCGGACCCCAGCGCCGGTCCTTCTCTCGCGTGCGGCCGAATTTCTGCTCGACTTTCTGCATGACGAACAATAGCGCGTGCGGATCGAGGTCGGTCTCGATCTCGACGCAGGCATTGATGAAGGAATCCTGGTCCTCGTCGCCCCAGGGTGGCGTCGCATAGTCGGACGAGCGCGCGATCACCGCGGCTTGCGCCATGCCGCAGATATGGGCGATCGCCTTTTTGAATGTCGCGCGGACATCGCCGACATTGCCGCCTAGTGCGATCAGCACGCTCGCCATGTCAGGGGTGCCGCGAGCGGGTCAGCATGATGCCAACATCGTCGAAGATCGCGGCGATCGGCGCATGCGGCTTGTGCACGGTGATCTTCACGGCGCGGATGCGCGGGAAGTGCGACAGGATCGCGTCGGCGACTGCGCCAGCCGCTCGCTCCAGCAGCTTGTAATTGGTGTTCTTGAACGCCGCCGTCGTGGTCGCAACCACGTCGGCATAGGAGACGGTATCGGCGAGGCGGTCGCTGCGCGACGGCTCGGACAAATCAGTGTAGAGCTCGAGGTCGATGACGAAGCGCTGGCCGACTTCGGTTTCGTGATCCATCACGCCATGGCGGGCATGGATCGACAGGCCGGTCACGAAGATCGTATCGGTCATTGCTTGCTCTCGATTGCGTTGGCGACCCGCAGGGCCTGCAAGGTTTCGGCGACGTCGTGGGTCCGGATGATTTTCGCGCCCCTCTGGGCGGCGATCAGATGCGCGGCGATCGAGCCGGCGAGCCGTTCTTTGGGCTCCGATGGCGACACCGAGGCGATGAAGCGCTTGCGCGAGGCGCCGACCAGCACAGGCAGGCCGAACATGTCGAGCTCCCGCAGTCGCGCGAGTGCAATCATGCTCTGCTCGGCGGTCTTGCCGAAACCGATGCCGGGATCCAGCACGATCTTTTCGCGCGCGATGCCGGCTTTTGCAGCGATGTCGAGCGAGCGCAGGAAGAACGCCTTCATGTCCGCGACGATGTCGACGGCGGAATCGACGCTCTCGCGGTTGTGCATGACGATGAGGGGGACGCCCTTCGCGGCGACGACCGGCGCCATATTGGCGTCGCGCTGCAGGCCCCAGACGTCGTTGGCGATGGCCACGCCCTGGTCGAGCGCGAAGGCCACGACCTCTGCCTTCATGCTGTCGATCGAGACGGGGACGCCGAGCGCGACGATGCCCGATAGCACCGGCTTCAGCCGGGCCAGCTCGTCCGCCGCCGTCACCGGCTGAGCGCCCTTGTACGGCCGGGTGGATTCGGCGCCGATATCGATGATGTCGACGCCAGCCTCGATCATCGCCCGCGCCCGTGCCAGCGCCTGGTCCGGCGCGATGAAGTCGCCGCCGTCGGAAAAGGAATCCGGCGTCACGTTGAGCACGCCCATCACCGCCGGCAGAGGCCGGCTCACGAGCGTCCGCAGCACACCAAGCCCGGCCGAGCCGGCCGGCGGGACGGATGGGAAGGGCGAGGCATTCATGCGCGTGGCTTTGCGCGGTCGGGGACGGGGAGTCAAGATCAACCCTTCCGTGTCATTGCCCGCGAAGGCGGGCAATCCAGTATTCCGTGGCCTTGCCGCGATGCGGAGAAGCCGCGGCGTACTGGATACCCCGCCTTCGCGGGGTATGACACCGAGAGCTAACGTTGCAGGTGGTATGTCGAGAGAGCAGTCCTAATACGTAATCTTCGGCGACAGCTTCCTGGCCTTGGCGATGATGTCGCCGACCGACTTCTCGGAAGGAAGGATGCGGACGAGCTTCCTCCGATCGTTGGCCTCGCGCATGCTCTGCGCCAATCTTGCCGGATTTCGATAGGCGAGTTCGCGCACGGTGGTGACGCCGGCGGCGCGGACCAGGCCGACCTTGGCCCGGCCCATGCCGGGAATACGCATGTAGTCGGAGACATTGGCCCACTCCAGCAGCAACTGCTCGCTGATGCCGGTCTTGGCCGAGAGCGCCTTGCGGCCCTTGGCGGTGCTCGCGGCTTCCAGCAGCGCGTCGGTGGTGCGGATTCCCTGCGCCTTCAACTTGTTGGCGGCAAAGGCCGGCAGGCCCTCAATCTCGGAGATCGGATATGTCATGATACTCGGTATGAAATGCAACAGCTTCAGGCGAATTGGCTGAGGCCCGGCGTGCCCGCGATGATCTTGCCCATCTGATCCGCTCCGATTTTGTCTCGGCCGTAGCGGAAAAGTTCACGGGCCACGTTCTGAATGTCGGACATGCCAAGCCCAAGGCCCATCAGGCGCGTGCCGACGGCCATCAGGCCGCCGCCCATCAGCCGCGACAGCCCGCCGCCGCTCTTGGACGCTTCGATCGCGCCTTCCGCGCCAGGGATCTGGTCGATCAGGGCCTGCACGCTGTCGGAAGGACCTTCGTTGCGGAGGAAGCCCAGGATAATGCCGACTGTCTTTTCAGCCACAGCACTATCTATGCTGGCGCTTGTCGCCAGCCGTCCGATCAGCTCGTCCATATGGCCTGCCCCTCAGCCGGTTCACATGCCGGAGATTATTTTCGAAAAATGATCTTGAGCCGGTGCGATGTGAAATACAAGCGATGAACGCACGCAACGTTCCGATTCAGTCTCGATGGCGCGTAAAGTGTTGCAGCGATGCAAGATCAAAGAAGAAATCCGTGAAAAATTGCCGCGATGCGAATGGCATAGCTCCGACTTTTGGCGCATGCGGTGCGCGTAGTCTCCGACAATGTCGCATGTCGGCGGCGCCTTGAACGGTTTCAATCGGCTCGCGACATGCATTAAACTGCGGAACAGGCGGGCTCGAGTTTCAATAAGCGAAACCAACGATAGAGAGAACGATGACGGCGCAGGACAACAAGCTCGACGATACCGACGACAAGATCTTCGTCGGCAAGGGAGACGAGCAGGCCTGGCTGACGCTGGCGCTCGCCAATCGCCATGGCCTCGTCACCGGCGCGACCGGAACGGGCAAGACGGTCACGCTGCAGGTGATGGCGGAAGGATTTGCGCGGGCCGGTGTCCCGGTGTTCGCCGCCGACATCAAGGGCGACCTCTCCGGCATCTCCGAGGTCGGGGAAGCAAAAGACTTCATCGTCAAGCGCGCCACCGAGATGGGGCTGACGTTCCAGCCCGACCAGTTCTCGACAGTGTTCTGGGATGTGTTCGGCGAGCAGGGCCATCCGGTGCGGGCGACCATCACTGAGATGGGGCCGCTGCTGCTGGCGCGTATGCTCGATCTCAACGACGTGCAGGAGGGCGTGCTCAACGTCGCCTTCCGTGTCGCCGATGACAACGGCCTCGCTCTGATCGACATGAAGGATCTGCGGGCGTTGCTCGACGCCATCGTGCCCGACAGCGGCAAGAAGGGGCCGGACGCGGACGAGGATCTGCTCGCGCCGATCCGGAAGGCGGCACAGGGCTTCGGCAACGTCACCAAGGCCACCGTCGGCACCATCCAGCGCCAGCTTCTGGTGCTGGAGAACCAGGGCGCCACGAAGTTCTTCGGCGAGCCGGCGCTGACCCTGAAGGACTTCATGAAGACCGACCGCGATGGCCGCGGCATGGTCAACATCCTCGTCGCCGACAAGCTGATGCAGAGCCCGCGGCTTTACGCGACATTCCTGCTGTGGATGCTGTCAGAGCTGTTCGAGGAATTGCCCGAGGTCGGCGACCTTCCCAAGCCCAAGCTGGTGTTCTTCTTCGACGAGGCGCATCTGCTGTTCAACGACGCGCCGAAGGCGCTGATGGACAAGATCGAGCAGGTGGTCCGTCTGATCCGCTCCAAGGGCGTCGGTGTCTATTTCGTGACGCAAAACCCGATCGACGTGCCCGATCGCGTGCTCGGGCAAATGGGCAACCGCGTGCAGCATGCGTTGCGCGCTTTCACCCCGCGCGACCAGAAGGCGGTCGCGGCCGCGGCCCAGACCTTCCGGCCCAACCCGAAGCTCGACACCGCCAAGGTGATCATGGAGCTCGGCAAGGGCGAGGCGCTGGTGTCGTTCCTCGAAGGCAACGGTACGCCGGCGATGGTCGAGCGGGTGCTGATCCGCCCGCCATCGGCCCGCATCGGGCCGATCAGCCCGGAGGAGCGCAAGGCGATCATGGATGCGAGCCCGGTGAAGGGCAAATACGACACCGCAATCGATTCCGAATCGGCCTATGAGATCCTCCAGAAGCGCATCGCCGGTACCGCGGCCCCTGCCGATGGCCAGGCGGGTGGAGTCGGTGGCGGCATCCTCGGCCAGATCGGCTCGATCGTCGGCACCATCTTCGGCACCAACACCGGACGTAACCGGCTGACGACGGGACAACGCATCGCGCGCGACGTCACGCGCACGGTCACCGACAAGATGGTCGGCGGCGTCGTGGCCGATCTCGGCAAATCGGTCGGCGGCCAGCTCGGCGGCTCGGTCGGCCGCGCGCTCGTCCGCGGCGCACTTGGCGGATTGCTGCGAAGGTAGGCAGAATGCCCGGTTGCGGGCCGGTGGTCCGCTCCCGTCGTGCGGCCAACTGGGCATTCTGCCAAGCACAAATTCAGGTGAAGGGACTCTCCAAGCGCCGGTCCGTCTGCTACGTGCTATGTGTTTCCCGGGACATAATGTGACCTCATCGAACTCATCAGACAAACCAGGCGCGCTCAGGACCCTGTCGCTGCGCGCGCCGCTCGATCTGCTCTTCCTGCTCTGCTGCCTCATCCTCACGGCCGATGTCCTCGGCCCGGAGATTTTTGGCCGCGGCAAGACCAAGGATTACGCGCTGTGGTACTGGGCCGGGCAGCAGGTGCTGCATGGCGGGCCGCTCTATCCCAGCGAAATAGATCACCCATTCGAATTCATCTATCCGCCGCTGCCGGCAATCCTGCTGGCGATCCCGAGCTGGTTCGGCAAGATCCCGCTCTACCTCGTACTGTCGATCCTGAACGGGGTGGCGTGGTGGTACACGAGCATTCTCTCCAATGCCATGACCGGCTCGGGCCGCGAGCCCGGGCCGTGGCTCGAAGCGCTGCCGGCGGTCGCCACCGTGACCTTCGTGTTCGACATGTTCGACCTCGGTCAGCCGAACCTCGTTCTGCTGGCGATGATGCTCTACGGCTTCTGGTGCCTCCAACGTCGACGATCCTGGTTCGCCGGCCTCATGTTCGCACTCGCCACTGCGATCAAAGTGTTTCCGATCGCGGTGCTGCCTTATTTGATTTGGCGGAGGCAGTGGGCGGCGGTCATCAGCATGATCGCCTTCATCGGCGTCCTGCTCTACGTCGTGCCGGCGCCGATCCGCGGCTTCGAGCGTAACGCCGCCGAGCTCAACACCTGGTACCAGGGCATGGTCGGCTCGAGCTCGGAAAAGGGCTTTGGCCAGCGCGACGAGCAGAACTGGTCGTGGGTCAACCAGTCCATCATCGCGGTGACGCATCGGCTGGTCCGGCCGATCAACTACAATCTGGAGGATCCCAGCAAGCCGGTGCAGACGATGAATGTCATCGACGTTGGCTACAAGACGGCGAACTGGATCGTGCTCGCGGTATCGGCGCTGCTCGGGCTCGGCTTCGTCGCGGTCATGCCGTCACAGCGGCGGCGAACAGCGCGATCGGACGCCGAGGAGCTCGGCATTCTGTTCTGCCTGATGACGGTGGCCTCGCCGCTGGCGCGACAATACTATTTCATGTGGCTGTTCCTGCCGATGACGGTGCTGATGCATCGGGCCGCCTTCGACGTGCGGCCGAATGTGCGGCTGGGAACCTGGCTCGCGCTTGGCGCTGCCGTCATCCTCATGCTGCTGTCGCTGCCACTGTTCCCCAAGACCATCCAGGCCTGGGGCAACAACCTCGTCGCCACGGCGGTCCTCGCCGTTACGCTCGCCTGGCACATCCGGCATCCGCCGGTTGTGGCTAGCTCCGACGCCGCGGCAAGGCTAAAACCACAACCATCCTGAGACACGAAAAGTGGGACATCCCGACCATGGCCAATGCACAGCTTCAATCCGTGCTCGACCACATCGACAATGACTTTGATAACAGCCTCGAGCGCCTGTTCTCGTTGTTGCGGATCAAGTCGATCTCCGCCGATCCAGCCTATGCCGGGGATTGCAAGGCGGCGGCCGAGCATCTGGCCAAGGACATCGCGAGCCTCGGCGTCGCGACCGAGGTGAGGCCGACCGCCGGCCATCCCGCCGTCGTCGGCAAGGTGAGGGCGGGTGGACGGCCGCATGTGATCTTCTATGGCCATTACGACGTGCAGCCGGTCGATCCGCTCGAGCTCTGGCACCGTCCGCCGTTCGAGCCCGCCGTCGCCGATCATGCCGACGGCCGCAAGATCATCGTTGCGCGCGGTGCCGAGGACGACAAGGGCCAGGTGATGACCTTCGTCGAAGCCTGCCGCGCCTGGAAGAAAGTCACGGGCTCGCTGCCGATCGACATCACCTTCCTGATCGAAGGCGAGGAGGAGGTCGGCTCCAAGAACTTCGTGCCGTTCGTCGAGGCCAACAAGGACGAGTTCAAAGCCGATTACGTGCTGGTCTGCGATACCGGCATGTGGGACCCGGAAACGCCGGCGATTACCACGGCGCTGCGCGGCCTGCTGTATGAAGAGGTGAAGATCACCGCCGCCAGCCGCGACTTGCATTCCGGCGTGTTCGGCGGCACGGCGATGAACCCGATCCGATTGCTGACCGGGATTCTCGGCGGACTGTTCGACGACGACAACCGCATCACCATTTCGGGCTTCTATGACGGCGTGAAGGACACGCCGCCGGAGATCCTGGAGCAGTGGAAGAAGCTCAACTTCACGCCGGAATCGTTTCTCAAGCCAGTCGGTCTGTCGATCCCGGCTGGTGAGAAGGGGCGGCTGATGGTCGAGCAGGCCTCCACGCGTCCGACCTGCGACGTCAACGGCATCTGGGGCGGCTATATCGGAGAGGGCTCCAAAACGGTGATCCCGTCGCATGCCTCGGCCAAGGTCTCGTTCCGGCTGGTCCAGGGTCAGGACCCCCAGAAGATCCGCAAGGCCTTCCGCGACTACGTGACCACTCGGATTCCCGGCGACTGCAAGGTCGAGTTCGGCGACCATTCCGCCGCGCCCGCCGTGGCGCTCGACTGGAACATGAAGCCGCTCGCGGCGGCCAGGACAGCGCTGACCGAGGAATGGGGCAAGGAGACCGTGCTGATGGGCTCCGGCGCCTCGATCCCGATCGTGGCCGATTTCAAGCGCGCGCTTGGGCTGGACTCGCTGCTCGTCGGTTTTGGCCTGGACGACGACAACATCCATTCGCCGAACGAGAAGTACGATCTGCGCAGCTTCCAGAAGGGCATCCGCTCCTGGGCGCGGATCCTTGCGGCGTTGGCCGAGGTCAAGTAGGGCACGGTGCCCGTAGGGTGGATTAGTCTTACTGAGTCATTCGGTCGCGGCCGCGGTGGGCGGAGAATCAAATATTTGAGGAGATTCAATATTTGGCATGCGGAGGGCCAGATGGATCTCAATCAGGGTGAAAGCAGCGGGGCACGGTTTGCGGCCTATGTAGCTGGGCTTGGAAGTGTGATCGGTCAGGCAGTGCGGATGAGGCCGCTGCGTGACTATTGCACCGGCTTGATATTGCCGGGCGAACGTAAGAGCGTCGAG
>NZ_AXAY01000025.1 GCF_000473045.1 Bradyrhizobium sp. WSM3983 | reverse complement strand
CGTCTGCCGTTGCGACAATGAGCGAACGCACACATCCACCTTGTCCTTGGCCACGTCGATACCGGCGACAACGACATCGTTTTGTGCCATCATCCACTCCCTTCCTTGCTCGGTTCGGGCTCAAAGCCCATGCAACTGTTCGGGTTGAGGAAGACACCGGATCTGTCCCTCGCTCCCCGACAGGCTCAAGGCCTTCGAGCACGAACGGGCTCAGATCCAGCGACGGGCGGTTGGTCAGAACCGCCCGTTCGCACATTCTGGCAGATTTTCCGGACACAAGAGCACGACATAAGCCGTTCCAACCATCCGCGCAGGGAAGGCCGGGATGCCTCCGGCTGCCCTGTTACCCGCTGTGCAGTGTAGCGCAATCCACTCATGGCATAGCCAGCCGGCTCCCGGCCTTCCCTGCGCCCTCTTTCAATGGAGGGTGAGGCGACCAAGCAAAGCTCGGGCGAAACAAGCCGCGAAGAGGTGAAGGCGTGTCTGCGAGGCCGTAGGATGGGTAGAGCACTTCGCGAAACCCATCACGTTTCAGCGTGGAAGAAGCGTTGATGGGTTTCGCAAGTGCGTCCCGGCTCTGCGCAGCAACGCTCGCGCGCTGCAGCGCGCCCGGGACACGAGAATAGAGACTGGCGCTCCCCCACACTCCGACGCATCGCATTTTACGCAACTGTCATAGTCTCTAACGCCGACTAACCATCGGCCGACTTAAAACTGTCATAATCACTGAAATGGAACCCGCGCTGTGACCTTTTTACGCGCCCTTAAGTGAGGCCCCATTGGATGCGGCGGGAAAGTGCGTTGGGGACTACGATGAGTGCCGCGAAAAGAGCGTCGGGAACGCCGGCCGCCGAAATGTTTGAAGACATTCCTGTGCTTCAGCGCAAATGGCGTGCTGCGTTGAAGCCGGGTGAACGGCTGCCGCGCTATGAAGACGTGATGCTCGGCAGCCTTGGGCGGCTCGCCGATCATATGGCGTTGCTCAAGAGCGACAGCGCGCTCGAACTGTCGCGGAGCGGACGTTATGTGCAAAAATGGCTCGGCGAGGAACGCTGGGACATCCCCGTCGCGGAGCTGTCGCCGGATTGCGCGACCGCGTTGTCCGAAGCGGTGGCGAACGCGCTCAAAAACGGCAAACCGCACCAGGCGAGCGCGCATTGCGTGCGCGACGGCATGGTCAGGACCTACGATCTGCTGGCGCTGCCGACCTCCTCGCGCTGGGGCGCGACGCTGGTCGGTACGTACGTCAACGAGCGCGGCGCGCAATATAATCTGCTCGATGCGATCTTCTCCGCGACCGACGATGCGGTCGTCTCGCTGGCGGCCCTGCGCGATGCCAACGGCGCGCCGTTCGATCTCCAGGTCGTGCACCACAACAAGAGCGCCGCGCTGCTGCTGAAGATCGCAAGCGGAAGTCTGCTGTGGCGGCGGATCGGTGAGGGCAACACGCTGCTGGCTTCGCCCGAGATCACGACGTTTCTGCTCAAGGCCGTCTCCGGCGGCCGCGGCGAGCAGCTCGAGATTGAGCACGATGGCCGTTATCTCCGCTTGAGCGCCACCGCCTTCGCCGACGTCGTCTCGCTGACGATCTCCGATGTCACCGCGCTGAAGCGGCGCGACGCCTCGTTCCGCCTGCTGTTCGACAACAACCCGATGCCGATGTGGGTGTTCGACGCCGACACCAAGCAGTTCCTCGGCGTCAACGACGCCGCGGTCCAGCATTACGGCTACAGCCGCGCGGCGTTCCTTCGCATGAAGCTGCATGAGATCTGGCCCGCGGACGAATGGGACAGTCATGCCGAGGCGCTCGAGCGCATCGGCGAGACCTATCATTCCTCGCGCAACTGGCGGCATCTGCGCGCCGACGGCAGCGAGATCGAGGTGTTGACGTTCGGCCGCCGCGTCGTCTTCGACGATCGCGATGGCTATCTGGTCGCGGTCGTCGACATCACCGAGCGGCGCAAGGCCGAGGCGCGGATCGCCCATATGGCCCATCATGACGGGCTCACCGACCTGCCGAACCGCGAATATTTCCAGGAGCGCTTGAAGCAGGCGCTTGACCAGGCCGGAGGCAAGCGCGTCGGCGTGCTCTATATCGACCTCGACCTGTTCAAGAACATCAACGACTCCTTCGGGCATCCTTCGGGCGACCGCCTGCTCAAGGCAGTTGCCGAACGTCTCACCACAGCCACCCGCGGTGCCAATCTCGCGGCTCGGCTCGGGGGTGACGAGTTCGCCGTGATTCTGGCGGCTGACGTCTCGCCGAACGAGGCCAGCGCCTGCGCGGCCCTTCTGATCGACATGCTGAGGGCACCCTACGATATCGACGGCCAGGAGATGGTGATCGGCGCCAGCATCGGCATCGCGCTGTCGCCGGGCGACGGCGTGACGTCGGAGGAGTTGATGCGCAACGCCGACATGGCGCTGTACCGGGCGAAATCCGACGGCGGCGGCGTGCATCATTTCTTCGAGCGCGAGATGGACCTCCAGGCGCAGAAGCGCCGCGAGATGGAAGTCGATCTGCGCCGTGCCTTTGCCAATGGCGAGTTCGAGCTGCACTACCAGCCGCTGGTGTCGATCGCCTCCGACCGCATCTCCGGCTTCGAGTCGCTGCTGCGCTGGCACCACCCCGACAAGGGCATGATCTCGCCAGCCGAGTTCATTCCGGTTGCCGAAGACATCGGTCTCATCACGCAGCTCGGCGAGTGGGTGCTGCGCGAAGCCTGCGCCGAAGCGGTGAAGTGGCCTGTTGACATCAAGGTCGCGGTCAATTTGTCGCCGGCGCAATTCCGCAGCCGCAATCTGGTTCAGGTCGTGATCTCTGCGCTGGCGCAATCCGGCTTGTCGCCGAAGCGGCTCGAGCTGGAGATCACCGAGTCGATCTTCCTGGCCGAGACCGACGCCAATCTCGCGATCCTGCATCAGCTCCGCGAGCTCGGCGTCAGCATCTCCATGGATGATTTCGGCACCGGCTATTCCAGCCTCAGCTACTTGCGCAGCTTCCCGTTCGACAAGATCAAGATCGACCGGTCTTTCGTGAAGGATCTGGCGGAGCGGCCCGATTGCGGCGCGATCGTCCGTGCGATCTCCGGTCTCGGCCGCAGCCTCAACATCACCACGACCGCGGAAGGCGTCGAGACCGAGGATCAGCTGGATTGGCTGCGCGCCGAAGGCTGCAACGAGGTGCAGGGTTTTCTGTTCAGCGCGGCGCGGCCCGCCGCCGAGATCGCAAAGCTGCTCGCCGATTTCGGTCAGCGCGCCTCACGGGCGGCGTAGCTCTTCGGGGAAGCAGTCGTAGACCAGCGCCTTGAACGCCGGCGTGATGCGGCCGCGTTCGTTCTGGGTCTGCTGCATCAGGACGTAGACCATGTCGAGCTTGGGATCGACACCGAAATAGGTGCCGCTGCCACTGTCCCATTTCAACTCGCCGAGCGAGCCCGGCGGCGGTGGTTTCGCATTGCCGGGGTCGGTGCGCACAGCGAGGCCATAGCCATAGCCGAAGCCGTCGCCCGGGAAATAGAAATAGTCGCGGCCGACGCCGGAGCCGGGTCCGATCTGGTCGGTCGTCATGTCCTTGAACGCGGCCGGGCTGAGATAGCGCTTGCCGTCGAACTCACCGCCATTGAGCAGCATTTGCGAGAAGCGCTGATAGTCGGTCATGGTGGAGAGCAGGCCGCCACCGCCGGATTGCCATTCCGGATGGTCGAGACGCCCCCGCTCGGCATCGAGCAGGATCTGATCGGTCGGCAGCGGCCGCGCCATTCGCTCGAGCTCGTCCGATGTCGTCAGCACGAATTTGGTATTGGTCATGCCGAGCGGATCGAAGATGCGCTGCTTCAAGGCGTCGTATAGCGTTTGCCTGGTGATGATTTCGATGACGCTACCGAGCACGTCGGTGGAATGACCGTAGCGCCACAGCGTGCCCGGTTGGCGCGCCAGCGGCAGCTTGGCGATACGGTCGGCGAATTCCCTGTTGTTGAAGGAGCCCTCGAAGATGTTGGCCTCCTTGTAGGCAAGCTCGACCCATTTGCCGCCGATATAGTCGTAGCTGATGCCCGAGGTGTGCCGCATCAGATCCCGGATCGTCACCGGGTGGACCGGCGGCACCAGGTCGAGCGCCAGCGACCCGTCGGGCCTGGTGACCTCGAGTCCCACCTTGGTGCCGGCGAAGAGGGGGATGTATTTCGACACGGGATCGATGAGCGCGAGCTTGCCCTCGTCGATCAGCATCATCGCAGCCAGGCTGGTGATCGGCTTGGTCATGGAATGGATGGCGAAGATCGTGTCCGGCGTCATCGACAGCCGCGTCCTGACATCACGCACGCCGAACATCTTGAAATAAACAGGCTTGCCGTGCTGCTGGATCAGGACGATCGCCCCAGGCAAAAGGCCGGCAGAGACCTCGTTTTCGAAGAACGAAGTGATGCGTCGCAGCCCGTCGGCGGAGGGGGCGGGGATGTCGGCGGCGCGGCTCCGCGCCATCGAGCCCGCCAGCAGCGCGGCCCCGACCAGAAATTCACGACGCTTCATCCGGGCTTCCTCCCTCGCGCGAGGGATCAAAGCCGCAAGACGTCCGATGGGTCAACAAGCCTTCGATTAAAATCGCGTCACGATTTCAGAAAGGACCGGTCGCGGACGATCCTCGCTCGGCCTGGTCGGCGTGCCGATGTGAACGAGGCCGGCGAGCTTTTCGTCCGGCTTGAGGCCAAGCCCGTCCAGCACGTCGCGATCGAAGGCAAACCAGCCGGTGAGCCAGCAGGCGCCATAGCCGAGCGCGGTCGCGGCCGTGACGATGTTCATGGCGCTCGCGCCCGCCGACAATTCCTGCTCCCACGCCGGCACCTTGGGATGCGGCCTGGTGAAGCTGACGATACCGATCACCAACGGAGCATCGGTGAGGCGCTTGCGCTCGGTCTCGACATCGGCCGCGGGGGCGCCGGGATTTTTGCGGGCAAAGACCTTTGCGATCACCTCGCCGGCGCGCTGGCGTGCATCGCCTTCGAAAATGATGAAGCGCCAGGGCGCGAGCTTGCCATGATCTGGCACCCGTGCGCCAATGGTGAGAATGGTCTCGAGCTCGGCCGGCGAGGGACCGGGGCCGGTCATCTCGCGCGGTTTGACCGAGCGACGGGTTTTCAGGAGTTCGATGGCGTCGGGCACTGCGGTTACCTCTTCGGCTGGTCGTCGGGCGTGCCATGCCGAGATAAGCATGCACGCCCGCAACCGAAAGCGAGTTTAGATCGATTTCAGGGATCAGACCGCCTCACGCATCCGCCGGACATCCGGCGGGGTGGCCTCGTCGACCAGCGCGGCGATTGCCTCCGCGGTCGTCATCACCTTTTGCCCGTCGCTGCCGAGCCGGCGGACGGAGACCGAATGCGTTTCGGCCTCTTTCTTGCCGACCACGAGCAGTGCCGGAATCTTGGCCAGCGAGTGCTCGCGGACCTTGTAGTTGATCTTTTCGTTGCGCAGGTCGATCTCGACCCGAAGCCCTGCGCGTCGCGCCTGCTCCAGCACCTGCTTGGCGTATTCGTCGCCTTCCGAGGTGATGGTGGTGACCACCGCCTGCACCGGCGAGAGCCAGAGCGGGAAGTTGCCGGCATAGTGTTCGATCAGAATGCCGATATAGCGCTCCATCGAGCCGCAGATCGCGCGGTGCACCATGACCGGCGGTTTCTTGCCGCCGTCATGGTCGATGTAGAACGCACCGAACCGCTCCGGCAGGTTGAAGTCGACCTGCGTGGTGCCGCACTGCCAGTCGCGGCCGATCGCGTCGCGCAGCACGTATTCGAACTTCGGCCCGTAGAAGGCGCCTTCGCCCGGGTTGATCTCGGTCTTGATGTGATTGTTCTGCGACTGGATCTCGCGCAGCACAGTCGCCATCACGCGCTCGGCGTGATCCCACATCGCGTCCGTACCGACGCGCTTGTCCGGCCGCGTGGAGAGCTTCACGGTGAGATCGCCGGTGAAGCCGAAATCCGAATAGGTCGACAGGATGAGATCGTTGATCTTCAGGCACTCGTCAGCGAGCTGATCCTCGGTGCAGAAGATGTGGGCGTCGTCCTGGGTGAAGCCGCGCACGCGCATCAGGCCGTGCATGGCCCCGGACGGCTCATAGCGATGCACCACGCCGAATTCGGCCAAGCGCAACGGCAGGTCGCGATAGCTCTTCAGGCCGTGCTTGAAGATCTGGACGTGACCGGGGCAGTTCATCGGCTTGAGCGCGAACCAGCGCTTGTCCTCGGCCTCGTCGCCGGCCGACTGCGCCGCGAACATGTTTTCGCGATACCAGCCCCAATGGCCGGAGGTCTCCCACAGAGACTTGTCGAGGATCTGCGGCGCGTTGACCTCGTTGTAATCTCCGGTCAGGCGGCGGCGCATATAGGCGATCAGCTGCTGGAAGATGGTCCAGCCCTTCGGGTGCCAGAACACGACGCCCGGACCCTCCTCCTGGAAGTGAAAGAGGTCGAGCTCGCGTCCGAGCTTGCGATGGTCGCGCTTCTCGGCTTCCTCGATTTGCTTGAGATAAGCGTCGAGGTCCTCCTGCTTGGCGAAGGCCGTGCCGTAGATGCGGGTCAGCATCGGGTTGTTGGAATCGCCGCGCCAATAGGCGCCGGCCACCTTCATCAGCTTGAAGGCGTTGCCGACCTTGCCGGTCGAGGTCATGTGCGGGCCGCGGCAGAGATCGAACCAGTCGCCCTGGTAATAGATCTTGATCGGCTCACTGCCGGGAATGGCATCGACCAGTTCGACCTTGAAGGCCTCGCCCTTGTCGCGGAACACCTGCTTGGTTTTCTCGCGGTCCCAAACCTCTTTCGTGAAAGGTTTGTCGCGCGCGATGATCTCGCGCATCTTTTTCTCGATGGCGGCGAAATCCTCGGGGGTGAACGGCTCGTTGCGGAAGAAGTCGTAGTAGAAGCCGTTCTCGATCACCGGGCCGATGGTCACCTGCGTGCCCGGCCACAGCGATTGCACGGCTTCCGCCAGCACGTGGGCACAGTCGTGGCGGATCAGCTCGAGCGCGCGCGGATCGTCGCGGTTGACGAGTTCGATCTTCGCATCGACTTCGATGGGATCGTTGAGGTCGGCGAGCACGCCGTCGAGCGCCATCGCGACGGTGCGCTTGGCGAGCGAGGGCGATATCCCCTTGGCGATATCGAGACCGGTGATGTTTTGGTCATATTGGCGCTGGGCGCCGTCGGGGAAGGTGAGGGTGACTTTGGCGGCGGGGGTCACTGGCTTCAGGTTGCTGAGGGAGTATTGAAAGCCGGATTCGGACTTGCGGTCATCGGTCATTGCTTTTCTCCTGAGGCTCACTCCTGCGAACGAGCGCAGGTAAGCGGGAACGAGCGATATATCAGGCGATTCGGCCTGCGCAATCGGGCAATTCCAAGAAAGTCGCGCGTAAAAGCCGGGGCGGTGCTCCAACTATTTCGGTCCGCGCCCTTTCACTGGTCGCCGAGCTGCTCTACATGCATTTGCATGGAAAAATCGCCTGCCGCCGGCCGTTTCACGCCAACCGCCCTGATGCTCGGCAATCTCGTTACCGGTTGCTCGGTGCTGGCGCCGGCGGGAATGCTCCCGGAATTGTCGACGGGGCTCGACGTCAGCATCCATGCGGCCGGGCTGCTCATCACCTTTGGCGCAATCACGCTGTGCATCGGCTCGCCGCTGACGGCTTGGCTGACCAGCCGCATCGAGCGGCGGATCTTGCTCACCACCACGCTCGCGGTGCTCGCCCTTGGCAATCTCGCCTCGGCCTTTGCGCCCGACTACGCAAGCCTCCTTGTCATTCGACTGGTGATGCTCGCCGTCGGCGCGCTCTACACGCCGCAGGCTGCGGGTACGGCGGCGCTGATCGTGCCGGCGGAGCGGCGCGGCAGCACGATCGCCTACATCTTCCTCGGCTGGTCGTTGGCTGCCGCGGTCGGCCTCCCGCTGATCACCTTCATCGCCAGCCGCTATGGTTGGCGCGCCGCCTATGGCGAGATCGGCGCGCTCGGCTGCGTCAGCTTCCTGTTACTGCTGGTGCGCCTGCCGGCTGGTTTGAAGGGCACGCCGGTCGACCTCAAGACCTGGAGCGAAGTCGGCCGCAACAGGACGATCCTGCTGCTGCTCGCGATCACGATGCTGCAGATGTCCGGACAGTTCGCGGTGTTCACTTTCATGGGTCCGCTGCTCAAGAAGCTGACCGAGGCGAGCCCGGATGCGATCGGCATGGTGTTCGCGATCTATGGAATCTGCGGCTTCCTCGGCGTCGTGGTGGCGAGCCGTATCGTCGACACATGGGGGCCGTACCCAACATCATTGTTGTTCACGTGCCTGTTACTGGCTGGGATCACCGGATGGGCGCTGAGCGCGGGCACCCTTGTGTTGATGGCGATCGCGGTGGCGATCTGGGGACTTGGCTTTGCCTCGACCAACTCGATGCAGCAGGTGCGGTTGGTCGCGGCCGCGCCCCCGCTCGCGCCTGCAACCGTCGCGCTCAATACATCAGTCCTCTATATCGGCCAGGCGATTGGCTCGGCCGTCGGAGGGCTGCTGTTTGCCCGCGAACTGCTGCACAGCACAGGCTTCGTGGCGGTCGGCTTCGTCGTGCTGGCGCTTGTCCTGGTGCTTGTGAGCCGTCCCCGGCCGGCTGCTGCCGCCCCGGGCTGAAGCCGGCATTTCCTGTGCGCAAGGCGCTTGGTGTGCAAGGCGCTTGGCAAACCGCGCGGGAGAGCGCTAGAACGCCCGTCATGGGGACCAAAGAGAGTTGACTGAAATGAGGATGATTCTGGCGGTTGCCGCGGTGCTCTATTCAGCCTCGGCGTTTGCGCAGACCGACAAGCCACCGATGGTGGGGGACAAGCCGCTTGTGCAGGTGAAGCCCAAAGGGACCAAGGCCGGTACCAAAGAGGCGGCGGCCAAGCCGGCTGCGGCGCCCAAGGGCAAGCCGCAATCGATCGCGGCCCGGCTTCAGGCCTGCCTCGATACTGACGACGGCACCAAGGACCGGCTCAACTGCTACGACGCCATTATCCCGCCGACGCCCAAGCCGAAGCCGGCAAAGGCCAAGGGCTACGCCGATTGCCGTTTCTTCAAGGAAGAGGATGAGCGGCTGGCCTGCTTCAACGGCTTTGCCGAGAGCATTCCGAAGCTGCCCAAAAGCTAAAGCTCAAGAGCTGAGGTTCGAGGGCCGGATGGCCAGTCGCTGATCCGGCTCAATATGGCCCTGAAGGCAACGGCCCGCAGCGCGTCGAAATGCCGGCCCGCGCACTATCCGGACTAACGATTCGATGCCGAAGGGCTGGTGGCTGCCACGCGTGTCAGCGCCAGCGCCGGCGTTGCCGACATCTTCACCAGCACGTCCTTGAGCGGGTATTGCGTCCACGCGCGGTTGACGTAGTCGCGGTGGGTGATGCCGTCGCCGGTTTCGACGAACACGACACTACCCGGACGCAACGGTCCATCCATGTCCTCGGAGACGCCGATGCCCTTGTGCCTGAGCATGCTCATCAGCTCGCGATCGCGCCGTGCGGTGTAGTGGGTATAGGAGCTGACGAAGAAGCCCGAGCGATGGCTCTCGATCCACGACGCGAACTTGTCCATTTCGCCATAGACCGCATCGAGCAGCACGACGCCGCGGACTCGATCGCTGATGCCGCCGACCTCGAGGCTCCATGCGGTCGGCAGGAATCCGCCGCTGTAGCCGACGATCACGATCGGCATATTGGCAAAGGCACGCGCGCTGTTGGGATCGCCGGTCAGCTGAGCGAGGTGGCTGGCTGACTCTTCCATGAAGCGCTTGAGGCCGCCCGGCTGCCAGAATTTTCCGGCGCTGGAGTCTGCGGCATCGACAGCCATCTGCGGCGCAAGCAGCACGGCATTGGCGCCGGAATCGGTGATCTGCCGCGGCACCAGCTGGCGGTCGCGCACGTCGCGCTCGAGCGTCGCGCCATTGCCGTGGAAGAACACCACGATCACACCCGGCTTGCGCACGTCGAAATGCTCGGGGACGTGCACCAGCACGCGGCTGTCATTGTAGGTTTCGTCCTGCCAGAACACGCGCCCCGAGTAGCTGCGGTGGCCGCGGCGGTCGCCCTTGGAGATATTCAGGAAGGGCGAGTCCGAGGCGGGGTTGTTGCCGAAATAGGGGAAGGCGGAGGACTTCATGCTGACGAGGGTCGTCAGGTCGTCGCGCGCCGGACGCTGGTAGGGGATCTGCGGCGCCAGCGAGGCCACCTTGTAGGGCGCCTGCTCCGGTTGTTGCTGCATGGCGCGCTTGGGCGAGAAGTCCGACATCTGCCGTTGCAGAAGGCTTTCGCTCGCCGAGGGAAAGCGCTCCCTAAACTGCGGGGCGGGGAAGCGATCTTCGAACGTGTCGCCGCTTGCGACTTGTTGATTGGAGGTTTGCGGATTTGTCTTCGCAACGACTTGGTTGACGACTTGGACGTTGGCCTGCGAGTTCGTCGCGAGCGCCGTCGGATTGGGCGCATTGCCGCATTGAACCAGCGTGAGCGACAGCGGCACCAAGCCTGAGATCATGGCGATCCGAAGCGCACGACCGCGCGCCCCGGACGTCTTGGTCCGGTCAGCACCCATGTCTGCTTTCAATTTCGGAACGGCCCCGACCATCCACCCATGACCCCAAGCCATGAACTCACGTCCATCGGCATTCTTAAGACAATTGAGCCGACTGGCGTTTAGGCGACGTTAAGTGTCCGGAGAAACTTCCCCACATCCGGAACGATCAAAAAAGACCACGCAATCGTGTCGCGATTGTGGGAGTGATGCGCGTATTTCCGCGGCCGATTACGGGTTTATAGTCCAAGGACGGGCATAAAAGGTGACTAATTACCTATTCGGATCGCCTCATTTAACCCTTGTTAACCCTGCTTGAATTGACTGGACCAATCTGCACGATGCCTCCCATGAGGCGCGACGCCTGAGGCGAAGGACCCAGATGACGGCATCAGATGCGGGAACCGCGTCCTGGACCGGGCGGCTGACCGGCGGCTCCGGGGTTTCCGTTCTGGTCGCAACCGCGATCGTCGTTGCCGACATGATCGGGGTCGGCGTCTTCACCAGCCTCGGCTTCCAGGTCAAGGACATCCCCTCGGGCTTCTCGATCCTCGCGCTGTGGACCGTCGGCGGCATCGTCGCGCTGTGCGGCGTGTTCTGCTACAGCGAGTTGGGCGCGATGTTTCCGCGCTCGAGCGGCGAGTACAATTTCCTCGGCCGCGCCTATCATCCGGCCTTCGGCTTTCTCGCCGGCTGGGTCTCGGCGACGGTGGGTTTCGCGGCGCCGGTGGCGCTCGCGGCCATGGCCTTCGGTGAATACGCCAAGTCCGTCATGCCTGAGGTGCCGCCGATCCCGCTGGCGATCGGCGTGGTGTGGCTGGTCTCGATCGTACAATTGACCGGCGTCAGGCACTCCTCGACCTTCCAGCTGGTCTCGACCATCCTCAAGGTCGTGCTGATCGTTACTTTCCTCGTCGCAGGCTTCGTCGTCGGCACGCCGCAGCCGATCTCCTTTGCGCCGCACGCCGGTGATCTCGCCCATATCGTGAGCGCGCCTTTCGCGATCGGGCTTGTCTTCGTGATGTACTCGTTCTCGGGGTGGAATGCCGCGACCTACATCATCGGCGAGATGAGCACGCCGCAGCAAAGCCTGCCGCGTGCGCTGCTCGTGGGCACGCTGATCGTGCTGGTGCTGTATGTCGCGCTCAACGCGGTATTTCTCTACTCGACGCCAATCAGCGCGCTGGCCGGCCAGCTCGACGTCGCAAGCGTGGCCGGCAGCGCCATCTTCGGTCCCCTCGGCGGCCGGATCGTCGGTGCGATGATCTGTGTCGGTCTGATCTCGTCGATCAGCGCGATGATGTGGATCGGCCCGCGCGTGATGATGACGATGGGGGAGGACATTCCGGCGCTCCGCGTGTTCTCGAAGCGATCGGTGAGCGGCGCGCCGGCCTACGCCGTCCTGTTTCAGCTCGCGGTCGCCAATCTGTTGCTGTTCACGCGCAGCTTCGAGGCGGTGCTCGACTTCATCCAGTTCTCGCTGCTGTTCTGCTCGTTCTTCACGGTCGCGGGCGTCATCAAGCTGCGCATCACCGATCCCGATTTGCCGCGACCCTATCGCGCCTGGGGATACCCGTTCACGCCGCTCATTTTCCTGCTCGTGACCGCGTCCATGATGTACTACCTCTTGACCGAGCGGCCGGTGCAGTCGCTGTCGGGGATGCTCGTCATGCTCTCTGGCCTGTTGATTTATGCCGTTTTCCGCAGGCGGCCGGTCGCCGCTGCCACGTCACACAATCGCGAATAGACATGTTTCGACCCATGAGACTTGCGGCCGTCGCTCTTGCCCTTATGGCTGCGGCCATCTCGTCCGCGCGCGCGGTCGAGGTTACTTTCGACGACACCGCGCGCTTCCTCGCGGGCATGCAGCCTTCGGCGGACTCGCCGCTGGTGGCGCTCACCAGGGATCCGTCCTGGCAGCATCACGCAAAATTCTTCGACGGCGCCTTCGCCCAGCTCGAGCAACGGCAATTGTCGAAGATCCGGAGCTGGTCCGACGTCAATCTCGCCGCGCCGCGGCCGACCATGTTCTATTTTTTCAGCGGCCCGGATTTCCTCTACGCCAACGCCTTCTATTCCAAGGCCAGCACCTACGTGCTGGGCGCGCTGGAACCGGCCGGTGCGGTGCCCGATCTGACCAGGTTGCCGCGCGGCTCGGTCAATGCCGCGCTCTACAATGTCGAGCGCTCGCTGGGCTCGATCCTAAGCTTCTCTTTCTTCATCACCAAGCAGATGAAGGTCGACCTGCGCGCTAACCAGGTCAACGGCACCTTGCCGATCCTCTACGTCTTCCTGGCGCGCTCCGGCAAGACCATCCGCAACGTCGAGACGGTCGCGCTCGACGACAAGGGCGGGGTGCATACGGGCAATGACAATCCGGGGCCGAATGCCACACGCGGGGTCCGCATCACGTTCGCTGGCGCCGACGGCGAGGCGCGCACACTGTATTATTTCTCGACCGATCTCTCCAATTCCGGCGCGCGCGCGGCCGGCTTCCTGAAATTCTGTGAGACACTCGGGCCCGGCAACAGCCTGCTCAAGAGCGCGTCGTATCTCTTGCACGCGGGCAACTTCACCATTGCCCGCGACTGGCTGCTCGCCAACAGCGCGACCATCATCCAGGATGATTCCGGCATTCCGCTCGCCAGCTACAATCCGCGGCAATGGCGCTTCTTCCCGTTCGGCCGCTATCTCGGGCCGATCGGCGAATTCGCCGGCCGCTATCAGGAGCGTTACGCCGAGCTGTTCACGCGCGCGCAGCCGATCGATTTCGGCGTCGGCTATCGCTGGCGGATGCATGAGTCGAACTTGCTGCTGTCGGTGAAGATCCCCGGGAGCGAGGCCGCGCCGGACGCGGAGACAACCTCGTTCGCCGAACCGCCGCCGAAGCCGCGGCCGAAGCGACTGCGTCCGCCCGAGCCGGTCCCGCCGCCGCCCGGACGCTTCTTCTGGTTCCGCTAGCTACCAGTGCACGCTCTGGCTCGGCACGATGAACGCAGTCGTGCTTGGCGGCGTTGCAAGGTTTATCGCCAGGTACCAGCCGGAGCCGATGACGAAGACGAGCAGAGCGATGATCGCGAGCATATCGATGGCGCGGGGATCGTGATCCCGCGGACGAAAGCTAAGATGTGAACCAGGCCTGAAGTGAAAATGAGGGCTGATTTTCCAGCGCATTGTTGTTTCCTCCCGTGGGAGCATCACAACAACGCGAGGGCGGAGTTCCGGTTCCAGTCAGAGCACCGATGCACAAAGCACCGCAGCATGCTTAGGGGTCATTAACGCCGCGCCAGCGGCCGTAGCGCCAGGGCAGGTACCAGCGCGCCCCCCTCGGCGCAGCAAGAGGTACGTTGTCGATGCCAGAGGTGCCGAAGGGGTTGCAACGCAACAAGCGCGCGAGAGTCATCCAGCCGCCGGCCCAGAGTCCGAAGCGCTCGATGGCCTCGTCACCGTACACGGAGCAAGTCGGCAGATGGCGGCAGTTGTAGCCGACCAGCGGCGACAGTGCGTGTCGATAGAGCCAGATCAGCGCGCGACCGAATCTGCTCGGAAGCCGAAGCGCACCTGTAACGGAACTGGAACAATGCTCGCAGGCTGAATGCTTCATGTGCGCTCTGCTACAAATCTCTGCCCTAAACGCGCGGTTCCTGCGCAGGGAACTTCGACCCGTTGCGCGCGCGCCATATTTTGCATGTTTTTAGGGAGCAGTGCAGCAAGTCGTATGGACGAGCTGTAGTCCTCCGGATACCATTTTTGTGACGCTCGTGGAAACATACATCTGTATGATCGACTCATCGAGCGCGAAGCGGGGATAATCGCGCCAATTGGGGCTTGGGGAAGGGATCAGTTTGAAACTTCTGAAGTCGTTCAACCTTCGCGGCTGGTTGCTAGTGGGAACCGCTGCTTGTGGTATCGTGTTGGCAGGCGCCGTCGCGACCTTAGGCTCGTCGGCTCGTGCCGGTGCCTCGCTCGAAGAGCGCAAGCTGCCGATGAAGTTTGGCTGGGTCGCCTGCGAGCCCAACTGCCGCGGCTGGGTCAGCGCGGTCGGCATCATCACTGCCAATACACCGAAGGATTTCGACGACTTCGCCCGCGGGCGCCAGCTCGGCGGCGCGACCGTCGTGCTCGACTCCAGCGGCGGTTCCGTCAACGACGCCATCACCCTCGGCCGGCGCTTCCGCAATCTCGGCCTTCTCACCACCGTCGGCATCACGCAGCAAAGCGGCGGCGGGCAGGGCGCCCGTCCCGCGGTCGCCTCGGAAGCTTATTGCGAGTCCATGTGCGTGTTCCTGCTGCTGGCCGGAAAGAAGCGCTACGTGCCGGAAGCGGCTCATGTTCGCGTCCATCAGATCTGGATGGGCGACCGTGCCGACGACGCCAAGGCTGCGAGCTACAGCGCGCAGGATTTGATGATCGTGGAACGCGACATCGGGCGGCTCGCCAAATACACCTTTGACATGGGTGGAGCGGGGGACCTGCTGTCGCTCGCGCTTAACGTGCCGCCCTGGGAAGATCTGCATGAGCTGGACGTCGCCGAGCTGAAGCTGACCAATCTCGTGACGACTGATCTGGTGGCGGACGTGCTGCCGCATGTGGACGTCACGGCGCCTGCAGTGGCGGAGCTTGCGCCGAAGACGCAGGCAAGGTTCGGCGGAGAGCAGGTGCAGCCAGCCAAGTCGACCAAGACGGCGGAGGCCGTGGTGCCCACGGGTAGCGCGGCCACAGCACCGGCTGCGCCGTCGCAGAAGTAAGAGCTTCAGTCCGCTCTCAGCCTTGCGCGGTGGCCGGCTGCTTCGCCTTGGCCTCGATCTGGCCGATCGCATCGACCACGGCATCGAAGGTCAGCAGCGTCGAGGCGTGGCGCGCCTTGTAGTCGCGGACCGGCTCGAGGAATTTGATTTCCTCCCACTTGCCTTCGGGAGGCGCACCATTCTCTTTCAGCATCTTGCGAACGGTTTCGCGTAACTCACGGAGTTCGCTCGCAGTCGAGCCGACCACGTGACTTGCCATGATGGATGAAGAGGCCTGGCCCAGCGCGCAGGCCTTCACGTCATGTGCGAAGTCGGTGACGGTATCGCCCTCCATCTTGAGGTCGATCTTCACGGTCGAGCCGCACAGCTTGGAATGGGCGGTGGCGGTTGCATCGGGGGCCGACAACCGTCCGAGGCGCGGAATATTGCCGGCCAGCTCGATGATCCGCTTGTTATAGATGTCATTCAGCATGTGATGGAGTCCAACACTTCCGCACCCAATCGGCCTTGGCGGGCGCCGTCCACGGTCCTATATAGGGCTGGAACTGGCGGAAAAACAGCCCGGCGGTGCGTCGGCGTTGGTCCGGATTTGCGTTGCCGGCGTTATTGCCAAGGGACCGCTTTCGCCAAATACTGTTCTCTTCAGGCGTCCGGCGGCTTGTCCGCCCCGTCTGCCGGTGACACTCCGGCCGCAAGGCCGTCGAACGGAGTAGACATGGACGCTACGATCAAATCCATCCGCCCGAACAAGCCTTCCGACCGGCAGCCCGAGAGCCGCCCGGCAGAGCTTGATCCTTCCGAATTCCTCGCTGCCGCCGTTCGCGCCGACCAGCCGCGCCCGGCGCGCGCCGAGGCGGAAGCGGCGGTGAAGACGCTGCTCGCCTATATCGGCGAGAACACCGAGCGCGAGGGCCTGCTCGACACACCGCGCCGCGTGGTCGAGGCCTTCGACGAACTCTATCAGGGCTACCACCAGTGCCCCGCCGAGGTGCTCGACCGCACCTTTGGCGAGACCGCCGGCTATGACGACTTCGTGCTCGTGCGCGACATCGAGTTCACCTCGCAATGCGAGCATCACATGATGCCGTTCTATGGCAAGGCGCACATCGCCTATACGCCGGTGGAACGCGTCGTCGGCCTGTCGAAGCTTGCGCGCCTGACCGACATCTTCGCCCGCCGGCTCCAGACCCAGGAGCATCTGACGGCGCAGATCGCAGCGGCGATCGACGAGATCATGAAGCCGCGTGGCGTTGCCGTCCTGATCGAGGCCGAGCATACCTGCATGTCGGTGCGCGGCGTCGCCAAGCATGGCGCCTCCACCTTCACCAGCCGCTACACCGGCATGTTCCGCGACAATCCGGCGGAGCAGGCCCGCTTCCTGTCCATGGTGCGAGGCATGGCGCGCTGACCTCGCGATTAACTGGCGAGGTGTGTCGTGTCCGCTCACTCCCACGAAATCGAGGAAGGCCTGGTCTTCCTCCCCAAGTTCGATGCCAATGGCCTTGTGACCTGCGTGGCGACCGACGTCGCCACCGGTGACGTGCTTATGGTCGCGCATATGAATGACGAGGCGTTGCGCAAGACCATTGCCACCGGCGAAGCCTGGTACTTCAGCCGCTCGCGCAATGTCTTGTGGCGAAAAGGTGAGACCTCAGGTCAGACCCAGCACGTGGTCGAGATCCGCACCGATTGCGACCAGGACGCAGTCTGGCTTCGCGTCGAGCAGATCGGCGCGGCCTGCCACACCGGTCGCCGATCCTGTTTCTATCGCAAGGTCGAGGCCGAGGGCGGCGGTGCGAAGCTCGTCTTCGTCGATGCTGACCGGCTGTTCGATCCGGATGCAGTTTATAAGAAGTAGCTCTCCGTCATTCCGGGGCGTGCGCAGCGCGATCTACGGTGCGCAATTGCGCACCTGAGAATCCATCACGCGGCATCACGCGCGGTGGAATGGATTCCGGGCTCATCGCAGCGCAATGTTCCGGGATGACCCGGGGCAAGGAGCTGTCACCGAATTAACCCCGCGTTAACCATAATTGTCCCACGGTGAGACGATCGGGCGCCCGCATTGCCGGCGCCGTTCAAACGCCGCGCGGGCCGGTCACGCCATCATGTCGGTCGACAATTCCAGTGCCTCGCAGACGGCCGCAACCGACTCATCGCGGCGCGTCGCGGGCGCGATCAAGCAGGCCTCGAGCCAGACCGGCGTCAGCTTCGAATACATGCTGACCACCGCCAAGATGGAATCGGATTTCGATCCGTCGGCCGGCGCCAGCACCTCATCCGCTCACGGCCTCTATCAGTTCATCGACCAGACCTGGCTTGGCACGGTGAAGGAGGCCGGCACCCAGCTCGGCTATGGCAGTTATTCCGACGCGATCACCCGGACGTCGTCCGGCACTTACACCGTCGACGATCCCTTCATGAAGCGCTCGATCATGAAGCTGCGCGACGATCCCGAGGCCGCTTCCAGCATGGCGGCGGCGCTGACGCAGTCCAACAGCTTCAAGCTCACCGGTCTGCTCGGCCGCAGGCCGTCCGACAGCGAGCTCTACATGGCGCATTTCATGGGCGTCAGCGGCGCGGCGAAACTGATCGCCAATGCCGAGGACAACCCGCAGGCGGTCGGCGCGCGGCTGTTTCCCAATGCGGCCTCCGCCAACCGTTCGATCTTCTACGCCAGGGATGGTCGTGCGCGTAGCATCTCCGAAGTCTATTCGGTGTTGAATGCGCGCTATGCCAGCGCCTCGAATGCGAAGTCGACGCGCAGCGCGATGGCGATGTATGGCGACACGCCGTCGACCACGCAGGTTGCCGCCGCCAACGGCGTGCAGCCCACCGTGCCGATGGTCAATGGCGCCGCCTATCTCCAGACCTTCCCGGACGCACGCGGGATGACGCCGGTGAACGCGACATCGTCGACGACGGTTGCAGACAGCGCGCCGGTCACGCCGGCATTCCGTTCGATCTATCAGCCCGGCGATGCGACGCAGCCTGTCTCGACGACGGTACAGAAATTGTGGGGCAACAACGCCTCGTTCACCTCGGTTGCATCAGCGACGCCCGACGTGCGTCCGCCGCAACCGCTCGATCTCTTCAGCGATCGCAGCGGCGCCTTCTCGAGCTAGCGCGCGCTGCCGCGCCGTTGCGCGGCTTTTCTCCTTTAACAAATCCTCAATAAAACCAGCCAGTTATGGTGAACGCTTTGTTAAGCGTCGTAGTTTATTTTGTGTTGCAGGTGACAAGCCGTCACCGTTTCTTTTTTTCGTTGCGTAAGCCGGAAGCACCATGATTGTTCGGCAGTTTATCAATTGGATCAGGACTGCGCCCGCCGGTGAGCGGGCGGAGGCAACGCGGGCATTGGCCCGGGCCTGGCTGATCTCGGACCTTTCCCACGACGACCGTGTCGCCGCCGAAGGCGCGCTGCTGATGCTGCTCGACGATCCGTCGCCGCTGGTGCGGCAGGCGATGGCCGAGGCGTTCGCGCGCAGCACGGATGCGCCGGCGTCGATCGTGCGGGCGCTGTCCGCAGACCAGCCGACCGTGGCGTTGCCCGTGCTCGAACATTCCCCGCTGCTGATCGATGCCGATCTCGTCGACATCGTCGCGACCGGCAATGACGAGGTGCAATGCGCGGTCGCCCGCCGCATTGCGCTGCCGGTCTCGGTTTGCGCCGCCATCGCCGAGGTCGGCTGCGCGGCGGCCGCGCTGGAGCTGATCGAAAATCCGCACGCCGAGCTCGCGCCGTTCTCCTGGAATCGTATCGTCGAGCGTCACGGCCATCTCGCCGCGATCCGCGAGGCGATGCTGGTGCTGGACGACATCCCAGCCGCAACGCGCGCCGCGCTGGTGGCAAAGCTCTCCGAGACCCTGGCGCAATTCGTCGTGGCGCGGAACTGGCTGAGCGCCGACCGTGCCGAGCGCATGACGACCGAGGCGCGCGATCGCTCCACCATGAACATCGCGGCGCGCTCGCGCGGCGACGACATGCAGGGCCTGGTGAAGCATCTGCGGATCACCGGCCAGCTCACCGCGGGCCTGATCCTGCGCGCACTGCTGTCGAGCAATCTCGAATTGTTTGATGCCGCGCTCGCTGAACTCGCCGATCTGCCGCTCGCGCGCGTCTCCGCACTGCTACACGATCGCGGCGGCAACAGCCTGCACGCGCTACTCCGTCGCGCCGGGCTGCCCGAGGCGACGTTCGCGGCGTTCCAGGTCGCGCTCGATGCGTGCCACGAGCAGGGCTTTGTCGACACCGACGACACCGCGGCGCGGCTGCGCCGGCGCATGGTCGAGCGCGTGCTCACCCATTGCGAGACCGACCGCGGCGCCACCGAGCCCCTCATGGTCCTGCTGCGCCGCTTCGCCACCGAATCCGCACGCGAAGAGGCGAGGCTGTTCTGCGACGAGCTCGTCGCGGAAGACGCAGTTGATCCGGTGTATGACGACCTGGTCGCGGCGTAGTCAGGTGCCGTAGGGTGGGCAAAGGCGCACTGCGCCGTGCCCACCATCCACCCACACAATGCGATTCGATTGGTGGGCACGCTTCGCTTTGCCCACCCTACGATACCTATCGTAGCGAGAGACTGCTACTCCGCCGGCACGATGCTCGGCGCCAGGATCACTTCGAGATGCTCGGGGCGGTCGCGGTTGACGTCGGCGAGATAGTCGTCGGCGACCTTGCGCAGACGGCGACTGAGCTCGGCGGAGACACTGATGCTGTCGAGCTTGGTGTTCTCATGCACGATGGCGAGGATCGCGTTGATGTGGTGCGTGAACAGCTCGGCCGGCACTCTTTCCAGATCCGGCGCATGCTCGATGACGCGGCACAGGCTTTCGGCGACTCCTGCCGCGGCTGGAAAGCCGAACGTGGCGGCGTCGCCCTTGATGTCGTGCGCGGCGTGGAACAGCTCGTCGCGGCGCTCCTTGGTGAAGCCGTCATTGCGGATGGCGACGTAGGCAGACGACAGCCGGTTGACTTCGGTCGTCATCCAGCTCTTGAACTCGCCGGACAGATCGGCAAGCGCCTGCTCGGCGCGTGCGATCGGATCGTCCATGTCCTTGTCCTCGACCCGGCGCAGCACCTTGCGCAACGGATTGGGTTGCGTGATCACGTGATGCGTGGCGAAGGCCGTGACCTCGATGTCCTTTGCGCTGTTCTTCGCCATGATGCCTGCCTCGCCGGGTAAGACGTTGCGCTAGATGGAGGAGCGGGCCTTGTCGAGCAGCGAGGGCTGCTGGAGCACCTCGTGCTTTTCGCCGACGCGGCGCTCCGGGCCCATATAGGCGGAGTTGGTGTTGCGGCGCCGGTCCGGGCCGAAATAGGTCTTGGTCTTGATGAAGGGCCGGGGACTGGCGACGACGTTGAGAATGCGCTGGTAGAGGCCCTTGGCCGAGATTGGCTTGGCCAGGAATTCGGTAACGCCGGCATCGCGCGCGACGGTGACGCGGCGCTTCTCGGAATGGCCGGTCAGCATGATGATCGGTGCGTAGGGGTTGCCCTTGGATTCCGGCTGCCGGATCATCTGCGCGAGCTCGAGTCCGTCGAAGATCGGCATTGCCCAGTCGGTGATGACGATGTCGGGCACGTAGTGGCTGTACATTTCAAGCGCGGTCGCGCCGTCCTCGGCCTCGTAGACCTCGCGCGCGCCGAACGAATGCAGCAGCGTCCGCAAAATGCGGCGCATATGCGGATTATCGTCGCAGACGAGAAAGCGCAGCTTGTTGAAGTCGATGCGAAACATGACGCCCGGGCCAAAGCGGTCAACCTTCGTTAACCATATCGTGCCGAGGGTTAATGAAGCGTTGCGAACGGGCCTCCGGCGGCGCCGGCCGGCGGTTCAGGAGCCGAATTGCTCGCGCAGAATGCGTTCTTCCAGGCTGTGGCCAGGGTCGAACAGCATCCCCATCGAAATGGTCTTGTCGGCGAGCACCTCGACGCGGCGAACATCGCGCACCTCGTCATGGTCGGCGACTGCCGCCACCGGGCGCTTGTCGTCTTCCAGCACCTCGATCACGACATAGGCCGTGTTGGGCAGCAGTGCGCCGCGCCAGCGCCGCGGCCGGAAAGCGCTGATCGGTGTCAGCGCCAGCAGCGCGGCGTTAATCGGCAGGATCGGCCCCTGGGCGGAGAGATTATAGGCGGTCGAGCCTGCCGGCGTCGCCACCATGATGCCGTCGGCGATCAGCTCGGGCATGCGCTCGCGCTCATCGATCAGGATGCGCAGGCGCGCTGCCTGGTGGGTCTGCCGGAACAGCGCGACCTCGTTGATGGCGTGATGCAGGTGAACGCGATCGTTGACGTCGGTCGCGCGCATCAGCAGCGGGTTGATTTCGGATTCATGCGCCGCCTCGAGCCGGGCGCGCAGGTCGACCGTCGAGTATTCGTTCATGAGGAAGCCGACCGTGCCGCGGTGCATGCCGTAGATCGGCTTTCCCGTGTGCATGTGCTGGTGCAACGTCTGGAGCATCAGGCCGTCGCCGCCGAGCGCGACCACGACGTCGGCTTCGTTCGGGTCGCAATTGCCGTAGCTATCGGTAAGCTGCCTGAAGGCGGCCTGCGCTTCGCTGCTCGGGCTGGCGACGAAGGCGAGCCGGTCGTATCGCGATGGCTTGGTCATGGCTTCCAGACAGGTGGCTCGAGAAAGATCCGCCGAGGTCGTCTATACGACCTGGGCCTCTATTGTCGAGGATGACCGCCCGGCAAGGCAAACGCCACCGTCGGCCAGGCGTCCCATTTGAGGGCAAAAGCCGGGCTGGTTGGCCCGGAAAGCCGTTTCTGGGCCTCCGATCCCCCAAACCGTCGCAATTGGCGGCTATAGCTGCGATCACGTATTGCGAGTGTGGGGGGCGAGGAGAACGATCATGGTCATGGGCTTGCCGATGCTGCGCCGCGCGGGACTGGTGTTGGCAGTGTCTACTTTCGGGCTCGCGGGGCTGGCACTTGCGGACGATCCGCCGCAGCCGCGCAACGAGGCGACGGCGCCCGCGGGACAGAAAGGCGGCCGCGGCGGCAATGCACAGAATGCGGCGCAGGCTTCGCCACCGGCCTCCGATCGTCGTCTCCCCGGAGACCAGACCACCAAGCAGACCCTCGATCTGCCGGGCCGGACGCTCAACTTCGCCGCGACCGCCGGCTCCGTCCGTGTGTTCGACGACAAGGGGGAGCCGCTCGCCGACATCGCCACCACCTCCTACGAGCTCGATGGCGCCGATCGCGCCACGCGCCCGGTGACGTTTCTGTTCAACGGTGGGCCCGGCGCGTCCTCGGCGTGGCTTCAGTTCGGCGTGGCCGGGCCGTGGCGGCTGCCGCTCGACGGCGAGGCGCTATCGCCGTCGGCCTCGCCCGAGGTGAAGCCGAACGCGGAGACCTGGCTGGATTTCACTGATCTCGTCTTCATCGATCCCGTCGGCACCGGCTACAGCCGCGTCATCGCGAGCGGCGAGGACGCGCGCAAGCGGTTCTATTCGGTCGACGGCGACGTCAATTCGATTGCCCTCGTGATCCGCCGCTGGCTCGAGAAGCACAATCGGCTGACCTCGCCGAAATTCGTCGCGGGCGAGAGCTATGGCGGCATTCGCGGGCCGAAGGTCGTGCGCCAGTTGCAGATTCAGTCCGGCGTCGGCGTCAGGGGATTGATCCTGGTGTCGCCGTTGCTGGATTTCCGCGAGTTCACCGGCACGAGCCTCCTGCAATATGTTGCGACCTTGCCGAGCTATGTCGCAGTGGCGCGCGAAGCCAAGGGCCCGGTCAAGCGCGCCGATCTCGCCGATGTCGAGGCCTACGCCCGCGGCGAATTTCTGGCAGATCTGGTCAAGGGCAAGGCGGACAAGGAGGCCAGCAATCGTCTGGCCGACAAGGTCGCAGAGCTCACCGGCATCGACCAGGCGGTGAGCCGCAGGCTCGCCGGTCGCTTCGACGTCGGCGAATTTCGCCGCGAGCTCGATCGCAACAACGGCATGGTGACCGGACGTTACGATGCTTCCGTGCGCGGCCTCGATCCCTATCCGGATTCGAGCAGCTCGCGCTTCGGCGACCCCTCAGGCGATGCGCTCCAGGCCCCGTTGACGAGTGCCGCCGTCGATGTTCTCACGCGGAAACTCAACTGGCGGCCGGACGGCTCTTACGAAGTCCTGAACGGTGCCGTCGAGCGCAACTGGGACTTTGGCAGCGGCATCAACCCACCGCAATCGCTGTCGGAGTTGCGCCAGATCCTCGCCACCGATGCGAAGCTGAACGTGCTGGTCGCGCACGGCCTGTTCGATCTCGCCACGCCCTATTTCGGCACGAGGCGGGCGCTCGACCAACTGCCGGCCTTTGTGACGTCGCGCGTGAAGTTCGTCGTCTATCCCGGCGGCCATATGTTCTATTCGCGCGATGGCTCGCGGCAGGCGTTTCGCGGTGAGGTCGAGGCGCTGATCAGGGAGTAGGGCGCTTCTTGCGCGGTGGGTAGCGCCGCGCGATCTCGCGTGCCACGACGCTTGCAGGCTTGATGTTGGCGCCGCCAAGCCAGATGTCGCTGACTTTGCCGCGCTTGTCGCGGACGCGGCGCACGGGCTCGCCATGGCTGGAATAGCCGGCGGCCCAGGCGAGCTTGCCGGTGTCGCGGCCGTTGACCTCGATCTCGGCGGCATCCATGAACGGATTGTTGAACTGGGGATTGGCGACCAGCACGCGGTTGCCGGTGGGCACCAGATCGCTCGCGCCCCAGATCGTCCACCAGCGGCCGGTCCAGTCGCGCACGCGCCGGTCGGGCGCGCCGCGCGTCTTGAAGACGCGCAGGATCTGCATCGCGCCATCCATCCAGAACGGTGCCACGCCGTCGATGGAGTTGCTGAGGATGCTGATCGCGAGCTCGCATCCGGGAATGGAGCAGGTCCGTGAGATGTAGCCCTGGAAGCCACCGCCATGGCCGAACCAGTCCCAGCCGTCGGTCTTGCCGGCGTTGACGCCGAGGCCGTAATAGCCTTCGAAGATCTGTGGGACGCGCCAATGGTTGCGCGTTATCTCGCGGCGGCTCGCGACCGACAGCACGCTCTTCCTGGCGTTGGGCGCAAGCTGGGCAAAGAAACGCGCGGTGTCGGCGGCGGTGGCGACGAAGCCCGCGGCCGATGCCATCGCGTGAGCGGGATTGTCGCCGGGTATCACGCAGC
The DNA here is from genome assembly GCF_000473045.1 of Bradyrhizobium sp. WSM3983. Lineage (GTDB taxonomy): Bacteria > Pseudomonadota > Alphaproteobacteria > Rhizobiales > Xanthobacteraceae > Bradyrhizobium. The sequence goes on along the minus strand of NZ_AXAY01000025.1, from coordinate 127,137 downwards.
GCTCGCCGAGCGGCAGCTTTCGCGTATGGCCACGCGCAAACAGTGCGCCCTTGGGAAGCGGCGCATTCGGTTCGGTCTCGCGCAGGCCTGCGGGCTCGATGATCTCGCGCTTGATCCAGGCGGAGTAGGACTCCTTGGTCACGGCTTCGATGACGAGGCCCATCAAGGCAAAGCCGTGATTGGAATATTTGAAGCGCGTGCCGGGCTCGATCGCGGTCGGCAGCTTCAATTCCGCAAGCAGCTCCTTGGCGTTGAGATAGGGGCGACTGTCGATGAACTGGCCGGAATCGGCGCCGTCGCGCGTCAGCCCGGCGCTGTGCGAGAGCACCTGGGCAATCGTGGTCTCGGCCACGCGCGGATGCAGGCCGCTGATGTATTGGCCGACGGAATCGTCGAGCCGGAGCTTGCGCTGCTCGCGCAGCTTCATGATGCCGGCCGAGGTAAAGCTCTTCGAGTGCGAGGCGATGCGGAAGCGGTGGCGCGGGGTGAGCTTCTCGCCGGTGTCGAGATTGGCAAGCCCGAACGCATGCTCGGCGACGACCTCGCCGCGATGGACGAATGCGACCATGACGCCGGGCTGTTGGAAGGCCGTCTGCTGGAATTCGATCCAGGAGCCGATGTAGTCGATCGCGGATCGCAGCCACGTGTCCATTGCGCACCAATTTGCGAGGGGAGATCGGTGCGAGAAGCTAGCCGAGAAAGCAGAACGGGCACAACCCGGAAGGTCGTGCCCGTTCGCTGAGTTCAGATATGCGGTGCTTTTAGTAGACGAGCGTCGCGCCGGTCGGTTTGTCGAGCGCGGAAGCCAGCGAGCGATATTCCGAGCTGTCGGTGCCGGCGAGCGAGGCGATCTTGTTCAGATGATACTGCGCCTGTTCGCGGTTGCCCTGCTCGAGCTGCCAGAGGCCGTAATACTGCCAAGTGCGGACGTGGTTCGGATCGTCCTTCAGCGCGATCTCGTAATAGACCTTCGACGACTGGTAGTCGCCGAGCTTGCGATAGGAGTAGCCGATCAGGTTGGCGACATCGGCGACGTCGTCGCGCTTGAGCGACTTCAGTTGGCCGATCGCGCCCGTATAGTCGTGGCCATCGTAGATCGTGGTGTAGGCGGTGCGATAGGCCGCGAGGAATTTGGGATCGCTGACGGAAGAGCTCTTCTTCTTCCCCTTCTTGGTCGAAGTATCCGACTTCGGCGGCGATGAAGGCTCGTCGCCTCCCGCGGCATAAGCGCTGGTCAGCACCGGCGCGGCCGCCAGCGACATGGCGACGAGTCCCGGCACAACAAGCATTGAGAGTTTGCGCATTGAAGTTCTCCCGTATGGAACGTGGCGATCCTACACGATTGCCCAGAGACCGGAACACCGGCTACGCAAAAACATTCCGGGCACCCCGGTCTATTCGCCTTTCCTCAGATGACAAACTTGTCATCGAGATGAACGGGAGCTGGCAACCGGCTTCAGATTGGGTTCAGTGCGCGGGTTCTAGGCTCTCACCTACGATCGAAGGGTAGGCGAGAGGGCGCCGCCTCAAGATCCTTCCAAGAGGAGACCACCATGTTGAAGACCATTTCCGCAGCCTTGCTCGCAGCTTCCGTCATCGCAGCCCCGGCCTTCGCCGCTGAAGCCGGCAAGACCACCACGACAACCGCGCCGGTGATCAAGGCGGACCAGACCCGGAGCAAGATCTCGACCACCGCTGCCAAACCCGACGCCGGCGTCAAGGCCGACGCGAAGGCCTCCGACATCAAGTCGGGTGCCAAGGTCGATGCCAAGTCGGATGTGAAGGCCGATGCCAAGGTTGACACCAAGTCGAAGGCGATGAACGCCAACGCCGCGATCACGCCTGACGAGCACAAGACCGTGCGGACGCATCGCCATCACCACAAGCATCTGTCGGCCAAGAAGTCGCTGAAGGCGCAGCCGGACCTCGGCAAGCCGGTGACCACCGAGAAGCGCAGCTAACGACTGATCCCGCGCGGCGGCATCCCTGGATTGCCCTGCTGCCGCGTGCGGAGTTCAGGCCCGGCCCGTTCGTCGTACCTTGCGCGAAAGCGCAAGGTACTGGCGGCGGGCCGGTGCGCTGTTCGCCCGACCGGCGGAAGCGAATTCCCTTCGCGCAACCTTGGAGCTAGAACATGTCCGAAACTGACTGGCCGGAGAATGTGATCCCTTGGGGCGATTGGCGAAACGCGCAGCGATCCTGGTGCTGCCACTGGTGCTCGCGGCCTGTTTCGGCAGCGAGGGTGACCGCGCATCCCTAATGGAGGGGACTCAGGCCGGAGGACCTCAGCCGTTCCCCGAGAATTTTCGCAGTGACACGCTGGCCCTGATGCGCTCCTATCTCAACAATCCGGTCGGCGTGCGCGACGCCAGCATGGCCGATCCGGTGCTGCGGGAGGTCGGCGGCCGCCAGTTTTATCTCAGCTGCCTGCGCTTCGCGCCGCGCGAGACCGACGGCAGCTACAAGGCGATGCGCGAGCGCGCCGTCGTCTTCGTCAACGGCCGGGCCGACCGCGTCATCGACCGTGCCAACGAGCTCTGCGCAGGCGCGGTTTACGCACCCTTTCCGGAACTGGAAAAGATGACGCGGTAGCGCAAAGCCCGTCTTCATTGCGCGGTGCTAGGACGAGTGCCGCCGGAGCCGCTGGATCACATTTTGGCGAGCTTTGAACGGAGCGGTTTTGCCTTGCGACAAATTGTTACGGCTGGACTTGTGCGAACGACCAAACCTGTCGGGCGCAGGCAGACGTGACGGAACAAAATCGCGTTGTTGCTGCCCCGTCACAGTCACGAACGATCAACGTTCCGGCATCGCCGCGAAGCAACCCAATTCACGCCACGTTGTTTCCTGAGTGTCGTAATGAAAGAACGGGGATGATCATGAAGACGATTTTGCTCGGTGCAGCAGCTTTGCTGGCGCTGGCCGCACCGGCGGCCGCAGCCGACATGCAGCCGCGCACCTACACCAAGGCTCCGGCCTATACACCGCCGCAGGTGATCTACAACTGGACCGGCTTCTACATCGGCGGCCATGTCGGCGGCGCCTTCGCCGGTGACAGCAGCTTCCAGTCGAGCGATGCCCGCTTCATGGGCGGCGTGCAGGGCGGCTTCGACTACCAGTTCGCGCCCAATTGGGTTGTTGGTATCGAGGCCCAGTATTCCTGGCTGCCGACCAACAACAACGGCGTCACGTTCCCGCTGGGCACGCAGGTGACCTCCAACACCGACCAGATCGGCTCGGTGACCGGCCGCATCGGCTACACCTGGGGCCCGACGCTGCTCTACGCCAAGGGCGGTTACGCTTGGCGTAACGGCCGCCTGGGCGTCAATATCGCCGGCGTCCCGCAGGCCTTCACCACCACCGGCAACAGCAAGGATGGCTACACCGTCGGCGCCGGCCTCGAATACATGTTCGCGCCGAACTGGTCGGCCAAGGCCGAATACCAGTATTACAACTTCGGCAGCACGACTATCACCTCCGGTCCGGCCGACGTGGTCGGCGTCCGCGGCCGGGACGACGAGCATACCGTCAAGGTCGGTGTGAATTACCGCTTCGGCTGGGGCGGTCCAGCGGCCCCGCGCTACTAAGCCGCCGAGGACGAGCACGACCACGATCTGACAATGGCCGGCTTCCCGCCGGCCTTCGTTTTGCCGGTCTCACGCTGCCGGCCTCTTGTTTGCCTTGCGTGAACCATCTGGCGCGTCATTTGCAGGCAAACAGTCTGGCACGCGCCTTCTCACGCGTGTCACGGGGATCGGGTAAAGCAAAAATAATTATTGCGACTTACGGAACTCGCGCTCCGGAAAGCGTTATTACTGAATTGCCGGGCTGGTGGGACAACGAACATGCGTATCTTGGCGTCGGTGGTGGTGGTCTCGTGCTTCCTCGCCCTGCCGTGCTCTGCCCAGACAATCCTCAAATCCGAGCCTCTGATGTTGGCACCTTACGAGGTCGCCTTCGTGAAGGACGCCTCCTGTCCGTCGGGCAAGGTGCTCAAGGTCACCGGCGCGATCCGCGGGCTACACCGCCGCAAGGCCTGCGTGGCGCTTGCCGGTGAGCAGGCTTCGCTGGCGACCGCGACGCCCTGAGGCAAGGCACTCGGCCCGCCATGGGCCAGATCTCACAAGTTGAGCTGAAGCTCGATTCTGGATTCCCGCTCGGCGTCCGCCTTGTTCTTGGCGGGGTCCTCGCCTTGGGCGGCTCGGCACGATCTGATCTCATAGTCATTGTCGAGCACCCGGCGCGGACCGTGCTGCCCTTCGTCGGTGCCGACGTCCACGACCAAGCCGCTCCGTTGCGCGAGTTTCCAGACGTCAGCCTCGCTCGGATAGGCTTTGCTGATCTGGCTGTCGTTGCAGAACAGGGCGTAGGGCATGCTTCCCGCTCCCGGAAAGCGCGTTAACGATTTCATGGCGGGAGGGGTTCCGGGACGATCACGGGGCCGTGATCGGCGGTCGAGATCGGGGTGCAAGGCGGCCGGGTCCTGAGTCCTTAACGAGTCCTGAATCCGCAAAAAAAGAAACTTTGGGACTCATTTGGCGGAATCAGCGGATGTTTCCGGCCATGACGGCCGACCTGAAAACAAGCTGCGGGCACATGCTTCTGCCACTGACGCTGGCACTGTTTGGCGCCTGCGCAGCCAATCTTTGGCTGGTGTGGTCGTGGCTGTAAGGTCTTGGATGTAGCCCGGCCGGCCCTACTTCTGGGTCGCCGGCGGCGGGGCGGCATCGCGAATGTCGGCGCGCAGCTTGGCCAGGGTCGCCGCGCAATACTCCTCGCGCTCGCGCTCGAAGCGCTCCTGATGCTTTCTGAAATTGGCGATGCGGGCCTGCATCTCGCTGCGGACATCGCTCATCCGTCGCGGGGGGACCGGCAGCGGCTGGGGCGGCGGAGCGATCGGCGGTGGCGAATCCGCTTGCGGCGGCTCGAATGCGACGGTCACGGCCTGGACGGAGACGAACTCTGCCGCCAGAACTGGCGCAGCCGCAACGGTATCCGGCTGACGAAAATCGACCTTCCTGCCGGAGACCGATTGCACGAAGGCCAGTGTTTGCGCGATCAGTGCGTCGCGCTCCCTGATCCACTTCATGATCCACCACCCTGTTGGAGCTATTCCACCAAAGCCGGGGCCCCGAATCAAGAAGGCTGTCGGCAAGGGATTGCATATTTTTCCCGAACGCCCGACATTGGATGAATGGATTCCAGGGCCGACCCGTCGGACGAAGCGCAGGGCTTGCGGCTCGTGCGCGCCTTTCTGTTACTGCCGCCCGACAAGCGCGCAGAGGTGATCGCGTTCGTCGAGGATCTGGTGCGCGCCCATGCCCAGCCTGACGAGGGGCAGAAGATCTCCCCCCTCCCTGATCGATAGCTAGCGCTGGCGCGGATTGATGTTGGGCACGAAGGGGGCGCCGACGACCCGGACCGATGCCTGGGCCGAGTTCTCGATCGGCCTGCTACCGGCGACCTGCTTCTCGGGTGGCTCCCCAAACACGGGCTGGAGCACCGCGAGCGCGCCGGCCACGACTGCGCAGCACAGCGTGACCGTCGTCAACAGGACCATGTTTCGATTGTCTTCTCTGATCCGCATGGGGCGAGAACAAGTAACGTGAGCGATTGGTTCCGAGCGGCCCCGGACACCCGAGGCTTACGTGAAGCTTACGCGCGAGCACCGGAAAGTTATTTTTCCGTAAGACTGCCCCGGTCAAATAGTATCAATTTTTAACGTTAGCCGGTTCCTATGCACGCTGCTGGGACTGCTTCGGTCAATGGTGACCGGATAATTTATTAGGCGGCTGCGATGAGCTTTTTGAATAATTTGAAGATCGTGTTGAAGGTTGCGCTGATCGTGACCGTGATGGGCTGTGCGATGGTAGTTGTCGCTGGCTTCGGCATCCGCGAGCTGTCCGCGACCGTCGACGGCTTCAGCGAGCTCACCGCCATGCAGTCGGCGGCCCTCAACCTCACGCGGGCCCAGCGCCGCATCGAGACCTATCACGCCGCGCTCTATGCGGTGTTCACCGAGACGGCCGAGGCGGGCAACGCCAACCGCCTCAAGATCGCGAACCAGAACCGCAGTGAAATTCGCCAGTACCTGGACGCCGCGGAGCAGGACGACCCGGCGCGCGCGACCGAAACGAAGAGCGTCGGTGCGCAGCTGACGGCCGCCTTTGCAGGTTGCGATCCGGTGCTCCAGGCCGGCGGGGCTGCAAGCAGCCCGGAGGAAAATGCCAAGGCGGCTGATCGTGCCCACAAGGAGTGCGACCCGCTGATTGATGCGGCTCTCGAGCGCGTTGCCAAGTTCACGAGCGATACGTCGAAGGCCGTGGCCAGACGCAAGGAAGCCATCGAGAGCGATGCCAAGTCCGCAACCTGGACCGTGATGAGCGTCAGCGCCGGCGGCTTGATTATCGGCATCGCGATCGCGCTCTTCATCGGTCTCGTGGCGATGTCGAAGCCGATCGCCCGGCTCAAGCTCGCCATGGAGGGCCTGGCGCGCAATGACCTCAAGACCGAGGTGCCCGAGAAGGACCGCCGCGACGAGATCGGCGACATGGCCAAGACGGTCGAGGTGTTCAAGACCAATGCGCTCGAGGTGGAGCGGCTCAAGGCGGCGCAGGTGGAAGTCGAGAACCAGGCCGCCGAGCAGCGCCGCCGCGACATGTTCAACCTGGCGGACGGCTTTGAGCGCGCTGTCGGCGAGATCATCGAGGCCGTCGGATCCGCATCCACCGAGCTCGAAGCGTCCTCCTCGACGCTGGCCACCACCGCACAGCGCGCGCAGGAGCTCACCTCGGTGGTGGCTGTTGCTTCGGGCGAGGCCACCGGCAACGTCCAGTCGGTTGCGACCGCGACGGAGGAATTGTCGCCCTCGGTCAACGAGATCAGCCGGCAGGTGCAGGAATCCGCGCGGATGGCGAGCGAAGCCGTCAACCAGGCGCGCACCACCACCGAGCGGGTCAGCGAGCTCTCGGTCGCGGCGACGCGCATCGGCGACGTCGTCGAGCTGATCAACACCATCGCGGGCCAGACCAATCTGCTGGCGCTGAACGCCACCATCGAGGCGGCGCGGGCAGGCGAGGCCGGCCGCGGCTTCGCCGTCGTCGCATCCGAGGTGAAGACGCTGGCCGAGCAGACCGCGAAAGCGACCGGCGAGATCAGCCAGCAGATCTCCGGCATCCAGAACGCCACCCAGGAATCGGTGACCGCGATCCGCGACATCTCCGCGACCATCGAACGCCTGTCGGAAGTGTCTTCGACCATTGCCGCCGCCGTCGAGGAGCAGGGCGCCGCGACCCAGGAGATCTCGCGCAATGTGCAGCAGGCCGCGCATGGCACCCAGCAGGTCTCGACCAACATCACCGACGTGCAACGCGGCGCGGCCGAGACCGGCTCGGCGTCCACGCAGGTGCTCTCGACCGCGAAGATGCTGGCGACCGACAGTACCCGGCTGAAGGACGAAGTCGGAAAATTCCTGCGGACGGTGCGCGCGGCCTGAGCCGCACGACATCCAGGGTCCGGTGGCCTCGCGCCGCCGCCGCCGTGCAGATCCTATTGAGGCAGCAAGAGCGCCATCGCGATCGCGAAAAGGAAGACCGTCGCCACGACGGCCGCGACCGCTCCGGCGATGATCTTGGCGCTCTCTCGGCTGGTGTATGGCTGCATGCGGAGCGCATGCTACCTCATGTTGAACTCTGATCCAACTTGAGAGCTGTCCGCTCAGACAGCGAGTTTGGCCTGGAAGAACCGTGTGACCCGATCGATCGCATCCCGGGTCATCGGGTCGGTGTCCGAGAAATCAAAGCCGTGAGCCTTGCCCGGATAGGGCACGAATTCGGTCTCGGCGCCGACCAGCTTGCCAAGCGCGACCAGTTGCCGGCCTTCCGCGATCGGGACATTCTTGTCCGCTTCGCCATGCAGCGCGATCAGCGGCGGCAGGTGCTTGACCTTGGTGGCCATCGCGTAGGGCATGCCGCCGTAGAGCACCGCCAGCGCTGCGATGCGCCTGTCGCGTGCGGCGGCCTCGGCGGCGATGTAGCTGCCCAGCGAGAAGCCGAGCAGGCCGATGCGCCCCGAGCTGTCGGATCGGTCGAGGACAGCCGTCACGGTTGCGTTGACCGTATCGGCCCAGCCGTCGAACCGCGTCGTCTCGTAGGCCTCGCGGCTCTCATGCGCCGCGGACGTCAACGCAGCCATATCGGCCGGCGTCATGTAGCGGAGAAAATAGGTGTCGATGCCCCGTGCCGTCAGCGCGTCGGCATATCGCTGATAGGCGCGGGCCCTGAGCTCAATGCCGCGGGAGCCGTGCAGCACGATGACGGCCGGACGTTTTCCGTCGATGGCTGCCGCATAGCGCGACACCGGCAGGCTGTCAGGGCCGCTCGTGACGTCGAATTGCTCGCCGGACGCGCTGCGTGCGGCGACGGGGGACAGCAGTGCGGCGATGGCGGCCAGAGCCGCGCGTCGGCTGATCATCGGCGAGCTCGGAGAAATGTTTCGGATGCGACGTGCCGCCTTTATACTGCGCTTGCGACGGATTCTTGACGCGAGTCCCACCCAATGATCTCCCATCGCCCCTCCGTGCTTGCCCATGAACGGTTCGTTGCCGACCGCGCGAGTTTTACCGGCCTCGACCTCGCCGCGCGCTTTGAACGGATTCAGCGAACCAACCTCTGGGGCGCTCCGACCTCGGTTTCGGGCCTCGGCTCCGAGGATCGCGCCACCGCGGGGATCCGCGAGACGCTGCCCGGCCTGGTGCAGCGGCTTGGCGCGCGTTCGCTGCTCGATGCGCCTTGCGGCGATGCGGGCTGGATCGGCAGCATGCAGCTCGAAATCGACTATACCGGCATCGACATCGTGCCGTCGCTGATCGCAGCCAACAGCGCGCGGGCCGCGCGAGGCGAATTGCGCGGCCGCTTTCTCGTCGCCGACATCACGCGCGATTCCCTGCCGCGTTGCGATGTCATTCTGTGCCGCGACTGTCTTGTGCATCTGAGCTTCCAGAATATCGCGCGCGCCATCGCCCGCTTCCGCGCAAGCGGCGCGCAATTCCTGCTGGTGACGACGTTTCCGGAGTGGGAGGGCAACCGTGATTGCGAGGACGGCGACTGGCGCGCGCTCAACATGACCAAGGCGCCGTTCCATTGGCCGCCCCCGCGCGAGCTGATCGATGAACGCTGCGACGAGGGCGGTGGCGGCTGGCGCGACAAGAGCCTCGGGCTCTGGCGGTTGGATGAGTGTAATCAATGATCGACGCCAGATGCAGTTGTGGTGCCCTTATGCTGTCGCTTCCGGGACCGCCCAGCCTGGTCGCGGCCTGTCACTGTCTCGAATGCCAGCGGCGGACCGGCGCGCCATTCGGCGTTGGTGCTTTCTATCCGGTCGAGGCCGTCAAGATCTCAGGAGCACCGAAGGAGTATGTTCGCGCCGGCGAGAGCGGTGGCAAGGTCCGTTGCTATTTTTGCCCCGATTGCGGCTCGACGGTTTTTTGGAAGCCTGACAAATTCCCGGCGTTGATCGGCGTCGCCGTCGGTGCAATCGCCGACCCGAATTTCCCGGCGCCGATCAAATCGGTGTTCGAGCGGTCGAAGCATGCATGGGTCGATATCGACGGCACGGACGTCGAGCATCTGCAACACGGCAGCGTGCGGAAGACGCCAAGCTGAGCGATGCGCATCGAGCGCTGGTGCCGGCTGAGGGGAACTAAAACTCCATCTAAGTGATTGAAATAACTGAAGGTCTACAGCTTGAGACGGCTATTGTACCGTCAGATATACCGTCACCAGATTGAGCTTGGGCGAGCTACGTTGAGACAGCGATTCGCATTTTTCGCCACGGCTCCTAAGTAACGACCATGCGGAGAAACGCGTACGAACCGAGCCTCCCGACGCGCGGAACAAAGGTCCCCTCGGGTCCGGACTGGATACATGAAATCAAGCACGACGGCTACCGTCTGATCGTTCAGCGGGAGGGCGAGCGCGTGCGCGTGCGCCTGTTCACCAAAGGCGGCCACGATTGGACCGATCGCTTCCCCCTGATCGTCGAGTCAGCGCGTCGAATGCGCAGCAGTCACTTCGTTCTTGACGGCGAGGCTGTTGTGCTCGGCGTGGATGACGGCCTCGACCACTCGACCGTTACGCATAGCAAGGACGAGTACGTTCACCGCAAAGGTGCAAGTGATCTCGACGAACACGGTCGAGGGCTATTATTCGATCATTAAACGCGGCATGAAGGGCGTCTATCAGCACTGCTCCGAGAAGCATCGGCATCGCTACCTTGCCGAATTCGATTTCCGCTAGCGGCAAGCTCTCCAGCCCCCGACACGTCAACCTCGTTCATTGCTTCGCTTCTCGCTCTTCTTAGCCTTCTTCACCTTCGGCTTTTCCTTCAACGGCTCATGAGACGTTTTCAGCGCGCCACGTAGCGCAACCTCGAAACGCTCTTGGGCTTCTTTCTCGTCGTACTCATTTTGTGGTTTGGTGCCTGCATGTTCACTCCTGAAAAACGCGATGTCTTCTTTGAGGTTGCGGGGGAGCGCTATCGGCTCCTGCGCTTCAGATTGAACTCTACTGGAAGCCTCATGGTTGTGATGGATGCAAAACCAACAAAGGAGATGTTGAACGGCAGTGTCAAATATCCTGTCACTGCGCTGCCTCCAAAAATGCAGGCCGACATTCCGCTCAACATCTCCGTCACCTCACAGCACTATACCATCCATCCCAGCGCCCAGATGCCATATCTATCTGAAATTCACTACAAGCGACTGGACGCTTCCGGAGGGAAGCCTCACAAACGAAAACAATTCACTAAAGCGATAAAGCGCCATAACGGATTCGCTCTGGTGGTGTCATTCATCACTCCAGGAATAACCAGGTTCCCGAAGCTGCAGATCAGTTCTCCCATACCAGCGATATCACTAGGCCGCATTCCAATCCCAGGTTTTGCGCCCGTGGCGGCAATGTTTGTGGGAGCAAGAACCAGCTTTTTCCGCGTTTCAGCGGGAGACTACAGTGTAGTCCAGTTTGTAATGGGGCCGTATCGAATAGTATTCTTGGTGAGCTTCCTGTCGTTTCCATTCGCCGGCCTCGATATCCACTCAAGTCCGGAAACAGAAGACCCATCTACAATTACAGACAGCATGAAAAAGCTTCTGAATGACTACAAAATGATGGGCTTTGACGATACCGGCGTGGATACCATGTATCGGTTTATTCGTGAGCGCCTAAAGATTGAAGCGGTAGACTACGCCAAAATGGTCGTCCCTCCTGACAAGCTTACTCCTCAGTTTGAGGAGTGGATGAATCTTGGCTACTTGCGCCGCTTTCGGTCGCGCTCAATAGAACTCGCGAGACATTTCGAGCGCGCTAGAGCGAAGGGACTTTTGCCTTGAAAAGTTTGTAGAGCCTCACCGTAAGCTCAAAACTGGAATCTCTGTTGTGTACTCCCAGTCGTCAATCATTTCGACAGCGGCCAGCCAAATATCGGCCGGAACCTCTTTCACCTCAGGACCGCAATCGGGCGCGCCAGCAAAGCAGTAGCGTTCTGGATCAGAGATTTCCGCTCGGCCCTCAGCGCCGACATTCCTTCTATGAATCCGACAGCTAGCGCTTCGCGTCGATCGCGCGAGCCTCTCTAATCTGGTCGTAGCTTACCTGGGACTTTAGGTCATCCCAGGCGCGCCGGAACTCATCCTTGGCCTGTTCCAGCGTGGTCGCGCGACCTCGGTGGTTGGAGGGCTGCGGCACATTTGGCAGCGCGCAACTCCAATTGAATGCGTCCTTGCCGCCCATGCCGGTCGTCTTATGGATGCGCCCGATCGGCAGTTCGTCCCAAATGACGATGAAGTCGCCTGGGGCGGTCTCGCCGCCGATTACGGCGCGCCGCATAGATAGTTCGTCGGCCATCGGTCTATTTGCTTGAATTTATGCAAACGATGTTAGGCGATGAGCGGCTTGTCGAAGCTCTCGAGTCGAGGCCACTCGTCTGTGTCGCTCCAATACTTCGTGCGCGCCTTGTCGATTTGCAGCTCGATATAGCCACCGCGCTTCCGCCCGTGCTTGACGATCAGGTCGGAGGGCATCGCGATCAGATCAAAGGCGATGGGGCCTGTCATCACAACGCCGATCACGAACGCGTTCTCGTGGCCCGCCGGCACGGTGAACTTGACCTTGTTCTCCTCGGGGTGCCCGAGCACGACGGATATCTCGTGATGCGACCCGCGGATGATCGCGAGGATGTCGGCGTAGCTCGCACGCGGATCGTCCTCCTTGAAGAACGAGGGCGCGCCGCCGGCCAGCTGGATCAGACCGGCTACCAGGTTCACGGCGCCCGGGGCCGCTGCATTCCGCTGAGCCTTATCGACTGCACTCTTATCGGGCACGAAGCCCAGGGACAGCCAGCTCTCGTCCGCTCGCAGCACTTCCGCGAGTTTCGCCATCTTCTCGGGGCGGGGACGTGCCTCGCCGGAAAACCATTTGCGGGAGGTCTCAACTGAGACGTCCAATTTTTCAGCAATCCAAGCCTGGCGCCCTTTGTTGAAGGGCGGTACCCGACCGTGCAGGTCGCAGGCTTGCTCAAGACGTTTTGCAAAAGCAGTATCGGTCAATCGCTTCGGAGAATCAGCCATCACTCGCTACTCTGCGGAACTGCCGCATCGGGTTACTTCCAACTAACAGTTGAGAAATTAACTAACAGCTTTCTTGAAGTCAACACTGACTTACGCCAGAAATCCGCCATATTTCAAGTCAGTAGCCGTATCCGGACGGCGTCATTAACAGCATCTTGGGTCACACCCTTGGAATTCATGGTTGCGTAAGCAACTTCATCCATCGTCCCCCGCGCGAGAATGTGGTGGCCTGTTACCAGGGGGTGTTGCTGACCAGGGCGCGGTAATCGCTTATTAAACTGCTGGTATAATTCTAAGCTCCAAGTCATGCCGTACCAAACGCAGATGTGGCCGCCGAACTGCATGTTGAGGCCGTGCCCGATCGAAGCTGGATGGGCCAATCCAATTCCGATCTTTTTCGCGTTCCACAGCTTAACGAAGTTCGGCTCCTCATCGAATATCACCGCGTTCGGGAAGGCCTTCCTGATGCGATCGCGGTCGAAGCGAAAACTGTATGCGACAAGCACAGATTCGCCAGCCGCTTCTTCAATGATTCGTTCGAGAGGTTCTAACTTCGCGTCGTGGATTGGAACTGCCGGCGGACGGATTTTCCGGCCGGTGACTTCGTCGATCACGGCTTCCTGGTACATGCTGCCATTGGCGAATTGGAGCAGCTTGTTGGTCAGCACACCGCGATTCACGGCCTCGACGTCATAGGCTTCGGAGACGAGTGTTCGTTCGAATCGCTTGTACTCGCGCATCGCCTTGTCGGGCAGGTCGACCTTGATGACGTTGCGCACGAACGGCGGTAGTTCGATATAGTCTTCCGCTCGCATGCCGATCATCACGTCCTTGACCAGGCCGATGATCTCTTTGTGCGCGTGCGCCTTCGGTTCGAGCTTGTAGCCCATGTAGTCGCTGTCGAACCACCGCTGCTCAAAAGCGGTCTTGTTCGCGCCCAGGCGCCGGCCGCCGTCGAGCATATAGATTTGCCCGCCGAGATCCTTGACGCCGTTGGGGGAGGGCGTGCCGGTGAGCTCGACAAAGCGATCGACGTGGGCTCGAGCCTGCGCCATCGCGCCGAATTCGGTGAGCGCGCGCTTGCCGGTCTTTGGATGTTTCTTCGCGGTGCGCTTCTTCCAAGCCTTCAAACGACTGGACTCGTCCCAGACGACCATGTCGTAGGGCCACTTGTCTCCCCAAAGCGCCCAGAGCCACCGGATATTCTCGCGGTTGATGATGTGGATGTCGGCTTCCATGTGCGCGCGAGCACGCCGTTGGGCTTCCGGACCGGTCAGAACCTCAAATGACAACACCCGCGTATGCTTCCAAGCCGCGATCTCGTCCGGCCAGGTCTCCTCGGCGACACGCAGCGGGGCGACGATCAGCACGCGCTTGACGATGAAGAAGTCGAGCAGCTTCCGAATGGCAGTCAGCGTCGCGGCCGTCTTGCCGAGCCCCATGTCCACGGCCAGCATGACCGCTTCCAGCTCGAACACGATGTCGGCGAGGTAGTTCTGATAGTGCCGGAGGTCGTCCCGATCGCGGATGCTGCTGACGACGTTGCCGAGCAGCTCAGCGATGTCGTCGAGAGACGGGCCGCCGTTGTGACCTAGCAGGAAGGCGATGTCGCGATCAGCGGAGGACTTCAAGACCGTCCTCGATATTGTCGATCACGTGGACTTCGGCACCATGGGCCTTCAGCCGCAAATGCTCGCGGTCCTGTCCTGGACGCGGCAGTTTGCCCTTCTGCTTGAATTCGATGAACACGACGCGGCCTCCGCGGATGAAAAGTCGATCAGCGGCAGCGCGCCGACCGATATATTTGAACTTGCGCACCAGCCAGCCGTTGGCTTGGGCGCGCTCGCACACTGCGTTTTCGATTTCGCTTTCGATCATAGAGCTGCCGCTAGAAAGAGTTCGGGATTAACGTTCGATCTGGATGAGCGCGCGGCGTAACCGACATCGTCGAGGATGTCGTGCGCTTCGCGAATGTACCAATCGTAGTCGACATCGTCAGGGAAGGTGTCCGGCAGCTCCATGAGCGGCTTTGCGCCGTCGGTCCGCGGCACCTTGTTGCCGTTCAGCCTGTACTTGATTTCGCCGCTGGCCTCCGTGGAATAGTACCAGCGGATCGCCTTGCCGAGATACATGCCGTCCTTCACCGCGCCGCCCTTGACCGTACGGATCGTGACGAAGCGGCGAATGTCCGTGCACGCGTGAATGGTCTGATCGATCGGAACGCCTTTCGTGAGGTAGGCGACCACCGCGTCAGAACAGACCTCGTTGAGCGGCGACGGCCACGAGCTCGCGACGATCTTGGGTTCGGCGTAGGCGCCCTTTTTCTTCACCGAGCCGTCGGTCTTCACGGCGATGTAGTTGTTCACGTCGCGCGAGTAGAGGGCGCTGTACTCGGTCTCCTCGGTCTCGAACCCCGTGCGCTTCTCCCACTCGCGAATGACCGCTTCCAACTCATCCCGGCGGTCGACCGGGCAGACGATGACGATGCCGTCGGTGTTGGCGCTGATCACGCGGAAGCCCGCGCGCTCGACCATCTCGATCTGCATGAGTAGCGACAGTTGCCCGCCGATCGTGACTTGGATCATCAAATCGGGCGCGAACAGCACCGACCATTTCGATCCCAACTTGCCGAAGGCGCCGTTGTTGACGATCTTCAAGCTGCCCGAGGCGTCCTCGTTCGACTTCAATTCTTGCTTCAGCAGAGCGGCTTCGTCGTTCGCGCGCTTGATCAGCTTCTTCAGCTCGTCGACGCGATCCTTGGCTTTGTTGCGGCGCTCGACCGACGACCGGAACACCCGGAGGAAGATCGGGCCGAGATGCTGCGGGTATAGGCCCAGGTTGAGAATGATCTGGGGATAGTAGCCGCGAACGTCGCGATCCACGAGCCTCGTACTCTCGTCGGCAAGGTGCGCAACCGACTTCTCGGACGAGTGCAGACCGCCGATGCCCATCCGATAAATCGACTGCCCGATCTTAATTTTTGCCTTCTTCAACACGTCCGGCATAAGCACCTTGCCGCTCGCGGAAATGGCGAAGTCAGCGCTCCGGACGTTGTCGAGAACGGCGTTGAGCTCCGGCGTCTCGTAGCGAATGAAGTCGGGAACGCGATACTTGTAGGTCGCGCCGGCTTTGAGTTTGGGCTTCTTCGGCTCCTCTCCGGTGAGCCGCTTCAGCTCTTTCTTGATCACCGCCTCGGCGATCTGCGCGTCCGATTTCGAGCGCAGATCCACGCCGTACTGTTTGCTCATCGTCTCGCGAAGGACCAACTGCTCGCGAAGCGTCTGCATCAGCAGGCCGGTGGCGGCCAGGTCGTTGACGCAATAGTCCGAGACGATATCCATCTCGGCATGAGTGAGCACAGCATCCTCATCAACCGGCAGGTCTTGCATCCGCCGGCCGTGCATTTTGCCGTTGTAAATCTTGAGGCTGTTCTGCCCTGGTGCGATCTCGATCAGGTCGACATGGTCGCACTGGATCAGCTCGAAATCATAGGTGCGCGAGATTTCCCATGGCTTCGCGTCATCCTTGATGATCTCGTTGGCGATCTGCTTCAGCGCCTTGTTGCTGAAGCCGGCCAGGGCGGCCGACACGACGGGGATGTCGAAGGGGATCGAGTTGAAGCCGACCGTGCAGTATTCGTCGAGCACCTGGCGCAGCTTCTTCCGGTCAAGCACGCATCGGTCGGATTTCTCCAACCGAAGCACCTTGCCGGTCTTGATCGACTTAAAGGCCGCCAGGAAGTAGTTCCAGTAGACCTCGGTGTCGAACAGCGCGGCGTCGGCTAGCGATGTCTTCATCTAGTCTTCTGTAGGCCCGTGATCAATGTGACGACGGGCTGACCGACGACCCTGACATCGCGTTCCTTCTGAAACAGGATATCCAGTTTGTTTTTCGCCTCGCGACCAGCGGCGTTGAAAATCTGTTCGGCCGACGAGCCGACATCCCAACAGGCGGCGTCGACCTCAACTGTCAGCGACACACGCGCCGTGGCGAACAGTTCCCGTTTTTCACTCATGGCATTGCTCCGATGAAGGGAAAGAGGGGTGCCGGTCGCCCGACACCCCGAGGTTCGACTTAGCCGAGAAGGTCGTCACCATCGTCGTCATCGTCGTCGAGAGACCGGCCCCGCCGCGCCGGCTTCCCGCCATTCTCCTCATCGTCGTCCTCGCCTTCGCCGAGATCATCGAATGCATCGTCGTCGAGGGGAGCCGCGCCAAACGCTTCGCCGTTTTTCACGAACTGGATGCCTTCAAGAGAGGCATTGATGCGTCTGCCGTGTTCGTTGTCCTGGGCCCAAACGTTGACGATCATGTTGACGTAGCAGCCGGAATAGATTTTTCCGTCTTCTTCGGTCAACGGGGTTTTATCCCGATCGATGATCTTCGGTCGCTTGGAGTTGGACGCCGAGACGTAGTACATGCCTTCGTAGCCGTCCCAATCCTCTTGATCCCCGTCTCGCATACAGAGCTTTTCGGGTTTCAGTTTGGGTGGGTTTTTCGGCCACTTGTTGTCGCGCGCTTCGGTCATCGCGGCTTTCATTTTTGCGATGTTCTTCTTGCCCTGTTCGGTCTTTTTATCGATCAAACCTGAGCAGTTGAACTTCGCCGCTCCGACATTGCCGTCCTTGTCCGGCTTCGGCTTCTGCGCACGAAACACATGAGCAAAAGACAGACGGACGTTTTCGAGACGCACTTGAACATTGGTGTTTTCTTTAGCCATAGGGGCCATACCTTTCATATTTAGCCGAGCAGATCGCTCGTTTCGCCGACATCGTCGAGGTCGTCGAACAGATCGGCGGTCGGCGTAATCGCCTCCCGCTCATCGGTGTCAGGGACGAGCATGGGTTTGCCGTCGTCCTGGGTGATCAGCTTCTTCGCAGCGCCCCAATCCTTCGTGGACAGCAAATTCTCGGCCTGCGGTGCGGATATCAACTTGGAGGTGAAAGCCTTCTCACGCGAAAGCCGCTTCAGAAGGAAACCCTCTGCAACCGTCGGGTCGATCCAGCGGCGATCGCCCTTGCGGCCTGTTACAGCTTTGAGCCCTGGTGTGGGATCGCCTGCCAGGGCATCAGCAAGGCAGTCGGTGTGGAGCTGCTGAAGCCACTTCGTAAACATGCTGGCGTGCCGGACCACGTAGCTGCGACGCTCAGGTGTGAGCCGACGTGGCAGATCCGGCTTATCGTCAAGCTCGGCGTCGAGATCATCGAATTGTTGGCTGATGATGTCGAGCTGGAAGCGGTCGTATTCGTCGCAGCCGGTCTTCGCGGCCGGGCAGAAGTAGCACCCCTTTTCGGAGGCGGTGCGAGGTGCGTTCGGATCGCGGGTCGCTTCGGCGGCCGCCTTCACTTCCTCGCCAAATTCAAGCAGCTCCTCAAGGGTGCATTCCCACTCGCCGCCACCGCCTGCGCAGCGCGGCTGATCGACGATGAGCAGGAAATTCGTGGCATCGGTCAGATGGCGTGCGACGTTGTCCCAGAACCCGAGCGCATAGATCATCATCTGACGATTGCGCTTCGGCGAGACGGGGACGCCGGCGCCGAATTTGAGATCCTTGATGACGATCAGCTTCTTGCCGACGATACCGGTGTCGAGCGTGCCGCCCTGGCGACGACCTTTACGATCGAGACCGACCCACCTCGTCGTGTCGACGCGATACTCGACGAACATCTTGCCGGCGAATTCACGGACGCGATCGATACCAGGTTGAAGGGCGCGAATCCATTCGGGCTTGACCTCGAAATCGAACCCGTCAGCTGACATCTTGCGACCGAGGAAGATGTCGGGATCGCAGCCAAGCAGCAGGCAGGTCTCATGGATCGTGTGAGCGCAAGTGCCTTCGGCCGCGTAGATGGTCGTCTTGTCAGGCAATCCGCGGGTGGCGTTGATATAGCCGTGGCAGACCATCCACGAGTCGGCGCCCGATGGTGCGTGTTCGGAATGACCCTCGCTCATTTGCTTTCCTCAATGGACGACTGCACGAGCAGAGCCGCATCCCGAATCCGACTGCGGGCCTTGGCAATCGCGACGCCGTTCTTGCATTCCTCGCGCGCCAGCAACTCCGAAGCCGCGGTTTCGACTTCGCGCAGCTCGCGCATCAGCCGTTCGAGCTTCGATAGTTGCTTCTTCCATTGCGCGTTCACTTTAATCTCTCAGGCGACGGGGGTCGCATACCGCTCTAGCTGCCTGTATTCAGCCAGTGATATCCGGTACAGGTTGTGCTGCTCGCTCCGGCCACGGCTCCTGCGTTGCCCCCGGCGCCTAATTTCTATTCACCGTCGAGTTTGATGCGGATCGAGAGCGGGTTGTCGTGGCTGCTCGCCGATCCGGAGACGACAATGGCTGCCTTGCCGCTGAGCAGCGCGCCGATGACTAGGATGCCGCGATCAGCGAGGGCGTCGAATTTTGCCTCCCGTTCCGCGCGTTCCTGGTATTTCTGTTCCATTGCCATGCGAAGCTCCTTCTTCAGTTGTTGACGTGCGTCGTAGTGCTGTTTTGGCGTCATCGCTGCTATCGGCAGTACCGCCCGCGCAACTGGCGCAAGCCGGCGAACACCACGCGGATGTCGCGCATCGAAATCTTGGTTTCGTGATGGAGCAGCACGACGATCGCGTGCTCGTTGAGGCCCGACTTCTTGAGCGACTCAAGGGCTTCGCCGATCCGAACGATGGCCTCGGCTAGAACTTCCTTGCGCTCGGGCTGCGCGGGGTCTTTCTTGACGCTGATCCGTGCCATCAGACGATCACTCCCAGGGCTTTCGCGACCTTCTGGGTGGTCTCGAATTCCATGCGGCGCATGCGATAGACGTCTGGCTTGACCTTCTGCTCGCAGGCCTGCTCCATCGTCGCGATGCCATAGTTCACCTGACGCCTGGCCTCGGCGAACGGGGTCGTCGCAAGCGTGAGCTCGAGGATCTGTCTATCGGTGAGCCGCTTGATGTCGGTCGGCTCAGTCGGAGCCGGTGCGTCGAGCAGGGCACCGATGTCGAGCTTTCGGACAGCACGGAAGCCGGGCGTCTTGCCGCCAACGTGCTCTTTGAAACCGAGCACCCGCCAGTTCTGCCCATCGGCGCCGGTGCACTTGGCGACATTGACCTCGCCAGCGTACTCGACGATCCAGAATTCCCCGCGCGCTGCCATCAGCGCACCGGACGATCTGGAAAGGGCGACTTGGCGCGGGCTTCTGCGTAGGTGCGGGCATAACGCCAGTTGCGGGAGCGGTTCAGGCCGGGGCGCGGCAAGCGCGAGGGCCGCGGCTTCGGCGCCGGACGGCTCAACGGTCGCTCCTTCGGATCGATAGTCGACGTCACGACATCGTCTGTAATGCGGCCCGCGCCGGTCATTGCCGCCGCTGCCGCGAGGCCTAAACCGCTGCCGAGGCTGAGAATGCGTCTCATTCTATCGTCTCCCTACGACTCTTCGGTGGAAGGTCGGCCCGTCGCTACTGTCGGCGCTCGCCCGGGGCTGGACCGGCGTGCTGCGCATTTGGCTTCCGACCTTCCGCCGAAAAGTCCCCCGGGCTGAGCCGGGGAACCGTTCGATCTCAACAAACAGTTGAGACTTAGGACAAGAGATCGTCTTCTTCCTCGCCTTCGGCCTCGCCGGCATCGTCCGAGGAAATGGCGAAGTCGGGGTCCTTGATGCTCGCCTTGACCCATTCGATGACCTGGGCGCGATCGGAAGCCGCGATCTTCTTCGCGTTGGCGGCGTCGACCTTGGCGAGGACCGACTTGAAGAAGGCCTTGCGCGTGGCAAGCAGCTTCTCGTCGTCGGTGCCGAGGAACTTTGCGAGGGCCGCGTTGAACTTGTCCTCGGGGATCTCGTCGCCGCTCGTTTCCTTGGCGGTCTCCTTGGGCGGCTTCGCGTCCTTCGGCGGCTTCGCGTCCTTGTCGGGTTTGCCGCCCGCGATCGTCGCGAGAGCCTTGTCGCCGCGCGCGTTGGCCGCGGCGAGCAGGGCGTTGTTCTTCACAATATTTTCGTTGAGTTCTTTGATCGCTGCCTCAAGGGACATGCACCGTTTCTCCGGAATGGGTGATTTGCAGTGAGACAACAAAATCACGGCCTCATACGCAATGTCAACTAACAGATGAGAAAAAATATCGAGGTTGACTCTCGCGGCTTGGTTCAACTAGCGTCTCACGCATTATCGAGGAGTCGGGAATGTCTAAACCTAAGAAGGGCGGGCTGGTGGCGATCGTCACGCTAGACCCGGAGACCGGCGAATATTCGCGCGGTCCGCTCTATGACGTGCTGAAAAAAGCCTTCCCTCATCTGGTGCGCAAGAACGGGCAGAAGATGCTCGACCTGCGCGCGGTCGCCGAGAAGCTCGGCTACACGCACGAGGGCATCTGCAAACCCGTCCGCACGAATCGCTGTGTGCCGGCGCTGGCGATGCTTGTTGTGGAAAAGGCGCGCGGTCGCGTCTCGATCGAAGAATTCTATCCGTTCGTCTTCAAGAAATAAGGTTGTCGCGTGCTCGACCAAGCCGAACGGCTGTCGAGTTGGGGGTTCGCTCTACATTGGCTGCGACCGCGCTCCAAGGCGCCGGTCAACGATAGCTGGTCGACAGAGCGCGTCGCTTCACTCGCCACCCTCAAGAAGACCTATCGCGAAGGGTATAACCTCGGTGTGCGCCTCGGCGAGCCGTCGTTTCTTCACGATCTCTATCTGCATTGCATCGATCTCGACATCCGCGACGCCGACAAGACCGATGAGGCCAGGGCCGCGCTGCTCGAATTGATTCCCGAAGCGCGCTCACTGCCATCCGTCATCTCCGGATCGCTCGGTGAGAGTCGCCACCTGTATTTCCTGACCGAACGACCATTTCCTTCGAAAAAGCTGCGGCATTCGTCGGAAAAAATTATCGGGAAGGACAAAAAGAGCCATTGGGCATGGGAAATCGAGCGGTTTGGCACCGGCAAGCAAGTCGTCGTGCCACCGTCGGTCCATCCGGACACCGGCAAGCGGTACAAATGGGAGCGTGAGTGGCCCGCGGATCTCGTCGAGCTCGGCGTCGGCCCCGTCATTTCCGCCGCTCGAGTCGCGTCCTGGGAGCCGCCGAGCCGCGACGAAACCGACGTCCGGACCAATCCGCTCGGCCTTTCCGTCGCCGATGCGAAGGATATTCTCGCCGATCTGCCCACCGACACCTGGCGCGAGGACCGCGATGGGTGGTTGCAGGTCGGCATGGCGCTGCATCACGAGTTCAGCGGCAGCAAAGAAGGCTTCAAGCTCTGGGTTGAGTTCTCCGCTGCCTCTGACAAGTACGATCCGGAAGATCAACGGCGAGTTTGGCGATCATTCCGCCAATCGGGCAAGCCGGTTCGCATGGCGACGCTCCTATCGGCCGCAAAAGAAGTGCGGTTGATGAGCGCCTTCGACGATCTCGGCGACGATGACGACGATGGCGCTGCCCTCGGCGAAACCGATCCCATCTCTGATGACGTAGACAATCTGCTCGGCGCCGATGACACCGCGGGCGAGCAGCCGGAGCGCGTGCGCAAGCTAAAACAAGCTGAAGTGCATCACGATCTCGGCCACGTTCCGAAGCGGATCGCGAAGCTGAACAAGCGCTATGCCTGCGCGGCGGTCAAAGGCAAAACCGTGATCCTGACGTTTGAGCATGATGGCACGACGTCCTACGGCTCGGTGCACGACCTCTATAATTTCTACGAGAACGATCGCGTCGCCACCGAGAAGTCCACCGAGCCGGTGACGAAAGCGTGGATGCGCCACAAGGCACGCCGCAGCTATCCGAATGGTATCGTCTTCGCACCGCAGGGCGGACCCGAAGGAGCCTACAACCACTGGCAAGGTTTTGCCGTCGAGCCCGATCCATCGTCATCGTGCGCGCGCTTCCTCGACCACCTGCGCGAGAACGTCTGTGCCGGCGACGAGACCGCCTATCAATGGGTGATCCGCTGGCTTGCGCACATGATTCAGCGGCCGTGGGAGAAGCCTGGTACCGCGCTCGTGCTGCGAGGCCGCAAGGGTGCCGGCAAGGACACGATCGGCGATTACGTCGGTGGCCTGTTCCCGTCGCATCACACGAAAATCTCCAACCCCGAGCATCTGGTCGGCCGCTTCAACGCTCACCAGGAAAAGACGCTGCTGCTGCACGTCGAAGAAGGCTTTTGGGCCGGCGACAAGAAGGCCGAGGGGCAGCTTAAGCACGTCATCACGTCCGAACAGGTGATGATCGAGAGCAAAGGCATCAACGCATTTCAGGTCGCGTCGGTGCTACGCATCATGATCAGCTCGAACGAAGATTGGGTCGTGCCGGCGACGTTCGATGAGCGCCGCTTCTGCGTGCTCAACGTGGCCGATACCAGGGCGAAAGACACCGTTTACTTCGCCAAGCTCCGCGACGAGATGCACAACGGCGGGCGCGCCGCGCTGCTGCACCATCTGCTGTCGCTCGACCTGACCGGCTTCGACGTGCGCAACCCACCGATGACCACTGGCTTGCGCGACCAGAAGCTTGCCTCGCTCCGCGGCGTAGAGCAATGGCTATTTGAGGTCCTGTCATCCGGCCGCGCGCCGGGCGACCCCATGTTCGAGGACGTCGAACTGTCGTGGGACGAAGCACCAATCAAGGTTTCCACAGACGATTTCCGCCTGAATTACGAAGATTGGCTGAGGCGACGTCGATATCAGGGCGATCCGCTCAACGCTGCACGTTTTGGAACTCGCGTGCATCAGATTTTTCCCTCGATCGCCAAAATCAGGCCTCGATCAGACGGAAAAAGGCAGCTCTTCTATGTAATTCCGTGCCTCTCGAAGTGTCGCGCAGAGTTCGAAAAGATGTTAGGCTGCGAAGTCGACTGGGCTTCCGAGTTCAGCGAAACTGACGACTTGCTCGGCTAAGCCACGATACGTTGTGCAGAGAGTTCCGCCAAACCGGATGCCTGAGTTTAGCAGGCGCGATGACTCTGGCTCTCTCCCGCCAACGCACCGGAGCGCCCTAGTCCCGCTTTGCTATCATTCGATAAATGTGACCGGGGCCGAATTGTGGGTCGAACATTTCTGACACATCGGTAGCGCTTGCGCTCATTTCGGCGCGCTGCTCATCAAGCCACCTGTCCACTCCCGCTGCCAATGCGTCGCAAAATTTACTCATCAGCGCCACGATATCGCCGAGAGGCAGCAAAACGCCAAAGGCTTGCAGCACGAAATGGTCAACAGGAATCCGGAACTGTCTGAATGGCATCGGCGCGCCCTTCAACTGCACCGAACGTTCTAGCGCCGTATTGATGAGTATGACCGCATGGTACTCAAGAACATGACGGTCATCTACGCACGCTCCGGCCTTTAAATCGATACTCGCCCTAACCACGGTCGCAAATGAAAGCGCACCAAGGATTGGCGGCATAGGCTCTTTCATGGCTTTAAATGCGTCTATTCGCTGTGGAATATGCCGCATCCAGTTTCGAACCTTTTGCACGTCACTAGCAGCGGCCAGAAACTGCGTTTTCTCCGGAAGGTCTATTTTGTTTCCTTCTGATGCAATTAGATGGCGGAGAAGATCTGCTTGGTCGACAATGCTCCAGGCTAACATCAACGCGCGATGATGATTGACCAAGTCCCGAGTGGAGTCATTGCTTTCGCCGATCATCTGGGAAGCTAACTGCTCAAGATCAGCTAAGGCTGTCTCAGCCATGCCTGTGAGGGCCTGCACCGCACCGTACTTGACACGCTGATCGACGTTGATGAGCCGAGGTGGGTTGATTAACGTTTCGCGCGACAATATTTGCTCCGCTCAATTTGTCGATGATCATCTTCGGGGCGCTAGCGCCGTCAAACTTCGTCTTCCGACCTTAGCTTGCCGCCAGAGTGGCCGTGGTCACCCTTCTACCTATGACCGGTCATGGTGGAATTTCACCACTATGACCGGTCCAACTAGCTGTAAATCCATCGAAATGCTCTGCTGGTCACAGTGGTCAGGGAAAAGCACCGGCAAATCGACCAAAGATGCGCAGACACAAAATTCACTGATCGATGCCTTCCATGAGCGCGCGCATATACGGAGGATGTGCCATGACCACCATGACCACTTTGACCAGATATAAATTATACAATAAAAACAATCCTTTGCAGCCGGTCACAGTGGCATAAAGGTCGAGATTTAGCTGTGGCCGACTGTGACCACGGGGCGGTCGTCTCAATCTGGCTCAGTTCGCAATCTTGATGTTCTTCGGTAATCGAGACGCTGTGAGACAGCAGGCTGAAGTTTCCGATGAAATCGCCGGTGTGCTATATCAAAAATGTCAAAACTCCCCCGATCCCGGGCTCTGCGCCCCCCGCGGCACGAGACAGCCTGAGGAGGGACCCGTAGCCAACCTGATACCCGATGACACTGACTTAGACTGTCATGAGGTAGGTTGTTCGCAATGCATCGATACCCAATGAGACTATGCACATGCATGATCTCATGTTGTCCGCACGCTGGTAGAGCCCGGCTATGCTAGTGCACTGCACACGTGACCAGGCAGAGCGGGGCAGGCGAGAGGCCCGCTAGCAGCCCCGCCCATAGACCTTTTGGGGCAAGGCAGGGCCGGCCACGCATTAACGCATAGGCGAGCCCCGCTAGTCGGCCTGCCCTGCATCTCGATTGAGCGGCCACCCTGCCACTGCGACCACGTGCAAGGGCCTTCACCAGGAACGCCCGTTCTCACGGCAAAGGTGATTCTCGTTTCGGGGATCTCGACTAGGCGCAAGGGCCTGCAGGGCGAGCTCGCTTTGACCATGCGCCGGCGCTGCACACGATCGGCCGCTCGAGTCCATCCGATCACAAGGCCTGCTGTTGCCGCAACTCGAGCTGTTGGCGAGCTCTAAGAAACCTCGAAAAACGGTTAGGTATTTTGTCAACTCGCAGTTGACATTATGCCGTTGCGGCGTATGAAGGGGGACCGGATTTTTTCGAGGAGTCGACTATGCACCAAGTCAAGACTGCGCGTCGTGTCGCTGCTGCGTTCGGCGTCTTTTGGACCGAACCCGCAACGGGTCGCGTCTATCCCTGCGAAGCTTATACGATCGATGGCGACGGCAGCCTTACCAGCGGCGACTATGCCGACGGCGCCAAGATCGTTGCAGCCTATGCGAATGGCGAAGCCTTTCTGACCTATGAAGGGTTCGCGACCAAAGAAGCCGCTGAACGTTCCTGCGGTATCGGCAATCCCAAGACTGCGCATCAATATGACGTTCGGCCGTTGCCCGCTGGAACGTTCTTTTATGAGGGCGAGACTTTTTGCGTTGTCGCGGCTTCGCCTATTAGCGAGGCTTTCAAATCTCCGTACTATGTCGCCGCGGAAGCCCCGGCCGTGTCGCGCCTGGTTTGGTCTTATCGCTATTGGCGCCAACAGGCGAGCACGCGCACTGCCGAAATGGCGCTGTTTAACGCCCGCAAAGATATTGAAGCGGGCCGCACGCGCTACCCGCTCGGCCTTCAGGCATGGGGCAATGCGCCTTTCAGGGTTCGGTCATTCGAGAATGTCCGTTGGATCGAAAACCCGCGTGCAGCCGGCCTCCGCTTTGTCGGCTATTCTGACAAGATCGCCAGCTTGCGGCACAAAGGCTGGTTTACCGATGAGCACCAGGACGAAACCGTTCGCGGCGTCGTGTTTCAGCTGGCCGGCAAAGACGGCAAGCCGCAATTCGTCCCAGGCTATGACAACAGCATCAACGGCGCCGCCGACAGCAACGGCCCGTGCGCGGTTTGCTTTGAGGAGATTTTCGAGGGCGATCCGGAGTCCTATGCGATCGTTGATCACGACGGCGCCATTGAGTCTGCCCGCCGCGCCGATCAACTTGCCGAATGGGTCGCCGATGATGAGCGCGAATATAGGGAAGCCAACAGCGCAGGCATTCGCTACACCGAACTAGGCGACGATATCAGCAAGGCCCGCCAACAGGCCCTTGCGTTGCTCGCCGAACGTCGCGCGGTGCTCAATCAATTGGGCCCCGCAAACTGAAGCCTTCCCGACCATCTGCGGCGTAATCGCGGACAAGGTGCACGCGCTTTATGACGATATCCAGAGCATGCGGGCAAAGCGTGCCGAGCTAATCGACAACTTCGGACACCGACAAGCTTTTATCGACGCCTGAATTCCGTTCTTAATCTCAACCATCAAATGAGGAATCACCAATGCCGTACATCGTTCACGAAGGTCTTGACTACATCGCGTTGCTTGCTGATGACGAAACGACCGATCGTCCGTCCGCGACGTTTTCCGATCGTGCTCTAGCCGACAAGGTCGCGTGGCTGCTGAACGCACCGCAGACTCGCACCGTGATCACGATTGAGCAGATGGTGACGCGCGAAGTTCTTTGCTGCATGTCGTCGGCTGTTTCGGTGCTCGCCAAGAATTACGGCAACTCGCTTTCGGCCACTGACTATCGCAAATCCGATGATATGCGCGAGCTGGCAAACGTGGTTGAGGAGGCTTTCGAGCTGGCGCGCCCGATTGACGATTTCCAGGAAGCCGCGGAACAGGAAGGCTGGTCCGGCCCGCTAGAGGATGACTTCGGCGCGACCTATTTCAGCAACAAAGACGGCACCACATGGGCATGTGCGAATTGGGAAGCGCTCTGCAGCGATCACGATATTGAACCCTATGAATGGGAAGTCTTTGAGCATTGGGCCGTCTCGACCTGGTTTGCCGAAAAGCTGAAAGAGCAGGGCGAGAAAGTTGACGATGATTTCTGCGGCCTGAACGTTTGGGCGCGCACGACCACGGGGCAGGGCATCGCGTCCGATGGAGTCGTTGAGCGCATTTACGCTGCGACGATCGCTGCCTAGAAGATCAACTAACGGGTGATTCAAGATGCGTCACGTTCTCGACTTCGCGATTGACCGGCTTTTCGACGCGATCGAATTCGCGGCCATCGTTGGATTTATCAGCATGATCGCGGTTTGGGCGATCGGATTGAAGGGGTAGGCCAATGGCTAAGAAACGTCCTTACGTGTGCCAGTCGCACGAAATACCCGGCCGATGGAATGGCGGCTGGCTGTGCGTCACAAAGCGCGGCATCACGGCGCACCGAACGCGTGACGCGGCTTATAGTCAGCTTGACCGGGAGTCCGAAACCATCACGCCCGTTTTGTTTCGGGCCGATAAGTCGGGCGCGTTCGCAGGGCAGGTCACGGCCGTGTTTCCGTGCGAACCTGGTGCCAACCACGAATTTAGCATGGCTTGCTATTCGCACGTCGGGCAGCACAGCGCCTGCGATCTAGGCTGGTACCAAACCACGCGCGCCGCGACTCCGGATGAGTACGCGGATCTGAAGCGCGAGCTGGAAATCACGCCCTACAGCTACCGGCTCAAGGTCTATCGGCGCATCCGCCACGAATTCCATCAGACCCGCGTTGCCGAGCTGCGACGGGCCTAAGCACGTCCAAAATCTCAACCATCAAATGAGGAATCGACTATGCCGGAATTCGTTTTAGACCAGGGTTCGCCAGAGGCAGCCCGCGCTTTCCAAGGGCTCGACGCGTTTACGCAGGGTTACATCGAATGCCTGTTTTTCACGGATGAGGAACGGCTTTGCGAAGAAGGCAAGCGCGATATGCCGGCCGTCGTGATCAACAGGGCCACGATGGAGTCTCGCTTTGAAGGTGGCGACTCTTTCGGGTTCGCGGATCTCGCTCCGGTCGCGCTCGCAAGCATCGTTGCCGATTGCCAGCGCTTCCAAGCCGTCAACCGCGCGCTGTTAGACCAGGCTGCCGAGCTTGTCCCGGGCTCAACTGAACTCCGCTATGCGCGCGAGGCCTTGGATGACAGGCGGCTTGGACAACTGTTCTGGTACGCCCGAAACGGCCATGGCGTCGCCTTTACGGATGACGGGAACGCGGCTTGCCTGAAAGCGCTGCAAGAGGCTTGCGGCTGGCGGACACCGTTTCAGCAAACCGACTCCTACGTCGGCGACGACGGCCTGGTTTATCTGGCTTAGCCCATGGTCGCGCTGGCACAAGATCCGCGCGACATGATGCGCGAGGCCGACGAATTGGAGAAGCGGGCGAGAAACTTTGACCGCTTCGCCGAGCACGACGACGCAAGGGATTGCCGGGCAGAGGCCGAACGGCTTAGGCTGGAAGCCTCGAAACTCCGGAAGGTGAACCATGAGTGAAAAGACCTTCTTCACCCCGGCAACGCGAATTACTGTCT
This sequence comes from Bradyrhizobium sp. WSM3983, assembly GCF_000473045.1. Taxonomy (GTDB): domain Bacteria; phylum Pseudomonadota; class Alphaproteobacteria; order Rhizobiales; family Xanthobacteraceae; genus Bradyrhizobium. Next base: position 98,357 of record NZ_AXAY01000025.1, on the reverse strand, counting down.
TTGCCCATGCAAGTGACATGGACTCGAGCGGACGTATTGACGCGCTCGCGATGACTGCGATTAAAGATGGTTCACGCGACGAAGCTAACGGCCTTTTCCATGCGGTCCGAACCAAATACATGGGCATGTGGATAGGCGACTGGCGTGCGCTGCCAAACGAAGTGAGTTGGGACGAATGACGCGCAAGCGTTTCCAGAGTGTCGCCGAAAAGGTCGCGCACGACAACAGCCGGCTAGCCGTTGCACGCGGCGAGTCGGCTGTTACCGCGATTCAAGACGGCATCTCGATTGAACTCGCACCGAATGCGCGCTTGCGGGGGCGCTACGCGAACCGCCATGGGTTGATCGCGGGCGCGACGGGTAGCGGTAAAACCGTGACGCTGCAAACGCTGGCAGAGGGTTTCTCTAAGATCGGAGTTCCCGTCTTTCTGGCGGACGTCAAAGGGGACATTGCCGGACTCGCCACCGGCCCGAGTCCCGTTCAATTTCTCGACTGCTACGGAAAGCAGGGCAGCCCGTTGCGCGTGTCAATCGCAGCAATGGGGCCCGCGGTGCTTTCCCGCGCGTTAGGCCTAAGCGACGTCCAATCGTCGGTTGTCGATATCGCTTTTGCCTATGCCGCGGCCGAACGGTTGCCGCTCGAGTCCATCCGCGACTTTCGCCAAGTGCTCGGCAAGCTGCTGGCGCACCGTGAGGCGATTTCCGCGACGTTGGGGCAGGTCTCGCCGGTATCGATTGGCGTCATCCAACGCGCGCTGTTGCGGCTTAGTTCGGCCGTCAGCATCTTTGAGCCGCCAGGTTTCGATCCTGCGACGTTGCTCGGCACGCGTGACGGCAAAGGCCTGGTATCGATCCTAGCGGCTGATGAGCTGATCAAGACACCGGACGTGTACGCGACGGTTTTACTTTGGCTGCTGTCCGATCTATTCGACCGCTTGCCGGAGGTCGGCGACCTTGACCGGCCGCGCCTGGTTTTCATCTTTGACGAGTCCCATCTGCTTTTCGACAACTGCCCTCCCGCGCTGTTGCAACGGATTGAGCAGATTATCCGGCTTGTCCGCTCCAAAGGCGTCGGGGTCTACTTCGCCACGCAATCGCCCGCTGATATCCCGTCGACCGTGGCCGGCCAGCTCGGCAACCGCATTCAGCATGCCTTGCGCGCGGCCACCGGCAAAGACGCGAAAGAGATCCGCGCCGCAGCGGAGTCGTTGCCGCGTAACCCTGCCTTGAATGCCGCCGAGCTCATCGCAACCATGGCACCAGGGCAGGCCCTGGTTTCGCTCATCGGCCCGACGGGCACGCCGCAACCCTGCGAGCTGGCGCGCATCCACGCCCCCACCTGCAAGCTGGGTGCGATATCGAACGAGGAGAGGGCGAAGCACTTTGCAGCCGCTCCCGGCGCCAAGCCGCGCCCCGTGTCGCGTTGGCGCTACGCGCAAGCCGTCTTTGCGATCGTCGCGGGTTGGGCTGGCGCGGGCCTGGTGCTATTCGCGGGCGCGGGCTTGGGATTCTACGGCCTGCGCGCCGCGTGGCGCCTGATGTTCTGAGTTAAGCCCTCTCAGCGGCATGTAGTGGCTACGCAGCGCTCATATGACGCCCTGCAATTCGCATCGCCACTTTGCTGAGTGGCTGTTTTGCGGGAGTCTGCTGTTCCGGCCACCGTGTTAGCGACAACGGCCATGCACTGATTGAGTTGGATGCTGCAGGACTGAACATTGCAGGTTCGGTTTTGCGCTAACACCGCGCTTGCGGTACCGACTAACAGAATAGCGCAGATCAAATATTTCATCGCCACTTCTCTCTAGGTTGCAATGCGGCGATAGTGCCCGTGCGAACCCGCCATATGCAAGTCCGATCGCGACCCGTCCTAACCTAGCGGGGTTTTTCTTTGTTCGAGAAAAAATCCATGCATCTGCATTCACGAGCGCGTGAGCGCGGGCGCCGGACCTGGGACATTCCTAAGGTCGCTCGATCGCGCACACCGAACGAGCCGATCGGCGGGACCACCGGCCACCGCGACGGCGCTTTTACTTCAGAGATTTGGACTCAAGAATCGACTTTGGGGCTTTCTATTCAAGAATCCTATATTCTGGACGCGCCAACCCATAGTTGTTAAATGGGGCTAGGCGTTTTCCGTGGATCAGCGCGCGAAGATTGCGAGCAGCAATTCATTGTCGACGGCGAATGCGCCGGTGTTCGGCGTCGACTGCATCTCCGACTTCAACGTCCCGCATTCGCGCAAGCACGATGCGGTGGTGCGAATCTACGCCTTCGACCTGCTAGCGCTGGCGGCGACGACGCGGGAATTTTAAGCAAACTCTTTGCAGGAGGAATTAGTGCCGTGACCTTGGGGCTTGCTATTGTAACGCATAAGTTTGCGAGTATCGTCTCTGACCGGCGGATCACAGGCGCCGGGCTGACACCAAACGACGAATTCGACAAAATTTGCTACCTTGCAACGCTAGACGCTCGCGTTGCCATCAGCTTTACCGGCCTTGCCGAGCATCGTCGCTATAACTCGAAAGTTAAACTCATCGAAACTCTGGTCGCCTGCGTTCAGCCAGATCTAATTCTTTTCGAGACGATTAAAAGAATGACAACCACGCTCAACAAGGAGTTTCTTCCGCATCCCGATATTAGGGCCATCAGGCCAGCTGATCGCAGGTTTACACTCATAGTTGTTGGATTTCGCCGGCAATGGAACATTGACTATCCTGTATTTGGAATGATCTCGAATTTTCAAGATCTCGAGACAAGCGAATACTCCGACGTCGCATGGCCCGAGTTTCGACCATTTCTGGCCGACCTCCCAGAACAGATCCCCTCTCACGGACTCGGCATAGGCTTCATGTGGGGCCTGGACCGTCAAGCAATGCAAGAGTTAGTTCTCGAGGCGCCAAACCTGCGCACGCGGGCGGTGGCCGCGCGATTGACACGGCTAGTTCACTGCGCCTCGGCACATCCGAGCGGAGTGATTGGTGGCCAGGTCAGCAGCTTGACCATTCCACGCAAATTTGCATCGCCTGCTCTTGCAGATTATCGTGTTCTATCCAATCAAACTTCATCTTACTTCGTAGCGCAAATCGATGCCACCCGCTCGCCGGTCGGCGTAGTCTCGGCGGCGAGCATCACTTTTGAGCCCCTTGACGGCGGCGCCCCACCGATTATCCGAACGCCATTAGCTGGCCGCAATAAACCCTGCCCTTGTGGTTCGAGGCGCAAGTACAAATTATGCCACTCTGCCCAAGCTTCAACGCCGGTAATGATCGATTTCCGCGCGGAAGATCCTAACAGCGCCGGCGGACAGAAGGTTCTCGATCCCATCGAACTGCAGAACAGGCAGAAAGAATTCGACCGCGAATTTAGACGGACGGAAAGACGATTGAGGAGAGAAGAGTCTCGCGCGCTGAAAACAATGGCAAGGATTGAGCAACTTAGGTCTGAGAGGCCTGACGAGTGCCCCTTGTGCAGTAACTCGGGATGGGTTTGTGACGAACACCTCGATCGCCCCTGGAAGGGCAATGGTGCGTGTAGTTGTGGGGCATCCGGCGCGCCATGTCGCGTTTGTAACAACCCGGGATTCGGACAGATGCCTCGGGGTTGGAATGAGCCGATGGATGAATATCTCGCGCGGGTTGGCAAGCACGCAATTGCGAAGGCCTAAACTGGGCCGCGAATGACCGGGGTGATGAAAATGCGCGGGTTCCGGCTTTCGATGGCGATCGGATTCCTCGTGCTCGCGAGCGGCAACCAGGCGAGGGCGGATGCCGGCGCTGCGATCGAGGCGCTGACACGGCAGCAGATCGTCAGCCTATGCGAGGACCGCCATCCCTACAGCAACCATCTGCGCGAGATCTGTATCGAGAAGCAGCGCATCGGCAAGGCCGGCGTCGACAGGCTCCGCGGTGAGATGTGGCATCTTCACTACAGCAGCGACGCATCCGATCGTCGGCTCTCTGACACGATGCGACTGTTCGACAAGGTGTGCGAGAACAAGGTCAATCGATTGTCGCCGGATCAGACCGATTGGGTTGAGCAGTTCAACTGCTTCAAGCACAAGATCGACGAAGCCGCCGCGGCCGGGCGCGTGCTCTTGAGATGAGCTGTCACGACGCCGAGAAGTCTCGACAATCCCGGGGGGCTGCTTCATGAGCAAACAAACGCAGCGGCCTCAGGGAAAATGTATATTCTGCGGACGCAGCCCGCCTCTCATCAAGATGAGCAAAGAGCACATCTGGTCAGACTGGCTGCGCGAAATCTTGCCTACGATTGAGCTAAGAACCGAGGGCTATACGCGCAACTTTGAGACGCGACCTCACGAGTGGACCATTCGCCAAGGGCATGTACGAACTAAGAAGGTTCGTGCTGTTTGCCGAGATTGTAATGGCACATGGATGAGCAAGATCGTGGAGGATGCTAAACCTTACGCAAAGAGGCTAATCGTTGGCGATACGCACTTACTCGACATAGCAGGTCAGGAGGCGCTCTCCACTTGGATAGCTCTGTCCGCGCTGATGGCCGACCAGATCACCAAACACCCGTTAAAGCTTCCAGCTTCTGATGTTGCCTATTTTTTTGAACATAAGCGCCCGCCAGCCCATTGGTATGTCGGGGCGGGTTTCTACGATGGTCCACGCGTCCTCGCTTTCAACCACGCCCCCTTTCGCATGGGACACGAGGAGGCCGACGGAAAAGAAGTGACCGATCTCGTTAAGCACGTCTATGCGACAATGATCGGAAACTTGTTCACTATTGTTGATGTGCTCACTTTCTACTCGCTCCCGATTGCAAAACCGCCGGCCTACTATTCATCCTACCTCATGCAGATCCACCCACATAAGTTCGAAGCGATTCCGTTTCCTCCGCCCTCGCAGTGCATGATCCAGGGGCCTGGCCAGTTTGAGGTAGGCACACATGCGATGAAAGTGGCTCGAATGGCGATTGATCCCATCGTTGCTTACTTAAAGTCGATTGGAGGATCGCCCGGCTTTCTCTCGAAGTGAACTCCACCTCTGAGAACTCAAAATCGGTCTTAGCTTCTGATCAATTAGTTATTGACATATCACCTGAAAGTGGAGAATAGTGCGGCAAAACCGACTCGCGAGGAGCACCGATGGCGCTTTCTGACTTTTTCGACTACTGGAACCGCGTTCGGTTTAAGTTCACGCTCGACACCGACACGAACTCCGTGGTGCCCCATGTCATCGTCGACAGCGGCGGAAGTAGCGGAGGCGGCAACGGTACCAGTCTCGACGGCGGTCCGTCATGGTCGAGCGTTTGGGGCGTAGGTGGCGTGCCCTTTACCAGCGCCGATCAGCACAGCGCCGTGGCTTCAGTCACCGACGCACCGGCCGTTGGTCAGAAGCTGGTGATCGACGATTTGATCGTCAGTACCGACACCGACATGACGGTGACGTTCAAGGAAGAGACCTCCGGCAACGTCTTCTTCGGACCCTGGTACGTCACGGCCAAGAGCGGTCCGATGCAGGTGACGCCGCGCGGCAAGAAGAAACTCGGTACCGCCGACAAGAAGCTGCAGGTCGTCACCAGCGTCGCCGGCAACATCACCGTTCAAGCCAGCTATCATAGCGAGGCCTGATGTTTCCGCTCGTAGCGGTTCGGCCAAAGCGTCTGCTTCGGAAGACGAACGGAAACTCCAAAGTTCGCAATGCGCAGGTGCTGATTGGCATCTATGGGCAGTCAAACGCTTTCCATCATTACGGCGGTGGCGCGCTGTTCTCGAATTCTCCTCCGGCTGCTAATGCCGGAACGTCATGGTTTGACGGAACGTCGTGGAGCACGACAATCCCGAACTACAACGGCATTCGAGAGCTGATGAACGGCATCAACAGTGCTGCCGGAAAGACGGTTGGGGCACTCGGCGGTGCCGTGTCCGGCCAGGCGATCAGCTTGTTGAGCAAGGGGAACGCCAGTTACACGAACTTCATCAATTCCATAGTCGCATCTGGAGGCGTGCTCGACTTCATCGTCTGGTACCAAGGTGAGGGCGATAGCGCCAACGGCAACACGGAAGCCAGCTATCGGGCGCAACTGTCCCAGCTTCATGCCGATATCGTGGCCGATCTCGGCACCACGAAGGCGGCTTGTCCGCTAGTGCTTTGCAGTCTGGCAAACACCACCGACACCGGGACCGGTGCAGGCACGGATGCATCTTGGGATTTGATGGAAGGCGTGCTGATCCGCTGTGGTTCGGGCGCAACGCAGTTGCCGAACGTCTACTATTCGCACAGCAATCGCGACGCCATGCTGGCATCGGGAGACCAAATCCACATTGACGGGACCAGCCTTGGCCGTTCGGGCAAGCGGTTCGCCAAGACGATCGCGTCGCTCCTCGCCAGCACCACGGCGTTCCCGAATTGGCATATCGTGGGCGCGGCGATCGTCGATGCCACTCACACCGATGTCACTTTCGTGCGCGGTCTCGGTTCGGACTTCACGCCCACCAGCAATCCGAGCGGGTTCGAGCTTTCTGGCGACAACGGCGGAACGTGGGCCGCGGCAACGGCTGGCGCCCGGCAGTCGGCGATCGTGTTGCGGCTTACGCACGCCTCGCTAGCCACGACCAGTGCGAGAAAGCTTCGCTATCAGTACGGGCGAAATCCCGATGCATCAGCGCCAGTTTTGGACAATTCCAGTTTGGCGCTTCCGCTGGACAATTCCGGCGGCAATATCGCGCCGACGCCGCTTGCCTCGCTACCGACGCCGACATGGTCGTCGTCGTCTGGCCAAACCAGTTCGGGAGGAGCCACGCAGCAATTGGCCGCCGTTGCCATCCCGGCCGCGGCTAGGAACCTAGTGATCGTAACATATACGGGCGCGACCGATCTTGAGCCAGTGACCGTTACCGTCGCACCAAACGTCGGAACGGCGAAGACCGCGACAAGGAATGTCTACAGGGGGGCGGCAGGCAATAGCAGCGCGGGCATGGCCTCGTGCGTGCTTGATGCCGACGCCGACACGGCAACATCAGTCACAGTCACGCTCGATTTTGGCGGGGCTAATCCGTTCGGATCGCGCCGGGTGGCCGTGTACACCGTACCAAGCGGCGACCTCTCGTCACCGACGCCGGTAGCCAGCAACGGGGGGACCGTCAACAGCGGCGGCACCGTCGTAAACGCGAGCTTCAACACCTCGGCCGGAGGCTTCTACATCGTCTGCGGAGCCAGCAATAACATCACGTCCAACACCGGCACCCTATCGGCAACCGGGGAAACACCGGTTCGCCGCATTCACGCCGGAGCTTCAGGCGCGCTGAACGTCGTTGGTGATGCATCCGGTCTTACGGCGCAGACGCCGGACACCGTTACGCTAACCTGCACGGCGGCAGGAGCGATGGCGCTTGTCGGCGCGTCGTGGCGGTAGCTCATGCGTCGGCGCGCTGTCTATGCAAAAGTAAGCCGAGGCCACAGAAGCCGAGGAGTAACATAGCCCAGGTGGAGGTCTCGGGAACGGACTGGGCTACACTCAGTGTGTAAAATAGTTGAGTTAAGCCGCCCGAACCTCCGGTATAAATTCCGGGCGGGCCGCAAAACGGACCGTCGCAACCTATTGTATTCCATTCAACCGTAATCGCCACAAAGCCATTGGTTGCGTCCCAAAATCCGGAATATGTCGGGTCGTTAGGAACTTGTGACTCATTGACTAGGATCGTGACAGAATGAATCGAGCTGGCGATTTGACCAAAGTTCGTTTCGGTCGAAGAGAGAATGCCGGACGTACCCAGTAAGTCTGCTCCGGCCGACGTCGTTGCAAAAGTCCCGCTTTGAAAAAGCGCGCCGCCGATATATCCAATGCATCCAGGGCCGCCTCCGCAGGGCGGGGCTTTAGCCGAAAATTGCCAGTCATACGTAACGATGACGTCAGCCTTTGCGGGTGCAGCTAACGCTAAAGCGCAAAGTAAAACCGCAAGCACTCTCAACATTATATGTACTCCAAACCAATAAGGAACGCTTCTGCCTTCCCGCGGGTTGAGCCCGGTCTCCGACGATCGAAAAAACCGCGAAGCCGGCGACCTCTGCAATGATTTCTGAGTAGTCAAAGTCAGGCTGCGAGCGAAGCCCCTTTGCGACGCCGGTAAGTTACGCATCCAACGCCGCAGAAACCAAGGAGCAGCATCGCCCATGTCGAAGGCTCGGGCACGGCAACAGATACGCCGTCAACCGTTACTCTGATCGTTTTAGGAACAAGTGTCGCTTCCATACTAAAGTACGAGAAATTCCCCACGCTTGTGTATAGGTAGCTTCCTTGTCCCGTGAGTCCGTTGAGAATTGTAAAGGGCTCGAAAATTGATGCTGGGATGTCGGGATGGCTGACACTCATGGATAGCGTGGGATGCGTTACAGCTTTGCTGAAGTCGACATCTATAACTGTCTGTGATGTTGAGCCAATTTCGGCGCTGTCTGACGCGTTTTGATTGCCAGATACATCAAAAGAGTAGACACCCGCGACACTACCAAATCCCGCCCGGTAACCACCCAGTGCCGAGCTTGTAGGAGTTGAGTATTGATCTACATAAGGCGAGGAACTGTCGAAGACGAAGGTGAGGCTGAAGGGCGCAGAACCGAAAGTCGACGTCGAAAATTGTGAGATTGACGGGTTGCCGATCGTGACGCTGCCACTGTACGTGCCTGTATAGTCAATCTGAATAACTGAGGCGTTGGCTGAAGCACCAAAAAGCGTGGCTAAAATACAACCTAACACACACCGCATAACTAAACTCCACTTACCTAAAAATCCATTTTGACGCTCTCGCGGTGGTTGAGTCAACCAGAGCAAACCAAGGGACGGCCCCGGGGCACCCGACACGACCCCCGGGTAAGCCTCCGGCTCCGCCTATCGGGGACGCCGTGGCGGGAGCGGTAGGGGCCCTACTACTCTACTTGTCGATCAAGTGAAATGCGGCCGTCCACTCTCTCAGGGGCGCGAGACAACCTGAGATTTATCCGATGTTCCGATGCCTGCAGTCAAGCTTAATTTAGTCGATTGACATATCACCTAATAGTTGATGTCATGTCTTGAAGTTGATTCAAGGCTCTCCGCGCATGACCATTTCGACGTTGCTCCTGGTTTTCATCTGCACGGCTTTCGTTGGGGTCCACGTCGGGCCCTTCCAAGCTCTGATGTTCTTCACGATCTGGACTATAGGGCTCGGCGTCACAGCGCGCCTGATCAGCCGCTTTGGCTATCCGATCCCTGGGGCGGAACCGACCGCCACGGCCACCGGCAGCAGGCAGCTCGATTTCGTCCTTGCCGCGCTCTGGCCCGCCGGGCTCCCGATCCTGGCCGGATACCTCATTACCCGCAGGCTCAGCCGATGAACATGCGGATCATCTCACCTTTCAATCTGTTCAAACCCCAGAGGACCGCTGGCATGACTGCGTCTGACACTCTCGAAAACCCCTTCGTCGCCGCTCAGCAGAAGTTCGACAAGGTCAGCCAGGACCTGGTGCTCACGACCGATGAGCTCACGCAGACGAAGGAGGCGCACGACCGGCTCTATACGGCGCTGACCGAAGCCGGTGACGAACTTACCCGCGTGAAGGCTGAACACGACAAGACGATCAATCAGATGCTCGCCGACCATTCGACCGCCCTCGCAGCGCGAGACGAGCAGATCGCGACGCTGACCCGAGAACGCGACACGTTCAAGACGCTATCGATCCAGCAGACGGTGCGGCTGCGCGACTTCGGCGAGACCGCGCTGCGCATCGTCAACGACTCCCGCATGGCGACCATGAACGATCCGGCGCTCGACGCATACGCGAAGCCCCTGGCGGCGCCGACGCTGCCGGCCGCGGATCTCAGCGAGGCCGATCAGACGTTGCTCAAGACGATCGTTGGCACCGAGACCGCAGCGGCTGCGTGATGTTCGACGAGTTGCCGCAACAGGTCGTTGACAGCCTTCGCAGGATAGCGAACGGGCGTCGACCAACTGCCGGCAACTGGACAATGAAGATGACGCATCACGAGCTGACGACGCTGGCGCGCGAGCTCTGCGACAAGCACGGGCTCGACTACAGCGACAAGGGCGTTCACGGCGAGACGATCTACAGCAAACGCATTCCCGCTCTCGTCGTTTCGCAAGGCTCACTGTTCGAATAGGTCGGTTTATGAAGATCAAAGCTCACGTCATCGGACTTGAAGATCGCGGCGATCGAGTGAAGCTCGTTGCGCAAGGCAACGCGGTCGGTCGCGCTGCTTGGGTCGAAGGCACGTTGATCGAAATCACTCTGCCGCTGACGGATAAAAATCGTCCCGCGTACTTCATTGGCCGACAATTCGAGCTGACGGTGAAGCCGAAATGATCGGCGTCTCCGTAGAAAACCGGACCTTTCTGAAAGCGATGCGGCATTGCCTCGACATGCATTGCGCTCGCTCTGACGATCGCAGCGAGACTGCGTTGCTTCTCGCGTTGCATCGCGCCGGCTACTCAGCCGCGCTCATCGAAAAGAACCGCGAAAGTTTAATGCGGAACAGATCAACTACGAGTTGACATGTCACTTAGGCGCGATCAACATCAATTCACATTGTCACGGAACGAAAACAATGGCGACAAGCAAGAAGTCTAACGAGCGCGGCGGCGATCTTCTCGATGACGATGAGATCCCCGCTGGCGACAACGCGACGAAGTTCGCCAAGGAACAATTGAAATCGATCATCGAGCGGATCGAGCGCTTGAACGAAGAAAAGAAAGCGATCTCCGACGACATTCGCGACATCTACGCGGAGTCCAAGGGCAACGGCTACGATGTCAAGGCGATCAGAGCGATCGTCAAAATTCGCAAGCAGGACCCGAACGAACGCGCCGAGGCTGAGACGATCCTCGAAACTTATCTCCTTGCTCTCGGTATGATCTGATGAATTTCGGCGCAGAATTAGATGATTGCGCAGCAAAAGGGCGCATCACCAGCGTAATGCTCGTTCGCACGGGCAACACCTGGCAGACCTACATCAAGCTCGGTCGAACGAGCGGCTATACGTCGCAATGCGCGGAAACCCCGAGCGAGTCTCTCGGTAAAGCGCTGTCGCTGCTGCCGTCGTGCGAGCGATGGGATCTCGACAACGGGTTCGCAGTCGTGCCGCCCGCGCAGACGCAACCGAGCCCGCCGGCCAAGAAGGCTGCGGACGTTGATGATCTGCTGGGCTGATCATGAAAAGCTTCGAAGACATCGTGTCCGATATTGAGACAGCCGGCTTCCGGGTGAACAACCTGTTTCGGCGCACCGACGGCCAATGGCTGGGCAACGTGCGATCGGTGGATTCCAAGCTGTACGAGTACGCCATCGCCAGCACTGCACAGGAAGCGATGGCCGAAGCGCTGCACAACGCGCTCCAACGGTTTCCCGGTGCACGGAAGTCGAAGGAGTTCATGGCGCTGCCTAGGCAGAAGGTGCCCAATTGGGAGACCTATCAGCCTAAGCCGGCAGAGGACGATCTGCTTGGGCTCGAGACTGCGGCCGACGTGGATGACCTGCTGGGCTGATCGTGCATATTGATTTTCATCAGGGCGACAGCCGAGAAGTGCTACGCGAGCTGATTGCGGCCGGGGTTCGAGTACACTCGGTCGTCACAGATTGTCCGTACTACCTCGAGTCCATCGTCAAGCGCTTCGGCAAGCAGGACAGCGCGCCGGCAAAGTTCGGCAGCGACGGCCGGTTCAGCCGCGTGTCGAAGGGGTTCATGGGGCAGCGCTGGGACGGCGCCGACGAGAACGGCGAGCGCGTCGCGCAAGATCCCGAGTTCTGGAAACTGGTCTACGAGGTGTTGCTGCCAGGCGGCTATGCGCTCGCGTTCTCCTCGCCGCGCACCGGCCATCGCCAAGCCTGCGCCATGGAAGACGCCGGCTTCGTCATGCATCCGTTCTACGGCTGGACCTACGGCCAGGGGCTGCCAAAAGCGAAAGGCGTGAGCAATCTGCTCAAGAAAGCCGGCGCCGACACTGACGACGTGGAGCAGTGGGAAGGCTGGTACTACGGAACGCAGAGCTGCAAGCCGGCGCTCGAACCGATCTATTTCGGCCAGCGGCCCTTTGATCAGAGCAGCGGGTTCAGGAACGTCCTGGTGCACGGCGTCGGCGCCATCAATATCGAAGCGTGTCGTGTTGCAAGCGATGGCGCCGAGCTCGGGCGCTGGCCGGCGAACCTACTGCACGACGGCTCTGATGTCGTGCTGTCGGTCTTTCCGCAATCGGTCGGCCAGCGTGGCGATCTGAAGGGAAGCGAGCCGTCGGATGTCACGAAAGCGATCTACGGAAAGTTCGCCGGCCGCACTCCATTCGCCAAGCGAGACGATCGCGGTTCAGCTGCGCGCTTCTTCAACAGCTTCCCGCCAAACGGCTCTCCGGTCGGCTATTTCGGCAAGGCGGGCAAGGTTGATCGCGCCGGCTCGGATCACCCGACCGTCAAGCCGATAGGCCTGCTGCGCTGGCTGTGCCGCCTTGTGACGCCACCGGGCGGCACAGTGCTCGATCCTTTCGCCGGCAGCGGCACCACCGGCCAAGCGGCGATCGAGGAAGGCTTCAATTCGATTTTGATTGAGCGCGAGCCGACCTACGCTGACGACATCCGTTGGCGCTTCGGCCTGGGCAAGCCGCGCTCGATCGAGATTCTCGACATGCTTGGCCTGGCCGACGATGTCGGCACGCTGCTCGGCGCTCCGAACGACTTAGAGGAACTGCTAGGATGACAAAACTTCTGCCGCCGCACGCCATGCCGTTGGTCGTTTTGGAGAGCCCTTACGCCGGGCAGATCGGCCGTAACATCGAATATGCACGGGCGTGTGTGCGCTCTTGCGTCGCCGACCGCCAGGAAGCTCCCATCGCCTCGCATCTGTTGTTCACGCAGCCGGGAATTTTTGACGACAACGATCCCGTTCAAAGGGCTCAAGGGATAAACGCAGCGCGCGCCTGGCTGCGCAAAGCCGATCGCATGGTGGTTTACCAGGATCTCGGTATCTCGCCTGGAATGGAGGCCGCTATTCGGGCGGCGGAATTCATGGGCATCCCGATCGACCGGCGTTTTCTCTAATCGCCTCACTGTGTCTCTACGGGTACCGCACATTTTAGCTTCAGGAACAATAACTTAGTTGCTACCGAGCGGTCGGGCGGATGACTTCGGCGGCAGGAACCGGAAAAGAACATAGGAGGAACAAATGAATTGACTCCTGACGCGGGCCGCGTCAAATTCGAAAAGTCGGAAATTCGGAATAGGGTAACTTTTATCCCGGGAGTAGGGGACTTGGACGCGGTAAAAAGACTGCCATTCGTCAAGGACGAAGGCGCTGGGCTGAACCTTTGGAATGTGCTGCCGTCGGGCGATTGGGCGGCTGACAACAAGACGGGACGCGCACACGGAGAGGCGTGCGTGGCCTTCATGCGGGGTGAGAAAAATCCCGCCATCCTGTTCACGATCGTCGACACGATCGTGCGGCGGGCTGAGGCGATCGGCGGGATCGAGTGCGGCTTCTTTCAGACGATCGCCGAGGCTACGATCCGTTAGGCTCGATCCTCTTTGCGGTTGGCTGCCATGGTGTCTTCCATGCGCTCCAACCGCTTGTCGATCTTTTCGAAGGCGTCCTTGACGTCCAGCTTGAGCTCGCCCATCGCCTTGTAATAGCTGTCGCGACGCATGTAGGTTTCGGCCGACACGGCACGGAATTGCATCGCCTCGAGCTCCATGCGATGGCAGGTGTCCTTCAGGTGTTGTAGCGCCTGGCCGACATTGCCCTCGCTGGTGTCGTGTCTAAGAAAGACGTCTTTGCGGAGCGACGCGACCTCGGTGTTCACATATTCTTTGAGCGTTGATTGCGTTGTCGCAGCGCGGCTTCCGCCTCCCCAGATCCTGTCAAAGACTTGGAGCAGGAAGACTGCCGCAGAGATGCAGATCGCAATAGTTCCGTTGTCCATAACCACGCTGCTCAGGACGACTTCGGATGACGGATGCGATTCCAAAGCGAGCGCTTCTTCGGCGCCGGCGGCACAAACTTGACGGGGGCCGCGGGATCGACGTCGAGATGCTTCGGCCGCGGCTCAGGGCGCGCCCAACTGCAGCCGGCGACGCCAGCCTCGGTCGTCTTGTCGGCCCATTCCTGGTCGTAGGCGGTCGCGCCCTTGATCTGATACTGCGGACGATCGAATGCGTCGCAGACGCCACCGCTCGGCCCGCTGAACGTGCCGAAGCCGCGCGTGCTATTCGCACATCCCGTCAGCAGTGCTCCACTGACCACCAGCAGCACGGCAGTCGTCGATTTTGCCCTTGGCAGCGTTGACATTGCTCAGCGTCTCCCGGTTTCCAGCGGCGATCTCATTGGTGACCTGATCGCGGCCGACGTTGATGTAGTGGAACTTGATGGTGAAGGCGCCCGCGACCACCGCCACCGCGACGATCGCGTAGCCGATGAGGCGGGGAACGTTGATGCCGAGCAGGCCGGCAATCGCGATGAGCACGCTCATGATCAATCCATCCAAACGCCGGCACGTAGCCAGCCTTTCCAATGGGTCCCGCTTTCCTTGCCGTCGGCGTTCCGCAGACGATGGTGTACGGCGGGCTCGAGACTCGGCCGCTCGCGGTTGCCGTCCCAATGCCACGACGGCGAGGCCGCTGGCTTGAACGGCAGATAGCCTACGTAGCGGCAACCGCAGGGGCAGACGTAGTAGAGACCGTCGTCGTGAAGTTCGACTGCGCCAGGGATGTGCTTGGCGTATTCGACGTCAGCGACGATCGTGGCGACGACCCGCGGCATTAGACGCCCTGATCGCGAAGCTTGAGGTAACGCTGCCACATGACGTAACCGCAGCCGATGAGCGCGGCGACGCCGCAACCGATCGCAACACCGACCCACACAGAGGGTGCGAGGCCGAGGAAGGGCTTCACGGTCTGCACAACGTTGACCATGTTGTCGGCTGCGCCCTTGGCCGTTGTCACCGCGTCGGAGGTCGTTTGCGCGTACTGCGCAACCTGCGCACCGGTTCCGAGCAGGGTCAGGCCGCCGGTAACCGTCGCACCTTGCATAATCTTGGACTGGCTGAGCGCTTTGTCGGCCGGCTCCGGAGCGCCACGAGGACGCTGCACCGGCTCTTCGACTCCCGGTAGCGCTTCCTTCCACTTGGCGAGCAGGACGGTCCGCTGGGCGAGGCCGTTGCGGCCGCCATTGACCTTGAGCGTGACACCAGTGACGTCGTCGCGATCAGCGTAAGGCATCGCACCTAACGCTTTGAATTCGGCGGCTGCCACGCGGAAGGAAGTACCCGCATCCTCAAGCATCTCCGGATGATTGTAGAGATCGAAGCCCGTGAGGCTGCCGATGCGACGATGCGATCCGCCGCCGGTCAATTGCAGCATACCGTTGCCGCGGAACAAATAGCCGTCGCCCGGCCGCGTGTTTCCGAGCTCTTTCGCTTTGGGCGGATTGCCCAGGCCGTAAACGCGCTCAGCCAGGCCCTTCGGATTGTGGGCGAGCTGCGCAGCTTCAGCGTCCGTCACGCGCGCAGAGTGAACCCAACGCTGCTTGGCTTTGTCGTAGCCGAAGATTTCGCTGATCCGCTGGGCCCGGTAGTTCATGTCTTCGCGGACGATCGTGCCGAGGCCGCATTCGTGGCTGATCTGGGCCATGAAATGCGCGACCCGAAGCGGGCTGTTGATCTGGTATTCTGCGAAGACGTCCTGGCAAGTTGAGACGATCGCGTTGACGGTGGTCGCGGGAGCGTGCGGCCACATTTGCCTCATAATTGCAGTAGTGAGCATTTGCGTGGTCTCCTGACGAATCACCTAATGGTTGATATTGACCCTAGCCCAATTTGGCGCGACGCGCAGTCAAGACGCCGTAGACCCCGAGGGTGTTCACGGTGAATTTGCCCCTCGCGACAAAGTAGATCGCGCTCATCGAAGCCAGCGTGAGCCGGTAGGACGGGATGATCAGGCTCATGGAATTGGCGCCCGGCACAAAGGGGGCCATCGGCTGGCTGTTGAAGCGGCCAGGCGTGGTATCGAGTGTCGCGGAGGTCACGGAGATCGAGGCGAGCAGTTCCGTGACCGACGTCGCGCTGGCAGGCAAGAAGGCGGCGTTGATCGAGACGTCCCAATCGCCTTTCGGGACATTCGCGATGCTCATGGCGTTCGCCGCCGTGTTCGTCGTCAGGGCGACCGCCGAGCCGGAAACCACCGATGCCGAGAGCAGCTCGTTCTCGATTATCCAGACGGCACCGTCATAGGTCCGATACTGCAAGGCGTCGTCGACCCAGAGCCGCCAGCCGCGGACCGGGGTCAAATAGACCCACGCCCCGTTGTCGCGCACCGCGATCTTGCCCGCGTTCGTATCGCCGACCTTGACGATGTAGATGTCGCCGTTCGTCGGGGAGCCGGGCAGGGTGGTCGTCGCCGATTTGACGATGCCGTTCATGAGGACGGACAACGTCAGCAGGTTGGTGTCCATCTCACCGTCCCAGCCATCGAAGCCGGAACCCCAAAAGCCTTTCAGTCCGAGACCTGGTAGTGCGCGCGATGACATTAGACTGCTCCGTAATCCTTGCCGTAGTTGAGACCGTAGCCACCGAGACCGATCGTCGTGACCTTGCGGGTGACGGGGTTGAGGCTTTCGAAGCCATCGCGGACCGACTTGACGCGAATGAAGGCTTTGCCGCCGGTGCCGGCCGCCGTTGCGATTTCGGACGCGAGCACCGTGTAGGTCGTGCCGGTCAGCCCCGAATGGGTCGCTGAGACCGTTCCGCTGCCATCCAAAATCTCGATGACGGTCGTCTGCCCGGTCTCGGGAGTCGTGTCGGCGTCAGTCCACGCGAGGATCTGCGAGCTCTCGGTCAACCGATTGCGGCGCGACCAGGTCACGACGATGTCGCTCGTGCCAACGATCTGCTGGCTGTACAGGTCGCCGTTGAATTTCACGTTCGCAGGGCGATACGGCAGATGCATGCGATCGTGCGCGGTTTGCGTGATCAGCGCCGCAGAGCTGACGGAGTACATGCCCTTCGACGTGCGCGGCGTGAATTTGTAGATCGCATCAACGTTGTCGGTTCGGCCGGTCGGATCGATGGGTGAGCTGTTCGCCGGATAGTTCCAGACGACGTCTCCGATCTTCCAGCGAAGCGGCGTGGTGTCGAGAATGCCGCGCGTCAGCTGGTAAGTGCCGTCGCCGTTGTCGACAGCCACCGCGGCCATTTCGAAGACGTTCGGGTTGCTGACGCTGACGAACTCCATGATGCTGCCGACGTCGATCGGCGATCCGTAGGGCGATGAGAATGCAAGTGTCGAGGTGCCGGCGGCTGCCAGCGGGGCGGTGAGGAGCGCGCGCTTGCGGTTGTTGAGGAACCCGACGTGTTGAAGCGAGGCCTCGCCGGTGGGACCGTAAATCTGGGTCCAATAGCCGATTGCCGAAACGTTCGTCGAATCCTCTGCGGCGAGGATCATGTTGCCAGTCGACGGATATTCGATCGATTGGACCGCAGCGTCGCCGATCGCGCGGGCGAGCACGAAGAAGGGGACATCGCGGATCAACAGATGATCGAGCGCGGTCGGCACGGTGGCGGGATCGACCCAGGGCACGTCCGGAGGCAATGGCGGATCGGGATCGGGAATGGTCGGTGGCACGGGAATGGTCGGCGGCAGGCTCTCGCCAACAGGCACGAAGATCGAGGTGCCGAACGAAAAGATGTCCTCGACCAGGGCGGCCTTGACGATCGAGGCACCGGGCTTGCCGTAATCGACGGTGCCGACGCGCATGTAGGCTTCGCCGATGCCGTGCTCGGGATATTGGATCTTGCACATGTCGCCCGGAACGAGCGTCCACGCGGTTCGATTGGCTTCGATGTTCAGCGCCAGGAAAGGTTCGGAGACCTGCGTGAGATCCCGCAGGGCGAGCCGCGCAGCAAGATCGGCATTGCGAACGCCGTAGTAGTTTTTGCTGGTGCTGACGACACTGCCTTGAATCGAGATATTCGCGTTGTTGTGAACGACGACCGACTCCGATTCCTCACTCTCGGGGTTGGTCCATGAGACGATGACTTCGTTTGCCGTCTCGCCCCAGACCTTGCGCTGGAACTTCGTGATCTTGCAGTTGTCGGGCGTGAAGACCGGCAAGGCGTCGCGATCGTAGTCGTCGCGCAACAGGCGGATCGTCAGCAGCCCGGTTCGAGGGTGGGCGAACAGCGTCGCTTGGATGTGATCGATGACTTCGTTGATGAACTTCTCGACCACGTCCTGGCGGGTCCACATCATCGAACCCCAGAAGTTCTCCCCGCCCAACGTGGTCGCTGCCGCCTTGAAGGAATCGCGATCGAGCAGGCCTTCCGGGGAGCCCAAGCCCCAATCCGTGTCGGTGAGGCATTCCCAGATGATGTCGGCGAAATTCGCTTGGTCACCGTCCAGGGCGGCCTTGCCGTTGGGCCCCACCGGAACGCGCGTGACCTCGACGGATGGCGGCGACAGATAGGGATTGTTCGCGGTCCAATAGAAGCCGGGCGTGCCGGTGCCGAACGCGCCCTGGTTGCCGCGCGCGAAGATCGAGGCGATGCCGCGGAAGCCGGGCAGGGTGTCGGGCGTGCCGCCGAGTTTGCCGGCGGCGCCGGCAGTCAGCTGCTGCGTAGGTCCGCCGAGCATGAAGTCGAAAATGCCCTGCAAACCGCCTTGCTTCTTCTCGCCGCCGAAAAGCTCGGTCTGATTGATGACCGTGCTCGAATTCGCGTTGACGACGAAGCCGCCCCAATCGACGATCTTGTCGTCGATCACCATCTTGTTGATGGAGTCCACCGGGCCCGTGCAGATGCCGTAATGGAGCGAGATGAAGTATTTGGCGACGTGAGTTTGCGAGGTACTCCCGCCGCCGAAAATGCCGCCCATCAGTTGCCCCCGCGGCGGGCGAGGGTTCTTTCGATCACCTGGTTGCCGAAGGCGTCATTGACCGCGCGAACTTCCGAAAGCTTAACGCCCTCGCGCATCGCCTTGCGAGCGTCGAAGCCGTGCTCCTTGAACCACCGATAGACACCGGTCGCGCAATGGCCCGCCATGATGGCGTCGTTTGCCGTGATGAGCCCTTCGTCATCGGCGGGCTCGAGCTGGGGTTCGATGTCGCTCATGCTTCGGTGTCATACTCGTAGGTTTGAATGTCGCCGTACCAGAGGACGTTGAGCCCTTTGACCCGCATGGTACCGAACACGACAGGGATCGTTCGCCCGGCCTCGGCCGTCGGGGCTTCAAGGTCCATCGCGGCCGGCGGCTTCTCTTGTTGCGGCTTCGGCGTGAGAACGTAGGACAGCGCGGCCAGGGCGAGGCCGATGACAAGTTGGCCGACAAGCGTCTCGATACCCACGTCGCGATCTCCGGGAAAATCACCTAATGGTTGAGATTTAGCTGAAAGGCGAGTTGAAGCCAACGGGATTTTTGAAGGGTATCCATGGCTGGCCGCCGAAATTGTTGATGTTGGCGTGCAGATTGCAGCCCAAGGCCCCCATCGTGTGGTCGCAGCCGCGGGCAAAACGAATGACGTCGCCGACGGTTAGCTCGGAAGGGGTGCCGAAAAGCTGGATATTACCGGAATTGTCCCCCGCGCGAATGGTGACAATCTCGCGACGTCCCTTGGTCGACGTCCACTCGACGGTGCCGCCGATGAACTCTTGCACGTTCTCGGTCCACGGCGTCACGGTGATGGTGTTCCGCGTGTAGATCGCGGTGACCGTCTTGTCGATCAGCACCTTCGGCGCCTTGCACTGCGATCCGTACAGGGCGTGCCCGCAGCCGCGTTGATAGTTGCGACGTAGCACCGTTCGCTTCATGGCGGTGGTCGTCGGCTCCGCGGTAAACGTGACCTGGCTGTCGGCCGTCGCGCAGTTGAGAACGCGCCCCGACCAGATCGCGAGAAACTCGTTCGATGGGTCGTCGGCGTGCCCTTGATAGATGACGAGACCGATGACGTAGCTCGGCGGATAGACGCGAAACAGATCCGCCATCTCGATATCGCCCTGCATTCGCAGCGTCAACGTCGCCTTGTCGAGCGTGCCGTTCGAATTGATGTTGTCGCGCGAGACGGCCACCGGCTTATAGCTCAGGCTGTCGAACACGCGGACGGTCTCGGCGTCGGTGTAGCCGAGCTTGTCTTCCGGCGCGTCGCCGAAGATGAACTTGTAGAGGTTGATGGGTTCGCCGTCGTGGCGACTGTCCTCGTATTCGTCAAACGCCATGATCAGGTCTCGTTGTTTTGCATGCTCTTGATGGACAGGTCGAATTGCGCGACGCCGTCAGTGGCCCAGGCAATCGTCAGCTCGTCGGAAGCGAAGCGGCACAGCGGCAGCCAGCAGGCAATCGCCGCGTTGGCAAGAATATCGGACGTCACCGCAGTCGAGAGAGTCAGCAGAGTATCGATCGTGGTGATCTTGGCAACAGCCGCGATGCTGTAGCAGTGAATCTGCTTGTCGCGCGTGATGATTGCGATGTTTCGATAGACCGTGTCGTCGGAAAGCCAGTCGGCGATTTCCGTGCCGCTGAGTCGCAGATTGACCCCGGGCGCCGCCAGCGGGGAAATTTCCATGTCCCGTTCGTAGGTCGGCATGTAGAAGACGCCGCGCTGCCCCTTCATGCGAATAAAGGTAGCGACCACTTTCTCGGCATCCGCGCGGCTTTTGCCGAGGAACGTAGCCTTCATGAGACGCTGTGAGAAATCGGTCGGGAAAAAGTTCTGGGTCTTTCCCCAACCGTAGTCGATTGTTTCCGAGTCGAAGCGTCGCTCCACGTCCAGCGGCTTCGCCCAATTCGGACGAACGGTCAGCACCTCCACGCCGTTGAATGTCTGCTCGGCCACCGGGGGATTGAGCAGCGGCGGCTCCGAAGCCGGCGCGACGTCGAACCGCACCGTCGCCTCGGTCGCGTTGCTGGTCTGCCGGCGCGTCGACATCGGGGACACCAGGCGGCCAAACAGAGCAGGATAGACGACGGTACCGACCGGCCAGGCGCGCGTGTCCCCGGCCGCGTTGGCGGTCGTAAACGTGATGACGTTGCCCGCAATCTGATCGACGATCCGACCGTCGAGCTCGTCGCCGGATTTGATGATGATCGCGGTTCCCAGCTGCATCCAGCCGGGCAGCGCATCCACGCTCATGACCAAGCCGGTGTCGGCCATTGCCGCTGTGCTGGTGCAGCTGCGAGTGAGCTCGGGCGTGAAGAAGTTGCCGGCCTGCCAGGCCGACAGCGCGGCGTTGAACTGGCGCGCCGCGGCACCGTTGAGCACGATGCTATATTCGAGGGACTTCCGCGGCGTGCGACGCAGAGCGCGGCGCTGTTCTTTACCCGACCTACTGGTGATGATCTCCGTCTTGAATTCGAGGATCACGTTGTAGGTGTCGCTCCAATTCGGCGGCAGGTTCAGGATCGGAACGTTCAGCGGTTCGGGCGGCAGATCGTCATAGAGGATGCTGTCGCGGATCGCCTGGGTGTAAGACCAAACGTAGATGTAAGCCATGTCGGCCTCCTGGGCCATTCGAATTGCGGTCTCGGCCCACTTCCAGATTTCATAGTCTTGAGCGTTGAGCACGAAGCCGGCGAAGTAGTGCACCACCGATTGCGGATAGAGCAGGATGTTGCGCGCAGCGTCGAAGGTCAGCGGTACCAGATCCAGGCGCGAGGCGATGATCCAGTCGTAATCTTCGATCTGCATGAATTCGTAGGCTGGGTATTTCCAGTCGTTGATTGGGAAGTTGACCAGGTTCGTCACTTCCGAACTGAGGTTGAGCACCTGCGGCGTGAAGAACAGCAGCGTTGCTTCGGCGGTCGGGAAAGCGGCCTTTACGTGGTCGCGGATGTAGGATGTGCTCGCGCCGAGCTTGTCGCGAAGCCAAGTCAGGTACGGCACCTGATCGGGGGACACCGGCTGATAGATGCTCTCGATCCAAGGCGTCGGGACCGTATGGCCGGTCTCGGTCGCGTACAGCGCGCGCGTGAAGTCGTCGTAGAGACAGGGGGCGCCGTTGGAATAGGCGCCATCCCACCACCACGGCTCGCCGATCTGGAAGCGCGGTGAATGACCGGCTGCCACGGCCGCGGTCAGAAACTGCCTCTGAACCTCGACCATGTAGTTGAGCGGCTCGGGGTTGCTCGGCGTGATGAAGCTCGAGGGCGGCACCCAGCCGGAAAGCCCCGGGCGCCCGAGATAGTCGCGCTGCTTCCACTCGGGCGGCATATAGAAATCGATGATCTCGTACGACACCGAGTTGATGTAGTCGTAGCCGAGCTCATTGAGCTTCGCGAAGAACGCGTTGAACCATGCCATGGTCGCGGCGTTGACCGGCGGCGAGGTGACGGCATCAGCGTCGGCCGCAGGATAGAGCTCACCCAGGATCGTGTAGCGATCGGGGTTGTCGATATCCAGCATGAGGGTGGGCGGCAGCGTCAAGACCTCGGCTTCGTAGCCCACCGCCAGGTCGCTACCGATCAGCCGGTTGGTGTCAGCATTGAACGCCGTGAAATCCCCGTTGGCGTCAAGGAAGTAGGCGGTGATCGGATAGTCGGCGACATGAGCTCCGACAATGACATCCGCGGTGTCGCTCGCGATCGTCGCCGCGATTTCTCGCATCCGAATACGCTGCTGCACAGACGACGACTCGGGATCAGGTGCCGCGCCGGGCGTGACGAGCGTAGCGGGGTCGAACGGGTACTTCACGTCACAGACCCGCTAAAGTCAGCTTCGGCGCCCCATTCACCGGCGCCGAATTCCGAAACCTTGTAGTGCACGAAGCTCACGGCAAAGCCGTATTGGGCGACCTGCATCGCTGCGGTGAAGTCGTAGGACATCGAAGTAACGACGGTCTCCGCGAACATGGTGCCCGTCGCCACGTTGTAGTTGCGCACGCGCCATTGCGCGCCAGGCGTGCCGCTCCACGCATAGATCACGTCGCTGCCCGAATGCGTCGCGGACAACCCGGTCGGCATCGGTCCGCCGGTCACGCTGACGGCACCAGAGAAGTTCGCCGCAGGTCCGAGGATGTCGTTGACCGCGTCGTAGCTCTGCACACTGCCCGACCAGAAGGACGCGCCAAAGCCGTAGTCGGCGGTCTGTTCGGCGAGTGTGTAGGCCTGCGATCGTCCGCTCGTCGTCCAAACACGAGCCACTGCGCCGGTACCGACGTTGAGCGACGTGACGCGCCAACCGCTATCGTTGAGCGTCCCGTAATTGCTGCCGTAGGTGCGACCGTAGCCGCTCGGATCGTCCCAGGCGATCGTAATATCGCCGGTCGCGCCGCTCTTGGTCACACGGAGGTTGAGCGGTGACGCGTAGCTCGTCCATGCCGGCGCCGAGTTGACGAGATCGACGTCGTTAAAAATCGACTCGGCAAGCTCGGTGGCCGCGGCATGATAGACCGCGCTCTTGTAGTGAATCCAACCGAAGTTGCCAGTCTCCTTGATGTAGTTCTGGCTGCGCGCGAGACCGGCCGGCCACGAGCCGATCCGGATTTGCTGCGAGTTGGCCGCAAGATCCTTCTGCACATCGCGCGCGGCCTTGTAATAGATGCCCGCGACCTCGCTTGGTTGCGGGGGAGGGGTATCGCCCCACCAGCCGCGGCCGATGGTCTGAATCCAAATCGGCAGGTTTGCATCGCCGCAAGCCGTCGAGATCGCGGCGAACACGCGCGAGGTCGCGTCCGTGAACCGTTGCACCGTCGAATAGCGGGGCATGGCGATCGGGTCCATCGCGCCGACATCGTTCTCGCCCTGGGACCAAATCAGGTCGTCCACCGGCACGCCCAGGGCGTTGACGATGTTGATCAGCGCTGTCGTGCGAGGACCGGGGACGTCGACATTGTAGCTGGCGTCGCCGAGGTCCCACCAGTAGTTGACGCCGTGCACCGGATCGTCGTCGGCCTGGCGGTCGATCGCCGACGAGCCTAGTGACGCGTTCACCGGCATCACCTGAACGTGGCGCAGGCCCAGCAGGTCGGCCAGGTGCCGGCGGAAGGTCCCGGCCGAATAGTCGGCCTTCGTGGCGCCCGATAGCTCGCTGAAGTGTCCGAACGCATTGGACTGGCCGCCGAACAGCACCGTGCGCTTGACGATCGCGGCATTGTCGATCTGCGGGAAGTTCGCCCAATCCGCGGACACGTTGCCGACGTCGTCGCGGACGCGCCACCGGAGGAAGTTCGGAGGGAAGCCCCAATCGACAACGTTGAGCTCGACGGGGTAATCGGCATAGATGAGGCCGCCGTCGATCTGCGTCCCCGGCACCACGATCGTCCGCACCGGGGTCTCGCCGACCGCTGGCAGGATCTCGACGGTATAGGTCCGCCCGACAGGGCTGAACCGCAACGACAGCCAGGTCAGGACGATATCGCCCCAGGAATTGGCCGACGCGTCCAGATAGATCGGCTGGCCGCTCGGGGCCGCCAGGTTAGCCGCTGTCCAGCCCCAGGCGACGTCTTGGATGATGATCGGGAGATCGCCCCATTGAGCCCGCATGTAGGCGAAGATCGCCCGCAGACAAGCCTCGTGCCGGGTATAGCTGGGGGCGGGGACGCGACCAGCGGGAGACTCGAGCGCGGCTGCGTCGAGCTCGCCGGCCGACCAGAGAATAGCCGTGAGGTTGCTCTTGGCGGCCTTGAGCACGCAATATACGAGCGCGGGCCCCGGCACGGCGGCTTCAATGTCCCACCAATACCAACCATCGGCGTCGGTCGGATCGGGAGCGCACGCGCGATCGACAACCGAGTTGGCGACCGCCCCGTTGACGACGCTGAACAAACCGCCCGGGATTCCGTAGTGGACGCCGAGGTCAGTTTTGAATTGATCGATGCCGCGGTTCGGGACGTTCCCGATCGTGAAGTGAGCCGCTGCGCCGACGCTGCCAGCGAACAGGATTTGGTGCGCCGTATCGTTTCCCACGGGGATGTGAGTGCCGGTCTCGCTGTCCAGCCAAACTGTTCGGGCGTTGAAGTAGTGCGACATGCCGACGTAGGTGTTCCAGAAGCCGCGATAGCCCAGCGCGTGGACCATCTCGACTTGGCGTTCGGCCGACGTCGAATAGGAGTCGTCGAAGCCGCTCGTCATCATCAGCGAATGCGCTGGCTGCGGATGATTGAGCTTCAAGACAGCGGTGCGGTTGCCGACGCAATTGAGATCGGCGAAATAGAATTCGTAGTCCTGTAGGGCAACCGGGCAAATCGATTTCAAGAAGCGGCCGTAGAAAGCGTCGGCGACCAGGAAGGAGCCGCCGAGCACGTTGCCCTTGCAGATGGCCGTCAGCGTCCCGGTGCCGAATCCGCTCGAGGAGATAACTTCGTATTCTTCCTGGTGCGGGCCAGCCAGGCGCAGTGCGGTCCTATAGACGACCTGTAGCTTGTCACCGGGTACCAGCTTCGCGCCGATCCTGACGTTGCTCATCGTGAGCTGAATTTGGTTCGTTCCGATCTGCACGATTGACTCGATATTGGTCGTTTCGCCGAGACCGTGTGAGCCGATTAACGTGTCGAAGGAGATTTCCAAGACGCCGCGCGCGTCGATCTGCCGACCTTTGTAGAAATGAAGGATGCGCAGGTCATCGAAATCGAGAATGAAGATGTAGTCGGTGCGCCCGTGATACGGCACCAGTCCGCCCGGAATGGCGGTCCACTCAGCCGCCGGCTTGATGACGCTGGCGGGGTAGGCGCGCCCCGTGTTGAACAGCGGGTCCAAAGGAACGTATTCCCCGCCGACCAAGGCGTAGGGCACCAGACGGTATGTCCACGCAAAAGAGCTGTCGCGGATCGTCGCGGTGAACTGATTGGGGTTCGTCGGGTTGTGGCGAAACGCGAGGATGGTGTTGGTGTAGTCATTGTCGGTCGCGTACTTGAAATAGTCGTGGTCGAAGCGATCTTCGGATTGCCACTTGACGCCGATGAAGTCCGCATTGCTTCGGAACTGCGCCAAGACCTTGAACGTGTCATCCGTCAGAGGGATGATCGTCGCGAGCATTTCCTTGTTGAAGTCGACCGTCCAAAACCTCGGATCGAACCGAGGCAGAGTCGTGTTGAACGGCTTCGCCGGTAGATCGCGAGCAAACTTCAGGCTCATGCCAGTAGCGACTTCAGCGCGTTGCGATTTGCCGATATGAAATTCATGAACGCCTGCTCACCCGGTCGAGTGGCGAGGCCCGCGCTCATAAAGTCGCCAGGGTCGATCGTGTTGACGACCTTGATGTTGGCCGGAGCGGCCGGCGCGGAACCCTTACCGAGATTGAACCGATGACGCGGATCAGTATCGGTCAGAACTTCTTCGCTCGTCTTGGCGATAATCGCACGCTCGTCAGGGGCGAGGCCGACCAAGCCGCCGCTATGGAAGCGCGCGGCATTGCTCCACCACTCGACGGGCACCGTTCGCGAGGCGCTGCGTCCACCGACCATGCCGCCCGTGTGCGCGGTGCTGAACAGACCGTTGATCGCTCCGGAGATGCCGCCACCGATGCCGGAGGATTGCAGGGCGCGCAGGATCGCCTGCTTGATGATCATCTCGGCGATCTGCTTCAAGAAGTCCGCGGCGAACTTGAGGAACGCCTGGCCGACGCCCTTCAGCGCGTCGCTCCAACTCTTGGTGCCCGAGGCCGCCTGGCCGATCGCATCCACCGAGGACATGAGGGCCGTGGTCAAGCCGCCGGCGAGCTGCGTACTGATCTGCTGCGCGCTGACGACTTGGGTGCGAAGCGCGACGCCGATGTTCGAGATGCTCGCGCTCATGGCGTTGAGCTGAGCGATTGACTTGTTGTCGCCCAGCGCGTTCGCCAGCTCGAGGGCCTTCTGAACAGCCTGCGTCAGCTCGGCGTTGACATTGGTCAGCTCAGTCGTGAGCGTTCCGACCCGGCCGATGTCGCCTTGAGCGTTGGCCTGTTTGATTTCATCAACAAGTTGCTTCTGACGGGCATAGAGACCGTTGGCTTCCTGAACCGCCGTACGTTCTGCCGTGCGCTGGTTTTGCTGATCGAACAGCGCGCCGGTCGTCTCGCGAACCTTCGCAATCTGGTCGGTCGTGAGAACGGTGCCGTCCTTCTGAAGCTCGTTGAGCTTTTGCTGGATGGCGGCTTCGCGGTTCTTCTCATCGTTCTTCAACCGCTGGATTTCGAGATCCTGCTGGTTTTGCTTAACGACGTCGTCGACCGACTTTTGCGTGACTTCGGAGTTAGTAGCGCCGGTGTTGTTGAGCTGCTGACCACCGCCCATTTTTCGGCGAGCCCACTCGACCACGTCGCCCGCGGTTTGACCGTTGCCGAGAATGGTCGGGTTGGAATTCGTAGCCTTCTGACCAGCCACGGCGGACGCGAGCTCGTTCGGGTTGGCGAGGATCATCTTGATCGCGCCGCCGGAGCCCAGGAAGTGAGCGAGATAAGTGTTCGTCGGGTCCGGAGTGATCCCAGCCTTGACCAGGGCCGCTTGGTTCTGCTGCGTCAGCGCGGCCAGCATTTGCCGCGACATGTCCGCGTCGGTCCGATACCCGAGCTTCACCGCGTCACTGATGTCGGCTAGCGCGGGGAAAACCTTATCGAACAGAGCCAACCAGGTGCCTTCGGTGAACTGACCGACACCGACGGCGCTCGACTTGGGATTGGTTGCTGCGGGATTGCCGCCGCTCTC
This sequence comes from Bradyrhizobium sp. WSM3983, assembly GCF_000473045.1. Taxonomy (GTDB): domain Bacteria; phylum Pseudomonadota; class Alphaproteobacteria; order Rhizobiales; family Xanthobacteraceae; genus Bradyrhizobium. The sequence continues at coordinate 70,754 of NZ_AXAY01000025.1, read as the reverse complement.
GACCTTGATGATGCGTTCGAGAACCGCGTCGAGGCTTCCCGACGGCAAGCTCTTTTCAAAGGCGAGGTCCGCGGTGTTCTTCGCAGCCGTCTGCGCGCGGCTGGTGGCGTCGAGGACGTTCTTGATGCGATCGAAGTCACCGGACGCGACGGCCTGGGTAAACGCAGCCCACGAGTTCTTGTTCAGGTCCGTTTGGACCTTGAGGTTTTCGAGCTGCTTGGCGACCGACGGGATGACGTTCTGAACGGCTTCGAAAGCCTTGGTGAACGCGTCGATATCGAACCTGACGCCGCGGAAGCTGCCGCCAACCTGATCGACGGCGCCGACCACCGTCCGCATGGTCTGGCGGTTCTGCTCGAGCGCCTTGTCAAGACCGTCGGTCTTGATGCCCATCTCTTGAACGATGACGGCAGTCTTGCCGAGCGCGACGGAAAAACTGTCGTAGGCGGTCGCCGCCTTGATGACGTTCTCAGCATAGGCGCGAGTGTCGTCATCGTTCGTGTTCTTGAAAATCTGATCGACAGCATCGCGCAGTTCGGTGGCAGACTTCTCGCCCCGATTGAACGCCGCAATGAGATTGTCGATCTCCTTCTGCTGCGAGGAACGACCGATAAGCTGCGTCTGATCGACAGTCGCCGCATTCGAAATGCGATCTTTCGCGCTGGCAAGCTCGGTTTGAAGTTGCTTAAAGTTGTTGAGGATCTCGACTGACGATGCGTTCTTGACACGCTTGGTCCAGTCCTCGGCCTTCCCGGCGGCGGCCTCGTAGGCGGACGCGACTTCTCCGACGATCCGCTTGTGCTCGGCCATTGCCCCCGTGGCTGAGTCGACGCTGGTCATCCACTTCACAAGCAGATTGCCACCGAAGAAAATTGTAGCCGCGGCAATGATGCCGATGGGGCCGCCGACCGCGGTCCAAAGCGCAAGCATAGCCGCGCGCAGGGTGGCTGCCGCTCCCTGCAAAACACCCATCGCGATCGAGCCCGCCGTCGCCGCGGGACCAATCAGTTCGATCGACACTGCCGCCGCGATGGTCGCAGCGCGAACGGCAGCAATCGCGGAGGAGAAGAGTCCAGCCTGCGACGCCCAGGTTGCGAAGGCTGCGCCGATCTTGACGGCGATCAGGATCTCGACCGCCGTCGCAATCGCCTTGAAATGCGTGATCAGCACCACGCCCGCGTCGACCACGCGTCCCATCGCCGCGCCGAGCCCGAGGAAGAAGTCCTGGGTGCTTTTCTGCGCGGCGAGATCGTTGAGGGTCTTCAGAGCGTTCTTCAACGCGTCCGTGAAGCCGCCGGCTGCGACAAGCAATTGACTCATGAACTTGGCGTTTTCGAAGCGACCCAATTCGGTCGTCAGCGAGGTCAGCGCGTCCGGGAGCTGCAAGCCGAACCGTTTGATCAGCTCGTCGGCGAACTTGATCAGCGTGCTTTGGTTGGCGAGGACTTCGCCCTTCTGCATCGCCTTGTCGAGCTGGGCCGAGGTCATGCCGAGCGCATCGGCCATGATCTGGAACGCACCGGTCAGTCGGTTACCGAGCTGACGTCGGAGTTCTTCCGATTGGATCTTGCCCTTCGACAACATCTGACTGAGGGCGAGGAAGACGCCTTCGGTCTCGGACGTCGAGAGCTTGTTGACTCGAGCGGCCTCGGCGACCGCGAGGAAGACCTTCCGGGTCTCGCCGATCGTGAAGTTGGCGGCGTTGGCGGCCACCGAGAACTTGCCGTATTCGTCGGCCAGGGTGCCGAAGCTGAAGCCGAGGCGGTCCGCGGTGCGCGCGATGAAGTCGAGTTCGGTGGCAGTCTTGCCCTTGTCCTGCTGGAACACGGCGCCGAGGCGGTTCTGCGCGGCCTCCAAGGTGCGGAAGGTCGTGACGACATCGCCGAGCCGGTTGATCGCCGCCTGAACGCCGAGGTAGCCGACGGCCAGCGCCAGCAGCTCACCGCGAACACGCTGGAATACCGACAGGGATTCCCGACCGCTTCCGGTCAGGGATTCCCAGGCGTCGCGCAGGGAGAACGTTCCCGCGGTCGCAGATCCCGCGGCAGACCCCGCTTGGGTCGCAGCGCTGGCGACAGAGCGGAGGGCCTCGGTGCCGGCGAAAGCGGTCGTCCGAACCTGGGCGCTCGCCGTAGCCATCTGGGCCACGCCCTGGCTGAATGCGGCAAAGGTGCCCTGGGTCTGCCCGCGCAACTGATTGAGGGCCGCGGCCTGGTCGAAATAAGCCTGCTTGGCGCCGGCGGATGCCGCTTGAGCGAGGACGAAGGCGGTCTGAAGCTCGCGGGTGGGTTGGGTCGTATTGCGCAGAGCGGCGCCCAGCCGGGTCGCCTCGGCGTTGGCGGCTTGGTAGGCGGTCTTAGCGTCCTGAACGGCTTGGACCTGGGCACGATAGGCCGCCGTCGCGCCTGCCGCCGGCCCGGCGGTCGTCACGCTCCCGGAGCCGGATTGGCGCTGCTGATCGAGCGCCGTGGTGACGTTCTTCAGATCGGCCGCAGCGCGAGCCGAGGCGGCTGCAATCTGTTCCTGACTGACTGCCACGCCGCCGAGCGCGGTCGCCGCGGTGCCGGCGACACCTGACATCTCGGCCATGCCGGCGCGCGCGGTGTCGAGAGCCGCAGCTTCGCGGAAGGCCGACTGCGATGATCTGTCGAGCGCGGCTTGAAGCGCCGACTGATTGGCGACAGCCGCGCTGGCCGCTTCGCGGTTCTCACGGGCGGTGTTCCGTGCTGCAGCGAGCGCGCCCTGTTGAGCGGCCACGTTGCCGGCGGACGACTGCTGTTGACCGTACAGTGCAATCAGGGCGTCCCGCTGATCCCGCAACGATTGCTTCAGCGCGTCGCTCGGCGCCTTGGCGCTCTGAACGGCCCGATAGAGGCGGGAATAATTGGACTCGGCTTCTTTGACCTGCGCATTGAGCAACGTGTGTTCGCTACGAGCGGCGGCCAGGGCGGCGCGCTGCGTATTGAAAGCGCTTGCCGACTCCTGCGCCTTCGCGGTGAGCGCGGTGACGGACGTGGTCGCCCGCTCATATTCGGCGCTCAATTTGGTCGCGTCGGCGGCAGCCTTGGCCGTGCTCTGCTCAAGACGGCCGATGGCGCTCGCCGCCTTGTCCATCTTCTCGGCCACGGTGTTAAGCGCGGCGAGGCCTGCGATCTGTTTATTGAGGGTGCCGAATTCGGTGGCGAGCTTCCCGAGCAGATTGTCCGTTCGGGAAGCGCTGGTGCCGACCTGGTCTTGAACGGTGGCGAGTTCTTTGAGAGCGTCGCTGACGGACTGCACCGCTTTCGCGGCTTCCGCTTTAGCCTTGATCACGAGCTCGACGTCTCTGTTCGCCACGTCAGTCCTCCGTCAATTTACTGACGAGTTTTTGAAATTCGCTGGCTGCGTCTTTCGAGAAGAAGGCTGAGACCGCCGCCTGGAACAACATCACCCTCGAGACTTCGATGCGGTTGAGCCGCTCGATAACCAACAGTGACTCGTCCCAAAGCATTCCGATCGGATAAGACTGAGCTTCGGGGTGACCGTGATCGAGTAGGAGGCTGACAATTCTGCGCAGCCCCCATACCCAATCGCTCAGCGAGGCTGGCCCTGAACTTCCGCCACCAGGGACGTCGTGCCCTGCATCATCCGGACGACGATCTCCAACGCTTTTTTTACGCCGACCATCGCGAACGTCAGCTCGCCGATCTTCTCCAAGAGCATCAGCTGAACCGGCGCTTCGATCTTGAAGGCGGTTAGCGCATCTTCGACCAGTGCGGCCGGATCGTCCTTCGCGGGGTCAAACGCGGCATAAGCGATGATGTCGGCTGCTGCTCCGGGAACGGTCTGCAACAAGAACGCCGCCACGGCGTCGAAATTCTCGACCGACACGCCGGCCGCGCCGCTTTGGATCGTTGCGAACAGGGCGTTGAGATCGGTGCTGTGCCGACCAACGATCCCCGCGATGTCCTGAATGTTGAGACCCCGGAGGACGATCTGTCCCCCGGGGGTGTCAACGGTTCGGGTCACATGGTTGTACTTGAGAGCCATTGACGCTCAGTCCTTGCTTATGGAGAGGTCGGTTAGGCGGGGCGCCCGTTGATGTACATCGCCTCATAGCCGACGCGCTTCAGCACCTCGACCTTGAACTTGAGCTGCTGCCACTCGTCGCTCTTGAGCGTGAAGTCGCCGTCGGGCGTCAGCTTCGCCCAGGGCAGCAGGTAATCCATGTCGAGGCCGGCGGGGTTCTTGGAAATGTAGCGCATGAGACCTTCGACTGGAGTCGATCCGGAGATCACGCGCTGCTGCGTCGCAGTCTGGGTGGTGTAGTTGACCTTGATATTGGTCGTGCCGTCCACGATGGCGCCGCCCGCAAGAATCTCGAGACGGCCGGTGACCGGGTCGAAGTTGTAATCGGTGCCCGCCGTAAACGTCGCAGGGCTGCCGGCGTCATCGGTCACTTTGAACAGGGTGCCCGAGACGCCCGGATAGACGATGCCGCGGGCGCCGGCAGGGTTCGCCAGAGTCACGCCGAGCTGATAGGTGACACCCGTATGGACGGCCATGAACGTCTCGCCGGTCACGGTGGCGCCGGTGACGGACAGGACGTCGTTGGTGCCGAAGAACAGAAGTGCCAGGTTTTCGGGCGACACGTTGTCGGTGGTGAAGGTGCCCTCGCGGTTGACCTGCAAGGTGATCGAGTTGTCCTTTTCCTTGATGCCCTGATCGGAGTCGTAGTGATCGAGCATGGTCGCATCGAACTTGAGGCCGAGCGCGGGCGTGTTGCCGATGTAGCGCTCGCCATTGACGTTCTGTGTGCCCGTCAGGAACTTGGCAAAATACAGCTTGCCGCGCCCGAGGGTGTAGTTCTTCTGGATGGTCATCAGTCTTCTCCTGGGTGATAAATCAACGGACGGGTGATACTCTGGTTACACGTATGGGTCGGCCATGTCCTCAACGATTTTGACGGTGAGGTTCAGCCAGAAGTAGGCCTTGGCTGAAATTTCATCGGACGGCCGGACGACGCCAATCCCTATGATCACGTCGTCCACGCCCCCGCTCATCCCGAATATGTTGTTGTCGGGCAGCCCCTTTTGGCGCTCTTTGGCGAGCATCTGGCGAACGTCGGCCATCAGGACATGCGCCGGATCGGTCGGGTTCTTCGGGTCGTCCTCGACGAAGCCCTGCAACAGCATGAGCCAATCGAACTTGTTGATACCGCTCGCGGAGGGCGAATCGAGCGGGTCGTTCGGCACCGGCGGCTCCAAAATCGATACCATCGGTAGCGGGTCGTTATCGCCGAACGCGATCCGGCCGCGAAAGACCGCGTCGGTCAAATCGCTCTTATAGCCGTTTGCCGGCGTGATCAGCTTCAGCCGATCGGTCAGAGCCTGCAGCACGCGCAGGCGAAAGGGGTAGGTTTCACTCATAGATCGAGACCCACAAGACGGAGGAATTCGGCTTCAAGAAAGTCGGCGATCTCCGGACTGATGTCCGAAGCGACGGTGCGAAAGACCTGGTCGACGGACGGTCCGTACAGCAGGTAAAGTCCGTTGCTCATCCGGATCATGTTGCGCTTGTTCGACAGGCTCTCACCTGGCTTGAGGCGCACCGCGAGACCGAGGTTCGACTTGGTGTCGAGGTCGGCATTGCCGGCGCGCAGCCGAATGAGGAAAGCGCGGCGCATAAAACGAGCCGAGCCGCTTTTGACTTCCACCGTGACGCCGCCACGCGTGCCGACAGAGCCCGACGTGGTGAAGCGCGCAAGTGAGGTCGGCCGCTGCCGCCCGGTCACGACGCCTTCTAGGTCGCCCGTCGAGGGGCGCTTTGAGACGCGCAGACGGGAGTCGTCGCCCGTGAAATACGAAGCGGGGAAGTTGACCTGCTGGCGCACGCCGCGAACGGCCGCAGCTCGGGCGCGATCGGTTGCCGCATTGACGGCGCGTCGCGCGGCCTGCTCGATCTTGGCGGGGAGGTCGTCGAGACTGCTGAGCGTACTCAGACCTTCGACTGCGAAGGCGTACAGACCGGCCATCAGGCCCCCTCCGGGACCGGAAGGCCTGCAGCCTGACGTTCGGACAGTCGAATGACTTCGGCGACAACAAACTCGTCGTCGGGCGGCTTAACGTTGTCGACCCTGTAGGCCTCGCCCGGCTCGATCGAGATGATAGCGCCGCTCTGCGGCTCGATCTCGGAGCGCTGGAAAACGATCGTCGGGGTGACTTCCTGACGGGTGGCGTAGTGGAAATGCGTGCCCTGCAAGTCGCCGAGATCGACAAATTTGGTATGCAGGCGGATGTGGATCAACGTTGGACTCGGCCACGGGCCGTCGCCCAGCAGATAAAGCGCCGGGACCTGCAACGCATTGTGCAGATCCCGGCGAGCTCGACGCTTCAATGTGCGAAGCGACTCCACGATCAGCCGAGCAGGTTGTCGGCGGGCTTGGCGTCGCCCTCGGGCTTCTTGGGCGGCTCGGGCTGCTTCACCGCGATCGTCTCGCCGGCTTGGGCTGCGCGGGCAACGGCAGGATCGACATAGCCGCGGGCGGTGGCCTTCGCTTCGTCGACGGTCGTGGCCTCGCGGACTGCGCCCAACTTTTCGAGCTCTGCGAACTGCTTGTCGGCGCATTCGAAGATAATATCGCCCGGCTTGTACTCGTCGACCAAGGCGGGCTTCGTGATGTTGCCGGTGAGTTCGCTGACCGTGCCGGGTTCGCGGCCGATATGAATGGTGTGGATCGCAAGTGCTTTGGGCATCGTCGTTCTTTCTGCTTTGTTGCGGAGATGTCGAGAACACCGGGCGGCGACCGCCCGGTGTCAGGGGATCGGGCCGTTAGCCGAGGACGGTCGCCTTCAGAGTGGCGTTCGGGTTCACCGGCACCATCAGCGGCGCGGACTGCGTGAGGATCTGCTCGAGCGCGACGTCGCCGTCCTGGATGTAGTTGCGGATGAAGATCGGCAACGCCTGGAACTGCGCGTGAACGTCCATGATGGCGCCGAAGCACTGATAGCCGGCAACAGCCGGGCCGCTGAGAACGATGTCCTTCGGCGACATGAAGGGCGTGACCGTTCCGTTGACGGCATAGAAGTCATTGTAGACCCAGACGTCCAAGTTGGCCGACAGCGAGCCAACGAAGCGAGCCTCGCCGGTCGGCAACAAACCGGTTTTCACAGCGGTCTCGTTGCCGCGGTAGAACTTGTTCATGTTGGCAAGGATTTCCGGGTCCTTACGCATCACGGCCCAGACCGACGTACCGATCGTAATGCGGTTCGGGGCGCCGCCGAACGGAGCGAGATGCATCATGTCCATCCACGACTGAATGCTGTCGTAAATGGACACACCAGCGTCGCCCCAACGCGCGCCTGCTCCCAGGACGATGGTGTGACCGGCCGCGCGCTGGAAGTCGACCAGCGTGCTCGGATAGTCGTCACCCTCGATCACGACCTTGGCGTCAAGAATCGCCTTCGCCGCCAGCCATTCCCAGCGGCGCTCGACCGCGTCGCGATGGAACTGGACGATGTCGGCCTTGATGGCGTTGTAGCGAGCCATCGGACTGTCGTCGCCGGGGGTGAGCAGGGCGCCAGCGCGGCGGGTCAGGACGCGGCTCGGGGTCACGGGATCGCTCGGCTTGATGTAGGCCGGCTTGAAGCGGCCCAGGTACGCTGCTTCCTCGTAGATCGGGCGACCCTGCGCCATCGGCACGACGAAGGGAGCGAGCTTGCGGTTCACACGCGGGATCTTGCCGAAATCGATGTACTCGTCGGTCGAGTTCATCTGGTTTGGAAACAGAAGATTGAGCCAGTAGTTCTGCGGCGGCAGCAGGTCGCGATAGACCCCGAGCAGGGTCCGCGTGTTCCAGAGCTGATAGTTGGTCCAAGTCATGATGCGGTTCTTTCGATGCGATGTGAAGACGGGGTCGTTGCGTCAATAACCCGAGGGTTAGAGCCGCGGACGGATGATGATGTTGGTGGGCGTCGGCGCACCGCGGAACGCGGCGCACTGCTTCGCGAGCGTGTCGAACGACGGGTCCCACACCAGCGCTGCCGGGTTGAAGTTGCCCGAGCGATAGACGGGGATTCGCTTCGGATTGGCACCGTCGGTCACGATGCCGGCGACGGCGACGCCGATGGCCTGAATGCCAACCGCGTCGAGACCGCCCGTCATCGTGGTGGTCGCGAAAGAGCCGACCGCGCTGGTTTCGGTGGTCGCGATGGCGTTTCCGGCCGTACCAGGAACGTCGGCGACCAAGCCGATCACGCCAGCCGCGTTCAGGCGGGCCTCGACGCTCGGATGCTCGACGGTGGCGGCGCCGTAAAGCGTTCCCAAACCAGCCGGGTCGCCGTTGATGGCCGCGATCAGGTTGGCAGTGGTCTCCGCGGTGGTCGCGCCGATCTTCACGTCGTAACCGGCGGCGGGCGCTGCCACGAGCTTGTAGACCGTGCTGCCGATCGTGACGGTTTCGTTCGCGGTACCGACCGCGGTGAGGGTCAGGGCGTTGGTCGCGCGCGCACCGCCGACAACGTCGTCAGTCGCCATCACGAGCTTACCGGCCGCATTCAGACCGACCACGGCGTAGGTCTTGAGCGTGGTGTTCGCAGCAACTTCGAAGTCTTCGGTCGTGATGTCCGGGATGGTCGAGTTGAACAGCTCGACCTGGCTGAAGATGTCGGTGGTATCGAAGTCCGCGATACCAACCTTGTCATACGGGATGTTGGTGGTCATTGGATTGGCTTTCTAGCTGGGAGGTTGGAGTTCATCGGCGACATTTCGGCCGCCGATGTCGCGAACAGCTCGGCGTTACGCTGCCGACTTCTTGGGAGCGCCGGTCGCGGCGCGGTAGTGCCCGAGGATGGCCGCCGACTGGTCATCGGTCGCAGCGCTCGTCTCGCTCTGATCGCCCGAGCCGAGGTTCGGATTCTCGGTTGTGGTCATCGCCTTCTCGAACGGCGTCTCGGGCTTGGCGGCCGACGCAGCCGGCGCAGCCGTGGCAGCCTTTTCCTCGGGCAGGGTGCCGAGCAGACCCTTCGCCTGGTCGACGGTCATGTCGGTCGTCAGCGCAATCTTGAGCGCGGACGCTTGACGGGTCTTGGACTCGTCAAGCGCGAGGATCGCGGAGATGCGCTCCTTCGCGGCCGTGGCGCCGGCACTCGTGCCTTCCTTGAGACCGGCCGCGTGACCTTCGGTGCGCGCGGTGTTGACAGCAGCAGTATGGGTGGCCTGATCGACCCCCGCAGTTTTGTCGTTCATTTCATCATCTCCATCGTCGAGGGAACAATCGGCCACGAATGCGGCCATGGCGTCGTCGAGCGAGCCGATGGAATCGGCCAGCCCGTTTGACGTCGCTTCCGAGGCGGTGAACGTCAGGGCTTCGAAATCTCGAATGACCTGCGCGTCCAATCCCCGATTTCGTGCCATCTTGGTCACGAAAATCTCACCGAGCTCGTCGATCCGAGCTTGAATACGTGCCTTCGCGTCCTTGCCGAGAGACTCGTACGGATTGCCATCCGTCTTGTGCTTCCCGTACTGGATGAAGGTGATCTTGAAGCCCGCCTTGTCGATCGCCCCGCTCATATCGACGTGCATCGTGACGACGCCGATCGAGCCGACGCCGCCAGTCGCCGAGACGTTGACGTGGTCGGCGACCGACGCGATCGCGTAGCCGGCCGAATAGGCGCTCTCCTGGGAGAAGGCGCGGATCGGCTTCGTCCCGCGCATGGCGAACATCTTGTCAGCGCAATCGAAGCAGCCGGCGACCATGCCGCCCGGCGTATTGCAGATGAAGGCGATCCCCTTCACGCCCTCATCGGTCATGCCGCGCTGGAATGCGCGCCAGATGTACTGATAGCCGGTGGCCCAATTGCCGAGGGCAAAGGTGAATTCGTGTAGCAACACGCCTTTGACGGGGATCAGCAGAATGCCGTCGCGCACGTTGTAGGGGCGATACGCAGCGCGCCAGTCGTCGGCGGCCGGCCAGAAGCCGTCGTCGGCCTGCATCCCCTCGTTCAGCATCTCGAACGCGCGCTCGTGCGCCACGACCTGCTGCAGGCAGCTCTCGAACAGGACGTTTGATGCGCCGTTGACGAAGGCGGGGATGCCGCTGAAGCGCGCGATCAGGGGATTAAGCATTTTGCTTCTTCTTCGCGGGCTTGTTGTCGGGGTTGTCAGCCTCGGTCGACGGCTTCAAAGCGTTCTTCGTGTTCTGGCTGTTGGGGTCGACGTACAGACCAGCTTCGACCAGCAGGGTCTTCTCCCGCTTGCGCTGCCGGATCACCGCGCGCCAATCCTTGCCCATGCGCCCGTGCTCGTCTTCCAGCGTCGAGAGCCCGTTATCGAGGCGCAACACGGCGGCCTGAGTTTCCTTCAACTCGTCGATCTGGCCGCGGCTGGCGCCGATCCATTCGCACTTCGCGTAGGCGTCGGCGTTCAGGCCCTCGTAGAAGGAGGGCGAGGCCTTTGAGAGCGTGGTGATCTGGTTTTTGTTGATCGCTTCTTCCAGCCATAGACGGAAGATGCTCGAGGCGAAGCGATCGGCGACCATCCGCTTCCGCGCCTGCATGAACTTCCACGTCTCGGTCATCGCCGCGCGGATCGACGAATAGTTCGACTGGCTGTAGTCGCGCGAGAGCTGCTCGTAGCTGACGTTTAAGTTCGCCGCGATGTAGCGGAGCAAGGACTGCTCGAACTCGGTACCGAGCGGGCCGCCCTGGCCAGCCGGCCGCAGTTGCAGCTTCGTCCCGGGGAACAGATGCGGGATCTTGACGCCGTCGAGCTTGAGGTTCTTCGCGCCGCCCGCATACTGCTGGATCGCGGCGAGATAGGACGACGCCCAACTGATCGCGCCGCCCGCGGTGTCCCCCAGGTTGCCGCCACCGAGCGCCTGAAACACCGCGTCGGAGGGAAGGTCGCTCTCGATCGAGGCGGCATAGGTCGCGTTGACGACGGCGTTCTGCAACACGATGTCGCGGAACTTCTTGGTGATCCGTAGTTCCTTCAGCGCCGAAACCATCTCGGCCACGCCGCGTGTCTGATCCGGCCGCGTCTGCTCGACGATGTGGATCATCTGCAACCGACCCCACGGCTTGCGGATTGGAACGTACTTCCACATGTAGCTGTCGGGATTGAAGTAGTCGGTCGGGTGCGCCATCCGAACGTGATAGCCGAGCGGCGCGCCGTACCGATCCCGCTGCACGCCACCCCGAAGCAACGGGTTGTTGATGACGCCGTTCGGGTTCGACAGACGATCGAGGTCGATCATCTGGATCGCGGTGTTGAACGGGCGAGAGGCGTCGCGCATCCATTCGGCCGAGGCGAGCACCTCGCCGGCCATGCCGTAAACGCCAACCGCGAGGCGGACGAGCGACGTCAGCGTGTTGACGCGAGCAGCGTCGGGCCAGTTGTTGTCGCTCTCGGCCCAGAGGGTGAACTTGGACTCGACTTCTTCCTGGTACTCTTCCGCCCAGGTCTCATCGAGCCCGAGGACTTTAAAGTCCGGCTTCGAATTGAGCAGGAACATCGAGCCGACGATGTTGTCCTTGTGCATCGCGAGACCGCTTTGCACGTAGGAGTCGTTCCGCAGGGTGTCGCGGACCCGGGCGTCAAGAACCGGCTTGTCGGGCAGGATGTCGAAATCGGCCGACCCGAGCGAAGGCTGCCAGGTCGCCAACTCAGTCGAATACCTGTTGGCGCCATCGTACGGGCCGCCGACAAATCCCATCGCCTTGCCCGTTGAAGGCGCGACCACCGCGGGGAGGGCATTCCCAAGCAGCGCGTCGATTTCGGGGTCAGCCTGCATCAGAACCAAACCCGCATCGGACCCGACGTGCACGACGTCGTGGACAACTGCCGTTCCAGATCCGCGATGTAGGCCGCGAGCTTCGAAATGTTGGCGACGTTGTACCGGACCGTCTCGCCATTGGAGTCGCGAAACTCCACCGCCTGTTTGCCCGTTAGAAGGGAATGGTAGGCGGTTTTTGCATCTGCCAGCAGGTCAGAAGTCGAGGCCATATGTGGGGATCACGCCAATTCTGCGCCGAGTCGCTCAAGTCCAATATCACTATTTGGTTGAGATTCAAATCGTTGATCGACGCCGGGAGCGAGTATCAAGTCGTTTTTGTCCCACTCGGCGGCCCAGGACGGCGGGTTGGCCCAATCGATTCGCTCGATGTTCACGTGGCGCGGCGACAGGCCGACCGCGATGGCGTAGCACAGCAAGTCCCAGGACTCGTTGCGCTGGTTCTTCGGGTTTTCCCAGCCCTTCGCGGTGCGCACTTCGACCGTGAGCTCGGTATAGAACCAATCCGGCAGCCATTCCGGAAAGCTGATTCGCCCGCCGCCGGGTATCTCGCGATCGAGCAGCTTATTGACCTGATCCTTCACCTGGTTGGAGTTGATGATCAGGATCGGGACTTCGCCCTTGGCGCCGGCGCGACGGTCCTTGCGCTCGGCGTCAGGGTAACTGATCTGCACCCGCGGTACCGACTTCAGTGGGGAGCCCTTCACGAGCTGGAAGCGCCGATGCAGATTGCCGGGCTGCTTGTCGCGGAGCCATCGCCAGAACTTGTAGGCGTTCGCAGTCACGCCCTCGCGGCCACCGGAGTCGCAACCCGTGACCTTGATCTGCATGTGTCGCCCGCTGCCATCCGCGAGCGGGTAAGTCTTCAAGATCACCGCGTCGACGAGCAGGCGCCAGTCTTCCTCATAGGACCCCGGGCTAATCCAATAGCGCTCGCCGTCGTCGTCGGTGCGCTCGGATTTGCGGACGTCGTAGCGGTCCACAATGAAGATGTCGCCGTGTTCGCCGATGCCGTGGATCTGCACCACGAAGCGGTTCTTCTGCACGTCGATCGTCGCAATCAGGAAGCGCACGCCCTCGGGCACGACGCGCTCGCCGAGATCGTAGGCGCGGCTTTTCAGGTCTTCCGGCAGGCGCTCGCCCTCAGAGCTCTGCGGGACGTACGGTTCGCCCTGGTCGGTGTTGGTCGTTGTCTTCAGCGACTCCTCGCTGCCGGTGCGCTCGAATTCCTCCATGGCGCTTAGATAGTTGTGCACCAGCAGCTTCCAGTCGGCGAACGCCGCCGCGACGCCTTTCAGCCAGAACGAAGCAATGCTCGACCGGATCGGCGTGCCCACCACCGATCCGTCTGGCAGCCACTTCATGCGGTCCTTGATCCACTTGCCGTTGAAGTTCAGTTCCCGCTTGCGCTCGTGCTCGATATCGAACGAACAGATGGGGCACTTCAGCGTTGCCATTTCGGCCGCTTCCATTTTGTCAGCCGAGTCGGGATAGCTGAGACACTGGAAGGTCGGTTCGAACGCCTCCTTGCAACTGATGCAGCGCCAGTACCAACGGCGCCGATCACCGCGATTATATAGGGCGAGAATACCCGGCGTCGGCGGCGCTTCGTGCGGGCTGGTCGACAGCCACTTCGGGTTCTCGACCTGCCAACCCGGCGAGCTCTCGGCCACCGTCATGCCGTAGCGCTGGAACGTGGTGGTGCGCTTGCGCGCGAGATCGAACGGCGTGCCTTCCTTGTCCACGTCGAGCGGCATTCGATCGTAGTCCATCAGGAACAGGCGAGGGACCGTCTTGCCCGACAGTTCCGTGATGGTCGGCCATTTCACGAGCACGCGCATTCCGGATTGGAACGCGATGTCGTGGGTGTTGAGGCTCTGTCGGCCGTGCGTCACCTTCGCGCCAATATCAGGGGAATGACGGAAGACCTTTTGTAGATCGCCCTTTGACCAGTCGCGCGCGGTGTTCTGCGTCATGTGGACGACCATCATGTCTGCGGGATCGCAGATCGCGGTGTGGCCGAGCCAATTGAAATAAATGTCGGATTTTCCGCAGCGGGCAGGCCCGGCGAAGATCAAGCCAGTGTAGTCGAGCGACGTAAGCTCATCCATCGGCTCAACCATGTACGGCGCGATAGAGTTGTCCCAATCTCCGACATAGCTTCCCGGGTTGTTGAGCTTGCGATACTTTACAGCCGCCTGGGAGACGGTCAGGCGTTCGGGCGGCCGGACCATCTCGGCCGTTTCGACGATTATCTGTTCGAGAAATTCAGGCATTGCACATTTCGATCAGGATCGCTGCCCGTGTTCCCGGTGGTAGGTTTCCCAGCGCTTGGCTGAGTCCTGCTCGAACAGATCGGGATGACAGCACGAGAAGTCGGGGCAGCATTCGTTGTCGACCCGGTTGTGAACCGATCGCCCCATGGCCCAAGTCAGGGTCTGTACCCTGACGCGCTCGCGGTATCGTTGCTGCTTTGCTTCTGCGCCCTCGCTCATTCGTCGTCCTCTGCATCAGCCGATTGTGGACTCGTCTTGCGCGCCTTCGGCAGCTCGATCAGTTCGCGATGAAGGTCTTGCTGCAACTGATCGACGGCGCCGACGAAATGCTTGTTCTGCGCGTCGCTCATCGCTTCCGTGCGCGCTAGGTTGTCGACCCAAAGCTGCATCTGGTTTTTGATCAGCTTGAAAACCTCAGCGAAAGTCTCGGTGACGTCGGCCGTGTGCCAGAGATCTCCGGCCTTTTCCTTCCACCGCTGCTCCTTCAATCGAGCTTCCCAGACTTCCTTGCGAAGGAAGGGCGGGAGATCGTTGATGTTCATATTCTTGATGTAGGTCTTGGTGTCGAAGCGCGGCTTGACCAGATACGCCGCGGCCTGCGACAGCTTGAACAACGGCTGCTGACCCGCGCCCATCTTGATCGGCGGACAGTCGGCCAGGCGCTTCTTGATGGTGTTGCGGTCCATCTCGAACGCTTGCATCAGCCACGTGATCGACACGCCGCGGCTGATGTTGCGCAGATCCATGTTGAAGATTTCGGGCGGATCGACGGGTTCCGCTGTGCCAAGCAGATCGTCAACGTCGTCCACGGGCGAGCGCCGAGTGGTACGCAGGAAGGTCATCCCAGCAGATCCGCCACGTCCTGTGTCAGCACCGGCAAGCCCATGATCTTGCGCTGGTAGTTGGTGACGTCGAGCTCGGTCCAGAGCGCTAGGCCGCCGTCCTTCTTCGGCTCAGGGAACTTGCCCTCGCTGATGCGGCGATAGAGGGTCGGCCGAGACATGCCGGTGCGGCGCAAGACTTCGGGAACACGGAGGAAGGTAATGGAATCGGTCATTGTGGATCACCCTGAGACGGCGTGACACTATCACCTTTTAGTTGACATACAACCCATCGCGTGGGAAAAGATGAGGGTGAGATGGCGTTAGAGAAATCCGACGCCAGCTTTGCCCTCCTTGGGCGTTCACCGGGTTCGGCCCGGTGCCGGTCGAGAGACCGGTCCTCCCACAGACTTGCCCCGGCAGCGGCCAGCGTTGCCGGGGTTTTCTTTTGTCAAGTGCCAAAAGGGTAGTTGTTGCACTAAGAATGCTCAACCGCTGCAATTGACAGCATGTCGCATGTTAGGATTAACTTTGCGCAATTATATCGACTGAATATTTTACGGAGTAATTTGATGACCAAGTCCAAAGGGCTCGCCCCGAACTTATTTCTGATCGCCGCCTCTCTTCTAGCTTTTATGACGCCGGTCCATGCGGCTGTCGTTTCGCCCGACCTGTTGACCCCCGGCTCAACGATCACTGGGCTTCCAAATGGTGGTAGCACCGGTGATACTGCGGCTCGAACGATACTGTTCGATCGAAGAACTGCTTTCTCGTTTGACGACGGGTTGGCCGGAGTATTCCGTCAGCGCGTCATCAGCTATGCAGATAGTCCTTCAGTGAATCATCCCGGACTCTACTTCGATTATGAAATTGGCCTCACCTCGGGAAGCCTCGCTGCTTTTGCGATATCAGGATATGGTTCGTATCAAACATCAGTGAAGGAGTGCGGCATATCCACCTGCGGAGGATCGGGGGCAAATGGCGTGCTTGCGACCAGCGCTACTCGATCATCTAATGGCGACCTATTGACCTTCGACTTCGCTGACATTCTTACAGCGGGTCAACACAGCGCGAATTTGCAGATTTTTTCGTCCGCCGCGTTATACCAAGATCCGTTGGCTTTCTTCGTTGACGCGAACGGGGACACCTTCTCTATAGATGCCGTGGCACCCGCGCCAGCAGTCCCGGAGCTCTCCACGTGGGCCATGCTTATTCTCGGTTTTTGCGGCCTCGGACTCTTCGCCCACCGACGTAAGAAGGAGGTACTTCGCCACGGCGATCTGCCAGCCTATAGGCTGGCCTAACCGAGCAATTCCGAAACGCCGGCCAGCCGATCGAGATAATCCGACCACCACTGCATCATCCTGC
This sequence comes from Bradyrhizobium sp. WSM3983, assembly GCF_000473045.1. GTDB lineage: Bacteria > Pseudomonadota > Alphaproteobacteria > Rhizobiales > Xanthobacteraceae > Bradyrhizobium. The sequence goes on along the minus strand of NZ_AXAY01000025.1, from coordinate 54,519 downwards.
GCCTGGGCTCGAGATATTCTGCCGCGTTATAGGTCCCGCGCACTTCGTTGGGATCGAGATGGTGCAGCTGCTTTTCGATCCAATCGTTCTCGAACCGTCGGTGGTCGCCCAGCGTCTGTTCGTTCAGCAGTGTTGACGCCGTCCTGCGCAGACCGTGCGTCGTGACTTCGTCGGTGGTGTAGCCCATGCGACGGAAGGCAGCGTTGAGGGTGACTTCGCTGATCGGGCGCGTGATCGTGCGGTTGGATGGGAACAGGTATTTCCCGTGACCCGCAAGCTCCTTCAGCTCGCGCAGCATGTCGACGACCTGCCGAGAGCAGGGGACGATGTGATCGAACTCCTCACCGTCCTTGGTCTTCATGCGGGCGCCCGGGATGCGCCAGTCCATGCCGTGCTTCAGTGGCGGCAGTTCCGACCAGGCGGCATACCGCAGCTCGAACGGCCGCAGAAAGATGCGCGGTGCGATCCGGAGCGCCAGCCGGACGACTGCGGTTCCGCGATAGCCGTTGATCGAGCGCATCAGGCCGCCGACGTCCTCCGGCTTAAACAGGGCGGCGCGGTGCTCCGTCTTCCGGGTGACGAGCGCGCCGCGCAGATCGACGGTCGGATCGCGCTCGGCCCTGCTGGTCGCGATGCCATAGCGGAACACGCGGCTGATGGTGCTGCGCGTCCGAACTGCGGTATCGTGTTTGCCAGCCTTCTCGATCCGCTTCAGCACGATCAGGATCTCGGCGGCCGTGATCGCGGTGATCGCCTTGTTCCCGAAGTCGGTGCGCGCGAAGTCGAGCATCCACGCGTTCTTGTCGATCGTGTCCTCGCTCAGACCATCGGCCCTGATCTTCTCCAAGAACTCGTCGGCGATCAGGCTGAAGGTGTTGGCCTCAGCCGTCTTCGCGGCGACCTCTTTGAGCTTCTTCTGCACGATCGGATCGAGGCCGTTCGCCAGCTGCTCGCGGGCCTCATCCCGGTCCTTGCGCGCCCGCTTCAAGGTCAGGTCGGGGTAGGGCCCCATTGCCATCGTCAGGCGCTTGCCGAGCCGGCGATAATCGAAGCGCCAGAGCTTCGATCCTGACGTCGTCACCAGCAGGTAGAGGCCTCCACCGTCGGTTACCTTGTAGGGTTTGTCCTTCGGTTTGATGCTGCGGATCGCAGTATCGCTAAGTTCGTCCATGACGGTATCCGGAGTGATGCCCAAACGGCGGTACCGTCAGATGTACCGTCAACCGGCAGAGATTGGAAGGGACATCGCGAGACCGTCTGAGCCTAAATTCGCCTGTAATTTCAGGCGATGTCGTCATTCCGAGGACGGGGTGAGACCGGTTGAAATGGTCATGTGGTGCCGGCTGAGGGGATTGAACCCCCGACCTTCGGTTTACAAAACCGCTGCTCTACCGCTGAGCTAAGCCGGCGACGCTGGGAAGGCGGGGCAGGGCCCGGCGATCCGCCGAGGCTGTTCCCCGTTGCGCGCCGCAATACCAGACTTGGTTGGAAAGTGCCAGAACCCGCGCGGGGTCTCCTGGCATGAACAGGCGGCCCCTGGAGGCCGCCTGTTCTGCTGAGCTCGGCTAGATTGGCCTACTGGCAGAGGTGCTGCCGGCCATCTTCGCCTTTGAAGTGGGTTCCCGGCCTGCACACGATGCCGTTGCGGGCTGCGTAGGCGTCCCAATTGCCGTACCAGCCGGGTCCGCTGCGGTCGTAGCTCGCATAGGAATTGCCCCAGCCCTGGAACGGTGCGGAGGCGACCGCTGCCGCGGTGCCGACGGCGGCGCCGGCGACCGCGCCCGCTGTGTCGAGCGGCCAGAAGCCCGACTGGTCATTCACCTGCCGATGCGCCATGTGCCGGCGGCGATAGGCGCGATCGGTGGCGGGATAGCCGGCGCGAAGGTTCTGGCAATTCGGATCCTGGAAGGGCCCAGTGCAGCGGGCCGAATTGTCGGTCACGGTTTGCGCGTGGGCTGGTGCGGCAAGCGTGGACGCGACGATTGCGGCCAGGCCAAGAAGCTTCAGGCTCGTCATGGCATTTCCTCCATGTTGTTGAGACCTGTGCTAAGTGCGACATTCGGCGGTGGTTCCGCGGTTTCTCGGATGCGGGGTCACATCGACGTGAGCCCGCCCAGGATGTGCAGTCTGTGCCACGCAACCGTACGCGCGCCGGCCGCGTCTTTGCCTCCCGTTAACGCTTCGCTAGCGTGCCGAGCGGCATTTGAGCTGTTGTCGACCCTTGCGCGTTAGGCTTACTGGCATTTGGTGAGGGGTCCTTAACTCTCTGTCCGTCGTGATCGGATAGGTTGCAGGCTGGACAACCGGGATCCTTCCATGCGCGCTGTCGCGCTCGCAACCTTTCTGATCGGACTGCCCGCAACGGCCTTTGCCGGCGGCGGCTTCGATATCGTCGTGCCCGGCCGTCCCGGCGTGCCCATCATCATCAACAATATCGATGCGTCCTATAGCGTCGTCGAAGGTGTCTGGGGCCTGGGCAAGAACGTCCAGGTGCAGCCCACGATCTATGGCGGGCGCTATGTGGCCGAGCGGCAGCCCTCCGATGTCGGCCATTATTATCCGAGCATGGGCTTGCAGCCCGGCTATGGCCGGCTCGAGATCGAGCCGCCCGCAAATCGCAAATTGCCGAAGCCGGCCGAAAGCTATCATGAGACCTGGGGCGCGCAGTCCGCGCCGTTGCCGCCGCAGATGGATGTGCCCGTCAATCCGCCGCCGGTGATCCTCGCACCCGAGATCAACGACCATCCGCGGCGCCCTCGGCCACGGCCGCATGCAGCAATCCCCGGCAAGCCGCCGGGCTAAGAAACGTCAAAATCCAACAAAACGGAAATCAACAGGAGAGAGTAATGCGTCAGATGATTTCGGGACTGGTCGCGGCGGCTGCCGTGATGTTTGTGGGCAGCGCGCCGGCGATGGCCTGCGGCTTCAGCCCGTGCCAGCCGGTTGCGCCGGTCTATTCCGGCTGCAACACCGGCTGCGGTGGTTATGGCTACGGCTATGGTGCCAGCTATGGCTATGGCGGCGGCTATGAGCGCCTCGCCGAGCCGACCTCGCAATATTACTACGTCAACCAGGGCCCGACCTACACCGGTCCGGGCGCCTTCGCGCCGCATCCGACCTACCAGGAGGACGCGGTCGTCGCGCCCGCTAATTATGGCTACGGCTATGGCCGCGGCTATGGTTACGGCCACGGCTATGGTGCATCTGCCGTCGAAGCGCCAGCCGCCTACTATCACCGGCCGCACTATCGTCCGTATCGCTACGGCTATGGCCCGCGCTACGGCTATCTGCCGCGCACGCATTACGGCTACGGCCCGCGCTATGGCTACGCCCATCGCTATGCGCCGTATTACGGCGGCCATCGCGTGCTGCGCCGCTATTACTGATCTCTGATCGGTTGAACCAACGAAATGCCCGTCCGCGTGATGTGGACGGGCGCTTTCGTTTGTTAGCGCTTCATCAAGCCAAGCCGGCTCGCGCCGACATAGAGCGAGAGCACGGCAGCGTTGGAGACGTTGAGGCTCTTGATCTCGCCGGGCATGTCAAGCCGCGCCACGACGCTGCAGGTCTCGCGCGTCAATTGCCGCAGACCCTTGCCTTCGGCGCCGAGCACCAGCGCGAGCGGCTCGCGCAGCGTGACGTTCGAGAGGTCTTCGCTGCCTTCGCTGTCGAGGCCGACGGTCTGGAAGCCGAGTTCGTTCAGCTCGTTCAGGGCGCGGGCGAGATTCTGCACCGTGATCATCGGCACCAGCTCGAGCGCGCCGGAGGCGGCTTTTGCGAGCACGCCGGTTGCTTCCGGGCTGTGGCGCGCGGTGGTGACGATCGCCTTCACCGCGAACGCTGCGGCCGAGCGCAGGATGGCGCCGACATTGTGCGGATCGGTGATCTGGTCGAGCACCAGCACCATGCCTTCCTGCTCCAGAGCCTCGATATCCGGCGAGGGCAGGGGATCGGCTTCGGCGAGCAGGCCCTGATGCACGGCGTCCGGGGAGAGCAAGCGGTCGATCTCCTGGGGCCGGACGATCTCGGGTGAGACGCGGGTTTCGATGTTTTCGTCCGCTAGGCGCCGTGCGGCGTTCTCGGTCAGCGTCAGCTTGCGGATCCGTCGCTGCGGGTTGGCGAGCGCCATGGTGACGGTGTGCCAGCCATAGAGGATGACGGGCCCGTCGGCGTGCGAATCGCGTTCGCGCCAGGCCGACCGGCCGGCCGATTTCCCGGGCCTGTTGAAGGGCTTAGACCCGCTCCGGGCGCCTTTGGGGATGAATTTTCGATCCTTCATGGGCTCGCTTGTGTCACGGGTCCCGGAATATGGCAATTTGGGTGCCTCCAGGGGCCATTTTAGCTGTTCGCCTCGGTTGACTTTGCCCCACCCCTTCGCCCATAAACGCGCCCGGTCGCGCCCCCATCCGGGCTGTCGCGGCCTTCACGTTCCATGGCCGTCTTCGGTCCGCCGGCAAGGTCCGGCCCGATTGTGCTGCCGTCGAGCGGGGGAGTGTCCCGAGTGGCAAAGGGAGCTGACTGTAAATCAGCCGCCTCATGGCTTCGCAGGTTCGAGTCCTGCCTCCCCCACCAGCCTTCGCTCGCTTCGCGAGCTTCGGCTAGGCAAGCCAGCCAAGATGACCGTTGCGCGAAGCTGGCGAAGGCTGCCGCGCCGTAGCCCGAAGGGCGCAGGCGGGCTGTCGCGAAGCGCTAGCCCAGCATCTCCCTGACCATCGGCACCACCTTCCGCCCGTAGAGTTCGATGCTCCGCATCAGCTTCTCGTGCGGCAGCGGTCCCGCCGAATATTTCAGCTGAAACCGAGCAACACCAAGCGCCTTCGCTGTCTTGGCGATCTTGCGCGCGACTGTCTGAGGCGAGCCGACATAGAGCGAGCCGTGCTCGGCCTCGCTGACGAACTCGTCGCGGCCCATCGGCGGCCAGCCGCGCTCACGGCCGATGCGGTCCCGCATGGCCTTGTAGTCGGGCCACAGCTCCTCGCGGGCCTGTTCGTCGGTCTCGGCGACGTAACCGGGCGAGTGCACGCCGATCGGCTGCGCGGGGCGGTCGAACTCCTTGAAGGCGCGGTGATAGAGATCGACGTAGGGCGCGAAGCGCTCGGGAGCGCCGCCGATGATGGCGAGCATCAAGGGCAGGTCGTAGTGCGCGGCGCGCACCACCGATTGCGGGCTGCCGCCGACGCCGATCCAGGTTTTGAGCTGACCATTCTCGACCGGCGGATAGACCAGCTGGTCCTTCAGTGGCGGACGCAGCTTGCCCTGCCAGCTCACGGGCTTCTGCGACAGCAGTGCTGTGAACAGATCGAGCTTCTCCTCGAACAGCTCTTCGTATTTGCGGAGGTCGAAGCCGAACAGCGGAAATGATTCCGTGAACGAGCCGCGGCCGAGGATCACCTCGGCGCGTCCGTTGGAAAGCGCATCCAAGGTCGCAAAGCGCTGGAATACGCGGATCGGATCGTCAGAGCTCAGCACGGTCACGGCCGAGCCGAGATGGATGCGCTTGGTGCGCGACGCGATGGCCGCGAGCACGGTCTCGGGCGAGGAGATCGCAAAATCGGCACGGTGATGTTCGCCGAGCCCGATGAAGTCGAGTCCGAGCTCGTCGGCCAGCACCGCCTCGTCGACGACATTGCGGATCACCTGCGCATGCGGAAGCATGCTGCCGGTGGCGTCCTTGGTGACGTCGCCAAAAGTATCCAGTCCGAATTCGAGCGGTGCGGTCATCGATCAGGTCTCTGTGGGGAGGATCGACCAAATTTAATGGGCCGCGGCCAAGTGACAAGGCGGCTTCCGGAAATGCTCGGTTTCCGTTTGTGCGTCTACCGCCACATCCCCCGCATCCGCGCGCCGATGTCGATCTTCGGCCCCTGCGCCGCGGTGCGCGCCGCGCCCGCACCGGCCTTCGGCCAGGCGGTGCGCTCGAACAGATAGACCAGCTGCTCCGGGATGAAGCGGGTGCGCGAGGCGTAGACGTGGCGGTCGCCCTTGGCAGCCTGGCCGTGGACGAAGAAGCGCTGCGGCACGACGAGATGCAGATTGTCCTTGGCGCGCGTCATCGCGACATAGAGCAGGCGGCGCTCCTCCTCGAGCTCGGCGCTGGTGCCGGCGCCGAGATCGGAGGGCATGCAGCCGTCGACGACGTTGAGCACGTACACCGACTTCCACTCCTGCCCCTTGGCGGAATGGATGGTGGAGAGGATCAGATAGTCCTCGTCGCGCAGCGGCGGTCCGGATTTGTTACTGGTCGCATCCGGCGGATCGAGCGTGAGCTCGGTCAAAAATTTCTCGCGCGAGGCATAGCCGCTTGCGATCTGCTCGAGCTGCATCAGATCGGCGCGGCGCGTCTCGGAATCTTCGTGCAGGCGATCGAGATGCGGCTCGTACCACAGCCGCACGCGCTCGAGATCTGCAGGCCATTCTGAATAGCGCAAATTCTCGACGGTGCGGACGAAGCCAGTCCAGTCCGCACCGGTGCGCGGCGGCCCCGCAAGCTGGCCGAGCGCGTGCAGGGGGTCGATGCTCTCGGCCATCTGGTCCAGCACGCGCTGTGCGGTGGCGGGACCGATGCCCGGCAGCAGATGCAGGATGCGAAAACCAGCGACGCGGTCGCGCGGGTTCTCGGCAAAGCGCAGCAGCGCCAGCACGTCCTTGACATGCGCGGCGTCGAGAAATTTCAGCCCGCCGAATTTCACGAACGGGATGTTGCGGCGGGTCAGCTCGATTTCCAGCGGGCCGGAATGCGAGGACGTCCGGAACAGCACTGCCTGGTGCTTGAGCAGCGCGCCTTGCTCGCGATTGGCCAGCACCTGCTCGACGATGTAGCACGCCTGGTCGGCCTCGTTGTGCACGGTGACGAGCTGCGGCTTCTGCGACCCGGTGCGGTCGGTCCAGAGATTTTTGGTGAAGCGCTCGCGCGCAAGGCCAATGACGCCGTTGGCCGCCGCAAGCACGGGTTGGGTCGAGCGATAGTTGCGGTCGAGCGTGATCATTTCCGCGCGCGGCGAAAAACTCTGCGGGAAGTCCAGGATGTTGCGCACGGTGGCGGCGCGGAACGAATAGATCGACTGCGCATCGTCGCCGACGACAGTGAGCCCGCGTCCATCAGGCTTCAGCGCCAGCAGGATCGAGGATTGCAGGCGGTTGGTGTCCTGATATTCGTCGACCAGCACGTGATCGAAGCGGCCGCCGATCTCGTCGGCGATCAGCACGTCGCTCATCATCTGCGACCAGTAGAGCAGCAGATCGTCGTAATCGAGCACGTGCTGGGCCTGCTTGGCCTCGACGTAAGCGGCAAACAGCCCCTTCAGTTCGGCGGCCCAGCCGGCGCACCAGGGATAATGCTGGCCGAGGATCTTCTCGATCTCCATCTCGGCATTGACGCAGCGCGAATAGATCGACAGGCAGGTGCCCTTGGCCGGAAAGCGGCTCTCCGTCTTCGACAACCCGCGTTCGTGCCGGACCAGATTCATCAGGTCGGCGGAATCCTCGCGGTCGTGGATGGTGAAGGCGGGATCAACGCCGATCCGCTCGGCATATTCGCGCAACAGCCGCGCGCCGATGCCGTGGAAGGTGCCGGCCCAGGTGAGCGCGTCGCGCATGATCGCGGCGTTGTTCTCGCCCAGCACCTTTCGGGCGATGCGCTCGACGCGTCCGGCCATCTCGGCCGCGGCGCGGCGCGAGAACGTCATCAGCAGGATGCGGCGGGGATCGGCGCCCGCGACGATCAGATGCGCGACGCGGTGAGCGAGCGTATTGGTCTTGCCGGAGCCCGCACCGGCAATGACGAGCAGGGGGGCGCCCACGGTCGCGCCATCGGCCACGCCATGCTCCACGGCGCGGCGCTGCTCCGCATTGAGCGTGTCCAGATAGGTTGTCACGAATCGCCCCGGTGAAGCCTGCAGAATCAACGATCCGCGCGCGAATCGCAATGCGGCTGGACGGAACTCCAATTAACACCTAGGGAAAAGATGGCCCAAAGTTCCAGCCCGAAAAAGCGCGCACCCGGCATGACCGAGCTCAAGCCCGACCAGTTTGAGATGCGGCGGCTGGAATCGCTGAGCAACACCATCTTTGGTGTCGCCATGACGCTATTGGCCTACGACCTACCCAAAGCAGCAGTGTTCACCAGCGCGCCCGATTGGAGCGATCTCGCCCAGGCTTATTCCGGCAAGCTTGCGGGCTTTGCGCTCAGCTTCATCATCGCCGGCCTGTTCTGGATCAGCCATCACCGGCGGCTTGCGCGTCAGCCTGTCGGGAGCCGCGGCGCGGTGATCCTCAATCTGTTTTTCCTGCTCTCTATCGTGCTGCTGCCGGTGACCAACGGCCTGTACACCAACTACGACACGAGCAGTGCGGTAGCGGTGCTTTACGGCCTGCACCTGACCGCCATTGCAGGCCTCAATGCCTGGCTGTGGTGGACTATTTTGGGCGGCTGGCGGCGCGAGACCATGGCCTCGCTGTTTCCGCTGCTCGTGTTCATTCCGGGCACGATCGTTGCAGCATTCGCTCCGCGTGTCGCACCCTTCCTGTGGTTCATTGCCTTCGGTGGGCTTCTGATCCGGCGCTTCTATGGGACCCCGAGCGGGCCGGATGCGTAGACCCTATTTGTCCGACGGCGTCGCGCCGAACCCATCGGCGGGCACGTAAAGCTTGACCGGGCGGATCTCGTAGACCGCACTCGGATTGACCTCACGCAGCTTCCGCGCCGCCGCGATCGCCTCCTCATCCGTGTCGTATTCGACCAAGTGGAAGCCCAGTAGCTGCTCCTTGGTCTCGGCAAACGGTCCGTCCAGCACGATGCCGGCGCTGGGGCCACGCAAGGTGTGGGCCTTTCTTGTGTCATCCAGACGAGCGGCCGGCCCAAGGTGTCCGCTTGCCCTCAAGGGCGCCTGAACCTCGATGACCTTGGCCACGACGGCGGCGTCCTGTTCAGGCGTCCATTCCAAAAGCTCGTCTTCCACGTGATAGGCCAGGATCGCGTAAAGCATCTTCACCTCGCTTGCTTTCGGGCGCACAGCCCAAAGGACTTATGACCGCCGCCGGGACCGACAATCCCGGAGATTAGAATATTGCGTCGCGACTGTGCGACGAAACTGTCCTGAAACCCGATTGCCGCCCGGCGGGGTGAACGCCGGCCGAAGCCGAGGCGACTGATGGCCACAAGAATAGTTGAGGCTCATCGGAGGCGGCAATGTCGGGTCAGACCGTCAAGATCATCTGCGGTGCGCGGCGGGCAGGGAAGTCGGAGCCCGCCGATCTGCATGACCAGGCTGGCCATCACCGCTATTACGGCAGCTCGGTCGAGAGTGGCGGCGAGCGCATCGTCGAGAGCCGCCGCGGCAAGCGCCCGTCCGTGCTCGCCATCTTCGGCTTCTGAAGTCGGAGAAAAATCTTACAAAAGAAAAAGGCGCGGCGGGGAGACCCCGTCGCGCCCGATCTCTTGCTCGCTGGTCCAGGGCTGAGAGCGCCCCGATGCCAAGCCTCTATTCAAAGCCTAGCGGGCGATCCCAGCGAGGTGACAGCGCTTGGTAAAAGACACTGGATCACCTCCTTTCGTTGATTGCGGGAAATCTCAATATAGGTCGGAAGGCCGCCGCTGTTAAGGGCCGGCGGCGTGGGGCGGAACCGGCCTGTGCGCAACGGCCGGAAACCCGGCGAAAGCGGTCCCAGGGGCAGTTGAGACCGCCGCCCGGCCGTGTTAGGGAGCCGGTGTCGCGGGTGTAGCTCAATGGTAGAGCAGCAGCCTTCCAAGCTGAATACGAGGGTTCGATTCCCTTCACCCGCTCCAACCTTTTCAAAGACTTAGCGAGAGAGTCGGATTTCATTCTGACAAATGGGCTGCTTTACACGTTCTGCTGCTCGCTTTCCGATCGACTGTTTCGCGTCTCTCTTGAAACGCTGTGGTATTCCCCGTACTGCTCTAGACCGACTGAGGTGCGAGCTCATCAAAACCGAATATCTCGGTTTGGAGAAGAGGTGCTGAACGCGCGTGTGGAAATCGGCGACGATGGCGTAAAAATAGGAAAGGTCGAACACAAGCGAAGAGACGATCAGTCGACGGTAGCGTTCTGCGACGTGATCTGCACCTCGGTCTCGGGATTGAAGTTGAGCCGCTTGGATTTGACCAATCGCTCAAACTAGGCTCGGGACATCGACCAATAACTGAAGGTTACAAGTTCAAATCCTGTTCCCGCAACCACGCTCCTTTGCGAAGCCGCACGCCTGTCTACGATGCCGTGCTCATTCAGGCGCGCTCGAAGGCGCGACCGGTGCGAACGCATGCGCGTTCTTCTGCACGAATTCCCGAACGCTCATCGGACGCATGCCGGTCAGCCTTTCGACATCATTGCTGAACCGATCGTACCGGTTGTCCTGATGTAGCCCCGCCATGGTCGCCACGTGCGCAACGACATGCGGCGGCATTCCGAAGGCGGCGAGTTGCCCCTTCATGACCTCAAGTGGAACGTTGACGTACGAGATCGTGCGACCAAGCGCGGCCGAGAACTCGCGTGCAACCGCGTCCATGTCCTGCGAAACCGGGCCGGTCAGATGGTAGATTTGGCCGATATGCTCGGCGGGTTCACTCAAGATCTCGGCGATCACCCGAGCGACATCGGCTGCAGCGATGGCTGAGTTCTTGCCCCTTCCAAAGGGTGCCATGATCTTGTCCTGCATGGAGATGGTTTTCGCGGTTTGAAGCAATAGCCCTTCCATGATGGCCGTTGGGCGTACTTCCACCACCGGCAGCCCGGACCACGATAATATCTGCTCCGCCAACCAATGCTGCTTTTGCTGTGGGCTGGGGGTCGTATTGAAGATGTCCATCTCGTTGACGGTCATCTGGGAGAGATTGACGAATGCCTTTACGCCATAGTGCTTCGCGACGACGGCGACGTTGACAGCCGCTTCGAGATACGTCGGCGCGACCGACATTGCGAAGGAGACGTTCGCACCCCTCAATCGCCCGATGTACCGCCGTAAGATCGAGCAGATCACCAACCACGACTTCTGCACCGAGGGCGCGCAACCTTGTGGCCCGCTCGTCGTCCACACGAACCTGCGCCCGTACCCGGAATCCACGGGCGAGAAGCAGCTCCGTCACGGAGCGGCCCACCGAGCCGATCCGTCCAGCCGCCCCGGTCACGAGAATCGGACGTTCATGTCGTGCCTTGCTCATCATTCGCCTCACTCAGAATGACCATGCCTTGCCGCACACGTATCCGCCTTGCCGCCGGTCGATCGGCAGGAGGACTTCGTCCCCGTCATCCCCTGAGGAAGGCCAGCAGGTCTGCGTTCACTTGATCGGCGTGGGTGACGCACATGCCATGTGGAGCACCGGCATATTCCTTCAGGCTCGCGTTTGGCAGGATCTTCACCGAACGCCGGGAGGCGATGTCGATAGGAACGATCTGATCGTCATTACCCTGCAGCAGCAGAGTTGGGATCGTCATCTTCTTGAGATCATCCGTGAAATCGGTCTCGGAGAAGGCCTTGATACAATCATACTCGCCTTGGAGGCTCCCCATCATGCCCTGAAGCCAGAAAGAGTCGATCTGGCCTTGCGAAACCTTTGCGTTGGGACGGTTATAGCCAAAGAACGGCATCGCCAATTCCTTGAAGAACCCCGCCCGATCGGCGACCACGCTTGAGCGCAGGCCGTCGAAGACGCTCATGGGCGCACTGTTGGGGTTAGTTGGCGTCTGCGCCATGTGTGGAGGCACCGCGGAAATCAGGACTGCTTTCGACACACGTGATGTGCCATGGCGGCCGACATAGCGCGCCACCTCGCCTCCACCGGTCGAGTGGCCGATCATCGTCACGTCCTTGACGCCGAGCATCTCGAACAGCGTGGCGAGATCGTCGGCATAAGTGTCCATGTCGTTGCCGGTCCACGTTTGATCCGATCGACCGTGGCTGCGTCGATCATGGGCGATGACGCGGTAGCCGTGGTTGGCCAGGAACAGCATCTGGGCGTCCCAGGCGTCTGCGGTGAGCGGCCAGCCATGGGAGAAGGTCACGACCGGACCGGCGCCCCAGTCCTTGAAGTAGATCTTCGCGCCGTCTTTCATTGTCGCCGTCGTCATGAGCTTTGATCCTTTGTGAGCAGGTTGGTGGGCTGGCGGCTCGGCGACCTTCATCGCGTCCGCTAGCGCCGCTTTCGGGAGCCCGAGCGCGGCGACGAGACCACCGCCAGTGAGAAGGAGGTGCCGGCGTGAAGTCATGAGATTGCTGCCATTGCCGGACGCGAGCCGATTTCTTCCAGCCGATCGGCCGGGTTGACAGGTTCCAGCGCCGGATGCGCGCTGCGCTCATGCACATGGGACTTCGGCCTGCGGTCGATCAGGAGGCTGAGCAGCTCCGGGCGGCTGTAGTGACCGCGCGAGTCCATCAGGCGCTTGCGCTTTTCGATAGCCCAGAAATCGAGATCGGCGATGACCTCGCCTTCGCCCGATCGCAGCGGCGCACCCATCAATGCGCCCTCTGGAGAGACGATCGCGGTGAAGCAGCCGCTAGAGATCGGCTCGATGCTGCTGCCGGTATCCTTCATGATCCGGGCTTGCTGCTCCGCGTTCAGCCAGGCGGTCGCACAGACCACGAAACACCCGGCCTCCAGTGCGTGCTGGCGGATATTGACCGAAATTTGCTCGGAGAAACCGTCACCCGCGAACGAGCCAGGATACATAGCCGAGTGAATCTGCTCGCCGTCGGCCATCAAGGCGTAGCGGGCTAGAGGGTTGTAATGCTCCCAGCAGGCCAGTTGACCGATGCGTCCTACGGCGCTGTCGACACAGCGCAGGCCAGAGCCATCGCCCTGACCCCAGACCATGCGCTCATGATAGGTCGGAGAAATCTTGCGGCGGTGCTGGATGAGTGTGCCTTCTGCATCGAACAGGAGTTGCGCGTTGTAGATCGTGCCGCCATCACGTTCGTTGACGCCGACCGAGACGACCATGCCGGCTTGCTTGGCGGCATCGCCTATAGCTTTGGTGGCGTCGGACGGCACGGTCACCGTCTGATCGAGCAACTTGTAGTGCTCCGCGCCCATCAGGTAGGGCGCTTCGACGAAGGAAAAATAGGGGTAGTAGGGAATGACCGTTTCCGGGAAGGTCGCGAACTGGACGCCTTGGCGCCCGAGCTCGAGAATCTTCTTGACGACTTTGCCAACGGTGCCTTCCCGGCTGTAGAGAATGGGACTGATCTGCACGGCTGCGGCTTTGACAACAGGCATCCTGACGGGTCCTTCCTGGCGGGTTGTTGATGTAACCTTTGGTCCGCGCGACGCGCCTTCACCATGCCCAGTCGGCTTCGATCGGTTGGCGATAGAACTACCAAGGTCACAACGAGGCCCGCGGGTCGCATTACGAACGCGGAGGTTCCGCGATGAGCATCGCAAGCGGCGCAAGCGGCCCGAGCGCGATCAGCTCGAATTCCATCATTCCGGCGACGCCGAGTGGAAGCTTCTCCAGGAGTTCGTGCGCCTCCGCTGTGCTGGTGGCGTTCACGATGAAGACAACGCCGCGGCCCTCTGTCTGAGAGAACCACTGCTCGATTTTTCCAGCGAGATGATTGCGAACCGTTGCGCGAACCTCGTGGGGGCGGACCGAGGCGATCGCCTCGGCTGTGCCCTTCGCAGTGACAGAGCCGATCGCCAGGATCTTGGTTGTCGGAGCGACAACCGCGGCGAGCGCGGGCAATATCTCAGCATGGACGCGCGCGTTCTTGACTTCAGGCATTTTGCTATTTCTCTCGGCCCGCGGGTCGCATTACGAACGCGGAGGTTCGCCGATGAGCATAGCGAGAGGCGCGAGCGGCCCGAGAGCAATCAGCTCGAATTCCATCATGCCGGCCACGCCCAGAGGAAGTTTCTCCAGGAGTTCGTGGGCCTCTGCGGTGCTTTTGGCGTTGACGATAAAGACAACGCCGTAGCCCTCCGTCTGGAAGAACCACTGCTCGATCTTGCCGGCGAGATGATTGCGAACCGTGGCGCGGACTTCGTGAGGCAGGATAGGGGCGATCGCCTCGGGCGTGCCCTTCGCTGTGACCGAGCCGATGGCCAGGATCTTGGTTGTTGGACCAACGACGGCGGCAAGCGCGGGCAGTATCTCAGCGTGGACGCGTGGATTCTTGTTGTCGGGCATTTCGCTGTTTCCTTTTGTTGAACTAGTTCTTGGCCGCTGCCAACTACTTCGCAGGCTCAGTCAAAAGCACGCGGAGTGGACCGATCGGGCCGAGTGGGATGATCTGGAACTCCATCAACCCCGCCTGACCGAAGGGAAACCTGCCCAGCAGTTCCAGAGCCTCCTTCGGATCGGTGACATTCATCATGAACACCACCCCGCTCTGGTCCTGCTTGAGGTACCACTGGTCAATTTTCCCAGCGAGATAGAGCCGTACGGTGTCGCGCACTTCAGCAGGCAGGAGCGGTTTCCATTGGTCCGGCGAACCCTTGGCTGTGAAAGTGCCAATCGCGAGCAATTTGGTCGTCGGGACATCGAGGCTCGATGATGGTGGCATCGATTGAGCGAACGAAGCGGTCGGGCTGATCACCGCCAGTACCGTGACGAGGCCAACGACGCGAGCGAGCTTGGTCAAGCGGCGTACGCGAACGGTGAGCTTGTCGAGCGCGCGCGGGCTCATGACAGCATCGCCTTCGCTACTTGCGCGGGCTCATCGGCCTGCAGCCAATGGCCCGCCGGTATGACGGTGAGGGACGCATTTTTGAGCTGAGATTGACGCCGCTCGGCCATGGCGACGGGGAAGTAGGGGTCGTATTGTCCCCAGATCAGCTTGACCGGAATATCGAGCGTCTTGAGCGCGGTCAGATGCTTGGCGTTTCGGGCGTGTTCATCGAAGAATTCCGCCGCCAACTGCACGAAGGCAGGACCGGCGCCGGGTTGGGCGATGAAGTTGTCGCTGATCAGCGGACCGATGAACGCGCTGAAATGGGGTCTTTGCGCCTCAGGCAAGGGGTCCAGGAATTTCTTCTGCTGCCATTTCAGCAGCCAGCCAAACTGTTCGGGGCTCTGGGCGATCGCTATTGCAAGGGCCTGCATGCTCCGAGTCGCAAAGAGCGTGATCATCTCGGGCCAAAGAACCGTGGAGTCCTCGCTATAGGCCGAGTTGAGCATGATCGCGGAGTCGAAGCCTCCCGGATGGGCGAGCGCGTAGTTGAGCGTCGCCATCCCGGAGGAATCGTGAGCCACCGGAACGATCTTTCCCAGGCCCAGCCCCCCGACGACCGCTTCAAGGTCGCCCAGTTGCTGCCTAAAGCTATAGACAGCGCCGGCGGGCTTGTCCGAGGCGCCGAAGCCCAGGAAATCGAACGTCACCACGCGCCGGCCGCTGGCGACCAGGAACGGGATCAGGTCATCCCAGATATGCAGGTTGTCAGGGAAGCCGTGCATGAGCACGAAGGCCGGGCCAGAACCCGCATAATCCCGAGCGTAGACTTTTCCTTCGCCCCTGGAAATGCGATGCTCGACGAAGGCGGCGTGATCGGAAGACATGCATCATCCTTTCTTCCTCACGGAAGCGCTGACATGGGGGTCGCTTGGCGGCGAGGAGCCAGTGCGAGATTTGTTGCTCGGACTCTAGCGATTACGGCGGGGCTGACGTAGGTCGTTCTTGCCACCATTCGTGCCACAGGAGCGAAAATGCATCGGGTCGGTTTCATCGTGCCGCAACGGTTTCAGTTGATGAGCCTTGCGGCGCTGACGGCGTTCGAGATCGTGAACCTGCCCCCGGCTGACCAGCGCTACGACATCCATTTGTTGTCAAGACATGGCGGTCCGGTTCGGTCTTCCTCAGGAATGATGCTGGAAACCGAGGCGTTCGGAGATCCCGCCTTCGACACGGTCATCGTGGGTTCGATCACCGAGATGGACATGCCTTCTTCCGATGCGAATACGATCGCGTTCGTGCAGGAAGCCGCCAAGGCGTCGAGGCGGGTCGCCTCGATCTGCAGCGGAGCGTTTGTACTGGCTGAAGCGGGCCTCCTGAGTGGTCGACGCGCGACGATGCACTGGGCCCATGCAGCTAGCTTCAGGGCTCGGTTTCCGGATGTCAGGGCGGAGGAGGACCGGATCTTCATCAATGACGGTCCGATCTGGACGTCAGCGGGAATGACCGCGGGGATCGACCTCGTACTGGCGTTGATCGATAATGATCTCGGTCCCGAAGCCGCGAAAATGGTCGCCAGACTTCTGGTCATGAACCAGCGGCGGATGGGGGGACAAAAACAGCATTCCGCACTCCTTGACATGACGCCGAAGTCCGATCGCATCGAATTGGTCTTGGCGCACATCCGTCAAAATTTGCGGAACCCATTGACGATCGAAGAGCTTGCGGCGGTCGCCAACCTGAGCCCCCGCCAGTTCAGCCGTGCCTTTCTAACCGAAACCGGCCAGTCTCCAGCAAAAGCCGTGGAGCGGCTTCGGCTGGAGGCCGCCAGGTTCATGATCGAAGAGGGACGGCACACGGTCAATGTTGTGGCGCAGGAAACAGGATTCGTGGACCGCGAACGCATGCGTCGCGCGTTCCTCCGGACCTTCGGCGTGCCACCGGAGATATTGCGGAGAAACGCTCGACGGGAGGCGGAGGCGGCTGCCTGACTTCGGGCTGTCAAGAAATTTAGGCTTTTGAGCCAAGCACTCAACGTGGCGCCGAACGCCGCTCTCGGTCATCCGGCTCGCACGTGAGCATCCGGGTTCGACATCAAATCATGCCTCCTAGATGACACCCACCGGGCTATTATCAACATTTCCGACACTAGGAGGCAGCCATGCATAGGGTAGGCCTTATCGTCCCGCGCGGCTTCCAGCTCTTGAGCCTTGCTCCCCTGACGGCATTCGAAATGACGGGGTTCGGACTTGCAAAGCCGCCCCCGGCCGATTCTCACTATGAACTTCATCTGTTGTCGGAACACGGCGGTCCCATTCGATCCTCTTGTGGTTTGACAGTTGAAACTGAAGCATTCGACGATCCGGCTTTTGATACAATTATTGTCGGCGCGGTCACCGCGTTCGAAATGGCTCCATCGAGCGCAAATCTGATCGCCTTTGTGCAAGAAGCCGCCAAGGTATCAAGGCGCACTGCTTCATTTTGCAATGGGGCGTTTGTTCTCGCCGAAGCCGGACTTCTCAATGGTCGCCGTGCGACGACGCATTGGATCCAAGCGACAAGTTTCAGGGCTCGGTTTCCGAATGTCAGGATGGAGGAGGATCGGATCTATATCAATGACGGTCCGATCTGGACGTCAGCTGGAATGACCGCAGGAATCGATCTCGTTCTGGCGATGATCGATAGGGACCTGGGTCCCGAAGTTGCGAAAGTAGCTGCCAAGCTTATGGTCATTAATCAACGTCGGATGGGCGGACAAACGCAGCATTCCGCACTCCTCGACTTGACGCCGAGATCCGATCGGATGGAGTTGGTCGTGGCGCACATCCGCCAAAATCTGCGGAGCGCGCTCTCGGTCGAGGAGCTTGCAGCCATCGCCAACCTCAGCCCTCGTCAGTTCAGCCGCGCGTTTCTCGCCGAGACTGGCCAGTCACCGGCAAGAGCGGTCGAGCGGCTCCGGCTGGAAGCTGCCAGGTTCATGATCGAGGAAGGGCGGCACTCGGTTAAAGTGGTCGCGCAGGAAACCGGCTTTGCGGACCGCGAACGCATGCGCCGTGCGTTCCTGCGGACCTTCGGCCTGCCCGCGGAGGCGTTGCGGAGGAACGCTCGACAGGCAGCGGTGGCGACTGCCTGACTTTGGCCTGGCCACGATTTCCGGCCAAGATTGGCATCAGCGGAGCGCATTCTCTTTGGAGATAAGCCGCCAGCAACCCCATTAAGCAGCAAGCTTGGGAATTGACCGTTCGACCGATTGCAAGAATCGGGTGTTGCGTGTCCCCGCTTTGAACCGATTGGTACGATGGAGCCGAATGTTCTGCGACCATGGGCCGGCGACCGCCATTCTGACAAAGAGAAATTCTGTAATGATCTCAATGGGACAAAAACACCGAAAATGTCAGAGCGGCCTTTGAAAACACGACAAGATTTCCCGACTTCCAAGCTGAATACGAGGGTTCGATTCCCTTCACCCGCTCCATTCTACGATTTCAATGACTTGGCCAAGAATTTTAAGCTCCAATTCTAACGCCATTCCGACAATTTGGAGGCTGCACGGCTGAAGGCCGATGCAAAATCCGCGAGCGTTTCCAGCTCTACCTAAAGTCGTTCTTATTGATGACCGTCTCCAGTAAGCTTGGCATTCCCTTCTAGCTGATCGCGTTTTGAGGTACCTTCCCCTCGTTGTACGGCCGAGAGAGGAAGTCCGGTGGCAACGATTACCGAGTGGTTGGCCTCGCTGGGATTGTCCGAATATGCGGGTCGCTTTCGTGAAAGCGGCATCGATATCTCCGTTCTGCCGGATCTGACGGAGCAGGACCTCAAGGACATCGGGGTTTTGCTGGGCCATCGCCGGAAGATGCTGCGCGCGATCAACGAGCTTGTTGGTACCAGCGCTACGACGCAGCCGCCCGCGGTCGCGCCGGAGCCGGCGCAAGAGCATCAAGAGCTGGACGGCGAGCGACGCCAGGTGACCGTGATGTTCACCGATCTCGTCGGTTCGACCGCGCTCTCTGCCCGAATGGACCCGGAGGATCTGCGAGAGATCATTTCGGCGTATCAGAAGTGCGTCGCCGAGACGGTGCGTCACTTCGGCGGGTTCGTAGCAAAATATATGGGCGATGGGGTGCTCGTGTACTTCGGCTATCCCGAGGCTCACGAGGACGATGCTGAGCGGGCCGTGCGGGTGGGACTGGAGCTGATCGCGGCAGTTGCTGGCCTCAAGACCCGGGCTTCGCTGCAAACTCGCGTCGGCATTGCAACCGGATTGGTCGTAGTCGGGGACCTGATCGGGTCCGGCGAAGCCCAGGAGCGTGGCATCGTCGGCGAGACGCCGAACCTTGCCGCACGGCTGCAAGCGATTGCCCTGCCGGACAGCGTGGTGATCGCCGAGGGCACTCGAAAGCTGCTCGGCAATCTCTTCGAACTGCAGGACCTGGGGGCCAGGGACCTCAAGGGCCTCGCCGGACCGGTGCGGGCCTGGGTGGCGCTGCGAAGGAGCTCCATAGAGAGCCGTTTCGAGGCGCTGCATTCTGGCCGGACCACACCGCTCGTTGGCCGGGCAGAGGAGTTCGAATTGCTGCTCAGACGCTGGCAGCAGGCGAAATCCGGCCAAGGACGTGTGGTGGTCGTCATCGGCGAGCCGGGCATCGGCAAATCTCGCATTACCGCTGCTCTCCAGGGGCAACTGCAACTTGATCCGCACGCCCGGCTGCGGCAGTTCTGCTCTCCGCATCACCAGTCAACGCCGCTGCATCCCTGGATCGGCCAGTTCGAAAGGGCGACTGGCATGACGCGCGACGACACGGCCGCGGAAAAACTCATGAAACTAGAGGCCTTGCTGGCCCGGTCCAATGCACCACGCGAGGACATCGGCTTGATCGCCGCATTGCTGTCTCTTCCGAATGCCGCGCGTAACTCTCCTCCCGAGTTGAGTCCACAGAAGCGTAAGGAGAAGACCTTGACGGCGCTTCTGGCGCACATGGAGCGCCTGGCGGCGCGGCACCCCGTGTTGGTCGTGTACGAGGACGTACACTGGATCGATCCAACTACGCTCGAGTTGCTGACACTGACGATCGAGCGAGTGCAGAGCCTGCCGGTGCTATTGCTCATCACAGCACGGCCGGAGTTCAGACCACCCTGGCCCGGCTATGCGCATGTGACCCACATTGAGCTCGGGCGCATCGGCCGAGACGAAGGATCATCGTTGATCGCGCAGGTCACAGGCGGCAAGGCACTGCCCAACGAGGTGCTGCAACAGATCCTTGCCCGAACCGACGGGATCCCGTTATTCATCGAGGAGCTGACCAAGGCCGTGGTCGAGAGCGGTGTGCTCACCGACGTTGGCGATAGATACGCAGTGGCAGGTCCATTGCCGGAGCTAGCCATCCCGACATCGCTAAACGCCTCGCTGCTGGCGCGGCTCGATCGCCTGGCGCCCGTCCGGGAAGTGGCGCAGATCGGGGCGGCGCTCGGACGTCAGTTCTCGCACGCGCTGATCAGAGCCGTTACGCCTATGCCTCAGCCGCAACTGGATGATGCCCTGGCGCAACTCGTGCACGCCGAATTGATTTTCCGGCGCGGGACTCCCCCCGATGCACAATACACCTTCAAACACGCGTTGGTTCAGGACGCCGCCTATGGCACCTTGCTGCGCGCCCGGCGGCGGCAACTGCATGGCCGCATTGCCGCTACCCTCGAACGCCAATTTCCGGAGATCGTGGCGATGCAGCCCGAGCGATTGGCGCAGCATTGCGCGGAAGCGGGGTTCGTCGAGAAGGCCGTGGGTTACTGCCTCAAGGCCGGCCAACAGGCCATCGCGCGGGGCACCATGGCCGAAGCGGTGGCACAGCTTCGGAAGGGCCTCGACATCCTCGCTGGTCTGTCCGACGGCGCCGTGCGCCGGGAGCAGGAGCTTGATCTGCAGATCGCACTCGGACACGCGCTGGAGACGACGATGGGACTGGCCGAGGTTGAGACTGGCGAGGCCTACGCTCGCGCGCGTCAACTCTGCGAGCAACTAAGCCGGCCAGAGCAATTTGGACTTGTCCTCTATGGCCAGTATTTGTTTCGCATCGTACGTGGCGAGCTGGAGCAGGCGGAACATCATGCCGAGGAGCTGCGTCGCATGCGTAAGGCCGGCAACGACGCGATGTGGGAATGTTTCGGCGCGCAGATCAGCGGGAATATCTGCTTCTACCTTGGCAAGTTCTCTGACGTCCGCGCTTACCATGAGAGTGTTTTCTCCTTGTGGGACCCGGCGTATCGAGCCTTCGCGCCGACGGCGGAGGATCCACACGTTGGGGCCATGGTGCATTTTTCTCGGACGTTGGTGTGCCTCGGCCATCTGGACCAGGCGTGTTCGCGGCGGGACGAGGCTCTGGCCGAGTCGCAACGGCTCTCGCCCTTCATGCGGGCTTTCGCACTACGTCAGGCCTGGTACGGCGATTGGGCCACCAAGGGGGCTCAATCGGCCCAGACGATCCTTGCGTCTGCGCAAGAGGTCGTGGTGGTCTCGGATGAGCATGGCTTCCGCGACTCGCTGGCGATCGGGAACATCATGCGCGGGTGGTGTCTGGCCAGCCTGGGGCAAGCGGCAGAGGGCATCCCGCTGCTCCTTGAAGGGCTGAGAGTGTGTCGAGCGGGGGACCGCAAATTGATGATTCCATTTTTTCTGACCGTGCTCGCGGAGGCCTATGGGATGGCGGGTCAACCGCAGCAAGGTCTCGATCAACTCGCCGAGGTCGCCAACCTGGTTGACGCGACCCATGAGCGCTGGGTCGAGGCCGAAATGCACCGGCTGCGTGGGACGCTATTGCTGTCGATGAATGAGCACGCCGCGGCAGAGAACAGCTATCGCCGCGCGCTCGGCGTGGCACAGCGACAGAGCGCCAGGTTCTGGGAGTTGCGCGCGGCCCTCGACCTAGCGCGGCTCTGGTGCAACCAGGGCAAGCGCAGTGAGGCTCGCGATCTCCTCTCGCCCGTTTATGGCTGGTTCACTGAAGGTTTTGACACGCGGGACCTGAAGCAGGCCAAAGCCTTGCTCGCCGATCTAGCGCAATGACGGCCATGATCGACATCTTCAGCAGCGTCCAGGCCAGCGATGAGAATATTTGGGTTATTGCTCCTCCAACACTTCGAGGGTCACCGTAAGCTGCTCGGCCTCGATGGCGATGTCTCCGTCGTGCCCGCTCGCGCGCGGCGGGATCATCACCTCCTTGTGGTCCCGTCGCTGCTCCTCGGGGAGCAGGGCGATGAAGGCAGCATCGAGATTGTCGGCGCCGGTCTGCAACAGCAGTTCGGCCGGCGTGCCGGTGGCAAGCACCCGCCCGTCATCCATAGCTACAAGCCAGTCGAAGCGCGCCGCCTCCTCCATATAGGCCGTGGCGACGATGACGCTCATGCCGGGACGACCCTTGCGGATATCCTCGATCAGCTCCCAGAATTGCCGGCGCGAGAGCGGATCGACGCCGGTGGTCGGTTCGTCCGGGATCAGCAGGTCTGGATCATGAATGAGTGCGCAGCAAAGGCCGAGCTTCTGCTTCATGCCGCCGGACAGCTTGCCCGCGGGCCGGGCCGCGAACGGCGCAAGACCGGTATCCTTCGGCCGTTGCCGCTGGCGAATCCGGGCGGAAGGCTGTTGCCTCCAAGCTTCTGCCAGGCAAAGTAGCCGCCCGCGCCGAGGATCCGACAACAAGGGCGATCAGCCAGCGTTTTCGATTGCTTGTCATGGTCTAGACCGATTCATCGACAGGCGGCCTCGACCGACTGGTTGATTTGGGAGTCGCCTTCACACGCTCGCGCAGGCGCTGGAACGTGACGTAGAGCATCGGCACCATGAAGATCCCGATCGAGCTTGCGGCGAGCATGCCCGCAAACACGGCGGTCCCGACCGCTCTGCGGCTCAGTTCGGCGGCGCCGGTTGCGATCACGAGCGGCAGCAGTCCGAGAATGAAGGCAACCGAGGTCATCATGACCGCGCGAAACCGCATCTGGGCGCCCTCGATTGCAGCTTCATCAAGCGCCGTACCCGCCTCGCGCCGCTCCTTCGCGAACTCCACGATCAGGATGCCGTTCTTGGCGGCGAGCGCGATCAGGACCACGAGTCCGATCTGGCCATAGAGGTCGAGATTGAGGCCGGCGAGCTTGATGCCGACAAAGGAGCCGAGGACACCAACGACCGCCGACAGCAGCACTGGGATCGGAATCACGGTGCTTTCGTAGAGGGCGACCAGGAAGAGATAGGCGAACAGGACCGCAAGCATGAGCACCGTGCCGGTCTGGCCGGCCGCCTGTTGCTCCTGATAGGCGGTGCCGGTCCACGCGAAGCTGTAGCCCGCGGGCAGCACGGCGTTGGAGACATCGGTCATCGCGGCGATCGCGGTGCCTGACGAGACGCCCGGCGCCGGGCTGCCGTTCACCGTCACTGAACGATAATTGTTGTAGCGGGTGATCACCTGAGGCCCGGTGACGATCTTGATGCCGGCAAGCGATCGTATCGGCACCATCTGGCCAGTGTTGTTGCGCAGATAGATGCGCCAGATGTCCGAAATATCGGCGCGATCGAACGCCTCGCCCTGAATGTTGACCTGCCAGGTGCGGCCAAACCGATTGAAGTTGTTGACGTAGATGCCGCCGAGCGTTGCCTGCAGGGCGGTGAAGATGTCGCTGATGGTGACGCCGAGCGCTTGTGCCTTGCGGCGGTCGATGTCGAGATAGATGGACGGATTGGTCGCGGTGAAGGTGGAGAAGACACGCGTCAGCCGCGGGTCGGCATTGGCGGCGCCGATCAGCGCGCTCGTGACGCTGGAGATCGCGGCCGGGCTCTGTCCTTCCAATGCCTGGAGCTGGTATTCGAAGCCGCCGCTGGTGGAGAGCCCGATGATCGGCGGCAGGTTGAACGGCAGCACGTTGGCCTGCCTGATCTGCGCGCCGGCTGCAAAGGTTTGCCGGATCAACGCCTGCGCCGAATCTGCTGCCGCCTTGCGGTCGGCAAACGGCTTCAGCCGAGTGACAACCAGCGCACTGTTCGGTTCGGATACGCCGTCGAGCAGGGAAAAGCCGACGATGGCCAGAACGTGATCGACGGCCGGCATCTGCTTCAGGATGCCCTCGATCTGTTCGGCGACCTCACTGGTGCGGGCCACCGACGCGCCGTCGGGCAACTGCACCGAGGTGAAGAAGGCGCCCTGGTCTTCCTCGGGGAGGAACCCCGTGGGCGTGATCAGCGACATGCCGAAGATGCCGGCAGCAAAGACGGCGACGAGCAGGAGGGAAAGTCCGGCCACGCGCACCAGACTGCGGACGCCGTCACTGTAGCGGTCGCGCACCCAGTCGATGCCGCCGAGCACGCGCGCCATGATACCGCGCCGCGGCCCGGAGTGACGCAGGAACAGCGCGCATAGGGCAGGCGACAGCGTCAGTGCGTTCAGCGCCGAGATCATCATGGCGCAGCTGATCGTCACAGCGAACTGGCGAAACAGCGTGCCGGAAATTCCGGGAATGAATGCGACCGGAACGAAGACGGAAAGCAGCACCAGCGTGATCGCGATGATCGGCCCTGTGATCTGCGTCATGGCCTTCTTGCTGGCCTCGGCCGGCGACAAATCCGGCTCTTCCTCCATCACGCGCTCGACGTTCTCCACGACGACGATGGCGTCGTCCACCACGATACCGATGGCGAGCACCATTGCGAGCAGCGATACGGTGTTGGCCGAATAGCCGAGCACCAGCAGCACGGCGAAGGTGCCGATCAGGCTCACGGGAACGGCAACGGCCGGGATGACGGTCGCGCGGAGATTGCCGAGGAACAAGTAGACCACGATCACGACCAGGACGAAGGCCTCGCCCAGCGTCCGCAATACCTCCGTGATCGTATCCCGCACAAAGCTCGTGGAATCGTATTGGACAAGGTAGCTGAGCCCTGTCGGAAACCGCTTGGACAATCGCTGCATCGTCGTCGCCACCGCCTGCGCGGTGGTCACGGCATTGGCGCCGGGAGCGAGATAGATCGCTATCGGCACCGCGGCCCGCCCGTCGATCCGAGCTTCGCTGTCGAGATTTTGCGCGCCCATCTCAACCCGGGCGACGTCCTTGACGAGCAGCGACGAACCATCCGGATTGGCGCGCAGCACGATGTTGGCGAATTGATCGACGGTGGCGAGCCGGCCCAGGGTCTGCACATTGAACTGGAACTGCTGGTCATCGCTGATCGGCCGCGCGCCGATGCGGCCGACCGGCGCCTGGACGCTTTGCGCGCGAATCGCGGCGATGACATCCGATGGGGACAGATTGAGACTGGTGAGCCGCTGCGTATCGAACCAGATCCGCATCGAGTAGTTCATCTTGGCGAACAGATGAGCCTGCCCGACCCCCGGCGTGCTGGAAATTGCATCGAGCACGTTGATGATGGCGTAGTTGGTGATGAAAAGCGGATCCTGCTGTCCGTCGGCGCTGTAGAGCACGAGGAATTGCAGGATCGCCGATGATCGCTTCTGCACCGTCACGCCCTGTTGCTGCACTTCGGTGGGCAGTTGTGACAGGGCGCTCTGCACGCGGTTGTTTACGTTGACAGTGTTGATATCGGGGTTGGTGCCGAGCGCGAACGAAACTGTCAGAGTATAGCTGCCGTCATTGCCGCTGGTCGATTTCATGTAGAGCGCGCGGTCGACGCCGATGACCTGCGCCTCCAGGGGTTGGGCGACGCTGCTCTCGACGACCTCCGCGGATGCGCCCGGGAACGTGCCGGAGACGGTAACCTGCGGCGGCACGATGTCCGGAAATTGTGCCACCGGGATCTGCATCAGCGCCAGCGCGCCGGCGATGGTGATGATAAAAGCGATCACCATCGCAAGCCGCGGACGATCGATGAAGACCGCAGACATCATGGCTTGGCGTCCACCGGGTGCGTCTGGCCGGACGCACCGTGATCCGCTTGCGGAGCCCCGCCGTCTGCGGCGGCTTTCATGCTCGACAGGATCAGCGGACTTGCCGGTCCGGGCGAAACGGTCTGGCCGGGACGAACTCGCTGCAGGCCCTCGACGATCACCCTGTCGCCGGCCGCAAGTCCGGCGATCACGGCTGCGATGGTCGGGGTAGATTGCCCGAGCTGGATGCGGCGCTGCTCGGCTTTGTTATCGGCGCCGACGGCGAGAACATAATCGCCTTGCTGATCGGAGAGCACGGCTGAGCGTGGGATCGCCAGCACCTCGACCGGCTGGACGCCTTCCAGCACGACCGTGACGAACTCGCCATCCGTCAGCTCGTGAACGGTGACGCCGGCCGCCGAGGGCGCTCGCAGGATCGGATTGCCGATCTCCCCGCGCACGGTGATCGTATCGGTGTTCTGGGCGATGGTGTTGTCGACGAAATTCAGCTTGCCGGTTTTGCCGTACATGCGGCCGTCGGGCAGCCGCAGCCTGATGACCACGGCTTCAAGGCCGCCTTGCGGTCCGTATCGTTCCCGCAGCTCAAGCCCTTGGCGCACCGGCACCGGGAAGGTGACATACATCGGGTCCTGGCTGACAATGGTGGTCAGCACGCCCGAGGTTGGACCGACGACGTTGCCCTCTGTCACCGCCGTGCGACCGATCTTGCCGGCGATCGGCGCACTGATCATGGTGTAGTCGAGATTGATCTGCGAAGCCTGGACCTGGGCTTGCGCGGCTTGCACCTGAGCTTCGAGGCTGCGCTGGTTCGCGATGGCTGCGTCGTAGGTGGACTGTTGCCCGGCAGGGCCTCCGAGCAAGGTCCGCGCGCGTTCGGTCGTCAGCTTGGCATTTTCGAGTGTGGCCTGGAGCTGCGCCACCTGCGCCTGTTTCGATGCAAGGTCCGCTTCGAAGGGACCACGCTCGAGCCGATAGAGCTCATCGCCTTTGCTGATCTCGGCGCCTTCCTCGAACAGGCGCCGTTCCAGAAATGCGGTGACGCGAGCGACGACGTTGACCCGATTGATCGCCTCGATCCGACCGAGGAATTCACTGGTCTCGGTGATCGGCCGCCTGGTCGCTTCGACGATGCCGACCGCAGGTGGCGCGGCGGGAGCGGGTTGGGCCCGGACCGTCCCGCCGGCGATAATCATCAGGAGGGTTGCCGCCAGCAGTCTGATCGAGACGTCAGCAAGGTACATCGTTCGCTCCTTGCTCCGGACTTAGATGCCGCGCCGGGTCTGTGCTACCAGCGCATCGCTACTCCTGCCGTGTCCGATTGCTGCGCGCGGGCTCGTCATAACCCTTGCGGCGGCTATAGAACATCAGCGAGATCAGGCCGCAGCCGGTCACCAGCATCAAGATGACGGCCCCCGCCAGAATGACGTTGCGATAAAGCGGCATTGATGGCGTTGCCTGCCATCCCGCCACGCAGTACCAGGTTGCCACAACGAGAAGAGCTGTCAGAACGGCCCCGAGGAGCCATCGATTTGTGGAGCGCACGATCGCCTCCATCGCATGGTTGGGAGCTCGCACCGCCTTCATGGCGGGTTAGCCGCCCGCAGATTGCACAAATTGCGCGAGGCGTTGCTAGCGCCACCGCCATCCACAATGACGACGACCGCGATGCCACCAGCAAACCCAGCGGCGCCGGCGCCTCGGCGACGGCCGCCTCCAGCCGGGTCCAGGCGGTCCCCACTGCGCCTGCGTGACGAGATCCGACGGCGTCCCGGATCGCCCGAGATCAGGAGCCACCGGCATCGCCTCCGCAGCCGCAATGAAGCGAACGCCGATTGCGCCGACCGCAGCGGCGGCAGCGGCCTTCGATGCGAGGCCAAGGAAGGCACGGCGGGTGGGAGCATTCATCGTCATATCCTCTTCTCGTTACGCAGTCCTCCGCACGGACTGAAGCGCGTAGAGCAGCCACGCCATGCCGTGCGAAATCAGATCGACACCAAGCAGGAACCCAAGGACCCAGACGCTGATGGTCGGGAAGCCGAACAGGATCAAAGAGCCCGCGAGGACTCCGACGAGACCGGAGATCAGCATCGCCCAGCCGCTCTGTCGCCAATGCGCGCTTGACGCTGACGATGGTCGCGAACACGACGTCGCCAAGCGCGAAGACGCCTGCGGCGATCAGCACGATGCCAAGGAGCGCGCAGACCCATATTGGAGGAGGACCCAGAGCCTCGATGAGGGTTCTGCTGTCATAGACGGTCATGTCATTCACCGCGATCTCGGCGATAATTCGAGTTTCCGCCGGGAATGGTAGCTTGGACCCCGCAGCACCGACATCGGACGAAACCCTGAGCGACCGGCCGGGAATGTTCTCACCGATCCAACCAGGGGCGAGCCATCGGGCCTGAGATCGCTGTTGCGGGCTATCGCCTTCCGCGCGGACCCAGCGTCAGGTTGGTGACGCCCGCCGCGAGATTGATCCCGATCGATCGCTCGATCGACAACGGTTGCAACATGACACTCCGCCGCGAGCCGCCGATCAGGACATTGGCGCCGAGGCCCGGTCCCAATGCGAGGCTGCCGCTCGCGCCGACATAGTTGCCGCGCAGGGTGGCGGAGCCGACCCGCGAGTTCTTGGCGAGCACGGCCCAGGACAGGGTGCCGGCGCTGGTCACGCCGAGATCAAGGCCAACACGCCGGATCCGTCCCTCATAGATGAACTGCCTCGGCGGGTTTCTAGCAAAGAATGTGCAACGCAGAGACTGCGCCGATCCAAGCACAAGCCCAACGCGCGGGCTGCTGAAGCACAGGAGCCGGCCAACCCGGAACGTCTCGGCGCGCGCAGGCAGGGTGGCGAGGCATAGCAGCGCGGATGCCCCGAAGACTGCAACAAGCTGTGTCATTTGCATTCAAGCCTCCACTTGGCTGTTGGTGTCGGATGGTGAGACTCTCGGCGGGCGCTCCTGGCGAAGCCAGAACGTGATGCCGAGGCCGATCAGCAGCACGGCGCCCAGCAGGAAGAAGAAGACGGACTGCTTCAGCCAGGAGATCGCCGGCACGGCGACGCCCATCGCAAGGCCGAGGAAAGAGATTTGCAGCGACAGAAGGCTGATGCCCGCGAGGAACGTGCCGAGTGCGAGCAACGTCAGCAGGACCAGGCCGGTTGCAGGGGTCGGCAGCAATTGCTGGACGCCCGACACCAACATGATGTTCATCGTCACCAGGACGGCAATCCAGTGTAACGCCTGGGTCCAGATCAAGCGGAGCTGGGCCTCCCTACCTTCGGTCTCCGGCCATTTGGTGACAATGCAGACGACGCAGATGGCAAGTGCCAGGAATTCCCAGTAGCCGACGAGAGGCTGATGGGAGACGTTGGTATAGGCGACCCCTGCGATGGCAAGCACCAGCGCCACGATATAAGGAAGCTGCTGCCAGAGGAATTGAGCCATTCCGGATCGAGGCAAGGGAGGCTCCGCGCCCTCGTTCGGTTGCGTGCCGATCTCGTTCATGGGTGCCTCACTGACGATCCACCGCCGTTGAACGTCTGCTTGAGCTCGTCACCGAGGTAGTCTTCGACATAGAAACGGATGATTGCGACGCGGCCGATCGCGACCAGTGGCATGGCGAGCGCGATGCCCAGGACGCCGAATAGCGCGCCTAGCAGGACGATCGCGACCAAGGTCCAGGCAGGAGGAATCTCGACTGCCTGACGCTGGATCAGCGGACCGATCACGTAGCCTTCGACCGACTGGATGATCGTGTAGATGACGACGGCCCAGATCAGCAGGGAACTGCCGAGCGGCATTGCGACGAGCACGATCGGAATTGCGGCCACGATCGGCCCGACATAGGGAATGAAATTCGAAAGGCCTGCTTGCAACCCGAGCACGAAGGGGCCGGGCAGCCCCATGAGATTGAGTGCAATCCAGACCCACAGCGTCATAAGGACGATGCGGATGAACTGTGCGACGAGCCATAGCCGCATGACGTTGCCCATCTCATCCATGACCACTCTCGCCCGCGGGCGGTGGAACGGCTTCACCAGCATGACCAGGCTTTCACGGTGGCTGGTCGGATCGAAGGCAAAGAGGATCCCGAGGAACAGGATCACCAGCGCGCCGGTCAGGAGGCTCGAGGCTCCGCCAAGCAGGAATTGAGCATGGCTGAGAAAACGGCCCTGATCCGAGAACAGCCACTGCGCGAAGTCGCGGCCCCATTCCGGACCGAGCAGGTCAACGCCGTACGACAGCAGATGCTCCTGCAGGATGTCGAGCTGGCTGTCCATGACCTTCAGCAAGAGGCGCGTCTGCTCCGGCAGCTTGCCCGCGCCCCATGCCAGTCCAGATCCCGACAAGGCCGAGAACAGCAACAGGACCAGCGTCAGCCGCCAGGCGCGTCTGAGCGGAAGGACTGGCGCCAGAGCCCTCGCGGAAGCATCCAGAAATGCAGCGAACAAAATGCCTGCAAAGATCAGCAGGAGACTGGAGACCGTCTTCCACACCAAAAACAGGAAGACGCATGCGGCGAGCAGGGTCAGCCCGGTCGCGAGAATGCTGCGCTGTGCGTCGTTGTCCGGCAGGCCGGCGGAATCATCGCGTGGAACGACCTCGCGGAGTCTCTCCGGTCCTGTCCTGGAGTCGCTCATGGATCGGTCCAATCGTAGGAGTGGTCTGTCGTCCGTCGCCTCTAGGTGCGGACGCGCCGGCTGCCAAAGTGCGGATGCCTTCCGCCGCGATGACGCCAGTAGCGGTGCTTCGTCGGGTTCGTATTGGTATTGGGCGTTGCGCTCTTCGGTGCCGACGCGCCGGCATCCTTTGACGCAGACACGCCGGTGTCAGTCGACTGGGCCAGCGACAGGCACGGAAATGCGGAAGCCGTCACCAACCCGCCCAGGATCAAGGCGCCACAGACGGCCCGAATGCTCATATTCGCCTCCAAAGTAACCAGGACTCAAATCGAGATGGCTCGATGGCGGTGCCAATGAACAGCAATATCGGGATGATCTTGGTGTAGGTCGCGATCGTATTGAGCGCGGCTGCGCCCTTGATGCCGCGCAGCAGCAGGATGTGCACTCCCCACAGCAGAACGGACGCCGAAGCGATCGCCACCGGAGTTGCCCCATCACCGAACACGGGAAAAAACTGTCCGAGCGTCGCCTTGATCAAGACGAGACAGGCGACGTCTGCAAGACAGCAACCGATCCAGTACCCCACGGCCGAGGCAAACCCGATATACTCGCCGAACCCGACCCTGGCATAGGCATAGATGCCGGCATCGAGGTCCGGTTTGCGGTGTGACAAGGTCTGGAATACGAAGGCCAGCATCAGCATGCCGGTGCCTGCGATAACCCAGGCGATCATCGCTCCAAGCGCACCCGTGGTTCGTCCGAACGCTGCAGGTAGTGCGAAAATGCCGGAGCCGACCATCGACCCGATCACGAGCGCGATGAGCGCGTTGCGGGAGAGGTTCTGATCGGCCTCGTTCGACGACGGAGCCATGACGGGATGGCCTTCCAATCCGGGATGGGACGGACACTGATGCCAGCCGCACCTGGCGAAGACCTTAGAGGCGGCTTTCCGCCTCGCACATCGGGGATTCTCTGTAGGAAGCGAGGGTGAAATTGGCCGCCGGCTGGCTGCGCACCGCCTTCAGGCCTTCGCGGAAGGGGCGGTGGCGCCTTGATCGGGATGGGATGATGGCCCGGGAACGGCAGCCAAAAGCACGACGCTGAAGCGGCAGAGTTCACCGGCCTTCGCGAGCTCGGCGGCTATGCATTGGGCATGCAGAACCGCCGCATCCTGGTCGGCATGTTCGCATCCGGTTCCATCGGGAGAGAGACCGTATCTGTCGACTATATGAAAGTAGAAGCGCATATCCGTCGGATTAGGCCGGACCGCAGCGGGTTTCCAAGTGACAAACGCGTAAGGCGGCCTCTCCAAAAGGAGGACACGTGTGGCGGTTCCAGGTTGCCCATTTGTAATCGTAGAATGGTCGCCGTGAGTGGGCGGTGCGGAGTGCCGAAAATTGCAGCGCAATCTGGTGATTGTCCCTGCCGGCTCTCGGGTCATTGTCCGATGCCGTCCTCTGCGTCCGAGGGATAGCGTGGCCCGATTCCGCGGGTTCTGAGAGGAGACAGGCGATGTCGAACTATGATCAGAACGTAACGGCCGCAGGCGCGGCCGGCGGCGACGCAATCGCGGTGGATGCTGGACTGCGTAGCTACATGCTGCGCATCTACAACTACATGGCCGCCGGCGTCGGCCTGACCGCCATTGTCGCGTGGCTGACCTATCAGCTCACCGGTCCCGCATTGCTGCAGAGTCCGTTGATGTGGGTTTTCATACTGGCGCCGCTGGCACTGGTCTTCTTCATTGGTTCTCGTATCAACACGTTGTCGGTGTCAACGGCGCGGATTCTGTTCTTCATTTATGCGGCGCTGGTCGGTGTGTCACTCTCGACGCTCCTCCACATCTACACCAGTGCCTCGATCACCCGCGTTTTCTTCATCACCGCCGCGACGTTCGGGGCGCTCAGCGTCTTTGGCTACACTACAAGGCGCGACCTGTCCGGCCTCGGCACCTTCCTGTTCATGGGCCTGATTGGGATCATCATCGCCAGCCTGGTGAACCTCTTCCTGCAATCCACCGGGCTCGACTGGCTGATCTCGATCGTGGGCGTCGGCGTCTTTGCCGGGCTCACGGCTTACGACACGCAGCGGATCAAGGCGATGTACGACAGTGGGGACGATGAAACGGCGACAGGCCGAAAGTCGGTGATCTCGGCGCTGTCGCTCTATCTCAACTTCATCAATCTGTTCATGATGCTGCTGCGCCTGGCCGGCAACCGCCGCTGAGTGGCGTTCAGGCCGCGGGCCGCTCCGCGGCGCTTGCCAGCGCGTCGCGCAGGGCCTGTTCCCTGGTGTCATCCAGCGACGTCTTCAGCACGGTCCCTCCGGCGTCCTTGATCTCCTTCAGGACCTTGTCCGCAGTCATATTCTTGATCAGGACGAACAAGGCGGCGTTCCCGGTGTGGAGTGACGAAGACAATTCCTTCATGAAGGCGTCGTCGATGCCAAAATCGGAAAGTGCGCCGCCGAGCGCGCCGGAGGCCGCGCCGACGGCGACACCGAGGATCGGATTGAGGAAAATCATGCCGATCAGAAGCCCCCAGAAACCGCCGGTCACTGCGCCCATCGACGTCGTGTTGACGAGTTGATTGAGCTTGATGCCGCCGGAGTCCGTCTTCACGGCGATCACTGCATCGCTGATTGTGATCAGATATTCCTTCTGCAGCCTGAGCAGTCGTTGACGCACTTCCTCGGCCTTCGCCTCGTTCGGATACACGATTGCGACAAGATCGGACATGGAGACCTCCGTTTCCATTGGGATAGCCCCGCGCCGGAGAGACCGATCCCGGCTGCACGGTGCCAAATCGAGACTAGAGGGTGAACCGCCGGCCCGGCATCGGAGAAAACCCCGGGCTCGAAGGATGAATTTCCGATGCGCGAAGAACAGGTCGGTGATCGCCGTAATACGTTCAGCTAGTCCTGTGGAGAAGGCAGCATCGCACATTGACGACGCCTTACATCAGGTGACTCCCGATCTTCCAACAGGGTGAACACCTGATATTCCGATGGGTTCGAATGCTTCAATCTGCTGGCGCAACTACACACTTACACTGGAGAGAAACATGCCGAGGTTTAAGCCGTCCCTTTCATCCGCCTTGCTGGTCCGCGCGCCAATTCGCAAATCCATGATCGCAGCGGCGTTGCTCACGTTCACGGCAACCATGTTCGCGTTTGTTGCGCCGGGAGAGGCGGCGCGCGAAATCCAGTGGTGCGCCAAGGTCGCTGGACGAGGGACTCACTGTATGTACCATACTGAAGATCAATGCCGCGCATCGCTCAGCGGAAGAAGCGGGACCTGCGTCCGCAGACGGACCTAAATCGCTCAGCTCTTCCTGAGGTGGTGACTGGCTTGAACGTGAGTTCTGTCCATCAGAATGCGGCGCGGCGGACATGGACCGCGCCGCACTCAAGAGTCCGTTGGCAAGCTGAGCAAAAGCTTTTGCGGACCATTCGATCGCGGATCCTATGCGGATCCTATGGTGGCTCTGGGACAAACGTCTATCCGGAAGGACCGCTTCACGATAGGCTTCGAGCGTTCAGCTACTCAATTTGCTCCGAACATCGAGGCGGCGAGCAGCAGCGCAACTGCGAGCATGCAGATGCCGGCCGCCGGCCATTGACGGAGAACGTGATCGCCTCTTTCGACAAGGCTGCCAAACCCTAGACACGCGCGCCGGAAGGGGCCGGGCACGGTCTTCAAATCCCTCCGGGCCACCGTACCGGCCAGCGGATGTGGCCAGGGACTGAGCAGGATCGCTAGCGCGACACCTCCGAGCACGGTTACGAGCAATTTGACGAGCGCTTCGACGCCGAACAGTTTCGATTCCAGAGCATACGGGATCGGCAAATACGGCTCCCATGGCAGCAGGCCAAGGAATAGCGAGCAGAGCGCCAAGGCAAGCGCCGCCAAACCGCTGCCGCGTGGCGGCCTCGCGGCGAGGGCGACCGGCCGATCCGGAGGCGAAAGCGCGTGGGCAAGTACCAGTACGACATAGGCGGCCGTGAACATCCCGCCGACCTGGAGCACGCCAGCCCACCACCACTGTCCCGTCCTCGCCGTCTCCTGGAGCAACAATTCCTTGGCAAGCGACGCACCGCCCGGCTGGATTCCCATCAGTGCGAAGCCGGCTAAGGCGAAGGTCATGACGCTCAAGGGCAGAGCGCGTGCAGCGCCACTGATCCCGGTGATGCGATCATGGCCGAGTCCGGCGTAGATCGACCCGACTGCCATGAACATTGCCGCTTTCGCGGTGGCGTGGGAGATCGCCTGAATCAACCCACCCGCCAGGGCCTGTCCGGTCTCGAGTCGGCCCGAGGCATCGAGTGCGAGAGGAAACAGCAGGAAGAGGTACCCGATCTGGGCCAGTGTCGAATATGCGACGAGCAGCTTGAGGCGTTCCTGCCGTAGGGCAACGATGCTCCCGACCAGGATCGCACCGGCCCCCAGCGTTGCCAGAAACTGTGCAGCGGTAAAGCCCGGCAGGGCGGGCAGCACATAGAACCAGAGCCGCACAACGATGAAGAATGACCCCTTCACGACCAAGCCGGACAGGATCGCGCTCGCTGCGGCCGGGGCGCCGGCGTGAGCGGGCGGCAGCCAGAGGTGCAGCGGAAACAGCGCGGTCTTAGCGAGCAGGCCGGACGTCATCAGCGCCGCCGCAATGAGCGCGCCGGGCTCCGCGGAGACGCGATGAGACAGCAGCACGATATCCAGCGTGCCATAGAGACCGTAGAGCAGCGCGGTGCCCATCAAATAGAAGACCGAACCGAGCAGTGCGAAGAGCAGATACCGCAACGCAGCCCGAAGCGTCTCCGCGCGGCCGTCGAGAGAGACCAGAGGCACCGCGGCGAACGTCAGCAATTCCAGCGCAACATACAGCGTGAAGAGGTCTCCCGCGACGAAGATCGTGTTCAGCGCGCCCCAGATTGCCAGCAGCAGGATCCAGAATGCGAATGGTGTGCGCGCTTCGACAGATTGGGGACGAAAATCGGTCGCGGCAAAAATGGCGACCGCGCAGATCACCACCGCCGTCGTCGCGAGCATGACCGCCGACAATCCGTCCGCGCGGAGGGCTACGCCGAGCGGTGGTGGCCAGGCGCCGAGCAGATAGACGAGGTGGCCATCGCTCCGCGGCAAGAGGACGAGGACGGCGGCAGCAATCGCCAATCCGACCGGTATGACCGTGGAGACAACCGGCCGAACGTAGCGCTCGCCGAGAGCGAACTCCAGCAGGACGCCCGCGACCGGCGCGACGATCGACAGCACCAACAGGAAGCCGCCGGCGGTCGTCACCAGCGCGGGGGCGGGGGGCAGCATCAGTTGCCGGACGGATCGGAGCGCGGGCTCGCCGCCGCCCGACTGTTGAGTGTCGTGGACCCTGCGATCTGGAAAAGCCGCAGCAATAAGGCGATCGCCAGAGCCGTCGCGGAAAACGCGACCACGACTCCGGTGATCACCAGGGCCTGTGGCACCGGGTCGTTACCAAAGCCCGCCGCCGCGCCTCGTCGCCCGACGATACCGAACAGAAGAAACACGCCGCTGCCGAGCAGGTTGAATGCGATGATCTTGCGAAGTGGTTGCGGGGTCGTAATCAGGCCATAGAGCCCGAGTCCGACTGCCGCGGCAGCGTACAATCCGAACACCGTCACGGCGCTCATCGCTCTGCGCTCCTTTCAGGTGCACCGGCGAGCAGCAGGCCGAGCGTCGTCGCGATCGTCAGGAGCATCGCGGCCTCAATGCTCAGGATCAGCGGTTTGGCGAACGCAGCCGGATAGGCAAGGAACGCCGACCCAAAACAGAGCCCGCCAAGGCCGACAACAAGGAATAAGCCGGGGCCGGCCACCAGAACGAGCCGTAGCCATCGACTGCGCACGGGTGGGGTATCCACCAGCCCGGCCATGATCACCAGCAGCCACATCGATGCGAGAACGGCGCCGCCCTGAAATGCTCCGCCGGGGTGATCAGCGCCCGTCCACAAGATGTAAATGCCGACGACGATACCGGCGGGTGGCAACAGGCGCGCGAGAAAGGCGAGAACACCATTTGGATCAGCCTGGTGGCGTGGTCCGGGACGACCTCCCCAGGCCTGGTCCGATGCAAGGGACCAGACACCGACGATGGCGAGCAGGAGCACGACCTTCTCGAGCATGGTGTCCATCGCGCGGAATGCCATGAGCACGTTGGTGACGGGGTTGGCCATTCCGGTCGCCCCGGCATTCGAGACGACGTCGGGCGCGAGCGTTGGCGCTGGATTGGGCGGAAGCAGGATCGCGACAGCCAGCGCTGCTGCGATCGACGCCGACAGCGCGGCTGCGCTCAGGCGCACGATCAGGCTGGGTCGTTCCATTGTCATCGCCTCGGTACCGCGCAGCCGGGCCGCAGCACCCAATAGCACGACGCCGCCCAGGCCTCCGCCAATTGCAGCCTCGGTCAGCGCGACATCGACGGCGTCAAGACGGACCCAGATCAGCGCCACCAGCAGTCCATAGGCGATAAAACCGACCGTGGCCGAATAGGTGTCGGGGACGGCAATCGTCCAGATGGCGAGGCCCAGCACCACGACGGCGAGCGCGATCTCGAACACTGTTGCAATGCTCATTCGCCTGATCCGCTCTGACGTGCCGTGCGCGCTATCAATTGGGAGACGGTGGCGCCCGCGAGCAGTACGAACATCCAGATGCTGATCAACTTCAGTCCGTCGCGCAGGCCTCCTGTTTGGGGGAGCAGCCCGAGCACGACGAAACCCAGGCCGAGGTTGTCGGCTTTGCTGAGCGCATGCAGACGAGTTAGCGTGTCGGGAAAGCGAAGAAGACCGACAGTGCCGGCGAAAAAGAAGAATACGCCTGCCGACACCCCCGCAACCGTGATGATGTCCCGTGCGACGCTCATCTGTCCTCCCCCGGACCGGCCCCATCGGTTTCGAGGCGGGAAAGCCCCTTCTTGACGAATGCGATGGATGCGAAAGTGGCGAGCAGTGCCAGTATCAATGCCACGTCGACAGCCGCCGGCACGCCCGTCACGGTGCCGAGCAGTAGCAAGACGGCAATGCCGGCCGTCCCGATCAGTTGCGCTGCCATCATCCGGTCGGCATCTGCCGGGCCACGCAAGATGGACACCAGCCCGAGCCCCAGCATCGCCAGGATCAAGCCGACTGCGGTTGTCAGGAATTCAGTCATTGTAGAGGGCTCGAACCAACGCCCCTTCCTCCGCGGCAAGTTCGGCAACGACCGGTTGCCCGACATCGAGGCAGTGATAGACGATCTGCCCGTTCTCCTCTCCGGTTGGCACCGTGCCAGGCAAAAGGCTGGTGAGGGTCGTGAAAACGTTGCGGCGCTGGCCACCTGGAAGACGAGTTGGGTACGTGACGAATCCAGGGCGCAGCGGCAGGCGGGGATCGATTGCGCGCCTTGCGACATCCACTCCGGCCACAATGGAGTGGTAAAGGAACAGAAACGCGAGTTGGAAGATGGCACGAAGCGAGCGCCGCGACGTGCCAGGCTCCAGCAATCGTAAGCTGGTCGCAGTAGCCGTCGCGACGGCGACTGCTGCAGCAGGAATGTCATCGAGAGCAGCATCGGCAAGCACGAGCCAAAGGCAGAGGAACCATGCGGCTCGGGACATCGCGCTCCGCCAGAATACCCCGGCCCTGACGCTCGTACGCGCATCTGTTTTTCCTGAGGACTCTCTCACGTAGGATTCCTCAATTGGCGATAGGTCACATCGGGTCGTTCTGCGGTGTTTCGAAAACCTGGCCTCTGAACCGTGCACTCATGGTGCGACCGGCAATATCGGGTGATTGCCTGATCGAGCGTCAGGAATTCCCCGGAGCGGTCCGGGAGGCGTTGTTCACGCATCGCCCGCGTTTCCCGTACGTCTGCGCCCCCGCACCGCGATTGCATCCGGTCGTACGAGTAGATTTGCCGATGTGTACGGCCGCTCCCTTGGGCAACAATAGCGAGGGGCGACACGGTTAGATCGCGACCTCCGGGAAAGGGCAACCTGCCTGACCACAGTTCAGGAACTCGACGAGGGCATGGCGATGCACGGTCGGCGAACGACATCTCTGCAAATTCTTGCCTTGACGCTGATTGTCGCTGTATTCGCGCCGCTTCTGGCGGCCTGCGGCCGCCAAGCGGAAACAAAGGAATCGCTTCCGCGTCCGGTCCGGACCACGACGATCGAGAAGCGCGACAGCCTGGTGCCGTTGACTTTCACAGGTCGCATCGAGGCCGAGGACGAAGTGAGCGTCGCCTTTCGAATCTCCGGACGCCTGCTTGCAAACCACACCAAGCTCGGTGACAGGGTTGAGGCCGGACAGTTGCTGGCCCAATTGGAGTCCCAGAACGAGCTGAGCACATTGCGGCAGGCGCAGGCGGCTCTCTCCGCTGCACAGGGCCAACTGACGCAGGCCCGCAACCACTATGAGCGCCAGGAAACGCTGTTGGCGCAGGGGTGGACCACGCGTGCCAATTTCGAGGCGGCAACGCAAGCACGTCAGACCGCCCAATCGCAGGTCGAGGCAGCCGAAGCGCAAGTCAGTTCTGCGCACGATCTCGTCAGTTTCACCGAGCTGCGAGCCGACGCGCCGGGCAAGATCACCGCGACGGGCCCCTCTGCCGGCGAGGTCGTTCAGGCTGGTCAAATGATCGCGAACATCGCGAGGCAGGACGGCCGTGACGCGGTGTTCGACGTTCCGGCCCAGATGGTCAGATCGGCGCCCACCGACGTACAGGTTACCGTCAGCCTCACTGATGATCCGAAGATCACGGCACAGGGCCGTATCCGTCAGGTCGCGGCGCAGGCCGACCCCGTCACCCGCACGTTCGAGGTCAAGGTCGGCTTGACGGACCCGCCGCCAGCCATGCGGCTCGGCGCGACCGTAAACGGTCGCGTCGAAACCGGCTCCGGACCGGTGATCGACATACCGGCAACTGCGCTGACACGGCTAAATCAGCAGCCAGCCGTCTGGATCGTCGATCCATCGACGAATGTCGTGTCGGCACGCAAC
This sequence comes from Bradyrhizobium sp. WSM3983, assembly GCF_000473045.1. Taxonomy (GTDB): domain Bacteria; phylum Pseudomonadota; class Alphaproteobacteria; order Rhizobiales; family Xanthobacteraceae; genus Bradyrhizobium. Next base: position 15,391 of record NZ_AXAY01000025.1, on the reverse strand, counting down.
GTTGACATCCTGCGTTTCGACCAGGCCGACGTCATCATCTCGCAGGGCTTGGACGCAGGCGAGATCATTGTCACCGCGGGCGTTCAGGCAATTCATCCCGGCCAAAAGGTACGCGTGCTCGGGTCAGAGCCATGACCGGCCTCAACCTTTCCGAATGGGCTCTCAAGCGCCGCTCGCTCGTCGTCTATGTCATGATGGTCGCCGTGATCGCCGGTTACCTCGCGTATTTTCGCCTTGGACGAAATGAAGACCCTTCGTTCACCATCAAGACGATGGTCGTTCAGGCGGCCTGGCCGGGGGCAACAGCCGAAGAGACGATGAAACAAGTGACGGAGCGGCTCGAGCGACAGTTGCAGGAAATCCCCCATCTGGACTTCTTGCGCAGCTTCACCCGGGCGGGTCTCGTCACCATCTTCGTCAACCTGAAGGGAAGCGCTAACGCAAGGCAGGTTACCGATACCTGGTATAAGGTAAGGAAGAGCGTCGGAGACATACGCCACACGCTCCCCGCCGGAGTTGTCGGCCCGGGCTTTAACGACGACTTCGGTGACACGTTCGGCATCATCTACGGATTTACCAGCGACGGCTTCACGCAGCGGGAGCTGCGCGATTACGTCGAGAACATCCGCTCGCAATTGCTTCAGGTCCCTGACGTGTCGAAGATCGAACTGCTGGGTGCACAGGACGAGGTGATCTTCGTCGAGTTCTCCAAGCAGGACCTGGCGACCTTAGGCATTGATCGTGCGGCTTTGCTTGGCGCTCTGCAAGCGCAGAATATCGTCCGGCCCGCGGGCACAATCCAGACCGGCAAGGAAAGCATTTCAGTTCGGGTGTCGGGCAGCTTTCAGTCGGAGCAGGACATCGCCAGTGTCAATTTCGTCGCAGGCGGTCGCACGATTCGGCTGAGTGACATCGCGAAGGTGAGGCGCGGGTACGTGGATCCGCCGCAACCGATGTTTCGGGTCAACGGTCAGCCGGCAATTGGGCTCGCTATCGCAATGCGCGATGGCGGCGACATACTTGCGCTCGGCAGGAATATCGAGATGGCGATGACGCAGATCACGGCCAACCTGCCGATTGGGATCGAGCCCGCGCTCGTGGCCGACCAGGCTGTCGTGGTCGGCAATGCCATTGGCGAATTCATGACCTCGCTTCTGCAGGCGGTCGCCATCATCCTCGTGGTGAGTTTCATCAGCCTCGGAATCCGTCCGGGTCTCATCATCGCGCTTGCCATCCCGCTGACGCTCGCCATTGTGTTTCCGCTCATGGAGATCGCCCGCATCGACATGCAACGCATATCGCTTGGCGCACTGATCATCGCGCTCGCACTTCTGGTCGATGACGCGATGACGACTACGGACGCCACACTCAACCGGCTGGCGCGAGGTGACAGCAAGATCGACGCCGCGACATTTGCCTATCGCAGCCATGCCTTTGCCATGCTCGCGGGAACCCTGGTGACGATCGCGGGCTTCATCCCGGTTGGCTTTGCCGCGAGTTCGGCCGGCGAGTATACATTCTCGCTGTTTGCGGTGGTCGCCATCGCGCTCCTGGTGTCGTGGCTCGTTGCCGTGATCTTCACGCCACTCCTGGGTGTGATCATTTTAGTTCCACCGAAACAGAATAACTCGGCCGCGCCCGGCCGGATGCTCCGTTTCTATCGGACGTTTCTTGCGCTGGCGATGCGTACCAAGTGGCTGACCATCGCGATCTCACTGGCGCTCTTTGTGGCGTCGGTTCTTGCGCTTCCGTTGATCCCGCAGCAATTCTTTCCATCGTCCGACAGGCCCGAATTGCTTGTGGACCTCAGTCTCCCGCAGAATGCATCGATCCATGCGAGCGAGACGGCAGCCAGGCGCCTGGATGCAGCATTGACGGGCGATCCGGACGTCCATCACTGGAGCACCAATGTGGGGCGCGGAGCGATCCGCTTCTATCTTCCGCTCAATGTCGAGCTTCCGAACGATTCGTTCACGCAGGCCGTTGTCGTGGCAAACGACGCCGCAGCGCGCGAGCGCCTGCACGTGAGGCTGGAGCGTCTGCTCGCGGAGGAGTTTCCGGCCGCCGTCTCGTCGGTTTCGCCGCTTGGCCTCGGCCCCCCTGTCGGATGGCCGCTGCAATATCGCGTTAGCGGACCGGATGTCGAGCAGGTACGTGAGATTGCGCTCAAGCTTGGGCAGATCGTTGCCTCCGATCCCAGGACCAAGGGCATCAATTTTGATTGGATGGAGCCGGAGCGCCAGCTGCGCATTCAGGTCGACCAGGATGAAGCGCGACGTCTCGGATTGAGCTCGCAAGCGATATCGAGCGTGTTGAACACGGTGATAACTGGCGCAATCGTCACCCAGGTCCGCGACGACATCTATCTGGTCAATGTGGTGGCCCGGGCGATCGATGAACAGCGCATTTCGCTGTCCAACCTGCGTACTCTTCAGGTGCCATTGCCTGGCGGCAGGACGGTGTCGCTCAGCCAGTTCGCGACTTTCGGATATCGCCAGGAGCATCCCCTGATCTGGCGACGCGACCGCATTCCGACCCTGACGGTGCGTGCCGACATCAGCGGTGGAACGCTGCCCGATACGGTGGTGGACGCTCTGTCGCCCGCCATCGGCAAGCTGAGGAAGACACTGCCGGCGTCCTACGATGTGGCCGTCGGTGGGACCGTGGAAGAGAGCCGGAAGTCGCAGGCGTCGGTGCTCGCTGTGGTGCCCATGATGCTGTTCGTCATGTTCACTGTCCTGATGATCCAGTTGCAGAGCTTTCCACGACTGCTAATGGTCGTAAGCGTGGCACCGCTCGGGATGATCGGTGTCGTCGCCGCGTTGTTACTGTCCGGCAGACCGATGGGCTTTGTCACTATTCTTGGCGTTCTGGCTTTGCTCGGCATGATCAGCAAGAACGCCGTGATTCTGATCAGCCAGATCGACGCGGAACGGGCACGGGGCAAGAGTCCGTGGGAGGCGGCGGTGGATGCCAGCAGCTCCCGTTTCCGTCCTATCATGCTGACGGCGGTGTCGACCGTCCTCGGCATGATCCCGATCGCTCCGACCGTATTCTGGGGACCGATGGCTGTCGCAATCATGGGCGGCCTGCTCGTTGCGACCGTGCTGACGCTGGTTTTGCTGCCGACATTGTACGTCGCCTGGTTCGCGGAGAAGGGGCGGGCGGGGGCTTCCGCTCCAACGCCCGCTTAAGCCGCTTTTTTCAGCGACGGGGGAATCCAGATCCGAGACTAGGTCATCACCTCATATTCCGGGCTCCGCCCAAGGCGCATGGTGAACCCGCCGGCAAGTCGATCGGCCAGGATGTTGTGCACTCGCGTGTCGCGAGGTCTTCACATGACCCGCGCGATTCTGTCGACTGGAGCCAACGCCTGGATACCGATGCACTCAGGGACGACGTCGGTACCAATCGCCTCCGAGGGCCGTCTCATCCGCTGGTGATTGCGCCGCCTCAATAGTTCCCTCCGAGCGCGAAGGCAGGAAAGAAAAAGAAGTCCAGCGCGAGCGGAGATGGAAGCCGTTAGCGCATGGTGGCACATGCCGACCAACCTGTTGACCCGAGAACGATACGCACGATTCCCGGAGCGTGCTGGTTGCATATCGGGAACCTGTTATCCCTCGAACACTTCGTGAAGGCTGTTTGCGGCACTTTAGCATCTGTTGCATCTCATTTGAATCCAGCGTCGGATAGTCTGGCACAAACTGCATATTTGATCCCCTCCAGGTCTCACCTCACGGATTCGAGATGTTGATCTGAGACCATTACTACTTGTGGTGTGATCAACTTGACGGTGTATAATCGGCCGACCCCAAGGGCGTCCGTACTCTCATCCAGCGATGGATGCCCTCGCACGCGGGGCAGGACGGCGACTCCCGATATTGAGCTTCAATGTCGGGCGTTGCCGCAGCAGAGTGAGCGCGTACCGTGAAGCCCCATAGCTTTCCCGGCTCCGAGTCAAATCGAACCAGCGGCACAGGGTGGTTGCGGCTCGGTTTCGAAGAAGCCAGCGACCGTCTGTACTGGATGTGCTCAGCCGACTTTCTCTTCGTAATGCGCCCTTCGCTTGGTGGACGCTTCGTCTATGAGGGGATCAATCCGGCCTTCGAGTCGCATCTCGGCATCTCGTCCGACGACATCCGGGAGATGGACGTCTCCAACTGCATGAGCAGGGACGACGCCAGATCCATCTGCGAAGCCCTCCGCGCCTGTCTCGCAGACGGAGCGGAAGTCAGGATTCGCCATCGCCTCGCATTTCGCGGCCGGCCGCAAAATATGGAGACGACCATCGTTCCGGTTGTGGATCCCGCGCCCGTTGGTGCGATCTGGCTGATCGGCAGCCATCGTGCCATGCGCAATGGCGCATTCGAAGCCGCGTCTGGAGGAGCGGAGGACGCACACGTCAGCATCAATTTGGCGTCCATCCAGGAGGATATCCAGCAGCGAATCGCTTCCGATCTCCATGATTCGACATGTCAGCATTTGATTGCCGCGAGCCTCGGTCTCATGCGGATCCGGCGCAACATGAGCGATCCGGTCAGCGTCGAGCGGCTTTGCGATGAGATCGATGCGTCTATCGATGAGGCGCTCAGGGAAATCCGCGCCTTTTCCTATCTGCTGCACCCTCAGAATCTGACGGTCGATAGGCTCAAAGCCGCGATTGAGCGGTACGCCAATGGGTTTGCGGCTCGCACCTCGTTGCGGGTCACGACTACAATCGTGCCCGATGTCGATCGGCTGCCTTACGAGAAGCAGCGCGCCTTGCTGCGGATCGTCCAGGAGGCCCTCACGAACATATTTCGCCATGCCCAAGCGACGGAAGTGAGCATCGTCATCGACGCGACCGACAGCCATTTTCGACTGACGGTCAGCGACAATGGACGGGGGCTCCGCGCCGACTACGCGAAGCAAGGTGCAAAGGCGATGTCCATCGGCGTCGGAATTCCCGCGATGAGGGCAAGACTCGAGCAGATCGGAGGTTCGCTGGACATCCGCTCCGATCCGGCAACACAGCGCTCCGGTACTGTCTTGCGCGCGGTGTTTCCGCATGGGCTGGCGACGAACAGGCGTGGCCGGCGAAAGGCCACGGCCTTTGTGAGGGCGCAGACAGGCACCCATTGAGGGAAGAAGAAGGCTACCGGTGGCGGGTGGAAATGGCTGCCGTGTAATGACATTGGAGTGCTCTGCCATGAAACGCTTTCTTATCGCGGATGATCACGAAGCGGTGCGATCGGGCTTGCGAGCGGTGCTCGAACAGCGAGCCGATTGGGAAGTGGTTGCTGAGGCGAACGACGGCAGCAAGGCGCTGTCCGCGGCAATCGAAAGCCGGCCCCATGTGGCTATCGTCGACTTCTCCATGCCGCGAATGACGGGGGTGGAGGTTGCGCGGCGGATCAGGGACTATCCGTTGCAGACGGAGGTCTTGATCTTCACTGTGTACAAGTCCGGTCTGCTCGCGCAGCAGGCGTTTGAGGCCGGTGCACGCGCGTTTCTGGTGAAATCGGATGCCAACCGATTGCTGTTGGCGGCCGTCGACGCGCTTCTGGTTCACAAGCGTTTCTGCAGCGAAAGCTGTCGGAACGAGCTGGATCACGGCGCGGGCGACGAAGCAGATGTGCGCCGTGGGCTTACGCCACGCGAGCAGCTTGTCGTCAAACTGGTTGCCGAAGGCTACAGCAACAAAGGCATCAGCGCGATCCTGAACCTCAGCGTCAAGACGACTGAGGCACATCGAGCGGCTGCGATGCGTAAGCTGGACGTGAATTCGACCGCAGGCTTGGTCCGGTACGCCGTTCGCGCGCAGCTGGTTGAGGCGTGACGGCGCGTCGACCTGTGGGATCTGCTGGAAGGAGGCCTCGTCGGTACATTCGCCGGGGCGGCTCAGGGTTTTGCATGATGGCGCTTCGAACCGTCTTCGGCATGATCGGTTCGACATTGCTGCTGCCGGTCGTCTCCATCAATTGCGGCCGGAAAACGAGAACGACGCCATGAAACGCATCTTGATTGCGGATGATCATGAAGTCGTACGTTCGGGGCTTCGCGCGATCGTTGAAACGCACTCCAACTGGATCGTCACTGGCGAAGCGACCAATGGTGAGCAAGCCGTCGGATTGGCCCTGGAGACGAGGTCGGACATCGTGATCGTCGACTACTCGATGCCGCTCATGAACGGGTTGGAGGTGAGCCGCCGGCTTAGGGCGGCTGATCTGCGTACGGAAGTGCTGATCCTGACAATGCATGAAGATGAGGAACTGCTGACCGAAGCAATTTTGGCGGGCGTCCGCGGCTTCTTGTTCAAGTCGGATGCCAAAAAGCACCTGATTTCCGCGATCGAGACGCTGCTCGAGGGCAGGCCCTACTTCACCAGCGCCCTGGTCGAGAAGCTGCTTCATGACTACCAGCTCAACAAGCAGGGCAGGTCGGACATGCTGCTGACGTCGCGCGAGCAGTGCGTGGTCCAATTGATTGCGGAAGGACATACCAACAGGTCTATAAGTACCATTTTAGAGCTGAGCGTGAAGACGGTCGAGACCCATCGTGCCTCGGCGATGCGCAAGCTCGGGATGTCGTCGACGGCCGAACTGGTCCGCTATGCCATTCGCAAGAAACTGGTGGCACCCTGAACAGGAAGCGCCGATTGCGCCATCTTCAGGTAATTGCGATTGGCGTCAAACACACCGAACTGAAAATAGCCAAAACCCTGCAGATTGAACTTCAGTCTGGCCAAAGGTCCATTGATCGGTTTAGCCGACCTGACGCCGGTCACCGCCCGTCGCATTGCCGGCGATCTCGCTGGTGTAGCCAAACTGGAAATCGATACCCGCATTCAACAGCCGGGTTCTTGCGCCGTCCCAGTCGCCGAACAGCCACGGCACCGGTGCCGGACTGATCGCACCTCCGGGGATCGTGAGATCGGCGGCATAAGCGGCGTGGCTGCCTGGACAGGCGACCATCGCCGACAGACCCTAACCAGAGAAGCGCCGCCGGATGCTTCGCTCGCTGGCCGGAGGATGCCATCATGAGGTCGCTCCCGGCTTCAATCCTTCAATGCATAGGCAATGACGTAATCGCCGCGCCTGGTGCCGAACGAGCCGTGGCCGCCGGCCGCGGTGACGACATATTGCTTGCCGTCGACCTCGTAGCTCATCGGCGTCGATTGGGCGCCGGCCGGCAAGCGATCTTCCCAAAGCACCCTGCCGTCGCGCACGTCGTAGGCCCGGATCGTGTACTCGTAAGTCCCCGTGTAGAACGCGACCCCGCCGGCGGTCGTGATCGGCCCACCCAGCATCGGTACGCCCATCCTGAAGGGCAGCGGCCGCGGCGTGGTGTCCCGGATCGTGCCGTTGGGATGCTGCCAGACGATCTTCATCGTCTTCAAATCGATCGCAGCCATCGAGCCCCATGGCGGCCGGTAGCACGGCACGGAAAGTGGCGAGAGGAAGCTTTGGATATCCACCCCGAACGGCGTGCCATACATCGGCTGCGTCCCAACCTCGCTGCCGACCGGCTTCTCGGCCGTCGGCGCCGGAGGATTTTGCGGGCCGCGCGGAATGAGCCGTGATGCGAACGGCAACGACATCGGGTTGGCGATGGCGATCTGTCTCACGGGATCGACCGCGATGCCGCCCCATTCGAACATGCCGAGATTGCCGGGGAATACGAGCGTGCCCCGCAGCGACGGCGGCGTGAACGTGCCCTCGTAACGCAGCCGGTGGAACATGATCCGGCACAGCAGCTGGTCGAAGATCGTGCCGCCCCACATGTCCGCGCCGGTCAGTTTCGCCTCGGGGCGGAATGTCAGCTCGGAGAACGGCTGGGTCGGCGCGGTGCGGTCGCCGGGTGCGGCTCCTTGCGGGACGGGACGCTCCGGCGCCAGCACGATCAGTTCGCCGGTCCTTCGATCGAGCACAAAGATGTTGCCGACCTTGGTCGGCTGGATGATCGCGGGAACGACGCCCCTGGCGGTGGTCACATCGACCAGGCTCGGTTGTGAGGGAACGTCCATGTCCCAGAGGTCGTGATGCACCGTCTGGTACGACCAGGCGCGCTTGCCGGTGTTGACGTCGAGCGCGACGATCGAGCTGGAATAGCGCTCGACCAGCGCATTGCGATTGCCGCCCCAGATGTCCGGCCCGTTATTGCCGGTGGGGATGTAGACCAGGTTCAATTTCGGATCGAACGAGGCCGCGATCCACGAATTCGGCGAACCGTTGGTGTAGTGACGCGTCGGCGACGGCAGCTCATTCTCGTCCGCCGCGCCGGAGTCCCAGGCCCAAACCAGCTTGCCGGTGTAGACGTCGAAGCCGCGGATCACGCCCGAAGGCACCTCGACCGCATAATTGTCGATCACCGCGGCGGCGACGACCAGGATCTTGTCGCTGACAACCGGCGGTGACGTCGGCTCGAAGAAGCCTGCCGTCTTGATCCCCATGCCTTGCTGGAGGTCGAGGCTGCCGTGATCGCCAAAACTCTCGCACAGCTTGCCGGTGTCGGCATCGAGCGCGATCATGCGCCCGTCATTGACGGGCAGGAAGATCCGACGGGGGCATTCGGCGGGCGCGGGACTGCCGCTGCTGTCGACGGCACCCGCCGCGGTTTCGTGGTAGGAGACCCCGCGGCATGTCATGTGCTGGAACGTCTTGTTGAACACCAGCTTGGGATCGTATCTCCAACGTTCCTTGCCGGTTTTGGCGTCGAGCGCAAACAGCACCTGGTGCTGCGAGCAAAGATAGAGCGTGTCGCGCACCTTGATCGGCGTGACCTCGAAGGTCGTCTCGCCTGAATCCTCTGGCGTCGGGACGTCGCCGGTGCGGAAGGTCCAAGCGACCTGGAGCTTGCCGACATTGTCAGGCGTGATCTGCTTCAGCGGCGAATAGCGCTGTCCGAATTGCGTGCGTCCATACGCCCGCCAATCGGCATCAGGCTGGGGGTCGGCTTCGCTTTGCGGCACGATCGACGCTTGCTCGATGATCGAGCCGTTGATGTCGTGATAGCTGGACAGAAGCGCGATGATGAGTACGGCGGAAGCTGCGGCAACGCCGATCCAGAGCGGCAGCGTCGCGCTTCGGTAGGACACCGGCTCGTCTCGCAGCAGCCCGCGAACGATCACCGGCGTGAGAAGCCAGAGCGCCATGGGGAACACGATGTTGCCGCGCGATGCGAGCGGCCACCAGTCGAATTGAACCTCAGAGACGGCCCATCCCAGCGTGCCAACCAGCACGATCGCAAACAGCCATAGCGCCGAGCGGCGCTGTGCGAGCAGCAATGCACCAGTGGCGAGAATGCCGACACCGAGAACAACATAGAAGATGGACCCCCCCAATTCGGCGAGCCAGAGGCCACCGCCGGCGAGCACCAGACCGATCAGGGCATAGATGAGACCCGTGATAAAGACTGCCCTGGATCGCTGCATGGCTGCTCCGGCGCGGCAACGGGATCGAGCCTGCGCAAGCGCAACAGACGACCTCCACTTTCAAGAACTGTGGTCCAATCAACCAGGACTGGCAACCGCCAACTGCTGCATTCATGTAACATCTGCGCGCAAAGTCGCGACGCACTATGCTGTGGAAGCAAAGTTCTTTTAAATGCACACGTAATGTCTGGCGTCATCCGCAGTCGCCGCTAAACCTCGGGAACCACATCCGTCATGTATCTCGGCATCGATCTCGGCACCTCGGCGGTCAAGACCGTTCTCGTCGACGGCGCGCAGCGCGTGATTGCGAGCGAGAGCCGGGCGTTGACGATCGCCTCGCCGCAGCCGGGCTATTTCGAGCAGGATCCCGCGCAGTGGCTCGAGGCGACCTTTGCCACGCTGGACGCCTTGAAGGCATCGCACGGAAAAGAGCTGGCAGCGGTCGAAGGCATCGGGCTGTCCGGCCAGATGCATGGCGCCACGCTGCTTGATGCGAGCGAAAAGCCATTGCGGCCTTGCATTCTCTGGAACGACGGACGCTCCGCCGCGGAGTGTCGCATCCTGGAGCAGCGCTGGCCCGCCCTGCGTGCGATCACAGGCAACAAGGCGATGCCCGGATTCACCGCGCCCAAACTGCTCTGGATCGCTGCACACGAGCCCGAGATTTTTGCGGCAACGACACGCGTCCTGATGCCGAAGGCCTATCTGCGGCTGGTGCTATCGGGCGAGGCGATCGAAGACGTCTCGGACGCGTCGGGATCGTTGTGGCTCGACGCGGCGCGCCGGGACTGGTCAGATGCCGCATTGGCCGCGACCGGCCTGTCGCGCGCGCACATGCCGCGCCTGGTCGAGGGGTGCGCGCCCGCGGCGACATTGCGCAGCGAACTGGCGCAGCGCTGGGGCATGGCGAGGTGCCCGATGATCGCGGGCGGCGCTGGCGACAATCCGGCGGGTGCCATCGGCATCGGCGCGATCAGGCCCGGAACCGCGTTCATCTCGCTGGGAACCTCAGGCGCCGTGCTGGCGCCGACCAGCCACATGGCCGCCAATCCGGACCGCGTGGTCCACACCTTCTGCCATGCAATCCCTGGCATGTGGATTCAGGCCGGCGCGATCCTCTCGGCGGCCTCGTGTCTGGCCTGGGCCGCGCGGCTGTTCGGCGTCACGGAAGCCGAGCTGCTGGCGCCACTGGGGGCGCGCCCGCAGGCGCCGTCTCCCGTGAGCTTCCTGCCTTATCTCGCCGGCGAGCGGACGCCGCATGACGACCCCGTCGTACGCGGCATGCTCGATGGCTTGAGCCACGGCACCGACCGCGCGGCGATCGTGCAGGCCGTGCTCGAGGGCGTCGCCTTCGCCCTCGCCGATTGCCGGGACGCGCTCAGCGACGCCGGCATTGCGGTAACGGAAGCCGACGTCATCGGCGGCGGATCGCGATCCCGGTTCTGGCTGTCGGTGCTGGCCAGCGTCCTGAATGTTCCGATTCATCGCTTTGCCGACGGTGAAACCGGAGCCGCGTTCGGTGCGGCGAGATTGGGGCGGCTTGCTGTCACCGGCGAGGCAATCGCTGCCGTATGCACGTCCCCGCAGCGCGTCGAAACCTTCGAACCCGATGGCGCGCTGGTCGAATCCTACGCCGAACGGCTTCCCGCCTGGCATGAACTGTATCGGCCGCGCCACTAGCGTCGATTCACGTCGGTATTTCTGCCTGTTCGCTGTTGCCCTGTGCTGCGGCCTTTTGTTTAATGGCGAACCGCGCTTCAAAAACGAGATGCGGACAGGAAATGCATTGTGCGCCGGGAGGCACGATGAACGATCCGATCCTCGAGATGCGGGGAGTTTCAAAATCCTTCTTCGGCATCAAGGCGCTGCGCGCGGTTGATCTCACCGTCCATGCCGGCGAGATCCATGCCTTGATGGGCGAGAACGGCGCCGGCAAATCGACCCTGATGAAAATCCTGTCGGGCGCCTACCGGCCCGATCCCGGCGGCGAGATCCGCATCGAGGGCAAGCCGGTGCGCATCGAGGGACCGCTTGGCGGCCGTGCCGCGGGCATCTCGATCATCTATCAGGAACTGTCTTTGGCCCCCAATCTGAGCGTTGCGGAGAATATTTATCTCGGCCGCGAGATCTCGCGTTCAGGTTTGCTGGCGCGCGGCACCATGCGCGAGGGCGTCGGCCCGATCCTGGAGCGGCTGGGGGCGGACTTCCTGCCATCGACATTGGTCGCGCATCTCTCCATGGGCCAGCGCCAGCTCGTCGAGATCGCGCGTGCGCTGCACGCGCGCTCGAAAATCCTGATCATGGACGAGCCGACCACCGCGCTGTCGGCCGGCGAGAGCGAGCGGCTGTTTGCGCTGATCCGTCAGCTCCGTGCCGAGGGGCTTGCCATCATCTACATCTCGCACCGCATGGACGAGGTCTACGCGCTCGGTGACCGCGTCACCGTGCTGCGCGACGGCCGCCTGGTCGGCTCGCTCGACAAGCAGGACATCCGCGCCGACGCCATCGTTCGCATGATGGTCGGACGCGATGTCTCGTCTTTCTATAAAAAGGATCATGATCCCGAGGCCGGGAAGGGGCATCCCGTGCTCAGCGCGATCGACGTGGCCGATGGGCTGCGCGTCAGGGGCTGCTCGCTCACCGTGCATGCCGGCGAGGTGGTGGGGCTTGCCGGCCTGATCGGCGCCGGCCGCACCGAGCTTGCGCATCTCATCATCGGCGCGGCGCCGAGAATTTCGGGCCGTCTCGAACTCGAAGGCCAGCCAATTGACATCCGCACGCCCGGCGAAGCGCTCGAGGCCGGCATCGCCTACCTGACCGAGGACCGGAAGGCGCTTGGCCTGTTCCTCGACATGTCATGTCTGGACAACATCAACCTCGCCGTGCTCGGGCGCGATGCCAAGCTCGGCTGGTTCCTGGATCGCGACAAGGCGCGCGAGCGCGCCGACAGGGCTTTTGCGGGTCTCAGCATCCGCGCCGCCAATGTCGGTGTCCCCGCGGGTGGCCTGTCCGGCGGCAACCAGCAGAAGGTATTGTTGTCGCGGCTTCTGGCGATTGCGCCGAAGGTCCTGATCCTGGACGAGCCGACGCGCGGCGTTGACGTCGGCGCCAAGTCCGAGATCTATTCGATCATCGACAATCTTGCCAAGGCCGGCACCGCGATCCTCGTCATCTCATCCGATCTCCCTGAAATCATCGGCATCTGCGACCGGGTCATCGTGATGCGGTCGGGACTTGTCGCGGGCGAGGTCAGGCGTACCGAGACGGCGCCATTAACCCAGGAAGACATCATGGCCCTCGCTACGGGGACGGAGCATCTCGATGCCTGACAACGGATCGACACAGGCGAAGGCCGCCACGGCAAACGGACTTGCCGCCGCCCAGGAAACCAAGCGCCAGCGCATCAGGCTCCTGATCCGCGCGGCCGGCATGCTGCCGGTGCTGCTGCTGCTATGCGCCGGCTTTCATTATCTGTCGGATGGTCGTTTCTTCACCGGCCAAAATCTCGGCATCGTTCTGCAGCAGGCTGCCGTCAACACCGTGCTCGCCGCGGGCATGACTTTCGTCATCCTCACCGGGGGCATCGATCTCTCGGTTGGCTCGATCCTGGCGGCGTCGGCAATGGCTGGCCTGACGATGTCGAAACTGCCCGAGCTCGGCGCGCTGTGGCTGCCAGCCGCCGTTCTCACCGGTCTCGGCTTCGGAATCGTCAATGGCGCGCTGATCGCGCTGCTGCGCTTGCCACCCTTCATCGTCACGCTGGGCTCGCTCACCGCCGTGCGCGGTCTGGCGCGGCTGCTCGGCGCCGACACCACGGTGTTCAACCCGTCCATTCCCTACGCCTTCATCGGCAACGGCTCGCTGACGCTTGTGCCCGGCGTGGCATCGATCCCATGGCTCTCGGTGATCGCACTGCTCGTGATCCTCGTTTCGTGGCTCGTGCTGCGCCGGACCGTGCTCGGCGTGCATATCTACGCGGTGGGCGGCAACGAAAGCGCGGCGCGGTTGGCCGGCATCAAGGTCTGGGCCGTCCTGATCTTCGTCTATGGCGTGTCGGGATTGCTGGCCGGGTTGGGCGGCGCCATGCAGGCGGCGCGGCTCTACGCGGCAAACGGGCTGCAGCTCGGGCAGAGCTACGAGCTCGACGCCATTACCGCAGTCATTCTCGGCGGCACGTCCTTCGTCGGTGGCATCGGCTCGATCTGGGGAACGCTGGTCGGCGCGCTGATCATTGCCGTGCTCTCGAACGGCCTGATCCTCACCGGCGTTTCCGATATCTGGCAATATGTGATCAAGGGCCTGGTGATCATCGGCGCCGTGGCGCTGGATCGCTATCGGCTGCAAGGCTCAGCCAGAACATGAACGGCTCGGCGCGCACATGAGCGCGGATGCGAAATTCCGTTGCGGCAACTGGTCTGCCGTGCCGGGTTTGATGACAGACCAGGGAGGAAGCCAATGTTGAAGATGACCACGCTTGCCGGCGCCGCGATGGCGCTCGCCCTGACCACCGCGCCGTCCTCTGCCAAGGAGCTCAAGTCGATCGGCGTCTCGCTGGGGTCGATGGGCAATCCGTTCTTCGTCGCGCTGTCGAAGGGCGCCGAGTTCGAGGCCAAGAAGACCAATCCCAATGTGAAGATCACCGCCGTCGGCTTCGAATACGACCTCGGCAAGCAGGTCACCCAGATCGACAATTTCATTGCTGCGGGCGTGGACCTGATCCTGTTGAACCCGGGCGATCCCAAGGCGATCGGGCCGGCGATCAAGAAGGCGCAGGCGGCGGGTATCGTCGTCGTCGCGGTCGACACCGCGGCCGAAGGCGCCGATGCCACGGTGACCACGAACAACGTCCAGGCCGGCGAGATTTCCTGCCAGTACATCGTCGACAAGCTCGGCGGTAAAGGCGATGTCATCATCGAGAACGGGCCGCAGGTCTCAGCGGTCATCGATCGCGTCACCGGCTGCAAGAGCGTCTTCGCGAAGAATGCGGGGATCAAGGTGCTGTCCAGCGACCAGGACGGCAAAGGTTCGCGTGAGGGCGGCCTCACCGTCGCGCAGGGCTATCTGACCCGCTTCCCCAAGATCGACGCCATCTTCGCCATCAACGATCCGCAGGCGATCGGCACTGACCTTGCGGCGCGCCAGCAGAACCGCAGCGGCATCATCATCACTGCGGTCGACGGCGCGCCCGACATCGAGGCCGCGCTCAAGGATCCGGCGTCGCCGCAGATCCAGGCGTCAGCGTCGCAGGACCCGTTCTTCATGGCGCGGCGCGCCGTGCAGGTCGGCGTCGGCATTCTCAATGGGCAGAAGCCGGCCTCGACCGTCGAACTGCTGCCGTCGAAGCTCGTGACCCGGGACAATATCAAGGATTACAAGGGCTGGACGTCGGACCGTTCGCAGTAAAACCCCGCAGTTTTTGCTGGCTTCGGCCTGATTCGAGAGGAGCGCCCGGGAATCCCGCCCGGGCGCGCCTGTGAGGTTGACCCCAGCGGCCGATATGTCAAAGAAGGGAGAGTTTTCGACGGTGGTGTCAACCGCGCCTGTCGGTTGTCATCGGGAGCAAGTCTATATTATGAGCCAGCGGGTCGCTCTCATCACCGGCGTGACGGGCCAGGACGGGGCCTATCTGGCTGAGCATCTGCTGTCGCTCGGCTATATCGTGCACGGCATCAAGCGGCGCTCGTCCTCGTTCAACACCGCACGGGTCGACCATCTTTACCAGGATCCGCATGTCGGCGATGTGCCGTTCCTGATGCATTACGGCGACATGACGGATTCGACCAATCTGATCCGCCTGATGCAGCAGATCCGGCCGACCGAGATCTACAATCTCGCAGCGCAAAGCCACGTCGCCGTCAGCTTCGAAAGCCCGGAATACACCGCCAACGCCGACGCCATCGGCGTGCTGCGGCTGCTCGAAGCGATCCGCATCCTCGGCATGGAGAAGGAGACGCGGTTCTACCAGGCCTCGACCTCCGA
>NZ_AXAY01000024.1 GCF_000473045.1 Bradyrhizobium sp. WSM3983 | reverse complement strand
GCTCGGTTCACGAGAGCCCGGTGCGGCCCTGGCCGCACGCGCCAAGACCTGAGCGAACGTGATGCAGGCAATGAGACGAGAACCGCCCGGCATTTTCACAGGAGCCTCACAACTATGGAAGAGAGGCCTGTGGGCGGAGGGAAAGAAGACCACTCGCGGACGCGGCGAAAGAGGCACCCGCAGGAGGGTCAGCATAGCGCCGACGCGTAGCGGCGGGACTTGGCACCGAGTGCAGTCGCGAGACCGGTGAAGAAGGCGCACCCGACCCGAAGGGCAGTGATAGCGACGCCGGCATGCAATGACGGCGGGCCCGAGGGCTCCGGCGAGCGACTCAATGCGGATTTACGCCTCCTTGGTATCAATTTTGCTTTTGTGATATCGTCTCACTGATGCGCATGTCGATGCACGGCGTGGGCATTTTCAGTGAGTCAATTCTTTACAGAGGACGACATGGCCAAGAAAGCCAAGAAGGCAAAGAAGACCGCGAAGGCAGCCACCAAGAAGGTGGCAAAGAAGACTTCAAAGAAAAAGAAGTAGTCGTAGCGGCTACTGATCTATTGCCGCCTCCGGGTCGCAATCCGGATGAAAAGCGAGACCTTCCAAAGGATATGAAGCGTCCTTTGCAGCCGTTCGGTATCGCGGCACGCTAAGATAAGGCCGGACCTTTGTGCAGGTGGCTGCTGCATAAAGGCCCGGTTTTTCGTTTCTGCCCCGCGAGGGGCATGGTCTGCTCGTGCGCGAGGGATCGAAGCCGCATGGCCGAGACGCTCCGCGGCTCGGTTCACGAGAGCCCGGTGCGGCGACAGCCGCACGCGCAAAACGGATAAGGCGTCTGAAGTATCGGAAAACGGTTTCTTCGGTTCGTTCCTGCCCGCCTGGCACCTGGCCGGGCGAAAAATTTTGCCTTCGAAAAACCACGAGATCCCACGATCCGGAATCCCAGTCGTGTGTTAGCAACGGGGAACGTCTGCGGGACTAAACGATTCGTCTCAGCGTGGGAGAGCCTTTCAATGCTGATGACCAAGCAGAGACGACCGGCGATCCGCACCCTGCGCGGTTGGGCGATCAACGTGCTGAACGAAGCCGGCGCCATCCGCGAGTGCGAGGAGCACGGCTGGATGCAAGACCGCGCCGATCCACATGCCCGAGAGCGGGCCTTCGATATCGCCCGTCGAGACCTGCCGGAAGGCGTATCCCGTCAAACAGCGGATGCCGCGGTTCGCGACGTGCTGGACTCGATTGGTGATGCCTGCCCAGAATGTCCCCCTGACGAGGAGGACCGGCGCTAGGCCCGACGCCGACCAGTCTCCGAGTCAGGCCTAGCCGTTTCTCCACGCGCTTGCGCGCGTTGCCGACCTTCTTGACGGCCTTTTTCACCGCTGGCGCCGACTTTCCAATCTTCTTCGCCTCGTACTGCACTTCGTAGTCCTGCCCGCCAGCCACCCGCGCCCGGTCCTGTTTTCGTCCGCGCGCCGTCTTGCTCTTCTTCGCTACCGCCATCGGTGCCTCCTGTTGGACATCGAAGCAACGCGACAGGGATTCGCAGGTTCCGGAACGATTCGAACTGTGCCAATTTGAATCGGCTGTAGCGTGGAGTTCTTCAGTGGTACTTCAGCGTAAAAGGCCGGCGGCTATCGGTGTCAAGTCGCGTTTCCCCGGCTTCATCGAGCCGGCCCTAGCCGCCTCGAGCGATAAGGTGCCGTCCCTGCATTAGGCAACACGCACTGAAGGATTGGCCCTTGAATGAGCCGGACGTCGACCCTGCCCAAGCGCCTACAGCCGATGCTCGCTACGCTCACCGACGCGCCGTTCGACGACCGCGGCTGGGTTTTCGAGGATAAGTACGATGGCTTCCGGATGATCGCGGAAATCCGGCGGGGCAAAGTTTCGCTCTACAGCCGCAACGGCAAGATCATCAGCCGCAGCTATATCGAGGTCGCCAAAGCGCTGGAGGGCGTGAAGGGCGACGCCGTGATCGACGGCGAGCTCGTCGCGATCGGAAAGGACGGCGTCTCGCATTTCCAGCTGCTGCAAAACGCGCTGCGCCATGAAGCAAAGCTCCTGTATTGCGCCTTCGATCTCATTTTTCAGAACGCAGTTGACTTGCGCAAACAGCCTCTGCTCGAGCGCAAGGAGCGGCTGAAAGCGATCCTGCCGAGCCACCGCCTGATCGCCTTCAGCCGTCACCGCAAAGCGAACGGCACGAAATTTTTCGCCGAGGCCGAGCTGAACAGTCTGGAAGGCATCATGGCGAAGCGCGCCGACAGCACGTATGCCTCCGGAAGCCGGACGGCGGATTGGCTGAAGATCAAGACAGCAAAGCGGCAGGAAGTGGTGATCGCGGGCTTCACAGCGCCCAAGCGCACCAGGACATTCTTCGGCGCCCTGGTCCTCGCCGTACCGGAAGACGACACATGGCGCTACATCGGACATGTCGGCACTGGCTTCAGCCACAAGGTCCTGGAAGACCTCCATGCCAAGCTCGTGAAGTTGACGACCCCTAAATCACCCTTTCCTGCCAAAGTGAAAGACGAGGCCGCCACGACCTGGGTCAGGCCCTCGTTGGTTGCCGAGGTCAAATTTGCGGAGTGGACGAGCAAGGGCGAACTGCGCCAGCCCGTCTACCTTGGGCTCAGGTCCGACAAGCGGGCGAAGGAGGTCGTGCGCGAGCGAGAACGTCCGCGCAAATAGCGCTTTCCTCCGGGCGTAGCCCGGCAAACGGAAGGATTGACGCACTCGCCTCCTCCGGTGTGAATTCCCTGCGCGGTGGCACTCAGTCGCCTCCAAGGTCGTGGATTTCCGGCCGCATGCCGTCAGGCGTGAGTTCGAGCGTCGCAAACGTGATCGGCAGCTTGAAACGCCGGGGTCCCGCGCTGCCGGGATTCAGATAGAGAACGCCACCGACCCTGTCGATCTTCGGCACGTGGGAATGCCCGGAGACGATGACGTCGATGCCGGCGCCGCGGTCGGCCTTCAGCGTCTTCAAGTCGTGCAGAACGTAGATCGACCTTCCCGCCAGGCGCACAAGGTTCGTGTCGGGGTAGTCGCGAGCCCACTCGCCACTGTCAACGTTTCCACGAATGGCCGTGACGGGCGCGATCCGCCGAAGCGCGTTGACGATCTCGGGGCGCCCGATGTCGCCGGCATGGATGATGTGATCGACGCCCGTCAGGCCTCGTTCCGCCTCGGGCCTCAACAGTCCGTGCGTGTCCGAAATGATTCCGATCCTGAACATCATTTCCCGGCGCCCTCAACCGCGATTGCCAAAAGACGATCGAGAAACTCTACCTGAGCGGACAGCATCTTGGTCCGCGCGAGCTCGATATCAAACCATTCCGCGCGGTCGACTTCGGGAAAGCTCTGCCGTTGGCCGCTTCGAGGCGGCCATTCGATATCGAAGGTATTGCTGGTCAGCGTTGCCGGATCAAAGTGGCCCTCACCAGCGAATGCGATGACGCGCTTCCCTCCTCGCTGTCGGACTTCGCCGAGCGCCTGGAGTGGACCAATCGAAGCGCTAGGGCCGAGTTCTTCGGCAAACTCGCGTCGGGCGACGTTCTCCGGAGCATCATTGGCATCGATTTCGCCCTTAGGAATGGACCAGGCGCCATCATCCTTGTTGCGCCAGAATGGACCGCCGGGATGAACGAGCAGAACCTCGAGCCCACGAACGCCCTTGCGGTATGCGAGAATCCCCGCGCTCAAGGTCGATCTCCTGGAAATCTTTTTCACCGCAGCCATATCGCTCCTACTTTGCAGAGCAATCGAGAGCCGGCGAGCCGTCGTCCCGCCATACCAGACCGCGCTCGCTGAGCGCCTGCTTAGCTTCGTCCACGGTCCTATGCACAGTTACTTCAGCCTCGCGGTCGGTCGCCTTCCTGACGCGCGCACCGACCCGCAGGGCCGCCATTATACCGCTGACGAGATGATCTCGCGTGACCTCGTCGAGATGGGATTTGCCATTCGCCAGAGCCTGCAGCGGACGACGAATAGTGGCCGTCCGGCGTCACCGGATGCTTCACGACACCTAAGCCGACTTCCGCTGCGGCTTGGTCGGCTTCTTCGCCGCGGTCTCCTTCGCCGGCTTCTTGCCTGCGATCGGCATCAGCATTTCCTTCTGCGCGGCCGCCACCTTGCGCGGCTTTTTGCCTGATTTCTTGGGTGCCTCTGTCGCGGTCGTCCCCTCTCTTCCGATGCTCTTGCGCAGCGCGTCCATCAGGTCCACGACGTTCTCACCTCGAGGACGGGCTTGCGCGGTGATTGGTTTGCCGGCACGCTTCTGATTGATCAGATCAATGAGCGCAGTCTCGTACTGGTCTTCGAACTTGTCCGGCTCGAAATGGCCCGCCTTCTGATTGACGATGTGTTTGGCGAGATCGAGCATGTCCTTGGTAACTTTGACATCCTGGATGTCGTCGAAATATTCATCCGCGGGACGCACTTCGTAGGGATAGCGCAGCAGCGTTCCCATCAAGCCCTTGTCCAGCGGCTCCAGCGCGATGATGTGCTCGCGATTGGTCAGCACAACACGACCGATTGCGACCTTGTTCATGTCGCGGATGGTTTCCCGGATGACGGCGAACGCATCGTGCCCGACTTTGCCGTCGGGACGCAGGTAGTAGGGGCGAATGAGATATCGCGGATCGATCTCGGTGCGATCGACGAACTCGTCGATCTCGATGGTCCGCGTCGATTCCAGCGCGACGTTCTCGAGCTCCTCCTTTGTCACCTCGATGAAGGTATCGGTATCAACCTTGTAGCCCTTGACGATGTCCTCGTTGTCGACCTCCTCGCCAGTGTCGGCATCGACCTTGGCGTACTTGATCCGATGGCCAGTCTTCCGGTTCAGCTGGTTGAACGAGACTTTTTCGGATTCCGAGGTGGCCGGATAGAGCGCGACCGGACAGGTGACGAGGGAAAGACGCAGGAAGCCTTTCCAGTTAGCGCGGGGGGCCATGCCAGGGGGAACTCCGATACTGATACCGGATTCAAGACGAACGGCCCGGCTTGGTTCCGACATCGCGCCGCGCCCCACAGGAGGATTTTTCTCAGCGGCTGCCTGGTCGGACTCGACATTTGTTCTTGTTATGTTCTAACTCGGGCATGACCGACCGACCCGCGAGCTGGCGCATGCCGACCCCGAAACAGATGGAAAAACTGGCCGCTGAAACCAACCGAAGACGAACGCCTTCTGCTGAGGGTCCAGATGCCCCCCTCCCGGCCGAATATTGGGAATCGGTCCTCAAAGACCCTCGCGCCGGCGCGACCGTGGCCGAGGCCCGACAGCGACGCCTTTCGGAAATTAAGGGCCACGTGTTGCGCGTCTCCTGCCGCCGCTGCGAGCGGACCGTGGAAATCCAGACCGCCGATGCCGTCCGCTTGTATGGCGCCAACGCAATCTGGAGGGACGTGGCGCAGCGGTTGCTCGACAACACCTGCAGGCAGCGCACCGGCAGGCATGAAGAAGACGGGTGCTGGCCGGCGTTCGAGACGCCGTAATCGCTCAGGATTTGCCGATCCGATCTTCTTTGCGCCTGGATGTCCGGATGGCCCCGAAGTATCACCCTACGCCCCTGTCGGGCGGCGATCGCAAGGCTCTGGCAAAAGAGCTCGGCAAGGCACGCGCGATGGCGAACATCCTGGCGACCCAGTCGGCAGAGATGCGGGCCAAAGGCGAGGCGATGATCCAGCAAGCCGACAGGCTGCTTTGCGAAAGCTGGAACGAGCGGATGTGGAGTGACGGCGAGCCGATGGATCCGTCGCCCACTATCGACCAAACCGTGAATGGAGGTTTCCCCTGCCTACAATGGACAACGAGACGAACAACGGCGCACAACCACAGCGCAGCGAGCCAGCGGAAGCCCTTCCGCCGGTTTGGCTGCGCGCCACGCTTGCCGATCTTGCGGATTCTAAATTCGAGAGCCCGATTGCGGACTCGAAAAGCGCAGACAGCCAGGAGCTTGGCGATCTGCTTCGGAAAGCCGCGGGTGAAACGGACGACACCCCCGCTGCACGCGTATTTCGCATGCTGTCGGCTGTTGCCGGGATGCTGTTCCGGCCCAAGGACCGAAGCGAACCCTTCGGCGCCATGGTGGTGTGGGCCGATGGTCGCCGGTCGCCCGTAGCCGCCGATTTTCGGGGGGCGCCCGTCGAAGTGCTGTCGGCTATGGCTCAGCGCGCGACGCACCCGGCTTTGCGCGCGCGCCTTTCTGATCTCTGCTGGTTTCTCGAACGAAAACGCGTCGACCTAGGTACGGCGGCAGTTGCCGCCTATGTCGAAATCTTGACGAAGGTTGATAGCGGGGCGCTTTCGTTCCGCTTCGACGAAGGCAAGGGAGCACTCAAGCACGACGCCCGGGATCTCCTGCGGCGGGCCCTACAAATTGGTCGGGCCGTTGGATGGGACAAGCCCGAAGCGATGGCCGCTCGCACGATGACGAGTGAACTGCGCGCTAGGGCTTTTCAAGCCTCGCTTGCCATTCCTGCATTTTGGGTTTGCGAACTTGACCTGGATTTTGGCATATCAGACCCGGCTGTCATCGGGAAAGACATCGAGGATTTGATTGGCACCCTGCCCGCTGAAACCGATGCGCACAGCATCGTTGAACTCTGGCGGCTTGGCGCCCGTGCGTACCATCTTGCCAAGAAACCAGACGACCAGCACCGCTGTCAGTCAGCCGCAGCCGACCAGTTTGTCTCGATGGCCGACCGCCAACCGGTGGCAATGATGAGCTCGTCGATGCTGGCGAATGCCATTGCAGAACTTCACGGCGTTCCCGGGAAAAAGGACAGGCGAAAGGAACTACGGCACCGGCTTATCGATGCTCAGGCGGGCATCGGCGAGGAAATGTCTGGATTTTCCATTCCATTCAATCTGGAGGATATGGCTCGGCAGATTGAACAAGGCGTAAAGCGTCAGCCGACCCTACGCGACAAGCTCTTTGTCTTTGCCGCTCTCGAAAATTCACCTGAACCTACAGAGCTGGCCGAAACAGCTTCCCAGTCCATCCGCGAACATCCGTTGGCCTCGATCTTTGGCACCTCTCATCATGACAGCGAAGGTAAAGTCGTCCATCGGACTAAGGGCGCCGGCCTTGGCGATGAGGGCGATGCGAGTGCCATTCAACATCAAATTGCCCAAGACGAACGCATTCGCCGCCGGGTCGCGGCGTACGGAAAGGTTGAGACTGCCCGTCAGGCAATCGGAGCCGATCATTTTTTTTCGGAGGATGTCTTTGCGCGAATTCTCATCCATAGCGCATTCGTTCCAAACGATCTGGTCAGAACATTCAGCCGAGGCTTCCTACGTTTCTTTCAGGGCGATTTCGTCAGCGCGCTATACATCCTGACGCCCTTGCTGGAGAATTCGCTGCGCCAAGTCTTGAAAATGCATGGGCATGACGTGACTATCTTCGACGATGCGACACAAACGCAGCAGGATCGCACGATTTCCTCCCTATTTGAGCAGATGAGGAACGAACTCGACACGATCTTCGGCACAGCCATCACGGCCGACATCGAACGTCTCTTCCTCAAGAAACCCGGCCCACATCTTCGGCATGCGCTATCGCATGGCTTACTGCATGACGGCGACCCATACGGCCCTGATGCCGTCTACGCCTGCTGGCTAATTTTCCGCCTCTGCCTGATCCCACTGTTTCCATACCGGGAACAGCTACAGCTTCCATTCGATGAACCAGCGCCAAACCGGCCGAGCGAACCGCAAGCATCAGCGCCCGAACCCGAGACCGGACAGAGCGAAAGGCCTGGCTCTTAATCGGTTGGCTGCTTCTATCGCTGACGGCAGCAAGCTCCCCACTAGGTCAACAGGCCATTGCCTATTGTCCACCGCGCCTTGCAGACGGAAAAACCCTCTCCAATACTTCGTTCAAGACGTTGAGCCTGACATTTAGCTCGGAAACCGCCTCATGGGTCATCCTGACCCATTCATCCCAAACGCGGGATTGGCCAACGGGATCACTCAGGATCGACGACCGGGAGGCGATTTGATCTTGTGTCGCCTTAATCATCCCTAGTGTGTCGGCCAGGTTCACGTCGGGGTCTGCCTTAAACGATTCCTCCAATGAGTACTGCATGCTGCTGTCGTCGATCGCTTGGGCGGCCGTCATCATCGCCTGCCACTTGCCCTCCGATAGCAGCTCGAACGCGAGGTCATCGATGAGCTTGACCTGCGCCCGCGCCTTGTTGGCCTCGGCATGATCCGGCAGCCGATTGGCCGCAATACAGGCAGAATTTATGAACGGCAGGCATTCAAAAAAGCCGGTCGGCCTCTTAAGGGTGAGCGTCGGATAGTGGGCGAAGAACTCATCAATGGGAATGGATAGCTTGGCATAGTAGGAACTCAACAGCTTGGATTGACCTGCCATCGGGGATATCGCCCGGTCTCCATCCAGAGCGCTCATTTCTTCGATGTTGCTTGGCGAAAGTATGCTTACGAAAACGTCGGACGTGACGTCCGCAAAGTGGCCCGATTTCTCCAGGGTTGCTGGCGTCGTCTTCAGCGGATGGATCGATGCGAACTCTGGGGCGCCAGCGGCCCGGTAAACCGCCGCCACCAGTGCCGAGCAAAACGTCTTACCGTCGCCCGACTCCGACATCGGCACACCGGGCAACACGGATCGCAGGGCGGCCTGCACGGAGTATTCCCTTCCGAAGAACTTAAACGCTTCACTTGCGGCCGCGCGTGCGATGGCCTGATCGGGGTATCGAAGGACGCGCACATGGTTGAGGTCATGCACGAAACAATTCTGGGCGCTCATGTTTGAGACGCCACCACTTAGCGCCTCAATGAGTGTCGGCAGCGCCGTGCAGATAAGCGCATGACTGAAATTGCCACCCGTTGCCGTCGCAATCACATCCGACGTTCTTTTTCCCTTGAACGAGCTTGCTTCCGCATTGCGCGTAAGAATGACATCGCCAGGACGGAGCTCCGTCAGGTCGGGCTTGAATACGTACAAGCCGTTATATCTCGGATTTTGCTGTTTCATCGTTGGCCTAATAAGACAATGCGGACACGGAACGAACACTAACACCGTAGCTATCGATGCGTATGCAGCCTCTGCCGAATCGCTTGCCTAAAGTAACAGGCAATTCGATGCTGCTCTCCCGTCGCTATGCTTCGTGTGCCTTCAACTGAGTGATCGATGAACCATTTGCTTTTGGCCATCCTTCCAGTTATTGCGCTGCCCGCGTTCGGGCAACCTGATTTTTACGTGAATTCGTCGAACGGCAGGGTGGGGTGTGGCTCCCTGATGCAGTCCAGATGCTGGATCACGCGCTGGTTGGGCTGGCCCCGGGCCTGTTCACCATGGGCGTTCTGTGGTGTTGCGCAAGGCAAATTAGCGTGCCGCCCGTCATGCCGGTGTGATTGCACAGGCTATCGGAAGTGCGACGATGTTCGACTATTTTTTCACCCGGAGTTACCTTCCTTACCGCTGCATAACCGCCGATCTCAAACGCGTGTCGGGCCTTGAACCGCGCTTTTCCGCTACAGGTCGGGCGCGGCGACGAAGCCAAGGGCGGCGGCAGCGGCCCTGACAGCCGTGCCCCCAAGCCGTCTATCGTCAAGCCGCGCGACATGTACACGCCGGACCATCATATCGATACGCTAAAGATCCAGGCGAGGAATTTCGGTGAGTTTGATCCCGGCGAGCCGGAAGCTAGCGAGGGACCGCTTTCCGAAGTGCAGGGATCAGCCCTCGACGTTACGACGGTAGGTTGTATAAACTGGAAGCATGCAGACTAATTCGGCTCCCACCGACCCAATCGTGAACATCAACAATCTTGGGGACCGCGTACTGCGGGACGGCTGGTTCAAATCGACCGTGACCGCGATGGGCCATGATATGCACTCGGCGCCCGAAAATATTGCGCAACTGCTCGGTAATCCGATTGCGGGCCGCTCTGGCCAAAAGATCGAGCCTTTGATACCGACAGAGCAAGCCAAGGCAAATGCGAAATCCCTGAGCGTCGTGCACGGGCTTGGGGCATTTCCGATGCACACGGACGGCGCGCACCGGCTTCAGCCGCCCCGGTTCGTGGTGCTGGTGTGTGCTTCACCAGGCACATCACCAATCCCCACGACCTTGATCCGGTTTCGCGACCTGCAGATGAGTGCATCCGAGCGATCGCGGCTAGAAGCGGCTCCCTTCCTCGTGCGCAACGGCAGGAGCTCGTTCTATTCGACAATCTGTAGCCGGTCTCGGCCCTTCATCCGGCATGACGCGGGCTGCATGATGCCGCAGGGCACAGAAAGCGAAGCCAGCGGCAAGTTGATTGCGCAGCGCGCTGGCGAGGTTGGCTTTACCCTTGTGCATTGGCGGACGGGGGATGTTCTGGTGATCGATAACTGGACCGTGCTCCACGGACGCGGTCTCCGGGTGTCCAAAGCATCCTCCGACAGAAAGCTTTTACGGGTGAGCGTTCAATGAAAAAACCGGCTGCAAAAGTGCCCGCCATCACTACAGCTCTCTCGGCGGATGCGCTGATGGGAAAATCATAGGCCTATATCGGTCGTGCACTGGTCGCCAAAGCGGCCGGGTCGATGGGCGAATACCAACTCTGGGCATCGCTGGCGCTGGAACTGGTCGGCAAGGCGGCTCTGGCGAAAATCCACCCGTGCCTTGTGGCCGATCCGAACAGCAAGGTTTCGCTTTTTGCCGCAGCCGGCATGAGTATCAGTCCCGACATCAAGACTATCGCTGCCACCACCTTGTTCGACCGGCTGACGCATGTATCGAAGCGGTTTGATGAGAACACGAAGAAATTCTGCACCAACATGAGCGAGAAGCGGAATGCCGAGCTGCACTCCGGCGATGCTCCGTTTGAGGGTGTGGTGGCGGCCTCGTGGGAAGGTCGCTACTGGCACACGGCAGAAATCATTCTTGAAGTCGGTGACGGTTCAATCGAGGCCTGGATCGGTGCCGATAAGGCAAAAGCACCGAAGGCACTACTCGCCGAGTATACGCACGCGATCGAGCAGGCCGCAAAAATTCGGGTCGAGACAGCGGCCAGTGCCTTTGCGGCACGCCCTAAGAAGGAGCGCCAAGAAGCCCTTGCCAAGGCTGCCACGATAGACCTATGGGCCATGCGCCACAGCTTCAGGCTACAGGCCCATAACATCTGGGAGACGGAATGCCCGGCATGCAAGTCCCGGTCGTTCCTTGCGGGGGTCAAATATGACGAGGAGGTCTCCGAGGAAGATAACGGAGACGATCCCTACGAGGAATTGGTCGATGTTTCCTACGTCGCGGAAGAATTCCTGTGCCCTTCCTGCAATCTGCACCTCGATAGCCGGGAAGCCGTTGAGGCAGTGGGGCTGGATGTCGACCATATCGAGACGGAAACGCGCCAACGCGAATATGAACCGGACTACGGCAACGACTGAGCTAAATTGAAGCGGCTCAAGCGCCGCTCAACAACTTTTCGCTCCTTACCTCTCAAAGACGGTGATCGATGGCCCTTCCACCCCTCTATAAGTACCTCAGCGTCGAGGGCGCCAGGCTGACGCTCGGCAACAATACGTTCTGGCACGCCAAGCCATCGACATTTAACGATAGCGAGGATTTGACGGTCGCCAATTCCATGAAGGACGATTTCTTGTCCGGCAGCTTGGCTTGGGAATAGCGCCAAAGAATCCAGCTTATGACGGACAAGTATCGGAGCTTCGGCGTGATCGTCGTTACACCGTTGAATAGCTCATCGCTGATCTGCTGTACCGGCGCACGTAAGCCGAGCAGATCAAGGCCGGTCTTCTTCACGGCATCAAAAGAAACCCATTCGGGCACCGGCTGATTCATATCGCTCGATTTCGCTCCCCCGGGCATCAACGTACTGCAAGGCCCGGCCAAGACACAACTTATGGGCGACTGCCAAAATCCAAACCGATCGCGGTCAGCGCAGTTGTTGACCGCTGCCAGCTTCGAGGTCGAATTCCCACAATTCGACACCTTCGGGGACAAGGTGACCGTGCGTTTTGAGATAATACGACGCGAGACTCTGCTCTCGGCGGCTATGCTTCAAAACAAAGAATATCTTCCGGTAGAACGCCGGTGCGACGTGGAAATAGTACATCGCTTCATTCCACACCGTCATCTTGGCGCTTGGCATGTTGCCGCCCTGAGTCCACGTGTGCGACTTGCATTCTACCAGGACGGGCGGGTTTTCGCTGCCGAGGTCAAAGCGGTGCAGTTTCTTAGCTTTACCCACACCGACAGGCACCGAGAAGTTTTTGACTAGGGAAATGCCTTGCTGCGAAAAGAAGGTTCGGGCGGCTGCCTCAAAGTCGTTGCCGGCTTGAGTGTTGCTTACCGAGCCGATCCGCTGAAAATTGTTGTTGTCCACGTGTGGCTCACTCGGGTCTAAGAGCTATTAAAAAAAAGTGATCAAAAATCACCATTCGCGCCGTTGTTCAGGAGGCGCCATACGGTCGAATACGTCCGGCTCTTCATCGGCTTGAGCAAAATATCGTTGCGGCGCATTGCCGAGCAGAAGCAGAGATAGCGCAAAATCATATTGCTCGGACAGCACGGTCATTTCTTGAGCCGGTTCGGGAAACCAGACACCGGGACCGTGTTCGATGCTTCCTCGTCCTTCGGAAAGGCCCTTGGTCTGGACCGGAAGCGATTGCACTGGAATTTCGATGGGCGGGCCGGAGGTGCGAAAAAATGCACCGGTCCGCAACGCTGGAGTGCTGGAACGCGCCCACAGGATATAACCGTCGCGCGACACCACGAGAACCGCACGCTTGTCGGTGTAGCTGAGCCAGCGCAAGGTCGCTGCAATCAAGGAAACGCGATAACGATCCGTGCAATGGGACAATGCGTCCAGCTCGATCGCAGCAGCCGGCGCGATCTGGCGGCGGAAATCGTCGAGCGGCATCAGTAGGTTTGCAGCGAAAACATTGGCTTGATGTTCAAGCTGACCGTACTCGGAATCCCAGCGAACCACATCTTGTTCGCCGCACTGAAACCCGTCCGGATAGGCGAGCCGGTGAATTAAAAAATGTCCAAACTCATGCGCGAGCGTGAAGTTGATGCGGCCGGTTGATCGAATGCGATTGTTGTAAAAAATACCCCATCCCTTCTTTCCTTGCGGCGCCCGGTAGAGGGCACCATCAAAGCCAGGAAGATCGTCCCCAACGACGCGGGTTATGGGATCGTCCGGAAACTTCTTTGCGCTGTATTCCCTGGCAACCGCGGGAACGTCGATCGGGAAATGTTCCGGCCCGAGCACGGCATTCAGCACATGGGTGATTTCATAAGCCCAGCGTTCAGGCGAGAACGGACGGGTCATTCATCCTCGCCCCAAAGCTCCACCATGCGGCGGATGCGCTCCTTCGTCGTCGGCTTCATCGTCTGGTATTTGCGGTAGAAGGCCGTGTCGGTCGCTTCCTCAACGGGAACGGATGCCTTGGTGTCGAGCAAATAGTCGGCCGTGACGCCAAGCGCCGCGGCAATCTTCGCAATTTTGTCTGCAGAGGGCCTGGGCGGGTTCTTGTTTTCCAGTTCCCAGATGTAGCTTTTGCTGGAATCCGCCAATTCCGCGAGTTTATCGAGGGTGAAGCCTTTCGCCTTACGCAGGGTGCGGATTTTCTCGGCTAACGGCGTCGTCGACACAGCTTTTCCTCCAACGATTCACAGAAGTTCAGAGTAGGCGCATTTCCCGTCGTTGACAACGCGCATCTGCTCCTGTAGTAAAAGTTCGGAGTAGACATACTTTCTGTTTTATAACACCCAAGGAGCCACAACATGGCGAAGAAGCATGGTCCAGATACACATCATATAGTGCACAATCCCGCCGGCGGCTGGGATGTCAAGCGCGGCGGGTCGGAACGGGCCAGCAGCCACCACGAGACCAAGCGTGAAGCGATCGACGAGGGCCGCATCGTCAGCCGCAATCAGGGAACCGAGTTCCGGATCCACAACCTCGACGGCCGTATCGGACAGAGCGACAGCCACGGCCATGACCCAAACCCGCCGAAGGGCTGATCATTGAGGAGCCGGTGCTCCGATTCACCTCCCAGCAGAAACGCCGGTTTCTGCCCCCAACCAAGAATGGAATGCCCTTCATGCTCGCCCACCAGCCTCAAGATACGAACCTGCCAAAGGGCATTCACCGCATCCGCCGCCTGCCCGATCCCGCGCTCGGCACGTTGTGGGATTCGATCATTCTGGACGAAGCGGTAAAGACGCAGCTTCTGTCGCAGGCGATGTTGAACTTCACGTTGCGCGGCAAGGTCGACCGCAGCGTGGTGCCGCTGCACGGCGTGATCCTGCTGGTTGGGCCGCCCGGCACGGGAAAGACTTCCCTCGCGCGCGGTCTTGCACACCGCACCGCACTTTCCTTCAAGGGCGCGCAATTCCAGTTGCTCGAGATCGAGCCGCACACCCTCACCAGCGCCGCCATGGGAAAGACGCAGCGGGCGGTGTCGGACTTATTTTCGCAATCGATCACGGAAGCCGCGGTGCGGGGACCGACCATCGTGCTGCTCGATGAAGTCGAAACCCTCGCGGCTGACCGCGCGAAGATGAGCATGGAAGCCAACCCGGTCGATGTGCACCGGGCGACCGATGCCGTGCTGGTTCAACTTGACCTGCTGGCCGAGCAAAATCCTCAGCTTCTGTTCGTGGCGACGAGCAATTTTCCGCAGGCCGTGGATAGCGCGTTCACGTCGCGCTGCGACCTCGTCATGCATGTTCCGCTGCCCGACGCCAAGGCCTGCGCGGCAATCCTGCACGATTGCCTGGTTGGCCTCGGCCGAACCTACCCCTCGATCGCCAAGCTGGCCAATTCGCCGCAGATGTCGCGATGCGCTTCGGCCAGCGTCGGACTGGATGGGCGCACGATCCGCAAAATGGTTGTCAATGCCCTCGCAAGCGACACGCGCACGGCGATGGACCCGAATGCTATGACGATCGAACAACTTCTGGCAGCGGCACAAGCTGCAACGGCTATCCGCAGGCAGGAGACGAAACAATCATGAGCACCGTCATAAGCCGTACTTTCGCCAGCACGCCGAAGCGCGATGCGGCACAAACTTGGGCTGCCATCGTCGATCTGCTTACGCAGGGCAAGAATGAAACCGCGCGGAAAGAGCTTCTATCTGTGGCCGGCGTTGCGGCCAGCACGCTTGCCGACCACGCCGCAAAGGACGCGCCGATCGTGGTGACCTGCGATGGCCCCCGCATCCGGATTTACTGCCTTTATGATGATGACGCGATCGAAGGCTCCGACGCGAATGAAGATACGTTGGGCTTCGACCCCCTTGCCGGTGACTGGCGGGTCTCATTGTCCTGCCCGGCTGACGACCTGACCTGGGTGCAAGCCGCTCTTAAGAAATATAGCACTCGCATCACAGCGCGCGACCTTGCCGAAGAGGTCGCAAAGGCTGCGGACAAGCAATCCGCAAACGCGCTC
Source organism: Bradyrhizobium sp. WSM3983 (assembly GCF_000473045.1). GTDB lineage: Bacteria > Pseudomonadota > Alphaproteobacteria > Rhizobiales > Xanthobacteraceae > Bradyrhizobium. The sequence goes on along the minus strand of NZ_AXAY01000024.1, from coordinate 139,919 downwards.
GTCTTTGACCAGAAGGGATTCCTCGGCTCATGACCAGCGTTGCCGTCTATTCCTATACACACTCGGTCACCTACGTGGCCGACAACATCCTCAAGAGCTTCAAGGACATCATTCGGCTAAGCGGCCTCGACCCGGCGAATCTCGTGGAAAGCTGGGAGAGCAACATGCTGGCGCTCAAAACCTGGCTCAATTCCGGTCACCTCACCTGCGTCGTCCTTGAGGTGTTTGATCCAAGCACGGACAAGCTTGTCGGGCGCTGGGATGTCGATGTGGTCTATGGCGGTTCAGGCGATGGCAATTTTTGGACCGACACCGACCAGATCAAATATCACATCTTGAAGGCCGGGCTTTGGCCGAGCCAAGCAAGCTACCGTCTTCTGATGGATAATAAGCCCGGCCGCCCCGATGTCGCGGGGTGGAGTTCCGGCACATACCGATCAACCGACGGCTTTGCGCGTCATAGCCTGGGCTCGACGATCGAACACAACGGCCTCGGCGGCAGCGCGGCTTATTGGAGGAAGACTGGATGATTACGCTCGATGATGCCTTCCGCAAATTCAAGAGCCGCCTTGAACTGAACGACCGCGAGCAGAAGAACGCATCGCAGCGGCAAAATGAGGTTCGCGACTATCTGGACACGAAGTTCGCCATCGAGCGCAGCTTTTTGACGGGCTCCTATGCGCGCCACACCAAGACAAAACCTCTGAAGGATATCGATATCTTTTTTGTCCTTAAGGAAAGCGAGCGCCACTACCGCTCGAAGGCGCCATCGGTGATTTTGACCGCCTTCTACGACGCGCTGGTGGAGAAGTATGGCGCTAAGGCTGTGCGCAAACAAAGCCGGTCGGTGAATGTAGACTTTGGCGTTACGGTCGACGCGGAAGACAACACCGACTACCGCATCGTGAGTGTCGATGTCGTGCCGGCCTTCACTTCGGGTGACGACTACGAAATTCCCGATGACGACAAGGGCGAATGGATCAAGACCAATCCGGAGACGCACGCGGCAAAGGCGGTGGCCGCTCATCAGGCCTTTTCAAATGAATGGAAAGGCCTCGTGCGTATGGTCAAATACTGGAATGACAACGCGCGCCATGGAGAGAAGCCCGTCAAGCCGTCGTTCCTGATCGAAGTCATGGCGCTGGAGTGCCTATACGGAGGCTGGCAGGGCCGCTTCGATTACGAACTGCAGGGATTCTTCTCAACGCTGGCTGACCGCATTTCTGAAACCTGGCCAGACCCGGCCGGTCTCGGACCGCCCATCAGTGATGGAATGGATGCCGCTCGCAAGTCGAGGGCTCGTGACCTGTTGGTGGCGGCAAGCCGCGAAGCCCCGCTTGCCATCAATCATGCACGTCAGGGCCGCAATGGTGAAGCCTTGAAGGTATGGCGCGCACTCTTCGGGCCTAAATTTCCCCTTTCGTAAGTTGTTCGCGTATCGAGTTTAAAGGAGCCGCCGATGTCAGATTGGTCACTTGCCGTACTTCTCGCCTCGTTGCATGAGGACATTCAGCAGCGCCTATCGACCGTGCGGAAGAGCTTCAATCATCCAGGTACGAAGGGCGACGCCAGCGAGGCGGTATGGATCGACCTGCTCGAAAAGTACCTACCCAAGCGTTATCAGGCCGCTACCGCCCACATCGTCGACAGCCTTGGCAACTTCAGCCAGCAGATTGATCTCGTCGTGTTCGACCGCCAATACTCGCCCTTCATTTTCAACTACGAAGGCCAAACAATCATTCCGGCGGAAAGCGTGTACGCCGTGTTTGAAGCCAAGCAGACCGCAAATGCGCAGTTGGTCGCGTACGCGCAAGAGAAGGTCGCGAGCGTTCGACGTCTTCACCGCACGAGCTTGCCCATCCCCTACGCCAAGGGCGTCTATCCGCCCAAACCGCTGATTCCGATCCTGGGCGGCCTGCTGACCTTTGAAAGCGATTGGACTCCGGGTCTCGGCGCTTCGTTCCTGCAGGCATTGGCCAAAGACACCGGTGAAGGCCGTCTCGATATCGGGTGCGTCGCTGCCCACGGGCATTTCTTTTTCGATCCCGCCGACAACGCGCATCAAATGGTCGTTGAGGGTAAACCTGCAACGGCGTTCCTCTTCAAGCTGATTGCTCAGCTTCAATTTAGTGGAACGGTGCCGATGATCGACGTTGATGCGTATGCGAAGTGGCTGGTGAAGTGAATCGGCAAGTCGACCGAGGCCTGAATGAGGCTTTGCCGCGCTATCGCCACCCGCTACACCAGCCGCAGTAGCGGACTGATGCCGGAGCGCAGCGGAGGCCACTGAAAGAGGCACCCGGGCCGCGTGAGTGATAACGACCGCCGAAGGCGGCACGCGGGACGAGTGCAGTCCCGAGACCGGTTAAAAGGGCACCCGACGAGAGGCAGTGATAGCGACGCCGGCATGAAATGACGGCGGGCCCCGACGGCGAGTGCCCCCGGCGAGAGACACATTAGATTTGAAGTCAGGGAAGCGATTACAGACATCGATCAGACCTTGACCGATAGCGCTGTTCGGCAATTACATCGATAAATGACAACACCCTCCCCCACAAAAAAAGCCGCTCTTGCAGAGCCGAAGTTGTTTTCCGGCATATTCTCGTTGGGAACTGACGCGGTTGAAGCCTCGGCCATCATACATATCGATTCTTCGGGCGAGTTGGTGTTCAAATTCTCGTCCATCCCCTATAAGGCGCAGTCGGATTTCATTTCAGCCGCGTGGCACGATCCGAGCAGCGACGTCGTGCATTTTTCGTTCAAGGCGGTGGCGGAAGACGGCGCACGGTTCGAAACCGATCATCTGTTCTTTTCCGGCCTGGGCATGACTTCCCCCGAAGACGCAGGCACGCTCCTCACCCCAGAGGCGAGGTGTGCAAAAGGGACTCTCCGTTACGCGCTGAAGGAGCCGTTCCCGCTACCCGCACTACGCATGCGGCTCAAGGGCTTCAGGAACTTTGGCTCGCTCCACGCTGAATGTGCCCTGGGCCGCTTGGAAATGAACGGCCCCCATGAAATCGATGACGAAGACGACGCCGCAGATGGCTGGCTCGTCGTGCAGGCGGCCGAACCCCCGCCTGATGATGCACTCTGGCATGACGAAAGCGAAAAACTTCTGGAACATGTCCGTCGTATCATGTCTTTTGCGACCGCGTCGCTCTTGCGCGTGCCGATCATTGAGTACATTGCCGGCAGCGAAAGCGAAGTTACGGTCTGGTTTCAAACACGGCAGCGGAGCGGGGTCATGCCTGTCTTCCACTTCCTCGCGCATGACGCCATTTTCGCAGCCGCTGTAGGGTCGTACTTCTCTCCACCCATCGTGGTGAAGCATCTGTTCTTCGCGATCGAATGGTTTGCGATGGAAGGCACCTATAACGAGATTCGGCTCGTGAATGCGATGACGGCCCTCGAAAACCTTATCGATTCAAACGTTGAGCCGAGCGAAGCCTTGATCCTGCCACGAGCGCAATTCGAGAAGATCCGGCGTGTGCTCTTATCCGTGATACGGACATGTCTGGGTAAATGGACAGCAGCATTGGCAAATGATGCCTCCCTTGAGCTTAAGGAAAAGCTTGCCGATCTGAACCGCCGCTCGTTGTTGCGTAAACTTGAGCTTCTCGCCGCCCGATGGAAAGTCCCTCTCGACGGCATTGACCCGGCCAGCCTGAAAGCCGCGAAGCAGGCCCGCGACAAGGTCGTGCACCGGGGCCAGTATTATGAGGACGCGAGGGAAACCGATGCCGATCTCTGGACGCATGTCACGATCATCCGGGAAGTGGCCGTCCGTTTCCTGTTCACGGCGATTGGCTATGAGGGTCGTTACATTTCGCATGTCGGAGGCTATCATGACGCGGTATTTCCGCCCGCCGTGAAATCTGCCGGCGAAACGCACTAACGGTTCAAAGCCTGTCCTCAAAAAACGCAGTGATCTGCACTTGCAGGGTCTCGGCAACGAGCGCCAGACGGCAATTCGCGCTCGTGGGCTTAACTGTGACTGCATTTGCGGAGCCATCGATGGTAAAGACCATCAACACCTCAGTGAACAGTGCACGAGCAGGCGTGACCGCACCAGTTTCGCACCAGAAACGACCCAACCGAAGCGCAACGAACGCGATCGAATTGGGACGAAAAGACAGCAACACCAACGAAGCCGATCGTTATCCCGCCGCTCATAACCGCTTGATCGATGGTTTGAGGCCTGCCAAGCATATCGGGAAATCGCCCCGCTTGATTCTTGACTAGCCTCCTGATCTTGCGGCTTTGAAGGCGCCTCGCAGGCCTGAACGCCGCGTGATAGCTCGCCACTCGATGGGCTTGTTTTCTGCTCAGCCTTCCAGGTGCTCTTCTAGTCAACCGCTAACGGCGGTTGCCCAGCTGAAGTCATAGTGAGCGCTCAACAACTTCATTGCGACAACAACGACGAGAACGCAGATGATTTGCAACAACGTTCTGGTCGAGTGAAGAGCCTCATGACACCGCCTCTAGCGCAGGTGACCGAGCCGGATTCCGAGCTTGAGCGCCTTTTGGCGGAGTGAACCTTCGGAGCGCTTTGTCAGCTTCGCGATTTTTGCAACCGGCGTCTTCGCTTTCGAATGAGCGCGCAGCTCTTTCACGTCGGCCTGTGTGTATTCGCGACGCACTGTTTTCTTCGTAGCCGTCTTGTTTGCTTTCTTCGCCACTTTTAGCTCCTCGATTCGAGAGTGGGCGTACTAGCACAGCCGCATTGAGGCGCAACTCTCCATCAGTTGACTCTATGTGCTAGTACGATCCGTGAACTCTCTCGTGGCAGCAGTATTGCGGGGATTTGCCCAACTATCGATTTGTTTTAGCAATTCCTGGTGGGCCAATTCCAACTTGAAGTAATCTGACCGATGTAGGGTCAGACTGGGCGAGCTGCCAAGGACACCGCGGGGGCAAGATGCGCTATGGCGCGCTCTCGGCTGTCTAATGTGCAAGGCTTGATGCCGCCCGCCCTTCATCTGCCCGGGTCGGTGAGCGACGAGACTACGCGTCGTTCGTCCGATTCGTACGCTACGGCACCCAGCAGCCGCACCTGCGCTCTAGATTTCTTTTTTGCTGGAGAGACTTGCGATCCTATTACCCAGACCGGTCGAGGTTCGGTGGGGAGACATGGACGGCAAGGACGAGAGAACTCGGGTCGAGGCGGTAGGGTCGCCAGATCGCACGGAAACGCCGCGGCCCACGAAGCGCCGTCGCAAGAACCGTGGCATGCCGCCGCCCGCCCCGTTCGATATCGATACGCTGCCCGGCAGCTCTAATTTGACGGCATTGGAGGCAGCTGCCGTTGTCCGGCGCACGCCCGGCGCGCTGGAGCTGTGGCGGCGGCACCCGAACCACCCGCTGAAATGGCGTTACGTCGATGGCCGGCCGCTCTATCGTGTCGACGCAGTACGCGACTATCTGGCCCAGCGCAATAGAACCACTAAGACGCCTCAGCCGCATAATGCTCACGGAGACGGCCGAGGAGCTCGGCCTTGATCGGGTCAAGCGGGTTCGTCCGCTGCAGGCGCACGATTTTGCCGACCCGTTTGGCGCCAACCAACTCCGCAATGTAGTCGTGAGCCGCTTCGAACGCCATCTTGCGGATGATCCACTGTTCGTCGTGATTGTATACCTGATCGATTCCGCTTGGCTTTTGCCCAACACACAACCGCTGGATCTCGTTGTCGTAGCCACAGCGTGACATGATGGTGCGCAGGCTGCGCCTTAGATCATGCATGGTGAACTTAGCGACGCTCGCTTCCTTGACCAGGCGGTTGACCATCTTGGTGAAGCCGGACATCTGGCCGCCGGTCTTCGGTGACGGGAAGACATAGTCGGAGGTTGCCCGCTGGAAATGTTTCGCGGCCGCGAGCACCTCGTCAACTAGGTGAGTGCGCGGAACATCGTGGTGCAACCCCATCTTGGTCCATGCCGCATCGAAGGTGATACGGTCGTCCATGATGTGCTTTCGCCACTCGACCATGGTAGGCTCGCTGCGGCGCGGGCCACCAAGCAGGCACATGCGTGCCAGGAGACCGAAAGCCCCGAGCTTGCCGCATGCATCCCAGACCTTGATGATTTCCTCATCGGTCAGCGCGCGACCCTTCGTTCGGCGTCCGACTCTTTGCGCGCGGGTTTCCTTGGGCGCGCGATAACCGGCGAGCACGTTGTGCTCGAGGTAACCTTCGCCGACACACCATTCGAGGAAGGTATGCACGTGCTTGCGCAAGTCCCTAGCTGCACCGCGCTTGCCGGTCTTGGCAATCTTGTCGACCGCAGCCATGATCTGCCGTCGCGTCAGGTCCCCTACACCGCTTTCGGCGTGATCCTTGAGCCCGCGCCGCAGCGCCGACATTGCTGGCTTCCAGTTGACGACTTGACGTTCGGTCAGGGACGTCTGGTAGGGACCATCTTCAACAATGAGGGCCTCCAGCGTGGCGCGCTGCTTCTCGGCTGCCTGTAGCCGCCTCGCCTCGCGCTTCGCGTCGTTCGGGTCCAAGCCCTTGACGACCTCGCCTGCGGCGATGGTGGCGGCCTTGCGCGCGGCCTTCTCATTATATTTTGGCCACGCGCCGAGGGTCTTGCGCTGGGTCCCCTTCATCCCCGGCTTGGTGAAGAGGTAGACCCAGGTCCGGCCGCCGGTGGCGCGCATGCGCAAGGCGAGGCCGGGCAGCTTGTCGTCGTGGAGATAATGCTGCGCCTTTCCCGGCGGCAGCGTTGCATTGCGGATCACCGCATCGGTGAGTGTCAGGTGGTTTGCCGGCTCCGTCATGATCCTTCCCTCTCTCTGTGCCCAGGTGTGCCCCGCAAGGAGCGGTCAGCCCTCAAACAGCACCGGGTCTCAGATCTCCCTCGTTTTTTGTGCCCCAAGGGAAAATCCATGGCGGGCACAACGGGGGCATACAAAATGTAGCAAGGTCACCTATGGGCTCTTATGGCCATAAGGGACCATAACCTCTTCAATGAAAGGAACTTTTAAATTTCAACTATGGCCGGATTTGGTTAGCTCAGGTCTACGGATTGTGGTTCACACGGGAGAGGTCCAAGGTTCGATCCCTTGTGCGCCCACCATTCATCATCCTGAAGCCGACCGGTTGCGGACGATCTCTGGCGCGCGGTGGCTTTCGCCACCCGTCCGATCGCAAACGTCGAAAACAACCCCATGCACAGTAGCCCGACCTCAATCGGAACAATGGGTTACGACTTTTCCGAAATATGATTGACACGTCGGGCAAAACAGCGGCTGGATGGCGTCATCCGGGACGCGGCCTCGCGTCGAGGGCCGATCCTGCTCCGTGAACCGATGGCGTGGCCGCCGCGACCAAGGGCGGCCACCTATCGGAGCCCAAGATGCTTTCCTCGACCGCCTTGATCTGGACCATCGTTATTGCCGCCGTCTGCTGGTTGATCGCCATCGGTCAGCTACGCGCCCTTTACAGGTCGGTCGGAGACAGTTCCGCGCAACGCCGTTGGTCGGTCGCGCAGGGCAAGATCACGGCTTCCAGGCTTGGCGCATCGCCGACCCATCCGTCGGGTCTTGATCCTGCGGAAGCGGGCGCCGTCATGCGCTATAGCTATCGTGTCGGTGGCAAGGACTACGAAGGCGACGGGTTTCAGATCGGCGGCAAGATGCGCGCCGGTGGCCTGATTGCCAAGGCACTCGTCAAGAAATATCCGGAAGGCCGCGACGTCGACGTCTACTACGATCCGACCGATCCGGCGCGCTCTGCGCTGGACAAGAAGGACAGTGCCACGCGGCCGACGATCGTCGTCTTCGTCATTTTGTTCACCGCGATCGCGGGCATCCTCACCGCGCACGCCATTGCCGGCAAGATGATCATGATGCCGAACGGACTTCCGATGTTCGTGCTTGGTCTGCCTTCGGCCGCGCTGCTGGTCGCCGCCGGCGCCTTCGTGGCCTATTTCAACCAGCGTCGCGATTTCAAGGCGAGCGCATCATGGCCGGCCATTCCGGGCAAGATCGTCAGCTCGGACATCATCGAAGATATTGAACGAACCCGTGACGACGATGGCCGCGAAACCGAAAGCACGACCTACCGCCCCGACATCCGCTTCGCCTACCATGTCGGCGACGCTTACTACACCGCGGATACGTGGAAGGTCGGCGGGATCGTTGGCTCCGGCTCGCCGAAATACGCCCAGGGTGTTGTCGCTCGCTATCCCGCCGGACGGGGTGTGAAGGTCTACTATAATCCAGCATCGCCCGATGTCGCCGTACTCGATCCCGCAAACCGGGACGGCGCGGCACTGCCGCTGATCTTCGGTCTGGCGTTCGGTTTGGCCGGCGTCTTGTTCATGTGGCTGTTCACGCACGGCCACTGGGTCAATGCGGCGACACGCACCTGATCCGCGCCAGCAAAAGAAACAGCGTCCATAAGAATTGCGGGGGTCGGCGGTGGATTGCTAAAGTGGGCGGGCACGAGGAGACGGAATTTGACTACAATAGTCGAGATCCGGGCTACGGATCCGCTTATGTCGGCGGTATATGCCTTGCGACGCGAAGTGTTCGTCATTGAACAAGGTGTCCCGGAAGAACTTGAAGTCGATGAGGACGACAAGATCGCCGCTCATCTTGCCGCATTTTCTGACGGCCGCGTCATCGGGACGCTGCGCATCCTGCGCAATGAGCGTACGGCGAAGATCGGCAGGATGGCGGTATCGGCGCCTTCACGGAAAGAAGGGATCGGACGAGAGTTGATGGAATTCGCCGCGGCCGCTGCCTCCCGCGACGGCGCCGAGGAAATCGTTCTGGCAGCGCAATTCACGGCACGCGAGTTTTACAGAAAGTTTGGGTACATAGAAGAAGGAGCGGCGTTCGACGATGCAGGCATATTGCATGTGATGATGCGTAAGGAATTTTAGCCTTGAGTTCCGAGTGTAATTATCCGAGCGCAACCGGCGCAAGATGGCAACACTGCGACCTGACTGCTCGTGGCCTTCTGCAACTTCGGGGAACATCCTAAGCCACTGTTGGGAGTGACCGGACACCAGTCGACCAGCCCCTTAATGAGTGTATGCCCTAGGTTAGAGAACGATTTCAGCCTCGCCGATGAGGCGCCCTTCCCACAAAAAGAAGCGCTCACATGATCTGAGCGAAGCAACTGCTTCCGCGCCAGACAAGAACACGAAGCCCAGCCGTCGCCGCTCGCCCGGCATCATTTCGCTTTGGAGCAGCGGGTAGCCGTCCCAACCTTCCTTAAGACTATCGTCCTTGCTGCACGGACAACCCCAACCAAGCCCTATTGGGCCTCTCCGTCCTCCCGCTTCGGTCGGATACAGGTACAGGTCGACTGTGAGGTCAGGCGATCGGCGAGCGAGGCGTTCTCGCAAAATATTCTCTCGTGTCATGGCGCTCAATAGCACACGGCGACCGGCGAGCGCCATCTCCGCTAACAGCGCAATGCGCGATCGACAGATCTCCTGCGTGCCTGCACCGGCAACGTTGCCGACGGCTTTGTCGGTCGACGACTTCGCGAGCTCAGCGACAAACGAGAGCGGCCCCGTCTTTCGGGGCCGCTTCGTCCTCTCTAGTGACAACACGGATCCACTACGCCCGCCTCACGCAGATGGAAACGGATTTGCGGTCTTGGTGTATTTCAGCGCGCCGATGCCAAAACCTTCCTGGCTGCGGTTCTGGATGAATTCCTTGTGCTCATAGTGCGGCGACAATTCGCGCCATAGCTGCGGGACGCCGCCGGCCCAGGCGCTGGTGTTGCCGCTGGACTCGCAGATGTCGTGGAACAGGATGATCCCGCCTTCGCGAACAAAATGCCGGTAGCAGAGAAAGTCCTGCTTGACGCCTTCGTAGCGATGATCGCCGTCGATGAACAAGGTGTCGATCAACCTGCCATTCAGAAACTTCTCGATCCGCTTGACGGTGTCATCCGCGTAGGAGGGCATGTCGAAAAAGGTCCATTGCTGCTTCGGCGTCGCGAGCAGCTTCAGCATTTCCTTGTTCTTCACGTGCAGATCGATGCAGACCATCGTCTCCATCGTCGGCAGAAATCGTCCGAACAGGAGCGAGGTTCCGCCGTTCAGCGTTCCGATTTCAACCACGAGCTTCGGAGCGGAGGCTGCGATGTGGTCAAGCGCCGACGAAATCTCCGTCTCGATCTGGCAGGAGCCTGTGCCCATATGCTGCTTGGTGAAGTCGATGACGTCCTGCACGCTCGATGCGCGCTCGTACTCGCCGATGATCTCGTCGCGCTTCTGGGTATTGAATTTGAGGCGCAGTGCAGGTCCACTGTCGGCCAGACGCTTCTTGACCTGTCTGACCGCGAGGACGGCTGGATGAAATTTCAGTTCCGTGAGTCGCTCGTTCAAGGCTTTGCTTAACGGCATTATCGAACCTCAATTCACTGAGAGCCTGCCCCGCAAATATAAGCGCCACGATCGTTTCAAATTTGGGGCAGCTTAAGGTTTTTGTTCGACGGCCGGGTGAACCGAGAAGCCGCCACGCTCAAGCGCAATGAGATCGGGCCTGAACGTTATCGCGCTCCAGGCTGTTGTTTGCGCATGATCTTTTCGGAACGCGCATTGTTCCGCATCCTGCTTCAGGCGATCGCGAGAATCTCGAGTTCCTGAGAGCCGGAGCCCACGACATCGCCAACCGCCTTCGCCATCAGCGACTTCGCAACCGGGGATACGAACGAAATCGACCCCGCCTTCGGATCGGCTTCATCCTCGCCGACGATGCGATAGGTCTGCACGCGGCCGTCGGCGCGGCTGAAGGTCACCGTGCTTCCGAAGGCGACAACATCGGTCGACGCCGGCTTGGGCACCAATTGCGCGGTGCGCAGCCGTTCGGTCAGATAGCGCACGTCGCGCAAGGGCACCGCCGACTGCCGGCGCTTTTCGTTGACCTCATCGATGGCTTGCGCGGCTTCATAGGCCTCGTGTGCGTCCTGCAGCTGCTTCTGCAAGGCCTGCAGGCCCGCCTCCGTCACGAGGTTCGGATGCGGCGAGATCGGGCGATCCGGCAACAGCGTCTCGGAGGCCGTCTCGGCGCTGTCTTCTTTGGTAAAGGCGACGCTCATTCGTAAATCCTGGCGAACAGTTTTGCGGGATTGTACCAGACTTGCAGCATCATGGAGTTAGGTTCGATCGATTGCCCCGGGAGACACCTCTCCCCGGCGGGGAGAGGTGTTCGGAGATCTCGGCTCGCATCGATTCAACCCAATCTCATTGAGCTTTATATCTCAAGTTCGACGAAACGGCGCAGCTTGAAGACGAGGTCGGGCAGGGCCTGGCGGAACCGGGTCGCATTCTGGAACGTGGTCGAGAACGGCGCGAAGGTGATCATCGCGTTCCAGTGCCGATAGCCGTAGACCGTCACCGAGACGCCGGAGGCCGGAAAACCCTCGATCCTGCGCAACTCGCCGAGCACCAGATCGGCAATCGCGTCCGCCGGCAGAAGCCGCTTGCCGTCCGGCGTCAGGGGTTGACTGGACGCAACCGGCTTCGGAGCCGCGACCGCTGCATCGGATGCATCCTGGAGCTTCGGGGACTCCGCTTCCGGGATTTGCGCTACGTCCGCTATCGGTGCGGCCGCCAGCGCGGCCGGCATGAAGTCAGCAAGCGGCGGCGGGCTGGCGGCCTCTGCGCGCTTGTTGCCTCCGAGGATGCTGCTGATCATGGCCACAAGGCCGGCATCCTTCGCGTCGTCACTCATCTCGGCTTCCCCTCGGCTTGGCCAAGTGTAACACCGGCACCGTAGACCGCCACAGGATCAGTCGATCAGATCACGCCATCGCTGCTGCATGGCTTCCGTTGCATGGCTTTCGTTGCACCACGGCGCAAGACGGGGAAGCACCTCGCGCCGCGGTGCGATCGCTCACTGCTTCTCGAACGGAATATATTGCTGGTACTGCTTCGGCACGGAGCTGCGATAGCGCGCCGGAACGGTGCCGCTGTCGACCGAATGGTCGATCTCCTGCTGCCGCGTCATCTTCTTCTTCGCCGGCTTCTTCTCGGCACTCTTCTTCGAGCCGGCCGGCGCCGTCGAATTGTCGGTGGTCGCAGCCGGCGAGGAGGTTGCGGCCGGCGCAGTGGTCGCAGCAGGCGCCGTCGTGGTGGCCGCAGCGGCCGGCGGCGTGCCACCCGCGGCGGGCGCGCTCTGCGCCAGCGCGAGCGGTGTCTGCAGGATGAGCGCCAGCGCCGCAGTCGCAGCCAGCAAATATGATTTTTGCATCAGAACCTCCAAAATGCCTGATCCCCAATGACGGAAGCGTAGTCCCGCGGGATCGACGCGTGCAACTCCGCCGAAGATAGGGGGGACCCGGGCCGCAAACTGTGGCCGAGATCACATTACCCGTGTCGGCGCCGCTGCAATTTTTACGCGAACACGATGTTGGCTAGGACAAATCGCTTCGCCGATTAGGTCGGCGAAGCTGACATTGCTTCGCGTCGCGATGTCCGATGACGAGAAAGTTATTCGGCATCGATCCGGGAAAATTTGCAAAGCGCATCCGCAGCTTGATGGCAACGCTCGCTCATGGAACCGCATCGACGTCGCGCGATGTGTGAAGCAGCGCATTGCGACGCAGAATTCAACGATCTAGCTTCACATGCAAATTTTATCACGAACAACTTTAGCTTTAGTTGCTTGCCGTCGTAACTTTTCATCGTAACTTTTCTTGGAGGTACTTTATGAGCAGTCGTCATGCCATTACACCCCGCGGTCTGAACGCCACCCGTTCGCCGCTGTCACAGGGCCGCTTCGGCCGCATGTTCCGCACTCTGACGCCGGCGAAATTCGGCCCGAACGAGGCCGACAACGTCGCCAATCTCGCAGCGCTCGCCGACAACATGGTCGGCGATTTTGATCCGCCCAAGGACGGCCCCGATGCCGAGGAGAGCGGCATTCCGGCGCTCTACACTTATTTCAGCCAGTTCATCGATCACGACATCACCTTCGACCCCGTGAGCTCGCTGACCAAGCAGCAGGATCCGGACGGGCTCGTCGATTTCCGCACGCCGGCGCTCGATCTGGACAATCTCTACGGACGCGGTCCGAACGACCAGCCCTACATGTACGACAACAACGGCAAGTTTCTGCTCGGCGATCCGCTGACCGGCACCGGCGTATCCAACGCATTCGACCTGCCGCGCTTCAAGGGCCGCGCGCTCATCGGCGATCCCCGCAACGACGAGAACAGCATCGTCTCGCAGTTCCAGGGACTGATGCTGCGCTTCCACAATCGCATGGTCGACGACAATGACACGCTCTCCATGCAGGACGTGCAACAGCGTGTCCGCTTCCACTATCAATACGTCGTGCTGAACGACTTCCTGCCGCGCATCGTCAATGCCGGCGTGCTGAACGATCTCAGGACCGGCGGCCATTACGATCGCAGCAGGCTCGCTTACTATCACTGGAAGACTTATCCGTTCATGCCGGTCGAGTTTTCAGTTGCGGCCTACCGGCTCGGGCATTCCATGATCCGGCCCGGCTATCGGCTGAACGACGCCGACAACATGCTGCTCCAAATCTTCCCCGATCCCAACAATCCCGACGCCAACGCGCTGACCGGCTTCCGCGCGATGGGCCCGGGACGCGCGATCGACTGGGGGCGATTCATCGACATCGACACGCGCGCCTATGGCGTCGAGGACGACAGCACCAATCCAGACAACAAACGGCGGCTCCAGCTCGCCTATCGCATCGACACCTCGCTGGTCGATCCGCTGCGCAGGCTGCCGCCGGAGGTCGCCTCCAATCCGGCATCGCTGGCGCTTCGCAATCTCGAACGCGGCTGGCGGCTTGGCCTGCCTTCGGGCCAGGCGGTCGCCAGGGCGATGCACCTGACGCCGCTGACCGACGAGCAGATCGTCATCGGCCGGGCTGTCGACAACCCCGACCCGACGGGCGATCCGCAAGTGCCGATCGCCTCGATTGCCAACGGCGTGTTCAAGGGCAATTGCCCGCTCTGGACCTACATCCTCGCCGAAGCGCGTCAGTTCCAGACCGCGGTCACGATCCCGGCCACAGGCGCGCCTGCGGCTGGAATCAAAACGCCGCAGCTCGGGCCCGTCGGCGGCCGCATCGTCGCCGAAGTCTTCCTCGGCATGATGTTCGGCGACGCCTCCTCCATGCTGTCACTCGACCCGAACTGGGCGCCGGTGACGGGCCCCGATTTCCGGCTGAGGGATCTCGTGACCTACGCGCTGGGCCAGGGCGCTCCGCTGCATTGAGCTGGCGGCGGTCGATAACGCGAAGGCCGCTCGCACCACGTGGGCGGCTTTTGTTATCGCGCGCTAGCATGATGCCCCGACGGAGGTGCGTTCCCTCCCCCCTTGTGGGGGAGGGCTAGGGAGAGGGGTGGCCCAGCAACAGGTTTCGGTTGTTGATGATGCATCGAGGCGGATGCGCGACGGAGAGAATCCCCGTGTGGTGCCCCCCTCCCCGCCCTCCCCCGCACGCGGCAGGGCAATCGCATATGAAAAATTGTCCCTGCGGCCATCCTTCGAGACGCCCGCTTTGGGCGGGCTCCTCAGGATGAGGGCGGAGTATGCGGCAGCAGTTTCAAAGGGGCACTGACGCTGGTTAGCCTCATCCTGAGGANGCGCGTAAGCGCCGTCTCGAAGGACGAGGCGTGCGCGCAGGTCGCCGCAACGAGTCATATGCGATTGCCCTGCCCACAAGGGGGTAGGGAACGGAGAGAGCCTTGATTCGACTTCAACCCATCACGACGCCGTTTTCTGCGCGGCCCCGAAACCGCTTTCCTTTAGCCGCTCCGCGAACCAGAGCGACAGCGGCTGATCGACGGCGCCGCTGACATAGACTTCCGACATCGTCACGTTGTGCCTGTCCAGCACCAGCAGCACGCCGATCCAATAGGCGAACCAGACATGCGGATCGGTCAGCGCCATCAGCTTGTGCTGGTCGTGATCGAGCGAGGTGTGATTGCTCGCCTTGCGGATCTCGACGGTGAGCAGATTGTTCGGGATCTCGCGCTGGTGCACGACGATGTCGGGATAGATCGACTTGCCCAGATGATCGTCGGTCGAGATGATGGTGCCGTGAGGCAGATGCAGTGTGCGCTCACCGAGCCGGTCGTAATTGCAATCGACCGACCAGCCCGAAAACTGCCGCTCGAGATAGACGGCGAAACGGTGCGTGATCGCACGCTCGCCGATATCCTTCTCGAACAGGAATGCCTCGTGGGCGTAGAAGTCCCGGAGCGCCGCGATCACCTTGTTCAGCTCGGTCTGCATCATGCCTCCCGACCTATCCGGCGCTCCTGGTTGCGCCGCCAACGCCTTTCGTGGCGAGTAGCGCGCGTACGCGCTACGCCTTAGGTGTCGTCCCGGCGAAGGCCGGGACCCATACCGCGAGGTCTGTCGAGTGCGTGCGATGCGCGACCGGCCCCTGAGTCTTCGCCAAACTTCTCCCTGGGGTTATGGGTCCCGGCCTTCGCCGGGACGACGTGGAGAGAGCTCAGCCAACCAGACCCTACATCTGCACTTCGATCAGCCGCGGCCCCGGCTCGGCGACGGCTTCCGCCAGCGCCTTGTTGAACTCGTCGGCGTTGGTGACGGCGCGGCCGGGTACGCCCATGCCCTTCGCCAGCGCGACGAAATCCAGCGTCGGGCGGTCGAGCCGGAGCATGTCGTTGGCGCGCTGGCCGGGCTCGCCGGCGCCGACATTGTCGAACTCGCCGCGCAGGATCTGGTAGATGCGGTTGGCGAACACGATGGTGACGACGTCAAGGTTTTCGCGGGCCTGCGTCCACAGCGACTGGATCGTGTACATCGCGCTGCCGTCGCCGACCATGGTGATGACCTTGCGATCGGGGCAGGCGATCGCGGCGCCGATCGACAGCGGCGTCGAGAAGCCGATCGAGCCGCCCATGTTCTGCAGCCAGTCGTGCGGCGCGGCGGCGGCCGTCGGCGGGAAGAAGCCGCGGCCGGTGGTGAGGGATTCATCGACCATGATCGCGTTCTCGGGGATCGCACATGCGATCGCCTGCGCGATCGAGGCGAAGGTGAGCGCGCCGGTCGGCTTGACCAGCTCCTGCAACGCCTGCGGCTTGACGTCCCTGGCGCTGGCCTTCACGGCACCGGCGAGCGCTTCGAGTGCTGCGACCGAATTCTCACCCCAGGACGTCATGCGATGGACGTCGCAGCCCTCGGGCTTGAGCATGCTCGGCTTGTTCGGATAGGCGAAGAACGCCACTGGATCGTCGGACTCGACCAGCACGATGTGACGGAATTTCGCCAGCATCGGCAGCGCGTTCTCGATGACGTAGTGGATGCGGTCGATCGAATAGCGGCCGCGGCCACGCGCCATCTTCGGACGGAAGGTCGGGCCCATGACCGTGCAACCAGTCTTCGCGGCAATGCGCTCGGCCAGCGCCAGGCCCTTCTCGCTCAGCGCACTGCCGGTCATCAGCAGCAGCGTACCCTCGCCGTCGCCGTGCAGGATCTTTGCGGCCTGCTCGACCGCCTGCGGCGAATAGCTGGCGCGCTGCTGCTCGGCCGGCACTTCGGCGATGCCGTCGGCCTCGTTCCAGGCGGTGTCGGCGGGCAGGATCAGTGTCGCGATCTGCGGCGGCGCGCTCTTGGCGGCGGCGATCGCGGCGGCGCCGTCAGCGGCGACCGATTTGGAATCTGGAGAGGTGCGGACCCAGGACGACATCGGCCGGGCCAGACCCTCGATGTCGGAGGTCAGCGGCGCGTTGTAGCCGATGTGGTAAACGGCGTGCTGGCCGACGATGTTGACGATGCCCGAATTGGCCTTCTTGGCGTTGTGCAGATTGGCAAGGCCATTGGCGAGGCCGGGGCCAAGATGCAGCAAGGTCGAGGCCGGCGTGCCCTTCATGCGGAAATAGCCGTCGGCAGCTCCCGTCACCACGCCTTCGAACAGGCCGAGCACGCAGCGCATGCCCGGCACACGGTCGAGCGCTGCGACAAAATGCATCTCGGAGGTGCCCGGATTGGTGAAGCAGACGTCCACCCCGCCCTTGACCATCGTCCGCACCAGGCTTTCCGCACCGTTCATTCTGTCTGCTCCCGCAACCGGCCATTTCCAGTGATCCGTCCGGTCAATCATTGTTCGCGGGCCCCGTCAAAGCAATAGCCGGCATTGCGGCCCTGCCCCGCAGGGTAACCTGCCGGCTTGGCTAATGCTTTTTCGGTAAATTAGCGCGGTTGCCGATTTGGTAACGCCAACCGCAGGAGAGGACGCCGCCTCACGGCCCCGTGGCTTGCGGAACGTGCGCGAATATGGATTCTGGCTTTCGTTGAATCGATTTTTTTGCTGGGGGAAACGATGACACGGTTTTTTGCCGCACAGGTGACCGCAATCGCGCTCTTGCTGGCTGGTGCGGCCGACGCATCGGCGGCGGGGTTGATAGACTTCACAGGCACCAGTTCCACCGGCTATCTCGGCGGCGGCGCGAGCCCGATCTCCCGCTCTACCGTCATGTATCCGACAAAATACGCGCCGGGCACCGTCGTGGTGAACACCGCCGAGCGGCGGCTCTATCTGGTGCTCCAGGATGGCCAGGCCCTGCGCTACGGCATCGGCGTCGGCCGCGACGGCTTCCGCTGGGGTGGGGTGCACAGGATCACGGCCAAGAAGGAGTGGCCGGATTGGACGCCGCCATCGCAGATGGTCGCCCGCCGGCCCGACCTGCCGCGCCACATGAAGGGCGGCATCGAGAATCCACTCGGCGCGCGCGCGATGTATCTGGGATCGACGCTCTACCGCATCCACGGCTCCAACGAGCCGGAGACGATCGGCCAGGCGGTGTCCTCCGGTTGCTTCCGCATGACCAATGACGACGTCACCGACCTCTACGGCCGCGTCGGGGTCGGCACCACTGTGGTGGTGCTCAACAACTAAACGCACGCAAGCTTCCGTAGGGTGGGCAAAGGCGCACTTGCGCCGTGCCCACCACGTATCCGCAGATTCGATCAAAATGGTGGGCACGCTTCGCTTTGCCCACCCTACGGCGCTGCGCTTGAAAGCGGCGGGAACCCGCAGGGCGCGTGAATTTGCGGACTTGTGCGCGGCCTGCGAATACGGCAGCGTTGAGCAACGATGAGCGCATTGGTCCCGCCCTCGGCTGCCCTTCGCTTCGCCCTGCTGGCGTTTGCAGCGCTCACCTGTGTGCCTGACGCCGCACCCAAGGCGACCGCCGGCGAGCTGCCCGCGATCGCCTCGCGCCAGCGCGCCGAGAAGAAGAGCTTTACCGACGCCGAGATCGTCGACGGCTTTCTGAAGACCGCGTTCGGCGCCGAATACCACCTCGCCGGCCGCGTCGACCGCATCCGCAAGTTCGACGGACCGGTGCGCGTGTTCGCCGAGAGCGATCGCGCCGACCGCAAGGCGCAGCTCGCAAAGGTCGTGGCCGATATCGGCACACGCGTGCAGCATCTCGACATCGCCATGACCGACACCAGCGAGGCGGCGAATGTGCGGGTGAAGCTCGTGCGCGACCGCGATCTCTTCCGCACCATCTCGAGCTTCTACGGCGCGGAGAAAGCGCGCGAGATCCGCACCTCGCTCGATCCGCAATGCCTGTCCGGCTTCCGCAAGAACGACAATTTCGAGATCGAGCATTCCGACGTCATCCTCACCGTCGACAATGGCGACTTCACCTTCCTCGACTGCGCCTATGAGGAGCTGCTGCAATCGCTCGGCCCCATCAACGACACCGCGAGCGTGCCGTGGACGATGTTCAACGACAATGTGTCGATGGGCTATTTCGACGTCTACGACCAGTACATCCTCAACCTGCTCTACGACCCCCGCATCAAGCCCGGCATGACCGTGCTGGAGGTGCGGTCGGTGCTGCCCGAAGTGCTCACCGACGTGCGCGCCTGGGTCAAACGCGTAAACGATCTGAAGGAGTGAGGTTTCTCACCTCCCCTCGCGTTTAAGAATTTTTTCAGAAGCCCGCCATGACTTCCGGCCTGCACAAGCGCAAGCTTGCGGCCATTCGGCCGCGAGGATGCGCCCGCAATCCGCGGTCCGCACGGACGAGACATCAGAAACAATCAGCACAAGGACACGTGTGATGACGCTCGCACTCAATGACATCGCGCCGGATTTCGAGGCGCAGACGACCGAGGGCACGATCCGTTTCCACGACTGGATCGGCGATTCCTGGGCGGTGCTGTTCTCGCATCCAAAGGATTTCACACCGGTCTGCACCACCGAGCTCGGCTACATGGCCCGGATCAAGCCCGAGTTCGACAAGCGGAACGTGAAGATCATCGGCCTCTCGGTCGATCCGATCGACCGTCATGCCGGCTGGGCCGCCGACATCGCGGAGACGCAGGGCACGGCGCCGAACTTCCCGATGATCGGCGACACCGATTTCAATGTCTCGAAACTGTACGGCATGCTGCCCGCCGCCATCTCGGGCGATCCCTTGAAGCGCACCGCCGCCGACAACCAGACCGTCCGCAACGTGTTCGTGATCGGGCCGGACAAGAAGGTGAAGCTGATCCTGATCTATCCGATGACCACGGGCCGCAACTTCGACGAGGTGCTGCGCGTGATCGACTCGCTGCAGATGACCGCGAAGCACAAGGTGGCGACGCCGGTGAACTGGAAGAACGGCGAGGACGTCATCATCGCGGGCTCGGTGTCCGACGACGACGCGAAGAAACAGTATCCGGACGGGTGGAAGTCGCCGAAGCCCTACATTCGCATCGTGCCGCAGCCGCGCTAAGGCCGGCTTCGCGATCCGGGCCGGCTCCCCCCGGGGCCGGCCCGGATTATTGCACGAGATCGGCGACGGTGGTCGCGGCCTTCAGCCCGGTGCCGGTGAGAACCGCGACCGTGGTCTCGTTGGCCTTGATGGCGCCAGTGGCGGAGAGTTTCTCCAGCGCCGCGGCCGCGCTGGCGCTGGTGGGCTCGGCGAACAGGCCCTGCCGCGCAAGACGGCGAAGCGCGGCGACGATCTCGTCCTCGGCGAGCGCAACGGTGCCGCCGCCGCTCTCGCGGAGTGCTGCGATGATCTCGCGCAGCCGCAGCGGATGCTTGATCGCGGTGCCCTCGGCGATGGTCTTGTTGACCTCGCACGCCACAGGCGTGTCGACACCGGCCTTGAAGCTGGCATCGATCGGCGAGCAATTGAGCGGCTGGGCCGCGAACAGGCGCGGCAACTTTGCGATCTGCCCCGCCTTGAACAACTCGCGGAAGCCGAAGGCGCAGCCGAGCAGGCTGCTGCCGGCACCGACGGGCACGATGACATTGTCAGGCGCGCGAAAGCCGAGATCTTCCCAGATTTCATAGGCGAGCGACTTGGTGCCTTCGAGAAAGAACGGCTGCCAGTTGTGGCTGGCGTAAAAAGTCTGCTGCGATTGGCGGATCGCCTCGGCCTCCGACTCCTCGCGCGGGCCTTCGACGAGCTGCACCTCGGCGCCGTAGGCGCGCACCTGCGCGATCTTGGCCGGCGAGGTCGAGGCCGGCGCCAGAATCTTCACGCGCATGCCGCCAGCCGCGCCAAGCCCTGCCATCGACGAGCCGCCATTGCCGGACGAATCCTCCAGAATGGCGTCGACGCCGATCTGCCGCAGGAACGACAGCATCACCGCCGAACCGCGGTCCTTGAAGCTGCCGGTCGGATTGAACCATTCGAGCTTGAAGAACGGACGCAGATCGCCCCACCCCTGCTGCACGAGCGGCGTGCAACCCGCACCGAGCGAAATCGGATCCTTGATCTCCACCGGCAGCGCCGCCCGGTAGCGCCAGAGCGACCGCGCGCCGCTGTCGATATCCGCGCGCGAAATCCCCGCCCCCGGCGTCACCAGCAGCGGCGTGCGCTCGTCCGAGCACCAGCGCGGCTCGTGAAGCGGATAGAGCTTTCCATTGCGGGGATCGATGTAGCTGGCGGCAGACATGGCGGTCTCCGGGGCAGAGGCGATCCGGTCGATATGTCTGAATATGCAGGTTTTATCCAGTCACCTGTTTGGAGGGTGTGGACGCAGCCAATTTGTGCAATATGGCTATCTCCTCGCGGGAAGCGTGCGGACGGGCGATGACGGTTCGATGGACCAAAGGCTACAGTCAGGATGAGATCGATCGTGCACAAGATTGATTTGGCCTGACTTTTCCGCCGGACCTGGTTGGCCTCTTGAGAGAGAAGCAACCGGTCGAAGGACACGACTGGAATGACGACGCTGCAATCAGGCGGGCGCTCGACTTTCCTCTCGCCAGGCTGCTCTCCTCCATCGAGCGCAATCCGTTCTGGTGGCCGGAGTGGGGAGAACGACCTTCCGATATGCAGGCCCGCAAGGAGGTCGTGCGAGACGTCGTCTCCCACGCCCCCAAACTGATTCCCTTGATCGGCCATCGCTACCTGCCCGAGGAGCCGCATGAGTCGGGCAACCCGGTATTTTCCGTCTTCGGCTTCGACACAATCTATTACGGGACGGATTTGGATGACTATTTCAAGCGAGAGAACACCACACACGATCTCCGGCTACCGCTAAGTCAGTTCAAACAAATCCGCTTCTGGTCCGACCTCGTCGCGCGAAACGGCTATAGCCTGGAGGAGCTTGAGAAGAAATTGGATCGATAGCTAGGGGCTCGCTTGGGCCATTCACGGAACGCCGTCTCTTTAAAAATTCGAACAATTACATAGATATAGGGGGCATTCTGGCGTTGTTCGTCCATCGGGACGAGGGTGGGAACGGCCTCTAGCAGCACCCCACGATTAACTTGTCTGTCGTGGCTGGCCGCTACAATATGTTGGATTGCGTCGCCGGGACCCTGTTCCGGCAGCGTGAGTGAGCCAGGCCCGTCCGAGCGGCGGGCCGTTGGCTTTTTGGGAGTTTGGCCATGAGCCGCGCGAACCGTACCGACCACATCCGCCTCACTTCGCACCCGGAGCCGGGCCGCAAGGCCGCCTTTCCGATTCACTGGGGCGCAGCCGATGCGCGCGCCCGCGGACCGATCATCGGCACAGTGTCGCGCGCGCAGGACCGCAACGTGATCGGCAGCCATGGCGGCTCCTACGCGATGTACCGCGCGCTCGCCGTCTCCGCCGGCGCGCTCGATCCGATCCGCCGTCCCGACCTCACCAACACGTTTCCCGCCGCGACCATCGGACCGTTTGAGCAGTGGCGCGATCCCGCGAAAATCGTCGCGCTCGATCCCTGGGGCCATCTGGTCGCTGAGAATTTCGGCAAGGACATCGCCGAGGGCATCGATATCCGCCCGAGCATCGCGGTGACGCGGGCGCGGCTCGACCTGCCCGAGATCCGCGAGGCGCTCGCCGCAAAACGGCTGCGCGCCGACGGCGAGGTCGTGCATGCCAATGGCAGCGTCTCCGTGGTGAAGATCGCGATCGATCCGGTCTGGTATCTGCCCGGCCTTGCCGAGCGCTTTGCGACCGGCGAGACCGAGCTGCGCCGCACGCTGTTCGAGCAGACCGCCGGCATGTTCCCCGAGCTGGTGACCCGGCCGGACTTGAAGGTGTTCCTGCCACCGATCGGCGGCACCACAATCTACATGTTCGGCGACGTCACCAAGCTGCCGGACCATCGTACAAAAATCACCTGCCGCGTGCACGACGAGTGCAACGGCTCCGACGTGTTCGGCTCTGACATCTGCACCTGCCGGCCCTACCTGATCCACGGCATCGAGGAATCCGCGCGTGGCGCGCAGGAGGGCGGGCTCGGGCTCGTCATCTATAACCGCAAGGAAGGCCGCGCGCTCGGCGAGGTCACCAAATTCCTGGTCTACAATGCGCGCAAGCGCCAGGAGGATGGCGACGCCGCCGCCGCCTATTTCGAGCGCACCGAATGCGTCGCCGGCGTCCAGGACGCGCGCTTCCAGCAATTGATGCCCGACACCATCCACTGGCTCGGCCTGAAGCGCATCGACCGCTTCCTGTCGATGAGCGACATGAAGTACGACGCACTGACCTCGCAGGGCATCGACATCGTCGAACGCGTGCCGATCCCGCCGGAGCTGATCCCGGCCGACGCCTATGTCGAGATCGCTGCGAAGAAGGCCGCCGGCTATTACTCGACCGACATTGCGCCCGAGAAGGACGTCGACGGCGTGGTCGGACGTTCGCTGGAAAAATACTGATCGATTGATGGCGGACGTTTTGGAACAAGAGGCACGCGCGCTGCTCACCGCCAAGGCGGTCCGCGCGCGCGCCGGGCAAATGCTCGACATTGGCCTGCACGACGGGCTCACGCATTTCACCATCGATCTCGATCGCATGGATGGCGTTGCGGACGCGGTGCTGGCCGTTACGCGAAAAGCCTATCCGACGCTCGACATTCCTTTCCATGCGCGGTGGCGGCATTTTGTGTTCGGCGGCGTCGACCGCTGGGCGCAATTGGCTGACGCAGCACCGTGGCCTAATCGGGCGGCGCGGGCGCGCGCGGAGTTCGACCTCGCCATCGTCAGCGTGCTGCTCGATGCCGGCGCGGGCGCGACGTGGCGCTATCGCGACGCTGTAAGCGGACAAGGCATCGGCCGCTCCGAGGGGCTTGCGCTCGCGAGCCTCGATATGTTCGTCGGCGGCCTCTTTTCCGCCGATGCGCACGCACTGTTCAGGGTGGATGCCGGCGTGATCGCCAAGCTGCCGCTCGCCGCGCTCAACTCAGCCTTCCAGGCAAGCGACGCCAATCCGCTGCTCGGCCTCGACGGACGCACCGATCTGCTGCGGCGCTTGGGCAAGCAGGTCGCGGCGCGCCCCGATGTGTTCGGCATGCACGACATGCCGCGACCGGGTGGCCTGTTCGATCACATCGCCGCGCAGGCAACGAACGGCGCCATCCCCGCGCCCGCAATTCTCTCCGCGGTGCTGAACCAGCTCGGACCGATCTGGCCGTCCCGACTCGAGCTAGCGGGCGTCCCACTCGGCGATTGCTGGCGTCATCCGGCGATCAAGGCCGATGATGCGACCGCCGGCCTCGTGCCGCTGCACAAGCTGTCGCAATGGCTGAGCTATTCGCTGATTGGACCGCTCCAGCGCGCCGGCTTTGACGTCACCGACATCGACGGCCTGACCGGGCTTGCCGAATACCGCAATGGCGGCCTGTTTGTCGATCACGAGGTGTTGCGCCTGCGCGATGCCGCGGACGTCGATCTCGCGCATGCGGTCGACTCTCTGCTGGTGGTGGAGTGGCGTGCGCTGACTGTCGCGCTGCTGGATCGTGTTGCCGAACTTGTTCGCGCCAGGCTCGGTCGCACGCCGCAGTCGCTGCCGCTCGCCAGTATCCTGGAAGGCGGCACCTGGGCCGCGGGCCGGGCCATTGCGTTTGCGCGCCGTCCCGACGGTTCACCGCCGCTCAAGGTGATCAGCGACGGCACGGTTTTCTAATCCATTCATCCGCAGCGTAGTTCATTGCGTATCGATGAATTTCAGGAGCATCCGATCATGGAAGGCGTCACGATCGTCGATCATCCGCTGGTGCAGCACAAGCTGACGCTGGTGCGGGACAAATCGATCTCGACAAAGTCGTTCCGCGAGCTGATCAAGGAGATCGGCATGCTGCTGTGCTACGAGGTGACGCGCGACCTGCCGCTCACTGACACCGTGATCGACACGCCGCTGGCGACGATGCACTCGGCCAAGATCGCCGGCAAGAAGCTGGTGTTCGTGCCTATGCTGCGCGCGGGCACGACCTTCGTCGACGGCATGATGGATCTGGTGCCGACCGCGCGCGTCGCCCATATCGGCCTCTACCGCGAGCCGCAAAGCTTTGCCGCGGTCGAGTATTTCTTCAAATCCCCATCCGATCTCAGCGAGCGCCTCGCGATCGTGGTGACGCCTGTCGTCGCGACCGCCAACACGGCCGTGGCCGCCGTCGACCGCCTGAAAGAACGCGGCGCCAAAGACATTCGCCTCGCCTGCCTGATCGCCGCGCCGGAGGGCC
This sequence comes from Bradyrhizobium sp. WSM3983, assembly GCF_000473045.1. GTDB lineage: Bacteria > Pseudomonadota > Alphaproteobacteria > Rhizobiales > Xanthobacteraceae > Bradyrhizobium. The sequence continues at coordinate 115,037 of NZ_AXAY01000024.1, read as the reverse complement.
TCGAGCGCCTGCGCGGTTTGCATCCGGACGTGCATATCTGGACCGCCGCGGTGGATGAAGGCCTCGACGAGAACGGCTTTATCCTGCCGGGCCTCGGCGACGCCGGCGACCGCGCTTACGGTACGCGATAACCGACGCGGCAAACCGCCACACCGATCCGCTCTGTCTTTAGCGGCGGACAACTTGCAGCTGTGTCCTGCCTGATCGTGCAGACGAAGCGAACTTTCGATCGCCACAATCCGCCCAGATTGTGGCGCCCTTCCTTTGCGACTGCGATGAAGGTATCCTTCTTGAGGCCGGCAGCCATTGTTCCATATTTTGCGGACGCGTTCATAGAGTTACATTCGTAGAGTTACATAGAAGTATCAGTCATATGACCCCATCAGTGCCGGGAGTTCATCGACGCCTAGCGGCAGTCCTCGCAGCCGACGTGGTTGGGTATACCCGATTGATGGAAGCGTACGAGATCGACACTCACACGCGGCTCATGCAGTTGCGTTCGGAGATCCTCGACCCCGGCGTTGCTGCGCTACACGGGACAATTGTCAAGAATACCGGCGATGGTTTCCTGGCAACCTTCGATACCGCGCGAGATGCGACGCGCTGTGCTCTTTCACTGCAGGAATCGGTAGCCGCGAATACTGCGGCGATGCCCGCGGACCAGCGCATCAGCTTTCGCATGGGGTTGAATGCCGCCGACATCATCGTTGAGAAAGATGACGTCTATGGCGACGGCGTCAACATTGCGGCACGTCTTCAAACCTATGCGCAGGCGGGCGGCATCGTCGTTTCGGGTGCAATTGCGGAGCAGCTCGGCAAGGATTTCGACGTCAACGTTATAGATCTTGGCGATCTGCATCTTCGCAATATGGGTCGACCGGTCCGAGTCTATGCACTCCACCCGCCCGCGCAGCCCGCAAAGCTTGTCGGGGAAGCGCTTGCGGGCCAGGAGCCGCGCCCCTCGATTGCCGTTCTGCCGTTCCGAATGAATCTCTCCAACCCCGACGAGAGCTATTTCGCGGACGGCATTGTCGACGACATCATCCGCGGCCTCGCCGGGCTCAAGGAGCTGTTCGTCGTATCGAGAGGAGCCAGCCTTGGCTTTGGCGGCCGCAATATCGACGTGCGCGAAATCGGCCGTCAGCTCGGCGTTCGTTACGTCCTCTATGGAGGGGTGCAACGAACAGCGACGGCTATCCGCATCGGGACCGAACTCAGTGACGCCGAATCGGGAGAGGTCATTCGTTCGGATTTGCACGAAGGCGATCCCAGCGAACTGTTTGCTCTTCAGGATCGGATTGCCATCAGTGTCGTAAGACAGATCGCGCCGCAGGTGCGCGAGCGGGAATTGATGCGCGCAATGCGCAAGCATCCGCAGAATCTGACCGCTTACGAACTCGTGCTGCAGGCATTCGACCTTTTGTACCGTATGGACTACGATTCGTTTTCGAAGGCTCGGGGCCTGCTCGAGCAGGCGATATCGCACGACCCCAATTACGCTCTGGCCTATTCCTACGCCGCTCTCTGGTACGTGTTCCGGATGGGAGAAATGGGATCGCCGGATCCGGACGGCGACGCCATCGCCGGCGCCAAATATGCGGCGGAGGCCATCGCACGAGGCGGCGACGACGCATTCGCGTTAGCGGTGCATGGCCACGTCCAGTCATTTTTGCTCGGCGATTTTCAAAAGGCAAAGATTGTGCTGCAGCGTGCGATTGCCGCCGGCCCGAGTTCGGCCATGGCCTGGACGATGGCAAGCGCAACGTCGGGCTTTCTGGGGGATGGCGCTGCGGCCGTGCGCCAAGGTGAGCAGGGCGTGCGGCTCTCCCCGCTCGACGCCCGCTCGTTCTGGCACGAGGGACTACTGGGGCAGGCTCACTACGTCAATGGCGACTACGAACAAGCATTGGAGTGGGTGCGCAGTGCGGTGAGCCGCAACGAGCTCATCCGCTTCAATCAGCGCCTTCTCATCGTCACGCTCAGCGCGTTGGGCCGTGGTGAAGAGGCCGCGCAGGCAGCGCGTCGCTACCTGCATATTCAACCGGATTTCCGCATATCATCCTATGCGAGACGCTGCCCATTTCGCGGCGCTGCATTGGAAACCTGGCTCGGGCACCTCCGATCCGCGGGGCTTCCCGACTGATGCTGACTGCTGGCGACAACTTTCAAAAAGGGCAGACGTCATGACAGGTAACACAGGCAATACAGGGAATACCGGAAATACGGGAAATACGGGCAACACAGGCAATACCGGCAATATCGGAGGCGTTGGCTGGTTCATTTCCGACCGGGTCGACTTGCCATTCGTCACAAGGCTTGCCCCAGGTGGAATGAGCGACCTTGGCTCGCTGCGACGAAACCCGCCGGCGTCCTTCGGTGACAGACAATGGTCGGCGAATTGGTATGCATGGCGCGTCTTGCATCACATGGTGGCCGAGGTCCCCGGCTGGGCGGCGACCGTCGACGCTGACGGCATGTTCACAAACATTCGGAACACCCTTGTCGCCAACTTCAACAGCCAAATCGATGACCTTGTGCTCGCCGCTCGGGACGAACGGCCGGATGCGATGGGCCTTATTCTCTCGCAGGATAGCGAATTCTTCTCTGATTTTCTGGCCGTCCTGACGATCCGGCCAGGATCGCATCCGCAAACCTGGCGCGTATTGAACATCGCCAGCCTGATCGGATCGTTTGCGGCATTGTATTTCAAGGACAAGTACGACCTGCCCAGACCAACGCAGATCTGCCCCGCATTGCTGCCGCCCATCCCCGTGCCCGGCCACTCATCCTGGCCGAGCGGGCACTCCACGCAGGCGCATCTGATGAAGAACTGCATGCTCAGGATATTTGCGGCGACGGCGATGCCTGCGGCCGACCAGATGGTATGGAGCGCTGACTTGACGGTTCTGGCGGACGAGATCGCGCGAAACCGCGAGATCGCCGGCTTGCACTACGCCGGGGATTCAGCGGGCGGCGCCAGGCTCGCAGACTTGATGGATACCGTCATCCTTATACCGCACGCCGTGCCGCTGTTTGATCAGGCGATTGCCGCCGCTGCGGGGGAATGGCAATGACTCGCGAAAAAGCGTCCCACCCCCGCATTGACGTCGACGCATTGAGGAAGCTCGTCGGGGCTTCGATCACAAGCACGCCACCTCCGGGAGAGTTCGACCCGTTGGCAGCGTCACAAGAAGACTTGAAGAAATTCGGCTTCCCGGTGCGGCCGGATCCGATGCTTCATCCGACCGAATACGCGTTCTGGCAAAGGATGTTCGCCAAGTCGCTCGCATTCGAGGCATTCGACTTCGAAATACTCCCCCTGGTTGCAACACAGGGTCGCGGATTTTTCTGGGAATCGCCGCGGCGGCAAACCAGCCTCAATTGGTCTGGCGCCTACATCACGCCCCGGGACGGCACGGTATTTTCGTCGATTTGGGCAATGTTTCAGGTTCCTACGCCGAACCTGCCGCCGGGTGCGAAGCCCGGCGAAAAGGATCTCAGTTCCACATGGATCGGCTTTGACGGGCAGCGCCGGTACTACATGTCGACTCTCCCGCAGTTCGGCACGGCACAGAATATCGAGCCGAACATGGGTATCCCAACGCGGTCATTCTTCGCATGGTGGCAATGGTGGGTCAGAGACCTCGGAGGCCAGCAGCTTCCGATCAAGCTCACTGCACCGGTGATTCGTGCCGGTGATCTGGTCATGTGCTACATGCAGGTAGCCGTCGATCGCGCGGCGGTGTCGTTCGTCATCACGAATCTTACGACCGGCCGCGTCGTGCAGTTCTCCCAGAACGCGCCGCCCCCGGTCGGAGCGGGGCTGCCCTTCACGGTTTCAGGCGCGACCGCAGAATGGGTGATGGAGAGACCGGCGATCCCACCCGATCCCGCTCCTATGCCGCTTCCAGACTATGGCACGGTGGATTTCCGGGACTGCGGAGCAACGGCGATCAACATGAAGACCGGCGCGACGGTGGAACGATCCCTCTCCGGGGCCAAGCTCATCGATATGTACGTCGTGAGGCAAAATCCGGAGAGAACCGTGAAGATCTCGATCCCGAAGCAGCTTGATACGACGGAGTTCCTCACGGAGTATCTTTAAACCAAAGCGCCTGATGGCAATTTGCCCTAGATCTTCCCGCTGCCGCAAATGCCCTTCAGCGCCTGCCACTCCTTGTCCGTGAGTAGCGGCGGGCCGCTGGCGGGACGGTCTTCCTTTGTCATGCGCGCGAGGCGGTCCTCGGTGAGCGGATGGCTCGCCAGGATCGTAAAGCCTGATCCGCCCTCCTTGCCGGTGATGCGGAACATCAACTCGGCCGCTGGCTTCGGCGAGCGGCCGAGCGCGTGCATGATCTCGATCGCGAACGTATCCGCGTTGGTCTCGGCCTCGCGCGAATAGGAGGCTTCGACCACGCTGCGCGAGGCGAAGATCACGGCAGACGAGCCGGTGACGTCGCCGAACAGCAGGCCGATCAGGAACGAGGTGCCGCCGTTGTAGATCAGGCCGCGCATGTTGTCGTGATGCTTGAGATGGCCGAGCTCGTGGGCGAGGATGCCGGCGATTTCGTCGGGACTTTCGGCCTTGTCGAGCAGGGCGTTGAGCACGAAGACCTTGCCGCCCGGCAGCGCGAACGCGTTCGGCACCGAGCTCGGCAGCACGCCGGCCGTCATCGCATCGTCGTCGAGCCCGGCAGCATCGCGCAGGCGGTTGACGAGCTTGGAAAAAGCCGCCTGGCCAGCCGGATCGCTGCAGGACTCGCGGCCGAAGATGGCCTTCACCTGGACCTCGGACGCGTCGCCGATCCGCCGCTCGATCGGTTTCGGCACCAGCGGCGCCAGCCGATCCGCGGCAAGCGGCACGCCGAACATCACGACGCAGACGATCGAGACGGCGGCCGCAACCGACCAGCCGACGATTTTTGCAACACCGCGGCCGGTGGTCTGGTGCTCGTCGAGCCGCTGACATCGTGCGGCGAGATCGGCTCCGAAAGCCGCATCGCGAATCTCGAGCCGCGCCAGCGACGGCGCGGACGTCGCGGTCAGGCGCAGGATGCCGGCCGGACTGTCGGCCCGACGGATTTCGTCATAGGCCCAGCGCGTGACGGTCCAGCCGGCCTCCACGGCGCTCTGCTCGGCGATCTCGAGCGCGTCACCGAGCGTCAGCATGACTTGCCGCCGGCGGCTCGATAGTCCGTCGAAGAAGATCGCGGGCTGTCCGGGCTTCGTCTCGGCGCCGGGCTCGGCGGTCACATCACTCACGATCTAGAATCCTGCGACATCGAGACCATCGGCAAAGCCTTCGCCGAGCGCACTGGCGAGCTCGCCGCTGGCGCGGACATCGGCTGCGGCTTCGATATCATGCACCACGACGGTCTCCAGCACCTTGGCCCAGAGATCGCGCTGGAGATAGACGCGCATGACGATGTTGATGGCAAGCGCAAGCGCGAAATAGCCGATCACCATCATCACCAGCATCGGGATGCTCTTGGCGGCGTGGTCCGGCCCGAACACCTGCTCGGCGGGCACGCCGCTCACCTTGACGACGAGCATGGCTGCACCACCGATATAGAGGCCGAACAGGGTCGAGAGCAGCATCCACCAGCCGATCGTCTTCCAGTAAAGGCCGTAGAATGCATTGTGCGGCAGCTCCGAGGACAGGCTGACGCCGCCGATGCGGATGCCGTTGAGCCACCAGCGCCATTCGCGCGCCTTGAACTCGGCATAGAAGAACGGCGCGAGCGGGAAGATCACGATCGCGATCGGGCTGAGCAGCCACAGCCACCAGCCGCGCTTGAAGAACTCCCAGCCGTTACCTTCGAAATCGCCCTGCAGATCGCCGAAATGCGTGTGCTGCATCTTGTAGCGCTCCAGCGATGCCTCGCGCCAGGGGAGCGCCAGGCCGAGCGTCAGGAACACCAATAGGCCCCACAGCATCGCGCGGAACGAATAGACCCAGCCGGAGCCGTCCATCCAGAAGCGCACGCCGCGCCAGACGGTGCGCGTCAGACGATAGCGCCGCGCGCGAAAGATCGCGAACTGGCCGAAGGCGTAGAAGGAGATGAACAGCGGCGTCGAGGCGAAGCCCTGCCAGCGCTCGAACTCGATACCGACGAGGAAATAGGCGAGATAGATCGGCACCAGGATCGCGAGCGCGAACAGGAAGCCGATCAAGAGCTCTTTGCCGCGGCCGGTATATTCGGCGGCATCGCCGTCGATCGCGGTGTTGGACCACAAATGTCGGCGGATGTCGGTGACGAGCCAGAACCGGTAGAAGCCAAAGGTGACGAGCTCCAGCATGGCACCCTTGGTGACCATCTTGCGGAACTCAGTGCGATTGCCGGTGAAGTCGACCCGCGAGGGCGGCAGCGGCGGCGGGACCGGTTCGGAGGGGCCGACGGGAGTCCATTGCATGTCATTCACGGCAGCAACCTCGGGATGCGGATCTGATCCGCTCAAACTATAGATTAGAGATTGGTCGATCCCCAAGATGGACGGGTTCGATTTACCTCGGTTTCGAGCGATTTCTCGCACGATTTCACGGCAAGCGGCGTGCGGGAGGTCACGTTCACGCAAGAACGTGACGGCCGCCCGGCGCTCCCGCGAAGGTTGGATGTGGTAAAACTCGCCCTTGCTCCGGCGCAGACAACGGGCTGTAATTGCAGCCCAAATGCCGCAGCGCAGAATTCAAGAAAATCGCGCGGTTCATGTCAGGGAGAGCGGTCATGCACGGGACCATCGAGAGCGCGGGAAAAATCGACGCATTGCGCGAGCGCGCGTCGTCATTGCCGCTGGAGCAGTACGACCCCGGCGACCCCGAGCTGTTCAGGACCGATACGTTCTGGCCGTATTTCGACCGGCTGCGGCGCGAAGACCCTGTGCACTATTGCAAGGATTCGATGTTCGGGCCGTACTGGTCGGTGACACGCTACAACGACATCATGGAGATCGAGACCAACCATTCGGTGTTCTCCTCGGCCTCCTCGCTCGGCGGCATCACCATCCGCGACATCGATCCGGACCTGCGCCGCGAGAGTTTCATCTCCATGGATCCGCCGCGGCATGCCGCGCAGCGCAAGACGGTGGCGCCGATGTTCACGCCGACGCATCTGGACAATCTCGCGCTCAATATCCGCAAGCGCTCGGCCGAGTGCCTGGACAATCTGCCGCGCGGTGAAGTGTTCGACTGGGTCGACCAGGTCTCGATCGAGCTCACCACGCAGATGCTCGCGGTGCTGTTCGACTTCCCCTGGGAGGACCGCCGCAAGCTGACGCGCTGGTCGGATATCGCCACCACCATTCCCGGTCCCGACGGACTTGTCGCCACCGAGGACGAGCGCCAGGCTGAACTCGCGGAATGCGCCGGCTATTTTGCGCGTCTCTGGAAGGAGCGCATCGAGCAGCCGCCGAAGAGCGACCTGCTCTCGATGATGGCGCATGGCGCCGCGACCCGCGACATGGATGCCAAAAACTTCCTCGGCAATCTCATCCTTTTGATCGTCGGTGGCAATGACACCACCCGCAACACCATGTCGGGCTCGCTTCTCGCGCTGAGCCAACATCCAGAGCAATACCGCAAGCTGCGTGAAAACCCCGCGCTGCTCGACAGCTTTGTGCCGGAGGTGATCCGCTGGCAAACGCCACTGGCGCATATGCGCCGCACTGCACTTGCCGATTTCGAGTTCCGCGGCAAGCAGATCAAGAAAGGTGACAAGGTCGTGATGTGGTACGTCTCGGGTAACCGCGACGCCGAGGCGATCGAGAAGCCCTACGATTTCATCATCGACCGCGCCCGCTCGCGCACGCATTTGTCCTTCGGCTTCGGCATCCACCGCTGTGTCGGATTGCGGCTTGCCGAACTCCAGCTCAAGATCATCTGGGAGGAGATCCTGAAGCGATTCGACCATATCGACGTGGTCGGCGAGCCGAAGCGGGTCTATTCGAGCTTCGTGAAGGGTTTGGAAGCGCTGCCGGTCAAGATTGCGGCGTGAGTTTGAGCGACACCCACGAGGACGCTGCGCCCCCTCTCGCGCTTGCGGGAGAGGGTTGGGGAGAGGGTATCTCCGCAACGGGACAATCCCCCAGAGGAGAAAACCCTCACCCGGCGCTGCGCGCCGACCTCTCCCGCAAGCGGGAGAGGTTTGAAAAACACACTGGAGTGACTGCCCATGAACATTCAAACCCCGGTCAAGGCCGACAAGGCCGAACGCATGCGGCGCGCGCGCGAGGAAGCCTATGCGACCCCGCTGAAGAATTTTCACCCCGGCGCGCCCCGGTTGTTCCAGGACGACACCTTGTGGCCGTGGTTCGAGCGCCTGCGCAAGGAAGAGCCGGTGCATTACTGCACCAACGCGCCGATCGAGCCGTACTGGTCGGTGGTGAAATACAACGACATCATGCATGTCGACACCAATCACGGCCTGTTCTCCTCCGACTCGACCCTCGGCGGCATCGGGATCCGCGACGTTCCGCCCGGCTATGACTGGCCGAGCTTCATCGCGATGGACCAGCCCAAGCACTCGTCGCAGCGCAAGACGGTGTCGCCGATGTTCACGCCGGCGCATCTGGACGATCTGGCAAAGCTGATCCGCCAGCGCTCGCAGACCGTGCTCGACAATCTGCCGCGCAACGAGACCTTCAATTTCGTCGAGCGCGTCTCGATCGAGCTGACGACGCAGATGCTGGCGACCCTGTTCGACTTCCCCTGGGAGGAGCGGCGCAAGCTGACGCGCTGGTCGGACGTCGCGACCGCACTGCCCAAGAGCGGCATCGTCGAATCCGCCGAACAGCGCCGCCGCGAGATGGACGAGTGCTACGCCTACATGTCGAAGCTGTGGAACGAGCGCGTCAACTCCGCGCCGCGCAACGATCTCTTGTCGCTCATGGCCCACAGCGACTCCACGCGCTTCATGGACCCCGACAACCTCATGGGCAACATCATCCTGCTCATCGTCGGCGGCAACGACACCACGCGCAACACCATGACCGGCTCGGTGCTGGCGCTGAACGAGAATCCCGAGCAGTACGACAAGCTGCGCGCCAACCCGGGGCTGATCGACACCATGGTGCCCGAGGTGATCCGCTGGCAGACCCCTCTGGCGCATATGCGGCGCACTGCGCTTGCTGATACCGAGATCGGCGGCAAGCACATCAAGAAGGGCGACCGCGTCGTGATGTGGTACGTCTCCGGCAATCGCGACGAGGAGATGATCGAGCAGCCGAACGAGTTCATCATCGACCGCGTCCGGCCGCGCACGCATCTCTCCTTCGGCTTCGGCATCCACCGCTGCGTCGGCATGCGTCTCGCCGAATTGCAGCTGCGGATCATCTGGGAAGAGATGCTGAAGCGGTTCGACCGCATCGAGGTGGACGGCGAGCCGAAGCGGATCTATTCGAGCTTCATCAAGGGATATGAATCGTTGCCGGTGAGGATACCGGGGTAGGCCCAACTGTCATGCCCGCGAAGGCGGGCATCCAGTACGCCGCGGCTTCTCGATTCTAGCCGTGCCGCCTCTGGAATACTGGATTGCCCGCTTTCGCGGGCAATGACACCGAGAGTGGAGCGAAGAGCGCATCGTCCCTGACACTCGGCAGGCGCGGCACCCAGCTATAAAATTTCGGCATGACAGGTCGCGCCAGATGCGAAGGCAAGACGGCGGCTGACTGTTCTACGACACCAGCGCATCTAACTCAATTTGATGTCCCACACGCCTTCCTTGCGGCAGGCGGCGACTTCGTCACGCAGGAGTGCGGTGACGGCCAGCGAGGCCGTCGAGGCCGGGCGGTCGATCGGAGAGGCGAAAATGAGCTCGCGCGACATCGGTTTGGAGACGACAGCGATTTCCAGCCGCCCGTCCGCGACTTCGGCATGGACGGACGATGGCGGCAGCAGCGCGAAGCCGAGGCCTTCCTCGACCAGGCTCGTCAGCACGCGGAACGAATCTGCTTCCAGCTGGACGTTGAGCTTGATCTTGCGCTGTGCGGCCGCGTGCTCGATCAGCGCACGGAGGCCGTGGGAATGACTGGGCAACACCAGCCGCTGCCGCAGCAGCCAGCCGATATCGACGTTCTTCTTGCGCGCGAGACCACACCCGCGCGGGCCGACCGCGACGATGTTGTCGCGCCCCAAGCTCTGCACATTGAGATGCAGATCGGCGGAGCGGCCGTAGAGGATGGCGAGATCCATCTCGCCGCGATGCAGCCATTCGACGATATGGCCGCTGTAGCTTTCGACGATGCGCAGCGAGATGCCGGGATATTTTTCGACGCAGCGCCGCGCAAAGCGCGCCGACAGCACGCAGCTTACGGTCGGCACCAGGCCGAGCACGACCTGGCCGGACGGCAGCCCCTTGGCCGACTGGATGTCGTCGCGGATCTGGTCGATCTGCCGCACGATGCCGGACGTGCGCGCCAGCAGCAGCCGGCCGGCCTCGGTGAGCACCATGCCACGGCCATTACGGGTGAACAGTTCCGTGCGCAGCTCATGCTCCAGCAGCTTGATCTGCCGGCTCAGAGCCGGCTGCGCCACGCGCAATGTGTCGGACGCCTTGCTCAGGCTACCGAGCTCCGCCACGCAACTGAAGGTCCTGAGCTGCCGGAAATCCATGCTTGCCAATCCTGGAAGGCTACTCCATACGCTATAGCAAATGAGCATAGGGGGCTGGCATTGTTTTCACAACGCCAGAGGGTTGGCCGGCGTTATCTTAACTGCCGCTATCAACGGGAAACGCCATGAGTGAAGAACACCACAGCGAAGATCACGCCGACATCCGCGAAGCCGTCGCAAAGCTCTGCGCGCAGTTTCCCGGCGAATACTGGCGCAAGCTCGATCGTGAGATGGCTTACCCCAAGGCGTTCGTCGACGCGCTGACGCAGGCCGGCTATCTCTCGGTGCTGATCCCCGAGGAATATGGCGGCGCGGGCCTGAAGCTTTCGGCGGCGGCTGCAATCCTCGAGGAGATCCAGCGTGCGGGGTGCAACGGCGGCGGCTGTCACGCCCAGATGTACACGATGGGCACGGTGCTGCGGCATGGCAATGACGAGCAGAAGGCAAAATATCTGCCGAAGATCGCGAGCGGCGAATTGCGCCTGCAGGCCTTCGGCGTCACCGAACCAACCAGCGGCACCGACACGTCATCGCTGAAGACCTTCGCGCGCAAGGAAGGCAACGACAGCTATATCGTCAACGGCCAGAAGATCTGGACCAGCCGCGCCGAGCATTCCGATTTGATGGTGCTGCTGGCGCGCACCACGCCGAAGGAGCAGGCGAAGAAACGCACGGATGGTCTGTCGGTGTTCATCGTCGACATGCGCGAGGCCAGGAACAATGGCCTTGAGATCCGCCCGATCCGCACCATGATGAACCACGCCACCACCGAAGTGTTCTTTACCGACATGAAGGTGCCTGCGGAGAATCTGATCGGCGAGGAGGGCAAGGGGTTTCGCTACATCCTCTCCGGCATGAATGCCGAGCGCATCCTGATCGCGGCCGAATGCGTCGGCGACGCCAAATGGTTCATCGCCAAGGCCACGAATTACGCCAAGGAGCGCGCGGTGTTCGGCCGGCCGATCGGCCAGAACCAGGGCATCCAGTTCCCGATCGCCAAGGCCTACGCCTCGATGCGCGCGGCCGAGCTGATGGTGAAGGAAGCCACGCGCAAATACGAGGCCGGGCTCGACTGCGGCGCGGAGGCCAATATGGCGAAGATGCTCGCGGCCGATGCGTCCTGGGAAGCGGCGAACGCCTGCATCCAGACCCATGGCGGCTTCGGCTTCGCCGAGGAATACGACGTCGAGCGCAAATTCCGCGAGACGCGGCTGTATCAGGTGGCGCCGATCTCGACCAACCTCGTGCTGTCCTTCATCGCCGAGCACGTGCTCGGCATGCCGCGCTCGTACTGAGGCAGCAATCATGGGAGCACTTGACGGGATCAGGGTGATTGCGGTCGAGCAGGCGGTGGCCGCACCCTTCTGTTCCTCGCGCCTGGCGGATGCCGGTGCGGAGGTGATCAAGATCGAGCGGCCAGAGGGCGATTTCGCCCGCGGCTATGACGCGGCGGCCAAGGGCCAGAGCAGCTATTTCGTCTGGCTCAACCGCGGCAAGCAATCGGCGGTGGTCGACCTCGCCACCAAGGAAGGGCGCGCCGAATTGGAGAAGCTGATCGCGAGCGCCGACGTGCTGGTGCAGAACCTCAAGCCCGGCTCGATGGACAAGCTCGGCTTCTCGCGCGAGCGCTTGCTGAACGACTATCCGAAGCTGATCTCCTGCACCATCACCGGCTATGGCGACGACGGCCCCTACGCGCACCGCAAGGCCTATGACCTCCTGATCCAGGCGGAGAGCGGACTTGCCTCGATCACCGGCAATCCCGACGGCGCCTCGCGCGTTGGCATGTCGATCGTCGACGTCGCGACCGGCGCCACCGCGCATGCCGCGATTTTGGAGGCGCTGATCGCGCGCGGGCGGACCGGCAAAGGCTGTGACATCCGCATCTCCATGTTCGACGTGATGGCAGACTGGTGCACCGTGCCGCTGCTCAACGCCGAGGCCGGCAATCCGCCGAAGCGCATGGGCCTACGTCATCCCTCGATCGCGCCCTATGGCGTGTTCACCTCGCAGGACGGCAAGGACATTCTGATCTCGATCCAGAGCGAGCGCGAGTGGAAGACGCTCTGCGCCGAGGTTCTGGACCAGCCCAATCTCCCCGCCGATCCTCGCGTCGCCAACATGGTGGAGCGCGTGCGCAACCGCGACTTCACCGACAAGACGGTTGCCGATATCTTCGGCAGGATGACGCGCGACGAGCTGTTGAAGCGGCTGTCCGACGCCGACATCGCGTTTGCCGAGGTCAACACCATGACCGACCTCACCAACCATCCGCATCTGCGCCGCATCGAGGTGGATACCCCGAACGGCCGCGTCAGCTATCCCGCGCCGGCGCCGATCATCGTCGGCGAGACCCGCGCGTACGGCGCGGTGCCGGCCATCGGCGAAAATCCCAAAGCCAAGAAATAACAGAGCGAGGCGTCATGACCGGGAAGCTCGACATCGATCATCTCAGGCAATGGATCGGCCGCAGTGAAGAGGCGACCGACATCGTCACCGCGCAGCTCGTCAAAGGCCTGCGCGCGACGCTGTTCCAGGAGGTCAGCGAACCCAGGACGGGTGACGCCGCGCCGTTCACAGTGCATTGGTGCCTGGCGCAGCCGGTGTTTCCGATGTCGATGCTAGGGCCCGACGGCCACCCGACCCGCGGCGGTTTCCTGCCGCCAGTGCCGCTGCCGCGCCGGATGTGGGCCGGCGGCGAGATCGAATTTTTGCAGCCCTTGCGCGTCGGCGATGAGTCCACGCGGACCTCGCGCATTGCCGACGTGCAGATGAAGACGGGATCGACCGGCACGCTGTGCTTCGTCTCGGTCGAGCACAGCATCTCCTCCCCGCGCGGCGTTGCCATCCGCGAGCGGCAGGACATCGTCTATCGCGAGATGACGACCAACGCGACCGCGACCGCAAAAGCTCCGCCCCTGCCGCCGAAGGCACAGCACCGCGAGATCCATGTCTCCGATCCCGTGCTGTTGTTTCGTTATTCCGCGCTGACCTTCAACGGCCACCGCATCCATTACGACCGCGACTACGTCACCAAGGTCGAGGGCTATCCGGGCCTGATCTTCCACGGACCCTTGCAGGCGGCGCTCATCATCGAGATGGCGGCAAAACTCCGCAGCGGCAAGCCGCCGAAGAAGTTTGGCTATCGCAGCGTGCAGCCGCTGTTCGCGGGCAGCGAGTTCTCCATCAACGCCAACGAGACCGCTGATGGCATGGAGCTGTGGACCGCGAACGCCGAGGGGCAACCGACGATGAAGGGCACGGCGGTGTGGTGACATGCACACCGCTCCCTCCTCGTCATTGCGAGCGCAGCGAGGCAATCCAGCGTCTTTCCGCGGTGACAGTCTGGATTGCTTCGTCGCAAGGGCTCCTCGCAATGACGGGGTGAGGCTGCTACCTTCAATAAACAACAGGGGACGGAAACCAATGTCCAAGAACGGCAAGACCGACGGCAAGACCGGCAGCAAGTCCGTCACCGTCAAGCAGGCGACGCTCGACCTGCTGCGCGCCTTCGGCATCAGACGCGTGTTCGGCAATCCCGGCTCGACCGAGTTGCCGTTCCTGAGCGACTGGCCCGACGACATCGACTATGTGCTGGCGCTGCAGGAGGCCTCCGCCGTCGGCATGGCTGACGGCTATGCGCAGGCGACGCGCAATGCCGGTTTCGTCAATCTGCATTCGGCGGCCGGCGTCGGCAACGCGCTCGGCAACATCTACACCGCGCATCGCAACCAGACGCCGCTGGTGATTGCCGCCGGCCAGCAGGCCCGCTCAATCCTGCCGCTGCAGGCGTTCCTCTATGCCGAGCGCGCCTCTGAATTTCCGCGACCTTACGTGAAATACAGCGTCGAGCCCGCGCGCCCCGAGGACGTGCCGGCCGCGATCGCGCGCGCTTATTACACCGCGATGCAGCCGCCGTGCGGGCCGACCTTCGTGTCGATCCCGATCGACGACTGGACACATGCCTGCGCGCCGGTCGAGGCACGCAAGGTCAGTCGCGAGATCGGACCCGAGCCGGAGGCGATGAAGGCGCTGGTTGCCGCACTCGGCTCCGCAAGACACCCTGCCCTCGTCGTCGGCCCCGGTGTCGACCGCGCCGGCGCGGTCGACCTGATGGTGCGCGTCGCGGAGAAGGCGAAGGCGAGCGTCTGGGTCAGCCCGTTCTCGGCGCGCTGCTCGTTCCCCGAGCGGCATCCGCAATTTGTTGGCTTCCTGCATGCCTCTCCGGCACAACTCTCCGACGCACTGCGCGAGCACGACCTCGTCGTCGTGATCGGCGCGCCGGTATTCACCTTCCATGTCGAAGGCCACGCCGCGATCTTCGACGGCGGCGCGACGATCTTCCAGATCACGGATGATCCGGATGCTGCGGCGGTCACACCGGTCGGCACCAGCATCATCGCGACCATGAAGCCGGCGCTTAGCCTTCTGCTCGACATGCTGCCGGAGAGCAAACGCGCGACGCCAAAGGGCCGCACGCTGCCGCCGGCGCCGCAAGCCGCCGATCCGTTGCCGGTCGAGTTCCTGCTGCATTCGCTGTCGCAGGCGATGCCGGATGGCGCCTCGCTGGTCGAGGAAGCGCCGTCGCACCGGCCGGCGATGCAGAAATTCCTGCCGATGCCCGGCCAGGACAGTTTTTACACCATGGCGAGCGGCGGCCTCGGCTATTCGCTGCCCGCCGCGGTCGGCATGGCGCTGGGTAAGCCGAAGCAACGGACGGTGTGCCTGATCGGAGACGGCTCGGCGATGTATTCGATCCAGGCGCTGTGGACCGCCGCGCAGCGCAAGCTGCCGCTCACCATCGTCGTCATCAACAATTCCGGCTACGGCGCGATGCGCTCGTTCAGCCAGGTGATGCAGGTGCGCAACGTGCCGGGACTGGAGCTGCCCGGGATCGATTTCGTCCGGCTGGCCGAAGGCATGGGGTGCCACGCGGTGCGCGTGAGCAAGGCAGCCGAGCTCGGCGAGGCGCTGAAGCGCGGGATGGCGCACGAAGGCACCAGCCTCGTCGAGGTCGTCGTGGATTCGGCGGTGCCGGTGCTGTACGGGCAGAAGCACTAGGGCGTTACGCCGCCAGAAATCCCCCATCCGCCGCCAGCACGTGGCCAACCACGTACGACGACGCATCGGACGATAGCCACACTACGGCCTCTGCCACCTCCTCGGGCGTTCCCATCCGCCGCAGCGGCAGGCCGGCGCCGACGGTTGCGACATCGCCGACGCCGGCGCTCAGCATCATGTCGGTGATGACACGGCCGGGCGCGATGGCGTTGATGCGGATGCCGCGCGGCGCGTTCTCCATCGCCGCCGAGCGGGTCAGCGAGATCGCGGCGGCCTTCGAGGCCGAGTAGAGCGAGAAGCCGGGATTGGGATTGCGCACGCCGCTGACGGAGGCGTTGACGACGATGCTGCCGCCACCATTCGCCAGCATCGCCGGCAATTGATGGCGCAGGCACAAAAACAGCGCGCGGACATTGGTGTCGAACACGCTGTCGTAGACATCAGTGCCCTGCTGCTCCAGTGGCGCCCGGCGCTCCTGAAAGCCGGCATTGTTGAAGGCGACATCAAGCCTGCCACAGCGTTCGACGGCCGTGCGGACCAGACGTTCGACCTCGTCCTCTCTCGTGATATCGGTCTTGATCGGGATGGCCTCCGTGCCGAACTCGTGGCAGGCGGCCGCGGCGGCCTCGATCTCGGCCTCGCGCCGGCCAGCGACGATCACCGCGTCAGCGCCTTCGGCCGCCATCCGCAGCGCCGTGGCGCGGCCAATGCCGCTGCCACCGCCCGTGACAAGGCAGACCTTGCCTCTCATCCGCTCACCGGTTGGCAAAGTTCCGCTCATGGCCCACTCCAAAACGCTTGCGCGCACCGTTGCACGCATATAGTTGTATGATACAACTATATGCCGGGAGTCAAGATGGCCGAGCTTTCGCTGATCGACGACATCCGCGCCGCCTCGCGCCTGATGGTGCGCGAACTCGGCTTCATGGATGCGACGGTGGCGGCATCGGACTATCCGCCGTCGGCTGTGCATACGATCCTGGAGATCGGCATCCGTGGCCCGCTGACGTCAGGCGAGCTTGGCGATTTCCTGCGGCTGGAGAAATCCAGC
Organism: Bradyrhizobium sp. WSM3983; assembly: GCF_000473045.1. GTDB lineage: Bacteria > Pseudomonadota > Alphaproteobacteria > Rhizobiales > Xanthobacteraceae > Bradyrhizobium. The sequence goes on along the minus strand of NZ_AXAY01000024.1, from coordinate 98,319 downwards.
GTCAGCCGTTTGGTGCGCAAGCTGATCGATTGCGGCGAGCTGCGGGAGACGCTGGACGAAGCCGACGCCCGCAGCAAGCTGCTGTCGCTGACCGCGAAGGGACGGCGCACGCTGGAGGCACTGCATGCGTTTGGTCGGCAGCAGGTGCGCGGCGCGCTGGCGGCACTGACGGACGCCGAGCAGCGCACGGTACGCGAAGGCATGATGCTTTATGCGCGGGCGTTGCGGATGAGTCGGGTGGAGGAAGCGCAGTCGGTAACGTAGCCACACTCTCGGTGTCATCGCCCGGCTTGACCGGGCGAAACCGCCCAGTACTCCGAGGCGGTCGTGATTGAACCGACAGGCCGCGGCGTACTGGATGCCCCGCCTTCGCGGGGCATGACAGTGTCGCCTACTTCCCGAACTCCTCCCGCATCTTCGCCTGGATCTTGGCCATGCCGCCGATCCAGCGGTCGTAATTCTCGGTCTTCTTGCGCATGTAGCCGAGCACCTGGGGGTGCGGCAGGATCAAAAACGTCTCCTGCTCGAGGCCGGCGAGCACGTCTTTCGCGACCTGTTCGGGCGTGAGGTCGCCGTCGCCGGATTGCGGGCCCTTGGGGATCGAGCGCAGCATGTTGGTGTCGACGCCCTGCGGGCAGAGGATCGAGACCCTGATATTGTCAGCCTTGTGCGAGATCGCGAGATTTTCGGCAAAGCCGACCGCGGCGTGCTTGGTGGTGGAATAGGCCGGGCTGCCGACCTGCGACAGCAGACCCGCGGCCGAGATGGTGTTGAGGAAATAGCCGCCGCCGCGCGCCTTCATGCGGGGGATGAGATGCCGCGCCGCGTAGACATGCGCCATGACGTGGATCGCCCAGCTGCGCTGCCAGGGTTCATCGGAGGCGCCGCCGGCATTGACCGACATTGGATCGAAGCCGCCGCCGATGCCTGCGTTGGAGCAGAACAACGCGATGGGACCGAACTGCCGCTCGGTCTCCTCGATGACGTGCGAAACGTCTTTTTCCTGCGCGACGTCGCATTTGAAGGCTGCGCCATCGACCATGGCGGCAACGGCACGCGCGTTCGCAGCGTCCATGTCCGCGACCACGACCTTGGCCGCACCCGCCTTGTGAAAAGCCTCGCACAGCGCCTTGCCGATGCCGTTAGCGCCGCCCGTGACGACCACGACCTTGCCGGTCACCTGCATGCGACGTCTCCTCTTGTCTTTTGCCGCGCCGCTTATGCCGCTTCGCGGAACCAGCTCAGCTCAACACGAGGTCGAGCACCGCAGTATAATGGCATGCCGCGCCGGCCAAGACAAAGCCGTGCCAGATCGCGTTCTGGAAGCGCAGCCGCCGCCAGGCGTGGAAGACCACGCCAAAGCTGTAGAGCATGCCGCCCGCAAGGATGAAGCCCAGCACCAGCGCGGGCAGCGCCCTGACCACGGGTCCGTAGAGCATCACGCCGCTCCAGCCCATCGCGAGATAGATGCCGACGGCGACGCGATCGAACCGGCCCGGATAGCGAAGCTTCAGCACGATGCCGAGGATCGCCACGCACCAGACGCAGACAAGCAGTGCCAGCGCAAACACGCTGTCCTTCACCTCCAGGATGAACGGCGTATAGGTCGCCGCTATCAAAAGGTAGATCGCGGAATGATCGAACCGCCGCAGCAGCCATTTGACCGGCGAGATCGGCCAGAGATTATAGGTTGCCGACAGCACCAGCATCGACAGCAGCCCGGCGACATAGATCGAGACGCCGACGATGTTGGTTGCATCGGCATAGACAACCGCAAGCACCACCAGCACGGTCGCGGCGATGATGCCGGAGAGCACACCGATCGCGTGGATGATGCCGTCGGCGATCAGCTCGGCGCGATCATAGTTCCAGCGGACCGCATCGGCTGCGGCGTGGACGGAGGTGAACGCAAGTTGTTTCAATCTGAAGACCATGATGGCAATCCACGAGGTGAGGCAATGCCCTCTTGTATGGGTGTTTCGGGACCGGCGCGTCGTTCAATCGGTTGATTTGCCGACAAAGGCGGTGGAAGTATGAAGCTTGATTTTCGTCAGGCAGTTGCCACTTTTGTGACTAGTCCATTTTGCGTATTTGCCCCCCGCCGAGATCCCCGCGTTCATATGGCATTCAGTTTCCAGGATATGGTCGAGGAGGCGCGCCTGTCGGCCCGGGCGCTGATCGACTATGGCGAGCATTTCTTCAATCCGACGGTGCGGCTTGGTGTCACCGGCCTGTCGCGGGCCGGTAAGACCGTATTCATCACCGCGCTGATCCATGGGCTGACGCGCGGCGGCCGGTTTCCGGTGTTCGAAGCCTGTGCCTCGGGCCGGATCGCGCGGGCGCATCTGGCGCCGCAGCCGGACGATGCCGTGCCGCGCTTCTCCTATGAAAGCCATCTGCACGCGCTGATCGAGGAGCGGCGCTGGCCGAGCTCGACGGTCGACATCAGCGAGCTGCGTCTCGTCATCGACTACCAGCGCCCGAACGGCGCCGACCGCACCTTGACGCTCGACATCGTCGACTATCCCGGCGAATGGCTGCTCGACCTGCCACTGCTGCAAAAGAGTTTTGAGCAATGGTCGGCGGAAAGCCTGGCGCTGTCGCGCGAAGCACCACGCGCGCATCTGGCCGCGGACTGGCACGCGCATCTGGCAACGCTCAAGCCCGAGGCGCGCGAGGACGAACAGGCGACGCTGACGGCCGCAAAGCTCTTCACCAGCTATTTGCGCGCCTGCCGCGACGAGCGGTTTGCCATGAGCCTGTTGCCGCCTGGCCGTTTCCTGATGCCCGGCAGTCTCGCCGACACGCCGGCGCTGACTTTCGCCCCGCTCGACGTGCCCGTCGGCAGTCAAGCAGCGGAGGGATCGCTGTGGGCGATGATGGTGCGCCGCTACGAGGCCTACAAGGACGTCGTGGTGCGGCCGTTCTTCAGGGATCATTTTGCACGGCTCGATCGCCAGATCGTGCTCGCCGATGCGCTTTCCGCATTCAACTCCGGACCCGAAGCGCTGCACGATCTCGAAGCCGCGCTGGCCGGCATTCTCGACTGCTTTAACATCGGCCGCAGCACGATCCTCTCCAGCCTGTTCCGGCCGCGCATCGACCGCATCCTGTTCGCGGCGACGAAGGCAGATCATCTGCATCATTCCAGCCACGATCGACTCGAGGCCGTGCTGCGCCGCGCGGTGACCCGGGCGCTCGCGCGTGCGGAAATTACCGGCGCGCAAATCGATGTGGTGGCACTTGCCGCCGTCCGCGCCACCCGGGAAGCTCAGGTCACCCGTGGCCGCGACAAATTGCCCTCGATCCTGGGAACGCCGGCCGCAGGCGAAAGCGCCGGCGGGGAATTCTTCGACGGCAACACGGAAGTCGCGACCTTTCCGGGCGATCTGCCGCTGGATCCAGAGCCGCTATTCAACGGCACCGATGCGTTCCGCGGCCTCTCCACGCAGGCCGCCGAGAAGAGCGATTTCCGCTTCCTGCGCTTCCGTCCGCCCAGGCTCGAGCGCGAGGAAGCGAACGAGCCCACGCTGCCTCACATCCGCCTCGACCGTGCCTTGCAGTTCCTGATCGGAGACAAGCTCGCATGAACGACCGATCCCAGCCGCGGCGGCCGGCGACGTTCCGGCTGGACGATCCCGGCGTCGTCCTGACCGAAGCCGACGAGACGAGCCGGCTCAGCCGTGCCGCCATCCAGATCACGCCGGAGCCCGATCCGGCGACATTGCCGGTGCCGATCGAAACCGCGCTTCCGGCGCGACGCGGGTTTCCTTGGGGCGCGGTGTTCTGGTCCGGCGTCGCCGGGTTGACACTGCTCGGCACCGGGCTCGGCGTTGTGCGCTTGATCGAGGATCTGTTTGCGCGCAGCGAGAGCCTCGGCTTCGTCGGGCTCGCGCTCGCCTTCGTCACCACGCTTGCGCTCGCGGTGGTGATCGGGCGCGAGGCGTTCGGGCTTGCACGCCTTGCGACGATCGAAAAACTGCATCGGCGTGCCGCCGAGGTGCTCGCCAGCGATGATCGCAAGGAGAGCCGCGCCATCGTGCAGGATCTGATCGCGATTGCACATCAGAACCCGCAGCTCGCACGCGCCCGTGCCGCGCTGGAGACCCATACCGGCGAGATCATCGACGGCGCCGACATGATCCGGCTCGCCGAGCGCGAGTTGATGTCGCCGCTGGATGCGCAGGCACGGCGGCTGGTGTCGTCGGCCGCGCAGCGGGTCTCGATCGTGACGGCGGTGTCGCCCCGCGCGCTGTTCGACGTGCTGTTCGTGTTCGTGGCCTCGCTGCGCCTGATCCGGCAGCTCGCACGGCTCTATGGCGGCCGGCCCGGCGCACTCGGCATGATCCGCCTGCTCCGTCACGTCATCGCCCATCTCGCCATCACCGGCGGCCTCGCCGCGAGCGACAGCCTGGTGCAGCAGATGCTAGGGCACGGGATTGCAGCAAAACTGTCGCAGCGTCTGGGTGAAGGCATGCTCAACGGGCTATTGACGGCGCGGCTGGGCCTCGCCGCGATCGACGTCACAAGGCCGCTGCCGTTCGCAGCCCTGCCGCCGCCGAAGTTATCGGATCTCGCAACAGATCTGCTGCGGAAGAAAGAGGACGGGGAGTAGCGGCGCCGCTCTTTCTTACCCTCCCCTGGAGGGGGAGGGTCGCTACGCATGCAGCGAAGCGAAATGCGTAGCGGGGTGGGGTGACAGTCTCTCCACTTCGCACACTGCCCGCGTGGAGAGATCACCCCACCCCGCTCGCGCTACGCGCGATCGACCCTCCCCCTCCAGGGGAGGGTAAGCAAGCGCGGGTCTCGTGCTGATCTCCCCCGCCAGCACGCGCCACGGGAATAGCGGCGAGTCCTTTGGCGGAGAAAGCTCCGGGGTCCATCCGGTGAGCTTGTCGATTGTGTAGGTGTCGATCAGGACACCGCGCCAGCGGCGTTCGACCTGTCCCAATGGCTCGCGCTTCGCGGGGATCGAGTCCCACAGGGGCGAATGATCGTCGGGCTGGCGGCCGATATAAATTCCCGCCTGCCCCCTGATCCGGTCCATGCCGGGATCGCGAAAACCCTGGAAGCGGCCGCGCTCGTTGATTTCGATCACCGGCACGCGGCCGCGGAACAGCCAGCGCATCATGGCGTAGGTGCGGTAATCCGTGGTCGCGATCCAGGTCGCGCCGGTCTCGTCCAGCGCGGCCTGCGCGCGCGCCACGACCTGCTCGTAGCCGGCCTCGGCGCCGATCGGATCCATCTTGCCGAGGAAATTCCAGGGCGCCGCGACGTAATAGAGGAACACGATCACGACGAAGGCGATCCCCGAGACCAGCGCCGTGTTCGCCCAGAACATGCTCGACCGGATCATCCGCGCCGAACACCCCACCCGAGGCATCATCGCGAGATTGATCGCCGCGGCGGCAAAGCCTATCGGCCACATGAACATCGGCCAGGTGTCGCCGACCCTGAGCGTCAGTGACTTGAAGAAGAAATAGACGAACGGCACCAGCGCCGCCGTCGACAACAGGATCGCAACCGGCTCGCGCCGGCGATAGCCGCGCCACGCCGTCATCACCAACCCCAAGAACACCACCGGCACCATGACGAAACCGACGAGGCCGAATTGCAGGCCGACATAGTCGCCGACGGTGCGCAGCGAGATGCCGTAATTGGTGGTCGCGCGCACGCCCTGGAAACGGAACGAGGCCCAGTCATGCTGTGCGTTCCAGATCAGCACCGGCGAGAACACCGCGATCGCGATCAGCGCCGCGAGATAAGGATAGGGGCTGCGCAGCCAGCGCCAGCGCCAATCCGGCACCAGCAGGAACGCAGCGACCGCGGGCGCGAACATGATCGCGGTGAATTTCGACAGCAGCGACAGGCCCGCGAACAGCCCGGCCGCGAGCCACCAGCGTCGATCCCCGCTCTGCGCAAGCCGCACCAGCGACCACACCATCGCCACTGCAAACGGGATCATGGCGACGTCGGGCGCGACCTTGGCCATCAGCAGGCCGTAATAGAGCGCGGCCTCCGGCATCAGAACCGCAACCACGATCGCGCGCACATCATGGGTGAGGCGGCGGACGATGTCGGCGAGCAGGCACTGCGTCACCAGCATCGCGATGATGCCGCCGAAGCGGACACCGAGCACGGTGTCGCCGAACATCGCGGTGCCGAAGCGGATCAGCCAGGCGACGCCGGGCGGATGATCGAGGAAGCTCAACGCCGCCTCTTTCGACCAGGTCCAGTAATAGGCCTCGTCGGTGCGCAGCTCGATCGCGGAGGCATAGACGATGCGCAGCGCCGTCATCGCCGCGATCACCAGCGCGGCCACGACGAGCGGCCGGCGCGACGCGCCGTTGGGCTTCACGGTGATGTCGGGAGCGATCGTCACGGCCGCGCTTTTCCCTGAGTTGGGAGGGGGAGTCAATGTGGGGATGTTGCCGTCCACGTCTGCCGCGCCGGACAGAACCGTAGGGTGGGCAAAGCGAAGCGTGCCCACCGCCCCACGATGCGCCGGAATGGTGGGCACGGCGCAAGTGCGCCTTTGCCCACCTGCGGTACATACGATTACGTAACCTTGCCGCTTATGTGATCCCGCAGACCGCCCACCCGCGGAATTTAACTCTGTACTGGCTGTTCTCCTCAATGAACTGGTACAACGGATCATGGCCGCCACCGCCCTTTCACGATTGCCCGAACTCGTCCGCTCGACCAGCGCGCGGCAGGTGCGGCTGGTCTGCGGCGTCATCCTGTTCTCTTACGTGGTGAGCCATTTCCTCAACCACGCGCTCGGCAATATCTCCGTCGATGCCATGCAGATCGGGGTCTACTACCACACGTCGTTCTGGCAGTTCCTTCCCGTCGCGATCGTGTTCTATGGCGCGGCCCTCACCCATATGGGTCTCGGCGTCTATGCGCTGTACCAGCGCCGCCAATTCCGCTGGAAGGCGATCGAGCCGCTGCAGCTGGTACTGGGGCTGAGCATCCCGGCGCTGGTCTTGGCGCACGTGATCGGCGTGCGGGTCGGGCAGACGCTGTACGGGCATGAGAAGCTCTACCCGCAGGAGCTCTATCTGTTCTTTGTCGCCGCGCCCAATCGGCTCTGGACCATGACGATCCTTCTCATCGTCGCCTGGGTGCACGGCTGCATCGGGATCTATTTCTGGCTCCGGCTCAAACCGTTCTTCATCCGCGCGGCGCCGTACCTGCTGGCGGCCGCGGTGCTGATCCCGACGCTGGCGCTGCTCGGCATCTACCAGGGCGGCCGCAGCGTCGCCGCCGAGAGCGAGGACGGCGAGTGGCGCACGCATAATTTCACGCAGCGCCAGGTCGGCACGGTCGCAGAGGCCGATACGCTCGATCGCATCACCGGCGCCCTCACCATCAGCTATATCGGCCTGCTCGGCCTGGTTCTGCTCGGGCGCGGCGTGCGCGGCTGGCGCGAGCGGCGCGGCGGCATGATCGCGCTGTCCTACGGCAACGGCAAAACAGTGCGCGTGCCCAAGGGTCTCTCGGTGCTGGAAGCGAGCCTGCGCCACAATGTGCCGCATGCCAGCGTCTGCGGCGGCCGCGCCCGCTGCTCGACCTGCCGCATCCGCATCATCGGCGACCACGGCACCTTGCCCGAGCCGTCGCAGCGCGAGGCCTTCGTGCTGGCCCGCGTTGGCACCGCCGATCCCTCGATCCGGCTTGCCTGCCAGCTGCGGCCGAACTCCGATCTCTCCTTCTTCCAGCTGTTCATGCCGCAGATGCTGTCGGCCAACGCGCATGCGTCCTCGCCTGCGCGAATCGGGCAGGAGCGCTATCTCGTCAGCCTGTTCGTGGACATGCGCGGCTCGACGCAGTTGGCCGAGAAGCGGCTGCCGTTCGACACCGTCTTCATCGTCAATCGCTTCCTCGGCGCGGTGTCGCAGGCCGTGATCGAGAATGGCGGCCAGCCGAACCAGTTCGTCGGCGACGGCATGCTGGCGCTGTTCGGCCTCACCAGCGATCCGCAAGAAGCCTGCCGGCAGGCGCTGAAGGCGGTAGCCGGCATCGCGACCCATGTGGACGAGCTCAACGAACTGCTGAGCCACGATCTGCGCCAGCCGATCCGCTTCGGCATCGGCGTCCACGGCGGCGAGGTCATCATCGGCGACATCGGCTACCGCGACCACATCGTCTTCACCGCGCTCGGCGACGCCGTGAACGTCGCAGCCCGTCTCCAGGACATGACCAAGACGCTGGCCTGCGAGGCGATCGTCTCGGAAGAGGTCCGCCGCGCCGCCGGCCTTCACGACGATGCGCTGCCGAAGCAGGAGGTCGCGATCCGCGGCCGCGACGAGCCGATGGTGGTGCGCGTCATCACCGACACCAGGACATTGTCCGCCCTCATCGCCGGCGGCGAGCGCGTCGCGGCGTAAGGCGCTGGAGGTGTGCTCCCTCTCCCGCTTGCGGGAGAGGGTCGGGGAGAGGGTGTCTCGGCAACGGGACAATCCCCAAGAGGCGAGAGCCCTCACCCGCGCCTTCGGCGCGACCTCTCCCGCAAGCGGGAGAGGTGCAGCACCAACACCGCGTTGCTGCAGCGCAATGGCATGGGCTTGCTGCGAAAGCACGAATTGACTTCACGTGAGTCGTTGCGACAGATGAGCGCGAGATCGCGGTGATGACCGCGAGCCAACGGAAAGCTCCGGGAGGAGACGACATGTTCGATCGACGCGACCTGCTCAAAGGAGCGGGCCTTGCCGCCTTTGCGACCACACTGAATTCAACCAAAGCACTGGCACTCGATACCGTTACGCTGCCCTTCGCCAATGGCGAGCGGCCGCTGGTGAGATATCCGCAGAAGCGGCCGATGATCGGGCTCACCAGCCGGCCGCCGCAGCTCGAGACGCCGTTCGCGGTGTTCAACGACGGCCCGATCACGCCGAACAACGCATTCTTCGTGCGCTATCACCTAGCCGACCTCCCCTACGATCTCGACCCCGACAAGTTCACGCTCGAGGTCAAGGGCAAGGTCGACAAGCCGCTCAAACTGTCGCTGAAGGACATCCGCAAGATGAAGGCGACCGAGATCGTCGCCGTCAACCAGTGCTCCGGCAACAGCCGCGGCCTCGTCGAGCCGCGCGTCGCCGGCGGCCAACTCGCCAATGGCGCGATGGGCAATGCGCGCTGGCGCGGCGTGCCGCTGAAGGCGGTGCTGGAGATGGCGGGCGTGCAGGCCGGCGCCAGGCAGGTCACGTTCAATGGCATGGACGGGCCGGTCAGCGACAAGACGCCCGATTTCGTCAAGGCGCTCGATCTCGCTCACGCCGCCGACGGCGAGGTGATGCTGGCCTACGGCATGAACGGCGACGATTTGCCGTTCCTCAACGGCTTCCCGCTGCGCCTTGTCGTGCCCGGCTTTTACGGCACCTACTGGGTCAAGCACCTCAATGAGATCACCGTCGTCGACACTGTCTATGACGGCTTCTGGATGAAGTCGGCCTATCGGATCCCGGACACGCCGGACAATTCGATCGAGCCCGGCACCGTGCCGAAGGCGACGATCCCGATCAACCGCTTCACCATCCGCTCCTTCATCACCAACGTGACTGATGGCGCCAAGCTGAAGGCCGGACGCACGATGCTGCGCGGCATCGCCTTCGACGGCGGCAAGGGCATCAAGGACGTCTCGGTCTCCACCGATGGCGGCAAGACCTGGACCGCCGCGAAGCTCGGCAAGGATCTCGGCAACTACTCATTCCGCGAATGGAAGCTGCCGGTGAAGCTTGCTGCGGGCCAGGTCGAGCTCAAGGTGCGCGCTACCAGCAATTCCGGCGAGACGCAGCCGGAGACACCGCGCTGGAACCCGGCGGGTTATTTGCGCAACGTCGTCGAAACCGTCCGCGTCAGCGTGGCCTGAGGAGAATGATCATGCAGCGCACCGTTCTCCTCGCCATCACGCTCGCCTTCGCCGCCGCGGTGGGTTCGGCCCTGGCAGCGCCGGTCAATTACAAGACGCCGGATGAGACAGCAGCCTTCAAGCCAGGCCCCAATCTTGAGGTGGTTCAGGGCAATTGCGTCGCCTGCCACTCGTCCGACTACATCGCCACGCAGCCGCCGATGAAAGACAAGAAAGGATTTTGGCAGGCCGAGGTGACCAAGATGATCAAGGTCTATGGCGCGCCAATCGACGACGCCGACGTCGGCAAGATCGTGGACTATCTGGCCGCGACTTATTGACGGAGGGCGTGCGGCGTCCCGGAGAAGTGACCGCGAAACGGGCAAAACCGGCAAAAACGCCGCGAAGTTGAGCGAATTTCCACGAAATGCCGCTGTGGTTTGATCTACCAAGCCCGCCACATTCCGCGTATCCTGTTAGGACCGAACCGGCCGGTTGGCGGGGATTGGCGGTTCGCGATCTCGGAGGAAGACCCGCGGAGAAGACGTGATGGCTAAAGGTACGGTCAAGTGGTTCAATCCGACGAAGGGTTATGGATTTATCCAGCCTGCGTCGGGCGGCAAGGATGTGTTCGTGCATATCTCGGCAGTGCAGAAGGCCGGTCTGTCCTCCCTCAACGAGGGCCAGACGGTTGAGTATGAAGAGATCGCAAACCGGGGCAAGACGTCCGCAGAGAACCTCAAAGTATAAGCCCGCCAGCCTCCCGGATTGATCCGGGATGGGGCCAAGAAAATTTTAGAAGACGATCAGTGCATTCGACGACAGGCGTTGCGATTGCGCGCGGAAACTATTTGCCCGTAGAGATCGCCAATCAACGCCGCAGCAGCGACAATCGCGACCGCATTTCGTCAGCCAACCGGCAACGGTGCGTCGCGCTTGATCTCCTCCATCACCGCATAGGTGCGCGTCTCGCGCACACCCGGCATCGACAGCAAGGTCTCGCCGAGGAAGCGCCGATACGCGGTCATGTCGGCCAGCCGCGCCTTCACTAGATAGTCGAAGCCTCCGGCAACCATGTGACACTCCAGCACTTCGGGCGCGAGTTTCACCGCACACGCAAAGCGCTCGAAATTGTCAGGCGTGGTCTTGTCGAGCAGCACCTCGACGAACACCAGCAGGCCGAGACCAAGCCGGTGCGGATTGAGCCGCGCGCCATAACCCTCGACAAAACCTTCGCGCTGCAAGCGCTTCAGCCGCTCACCGATCGAGGTCGGCGACAGCCCGATGCGCTCGGCGAGCTCGACATTGGCGATTCGCCCATCTTCCTGCAAAATCGAGAGGATTCTCCGGTCGATTCGATCGAGTTCCATAATTTATACGGCCAATACGCCAATGATCTTCACTTTCTAAGGCAAAATTGTTATCTTGTCTATCGAACTACGGTCATGCGGACTTTATCCTGAGTTTTAGCCACAGGACACGCCATGCCGAACATCCCGCCGTCCTTCACTGCTCCCTACGCGCCCGATGATGCCGACATCGCTGCACGCCTGCTTCAGGCGGCGCATCTCGCCCCGCCGCAGGAAGCGCGGATCGACCGCACCGCCACGCGGCTGATCGAGGCAATCCGCAAGCGCGACGACCGGTTTGGCGGGGTCGAGGACATGCTGCGCGAGTTCGCGCTCTCGACCAAGGAAGGCCTCGCCCTGATGGTGCTGGCGGAAGCGCTGCTGCGCGTGCCAGACGCGCGCACCGCCGACCAATTCATTGAGGACAAGCTCGGCGAGGGCGACTTCATCCATCACGAGACCAAGTCCACGGCCTTCCTGGTCAATGCCTCGGCCTGGGCACTCGGCCTGTCGGCGCGGGTCATCCAGCCTGGCGAGACGCCCGACGGCACCATCGGCCGGCTGGTGAAGCGGCTGGGCGCGCCCGCCGTGCGCACCGCCACACGCCAGGCGATGCGATTGATGGGCAATCATTTCGTGCTGGGCGAGACCATCGAGCAGGCGCTGGAGCGGGGTAAGCCGCGCTCCGGCGAGAGGCCGCGCTACTCGTTCGACATGCTCGGCGAAGGCGCGCGCACGGCGGCCGACGCAAAGCGCTATTTCGACGCCTATGCGAGTGCGATCGAAACGATCGGCAAGACGGCGGGCAGTCATCCCCTGCCCGACCGGCCCGGCATCTCCGTGAAACTCTCGGCACTGCATCCGCGCTTCGAGGCGATCAGCCGCGCGCGCGTGATGGCCGAGCTGGTGCCGCAACTTCTCGACCTCGCGCAGCGCGCCAAGGCGCACGACCTCAACTTCACCGTCGATGCCGAGGAAGCCGACCGTCTGGAGCTGTCGCTCGACGTGATCGCGGCAACGCTCGCCGATCCCTCGCTCAAAGGCTGGGACGGCTTCGGACTTGCGATCCAGGCCTATCAGAAGCGCGCCAGTGCGGTGATCGATTACGTCCACGATCTTGCCCGTGCGCATGACCGCAAGCTGATGGTGCGGCTGGTCAAGGGCGCCTATTGGGACACCGAGATCAAGCGCGCGCAGGAGCGCGGGCTCGACGGCTATCCGGTATTCACGCGCAAGGCGATGACGGATCTGAACTACGTCGCCTGCGCCTCGAAGCTTCTAATTCTGCGGCCGCGCATCTTCCCGCAGTTTGCGACCCACAACGCGCTCACCGTCGCGACCGTGCTGGAGCTCGCCGGCGACAGTGGCGGATTCGAATTCCAGCGCCTGCACGGAATGGGCGAGGCGCTCTACGAGCAGCTCGCCAAGGATCACCCTGAGATCGCCTACCGCACCTATGCGCCGGTAGGCAGCCATCGCGACCTGCTCGCCTATCTGGTGCGACGGCTGCTCGAGAACGGCGCCAACTCGTCCTTTGTGGCGCAGGCAGCCGACTACCGCGTTCCGGTCCCGGCGCTATTGAAGCGCCCCGTCGATCTCATCGTCCGGCCTGATCACGCGCATCACGCAAGGATCCCGCTGCCGGGTGATCTCTTTGCACCAGAGCGGCATAATTCGGGCGGGATCGAATTCGGCGAGCGCCCGGCGCTCGACCGGCTGCTCGCCGACGTCAAGGCCGCAACGCCCGACCTCAAGCCGGTCCCGGACGCAACGCCCGAGCAGGCGAACGCGGCAATCGCCGCAGCGCGCGCGGGCTTTGCGACCTGGAGCCGGACGCCAGCGGCAACACGCGCGGCGGCGCTGGAGCAGGCCGCGCATCTCCTGGAGAGCCGAGCTGCGCATTTCATCGCGGCTCTTCAGCGCGAAGGCGGAAAGACGCTCGACGACGCGCTCTCCGAGCTGCGCGAAGCCGCCGACTTCTGCCGCTACTATGCGGCGCAGGGCAGAAAGCTGTTCGGCAGCGAGGTCGCGATGCCGGGTCCGACCGGCGAGAGCAACGCGCTCGCCATGCGCGGCCGCGGCGTCTTCGTCGCGATCTCGCCGTGGAACTTTCCGCTGGCGATTTTCCTCGGCCAGGTCACCGCGGCGCTGATGGCCGGCAACAGCGTCGTTGCAAAGCCCGCCGAGCAGACGCCGCGCATCGCGTGCGAGGCCGTCGCCCTGCTGCATGAGGCCGGTATCCCCGCGAGCGCGCTGCATCTCGTCACCGGCGACGGCCGCATCGGCGCCGTGCTCACCGCACACCCAGACATCGCCGGCGTCGTCTTCACCGGCTCGACCGAGGTTGCGCGTCACATCAACCGGTCGCTCGCCGCCAAGGACGGGCCGATCGTGCCGCTGATCGCGGAGACCGGCGGCATCAACGCCATGATCGCCGACGCCACCGCGCTGCCTGAGCAGGTCGCCGACGACGTCGTCACCTCGGCGTTTCGCTCGGCTGGCCAGCGCTGCTCGGCGCTGCGGCTCTTGTTCGTACAGGAGGACGTTGCCGACCGCATGATCGAGATGATCGCGGGCGCGGCGCGCGAGTTGAAGATCGGAGATCCCGCTGACATCGCGACCCATGTCGGCCCGGTGATCGACGCCGAGGCCAAGCGGCGCCTCGATGCGCACATCGCGCGGATGAAGACGGAGGCGCGGCTGCACTTTGCGGGTATCGCGCCGGAGGGCTGCTTCGTCGCGCCCCACATCTTCGAGCTCCGCGATGCCGGCCAGCTCACCGAGGAGGTGTTCGGCCCGATCCTGCATGTGGTGCGCTACCGGGCCGAGACTCTCGAACGCGTGCTGCAGGCCATCGAGCGCACCGGCTACGGGCTCACGCTCGGCGTCCACTCCCGCATCGATGACACGATCGAGGCCATCATCGACCGCGTCCAGGTCGGCAACATCTACGTCAACCGCAACATGATCGGCGCCGTGGTTGGCGTGCAGCCGTTCGGCGGCAACAGCCTGTCCGGGACCGGCCCCAAGGCCGGCGGCCCGCACTATCTCGCGCGCTTTGCCACCGAGCAGACCGTGACCATCAACACCGCAGCCGCCGGCGGCAACGCTGCGCTACTCGCAGGCGAGGCGTGAGCGGCGATGCTGGAGCCGTCCTCGCGACACGCCGCAACCGCAGTTTCGTCATCCTGAGGTGCCGGAGCGCAGCGGAGGCCTCGAAGGATAGACGGCCCGGATGCAGCCGGGCCCTCGCCCCTCGAGGCTCGCCCTGCGGTACACCGCAGGACGAGCACCTCGGGGTGACGGGAGATGGTTTCGGCTTCGTGGCGGATGCGATGGATACCGCAATGAGCCCTGCGCGCGGCGCCGTTGCGTCCTGCTAGAACATCGGTCTAATGCTCCCATGGTCTGGCCCACGCGAATTCCAGCCAGCGGGAAACAACAAGAGCGAGGGAGCAACGCCGCGATGGAAAAAGGCATTTTTGCAGGACTCAAGGTTCTGGACTGCGCGAGCTTCATCGCGGCGCCCGCGGCTGCGACCGTGCTGTCCGATTTCGGCGCCGATGTCATCAAGATCGAGCCGCCCGGCGCCGGCGACCCCTACCGCAATCTGCCCAACCTGCCCGGCTATCCCACCGGCGAACACAATTTCGCCTGGCTGCTCGAGGCCCGCAACAAGAAGAGCCTCGCGCTCGACCTCTCCAAGCCCGAGGCGCGGGCCGTGCTCTATAAGCTGGTCGAAGAGGCCGACGTCTTCATCACCAACATGCCGCCGCCGGTGCGGACCAAACTCGGCATCACCTATGACCATCTCGGCCATCTCAACGACCGGCTGATCTACGCCTCCTTCACCGGCTATGGCGAGAAGGGCGAGGAAGCCAACAAGCCCGGCTTCGACAGCAACGCCTATTGGGCGCGCTCCGGCCTGATGGACCTCGTCCGCGCCGACACCGACACCACACCGGCCCGCTCGATCGCCGGCATGGGCGACCATCCCTGCGCGATGGCGCTGTACAGCGCCATCGTCACTGCGCTGTATCAGCGCGAGAAGACCGGCAAGGGCTCGCATGTCGCCTCCAACCTGATGGCCAACGGCGTCTGGGCCGCGAGCGTGCTGGCGCAGGCCAAGCTCTGCGGCGCCAAGTTCGGCGAACGGCGCCCGCGCGAGCGCGCGCTCAATGCCGTCGCCAACCACTATCAGTGCAGGGACGGCCGCTGGCTGATCCTGTCGCTCCTCAGCGAGGAGAAGCAGTGGCCGACGCTCGCCAAATGCCTCGGACGCGAGGACCTGATTAACGATCCGCGCTTCGCCACCAAGCCCGACCGTCACGCCCGCTCGATCGAGCTGATCAAGATCTTTGACGACACCTTCGCGACCAGGGATCTTGCCGAATGGCGCAAGATCCTCGACGGCAACGGGCTGGTGTTCGGCATCGTCGGCATTCTGGACGACATCCCGAACGACAAGCAGATGCTCGACAACGAGGTGCTGGTGCCGTTCGAGAACGACACCATGCTCACCATCTCCAGCCCGATCTGGATCGACGGCACCAAGAAGGTGCAGCCGCGCAAGCCGCCCGGCGTCGGCGAGCACAGTGACGAGATTTTGCGTGGCGCGGGATACGACGAGACCGCGATCAAGCAGCTGCGGGCGAAGGGGGCGGTGGGGTGAAGGGGCGCATTCGCGCTATACATCCCCGTCGTCCCGGCGGAGGCCGGGACCCATACCCCCAGGAGAAGTTTGGCGAAGACTCGCAGTTCGGTACTCCTACCCAATGCAATCGATAGATTCCGCGGTATAGGTCCCGGCCTTCGCCGGGACGACAATGGATAGCTCGCACACGCAGATGCATTGCTGGATTGCTTCGCTGCGCTCGCAATGACGACGTGGGATGATCTCGCGATAAACTCTCGGCAACGTCGCCGATGACGAATTACGCGAAGTGAGGCGTTCCGCTACCGCAGCGCCAGCCAGCCGAGCGTGAACAGGATGCCGCCGATGATGACGACCACCGCGACCGCCCAGGTGCTGACGCGGACGCTGCCGGTAACCTGCTTGGCTTCCTCATTGCGCGCAATCTCACGATTGCGCTCCTTGTCGGCGTCGCTGGTATCCGTCATGAGTCATCCGAATCGCTATTTTGCTAACGCGTCTTGATGAAGCACATGCCAATGCGGCTCGAGGCCGCGGCGGCCTGACAGGTGAGACCTTTGGCGCAGGTCCATGACGTAAAACTCTTGTCCGGCGTTCCCGATCCCTCGTTTTGGAGGGAACAATGGGCGCCCCAGCCGTCCTGATATTCGGTGCCGGCGAGCTCCCGGCTGCCGCGGGTCTGCGGCCGGCTGGCAAATCCGCGCGAGAAATCAGGGTGCTTGCCTGCGGCAAAGGCGATCAGGATGTCGCGGCGGCGGAGCTGGTCGCCGACAAAATGCGGCGAGGCCGGCACGATGGTGGAATTCGTCGCCTTGTCCGAGAGCCAGTCCACGCCGGGAAAATGGAAGCCGCCGATGCCGCGGATCTGGTGGCAGCCCGAGCAGGTGACATCGTTGAGGCGGCGCTGGAAGCCCGCGACCGAGCGGATGTTCTCCATGGTGATGCCGCGTGCCGCGGCCTGCTTCAGCGCGCCGACGACGTCGTCGTCCGTGAAGACGGGGTCGCTATTGCCTTCACCTTTTCCTTCCCCCCGCACCATCCCGAACTCCGGCTGCAGGTCCGACGCATCGAGGCCCGCAGGTGTCGGCGCCACGGCAGCCTTGGCGAGATACTGCTCCGGGATCAGCACGGTGCCGCGATCGAACTCGCGAAGATGCGCAGGCGCAAGCAGCCAGGCCTTGAAGTCGCGCCGGAGCGCGTCATCGGCAAGGATACGATCGCGGTCGATCTGGTTCTCCAGCGTCGATTCCACGAACGTCTTCGTGGCGGCGTCGTATCTGAACACCTTGAGCAGATAGTCGGAGCGGAAATCGTGCAATGCCGATTTCGGTGCGATCGAGATCTGGATGTTGGTCTCGATGCGATCGAACATCGCGTCATCGGGAACGGTACGGCTGCCGATCAGCCCCTGCCAGTCGCCATTGTCGAGCCAGCGCCGCGCGAGCTCGGCGCACGTGATGGTCTTGCCGTTCGCATCGGTCTGGCGTGCATCGCGCGCCTTCATCACCAGGTTGAACGTCATCGGCAGGCGCGTCGCGGTGTTGCCGGCCTCGAACCGCGCCAGGCGATAGATCAGCCGGATCTCGCCGCAGGACTCCTCCGAGACATAGGCGCGGTCCATGCGGTTGACGATGCCGGCCAGCACGAAGCGCGTGTTGGCGGCTTTCAGATTGGCCCGGTCGAATAGCTGGACGTCGAAACCTTCGCCGACGCCAATGGTCTCGCTCGGCGAAGCCAGCTCATGCTGCGCGATGTAGCGATCGAACTCCGCATCGATTGCCGGCGGAATCTGCTTCAGCTGCGGCAGCGAGGCGAACAGCAGATCGCTCGTCAGCGGCACGCCTGCGTTCCGCTCGGGCTGCAACAGATGCGCGATTGACAGTGCATCGCTCTGGTCGAGCTTGCGCAGGAGATCGGGATCGGTGATCGCGGTACCGCGTGCCAGCGGCGCGTTCTCTGCTGCCGAGAGCGACATGACGCTCCCAAACAACATAGTGGCAGCGAGAAGAATTTGGGCAGCCAGGAGAATTCGCAGCGCGCGGCTCATGCCTTCACTAACACCGCGAGGCTTCGCCTATTCAAGTAAAAAGGCGCTTCACGCGGTGGTGAAGCGCCTCTTGTGACAAGTCCGATATCAAACGCTTATCGCGCGACGATCAGGCCCTTGCTGGTGACGACCACCCAGCGGCCATCCTGGCGACGGATCGCATCGACACGGCCGATGCCGGGGATGGGATCGCCGGCATAGACCTCGTACAGGCCATCCCGGCCCTCGATCAGCGCGCCGCCATTGGCGACGTCGCGGAGCCTCCAGCCGTCAATCGTCGGCAGGCGGCCGAGCTCGGTCTTGGGCGCAGCAAGCACGGGAGCCGGCGCGGCAGCGGCCGTTGCGACCTGGGTCGGAGCCGGCACGATCGTGCCGGTGGTCTCCTTCGCGGGCGCCGTGGCGGCGGCCTGCGCGGGGGCTGCCGGCGGCGTGGCGCGGAGCTTGTCGACGGTCTCGGACAGCTTTGCGAGCTTGGCCATCGGTTCGGCCTGCGCCTTCTCGAGCTTGTCGAGACGATCGTTGGCCCGGTTGAATTGGCTGACGCCGGTCTTCGAGGCGTGCTCGACATTGGCCTTGAGCGCGACGATGTCGGCATCGATCCGGGCGACGGACGCATCCAGCGCGCTGGTATCGGCAACCTGCGCCGGCGCCGGGCTGGCAAAATGCATCATGCCGGCGGTCGCGAGCGCGCCACTGATGGCGCCGACGCAGGCCGCGATCGCCACCACCGCGGCCATCGCCGACAGGCGGCGCTTGCCGCCGGTGTCACGCACCTCGTCGGCCTTCACATGCGGAGCAAACTCTTCGCGGTCCCAGGACCGTTCCGAGGGCGCCATGACGATGAGCTTGCCGGGTTTGGGCTCGGGCTTTGTTTCGGCCTTGGTCTCGAACTTCGGGACCTCGATCCTTGAAGCCTCGATCTTTGGCGGTTCGACCGTCGGAGCGTCCGCTTTGGGCGGCGTCTCATGGTCGGGGGCGATCGAGGGGGCCTCGATACCGGCGGCAGCCTCGACGGCCTGCGGCACGGTTGCGGCGGCGCCGATGGCGCCGGTCCGGTCACCAGTCCGGTCATCAGTCTCTTGGCCGGCCAGTTCGGGCATTGGTTCACTCACGGCTCAAATACTCCAGTCCAGGTTCACTTTTTGGTAACTTTCATTGCTTGCGAATTCCTTACCTCGGGACCCGCTTACCGAAATTTTAGGAACTCGTCCGAGGCCGAATTGGGTCGGGAAAGTGGAACCGGCGTGGCGGCGTGCAACAAATTGTCAGCCGATGCTGCCCTGCGGTAGGCCGCTTGCCTTAGCCGAAGGGGGTTGTTTGCCCGTCACTGTTCCCCGGCTAACATGGCCCGTCCCGTCAGCCAGAAGGCGTTTGGGGAGTGCCATGACGATCGAGAAATGCATCAACGCGTTCGGTGTCGATGACGTCATCTTCGAGGAGGGCTCGACCGGCCGCGAGCTGTTCGTCGTGCTCGACGGCGAGGTCGAGATCGCCAAGGTCGACGGCGCGCGAAAGACCAGCATCATCAAGCTCGGCAAGGGCGAGTTCTTCGGCGAGATGGCCGTGATCGACGGCTCGGTGCGCTCCGCGACCGCGATCGCATCGGCGCCCAACACGAAGGTGATGCGGATCAACCACGCCCGCTTCGTCTATCTCGTCAGCCAGCAACCGGCGTTCGCGCTGATGGTGATGGATGCGCTGTCAAAACGCCTGCGGGCGTCCAACGCCGTCACCTACCGGGCAGCGCAATCATGAGCGAACGGAAGCCGACTGCATTTCCGATCCTGATGAAGAACGACACCTGCTCGCTGATCCAGGCGGCCGATGACGTCTACCAGATCCGCTTCTCCAACCGCGCAGCGAATGCGTATCTGGTGCGCGGCTCGGCGCGCACCATCCTGATCGACGTCGGCCTGTCCTCGAACTATCCGGCGATGGTCGAGTGCCTGAACTTCGTCGGCTGCCCGCCCGAGAAGATCGACATGGTGGTGCTGAGCCATGAGCATCTCGACCATATCGGCGCCGCCTGGCACTTCAACGAGCGCCGCACCTACGTCGCCGCGCATCGGCTTGCCGCCAACAAGATCGTGCTGCGCGACGATTTCTCGATGCTGCGCAAGATGTTCAACGAGCCGAACGTGCCGATCAATATCGACATCTGGCTCGAGGAAGGCAATCTGATCGACCTCGGCAATTTCCGCCTTAGCGTGATGTACACGCCGGGCCACACCTCGGCCTGCATCACCCTGTTCGACCAGGACAAGGGCCTGTTGTTCGCCGCAGATACGCTGATGCCCGGCGGCGTCATGGGCGGGGTGTTCGGCTCGGGCAGTATCTCCGACTACATCCAGTCGCTGGAGCGCATCAAGGGACTGAACGCGAAGATCCTGCTGTCAGGGCACGGAAGGCTGTCCGACACGCCGCAGGAGGATGTGCGCATTGCGATTGCGCGATCGCACGGTCTGCTCGAAGACACCGCGCAATTGTTCGACGCGCTGGATGCGCGCTCGAACTTCGAGCCGATCATGCAGTCGGTAAGGGATTTGAACAAGCTGGATGATTGAAGACGCGCACTTACTTCAATCCGTCATCCTGAGGTGCGAGTGGCGCGGTGCGTCGCGCCGCGCCGGGAGCCTCGAAGGATGGGCGGCCGCGTTGCCGCAGCCGGGCCGTCGCCCTTCGAGGGCCGCCGAAGAGGCGGCCGCCTCAGGGTGACGGTGAGAGAGTGTCAGCAATTCCTCACATCACCACCGGCTTGTCCGGCAGCTCGTTCGGATGCGCACCCGCCGGCGGGAAATGCCTGGCGAGTTCCCGCGACACCGCCGCGATGCCGTCGATCACGCCGCGTTCGAACTCGCCCGAACCAAACTCGGCTTCCATCGCGCGGCAGATTGTCTCCCAGCCGGCAGCGCCGACCTTCGCATCGATGCCGCGATCGGCGATGATCTCGACATCGCGGTCGGCGAGCAGCAGGTAGATCAGCACGCCATTGTTGTGCGCGGTGTCCCAGATGCGCAGATGCGAGAACACGTCGAGCGCGCGCTCGCGGGCATGCTGATTGCGAAATAGCGGACGGCCATCGAGCGCGCCTTCGACGACGAAGCGGACTTGGCCGGAATGCGTCGTTTCGCTCTGCTTGATCGCCTGCTCGATGCGGTCGAGCACGCTTTGCGGAAACACCTGCCTCGCGCGCCAATGGTGCTGGAGGAGATGCCTGAACATGCGCCCAATGCTCATGACTACCAGCTCCCCGAGGCGCCACCGCCACCAAAGCTGCCACCGCCTCCGCTGAAGCTGCCGCTGTCACTGGACGATGATCCGCTGCTCCAGCTGCCTCCCGACGAGGAACCGCTCGACCACGAACCGCCGCGCGACGACCCCGTCGATGCGGGAAAGAGATCGGCTATGAAGGACAGCACAAAGCCGACGATCCCGGCGAGCAGGGCCAGTCCTGCGGATCCGATGATGAGCAACGCCAGGATGCCGATCATGCTGCCGGTTGCGACCGAGCCCAGCAATCGCCCCAGCAGCGCGCGCAGGAAGCCACCGACGACGAGCGAGGCAAACAGGACGACCGGGGCGAGCGGCCCGATCTCGTCCAGATTGGCAAAATTCACGCTGCGTGAGGGAACCGGCAGCGGCTCGCCGTCGACGACGCGCATCATCCGGTCGACGCCGGCCGAGATGCCGCCGGCGAAATCACCGTCTCTGAATTTTGGCGTGATGACCTCATCGATGATCCGCCGCGAGGTGACGTCGGTGAGCGCGCCTTCGAGGCCGTAGCCGACCTCGATGCGCAGATGCCGGTCGTTCTTGGCAACGACGAGGATCGCGCCATCGTCGACCTTCTTGCGGCCGATCTTCCAGGCCTCGGCGACGCGAATCGAGAACTGCTCGATCGTCTCCGGGTCCGTTGTCGGCACGATCAGCACGGCGATCTGGCTGCCCTTGCGCGTCTCGAAACCGCTGAGCTTCTGGCTCAACGACGCAATGTCGCCGCTTGACAGCGTACCGGTCCGGTCGACCACGCGGCCGGTGAGCTGTGGCACGGCGACGTCGGCGGCGACTGGGAAAGCCCAACCAAGCAGCAGCGCGAATACGATGATTGTTTGCCACAGCCTCGCTGTCGTCGCCCGCGAAGGCGGGCGATCCAGTATTCCAGAGGCGGCCGTGCTTGAGCCGAGAAGCCGCGGCGTACTGGATTCCCCGCTTTCGCGGGGAATGACAGCGGTGGGTGGGGTGAAGCCCATTGGCAAACGGCGCGCGCTTACTTCGACGGCGCGGGCGCTGGATTGAAATCGACCTTCGGCGCGGTCGAGATCTCCCTCTCGTTCTCGACCGAAAAATTCGGCTTCCCCTTGTAGCCGAACATCATCGCGGTGAGGTTGTTAGGGAACGATCGGACGGTGACGTTATACTCCTGCACCGCCTTGATGTAGCGGTTGCGCGCGACCGTGATGCGGTTCTCGGTGCCCTCTAACTGCGACATCAGGTCCTTGAACAGGGCGTCCGACTTGAGCTGCGGATAGTTTTCCGTGACCACGAGCAGCCGTGACAGCGCGCTGGAGAGCTCGCCTTGCGCGGCCTGGAATTTCTGGAAAGCTGCGGGATCGTTGAGCACCTCCGGCGTTGCCTGGATGCTGCCGACCTTGGCGCGGGCATTGGTGACGCCGAGCAGGACGTCCTTCTCCTGCTGCGCAAAGCCCTTCACCGAATTGACCAGATTGGGCACGAGATCGGCACGGCGCTGATACTGGTTCACCACCTCGGACCAGTTGGCCTTGATCTGCTCATCCTGGCTCTGGATCGCGTTGTAGCCGCAATTGGTGAGGCTGAGCGAGGCCAGCGCCGCCAGCACGGTCAGGATCTTGCGCATCAAATTTCTCCCGGTGGAATCGGGGGGCAAACTACCAGATTGCGCGCGTACGGCGCCAGACGTAGCAGCGGCGCGAAAAGCAGCCGGCTGACGCAAGCCCCTTGCCTATCACCACGCGACATAGTCAACTCGAAGGAAACAAGACGAAAATAGCAGGGGAGCGCGCCATGTCCTCATTCGAGACCATTCTCGTGGAGCGGCCGGAGCCCGCGATTGCACGGGTCGTCATGAACCGGCCCGAGGCGCGTAATGCGCAGAACCTGCAGATGACCTACGACCTCAACGCCGCCTTCGACGCGGCGGTGCAGGACGATGGGGTCAAGGTGATCATTCTCGCCGGCAATGGCCCGCACTTCTCGTCCGGTCACGATCTGCGTCCCGGGGCTAAGAATGCCGCAGGCGTCGATTTTCCACCTGTAGGAAATTGGGGCGGCTTTGCCGAAGCCAACGCCCACGGCCGCTTCGCGCGCGAACAGGAAATATATCTCCAGATCACCCGGCGGTGGCGCAACCTGGCGAAGCCGATGATCGCCGAAGTGCATGGCAAGTGCATCGCGGGCGGGTTGATGCTGGCCTGGGCCTGCGACCTCATCGTCGCCAGCGACGATGCGCAGTTCTGCGATCCCGTCGTCACCATGGGCGTCTGCGGCGTCGAATGGTTCGTGCATCCCTGGGAACTCGGGCCGCGCAAGGCCAAGGAATTTCTGTTCACCGCGGACAGCTGGAGCGCGCGGGAGGCGCATCAGCTCGGCATGGTCAATCGGGTCGTGCCGCGCGCGGAGTTGCCGGCGCAGGTGCTGGAGCTGGCGCGCCGGATCGCAACAAAGCCGTCCTTTGCGCTGAAGCTGACCAAGGAAGCCGTGAACCGTTCGGTCGACGTGATGGGCCAGTCCGCGGCGATCGACCAGGCCTTCGCCCTGCATCAGCTGTGTCATGCCCACAATCTTCAGGAGTTCGGCATGGTGGTCGATCCATCCGGACTGCATCCCTCCGTGCGCAAGCCGGCGGCCGCGGAGTAGACGCCATGAATCTCAATCCCTCCGACGAGCAACGGCCGCTGCGCGAGAGCGCGGAACGCTTCGTGGCCGAGAGCTACGATGCCGACCATCGCCGCAAGACGGCGAAGGATCCGCTCGGCTTCAGCCCGGCGGTGTGGAAACAGTCGGCGCTGCCGGAGGACATGCTGACGGTGGTGCCGGAATATCTCAACGGCCGGGCCTATACGATCTTCGGCGGCACGTCTGAGATCCAGCGCGACATCATCGCGAAGATGATGCTGGGGATTAGCGCGAGCCGGCCGTAACACCCTCCTCGTCGTCCCGGCAAAGGCCGGGACCCATACGCCGAGGGAGAAGTGTGGCGCGAGTTGGTCACCGCCAATCTTCGCCAAACTAGATTCGGTGGTTATGGGTCCCGGCCTTCGCCGGGACGACGAGTGGGTGTTGCTGTTGCAGCGTGGGCGACGTCGACGAGTCTATGCCCCCACCTTCGCATCCCTGATCGCCTTCCAGATCTTCTGCGGCGTCAGGGGCGTGTTGAGCTGGATGATGCCGAGCTCGTGGAGTGCGTCCATCACGCCGTTGGTGACGCAAGGAGGACCGCCGATGGCGCCGGACTCTCCGCAGCCCTTGGCCCCGAGCGGATTGGTGCGGCAGGGCGCGGAATCATCCAGCGTCACCACGATCGGCGGCACGTCGTCCGCGCGCGGGATGCAGTAATCCTGGTAGCTCGCGGTCAGCAGCTGGCCATCGGCGTCATACGACACGCCTTCATAGAGCGCCTGGCCGATGCCCTGCGCGACGCCGCCGTGGATCTGACCGGTGACCAGCATCGGGTTCACGGCCACGCCGACGTCGTCGACGGTGGTGTAGCGCACGACGCGGGAGACGCCGGTCTCGGGGTCGATCTCGACCTCACAGATATGCGTGCCGTTCGGCCAGCTGGGACCGTCGACCTCGCCTTCCGAATCGACGCTGAGTTTTGAGCCACTCTCCTTCTCGGCGATGTCGAACAGGCTGATGCGGCGGTCGGTGCCGACTACGGTGAGCATGCCGCCTTGATATTCGATGTCCTCGACCGAGGTCTCCAGCACGTTCGCCGCCTTCTCGCGCGCCTTCTGGATCAAATCGTTGGAGGAGACCGCAACCGCCGTGCCGCCAACGAACAGTGAGCGCGATCCGACGCTGCCAAAGCCCATCGCCAGATCAGTGTCGCCCTGGACGACGTCGATCTTGTCCATGGCAATGCCCAGCGTATCGGAGATCATCTGGGTGTAGGTGGTCTGCAGCCCCTGCCCCATCGCCATGGTGCCGGAATGCAGGATCACGCGTCCTTCCGAGGTCGCATGCAGGCTGACCTTCTCGGTGTGGGCGCGGCCGCCGGTCCATTCGATGTAGGAAGTCAGGCCGCGGCCGTAGAGCAGGCCCTTCTTCTTCGCGGCCTTCTTGCGCGCGGCAAAGCCGTCCCAGTCGGCGAGTTTTACCGCGCGGTCGAGCATGTGGGCGAAGGCGCCGGAATCGTACACCTGACCGGCGGCGTTGGTGTAGGGCAGCTGCGCCGGCTTGATGTAGTTCGCCTTGCGGATCGCGCGCGGATCCATGCCGATTTTTCGCGCGGCAGCATCGAACAGGCGCTCGACGATGAAGACGGCTTCTGGCCGACCAGCGCCGCGATAGGCACCGACCGGTGCGGTGTGGGTCATCACCGACTTGATCTCGAAATGCACCAGCGGCAGGTCGTAGACACCGGTCTGCACGAACGGCCCGAGCACCAGCGGAATGATGTTGGCAGCCCCCGAGGAATACGCACCCGTGCAGCCGATCGAGGTGACGCGATAGGCCAGCACCTTGCCCTTCTCGTCCAGCGCGAAGGAGGCCGTCGAGGTGAGATCACGGCCATGGGTGCCACCGACGAACTCGTCGGTGCGGTCGCCGCGCCAGCGGATCTTCCTGTTCAGCTTGGACGCGACGTAAGCGACGATGCCGTCTTCCGGATAGAGATTGGTCTTCTGGCCAAAGCCGCCGCCGATGTCGCCGACCAGCACGCGCACGCTGTCCTTCGGGCGCTTCAGCACGGCTTCCGCCAGCACGTCGCGGGTTGAGGCCGGGGTCTGCGACTGCACATGCAGGAGGAGCCGGCCGGTCTTCTTGTCGATCTCCGCGATGGTCGAGCGCGGCTCCATGGCCGAGGGCACCAGGCGCTGGCTGACGAGATCGAGCTCGACCGTGTGCGCGGCCCTGGCGAAGGCCTCATCCACCTTGGCGGCATCGCCGTAGCTCATCGCGCCGACGATGTTGTCGGGCGCCTCCGGCCACACCACCGGCGCGCCGGGCTTCACGGCCTCGACGGGATCGACCACGGCGGGCTGCACGTCGTATTCGATCACGATCGCTTCGGCCGCGCTCTGGGCCTCTGCACGCGACGAAGCCACCACCGCAGCTACCGCCTCGCCGGTGTAACGCACGACCTCATGGGCGAGCAGCCGCCGCGGCGGCACCGTCATCGGCTTGCCGTCGGGGCGCTTGAAGATGCTCAAGGTCGGAATGGTGCCGACGTCGTCCTTGATCAGATCGGCGCCGGTGTAGATCGCGGTGATGCCCGGCATCGATGCCGCAGCACCGGTATCGATCGAGACGATCTTCGCATGCGCATGCGGCGAGCGCAGCACGTGCAACCACAGCGCGCCGTCCTCCGGCTTGTCGTCGATGAATTGCCCCTTCCCGGTGAGCAACCGCTGGTCTTCCAAACGCTTGACGGGCTGGCCCGCTCCGAAACGCAAATTGCCGGGAAGAATGTTCATTCCGCTGGATCCTCTAAGCCTCAAAGTGCGCGCGCCTTTTAGCGGATCGAGCCAGGCGAGACCAGCCGCGCTTTTGAGCGAGATATCCACGATTTCGGCATGCCGTCCCGTAGATCTGCGATTTCGTAGGGTGGGCAAAGGCGCGCTTGCGCCGTGCCCACCATCGCTGAACGGATGCGATCAGGATGGTGGGCACGCTACGCTTTGCCCACCCTACGGCACTGACCATGTCGGGATGGCTGCTCGCTAGCAAGCTCCCGCAGAGCCGCTTCCACGACCTTGCACGCGTCGGCCGACAGTGCGGCCTGCGGCGGGACGGGATCGCCGACGTCGTAGCCCTGGATCGCGAGCCCGGCCTTGATGCAGGCTGCGAGATTGAAGCGGGCGAAGGCCTCGTTGATCCGCCACAACCTGCGCTGGAGCACCATGGCCTCGTCCCAGCGACCGGCCTTGCAGAGGTCGTAGAGCGCCACGCTCTGGCGCGGGATGATGCAGGCCGGCCCTGCCATCCAGCCGAGGCCGCCGATCAGCATCACCGCGGCCGGGATATGGGCGGAGGCCGAGAACACGCGCAAGGCATCGCCGCAGCGGTTCATGATCGAGAGCAGCCGCCCGGTGTTGGTCGAGGCATCCTTGATGTAGCCGATGCGCGGATGCTCGGCGAGGCGCGCGATGACATCGAGGGTCAGGTCGGAGCGCTGGAATTGCGGATTGGTGTAGATGACCACCGGAATGTCCACGGCATCCGCGATGCTGCGGAAGTAGGACTCGACCTGGGCCTCAGTGAGCGGGAAATACGCCTCGAGGATCGCCAAGATGCCGTTGGCGCCGAGCTTTTGATAGGCCTTCGCCTGCGTCACCGCGTCTGCCGTCGAGGTCGACGCGACGCCCGCCACAACAGGCACGCGGCCCTTCGCGGCCTCGATCGTGGTCTGCACGATCGCCATGCGCTGCGCGGCGTTGAGATAGGCGAACTCGCCAGTCGAGCCGAGCGGCGTCAGCCCGTGCACGCCGGCGCCGATCAAATCGTCACAGAGCTTTGCGAGCACGTTCGTCCGCACCGTACCGTCGGCATCGACGGGCGAGACGAGGTAGGGAAAGACGCCGCGAAAATCGGTCATGTCGGGGAATAAATTCCGGGAAGCTCGAGTCTTGTTCGGCAAGCGTGCGATCCAGCGCGTGCTATCACGGGCCCCTATTGCCAGCAAGCGACCAGCGGGCTGCTGGGACAACGTCCTCGGCACAGCGACGAGACCGATGCTGCGGCATCGACAGTACTCGTCAGCGCGAGCGGCTCACACCTTGAGCAGCCGCACCCGCGTGCCCCAGGGATCGATCGCTTCGACCCCATCCGGCAGCTGCGCGACCCGCGCACCGCCGTTGCGCAGGCGCTCTTCCTGCGCGGCGAGAAGCTCCTGCTTTTCCGTCACCAGCGAGAACCAGGCGAGCCCGGTCGTGGCATCGTCGCGCTGGCCAGCACCCTGGCTCTGCCAGACGTTCATGCCGAGATGGTGGTGATAGCGGCCCGACGACAGGAAGGCGGCGCCGTTGCGGCTGCGGGTCGGGTCGAGGCCAATCGTGCCGTGATAGAAGCGCTCGGCCTGCGCGAGATCGCCGACACGCAAATGCATATGGCCGACGCGCAGGCCGTCCGGCGCCTTGGCGTAATCGCTGACGCGCGTATTGGTCAAGGACAAGAGATCGGGGATGTTGAGCTCGTCGGTCGCCATCTTCACGCTGCCCTCGCTCCACTGCCATTGCGAGGGATCGCGATCGGCATAGACCTCGATGCCGTTGCCTTCGGGGTCGTCGAGATAGACGGACTCGCTGACCAGATGATCGGCAAAGCCCGACAGCTTCACGCGATGCGAGGCGGCATGCACCAGCCAGCGCGCAAGATCTTTGCGCGTCGGCATCAGGAAGGCGGTGTGGTAGAGGCCGGCGGCGTTGCGCGGCTCGATCGCGGCGTCGGGACGGGCTTCCAGGACCAGCAGCGTGATGCCGGCTGTACCGAGCCTGGCGGCGGTCGTCGAACGCTCCATCCCGGTGAGCCCGATCACGTCGCGGTAATAGTCCGCGACCTTGTCGAGGCTCTTCACCCGCAGCGTCACCATGCCGACCCGCATCGGCGTGCGGCTGGCATAGGTCGGCCCGCCGCCTTGCGGATTGCCCTCGGCGCGCGCGGCAGCCGCCGCAGCCATCGCGAGCGAGGTGGCGCCGGCGAGTTGAAGCAGGGTGCGGCGGGTGAGGTCGATGGTCATCGGTCAGGGCTCGCTGGCAACGTTCAAGGCCGTACGGCGCAATTTCGGGATTGCTACACGTTCCCGTGAGCGGCTCCCAATCACATGTTCGTCGGCTGTGGCCTTGGGAGGACTGGCCACCCGGCCAGTTTCGCAATGGCCCGCGACATCCCAGATTGTGGGCAACTTACAGGAGCTTTCCATGACCGACTTCACTCCTCTCACCTCACTGTCGTCCGCGCTCGCGGACGTCGTGGCGCGCATCACGCCGTCCCTCGTCTCCGTGCATTCGCACCGTTCCCGCTCGACCGGCTTCGTCTGGAAGCCCGGCCTGATCGTGACCGCCGACGAGGCGCTGGCCGACGAGGGCGATGTCCAGATCGCCCTCCCCGACGGCAGCACGATCGCTGCCACGATCGTCGGCCGCGACCACACGACCGACATCGCATTGGTTCGCGCGGACACCAGCATCGCCCCGGTCAAGCTCGCCGCCACAGTCCCTGCCCTCGGCACGCTGTCGGTCGTGGTCGCCACCAATCGCGATGCACAGAGTGCGGCGCTGGGGATGGTGTCGGTCTCCGGGAAGGGCTGGCGCTCCTTGCGCGGCGGCGAGATCGATGCGCGGATCGAGCTCGATGTTCGCCTGCGTCCGAGCCAGGAGGGCGGCCTTGCCCTCGATGCCTCGGGCGAAGCCTTCGGCATGGCCGTGCTCGGCCCGCGGCGCGTGCTGGTGATCCCGACGGCGACGATCGAGCGCGTCGCGGCCCAGCTTGAGACGCGCGGCCGCATCGCGCGCGGCTATCTTGGGCTCGGGTTGCAGCCGCTGCGGCTTGACGACGGCATCGGTGCGATGGTGATGAATGTCGACAAGGCAGGTCCGGCGGCCACGGCCGGTATCCGCCAGGGTGACGTGATCGTGGCGGTCAATGACCAAAAACTCTCCGGCGTGCGTGCGCTATTGCGAACACTGGGACCCGCGAGCGTCGGCCAGGTGGTCGATGTCGCGGTCCGCCGTGGTGGCGAACCGGCGAGCTTCAAGGTCACGATCGGCGAGAGGCCGGAGGCGTGAGCGAGGACAACGCACGCGAGATTGTGTTGTCCCTTGAGGTCGACGATCCCGCGCTGGCCGATCGCCTCGCGACGCTGCTCGGCAGTGTCGCGGGGCTTCGCCTTGCCGCGCCCGGCGAGACGGCCACGGCGAGCGTCGTCGCCCGCGATCCGCGCATCATGCCCGACGACATCGCGCTGACACAGCGCGAGCTCGACGTGCTGGCGCTGATGGCGGAAGGCGCCTCCAACAAAATGATCGCGCGCCAGCTCAATATCTCCGTGCATACCGTGAAATTCCATGTCGGCTCGCTGCTCGACAAGCTGGATGCCACCGGCCGCACCGATGCAGTGGCGCATGCGGCGCGCCGCGGCGTGATCGAGCTATAGCGCGATCGGGAAGCTGAGCTGGACCGTCAGGCCCGGCGCATTGTCATGCAGCGCGATCTCGGCGCCATGGAGCCGCGACACCGCCGCGACCAGGCTCAGGCCCAGGCCGTTGCCCGGCGTATAACGGCTCTGCTCGAGCCGGTAGAAGCGCTTGAACACGTGATCGTGCTGATCGTCCGCGATGCCCGGACCATCATCGGCGATGGCGATCGTCGCGCCACCGCCCGCATTGCGGCAGGTCACGGTGACCTTTCCACCGGGGCGGCCGTGCTTGATCGCGTTATCGACGAGATTGGCGATGGCATCGAACAGCAGATCGCGATCGCCGGTCACGGCGACCTCGCGGTCGCCACCGAGGCTCAGGCGCGTCGCGACCTGCTCGGCGGCAGCGTCGTAGAGCTCGACGACTTCGCCGGCGATCTCGGCAAGGTTGAGCGCGCGAAACGCGCTCCTGCGGGCGCGGGTCTCGATCTCCGAGATCCGCGTGATGGAGGCGAACATGCCGAGCACCGCATCGAGGTCGGCGATGGTGTCGCCGATCAGCGACGCATCGGCTTCACTGTCGCGCTCGTGGTGATAGGCCTTTTCCAGCCGGCCACGCATGCGCGTCAGCGGCGTGCGCAGATCGTGGGCGACATTGTCGCTGACCTGCTTGACCTCACCCATCAGCGTCTCGATCCGATCAAGCATCTGGTTGAGGTTTTCGGCGACGCGGTCCCATTCATCGTGGCTGCCGCGCAAGGGAATGCGCCGGTCGAGGCCGGACAGCATGATGGCGCGGCTGGTGGCGTTGATCTCCTCGATCCGCCCGACCGTGCGCCGCGTCACCAGCACGGCGGCGAGGCCTGCCAACACCAAGAGCAACACGGCGACCGCGATCATCGCGAGCTCGAGCATCGCAGTGAAGCCGCCGTGGTCGCCGACATCGCCGACCCGGCTCTGCACATAAGCAAGTGTGCCGAAATAGACGTACGCCATGATCGCTGCGACGATCACGCCGAAGATCGCGATCGCGATCAGCGCCAGGCGGAAGGTCGAGGAACGAAGCGTGTTAGCCAGGAGCACGGAGGCAATATCCGATGCCGCGGATGGTGTGGATCAATGGATAGGCCTGGGCATCATCGACCTTGCGGCGGACGCGTCCGACATAGACGTCGATGATATTGGTGGAGGGATCGAAATGCAGATCCCAGACATGCTGGAGCAGCATCGCGCGGGAGACGACGCGGCCCTCGTTGCGGACGAGATATTCGAGCAGCTGGAATTCGCGCGGCAGCAGCGGAATCTTGCGGCCGCGGCGGCTGGCACTGCGCGTGATCAAATCGACGGCGAGATCGCCGACGCGCAAAATGGTTTCCTTGGCGATGGTCTCGCTGCGGCGGCCAAGCGCCTCAAGGCGTGCGAGCAATTCGACGAAGGAGAACGGTTTGACGAGATAATCGTCGCCGCCGGCGCGCAGGCCGCGCACGCGGTCGTCGACCTCGCCGAGCGCGGAGATGATCAGGAAGGGCGAGGCAACGCCATCATCACGCATCTGCCGCATCACGGTGATGCCGTCGATATCGGGCAGCATGCGGTCGATGGTGATCACGGCATAGTCGCGGGCGACGCCATGGCTGAGGGCTTCACGCCCGGTGGCTGCGAGATCGACGTCATAGCCCGAGGTCGTCAGCTCTTCGACGAGCTGGCCTGCGGTTTCCGGATCGTCCTCGACGACCAGGATGCGGCGGTGGCCTCCAGTCATGACAAACTCCGCGCGAACGATCGCCACCAGACTATCCCGTTCCGGGGCTGAGCGGAACCACCCGGTGGCGATCGCGACAATGGTGCGGTCCGGCGATGCTAGTACCAAGCGTCCCCGCACACATTGACCCATTGCCACCCATAAGGCGTCAAGCTCCTGCGCCAACAGCCATCGTCGTAATAGTTGGCATAGTAGGGCGCGCCGAAGACTGCGAAACGACGGAAATGATGGTGGCGGAAGAAGAAGGCATGCCGGCCGATGAACGGCCTGCCATGCCAGCCGCCGCCGGCGAAACGCGGCCCGATCGCCGCATGCGCGAAGCGCGCGCCGCCGAAGGCCGGTCGACCAAAGCCTGGTCCACCGACATGGGCGAAGTGCGCGCCGCCGCCCATGCCACCGACATGCATGCCGCCACCGAAGCCGCCCGCGTGCATGCCGCCGCCTCCGAAGTGGCCACCACCGCCGAAGCCGCCGCCGTGCATCCCGCCGCCACCACCGAAATGCCCGCCACCGCCAAAGCCGCCACCGCCGTGACCGCCGCCTCCGCCACCACCTCTGGCGAGAACGGGCGATGCGAGTGCCAGTGCCGCGACGACGGCCGCCGCGGCAAGGCGAGTGAGACGCCTGTTGTTCATCGGAAACCCTCCATGCAGCGCGGCAATATGTGCCGCGCAGAGAGGATCAGATGAGGAGAAGGCGCCCTCTCCTTCAACTTACAAATGCGCCAGATTCTGACGCCGGAGTTAGGGAGGCGCTGCTCTTTCACTCCCTCTCCCGCTTGCGGGAGAGGGCTGGGGTGAGGGTGCCTCCGCAATCGAGAACCCCGCCGTGGACATAACCCTCACCCGCCGCGCTCTTTGAGCGCGTCGACCTCTCCCGCAAGCGGGAGAGGTGCAGTCGCACTAGCCGCCAGACATTCGTCTCCAATCGGCTTACGCCCGCTTGCCGCCGTTCTTTTCGGCTGCGCGGCGCATCGCCTCGGCAAGCGCGCCGCCGCCACCGCTGGAAGATTCCTGCTTGCGCGGGGCCGCCGACGTCATGCGGTTGGTGTTGCGCGTGTTGTCGCGCTGCATGCCGGGCGCGTCCTTCTTGGCGCCGACCTCGTCGTCGAGACGGAGCGTCAATGAGATGCGCTTGCGGGCGACCTCGAAGTCCAGCACCTTCACCTTGACGATGTCGCCGGGCTTCACCACCTCGCGCGGATCCTTGATGTAGGTCTTCGACATCGCCGAGATGTGCACGAGGCCGTCCTGGTGCACGCCGATGTCAACGAAGGCGCCGAACGCGGCGACGTTGGTCACGGTGCCCTCGAGGATCATGCCCTTCTGGAGATGCTTGATCTCCTCGACGCCCTCCTTGAACACCGCGGCCTTGAACGCCGGACGCGGGTCGCGACCGGGCTTTTCCAGCTCGCGCAGAATGTCGGTGACGGTCGGCAGACCGAAGGTCTCGTCCACGAAATCCTTCGGCTTCAGTGTGCGAACGATCTCGCTGCTGCCGATCAGCGCCTTGATGTCGCTCTTGGTGGCGCTGAGAATCCGGCGCACCACCGGATAGGCTTCGGGATGCACGCCGGAGGCGTCGAGCGGATCCTCGCCGCCGAGGATGCGCAGGAAGCCGGCGCACTGCTCGAATGCCTTGGGCCCGAGCCGCGGCACCTCCTTGAGCGCCTTGCGCGACTTGAACGGGCCGTTGGCGTCACGATGCGCCACGATGCTCTGCGCCAGACCGGAGCCGACGCCCGACACACGGGCCAGCAGCGGCGCGGACGCCGTGTTGACGTCGACGCCGACCGCGTTCACGCAATCTTCGACCACCGCATCGAGCGATTTGGCAAGCTTGGCCTGGCCGAGATCATGCTGATACTGGCCGACGCCGATCGCCTTAGGCTCGATCTTGACGAGCTCGGCAAGCGGATCCTGCAGACGACGGGCGATCGAGACCGCGCCACGCAGGGTGACATCGAGGCCCGGCAACTCCTCCGAAGCGAAAGCCGACGCCGAATAGACCGACGCGCCGGCCTCCGACACCACGATCTTGGACATTTTCAGCTCAGCGAGGCCCTTGACGAGATCGCCTGCGAGCTTGTCGGTCTCGCGCGAGGCGGTGCCGTTGCCGATCGCGATCAGCTCGACGCGATGCTTCATCGCGAGCCTGCCGAGGGTCGCGAGCGACTCGTTCCATTGACGCTGCGGCTCGTGCGGATAGATCACGGCGGTGTCGACCACCTTGCCGGTCGCGTCAGTCACGGCAACCTTGACGCCGGTGCGGTAGCCGGGATCGAGCCCCATGGTCGCGCGGGTACCGGCAGGCGCGGCCAGCAGGAGATCACGCAGGTTCGAAGCGAACACGCGCACGGCTTCGGTCTCGGCCGCGTTCCACAGCCGCATGCGCAGGTCGATATTCAGATGCACCTGGATCTTGGTGCGCCAGGCCCAGCGCACGGTGTCGATCAGCCAGCGATCGCCGGCGCGCTTGAGGTCGGCGATGCCGAACCGCTTCATGATCTTCAGCTCGTAGGCGCCGGGCACACCGGCAGGGGGCACTTCGGCTTCGGCCTGGATCTGGAGATCGAGGATCTCTTCCTTCTCGCCGCGGAACATCGCGAGGATGCGATGCGACGGCAGCTTGGTCAGCGGCTCGGAGAACTCGAAATAGTCGGCGAATTTTTCGCCCTCGGTCTTCTTGCCGTCGCGCACCTTGGAGGCCATGCGCGCATTGGTCCACATCTCCTCGCGCAACACACCGATCAGATCGGCGTCCTCGTCAAAACGTTCGACCAGGATGGCGCGGGCACCGTCGAGCGCAGCCGTGGCATCCGCGACGCCCTTCTCGGCGTTGATGAAGCCTTCGGCCACGACCTTCGGATCATTGCCGGGCTCAGCCATCAGCTGATTGGCGAGCGGCTCGAGGCCGGCCTCCTTGGCGATCTCGGCTTTGGTGCGGCGCTTCGGCTTGAACGGCAGATAGATGTCTTCGAGACGGGCCTTGCTGTCGGCGGCGAGAATGGAGGCTTCGAGTGCCGCGTCGAGCTTACCTTGCTCGCGGACTGATTCGAGGATCGCCTTGCGGCGGTCTTCGAGCTCGCGCAGGTAAACCAGGCGCTCCTCCAGGGTACGCAATTGCGCGTCGTCGAGCGCACCGGTCGCTTCCTTGCGGTAGCGTGCGATGAAGGGAACCGTGGCGCCGCCGTCGAGCAGCGTCACCGTCGCCTCGACCTGCTCCGCCCGTACCCCAAGCTCCTGCGCAATTTTCTGGTTGATATTTGCCACGCGAGAATCCCTCTATATCCAAGCACGCGACGCAAACCGAAATCCGGCCGCGGGACGCCGCTTATGGACCAACCGAGGTTGATTCAGCAAGGTGCGGCGCGCAACCGTCGACAGAGGATTTTTTGTGGGGCCGATGCGATCTCGCCACAATCGTGGGGATGTCGGCGGATCCGGGGGCACGAGAGTGAGGTTCGGCGCATATTCCCTCCACGTCGTCATTACGAGCGCAGCGAAGCAATCCAGACTGTCGCCGCGGAGAGATTCTGGATTGCTTCGTCGCAAGGGCTCCTCGCCAAGGGCTCCTCGCAATGACGGAGCAAGGAGCGATGCCATGGTAATCCAACGCCCTTATCCACTGTCGAGACAGGTTCAGACACACCTTCGCACTCTCGCGGCTTGTTCCGCCCGAGTTTTGCTCTCCTCATCACGCCCTCGACAGAAAGGGCGCAGGGAAGGCCGGGTGCCGGCTGGCACCCACGGTCCGCTGTGCGCATGTAGCGCAAAAAGAACTGCACAGCGGCATACAGGTGTAGCCGAACACACGGCCTTCCCTGCGCGATGGTTGGACGGCTTATGCCGTGCTCTCCCGGGAGCCGAATTCCTTCTGGCCTCCCTCGCGCCTGCGAAATTCGCCGACACCGCGCCGGTTGGCGCCAATGCCGCATTCGCAAAGAGCTTGACCGTAGCGACGACGGCCAGGACCACACGGTTTTGCCGTACGCAAGCTTCCGACTTCGCCNAAAGGCTTCGCCGGACATGCCCCGCTTAGCCCAAGGGCCTGGCAGGCATTNAGCGCCGTTCGTNCAACGCGGCTTGCAAGCGGCTCACGGGGCTCGGCTCAATCCACTGCCCCACCCTGCCACNCACATCCGCGACGGCGCCGCTCAGCGTCCACCGCAACCCGATCCGCGGCTCGTGACGACGTACGACCGCCCCTTTTCGCCGGATCAGGATGGGCGATACATACGACAAATCCGAATTTCGGTAAAGTGGAATATTTTTACAAGAGCCGGTTGACCCATCGATGGCGTGTTTCGCCCGGCGGGCGACGCAAAGTCTTGTCTTCTCTCGCAGTCCGTCATCCTGAGGTGCGAGGCATGGGACGCAACCCGTCCCATGGGGAGCCTCGAAGGATGAGCGGCCCGGATGCAGCCGGGCCGTCGCCCTTCGAGGCTCGCCGAAGGGGCGAGCACCTCAGGATGACGGTCGGAGGTAAGCGCTTGTGGCTTGACAGACGCATCGCTTCCACGGCTGTTTGACTTGCCGGACCACCGAACTCCACGAGGACCATCTATGCGGACAACATCGGTCGGCGTCTTCAAGATCGCCACCAAGGGCCCCGGCGACGTGTCCGGCCTCATGAGCCTGATCGTTACAGGCGCGATCGATCCGGCCTCCATCCTGGCGATCCTCGGCAAGACCGAGGGCAATGGCGGCGTCAATGATTTCACCCGGGAATATGCCGTTGCCGCGCTGTGCACGGCGTTGGCGCCAAAACTTGATCTGGCGCCGCATGAAGTCGAGCAGCGCATCGCTTTCGTGATGTCGGGCGGGACCGAGGGCGTGCTCAGCCCGCACATCACGGTGTTCACGCGCCAGCAGGTTGCGAAGCCGCCGGCCGGCATCTCCGGCAAGCGCCTGAGCATCGGCATGGCGCAGACACGGGATTTCCTGCCCGAGGAGCTCGGCCGCTCGGCGCAGATCACCGAGACCGCGACGGCTGCGAAGGCCGCGATGGAAGATGCCGGCATAACTGACCCAACTGATGTCCATTTCGTCCAGATCAAGTGCCCGCTGCTGACCAGCGACCGTGTCGAGGCAGCAGCCGCGCGCGGCAGCAAGACGGCGACGATCAGCGCCTACAGCTCGATGGCCTATTCGCGCGGCGCCTCCGCGCTCGGGGTGGCGGTCGCGCTCGGCGAGGTCGGCTCCGACATCCGCGATGACGACGTGCTGCGACGCTACGATCTGTTCTCGAAGGTCGCCTCGACCTCATCCGGCATCGAGCTGATGCACAACGTCGTCATCGTGCTCGGCAATTCGGAAGGCTCAGCGAGCGAATTCAAGATCGGGCATGCCGTGATGAGCGACGCGATCGACGCGCTGGCGGTGGTGTCGGCACTGAGCGGCGTTGGGCTTGGCGCGCAGGCGAAAGCAGGCCGCGAGCTCGTCAACATCTTTGCCAAGGCCGAGGCCTCGCCAAACGGCACCGTGCGCGGCTTCCGCCACACCATGCTGGAAGACACCGATATCAGCTCGACACGCCATGCCCGCGCGGCGGTCGGCGGCTTGATTGCCGGCCTCGCCGGCACCAGCGCAGTCTACGTCTCCGGCGGCGCCGAGCATCAGGGGCCGGCCGGCGGTGGGCCGGTTGCGGTGATCGCAAGGCTGCTCTAAAGCGCCACGACCTCTCCGCCCGGCGCAACCCTGCCCCTCGCGCCGGCTCAGTTGATTCACGCGGGCCCTTGCGAAAAAGGTGACGCCGCATCTCAAGGGATTTGACTTCATGACTTTGCCGATGAGCTGGAACGAATGGGCGCAGCACGATGGCGTCGCCCTTGCGGCTCGCGTCCGCAAGGGCGAGCTGACGGCGAAGGAACTGGCACGTCAGGCCGCAGCCGCCGTCGCCAAGGTCAATCCGACGCTGTCAGGCGTGGTCGAGCTGTTCGATGACGTGATCGCCGATCCCGCCAAGGACGGCGCCAATCTCGCCGGTCCGTTCGCCGGCCTGCCCTTCCTGATGAAGGATCTGGGTCCGACCATGAAGGGCCGGCTCCAGGAAATGGGTTCGCTGCTGATGCGCGATAATCGCGCCGCCGCCGATACATTCCTGACCGGAAAATTCCGCCAGGCGGGGCTCAACCTGATCGGACGCACCACGACGCCGGAATTCGGCGTGTGCAGCTCGGCCGACAATCCCGCCGTCTACGTCACCCGCAATCCCTGGAATACCGATTACACCACCTGCGGCTCGTCGGCGGGCAGCGCCGCGATGGTCGCGGCCGGCGTGGTGCCGATCGCACACGCGACCGATGGCGGCGGCTCGATCCGCATTCCCGCCGGCGTCAACGGCAATATCGGCTTGAAGGTCTCGCGTGGCGTATTCTCGCTTGCGCCGCACATGTCTGATCTCACCGGCCTCGTCTCGATCCAGGGCTGCCAGTCGCGCACGGTGCGCGATACCGCGGCTTTCGTCGACCATGCCCGCGGACCCGCGCCCGGCGAGTTCATGCCGTTCTGGACCACGGCGCAGCCGTATTCCGAGATGATCAAGCGCGATCCGTCAAAGCTGCGCATCGCGCTGTCGCACACCTGGGGCGACTACACCGCGACGCCAGAGATCGCAGCCGAGCTGGAGAAGACCGGCCGCTTCCTCGAAGGCCTCGGCCACCATGTCGACTACGCGCTACCCGAGCTCGATTTCCCCGCCGCGTTCGAGGCGCAGACCACCTGCTACATCTCGAATTTTGCCGTCGTGATCTCCAACATGCTCGCTGCGCGCGGGCTGGAAAAGCCGCCGGAAGATCTGATCGAGCCCATGAACATCGGGATCTGGGAAGCCGGACGTCACACGAGCTTCGCCGAGCGCGCGAAGATGCAGGGCGTGTTCAACACGACATCACGCGGCTTCGGTGCGTTCTTCGAGCAGTGGGACGTGATCCTGACGCCGATCACGGCGCTGCCGACGCCGAAGGTCGGGACGAAGGAATATCTCACCATCTCTGACAATCCTGATGTGCTGGACTGGTTCGGCAATCTCTGGCGCTTTTTCGCGTTCACGCCGCTCGCCAACCTCTGCGGCATGCCGGCGATCTCGATGCCGATGGCCGCGCAAGAGCACGGCCTGCCGCTCGGCATCCAGGCCATCGCGAAGCAGGCCAACGACGGCCTGCTGTTGCAACTCGCCGCGCAGATCGAGCGCGCGCTCGAGGGCAAGTGGAACGGCGGCAGGAAGCCGAAGGTGCATGTCGGCTAGGCTCGACTAAGCGCCCTTGCCAACGCCGCGCGCGATCGCCTTGTCAGCACGCCCGCGCGAAACGCCATGCTCCGCGAGCAGGCGCGCCGCGGGGCTTCGCGTTTCGGCAAACAAGGCGACCAGCGCATTGGCACCGGTCACCGCGGCATGGCCCACCTCCTGGGCGTGGAGTGCGGCGCGCTGATCGACGCGCTTGAATGCCGGCGTAGGCTCGGCACTTCCGGTCTCGGTCACGGTGTGCTTGAGCTCGTTGTCGAGATATTGCACGAGGCCCTGCCTCAGGTTGCCGAAATCGGCGTCGCAGGCACGCATCACGGCGGATGCTTCCGCATCATCGACCAGCGCGAGCAGAAAATGCTCGAGCGTCGCGTATTGGTGGTGACGCCGCTCGGCGTGTTCGAGCGCATGCCGCTTCGTGGCTGCGTAATTTGCCGACACCGGACGCTGCGACACATCGAGCAGCGCCTCGATCCGCTCGAGCCGTTTCATGGGATCGAGCGTTGCCAATAACTCGTACTTGTCTTTGATGGGCAACTTCATTCGCGTGGCGACGGTATCGGCGATCTGTCCGGGATCTCGCGTTTGATCGAAGAACAGCCAGATGTCCGGCACAAGGATCCCGTGCGCCGCCGTGTAATCCTGGAAGCGCTGATAGATACTTCGGATCAGATCCCGGGCATCGCGGACCGCTACTTCGCTGACGTCAGTTGCCTCGGCCTGATACGCGGCTGATTCAACGGCAAAGCTGCGCAGCGCGACGCGCCGAAGCCCGCGCGTCAGCACCCTGAATGTGCCATCGGCGAGTGGCTCGAGTTCGAGGAGCTGGGCCACGATGCCGATCTCGTAGACGTCGGAGAATCGGGGATCATCGACGGCCGCCTCGCGCTGGACTGCCAGCACGACCTCCCGTCCACCTTCAAACGCCTGGTGCAGGGCCTGGAGGGTGCGCTCGCGGCCCACAAACATCGGGTAAGTCGCATTCGGAAATGGAACGAGATCACGCAGCGGAGCGGCCGGGTAGAACGCCGTCGTCTTGAGCTTCGCAATCGGTGCAGCCGTGTCACGCCGTTCGGCGTGAAGCAGCGCCGACAATGTGTTCCAGTCAGCAACGCCCAACATCCTCGACACCAGTTCGAGGCTCTCGCTGTGGCTGATAGTGACGGCCTTGGTGGTCAGGGATTCGCGCAGGGTCTGCGCCATAGCCTTGGCATCGCGAAAATCGCGCATCGGTTCGTCCTCTGCATGAGCGATCCAGGAGTGTCAGGTGGTTGCGTTGCTGACCCGGTCGCTCGGGCAAAGGGAGGCCGATCAGGGCTCGATACGTTCACCGTCCACGGAGGGCGCAACCGGCAGGTCGTATCAACCTGCACGAAAAGTGACGTAAAGCCGGGTGGCTGTCAATCTCAGTTCTTCACCGTCGGGATTGCTTCTTCCGCCTGCTGCTGTCCGAGCTTGAGCATCGCGAGCGCCTTGTCGAGCGCTTCGCGCAAGGCCAGCGCCGCGGCCGGGCTGCAGCGCAGATGGGCGGTCTGGACCACGTCGACCCTGACGGCCGCGCCGACCGGCATCAGCAGGTTCGCTGCGAGCTCGATCTGGATCGCACCGTTGTGATGGCCGAAGCAGGATGCGCCGTCGAAATAGATGATCGGCGCCCGCTCGGAACTGGAG
This sequence comes from Bradyrhizobium sp. WSM3983, assembly GCF_000473045.1. Taxonomy (GTDB): domain Bacteria; phylum Pseudomonadota; class Alphaproteobacteria; order Rhizobiales; family Xanthobacteraceae; genus Bradyrhizobium. The sequence goes on along the minus strand of NZ_AXAY01000024.1, from coordinate 57,404 downwards.
CTCGAAATGGTGACGGGCCCCTGGTTGGCGGCGGGTGTTTCGGGGTCAGCCATGGGATACTCCTCGCGGGCAATGAACGAGCGCCCACCATCGTTGCTTCGGCGGGCTCTGTCGAGGCCAAACCGGCCGTGTGCGGCGACACATGCGGGGGTTTTGCGCGGCGCGCGACACTGGTCTAGAACATCGTCATGCCTAACTCATCGCCCACGCTGCCGTTTGAGGAACTCGCCGAGGCCATCAAGGGCCGCCGTTCCGATTACGGCCATATCAGCGGGCTCCAGCTCGACCGGTTCGCACCGGGCGAGGCCTGGTCGAGCCTGCCCTACCGCCCCGTCTTCGTCGGCGACACCGAGACCGGCGTGCTGCATGGCGGCGTCGTCACTGCGATGCTGGACGAGAGCTGCGGCATGGCAGTTCAACTTGCGCTCGACGGCACCAGCGCAATCGCGACGCTCGATTTGCGCATCGACTACCAGAAGCCGGCGACGCCAGGCCTCGCCATCAAGGCGCATTCGGTCTGCTACCGCACCACCCGCTCGATCGCCTTCGTGCGCTCGACGGCTTACCAGGAGTCCGAGGACGATCCGGTGGCGACCGCCACCGCCTGCTTCATGATCGGCGCCAACCGCACCAACATGCTTGCGGACCGCAGGATCGATTCGCGCAGCATTCCGACGCTGGAAGCGCCGCAGGATCCGGACGGCCCGTTCGCCAACAGCCCGTTTGCGCGCTGCCTCGGCATTCGCGTCAACGACGACGGCACGCTGACGATGCCGTTCTCACCAAAGATCATCGGCAACCCGATCCTGCCCGCGATCCATGGCGGCATGACTGGCGCCTTCCTCGAGACATCAGCGATTCTCGGCGTGCGGCGCGAGCTCGGGATCGCCGCGCTGCCGAAGCCGATCGGGTTGACCGTCAACTATCTGCGGTCCGGCCGCGCTCTCGATACCGTTGCCAATGTCTCGATCGTGAAGCAGGGCCGGCGTATCGTCGCCTTCGAGGCGCGGGCCTGGCAGGACGATCAGGACAAGCCGATCGCCTCCGCTTTCGGCCATTTCATGCTGCGCCCGACGCCCGGGAACGACGAGGAATAGGCGTATTTTACTTGACGGAACGGGCTTGGGACTCAACCATACCGCATTCCGACGAAAGGTATTCGGTTGCGGCATCCGATCGACATCATCGCCATGTTTGCCGCGCTTTGGCTGCTGGCGTCGATGGTGCTCGACGCGCTGACGCCGAAGGAGCTGACGGCGGTCATGATCGCTATTGCGATCGGGCCCGCCGTGGTCGTCACCGCCGTGTTCTACTATCTGCGCTGCCCGCGGACGGATTTCGCTGTCATCTTCGCGGCGCTCTGGCTGATCTCCGACATCGCCATCGCTTTCATCTCGCCAAAGGAACTGCCGCACTTCCTGATCGTGCTCGGCTTCTTGCCGGCGGCGCTGATCGGCATCGTGCTGCACTGGCAGCGCTTCCAGCGCCGCCATGAGCGGCTGCCATTACCGTCGGCGAAGCGTGGCTAGCGAGCTGGTACACCTCTCCCCAGCGGGGAGAGGTGTACCAGACCGCGTCACCCGAAATCAACGCGGCAGCAGGTTCGTCTTCGCGAGGTCGATAACCGCGTCGCCGCGGCCACTCATCACCGCGCGCAGCACCCACAAGCTGAAGCCCTTGACCTGTTCGGCCGTGATGGTCGGCGGCATCGACAGCTCCTGCTTGGCGGTGACGACGTCGAGCAGCGCCGGGCCATTGTGGGCCAGCATCTCCTTCATCGCGCCCGGAAGCTCGCCGGGATCCTCGACGCGCTTGGCAAAGATGCCCATCGCGCGCGCCATCGCGGCGAAGTCAGGATTCTCCAGATCGACATTGGTGTCGACGAAGCCGGCCGCTTTCATCTCCAGCGCGACGAAGCCGAGCACGCCGTTGTTGAAGATGACCACCTTCACCGGCAGCTTCATCTGCGTCAGCGTGATCAGATCGCCCATCAGCATGGTGAAGCCGCCATCGCCCGATAGCGAGATCACCTGGCGGCCGGGCTGCGAGGCCTGCGCGCCGATCGCCTGCGGCATGGCGTTGGCCATCGAGCCGTGCACGAAAGAGCCGATCAGCCGGCGGCGACCGTTCATCTCAAGATAGCGCGCGGCCCACACCGTGGGCGTGCCGACGTCGGCGGTGAAAACGGCATCGTCCGAGGCGTGGTCGCTGATGACCTTTGCGAGATATTGCGGATGGATCGGCCTGCTGCCCGGTGTACCCTTGGCGAGCGTGTCGAGGCCTTCGCGCGCCTTCTTGTAATGCGCGACGGCATCGTCGAGATGCTTGCGCTGGGTCTTGGTCTTGAGCAGCGGCAGCAGCGCCTCGATGGTCAGCTTGACGTCGCCGACGAGGCCGAGATCGATCGTGCAGCGCCGGCCGAGATTTTCCGGACGGATATCGATCTGCGCCACCTTCGCATCATCAGGGAAGAACTGCTTGTAGGGAAAATCCGTGCCGAGCATCACCAGCGCGTCGCAGGCATGCATGGCAGCGTAGCCGGAGGAAAAGCCGATAAAGCCGGTCATGCCGACGTCGTAGGGGTTATTGTATTCGACGTGCTCCTTGCCGCCGAGCGCATGTACGATCGGGCTTTTCAGGGCTTCGGCGAGTTGCATCAGCGGCGCATGCGCGCCGGCGCAGCCGCGGCCGCAGAACAGCGTGATGCGCTCGGCACCGTTGAGGAGATCCGCAAGCGCCTTCAGCTCATCGGCCTGCGGCACGACCTTGGGTGCCGCGAGCGCAAGTCCGCGCGTCGTCGACAACGCGCGCTTCGGCGGGCTGCGGAACGCGACATCGCCGGGCATGGCGACGACGGCGACGCCGCGCAGACCCACCGCTGCGCGGATCGCATTCTCCAGCACGAAGGGAAGCTGGCTCGGATCCGAGATCATCTCGCAATAATGGCTGCATTCGCGGAACAGATTTTGCGGATGGGTTTCCTGAAAATAGCCGCCGCCGATCTCGGCCGAGGGGATTTGCGCCGCGATCGCCAGCACCGGCACGCGGCTGCGATGTGCGTCGAACAGGCCGTTGATCAGATGCAGATTGCCAGGCCCACAGGAGCCCGCACACACGGCGAGGCTTCCCGTCATCTCGGCTTCGCCGGCAGCGGCGAAGGCCGCGACCTCCTCGTGGCGGACGTGCACCCATTCGATGGTGCCGCGGCGGCGCAGCGCCTCTGTGATCGCGTTCAGGCTGTCGCCAACAATGCCATAGATGCGCTTGACGCCGGCCTGTTCGAGCGTTGCCACGAACAGATCGGCTATGTTGTTGATCGCCATGTCGGTCTCCTGATCTCGCTGATGCAGCAAGATAGGATAACGCGCGACCGTGACGGCATCACGGCTTGTTTATTGGCGGCTCAGTCTTTCACAATCGCCCGATCATAGGCGTCGATTGTCGCCTTCGCGCGCGCGGCGACATCGGCGGCCGACATGCCGGGCTTGTAGAGGCTGGAGCCGAGCCCGAACGCGGTGACGCCGCCCTTGATGTACTCGGCAAAATTCTGGTCGGAGACGCCGCCAACGGCGGCGATCATCACGCCGGCCGGCAGAATGGCGCGGATCGCGGCAATACCGGACGCGCCGAGCACGCTCGCCGGAAAGAATTTGAGGCCGGATGCGCCGGAGCGCGCCGCGAGCAGCGCCTCGGTCGGCGAGAACACGCCAGGCAGCGTCACCATGCCGTGTTGATGCGCACGCGCCAGAACTTCGGGATCGACATTCGGCGAGACCATCAGCTTGCCGCCGACATCGTTGAGACGATCGACATCTGGCGTGGTCAGAACCGTGCCGGCGCCGATCAGCACGCCGGCCGGCGCGAGCTTCGCGGCCGTTCCGATCGAGCGGAACGGATCGGGCGAGTTCAACGGAATTTCGATCGCGGTCATGCCGGCCTCGATCAGAACTCCGACGATGGCCTCGGTCTCCTCCGGCTTGACGCCGCGCAGGATTGCGACCAGGGGCCGCTTCATCGGCGGAAAGGGAACGCTCATCTCAAGATTCCTTCTTGCTTCGTCCAGATCGCCGCAGCCGCCATCGACAGGCCGTGGCGCACCGCTTCATCGGCATCGATCGGGTTCACGTCGACCTTCAGCGCGTCGAAGGCAAGCCGGTACAGAGCCGCCAGCCGTCCCGAGGCGATCAGCGTGATGCCGGCCTTTGGCACGGTGCCGGAAAGGCCCGCCGCAAGCTCGACCCCGATCAACGTGCCCGACAGCGTCTCACGTGCTGCGGCTGGCGTGCCGCCAAACAGCAGTTGCCGCGACCGCGCGCCGAACAGGAGATTGGCCGCGAAGGCCGGCGCCTCGAACGCGGCTTTCGCCGCGGCCTTGAAGCTCGCGACATCCTCGACCTCATCGGCGCCGGCGACTGCGAGCGACAAAATCGTCTCGCGCGACACGACACTGAAAAGCTCGCCGGTCATGAACGTCGAGAAATGCGCGACCGTGCCGTCCTTCACCCGCACCCATTTCGAATGGGTGCCGGGCATGCAGACCAGCGCCTCGCCGGCGGCATCGAGACCGAGTGCGCCGAGCAATTGCGTCTCCTCGCCACGCATCACGTCCGGCGCGGCTGTGTCGCGCTGCGCGATACCAGGCAGGATGCGAATGTCTCGCGCCTCGCCCGGCACGCGGGCGGCCTGCTTCAGAACGGCCGAGAGCGGCGCGGGCGTGTCGACATAGCCGGCCTCGACCCAGCCGGTGCGGGCGCCGGCCATACCGCAGACCAGAACAGGTAGATGATCCGGCGCGCTGACGGCGGTGAGGTGCGATTGCAGCACGCCAGGGAAGCCGGCCTTGGCCGCCGCCAGCATGCCCTCATCGCTGCGGCGCTCGGTCAGCACGTGGCCAGTGCGATCGACCAGCCAGAGCCGAAAGCTGCTGGTGCCCCAGTCCACCGCGACAAAAGCGGGTTCGGTCATTTCGAATCGTATCCTTAAGTCTCACCGCCAAGACGCCGTCTCGCGACAATGAGACGGACGCTTGGCAAATCTGCCCCGGGATATCGGCTATCGCGGCCCCAAACCAGCCTTTTCTCGCGGGTCTGGGGGCGGGGGCGCGCTGGCACACCGCTTGCTGAAGCTATCCTGCTCACGCCCGTGAACCGCGCAGCAAGACGCGTCAACATCAGATGAGGAATCCATGGAGATCGGCTATTTCACGATGCCTTCGCACCCGCCGGAGTGCGGCCTGAAGGAAGGACATGACTGGGACTTGCAAGTCATGCGCTGGCTTGACGAGCTCGGTTATCAGGAGGCTTGGGTCGGCGAGCACCACACCGCGCCCTGGGAACCCAATCCCACGCCGGACCTGCTGATCGCGCAGGCCTTGATGCAGACCAAGAACATTCGCATCGGACCGGGCGGTTTCCTGCTGCCCTATCACCACCCGGCCGAGCTCGCCAACCGTGTCGCGATGCTGGACCATCTCTCCGAGGGCCGGCTCAATTTCGGCGTCGCGGCCTCGGGCTTGCCGAGCGACTGGGCGATGTTCAACGTCGACGGGATGAGCGGCCAGAACCGCGACATGACCCGCGAAGCGCTGGAGATCATCCTGAAGCTTTGGTCCGATCCCGCGCCTTTCACCTACAAGGGCAAGTTCTGGACGGTGACCAAGCCGGACACGATGTTCGACTTCCTCAAGCCGCACATCAAGCCGCTGCAGGCGCCGCATCCGCCGATCGGCGTTGCCGGGCTGTCGAAGAATTCGGACACCCTCAAACTCGCGGGCGAGCGCGGCTTCATCCCGATGAGCCTCAACCTCAACCCCGCTTATGTCGGCAGCCATTGGGATTCGGTCGAGATCGGCGCCGCCAAGACCGGGCGCAAGCCGAACCGCGCGGATTGGCGGCTGGTGCGCGAGGTCTTCGTCGCCGACACCGACGAGGAGGCCTGGAAGCTCTCGACCGGCGACATGATGGGCCGGATGATGAGCGAGTACTTCCTGCCGCTGCTCGGCCATTTCGGCTTCAAGGACTATCTGAAGCACGCGCCCGACGTGCCCGATAGCGACGTCACCGTCGAATATTGCGCCAAGCGGAACTGGATCGTCGGCTCGCCGGCAACGGTCACCGAGAAGATCGAGAAGATCTATGACGAGGTCGGCGGCTTCGGCGTGCTGCTGGTGTTCGGCTTCGACTACAAGCACAAGGCCGAGGCCTGGCACCACTCGCTCTCGCTGCTCAAGAACGAGGTGATGCCGCGCTTGAAGCATCTCGGCTCCGCGAAGAAGGCAGCTTGACCGGAGGCGGGTGCGGCGCGATTCTGCCGCACCCGCTTCTATTTCGGAGATTTCCGCGTGACGGTCGACGCCAATCCTTTCGACGCGAAGCATTTCAAGCAGGCGATGCGCCAATGCGCCGGCGCGGTCGCGCTGGTGACGGTCGGCGCCGAGCACGGCAAGCGCACGGGCCTCACGGTGACCTCGGCCTGCTCGCTGTCGGATAATCCGCCCTCGCTGATCGTCTGCGTCAACCGCAACGCCAGCGCGCACGCCCGCATCCGCGAGGAAGGCGCCTTCGCAATCAACTTCCTGCACGAGGATCACGCGCTGCTGGCGCTGACCTTCAGTGGCCAGAAGGGCGTCAACGGCGACGATCGCTTTGCGTTCGGCCAGTGGACGCGCGGCGAGACCGGCGCCCCGGTGCTGACGGATGCCGTCGCCGCGTTCGATTGCGTGCTGGCGCAGGAATTCGAGACCAGGACACATTCGATCTTCGTCGGCGAGGTGCGCTACGTGTCACATTCCGACGGAGCCGCGCCGCTGGTCTATCTGCGCAGCAGCTTCCACACACCTCACGAGATCCGCGAGACCGTTTCAGTCGGCGATCTCGATTCGCGGCATCTGAGCTGGACGGATTTTTCGTAAGCATCCAGCCGCTCGCATTCCGACGATCTAGAACAGATCGTACCCGGGTGTGAGGATGCCGCCCGGATCGTGACGGCGCCTGGCTTCGCCCAGCAACGACCATCTCGCGCCAAAATGATCCGCCCAATCCTGTGACGACATGGCAAGCGCACTCACCGGGTATAGCATCCCGCCTGCGCCGCGAATGCGATCGTAGACCGCACGATTGCGTACGACCTGCCTGTCCGCATTCGCCGTCTCCGCCGATGCCGGGATGCGGATGAGATTGAAGGGAAACACAACGCGTTCGTCCGGCAGCCGAAGCAGGGGCGTACGGCACCCGTCAGTGAACATCGGATAGTAGGTGATCCGTCCGAACGGGCCAAGGTCATCGCTGCTCTGCCCGGCAATGACATCGCTTGCGATCTGAAGCGCGTTGCTGCCGGGCAAATAGGTCAGGAGCCAGGGATGCGGATTGAACCATTGGCCATTCGATCGCAGAAGCTTTTCGAGCTTGGCAAATGCGTTGGCGTCGTCGCCAAAGCCGAGGTCGGAGACGATCTCGCGCTTGTCAGCCAAGTCCGCAAGCAAAGCCTTGTCGTCGGGAGGCATGTTGCTGTCGTAGAAGACGCCCGCTTCCAGTTGATAGCGCCAGCCGCCGGCGCCGTCGGGCACGACGGCCCCCTGCAACTGATCGAAGCGCGCCTCGTCCAGAACGCGCCCTTGATCGGCAGTCAGCGAGGCAAGATCGGGATAAGACAGCTGAAAGCGGCGAACCCGTTCGGGTGCGCGCATAAGCCGAAGCGTCGCTCTGGTGATGAGCGCGCATTGCGCAAGGCCGGCCCGAACGGCATCAAAGAGTTCGGCATGCGAGGTCGGCGAGCAGGTCAGCTCCGCGCCTTCGCCGGTGACCACATCAAGTTCCAGAACCTGGTCCGTCTGGAGGCCGTGCCGGGACGAAGACCCGCCGATGCCCCCGACGGCGAGCGTGCCGCCGACAGACAGTTCGAGGTAGTTCGTCAAGACCGGTGGAACGAGCCCTTTGGCCAGGGTCGCATCCACCACCTTGTGCCAGGTCGCACCGGCATCGACCACGACACGATCCGGCTCGATCCGATGGATTGTGGCCAGCGCGCCAAGATCCATCACGATGCCGTCTTCGGCCATGGCCCGGCCGTAGGTTGCGTGGCCCTGCCCGCGTGCCGCAACCCTCAACCCTTGTTCCCTTGCCCAGCGCAGGATGTCGGCGACCTCGCCGCTCGTCGCGGGCTTGCAGACGGCCCGAGGCTGCCTGTGCACGATGTGGCCGAAATCCTGCGCGGCCACCGCGCGGGATTCTGCGTCGTCCGCGAGCAAGGCCTTGGGCGACCGCAGGTCGCGCGAGCCCGGCGACTGTCCGGCGAAGGTGGCGGAAGCAAACGTCGCGGTGACGCCGACGCCGGCGTGCAAGAGTGTACGTCGATTGGGAGTCATGGGTGCAGTCCTTTGCGCCGCGCTCGGCGGATATGCCCCCGCCTCAAGCTGCGATCGACTCTACGCCGGGACAACGGGCGTGCCGCGGGATAGACATTCCCGCCAATCGGTAGAATGCGTTCCCGGGCCTCGCTCAAAGCCGCTCGTGCTTCAGCCTCTCCGCCAGGAGGTCGACGAAGAAGTGCGTCTTGGCCGGCGGTATCGCGCTTGGTGGAAACACGGCGCGGACGGGCGTTCGCGGTGCCTCAAAATCCTCGAGCACGATTTCGAGAGTTTCCTGATCGACGAGATCGCGGATCTGCCAGAACGGACCATATCCGATGCCGATGCCATGACGGGCGGCGGCATGCGCGGCCGTGGTGTTGTCGGTGCGAAAGCGGCCATTCACCGGCACGGTGGTCAGGCGGCCCCCGATCTGAAACCGCCATATGTCGGCTTCGCCCCGGCCGGTCCTGCGCAGGATGCATTGATGACTGACGAGATCATTGGGGTGAAGGGGACGGCCGTGGCGCGCGAAGTAGGCGGGTGCGCCGTAGGCAACCGTGCGTAACTCTCCGAGCCGCCGGGTCTTGAGCGAGGAGTCCGGCAATTCCCTGATCCGGACGGCGAGATCGAAGCCACCACCGACGACGTCGACCGGCCAGTCGGATATATTGACGTCGGCCTCGATCTGCGGAAAGCGCGCCATGAACTCGGCGATGGCAGGCACCACGTGAGTCGACCCGAACAGGACGGGGGCGGCGACCCTCAGGAGTCCCGATGGCTCGACGCGCCGGTTTGCCGCCTCGAGGCGCGCTTCGTTGATTTCCGCAAAAGCCGGCTTGACGCGACGATAGAAGGCCAATCCCGCTTCAGTCGCCACCGATTGCCTCGTGGTTCGCCGGACCAGTTCGACACCGACGCTCCGTTCCAGCGCAGCCAACGCGCGATTCACCGATTGTAGCGACCGGTCCAATTGTCGCGCGGCGGCCGTCTGGCTGCCGGCTTCAATGACGGCCAAAAAGACTTCGATCTCCTCCATCGAATCCGCTCCTCTCTCGCTCTGTCTGGAATATATGTTCGCGATGGCGCAACTGGCGCCCTGCAACCGATCCAGGAGAGTCGACAAGGAATCGAGCCGCGTCCGGGTTCCCGACATCCTTCGACAGAAGCCAGCCAACCCGTCAGAACGGAATCTTCAACTGCTTGATTTTCCGATACAGCGTGGCGCGGCTGAGCTTCAGCGCGCGGGCTGCTTCGGTGACGCGGCCACCATGCTTGCGCAACGCCTCGACGATCGTCGCGCGCTCGGCGGCGGCGAGGTCCGGCTCCTCGGCGCGGCCTCCGAACGGCGGCAGATCGAGATCGGCATCGGTGATGACCCCATCCTCTGCCGTGCAGCCCGCAAGCCGCAGCGCATGGCGGAGCTGGCGCATGTTGCCGGGGTAGGGATAGGCCGAAAGTAGTGACCACGCTTCGACCGAGAGGCGGCAGTTCGGCGCCTCCTCGCGCGCGATCTGGCGGATGATATCATCCCTGTCCGCGCGTTCGCGCAGGGCCGGCAGCCGCACCTCCACGCCGCGCAAGCGGAAATAAAGGTCAGCGCGGAAGGCGCCCTCCTCCGCCATGCGGCCGAGATCGCGGTGGGTGGCGCTGATCAATCGGATGTCCACCGGCACGGGCTTGAGCGCACCGAGGGGCCAGACCTCGCGATTCTCCAGCACGCGCAAAAGCCGCGTCTGCAGCGCGATCGGCATGTCGCCGATCTCGTCCAAAAACAGCGTGCCGCCATCGGCCTGCACGATCAGGCCCTTCGAGCCGTCGCGCCGCGCGCCGGTGAAGGCGCCGGCCTCATAGCCGAACAGCTCGGCGTCGATCAGGCTTTCCGGCATCGCCGCGCAGTTCAGCGCGACATAGTTGTTGCGGGCCCTGTTGCTCGCCGCATGAATGGCGCGCGCGAACACGTCCTTGCCGACGCCGGTCTCGCCATGCAGCAGCACCGGCAGATTGCGATCGCCGATGCTCCTCAGCCGCTTGACGCTTTTGACCAGGCCGGGATCGCGCCCGGCGAGCCGATGCAGCGCGTCGAAGCGATCAACGGGCTCGTTGCGGCGCGGCGTGGACGATTTTGCGCGCGGCGGCGGGGCGACATGGCCCTGCCCCAGCGGGTGGCCATCGGCGCGGCGCAGATCGACGATCTCGTCTGAATGGCGCACGGCGTGATGATCGAATTTGATGTAGCGCGACAGATCGATGCCGGAGGCGATCAGGCCATCGGTCAAGCCGAGCAGTGCACGCGCCGACCGGCAGGCGCCGACGATGCGGCGGTCGTCGTCATAGGCGAGCAGGCCACTGCCGCCGTCGCCCGGCACGGTCGCGATCCAGGCGTTGCGGAAATAATCGCGGAAGATCGCCCCTTCCATCCGCCGCGTCGCCTCCATCGTCACCGCGAGCGCGAGCTGATGCGCGGCCCGTTCGAGGTCCTCGCGGCAGGAGGTGATGTTGATCGCGCCGGCAAGACGTCCAGCCTGGTCGAACAACGGCGCCACGGCGCAGGAGAACATGTGCCACTGCGCACGAAAATGCTCGTCGCGATGCACCAGGATCGGCTTCTGCGCCGCGAGGCAGGTCCCCAGGCCGTTGGTGCCCTCAAACGTCTCGGCAAAGTTCGAGCCGGTGTAGATCTTCCAGTCCATGAACATCCGTGCGTCGGCTTCGCCCGGCAAACGGCTGAACAGCATGGTCGCGTTCGCGTCGGCGAGATTGACGCAATAGCCGGCGTCGCGCAGCACACGGGCAAGATCGTCGAGCTCGGGCGTGAGCAGCCTGATGGTCTCTTCCATCGGCTCGGCGACGTGACGGACTTCGGCTTCAGTGAGCGTCTGCGGCGGGCCCTGACGGGCAGGATCGAGCTTGTGGCTGATCAGGCAGCGCCGCCAGGATGTCGCGATCCGCGACTCCGCGTCGACATCGGCCACATGATTGGCGACGGACAAGACACGGGCGACATGGTTCGAGGCCGAAAGGCTGGCCATCGCGGACGTCTCCACCCTGTATTATTGTGCAAAGTCTGGCACCACAGGCGGGGATGTCAATCGGGAACCGGGACGCAGGCTATTGCTGCACTGCGCTCACCACGTGTCGATGCACGGCCGCTTCTTCTCCGTCCGCGCCGGCGGATTCGGCACCGAGCGCAGGCCCGCCATGATCCAGCGCCGCGTCTCGGCGGGGTCGATGACGTTGTCGATCTCGAACACCGAGGCGATCGAGACCGCCTTGCCGTTGGCGTAGAGCTCGGCGACCTTGTTGCGATAGTAGGTCTCCCGTTCCTCGGGGTCGGCGATCGCCTCCATCTCCTTGCGGAAGCCGAGGCGAACATAGCCCTCCAGGCCCATGCCGCCGAACTCGCCGGTCGGCCACGCCGCGGTGAAGAAGGAGGCGTGGAAGCCGCCGCCGATCATCGACTGCGCGCCGAGCCCGTAGCCCTTGCGCAGCACGATGCCAAACAAGGGCACCGTGAGGCTCGCACCAGTGACGAACATGCGCGAGACGTGACGCACGATCGCGGTCTTCTCGGCTTCCGGGCCGACCATGAAGCCGGGCGTGTCGCAGAGCGAGACGATCGGCAGATCGAAGGCGTCGCAGAGCTGGAGGAAACGCGCGGCCTTGTCGCCGGCGTCGGCGTCGATCGCACCGCCGAGATGGCGCGGATTGTTGGCGATCAGGCCGAACGGCTTGCCCTCGATGCGGATCAGCGCGGTGATCATGCCGACGCCATAGTCGCGGCGCAGCTCCAGCACCGAATCCTTGTCCGCGACGAGGTCGATCACGCTGCGGATGTCGTAGACGCGCAAGCGGTTCTCAGGAATCGCGCGGCGGAGCAGGCGCTGGTCGGCGGCCTGCCACTCCGTTACCGCGCCCTGGAAATAAGACAGGTATTTTTGCGCGACGGCTGTCGCCTCTTCCTCGTCCTCAACCACGATGTCGATGACGCCGTTCGGCGACTGGAACGAGACCGGACCGACCTCGGCCGGGTGATAGACGCCGAGCCCGCCACCTTCGATCATCGCCGGGCCGCCCATGCCGATCGAGGCATTTTTGGTGGCGATGATGACGTCGCAGCAGCCGAGCATCGCGGCATTGCCGGCGAAGCAATAGCCGGAGACGACACCGATCACCGGCACAAGACCAGACAGCCTTGCGAACTGCACGAAGGACGGGCCGTCGAGGCCGGTCATGCCGAGCCGGTCGGTATCGCCCGGCCGGCCGCCGCCGCCCTCCGCATAGAACACCAGCGGCACGCGCCAATCTTCCGCCAGCGAGAGCATGCGGTCGATCTTCTTGTGGTTCATATGGCCCTGCGTGCCCGCGAGCACAGTGTAGTCATAGGCCACGACAATGCAGCGAGCGGCTTCGCTGCCGAACTTTTCGGCGTTGACGGTGGCAACGCCCATCACGAGGCCGTCGGCCGGGGTGTTCTTGATGAGATCGTCGAGCTTGCGACGCCGCCGCTGGGCGGCAATGGCGAGGCTGCCATATTCCATGAACGAGCCGTCGTCGACGAGCTGGGCGACGTTCTCGCGTGCGGTACGCTGATTGGTGTTGCGGCGGCGCTCGACCGAGGCCGGGCGGTTCGCGTCGAGCGTATTGGCCTGGCGCGCGATCAGCTCGGCAAGATCGGGACGGATGTGGTCGAGATCGATGTCGGCTTCGGCCGCCGCGCGATCGGCGGCGACGTCGAGCGGTTCGAGATACAGGATCGGCTCGCCATGCAGCAGCGTGACGCCGTCGCCGGCGACGAGCTTTGTCACTCGCCCGCCTTGCTCGGCCATGACCAGATGCTCCATCTTCATGGACTCGATCACAGCGAGCTGCTGGCCAGGGCGCACGACCTCACCTTCCTTCACCTGAATGGTGACGATGGTTCCCTGCAGGGGCGCCGCGACTGCGACTGCGCCTTCAGGCACGGCTTGTGCCACGTGGGTCTCGGCACCGTGAGCGCCGGTTCGCTCGGCCGCGGCAAAGTACAGCGGCTTGGCTGCGCCATCCGCCGCCTCGACGAGCTTTGCGATGTTGCGATCAATGAAATCAGTCGCGATGCGGTTGGTCCTGAAATCGGGATGCGCCAGCACCGCTTGGAGGAAAGCGATGTTGGTGACGACGCCGTCGATCCGAAACTCGCGCAGGGCGCGTGAGGCTTTTGCCACGACGTCATGCCAGGCTTCACCCGGCGTATGCACGATGACCTTGGCCAGCAGCGAGTCGAAGGCCGCGCTGGTCTTGTAGCCGGCATAGCCAAAGCTATCGACGCGGACGCCGGGCCCCGACGGCGGCTCGAACACGGCGAGCACGCCCCCGGTCGGATGCGTCGCGCCACTCTCGTCCAGCGTCTCCATGTTGACGCGCAGCTGCATGGCATAGCCGCGCGGCTTCGGGATCGCGCCCTGCGCAAGGCCGAGCGAGGCCAATGTGCTGCCTGCGGCAATCGCGAGCTGGGCGCGCACGAGGTCGAGGCCGAGCACCTCCTCCGTCACGGTGTGCTCGACCTGGAGCCGTGGATTGGCCTCGATGAAGGCAAAGCTGTCCTCGGCGCTGCCGTCGACCAGGAACTCGAAGGTGCCGAGATTGTCGTAAGACGCGGCCGTCGCGAGCTGCTTCGCCGCCTCGATGATGCGGCCCCGCAAGCCGTCGCTCAGTGAAGGGCTCGGCGCGACCTCGATGAGCTTCTGATGCCGGCGCTGGATGGTGCATTCGCGCTCCCAGAGATGCGAGATCGCGCCATGGCGGTCGCCGATGATCTGCACCTCGATATGACGGGCTTGCCGGATCAGCCGCTCGGCATAGACGCCGTCGAAGCCGAACGCTGCCTTGGCCTCGGATTGGCAGCGCGCATAAGCTTCCGCGAGATCGGCTGCATTCTCGACAACGCGCATGCCGCGGCCGCCGCCGCCGGCCATGGCCTTGATCACGATCGCCGCATGGCTGCCGAGCGAGGCAAAGAACGCCGTGATTTCCTCCAGGCTCGACGGGCCGCTGGTGCCGGCGATGATCGGCACGCCGCAGCGCTTTGCCAATTGCCGTGCGGCCACCTTGTCGCCGAACAATTCCAGCGCGGCCGCCTTCGGTCCGACGAAGGTGACGTTCGCATCCGCGCAGGCCTTCGCGAACGCCTCGTTCTCGCTGAGGAAGCCGTAGCCGGGATGCACGGAATCGCAGCCAGCGCTCTTCGCCGCCTTCACCACCGCTTCGATGTCGAGATAGGCCCGCGCGCCGCGACCGGAGATTTCGACCGCCTCGTCGGCAACACGCACATGCAACGATAGCGCGTCATCTGCGGGATGGATCGCAACCGTGGCAATGCCGGCGTCAGCCGCGGCACGCGCGATGCGGATGGCGATCTCGCCGCGATTGGCGATCAGGAGCTTTTGGAACGACATTCAGGACTCTCCGGGCACGCATGCGCGCCGCGCCTATTGCAGCGGACGTCGTGTGACGTCAACGACTAGAGGACCTGGAGTCAAGAGCGGTCCAGCCGCGGCCCGCATTGGTGCCGCGTCGCGGAATTAAGCTGTGTGGAGAGCCGCTAGGCCGCGCGCACGCCCGCAACGAAGGCGCTGACCTCGTTCTCCAGCGATTGCAGCTTCCCGGTCAGGCGTCCGCTCGATTGCAGCACGAGGCCGGCGGCCTGGCCGGTCTCGGCCGTCGCATCAGTGACGCCGGAGATGTTTTGCGAGACCTGGTCGGTGCCGGACGCCGCCTCCTGCACGCTGTGCGCAATGGCCTGCGTCGCGGCGCCCTGCTCCTCGACTGCGGCTGCGATCGACGAGGAGATCTCGTTGACCTCCATGATGGTCTTGCGGATGCTCTCGATGTTGCCGACGACCCGGTTGGTCTCGGCCTGGATCGCGGTGATCTGCGCACCGATTTCGTCGGTCGCTTTCGCGGTCTGGCTCGCCAGTGATTTCACTTCGCTCGCGACCACGGCAAAGCCCTTGCCGGCCTCACCCGCGCGTGCGGCTTCGATGGTGGCGTTGAGCGCGAGCAGATTGGTCTGCGAGGCGATCTGGTTGATGAGGTCGATGACCTCGCCGATCTTGTGGGCGGCCGCGGCCAGCCCCTGCACGGTGTCGTTGGTGCGCTGGCCGTCGGCAGCCGCCTTGTCGGCCACGGAAGCGGCCTGCGCGACGCGCTGGCTGATCTCGGTGATCGAGGCCGACAACTGGCCGGCGGCGGAAGCCACCGTCTGCACGTTGCTCGAGGCCTGCTGGCAGGCGGTCGCGACGAAGCTCGCGCGGTCGGTCGCCTTGTTCGCGGTCTCCGACATGCCCTGGGCTGCCTGCTGCATCGCGCGCGCCTCGTTGAAGACGTCGCGGACGACGGCCTGAACACTCGCCTCGAACTTGCCGGCAAGATCGGTCATCGTCTTGCGCTTCTCGTCGTCGGTCCGCTGCTTCGTCTCCTGCTGTTCGGCATGCATCCGGCCCACCGCCGACGCATTGTCCTTGAAGACGGCAAGCGCCTTGGCGAGCCCGCCGACCTCGTCGGCACGGTTGGTATAGGGCACTTCGAACGCACTGTCGCCGGCGGCAAGGCGCTCGGTCAGGTTAGTGATTTTCGCCAGCGGCCGGGTCACGCTACGGCCGATCACGAAGGAGGCGCCGAGCACGAGCACAAACACCGCGAGGCCGACCAGACCGAACGTCATCGCATCCTCGCGGAAGACGGCGTCGACGTCGTCGAGATAGATACCGGTGCCGATGATCCAGTTCCAGGGCGCAAAGCCCTTCACATAGGAGATTTTCCCGACCGGCTGCTCGAAGCCGGGCTTGGGCCAGAGGTAGCTGTAGAAACCCGCACCCTGTTTCTTGACAACGTCAACGAAGCCGACGAACAGCGCGTTGCCAGAGGGATCCTTCATCGCGGCGAGATCCTTGCCGTCGAGCTCGGGCTTGATCGGATGCATGATCATCTTGGGGGTCATGTCGTTGAGCCAGAAATACTCGACCTTGTCGTAACGAAGGCTCTTGATCTCGGCCATTGCGCCGGCCTGCGCCTGCTCACGCGAGAGTTTTCCGTCACTCTCGAGTTTCTGGTAATGCGCGAGAATGCCATAGCCGACATCGACCATGTGCTGTGTCTTGGCCTGGCGATCGGCGATCATCTGGCTGCGCAGGGTCGACAGTGCGATCGGTGCCAGCGTGATCATGCCGAGAAGGCTGATGCCGACAATGAGGACCAGCTTGAAACTGATACGAGAGAAAATCATCGGTGCTCGCAAGATTTGGCGGGGCTGATATGCCAATTTATCCCGCTCGCCTTAGCAAAGCCTTAAGCATTCGGGTTCCCCGCACAGGAGTCGGCCCGCTGATGCCTAGCGACCGCCTTTGCCGAGCACGAGGTCGATGGTGTGGGCGGCGATCTTGCGCAGCTGCGGCTCGTCGTCGAAGGCGCGTTCAAGCACGGCGAGGCCGCGCGTCACCGTGATGATATGCAGCGCTGCGCTCGTGGGGTTGCCGTCGAATTCGCCGCGCTCGGCGCCTGCCGACAATGTATCCTCAACCAGCGCGGTGATGCGCGACACAAGGTTCGCAAAAGCCTTCCGCGCGTCTTCGTCGAGCCCCTCGCCTTCAGCCGCGCCGAGCTCCATCAGCCCCCGCGTCGTCGGACATCCGCGCGGTGGCGAGCCCGATCGGAAGTTGGTGATGGTCAGGTCGAAGAACGCGGTGAGACGTTTGCGCAGCGAGCCGGCGCCAAGTGCCTCCTGCAGAGCGACGAGATAGCCGCCCGCATAGCGCTCATAGGCCTGGAGCAACAGCGCCTCCTTGCTGCCGAAGGCATTGTAGAGGCTGCCGCGCTGAACGCCGGCGTCGCGCGCGATGTCCGACAGCGAGGTGCCGCGCACGCCCTTGCGCCAGAACTGGTCGAACGCGATGCGCAGGACGTCGTCGTTGTCGAATTCGCGCGGTCTCAAATCGAGCTCCTCTAAATGTCATCAATATTTGACACGACGTCAAAAACATGGTTTCTGGACACAGTGTCAAAAACTAGTTGGGATTGATAGCCCGTTTCGTCAATGGGCCGAACGGCCGGCGCCTGCCTGGCCGATCGGTGCCGCATGTAAAGGGACCAGCTGATGCCTCTCCTTCACATCTCGATGCGCGCCGGAAAGCCGGACGCCTACCGGCAGGCGATCCTCGACGGCCTCTACCGCGCCATGCGCGAGGCGCTCAATGTGCCCGAGGGCGACGAGTTCATGACCATCAGCGAGCACGAACCTGCAAACTTCCGCTGCGGCAATGCCTATGGCGTCGAACGCAGCGACGACGCCGTGCTGATCCAGATCACCGTGTTCGCCTCGCGCACCCCGGAGCAGAAGAAGGCGCTGTACCGCCGGATCGCGGAGCTGCTCGGCGAAAATCCGGGGATCCGCCCCGAGGACGTGTTCGTGAACGTGCTCGATGCGCCCAAGGAGAACTGGTCCGTCGGCCACGGCCTCGCACAATTTGCGTGAGTCTGCCGGGCGCAGGCCCACTGATGCCCCCTTGAGAATTGCGGGCCGAAAAGGTCTGATAGGGCGCGGAGTGAACCTCCGCTGAGCCGAACCCTGGACCTGAACGGCATGACCATGTCGGTCGAACAATTATGGAGCCTGCCGGAGACCGCGCTGGTCGGTGCCTATGCGGAGGCGCGGCGGCGTTATGCCGAGAAGAAGTTCGAGCGCGACACCCAGCGGGCGCGGCTGGAATGGATGCGCGCAAAACTGTTCGTCAACACGCAGGGCAATGTGACCGAGCGCAAGATGGCGGTCGACGTTTCCGAGGAACTGGCGCGCAAGGGCCAGGAGGTGCGCGAGATGACGCGCGATCTCGACATGCTGAAGGTCGACGTCGACGTGATCGACACCATGATCGGGCTGCGTGGCGCACACGGTGCTCCCGCGGTTCACGCGGACGAGGCGGCCGAGAAGCCGGCCGAGCCGGAGGGGGAATGAGATGGCCGCATTCCGGGGAAGCTGCCTGTGCGGCGAGGTCGCGTTCGAGGTCGAAGGTCCGTTCGATCGTTTCCTCAACTGCCATTGCGCGCGCTGCCGCAAGGCGACCGGCACCGCGCATTCTTGCGAGGTGATCGTGGAGGCGCAGGCACTGCGCTGGCTGCGCGGCCAGGCGTCCGTCGTCCGCTTCGACCTGCCCAATGCACGAAGTTTTGCCACCGCGTTCTGCAAAACCTGCGGCAGCCCGATGCCGCACCTCACACGCAGCGGGCGCGAGGCGATCATCCATGCCGGTGCGTTCGACGACGAGCCGCTGGGCGCGACACCCGACCGTCATGTCCATTGGGCGTCGCGCGCGGAATGGTATGTGCACGGGGATGGGTTACCGATGGAGGATTGACGGCGGCGCGCGATGACCACGATGTCGCGACACACAGTCCTGCGGCGCGGCCGACATCCCCTTAACATTGGGGTAAGAATGTCATCATTCACCCCCTCGTAAGGCCCGTCTGTCCCATGCTATTCTCAGTGTATGGACGGTCATTCGGAGCTTTCGTTGCAACGGGCCCCGCTCAAGGTCGACCTTCAGTCCGGCGAGCCCGTCTGGACATCGCCACGGCAGGACTTGTGGCAGCGCATTGCGCAGCATGATTTCGAGCCCGATACTCCCCTGAACTTTACCGATCGGCTTGCGCGCGATCATGGCTGGACGCTCGAGAATGCGCGTGCAGCCATCGATGCCTATCGACGCTTCTGCTTTCTGGCCGTCGTCTCGCCGACGCCGGTGACGCCGAGCGAAGTGGTCGACGAGGTCTGGCACCAACACCTCATCTATTCGCGCGACTATTGGACGATCTGGTGCGGTCAGGCGCTTCAGGCACCGCTGCATCATGATCCCACGCCTGGCGGGCCTGAGGCCCAGATGGCCTATCGGCGGCAATATGCCGAAACCCTGGCTCTGCACGAACAATTCTTCGGACCACCGGCCCCCGAACTGTGGCCGGCAACGCATCTTCGCTTCGGGCCTCCCCGCTACCATGTGACGGACCGCAGCAACTGGCTGATCGTTCCGCGACCCATGGCCTGGATCCGCCGTTTATCCAAAAGGTGAACCGATGGAATGGAATCCGTTCAACTGGACTGCCGGCCCTTTCCTCACCCTCTATTTGGCTCTCGCATTCTCTGTCTTCGTGCTGGGCTTCCGCCTCAAATCGCAGATCGGTCCGGCCGCACGCGCGACCGGCAAACTGGGCGTGCTGGAATTGGCATATCTGGCGGGCGGCGCACGCCGGCTCGGTGACGCCGTATTGCTCAGGCTCACGTCCGGACACGGCGCCACCATCGAGCCCCACGGATACAAGATCACCGTCATCGACCAGTCGCCCCTGGCAACCCTGATCGGCCAGCCGCCCCGGATGCAATTCCAGGCCGGCATGACGCGGCAGCAGTTCCAGACGGCCATCGACCCGGTCGTCACGCGCATTCAGGACCTCCTGGAAAAGTCCGGCTATTGCCCAACCCGCGAACAGTTGGCATCCTTCCGCCTGGAGGTCCTCCCCTTCGTCGCGCTTCTGATCGTGTTTGGGATCACCAAGGCCGTGATTGGCTCATCACGGCATCATCCAGTCGACTTCCTGATATTCCTCATCCTGCTCACTGCATTCGCCGGCTTCGTGCTGGCCAAAGCGCCGCGGCGGACGCAGGCCGGCACCAACATTCTGGAGACCTATCAGTCCTCGAATGAGCGGGCCTCGCGCGCGCCGCGCGATCAAGAACTCCTTCTCGCCCTGGCGCTCTCCGGCCCTGTCGTCCTGACGGGGACCGCCCATACCTCTGTCTACAGTGCGTCGCAGACGATGAGCAGCGGAGGCGGTGGCGATGGCGGCGGTGGTTGCGGGGGCGGTGGCGGCGGGGGTGGTGGCGGATGCGGCGGCTGCAGTTGAGCCGTAGATCGCAGCCTGCCTCACCCTGTTGCGACACAAGCTTCCATGATTCCGTCGAGCTCGGCTTTCGATAGCATCCCGAGCTCGGTGATGAAGACGATCCGTGCCCGCGGCACGCCTTCAGTCGGGGGTTCGCCCGGCGCGAGTGTCGCGCGGCCGCCGGCGAACTGAAACACCATCAGACGTCCGGGCTGCTCGATGGTCTCGAACAGGCCTTTCGCGCGCGCCAACTTCGGCGCCAGCTTGCCGATCGCCTGTTGCAGGCGCGGCAACGAGAGCGGCTGGTCGGAGGTCCAGCTCAACGTCTCGAAGCGTTCTTCTGCCGGCCGTTTCGGCCCCGGCTCGCGCGGTGCCGGCGCGCCATCACTCGCGGGAAACAGCAGTGCGGACGGAATCGCGCCATGCTTCGCATCGACCACCACGGCGGGCACACGCTGCGCGCGGATGGCCTCGCGCATCCGCACGCCTGCGCCTTCGTCGGCCAGATCGAGCTTGCTCAACGCCACGATATCGGCGACGCGCAGCTGCGAGCGCTGGAGCGCATCGTCCAGAGCGGACGGTGGCATTGCGGCGTCGATCACGCAAAGCACGGTTTCCAGTGGTGCCTCGCGCAGGATTACCGGGTCCATCAGATTGCGCACGATGTCGCTGGGATCGGCGACGCCGCTGGTCTCGATGACGATGTATTCCGGCTTGGGATCACGCCGCAGCAGCGTCGAGAGCGTGCGGATCAGGTCGCCCTCGAGCGAGCAGCAGATGCAGCCATTGGCAAGGCTCACCACGCCATCGCTCGCCCCCGCGATCAACTCCGCATCGATGTTGATCGCGCCGAAATCGTTGACGACAGCGGCAATGCGCCGTCCGTCCGCGTTCGCCAGCAGGTGGTTGACGACCGTGGTCTTGCCCGCCCCCAAAAAGCCCGTCACCAGGAGAATGGGGACCGGCATGGCTCAGCCTCCGACGACAGGACGGCGCACGGGCCGACCCGGTCGCGCCGCGACGTCCAGCACGCCGTCGCTGATCAGCGGCCGGCCGCTGACCACGAGATGCCGCACGCCTTCCGACGGACGGTTCATCGCGGTGAATGTCGCGCGGTCCGAGAGTTTTTCGTAGTCGAATACGACGATGTCGGCATCGGCGTCCTTTGCCAGCCGGCCCTTGGCGCGCATCGCCGGCGTGCTCTGCGACAGGATCTCTGCGGGGATCAGCGCGCATTTGCGCACGCCTTCGAGCAGCGACACGGTCTTGCGCTCGCGCACCCATTCGCGGATGAATTTCGTGAAGCAGCCGGCCGAGCGCGGATGCGAGGTGGCGTCATCCGGCAGCGGCCAGGCATCGCCCTTGTAGGTGCTGCCGTCCGACAGCGTCCATGGCATCGCATCGGACGCAATCGCGCCGCCGGGATAGAGCACCGACATGTCGAGGAGATCGCGATGATGCGCATTGTTCTCGGTGTCGAGGATGTGCCACAGCACCAGCGAGGACGGCTCCTCGGCCTGGGCTTTCAGCAGCTCCTCGCGGTCGTGGAAGCGATAGCCATCGGTCACGCGTTGCACCGAGTCATAACCGGTGCCGTTGCGCTCGACGAACTGGGGATCGCTGAAGAAGGCCGCCGCCAGCACTGTCGAGCCGGTGCCGTAGGGATAGGCTTCGACCGTGATGGGAAGGCCCTGCGCCTGCGCCTTCTCGACCAGTACGCGGCAGCGCTCGATGTCGGTCTTGCTCGATGAATTGAAATGGCAGATGTGCATGTGCGCGCCTGTGGCGCCGGCATAGCCGATCAGACGGATATAGGCCTCCGCCGCACTTTCGGGGTCGATGCGCGACATGTAGGCGACGTGGGTGAAGGTCGGCACGTCCTGCTTTGCGGCGAGTTGGCAGACCGCGGTCAGTTCCTGCACGCCGGCGCCCGGCGCATAGGCGTTCAAGATGCCGATGCCGATGCCGCCCTCGTTCAGGCCGCGCGCGAGGCGCTCGAGGATCCCCGCCACCTCGCCATCGCTCGCAACGTTGTCCATCCAGCGGCGATCACGCATGGCATTGCCGAACGCTTCCAGCGAGCTCTCCGCGTTCGAGCCCGTCATCGCGCCGATGCGCGCAAAGGCCCAGTTGGTGGCGGCGCCGTAGTTCAGCACGCGGCCCTTCCGGGCCTGGCGCTCATACCATGATCCCACCGGCAGCACGCCGGCCTCGAGATCGAGCGTCGTCGTCACGCCGTCGAACGCCTGCATGCGGTCGGCAGGGATCGACTGGCCATGGGCGTGCAGGTCGATGAAGCCGGGCGCGACCACGAGCCCGGTCGCATCGATCACCCGCTCGGCGCCGCCGAGCGAGGAGCCGACCGCGGCGATCTTGCCGTCCACCACCGCCACGTCGCCAACGGCGTCCATCCCGCTCGCGGGATCCACCACCCGGCCGCCAGAGATCACCAAACCGCTCATATCGTCACACTCCTCCGCGCTGAGGCCGCATAGAGGCAGATTCCGGCAGCGACGACCACCTCCACTGAAGCCGATGCATTATGCTTGCACGGACTGGCGCTCAAGAGAGGTTTGGCGTGTTGTGCCCGACGGGATCGCCCCGGGCATGGATGCCTGGAGCGATGGCCAACTTCCGCGCGGCATGGCAGGTAGGACGCGGGCAATATCGTTCATTCCCGCGGAGAATATGATGGACCGGCTGGCTGCGATGGAGACGTTCGTCCGGGTCGTCGAAGCGGGCTCCTTCTCCGGAGCGGCCCGGCAACTTCGGGTGGGGCAGCCCGCCGTCTCGAAGTCTGTCGCCCAGCTCGAGGAGTATCTCGGCGTCAAGCTGCTGACGCGGTCGACGCACGGCCTCACCCCGACGGAAGCCGGGCTCGGTTATCTCGAGCGCGCCAGGCGCGCGCTCGAGGAAGCAACCGAGGCCGAGCTTGCCGCGCGCGGAGCCGGCGCAGGGCTGAAAGGCAGATTGCGGATCTGCGCCGCGGTGACCTTCGCCCGGATCCATCTCATTCCGCTCTTGCCGAAGTTTTTGGCGCAGAATCCGGAGCTAGACCTGGAGGTCGTCCTGGACGACCGCCAGATCGACCTCGTTCAGGAGGGCATCGATGTGGCGCTCCGCATGGGAAAGTTGTCGGATTCGACCCTGACCGCTCGCCGTATCGCACGATGCAAACGTCTCGTGTTGGGAACGCCCGGCTACTTCGATCGCGCCGGCACGCCATCGACGCCAAGTGAACTGAGCAGGCATCAGGCCGTCATCTATCTCCAGGAAGGCAGCGTCTGGTCGTTTCGGCGCGAGAGCACTGAATTGGCGGTGCAGGTTCAAAGCAGATTGCGGGTGACTGCTGCGGAAGGCGTGAGGGCTGCGGTGCTGGCCGATGCAGGTCTCACCATCGCCTCGGAGTGGATGTTCAGTCCCGAACTGCGATCGGGCATCGTGCGTGCGGTCCTGTCTGAATGGAGCTTGCCTGCGCTCGACCTGTGGGCGGTACTTCCAACCGGTCGCGCCGCGACGGCCAAGGCGCGCGCGTTCGTGGCTTTCTTCGAGCACACGTTCAACGCATGACGGGCTGATCCCGGTCACGGTGAGACGAACGAGCATGTCTTCGATCCCACGCGGCATTCAGCGTTTCGGATCGATGAGTACGGTGACACTCAACGGAGCTTGCTCATCCCGAGCCTCTATCCAAGGAGTGTCGCCATGTCCCGCTCATCGATCCTGAATCGCTTCATCCGGACCGTCGCCTCAACAGCCGTCTTCATCAGCCTGCTGTCGCCGGCACATGCGAGCGCGCGGCTGCCGTGGCCTGCGCCGGTCGGCCATCGGCAACCGCACCGGGCCGACGTCCCGCAATCGGAGGCCGTTTCGGCCTGGGAGCGCCAGCAACGGAGCTTCGACCAGGAGCTGGACCGCAGGCTGGTCATCTGCCGCGGCTGCTAAGCCTGCACGATGCTTATTCCTTCCGGGAATAACCACTAGTCGGACGGTCCTGCTACCCCCGACCGCCCTGTCCTTTACCTTCCTGCGTGTGAGTTCAACCAAACGGGGCGGCGCCGCCGCCCTCCACGCAGAAGCCAAGGAGAACGCCATGTCATTGCAAGCCAAGCTCGACGCTTTCAAAGCCGATTTCGAAGCCGGAAAGCCGCCCTACAATGTTCCTCACGCCGTCATCGAAATCATGCATCGCGCCACCGCCGAACTGATCCAGTCGGGCGCCGCCCAGCACGCCAAGAAGGCCGGCGATGTCGCCCCGTCCTTTTCGCTGACGGATCCCGAAGGCAACGTCGTCAACTCGGCGGATCTCTTGAAGCGCGGCCCGCTGGTGCTCAGCTTCTACCGCGGCGTCTGGTGCCCGTATTGTAACATGGAGCTGCAGGCGCTCGAAGCGGCGAGGCCGGAGTTCGACAAGTATGGCGCCTCGCTGATCGCGATCTCGCCGCAGACCGCCCCGAACAGCCGCAAATCGGTGCGCCAGAACAAGCTCTCCTTCCCGATCCTCTCGGATGCCAAGGGCAAGGTCGGCGCCGCGTTCGGACTGCGCTTCGACCTGCCCGACTATCTGGTCGAGCTCTACAAGCAGCTGAAGAACGATCTGCCGACGTTCAACGACGATCCGAGCTGGACGCTGCCGATGCCGGGCCGCTACGTCATCGGCCAGGACGGCGTGATCCTCTACTCGGAAGTGAACCCGGACTATACCCGCCGGCCCGAACCCGAAGACATGATTCCGGTTCTTCAGCGGGCAGCCGCCGTCAAGGCGTGACGGCGTACGAGGCGGCCGATGGGGCGCAAGCTTTAGCGACCATCGGCCGTCGTCTTTTCAAGCCTTGATCCCAAAGGAAGCCACGATGTCCAAGCTGTTCACGCCGACCACGGTCGGCCGCTATCGATTGTCCCATCGCGTCGTGATGGCGCCGTTGACGCGGATGCGCTCCGACCCCGGTGATATTCCGAGCGACCTTATGGTCGAGTATTACACGCAGCGCGCCTCCGACGGCGGCCTGATCATCTCCGAAGCCACCCCGGTCTCGATCCGCGGCAACGGCTATGCCGGAGCGCCCGGCATCTACTCGGATACCCAGATCGCCGGATGGCGGCGCATCACCGACGCGGTCCACGCCAGGGGTGGGCGCATCTTTCATCAATTGTGGCATGTCGGCCGGCAGTCGCACGTTGATTTGCAGCCGAATGGCGAGGCGCCGGTTGCGCCGTCTGCCATTGCGGCCGAGGGCTATGCCTACACCAAGAACGGCGAAGCCCCGTTTTCGATGCCGCGCGCGCTCGAGCTGCATGAGATTCCTGATATCATCGAGGAATTTCGCGCCGGCGCCGGGCGCGCGCTGCGTGCCGGTTTCGACGGCGTCGAGATTCACGGCGCCAATGGCTATCTGCCCGATCAATTCCTGCAGGACGGCACCAACAAGCGCACGGACGCGTATGGCGGCAGCATCGAAAATCGCGCGCGGTTCATGCTCGAAGTGACACAGGCCGCGATCTCGGTCTGGGGCGCCGATCGTGTTGGCGTGCGCATCGCGCCGAGCGGCACCTACGGATCGATGTCGGACAGCGACCCGGCGGCGACGTTCGGCTATGTGACGACCGAGCTTGACCGTCTGGGCATCGCCTATCTGCATGTGGTCGAGCCGCGTATCAAGGGCATCGAGGAGATCGCGAAGGGCCAGGCGCCGGTGGCAGCCCAGCATCTGCGGCCGAAATTTTCGCGGACCTTGATCGCGGCCGGCGGCTTCGCGCCGGACTCGGCGGAAGCGGTCGTCGCGGCGGGGGACGCCGACCTCGTTGCATTCGGCCGCCACTTCATCTCCAACCCGGATCTGCCAACGCGGCTGCGGCATCGCCTCCCGCTCAACCGCTACGACCGGTCGACCTTCTACGGCGGCGACGCGCGCGGCTACACCGACTACCCGGCCGCCGAAGTCGTGCCGGCCTGATCGGCACTTCGTATCGAAACATCAGGCCGGCGAAGACGCATCACTGCGCTTCGCTGGCCTTCGCTTGCCGACAGGATCGGACGTCTCCGCAGGCGTCGCGTCGGCGGCGGCAGGCCTTTCGGAAACGTCCGGGCCTGGCGCCTGGCTTTTGCGCCACTGTGCCGGCGTGATGCCCATGTGGCTCTTGAACGCGCGCTGGAATGCCGCTTCGGATTGATACCCGACAGCTTCCGCCACCGCGCCGGTCGACAGCGAAGATTTTTTCAGCTCGTTCGCCGCGAGCGTCATCCGGATATCGGTCAGGAGATCTGCGGCCGAGCGCCCGAGCTTCTCCTGGAATTGCCGCACGAGCGTGGCGCGCGACATGCCGCACAACCGCGCGAGCTCGGGCAGCGACCATGCGCGCGCCGGTTCGTTGAACAGGGCGGCCACTGCCGGTGCAAGGCGCGGGTGACCGGCCAGGGCAAGCAGGCCGCGCGGCGCGTCGTCCGCAAGGCTCGCGAGCCGCAGCACCAGCGCGAACATCGCGCTCGACAGTGCGTTCAGCATGGCGCGACCACCGAGACGATCGTCCGCGGACTCGCTCCGCATCAGCGCGACAAGGCCGACGAGTTGCCCCGCCGCGTCCGTCTCGCCGGCATCGGCGCCGGCATGCACGACGAGGCGCGGCGGCAAATAGCTGCGCAGCAGGCGGTCATGCGGGGGTGCGATGGCGAAGTGTCCGCACAACAGATCGAGCCGTTCCCCCGCGCCGGGATTTTCGCTGATCGTGAAATTGAGCGAGGCGCGGTTGCGTGCCGGCAGCGGCGCGGTCCCGCTGCCGTCGTGCATAACGTGTCTGGGATTGCCGGGGAGCAGCAGGATATCGCCGGATTTCAGCTGCAGCGGTCGGCCGCCGGCCGGATCGTCCAGCGTCGCCGAGCCGGCCAGCACGGCGTGATAGGGGATTTCGTTTGACTTGCCCGGTCCCTGATCGATGCGCCACGGCGCGCCGTAGGAGCAGCGCAGGTCAAGCCGCCCGCGCACGGGCATCATCTCGAACAGCCGGCTCAGCCAATCCATCGCGGTCTCCTGAACACGCTCATTTCGAGACGTTTGAGCATGTCTTCGAGATTTATCGACATTCAAAGTATCAGAACGGCACCCTATTGTCACCCTGCAAACGTTCACCAACCCCAACAAGGAGTGCCAACAATGTCCCGTCTTTCCGTTCCCAGTCTCGAAACCGCAACCGGCGCAACCGCTGAAGTCTATGGCCAGATCAAGAAGGCGGTCGGCAGCGTGCCGAACACCTTTGCCGCGATCGGCGCCCATGGGCCGGATGCGCTCAAGTCCATCCTGCTCGCCGACAGCGTGCTCGCTGCAGGCTCGCTCTCGAAGCGTGACCAGGAAACCATCAAGCTCATCATCTCCGAAGTCGCGGGTTGCGACTACTGCGTCGCCGCGCACAGCCTGCTCGGCAAGCTCGCGGGCCTGAAGCCCGAAGAGTTGAAGAATATCCGCGAGCGCCGCGCGACCGGCGATGAGAAGCGCGATGCGCTGATCCGCTTCGTCCGCAAGCTCGCGCAGACCAGCGGCACCGTCAGCAACGAGGAGTTCGCCGCCATCAAGGCTGCCGGCCACACCGACAAGCAACTGGTGGAGATCAGCCTGGCGTTCGCGACCACCGTCTTCACCAACGTGTTCAACCGCATCAACGACACCGAGATCGACTTCCCCGCAGTCGCATAAGCGACCGCGCCAAGTCTGATCATCAATGCAAGGATCACGACCATGACCACAATAACCAACACCACGCAAAGTGCGCTTGTCCGCGCGCTGCAAAACTCCGGCCTGCTTGCGGAGGATCTCGACTACCACCTCGTCCGGGCCTCGATGGTGATCATGTTCCTCTTCTTCGGCTACCAGAAGTGGTTTCCGTACGAGTTCGAGCGGCTGGTCCCGTTCATCAGCAACGGCCCGCTGATCTGGTGGCTCTATCCTCTCTTCGGCCACGCCGGCGCCAGCTATTTCCTCGGCACCTCGGAGTGGACGTTCGGCACCCTGCTGCTCTTGGGCTTCTGGGACAAGCGGCTCGGAATCCTCGGCGCTCTCGGCTCGACCGGCACCTTCATCGCGACGGTCACGATCATTCCGTTCATGCCGGAGGGCTGGGATGTCGCAGCGGGAGGATTTCCCGCCATGACGGGAAACGTGCCCTTCCTGATGAAGGACGTGGTTCTGCTGGCGGTGTCGTTCTATCTGCTGAGGCAGGATGTGGTTCGGCTGATCCGGCAGTAAGGTTTTGGATCAATATCTGAGACCTCCGGGGCAAGGCCCGGAGGTCTCAGATTGAATAGACCGTTCGCTCAGTTCTGCCGGTGAATGGTGATGTTGACGTGGCTGCTGCCCAGCGCCGAGGTGACGGCGTTCTCGGCCGCGGCGAATTCCGAGCCGATCCATTTCGCAGCAGAAGACTTGATCCAGCCCAAACAGGCCGGCTGCGGCAACGCCGTCGAGTTCGTCGATGGCCAGTTCGCGGTTTTCAAAACCGGTTTCGTCAGGACGCTTCATGTTGGTCTCCAGTTGGTGACGCGGGCCATCCCGCGATCACGAACAGGATGCACGCACACTCGCCATGAGGGCTGTGACGATGATCACCTCGGTCGCGGCAGGCGATCAGATGGCGCGCCATTCGTGAAGCCACGCCCGACTACGGCGCCAACCTCGTCTCGGCGACGATCCGCACAGGCGGAAACACAACGCAATCCACCACGTCGAACATCACCTCGATGCTGCGATCGAACGCCCGTGCAAAGGCAATCGCATCGTTGCGCCGTTCGTCGGCGATGGCAGTGCCGAGCGTACAATGCGGCGTCCATGCGCCGGGCCGATAATGAGGACGACAATGTGCTGGGTCGATTGCCGCGCTGACAGTGCGATGGATCCGAGCCAGGGCCTCGTCGACCGCCGGCCCTGCCCACAGCACAAGCGGAGAACCTTCAAACCAGCGAATTCGCTTGAATTCGACGCGCAATTGCGTTTCGCCAGCTGAGGCGGCCAGCATGGCATCCCATGCGGCCGCCTCGTCGATCGTGGGCCCGTCGTAGATCGCAAATGTAAAATGCGGACGGTAGCCGAGCGCACGCATCGACGCCTTGGCCTCGAACGCGCCGACCTGATCCCACAACCGCTCGATCTCGTCCGCTGAACTGTTGTCGGCTCGGATGTTGATCGCCAATGCCACGGGCTTCCCCCAGCGGGTGTAAAAATCAAATCGAGATGGAAGGAAGGTGACTTCGAGAAATGGCGCTCCCGTTGGCGATCTACGCGATCAACCGCTGCACCAGAGCCGATTCACTCGAGTAGGTCAAAAGCGCCTCGTGAGTCGCCCGAGTAACCCCAACATACGTCAGTCGAACACATTCCTCGACCGCCTCGCCGTGGCGGCCGAGCAAGCCCAACCCTGCAATGGCGACGCACGGAAACTCGAGCCCCTTCGCGGTGTGTATGCTCAGCAACCGCACGGCCACCCGCTTGGTCGAAACTCTGTTCTTATTGTTCTTGGCCATATCGATCGGCACTTCATGCTTGGTGAGCACCTGGGCAACCCGCTCCCCAACCCAGTGCTCCGGATAAAGGCAAGCCATTTGCGGCCACTCGTATCCGGCCTTTTTCCGCCCGAGAAACCACTCGGCGATGCAGTGCGCTTCTGCGTCAATGCTCACACACTGCCGCACGTCTGGCACCAATCCCTGCCGACCCGCATCCTCGGGCAAGAGAATGGCGTGCTCATCATCGGCCGCCGTGCCCGGAGCGCCGATCACGTCTGAAGCGAAACGTCGCGCAAAGGCAAGGATTTGGGCCGTGTTACGGTAGTTGACTTTCAGTACGGTCGTTCTGCCCGTCGCTTCAATTCCGAGCTGTTTCCACACCGGGCGCTCACGTCCCTTGTAGATGGCCTGTATGTCGTCATAGACGACCATCAGCGCCTTCGTGCGCGGGTTCACCATCTTGGCCGCAAGCGCGAGCCATTGCGGCTCGAAGTCGTGTGCCTCGTCGATCAGGACAGCATCGTACTGTTCCGTTGGGATATGCCCCTGATCTACAGCCTTCACGACCTCTGAAACGCTCGCAGCCAGTCGCTTTGCGTAGTCCGGATACTCTCGCTCGGATGGGGCGGGTATCCCATAAGTCCGCAACATCCGGTAACACCAAGCATGAAAGGTAAGGACCTGAACACGGTTCTCCACGCCCCGGTTCTGCATGGTATCCTCAAGTCGCCCAGCGATGCCGTTGGCGTAGCACAGGATGAGCACCGGCTTTGTCGCCGCACGCGCCAGATGTTCGGCTCGAAAGGCAAGGATGAGCGTCTTGCCCGATCCAGCGACGCCACGAATAATTCGGTGTCCCTCTCCCAGGCTGCGCGCGATCTGCTCCTGATGCATGTCCATGACTGCAAGAGTCCGGTCGGATGGATCGGGCACCATCGCTTCGTCCAGAGGCAGAGCAATCTGTCGTACGCGGATTTCGGGAAAGAGCAGCGCACGAAGCCGGTCGAACTGCGGCATCGACAGAGGATCTCCCAGACGCGAATAAACCATGCGCCACAATCTGGACCGGAATTCTTCGGGATCGGCGCCCTCCGTCATTTCGTCCTTGAACATACATAGATGCTCGGCGAACACCTCCTTGAGATTGGTCTGATCGAACTGCTTCCGTGTAATATTCGTGAAGACGACCCCGAAACCGAACGGAAGAATGGGCCGGCCCATGAAGCGATGACCAGCCGGGAACAGCAATTGCCCATCCCGCTCCAGTGTGCGCACGACCTCGAACGTATACTTGCGAGCCTGCTCAAGGGGATTGCTCTCGCGCACGATGCCACGACTCGTCAGCAACTCGGCCTTCAATTTGTCGGCCGACACGATTGACTCCAGCCGCCAGTCCTTCACCTCGAGCACGAGCAGGCCGTTCGCCGGGTGAACGATGATGAAGTCCGGATGCCGGCTTTGAGGGCCGACCGGGAGGTTGTGCCAAACGACAGCGTTCTCTTCGAGGAAGTCCTTGAAACGCTCCGCAAGTCGCAGCTCGCCGCGGGTGTCGAAGCGAGCGAAGCCGAGGCTGGGGATCAGTATCGCCATATAGCGACCGAGAGGTTGACGGCCCGCTCTGAGCCTGACGCTACTTCAACACGCTTTGGATCGAGCCTCACGAGCCCTCCCCTTCGCAGATCGTCGCCGCGACGTTCGCTTCCCTCAGGACTTTGGCACCGAGCGATTTCTTGGGGAAGGCCTGTCTGGGCTTCTCGGAATTGTGGACGCGCGCGACGGCTTCCTGAAGCGCTCCGGCACCTTGCCTTGAGCGCGGTGCGTCCCGCATCTGTCCTTGATCAGTCCCATCAAACGCGCGCATCCAAGACCACTGCTCTGCTACCACCTGAGCGCAGACAAAGCCATGATTTGCGTGATGATTTTGATCTGGCAGCGCTTCTAGAGCCGCTGGCGCGCCATTCAGAACAAAACCGCGAACTCATATATAATTGAAATTGTTATATAAATTCA
This sequence comes from Bradyrhizobium sp. WSM3983, assembly GCF_000473045.1. Taxonomy (GTDB): domain Bacteria; phylum Pseudomonadota; class Alphaproteobacteria; order Rhizobiales; family Xanthobacteraceae; genus Bradyrhizobium. The sequence continues at coordinate 25,653 of NZ_AXAY01000024.1, read as the reverse complement.
AGCGAATGGGGAGAATCGACTCACTGAAGGCTACCTATGCCCGCCTTGGCATCTTCGGCGACCACGCCCATCTCGCCAAATCCCCAATGCTTCGCAGTCATTCTGGCGCCAACGAGCAAGCGGAGTGGCTCGTCTACGCAAAGCGGCCGGTCGGCAGGCCCGAGGCCGTGCTCGCCTGATGCTCGCGCCTTCTCGAATGTCCAAAGGACGGCCGACCGGGGACAAGTTGTCGCGAAACGAGCAATCTCGCCAGACTTGATAACTTGCTTGTGATATCGCGGAGGTAGCTTGATCGCAGCTGTCCGCCTTTCCGGGAGAAGCGAAAAGCGGACGCTGTAGCTCTGTTGGTTTACCATGGGTAAGCTTTATGCAAATGGACGATGTCACCGCTCGAACGAACGCCGATGCCTTGACCGAGAAAAGCCTCGCTCAAACAAAGACTCGAGAAAGCCCGCCACGCACGGATGTCGGGACGATAACGCTTCATTGGGCGACCGCCCTCGCGTTCGTCGTAAGCCTCGTTACCGGGATACGCATCGCAGCGGACGCGCTGAGCGCCCCCTTCTCGAAATGGCTCGCTCCGGTCCTGCCGCAAGGCGAGATCTTTTCCTGGCATTTCCTCGCGGGGCTCGCCGTCTTCTTCTGCGGGTCGGCCTACGTCGCCTACCTCGCGCGCAGCGGCCTCGTCGAGCGCAACAGCCCCAAGAAGACGCGGATCCTCGCGATGCGCGCTCCGGCTCGCCTCAAATGGGGAGCCGTCAACATCATCCTGCACTGGTTCGTCTATGCGCTCGTGATCTTCCTCACGGGGACGGGCGTCATGATGTATCTCGGCTATGGCGGCTGGTGGGCTTATCTCCACTCGACCGCCGCCTTCGTCGCGCTCGTCTATATCTTCGCGCATGTCGCCGCGCATTTTCTCTATGGCGGCTGGCTGCAGATCTTCCGCGTGTTTCGGCCGACGCCGCTCGCGATCACGAAGGCCGTGCGGCCGAGGCCTCTTCTCGTCGCCGCTGCAATCGGGGTGGCAGTCGCGTGCGGCGTCGCCGGGCTCGACTGGGCGACGCGCGATACGCTCGTCGTCGCACGGGTGAGTGACGCGCCCAAGCTGGACGGCGCCATGGGCGATCCCGCCTGGTCGCGCGCGCGCCCCGTCGTCATCCGCACGCAGCAGGGTGCCAATCTCGACGGATCGGGCGAATCGCGCGTGGAAGTGCGCGCCCTGCACGACGGGCAGAAGATCTATTTCGCCTTCCGCTGGGACGATCCCACGCGCTCCCTGCGCCGCATTCCGATCGTCAAGAAAGTGGATGGCTGGCACGTCCTCGACGAGCGTGCGGGCCTGCAAGACGCCGTCGACTTCTACGAGGATAAACTGGCCGTCATTTTCTCGGATAATCCATCGCTCGGCGGCGCAGGCGCGACGGATCTAGGCGCCAACCCGCTGCCCGGCAAACCGATGCCGATCAACGGCCGGGGCTTCCACTACACGGCGGATGGCAGCTACATAGACATGTGGCAGTGGAAGGCGTCGCGAGGGGGCATGCTCGGGCGCGTCGACAGCCAATATATCGGTCCGCCCTACGCCCCGACCTTGGACGAGCAAAATTACGATGCCCGCTACCAGGGCGGCTATTGGAACAAGCCTGGTCGCACTCTCTATTCGTATAACTTCAAGTTCATCCACAGGAACGACAAAGGACCCGTCACGGTTCTGCGGCTTCCCAAGGACTGGAAGGCGCAGGTCGCAGCCCTCAGCAAATTCGATCTCAACCCAAACAGCAGCGACGACGAGAACGGCCGCTGGTACATGTTCGACTGGGAGAGCGAACCCTACACTCCAGAGGCAGACGCGAGGATTCCCGTCGGCACGATCCTGCCCGGCGTGATTATTGCCGGCGACACCGACGGAGAGCGGGGCAATGTCACCGGGGTTTCAAAATGGAGCAACGGACATTGGACGCTCGAGCTGACGCGCAACATGAAAAGCGATGGCAGATATGACAAAGCCTTCGTGCCGGGCCACGATCTCTACATGTGGGTCGCTGTCTTCGACCATACACAGACGCGGCATGCGAGCCATAACCGCCCGGTGCTTGTCGTCACGCAGGAATAGGCATCTCATGGGGGGCGACGAGTTCTACCGGAGGCCACCACGGCGCGGCTGCGCTGAAGCATGGCTTCGCCCTCATCCGCGCAACGCATTCTGGCTCGGCGAGCAGCGGCCTGCTCGCAGAAATTCGCAGCACCCAAAGGCCTTGCGATGAAGCGGCATTGTCGGCTCGTCCTCAACGGCAAGGTCGTCGAAGCCCGCGCCGGCGAAAGCCTGATCGACGCGGCGCTCGGCGGCTCGATCCTCATTCCACACGACTGCAGATCGGGACAATGTCAGAGCTGCCGGGTGACGGTCGTTTCGGGCTCGGTCGATGACGGCGGCACGGGCCATGGCCGCACTGTGCTCGCCTGCCAGGCCGCGGTCGCAGGCGATGCGGAGATCGAATTCGAAGAATTGCCGCTGCCGATGAAGCGGGCGTGCGCCGTCACCGAGATCAACGAGCTCTCGCCGGAGATCGCCGAGGTCGTGCTGACGACCTCCGCGCCGCTCGAGTTTCGACCGGGCCAATATGTGCGCGTCAAGTTTTCCGGCTATCCTGCGCGCGAGTTCAGCCCGACCTTCAGGCTCGATGGTTCCTTCAAGCAAGTCGAACTCGTCTTCCACATCCGGCGCCTGGCCGACGGCACCGTGTCGGGGCAGCTCGGCAAGGCCATCAAGCCCGGCCATGCGGCGCATGTGCAAGGCCCCTTCGGACAAGCCCATCTGCGACAGGGCCAAGGGCCGCTAGTGCTGGTCGCCGGCGGAGCAGGCTGGGCCCCGATCTGGGCACTCGCCCGCTCGGCGCGCTCGACCCAGCGCAACCGCGAGATGGTGGTCGTCGCCGGCAGCCGGGATGCCGATAACCTCTATATGCTTCCCTCGTTGCAGTGGCTGATCGACGACGGTGTCCGCGACGTCATTGCGACAACGGAGGTCGGATCCACCCTGCCGATCAGGCCCGGGCGCCCATCGCACTACCTGCCCCTGCTCGGGCTGGAGGATACGGTCTACGTCGCCGGCCCCGCTGGTCTCGTCGAGATCGTGAAGAACAAGGCGCGCTCGGCCAATGCGCAATGCTACGCCGATCCTTTCCTGCCGAGCTCTCAAACCTCATCGCTGATGGACAAAATCACCCATCTATGGCGAAGCCGGGAGCAGCCTCGTCGCCCCGGTCTGTGAGCCGATGCCGAGCTCAGCAGCGCCGGCGGCCAGCGAGCCCCGGCGGCTCACGGCTTGACGGGCAGACTACCGAGGCTGGTGATGACGTCGGCCGCCTTCTGCGTATCGGCAAAGCGTAGAAAGGCCAAGGCGTCAGGATCCTGCAACGTATTTAAATAGATCAGCGCCAGCACCACGCTCGAGGGATAATCCGCGTCGGTCGGGTAGTGGCCATCCACGCGAAGCACTGTGAGCCCCTGTTCCAATGGCCGCGAGAAGGGACCGAAGCCGATCGCGCCTTGAACATCGCGAACCGTCTCGATCGCTTCCTGTGTGGTCGTTGCCGTCTTCGATTTCTCGGTGATCTCGAGATCATGCCAGCCGGGCATGCTGGCCCGTAGCACGGTGAGGGTACTGTCCTGGTCCTCGCGCCGCACGACGCGGATGCGCATATCGGCTCCGCCCAGCTCCTTCCAATTTGCAAGGCGGCCCGAATAGATCGCAACGAGCTGATCGCTTGTGACGGCACTCACTCCACAGCCGGGATGGACGATGAAAGCCGAGGGCAGGCGGGCGATCGCCTTGTAGACGATGCCGGAAGCCGCTTCGGCGTCGGTCAGGCGGCGTGCGACGCGCCCCAAGATCGCCTTGCCGGCCCCCACGGCCGCGATGCCTCCGCCAGAACCGATGCTCGGCGGGACCTCGACCTGTGCCGATCCTTCCTGCTGCATGAAGCTCGCGGCGATGACGCGCAGGACATCGATGCCGTCTCCGGTCCCGACGATGTCGAGCCTGCGTGTTTCGGCGCTAGCGGCACTCACCCCCACAAGGCAGAGGCCCAAAATTGCCGCCGTGATCCTCGCAAATGCCATTGCAAACCCCTTCGAACCACGAGGTGTGCAATCTGGCAAAGAAACCTAAACCATCTGTTGTCGCAGCGCCGTGCCTTTTGGAATTATCTGTAGTGGACAGAAAGCACAAAATTTGATGGTTTCGAAAAACCGGATGCTAATTAATCAGCAACAAATAGGCGATAAATAGACGATATTGAATGGTTCACTCGCCTAAGGTCGGCGCCTGGAAGACGCTCAGTTGGGGGCCTCAGTGGGCGACATTGACCGGCCCCCGCAATTTCAGGGTGCTGGCGGTGGTGGCGACTGACACGGATATGACAAAGGCATCGAGGACGCCACCCCGCTGGCGTCGTTGGGCCGTTCCGTCCGGGGTTCCGAGTTTTCCCTCATCCATCGCCATGCGTCTTGTTGCGGTCGTGCTCGCGACCGGCGTCCTCGGGCTCGGCCTCATCGGTGGCTTGACGGCGCTACGCCTGCACCAGCAACTGAGGCACCAGGCTGCGGCACTGGGTGAACTCTCAGAAGACCAGCTCGCTCATCGCCTCGACGGCGAGGCGCAGTTGGCGCGAGCGCGAATCGAGGTCCTGGGCGCGGAAACCGCATCTCGCCTGCGTCAGATCTCTCAGCGCGCCGACGTGGCCAAGGCGGTCGCCTCGAACAACGATGTGACTATCCGCGAACTGCTCAGCATCGTTGCTTCGACCTCCGGCTTCGAAAGGCTGATCGCCTTTGACGAAACCGGTCGTGTGATCGGCGCCAACACGCCCCTCGACCTCCTCGCGCTGAACCGGGCGCTCGAGGGTACCGCCCTCTCCGTCAATCTCAGCGCGATCCTCAAGGACAATAGCCGCGCGCACCCGCAGGGTGAGGAAGGCACCTACGAGCTCAAATTGGGTGAATTGTCAGCGCTCGGCCTGCCGGAGCGTCACACCATAGCGCACACCGCGATCGAGCCCGTGTTCGACGACTTCGGCGACCTCATCGGCGCGCTTGCCGCCATCCGGCCGCTCGGGCGCACGGAGCGGACCCTCGAGAACTTCACTTCGCTAGCCAATGCCGGCGTGGTCATCATTACAGGTGACAACGAGATCGTGTCTTCCGCGGGGCCTGAAGGGGTGAGATTCAGCGGCGCCAGGACGCGTTTGTCCGGGCTGCAGCACTCGGATGACGGCAACTACGTCGCGCGCTGTGTCGATTACGAGGCGACGCTCAAGGTGTGTACGTTCGCGAGCGCATCGCTCGTGACGACGACACGCGATCAGATGTTCCAGATTGGCGCAGCCCATACTCGTTCGCTGATGTGGCAGTTCCTGGCATCTGCGGCGCTGGCGCTCGGTGCCTTGGTCGTCGCGCTATTGGCCGCCGTGAGGCACCTCACCAAAGGACTTTCGGCGCTCGCCAAGACCGCCCAGGAAATCGCTGGTGGCAATCTCGACGTGCCGTTCCGCGCAACAGGCATCGGCGAGGTCCGCGGCCTCGGCCTCGCATTCGAGCGAATGCTGACGCATTTGCGGGCCAGCACTCGAAGAATTCGTCAGCTCGCTTTCTACGACACGGTGAGCCGCATTCCCAATCGGGAGAAGATGCGCGTCGATGCGCCGGCGCTCATCGACGCGGAAGAGGGCGGAGCGTTGTTCTTCCTCGACCTCGATGGCTTCAAATCCATCAACGACACTTTCGGGCACAAGGCTGGCGACGAGCTGCTCAGGATGGTGGCCGAGCGCTTGAGCAATTTGCTGACGTCCAGGGGCGCTCCCGGCAAATGTCTGCTCGCCCGGGTCGGGGGCGACGAGTTCGTCGCCATCATCGCTGGGGTGAAGACGGTCGAGGCCGCGAGCCTCAAGGCCCGCGAGATGATCGAGACGCTGCAGGTTTCCTTCAAGCTCCAGAGCAACCATGCGACCATCGGCGTCAGCATCGGCATTGCGATCTGTCCCACCCACGGCACAAACTATGACGATCTCCTGATCCGCGCCGACCTTGCGATGTACGTCGCGAAGAGCTCGGGACGCAATACCTACGCGTTCTTCACTCCGGATCTCGCAGAGGTCGCGCGTTCCCGCCATGCGCTCGAAACCGATCTCGCCTTGGCGATCCGCAATGGAGATCTCGTCGTCCATTACCAGCCCAAGGTGTCCTGCGCGGATGGCCGCATCCTGGGGGTGGAGGCGCTGGCGCGCTGGCATCACCCGAAGGAGGGCGACATTCCTCCTCAGCGCTTCATCAAGATCGCGGAAGAGATCGGCCTCATTATGGAGATCGACCGCTTCGTGCTCAGGCGCGCGCTCGCCGAAATCGGGGGCTTGATCCGGGCCGGCTCGAACCTCGTGCTCGCCGTAAATGTCGCGGCGACGGACATCGAGGACCCGCTGTTCATCAAGGATATCGTCACGACCGTTCGCGAGGCCGACTTCCCGCCGCGACACCTCGAGATCGAGGTCACAGAGTCGGTCGCGATGCGCAATCCTGATGTCGTGCGCGAGAGAATAAGCCTGCTCAGGCAATTGGGCATACGCTTCGCAATGGACGATTTCGGAGCTGGCTATTCGAATCTTTCGACATTGGCGAGGCTCCCCTTCGACGCCGTGAAGCTCGATCGCACGCTTGTGGCGGGTGTCGCGGATGACCGCGAAAAGCAGACGATCCTTCGCCTAGCGCTCGGACTTGCAGACGAATTGGGGTTCGAAACGGTCGTAGAAGGCGTCGAAACGGCCGAAGACCTTCGGTTCGCGGCCGAAAACGGCGCGACCATGGCGCAAGGTTATATTTTTTCTCCGGCGCTACCACTCGAAGAGTTCGCCGTCCTGCTCCAGCCGAGCCTTTTGGCTTCGGTGGTCGAAGTAGTGCCCAGGCGAGACCGAGCGGAGCGGCAGATTGTAAACCACTGAGGCGTCTGCGACGAGACCGGCCGGTGTCCTACCGGCGCCCACCAGCGATATCAACAGCTTGCGTGTCCGGACGTTGGCTGGGAGCTCCTGCGACGCTCTGTCAGCGCGCCTCCGCAAGGGCTCGCGGCTCGACCAGCAGGCCCAGTCGTTCGTAGCGGCGGCGAGTTCTGCTGAAGCGCACGACGACTGCATACTTGGTACTGTTCGTCTTCACGCGCCGCGTGAGCCGGGCATCGCCCGCCGGCAGAAATTCGAGATCATCGAGGCCGACGCAGCGCAGACGCGCCGGGCCGGGCGGCTCCATCATCAGGAGATCGCCGGTGCCGCCGCAGCGATGGCATGTCCACTCCGCGTTCAATGGCTGGACCACCACCAATTCCGCGCCGCGGCTTGCCTTTTCCGCCAGGCGCTCGCGCTTCGCTTCGGAGAGTTCCGGCGACACCCAATGTGTCCGAAACGACGCCTCGATCTTGGGGTCTCTACTTCGACTGAAATGCAGTGCAGAGCGTTGCGGCGTACGATCAACATAGTCGATCGGGCTCGCGATCAACCCTCTCTCGGCCGCCCAGGACTGGAATAGCTGCATGGCTTCCAGGATGCGGAGCGGATTGACCTGGATAACTTCCTCCACGCAATCGACCTGCCGGCGCTGCCAGCGCTCCACCGCTCCGGGATCAAGCCACCCGATCCCGATGAGGATGTCGGTAGCGCTTGCAAAGCTCCGGGCCGCCAGCGCCCTTTCGGCTGCTATGGCGACGCGATCGCCAAGTGGAACCCGATTCTTCCGGCTCATCGACACACCTTCCAATCGACGCCGAACCCGACCCGCTAGTCTCGGCGGCGCGGATCAGTTTCGCAAGATTTCACCCCTCTCCCGGTCGAGATGCGGCCCGTCAGGCTGAACAAGCTCCTCGGATTGCAGCCGGCGCAATGTCGATAATGGACATTGCTGTTTCGCGAATCAATGCGCATCGCTAACGATGACGAAAGCTGGCGACCCAACTCGGGAGCGTTTCATGGCCCTTCCCCTCGCCCAACAGCAGTCGATTTTCGCCTGGGGCGGCAACATCCCTTCGACGCCTGAGGACATCCTCGCGCGCTACCTACACCTTCGGGAAATCTCCAAGAAAGTTCATGAGGAAGTCCTCAGGTGTATATCCGCCGATGCCTTACTGAATCACGCAGGCTCGGATTGGCGCAAGGAAGGACGTTGCTTCTCGAAGACATGGACGAGATGTACTATGTCTACGACCTTGCCATTTACACCGCACCGGCGGATCGTTCGCGGGCGATTGATCGCTACGCGAAGTCGGCCAGGTTCGAAGCGCAGTCCGACGAAGGGGTGATGCTGGACGCAATGCGCGCGTCGCAAATTCGCGATACTCGCGATCGAGCAGCGTCACGACGCGGTGGGCCTGATCGCCACCGACATTCTCCGCAACTCAAAAGTATGGCTGCTCGGCGTCGGCATTGAAAGTTCGATTGACGATGGAGAACTGATCGCCACAAGGCTCCTTACTCCTGGGGCGTTCTCGATGACGGCCGGCGTCATGGTCCCGTTCGAGATCGAAATGCTCGAGCCGATTTGCATGCTGCTGCCGCAGCGCGTTGGAAACAGCAAGTTGAGCCGAGTAGCGGACGACAGGCGCTTCGCCGAAGCTGTCTACAAGGTGGCGCTTGCGGACGGCGTCATGGATCGCGTCGGCTATCTCGATCTTGCAGGGGGCTAGGGAGGATCGCGGACAGGGCTGAATTCGGCGGCCTTGGCGCCAGCCGCCGCGCTCCGGGGCGAGGCGGTTTCATTCCCTCAAAGGACGATCCGCTCATCCTCTTCAGGTCGATCGGCGATATTGCGGCATCGCTTCGCCGAGCGGGCGGTGCAATAGCGCCAGCGTATTGCACCGATCCGCAGATGAATTCGACGAAACATGCTTTTTGCTATTCCGCCCTATGATCGGCTGTCCGGGCATATACATGCCCGAGCGCCTTTTGGCGCGGAATTGGCTCACCTGACAATCTGAGGAGGCCTAAGCTGCCTCAGGCAGCTCATACCAGATCGTCACCACGATAACGGGATGGGTCCCGTCGTCGGACCTTTCCGCTACCGCGGTGGCACGAGTTTCAGTTCTGATGACCGTCGCCGAGCCGAGATGGTCGAGCCACATATTTATGCGCTCTTCCAGTTCGCTCGGTTGGGAACTCATAAAGAATTTTACTCTCATCGGCCTCGGCATTTGACCCAATCCCTTCTTTTTTTATGCTGACCGACTCGCCGACGATCCGCTCGTGAACGGCAATCTTGCTGGTTCCTGCCTCAGCAACAGGGTAGCAAGCTGCGTCGCGATGGTGTCAGCAGCGGACACGGCAGGCAAGTTGGAACAAAGAGAAACTTGGCCAAAGCCGACACCACTCCGAAAGGCTTTTCGTGCAGGAAGGGACGAAAATGGCCACCTTGCGATCTATGCGATGCCGGCACCAAGGGCCGGGAACACGTCCGTGAACAGCAAGGTGATCAGCTGCTGGCCGGCAGGCGTTGACCAATCCTGCGCGATTTCCGCAATGAGCGTGTTGGTCGCGGTTAGGACGACGCCCGCATCATGCATGCGCTGACGGGAAAACGCTTCGGATAGATCACTCGGCGAACCCGAGGCGTCCAGCACGGCCTGCACGCCGAACCCCTCGCGCGCGGCATCAATCGCGGGAAAGATCAAACAAACATCGGTCGTCACGCCTGCCATGATCAGATTCTTGCGTCCCGTGGCCAGCACAGCATTGCGGAAATCAGGGTAGGCCCAGGCGTTCACAACGCCAGGGCGTTTGACGCGCGCCGCGTGCGCTTCCGGAAGAACCTCGGCGATTTCAGAGAGAATAGGACCCTGGGCGCGATCTTCCTGGCTGGAGGTGATCACTACCGGCATGTTCAGGATCTTCGCCATCTTGGCCAGCGCAATCGACTGCTTGGCGGCAACATTGCGGTCGATATTCTTGATTAGCTGCATCGTGCCGACCTGATGATCGATCAACAGGAGTGCTGAGTTTTCAGCGGAAAAACGAGCCGATACTTGGGGAGTAGTCATCGTGTGCTCCTTTGAGTTTGCGAACGATCGGTTGGGGAGACCACCGATATTCGCGTCGGGGACGGGTTAGGTGAGCCCGCTCAGGCGGGCACGGAGAGTGAGGCGATGCGTCGGCGTGCCTCGTCGAGTGACACGGGGCTGGCCATCATGAGCGGGCCGTAGGCGAAGACCGGCTGTTTGAGCTGCGCGCCACAAACCAGCGCGATCCTTGCTCCGTGCGAACCGGTCGCAATCCGAATGCGATCGTCGCTGTCCGCCGCAAGACCAATCGCCTGTGCGGCGGCAAGGGCCTCATCGCCGATCGACGCGACGCCCTCAAGCAGGACGAGGATGCCGCCCCAGCCCGCAGGCACAGCGATGTCGCGGATCGCGGACTCGCTCAGCCAGATTTCCTCGATCCGCACCGGCGATGGCAGGGCGTCCATGAACGTGCCCAACGCTGTTCCGTCGACCGCGACACGCGACTCCCACCCGTCGCCCGAATGACGTTTGATCATGTCGGGTGGGACCGCAAAGGCGGCGGCTTGGTCGGCCTGATGGGCAGCGGGTAGATTGATAAAGATCTGCAACCCCCACGTGGGTCCTGCGCCCGGAACCGGTACTTCCTCGTGCATCATCCCGCGTGATGCCCGGCTCCAGTGCATGCCGCCCGGACGAATGTCCTGCACATTGCCGAAACTGTCGCGGTTTATGAAGCCGTTGGGCGAATCTGCGAACAGATAGGTGATGGCGGAAAACCCGGCGTGCGGGTGCGCTGGAAATGTTGGGCCGCTCATTTCGAACCAGTCGATGTTGAGGACGGGATCAATGAGGTTGCCGAACGCCTGACGCGGGTACTGGCGGGCCGAAAACACGGCGCCGTGGCGCATCTGCGTCGGGGTGTAGACAGATGAAAAGTGGAGCATCGGATACCCTCCTGACAATGTTGAGCGCGAATATGCGGCCCTATCACTGTCCAGATAAGACTTGCATTCGGAACGGTACTATCCCATTTTCAAGACAATGAAGCCATCGCTAGACGATCTCGCGCTGCTCGTCGCCATCGCTGACGATGGTAGTTTCACAGCTGCGGCCAAGAGGCTGGGGGTGCCAAAGTCCACGGTCAGCCGCAAGCTTGCCGACCTCGAGTTGCTGTTGCGCACATCGTTGTTCCGGCGCTCGACACGCGCACTGTCGCTCACGGACGAAGGTCAACGCATCTATGACATGGCAAAGCCATCGATTGTCGCCGCCGACGATGCAGCGCGGGCGATAGCCGAGCGCGAACGGGCTGTTGCCGGGCGCGTCTCGCTGACAACCACGGCGGCGCTTGGCCAGTACCTGGTTGCCCCGCATCTAACCAAGTTGACCGCCGCTTACCCGGATGTGCAGGTCGAACTGCGGCTTACCGAGCGGCGCGTCAATATCATTGCTGACGGCATTGACCTTGCGGTGCGCACGGGCACGCTCGAAGACAGCGACCTGATAGCCCGCCGTCTGTGCAAGGTCACACGCCTCCTGGTGGCGTCTCCCGCGTATCTCGAAAAGGCTGGGAAACCGGTGGCGCCTTCAGACCTCGCCTCGCATAATGCGATCATCACCAGCGCGGCGCTCGCCACCTGGCGCTTTGACGGGGGATGGGATTGCTCGATGCGATGGACCATCGCCGCCGGCAATATGCTGGTCGCCCATCAACTGGCGCATCTTGACCATGGCATCGCGCTCCTGCCCGACTTCATGCTGGAGGCAGATTTGAAGCAAGGCAGGTTGGTCCGCCTGCTCTCCGAATATCCCATGGAACAGGCGGACGCCTGGATTGTCAGCAGCCGCCAGCGCTATCGCTCGCTCGCAGTACAGACCATCTTGAACTACTTAGTAGGAGCTAGTGACCCTGGCTCGTTCAATACTGAACGGTCCGGAAATTCGTAAACTTGATCGCGTCGAAAACGCCGCCGCCGCATGACCGGTCAAGCTTCACAAGCTGCCGGAAATGGCGCGCCACCCAGAACGAAGCCGCGAACCCTTATGTAATTGAAATTGCTATATGATTTCGACAGAAATGTCCCAACCCCCACGTGATCCTCGCATGTGCTCATTGACGATGACGAATTGCACCTTGCGGGTGGGAGGCCTATGTTGAGCGTCTAACCACGCAGCCGCCCATCGTACGGCGAGATTCTGCAGGGACAACCTCACGGTGGATGGTTTGCATTTTGCGCCGGAGGTTACGTCATGGCCATTGCTCCCACACTCCAGAAATACCTGGCCGCTGAAAACATCCAATACGAAGTGATTCCGCACGAACTCAGCATGACGTCCACTCGCACGGCGGAGGCATGCCACATCTCGGGTGATCGCCTCGCCAAGGGCATCGTGTTGCGGCGTGACGACGGATACATGCTGGCAATCCTGCCCGCATCGCACCATCTCCGCCCGTCGGAACTGAGGACAATACTCGGTGACAATGTCCATATGGCCAGCGAAACCGAGATCGGGGAGCTGTTCCGCGACTGTGCGCACGGTGCAGTTCCCGTCGTCGGCAAGTGCTACGGGCTGGATACCATCGTCGACGACAGCATCGAGGCGCAGCCGGACGTCTATATGGAAGCCGGCGATCACACGTCGCTGCTTCATATGGGCCATACGCAGTTTGCGCGCCTGACGGCCAACGCACTGCACGGGCGCTTTAGCGCGCACGATTGAGGATGCATCTGAAACCCTGGAACGGAGGTTCGCCATGAAAGTCAAAGACGTGATGCACAAGGGTGTCGACTGGGTCAGCCCCAACACCCCGATCACCGAAGTTGCGAAATTGATGCGGGGGCATGACATCGGCTGCATTCCGATCGGCGAGGACGACAAACTAATCGGGATGGTGACCGACCGCGACATCGTCTGCAAAGGACTCGCGAGCAACGGCTTCGATGCCGGCCGCGCGACGGCGCGCGATGTGATGACCGAAGGCATCCATTGTTGCCGGGAGGACGATGACCTCGCCAAGGCGATGCATCACATGGAGAAATTGCAGGTCCGCAGGCTGCCGGTGATCAACAAGAGCAAGCGGATGGTCGGCATCATCAGCCTGGGCGACCTCGGCCGTTCCGCGTCGGGTGATTTGCTGACCGAGACCGTGAGGAGTGTTTCGGCGCATCACTGAAATCCGGCCAGGGCTCCTCTCGCGATCGCCGCTCGATCAGGCGTCGAGCGGAGCCCGAGCCGTGCGCTTGTCGTGCAACCATGGTGCGGCGCGAAGCGCTACACTTTGCGTCGATGTGAACGCGCCTGGGCGGGCCTGCGCGACGGCGAAGGCCCGTTCATGCGGCAGCCATCTGGATCCCGCGGTCGAGCGAGGCGATCGCCTCTTCGACGGTCTGCACGTCGCCGAAGATCGAATAAAACGTCATTAGCGAGGCATTGTGTTCGGCATCGCTGTATGTGGCGAGTGCGTCGGAAACCATCGTGACCTTGAAATTGAGCATCATGGCGTCGCGCGCCGAGCTCTCGCAGCAGATGTTGGTCGCCGTGCCGCCGATCAGCAACGTGTCGATGCCGTGCTGGCGCAGGTAGGGTACGATGTCGGATGAGCCGTCGATGAAGGCGCTGAAGCGCTTTTTGACGATCCGGCGATCCGTCGGGAGCACCTCGAGTTCCGGCCAGGGCGCGTGCCCCTCATGCGCAAGATCCATGGTGGCGTAGCGCAGGTCGCGGTTCTGCGGCGTCATCAGGCAATCGTGCAGCACGCTCCAGCTTTCGCGCGTGTCGTTGGTCGCGTTGTTGACCCAGATCACCTGCGCGCCGCGCGCACGCAGCGCCGCAGCGAGGCGATTCACATTCGGGACAATTTGCCGCGCCATCGGCACCTCGCCCATATAGCCCGGCTTCATGAAATAGTTCTGCATGTCGATGACCACCAATGCCGTCTTGGCCGGCTGCATGACATCGAAGGGATGCGCCCGCCCCGCCCGCTTGATGACCCGCTCCGTCAGCTCCGCTGGAATCGACACTTTGTGCATTCTCGTTTCTCCATTCCCCCGATCACTTGGCAAGCGATCACATAGCAATTCTTGGGCCGCTGGCGGCTTCTTTCAAGGCTGCGGCGCCCTCCGTGCTTCGAACTTTTTTGTATACAGATTGAGCCACGTTGATGAATTTGGCAGCACACGCTCCGTCGCGACCAACCAGAAATGTCGGGCCAAATGCTATCAGCCAATGAACTAATTGTATACAGTATACTAAAATTAGCGTAGCATTATATTGCCGGGAGGGAAAATCACCGCAGCAAACGGCAGGAAATTGCCGCGCGCCAATCGAGACCTCGCTCTCGAGGATTGGCACAGATGTTGCTGAACCCGGTGGTTTAATTGGGGAGCATGAAATGCCGAAACACTTCGTCAAGCTACTGGCTGCCGCGGCGCTGGCAATCGGATTCTCACATCATGCGCAGGCGGCAGATCAGGTCAAGGTCAAGCTCGCCGAAGTCGTGCGCTCACAACTCTATGTCCCGATGTACGCCGCCATCAGTAAGGGATTTGCCGCAGAGCAAGGCCTCGATGTCGAGTTGGTCACCGCGAATGGAGGGGACCGCGCCGGCGCTCTGGTGCTTTCGGGGCAAGCCGATTTCGCGTTAGCTGGGCCGGAGGTCCCGATTTACATTTTCAATGGCGAATCCCCCGACAAGCCGCTCATCTTTTCCGCGCTCACCGCGACGGACGGATTCTTCCTCGTCTCCCGCGCGAAGTTCGACAAGTTCGACTGGTCAATGCTCAACGGCAAGAAGATCATCGGCTTTCGTCCGGGCAGTACACCGGGCCTTTATCTCGAATATGTGTTGAAGCATCACGCCGTGGACGCCCCGACCGTGGCGGGCGTCATCACCAACATCGCCATTCCTGCCCGCGACGGCGCCTGGCTGTCGGGCACTGGCGATTTCGGCATCTTCATGGAGCCGAACCTCAGCCGGCTCGAGAAGGCCGGCCAGGCCTACGTCGTCACGTCCATCGGCAAAGAGGTGGGCCGCGCAGACTACACGGTCTTCTTTGCCAAGAGGAGCTGGCTGGAACGGAATGGCTCAACCGCACAGAAGTGGGCGAACGCAATCGCGCGGGCGCAAGCCTGGGTCGCCGATGCCAGCCCTAGGGAAATTGCCGAAGTCATTGCGCCCTATTTCCCCGGGCTCAGCCTTGACGACAACATTGCGGTCGTCTCGCGATATCGCGATGCCGGCGTGCCGATCTGGGCATCGAGCACCGTCGTCGACAAAGGCGGTCTCGCACGGGCGCAAGAGATCATGGTCGAGGGCGGCACGCTGCCTGCGGACAAGAAGGTTGCCTACGACCAGATCGTCACAACCGCTTATGCCGAGAAGGCACAGCAGGAATTTGCCAGGAAATAGCGGACAATCATGATTGCACAAGCCATGACCACGGGGCCTGTCGTCGCACTTCGCAACGTCGTGCTCCATTATTTCTCACCTGAGCGAGAGACCTTGGCACTGTCCAATATCTCGCTCGAAGTCACCCGCGGGGAATTTGTGGCCATTGTCGGCTCGTCGGGATGCGGGAAGAGCACCCTGCTCTCCCTTGTCTCCGGCCTGATGCAGCCATCGCACGGCGACATTTATCTCGAAGGCTGCAAGGTCTCGGCACCGTCGCCGCGCACCGGCTACATGTTCCAGAAGGACACGTTGCTCGAGTGGCGAACCGTGCTTGACAACGTCTTGATCGGCGCCGAGCTGCTCGGCCTCGACATGCGCGCGGCGCGGGCGCGAGCCGAGGACCTGCTACGGCGCTACGGACTCGGCGAATTCATCCACTCTTTGCCGCATCAGCTCTCGGGCGGCATGCGGCAGCGTGCGGCGCTGGCACGTACGCTGTGTCCCGATCCCGACCTGCTGCTGCTCGACGAGCCGTTCTCCGCGCTTGACTACCAAACGCGGCTGGCGCTGTCGGACGAGATCGCGGCGATCCTCCGCAACGAGCACAAGACGATCATTCTCGTCACGCACGACATCGGTGAAGCGATCAGCATGGCCGACCGCGTGATCGTCATGAGTCGCCGCCCCGGCCGCATCAAGGCCGAGCATCGCATCAGCTATCAGAGCGCCGGTCTGCAGCGGCCGACGCCGTTCGAAGCGCGCAAATGTCCCGAGTTCGCGATCTATTTCGAGACGATCTGGAACGAGCTCGATCTCCACGAGATGCAGTAAGGACCGTCATGGCAAGCAAAACGGTAACGGCGAATGTCAGCCAGAGCGACGCGTCGTCCCCTGTGACGGTGACACGCAGCCCGGCCTACCGGGCCTATTTGCGCACGCTGAAGCGGCGCGCCTACGCAATCCAGGCTTGGCAGATCGGCCTCTTGGTCGCTTTGCTGATTCTTTGGGAAGTCGCACCGCGGGCGGGCTGGATCAATCCCATGCTGACGAGCTACCCGTCGGCCGTGGCGCGCACCTTCATGACCATGCTGAAGGACGGCAGCCTCTTGATGCACACTTGGGTGACCTTCGGTGAAACCGTCATAGGATTCGTCGGCGGCATGCTGCTCGGCATCTTCTGCGCCATAGCGTTGTGGTGGTCGCCCTTCATCCACCGGGTGCTCGATCCCTTCATCGTCGTGGTCAACGCAATGCCGAAGATTGCATTCGTGCCGATCTTCTTCATCTGGCTTGGCGACGTCGCTTCAATCTACGCGATGGCGATCGCGGTAAGCCTCTTCGTGACCATCATCATGCTCTACACCGGCTTCAGTGCCGTCGATCCGGACAAAATCAAGCTGGTGCGTCTGTTCGGCGCCTCGCGGCGGCAGGTGCTCAGCAAGGTCGTGCTGCCGGCCAGTGTGCCGACCCTGATCTCGACGTTGAAGGTCAATGTCGGGCTCGCGCTTGTCGGCGTGGTGGTCGGCGAATTCCAGGCGGCGAAAGCCGGTCTCGGCTATCTGATTACCTATGGTAGCCAGATTTTTCAGATGAACCTGGTCATGACTGCCATTACCGTCCTAGCCGCCATCTCTTCCGTCCTCTTTATCGGCATTCAGGCACTGGAGGCGTTCGTCCTACGCGGCAGCGGCCGGTAACCGAGATCCTGGTCTTTGGTTGCTGAAGCGTTGATGCTCCGCGACGAGACGGGCGCGCCATAGTCGATGAAGATGCGCCCTATTGCTTCGCGATGGCACAGGCGAACAACGCCAGCGCAAGGGCAAACACTATTGCTCCCAGCCCGCCTGCAGGTACCGCGGCCGCCCAAGCGGTCGGCGGCCGGATAATGACATTTGCGGTATCTGTCGCATCGGCCTTGCTTCGCACTCTTGTCGCTGCCTCAAACGTAAAAGCGGCAGGTTTTGGAGTGCCCAGCCTTATACCGAAATGGCGCTCCCTAGGGGAATCGAACCCCTGTTTCAGCCTTGAGAGGGCTGGAATTTGTCTTCCTTTAGTTTCGCATTTGTTCGCCACAATATAGCTTTATCAATAGCTTAGATAGAGATCTTTCGTCGTTGTTCGGGCTCGTACGTGGATGCTTATTCGACGGATATTCGACGTCTTCTGGAGGGGGCTGCAATGGCGAAAACACTCATTGAGGCTCAGATCACGACCGCCAAGGCGCGCTCGAGGTTGGGTTTTGGCGTGCATTGGCGCCGTCTCGACGCTGAGTCGCACCTTGGCTATCGCAAGGGCAAGCGCAGCGGCGCTTGGCTTGTGCGCTGGCGCAATCACCATGATGGGGCCAACTACAAGCAGGCACCAGTCGGCGTCGCCAACGATATCAACGACAAATTTGCGGAAGGAACGCTGACTTTCGAGCAGGCGGTGACGCAAGCGCGGGAACACGTCACGCGGTCTAGAACAGAAGCGGCTGCACAAGCTGCCGGACCAGCACCCACCGTGCGGACGGCTGTCGAGACATACATCAAGGAGCGGAATGCCCGCGATAGCCGAAGGGCTGGTCACGAGGTTCGATCCGATGCTGGTCACCGCTTGCGGCGCTACGTTCTTGGTCAAGATGAGCGCGGTAGCCAGGAAGCGGTTGAGGCCGCTTCTCTCGCCGCGATCCATCTGCACGCGCTACGGGAGGGTGACCTCTTGATGTGGCGAGAGAACCTTCCTGTAGAATTGAAGGCCACGACAAAGCAGCGGCTCATAAACGACCTGAAGGCGGGGCTGAATGCAGCATGGCCTCGCCTATCGGCCGAACAAAAGAAGCTAAACCCAACATTCCTCTCGATCGTGAAAGATGCGTTTAAAGCTGAGCGCATCGATGATGATGATGAGATATCTGTCGCCCGCGACAACCAGATCCTCCCGGATGCGCAGGTCAGCATCTTGCTTCGAGCCGCGCTCGAGATCGACGGTGAGCACGGATTTGAAGGCGATCTTTATCGCATTGTCGTGTGTCTTGCAGCCACGGGCGCGCGATTCGCGCAGGTAAGACGGATGCGCGTCAGTGATGCACAACGGAAAGAGCAGCGCTTGATGGTGCCAGGTTCCTACAAGGGGCGTGGCGGCAACGGCGGCTCCGTCCCGGTTCCGGTGGGAGAAGATGTCATCGAGGTCCTATCGCCTATTTTAAATCGAACGAAAGAGGCGCCGTTGTTCGAGCGATGGAGCTACGAGCAGGCGGCCGGTAGTATCGTTTGGAGAAAGTCAGAACGCGGTCCCTGGAAGACGGCAGAGCTCAGTCGCCCGTGGCAGGCCATCCGCGAGCGCGCACGGCTGCCGGAAGTCATTCCTTATGCGTTGCGGCATTCCAGCATCGTCCGGGGCTTGCGGAATCGACTCCCTATTCAGCACGTTGCTAAATTGCACAATACTTCCGTGAAAATGATCGAGCGGCACTACGCGAAATATATCTCGACAGCCTTAGAAGATCTCGCTCGGGCAGCTGTTGTACCGCTGGTTTCGAGGCTCGACGAAAATATGGTCGGGCACGGATGATCAATACGAGTTCTTGTCTTACGATAACACTCAATCGGCGAGTTTTCCTCCAAAACCGATCCGTAAGACGCCTCTAGTCCAAAAGCGCTTCGCTGCCTTTCCGGGCTAAGAGTTGATTTATGATCGATTCGGTATCTGGGTTACTCCCGCATCTGTTCGCATGACTGTCGTCAGAAGCCGCGTATCTATCCGCGGTCGGCTGCTGTCGCCTTGACGCCAACAAGGGAAAACAGAGATTGTACAACGACTAGCCGACGGCGACCGATGGTCGTCGTGGTAACTCGACCATCCCCGATAAGTTCATAAAACTTAGTTCGCCCGAGACCTGTCACTTCACAGGCCTCCGCGATGGTGCAGGTCAACCGCTGCGCAAACGGGAGGCGACTCAGATGGCGGGACATCAACTCATCTGCGGCCGCACCACGTTGAATTTCGATACCGCTTTCGAGGTCTGGACCACGCCGTTTCAAGGTTACGTCTCCTCCACAGTCGAAGGAGGTACTCTGGGACGAGCCGCATTCCACGTCAACGGAAGCAAAGAGCAGAATAGAGAGCCTTAGCGAACGACAGAAAACGTCGGAGAAGTCTAGGCTATGAAAAGCAACGGAAATTTATAACTGATATCGACGCGCAAGTTCGATGCCGGCCAGGGGCTCCAACCCACGAAGTTGTTGCCGCTGGCGCTCGGATCGTAGCGACGAGGGTCGTGCGCCATGACAACGAGATCGGCGTCGCGGCCGGGCTCGATCGTACCCTTGCGATGGCCAATGCGAAACAGTCGCACCGGATTGGCAGCGAGCAGCCGCGCCGCGTAACTAATGTCCAGATGACGTTCGGTAGGCCTTTCAGCAGAAGCGCGCACAGGACCTCGAGACCCGGCACGCCCGAGGCATTCTTCAGCATGTTCGGATCGGTCTTGCGGTCCTCCGACCAGCTGATGTGATCGGTCGACACCACCGTTACATGTCCGGCGGCGAGATGCCGCCATAGCGCCTCGACCTGTGCGCGGGGGCGAATCGGAGGATTGATCTTGGCTTTGCCGCCGAGCCGCGCCACATCGTTCTCTTCGTCCAGAATGAGGTAGTGGATACAGGCCTCAACGGTGGCATCAAAACCCTGGCGGCGATAGCTCTCGCACAGCTCATAGCCGCGGCCGACCGAGCAATGTACGACATGAGCCGAGCAGCCAGCCTGCAGCTCTGAGAAGTTGGTCCGCCCTTCGTGGATGACAACCACCTCACCATCAACCATAGCCTGCTCTTTGACGTCAAAGGCGCCCCCGCTTGTCAATCGGCGCCCAACATTGACCCCATAGGTACGAAGTTGATCAAGCACTTAGGATGCCGATCGGCGCGCGGACCCCACGCCGAATTACACACTGGTTGCCGCTGCCTGGTTCGAGAAGGTTTGTCACCGCCACATTGTAGGTGGATTGAGCGCCTCGCGCCCAGCCGCCCTTAGCACGTCTTTCGAAAAATGCCCCTGCGCCGCTACCTCAAGGAGCTTCGATGCAACGTGCGTTCTGGCGCCCGTTTCATTGACGGGGATATTTTCGCAAACTTCCTCAAACACCGCTCTGAGGAGCGCAGTCGTCACGCTATCAAACATGCACAGCCTCAAGTACCAAAGACGAGGATGGGCGCGGCGTGAGTGGAATATGTTCGCTCGGCGGCGCCACCATGCATTCCAGTCTGGGCACTTAAATCCCAGCGCTTCGCGGTGTCAATCCAAATGCGGCCACCTGGGAAATTGACGGGTGGTCTATTCTCCCCTGATCTTCTGTTCGATGTAGTCGCTTACGGTTTGGGCGAAGTCGTGCTGAGCGCCGACAACGGCATTCCGCTGTTCGAGGACGTCCATTTGGAGCAGGCGCAGACCACTGACCTGAGCCTTCTGCGGGGTCGAGTCCCAATAGACATTGACTGCCCGCTCAACCAGGTGAAGGTTTTTCGGATCACCCTTGGCGATCAGGCGGCGAAGGATGCCTCTGCAATCCTCAAGATGCGGCATAGCTCGACTATGCGCCTGATTCTGAAATCAGGACAATCCAATGCCAGGCTTGCCGTTACTTCCGTCTTTCTTCCTTCACCAGATTTGCCAGAAATTCGTTCATCGCGCGCCGTCCTGCAAATTGGGCGGCCGAGTCAGATTGATATCCGTCGCCGGTTATCTTGATGCCGAGCGGCTTACTTTTGCGGCGTATCTCCCAGCTCCAACGCTCGGGGTGCTGGCCGCGACGAGACGTGACAAGGTAATAGTCGGTGAAGGGATAACTGGCCATTCTCCGAGACCATGCTGCTGCGTTGCAGCAAACGGTTTAATCCAAAACAGGCCACCGCCAAATCCGATAGGCACCGAAGAAGGCCCCAGCGCGAGGCAAGCGCTGAGGCTGCTTGGCTAGGGGACCAAGCACTAAGACGACTCCCGCCGCCGGGCATCGTTCCTTTGGCCCCATCGAAGCCACCTTAAAGGCACGCCAGTAAATGAACCGGCGGCCTCTTAGTTCTTGAGCGCTTTTCCAAAGCTATGGCCGCCATGGTTGCAAGCTAGTTGTCGGTAGGGATACGATCCCGATCTTGTACAAGCGACGGTCACGTTGCCGGATGTAAAAGTGAACGTGGGAGCGTGCTGCTTTGGATGCTTAGTCTTAAGGCTTTGAATCTGGCTATTATTGAACTGTCTTAGCTGCGAATTGGCCTTTACGTAGTTTAAAATTCCTGGGCAATCGTTGGCGAAAGCGCTGGCCGGAAAAATCATGAAGATTGAAAGAATGAGCTTCGTTGCAATCTCCTCTTGTGTCGATGGAGACCTCGGCCGCACAGGCCGAAGATGCATAGATATGCGCTTTCGTGCTCATGCCAACTACGGGCGCCTACGCTCGGCCCGAGCATCCAAGTAGATGATCGTCGCGAATGTGACCCCCACGGCCAAGAAGCCGACGCAGCCCGTGATCAACAAACCAACCACCATAACTGGACTAGTATTTCTAGGGCCGCAGGTGCGGGCAATACACGAATAGTTAGCGCCCGCAACAAGACAGCTTTCGACCACAGAGGCCCGCCAGCGTGAACCAGCTGAAGGTGCAGCGCGCTAAACCGAGAATCGCCTATAGCTCGGTGACATTTCCGACTGGGGGCCGATCCATGAAATTAGCCAGTGAACGTGCCTACGCAGATCCAGAAACGGCCGCGCGCAAGCTGGTCGCGATCGCTGCCGGCATCGAACCTGTCGACGGTCGCGTCCACATTGAGAAACTCAACGCGCCGTTTCTTTTCACGCTGAGGGGCAGCGGGCCGGAGTTCGGCGCCGGCATCAAGCATGCGATCGACCAAGGCTGGCTTGATCTGCACGAAAGCGGCACATACGTGCGGCTGCTGTCGGCCGGCGAAGACCTGCTGGCGCCCTAGTGCTCGTTGCCGGGTCCGAGTTAGCCACTGATCTCGATCCAACTTTAATAAGACAACAACGCTGCTTGTTAGCGTGAGCCGACGCGGCTCAACATGCGGGCATTGCCGTTTTCCGGGCTATCGGCGGGACCGGGAAACTAATTCCGTAAGGTGCGATTCGATTGAAGTTACTTCTTCATTTGGAGCATCTCGCCATGATCGAACGTCGTGCAATGGAGCGCATGCCGATCAACCGGGCTGCGCGCCTGTCATTTGGTGAAATTCGTGGGACGCATCCGTGTATAGTGCGCGATATCAACGCCCTGGGGGCCTGTATCTCCACGCCCTACTACGTGTTTGCGCACGAATTTGTGCTGTCATTCGACGGCCATTCCGCAGTCTTCATCTGCCGCATCGTATGGAGAAGGGGGACGCTTTGCGGCGTTTCCTTCCTTCTGCGTCCCCGCTCGCCGAAAGTGGCGAACGATTCGAGTAAATGCACAAACGTGGCAGCTGAGTAACGAGCGCCACGAGTTGGGCGCGACCGCTGGCTGGATATACGCCGCGCTCAATGACCCAGAGGTCCTTTTCGGCCCCGAGCGCGGCGCGTGTCGCTGCGGCCTTCGTATTTGTCGATCCGCGCACAAAGAAATTGCCGCCGAGTTAGTAGAGATATAGACCGGCGGGCACCGGTCGCTTGCGATTGATGTAGCATGAGTCCCGCCAGCGTGAACCGCCGGCCCCGGCTGAGAAGTATCAGCGGCACATCGTAGATGGATTTAGCGCTCTACGGCCCGCCATCTTTAGCGCGTCTGTCGAAAGCTGCTCCTGAGCCGCCGCCTCGAGGATCTTAGATGCAACGTGGGTCCTGGCCCCCGTTTCGCTGACTGGAATACCCTCGCAAATTTCCTCGAGCACTGCTCGAAGAAGAGCGATCGTCTCCGCACTGAACATGCACAACCTCACAACATACTAAGAGGACTAGGACACCGCACAGAGTATGTTCCGCTCGGCGGCGTCCCTAATGCATTCCGGGCTAGGCGCTGAAATCCCAAGCGCCAACCCTGCCGTTTCAGTTTTAAAGTTTTGTGACCGAGAGGTACCGGTTGGCCGGCGGAGCCGGTCGCTCGACGCTACTGTTCGGCAGCTAAGAGGCGTCGAGACCTCTGCTCCTGTCCAACGCTCGACTGCGAGCAAGTCGTCGCGAACAACATGGTTCGGCTGCATTGCCAACCCGGTCCCAAGCTCGGTTCAGGAACCCCTTGATTATGACTGGACGCAATAGTGGTGACCGCAGCAAACAGAACAACGGCTGCCAAGGCGAGCATTCGGGAACCTGTCCAATTGAATTTCATGGGACGTCCTCCGATCGATGCGGAGGGACGATAGGCCCGGTCTAGGCCTGTAAATTGTGAACTACTTCACACGCTTTCTTCAATGCTCATCATACCGGCGTGCGGGGCTCGCCAGCCTGAACCGGCTGGCCTCGTTGTTGTCACCGTCTCAGGCGCAGCTGCGGCGGGCTCGAGTGCGGACTAACCGCGGGGTTATCGCGGCGACTTGGACTACGCGCCTTATCAGACCAACGGCTGGGGGCGACCTCAATCGAACGTGACCCCCATTCGATATTCTCGCTGCCAGACCACGTGACAGGGTAGCCTTAAGCTATCCTCTGGGATGACCAAATTGAACTTCGTCGGAATGCCGAGGGAGCGAATGAGAGAGGAGAATTCCAGCGCGGCGCCGGTAGTCGAGATATCGCGAACCGTGCATGGGAATTTCGCCCCCCAGTGTTCCAATATGGCTGGCTTCCTCACCCGAAAACGTGGCGCGACTCGTGTCTCAACCATGTTGAGCGATCCGAGAGACAGTCAAAAGAGACGAATTAAAATCCGAACGAATGACGCAATTGGCGAAGTAGCGCGAGCAAGCCGTCGTAATAATAGCCAAAGTAGTAGTGTTGGTCCGCAACGAACGCGGCATATGTAGCAAGTGCGGCGATCAATATACCCTTGCCCATAGGTGCTAAGAGTGCACCGAACACGTTAGCTTCCGGTTAATAGGTGCTCTCTGTGTATCTGGGCCTTAATATCCGGCGCAGAGGTTGCGCGCGAGTCCGACAGCCAAATTCGATATTGATTTGACATCAATCTGACGCGATCGGGTGCAGACTGTCGCTCAGGTCAAGACCGCTGGAGACTTTCCGCGCGGCCTTGTGTTGAGGGCTCGCTTGCCAGCCCCGGCGAGCCCTCACCACTCCCCTCCGTCAGCACGACTGACGTACTAAGGTTTATCGCGAGTGTGGCCTCGATGACATTGCGCTCAAGCGCAACCACGGTAGATTCGATACACTGGGGCTGGTCTATAGTTTACGTATTCATTTAACCCGGTAGAGCCGCAGCGGGGCTGGAACCAACGCTGCGGCCTTTTTAGGGGGCAGGCGCAATCACCCGATCCGTAGATTTTCCGCAGAGTCTTTGCCGCGATTGTTCACGACGTCGAAGCTCACTTTGGCGCCCTCTGCGAGAGAACTGAAGCCAGCTTTCTCAACCGCTGAAATGTGGACGAACACGTCCTTGCTGCCATTGTCAGGCTGTATAAATCCGTAGCCCTTTGTCGGGTTGAACCACTTAACAGTACCCATCGCCACTTTGAATTCTCCGTCTTGCAAAAACTAAAGCTAGTGCTCGAATTTCGACAAAAGAAAGGCTGGTCGCCCGACCAACACGCCGTGTGATAGCTCGCCCCTAGATGCGCTTCATTTCTGCTCTGTGTTCCTCTAGTCAACCGCCAACCGCGGTTGCCCAGCTGAAGTCATAATGAGCGCTCAACAACTTCATTGCGACAACAGCGACGAGAACGCAGATGATTTGCAACAACGTTCTGGTCGAGAACACTCTATTGAAGAGCGTCATGATGCCGCCTCTAGCGCTGGTGACCGAGCCGGATTCCAAGCTTGAGCGCCTTTTGGCGGAGTGAGCCTTCGGAGCGCTTTGTGAGCTTCGCGATTTTTGCAACCGGCGTCTTCGCTTTCGAATGAGCGCGCAGCTCTTTCACGTCAGCCTTTGTGTATTCGCGACGCACTGTTTTCTTCTTCGTAGCCGTCTTCTTTGCCTTCTTCGCCACTTTTAGCTCCTCGATCCGAGAGTGGGCGTACTAGCACACCCCCGTTGAGGCGCAACTCTCCGCCAGTTGACGCTGTATGCTGGTACGATCCGTGAACTCTCTCGTGGAGTCCGTATTTCAGGCGACTTGCCCGACCTATTAAATTGTTCCGGCGATTCCTGGTG